>NZ_FWER01000065.1 GCF_900169785.1 Rhizobium sullae
CAAGCGACTGAGGCCCAGGAGATTGAGCTCCGCTCGGCCGGCTGCCTGGCAACCCGGAGATCCGGGAAAAACGCCCAGATGCGTTGGCCAAAATGACTGCCGCGCAGAAAGCCGCCTACGGCGATCGCATCGCTTCCGCGAGCCAATGGCTTCCCACCGTCCGGCGCATGAGGCCGGACCACACATGGGACGACATCGCTCACGTGCTCAAGCAGCTCGACTGGACGCCGGAACGCCTTCGCCGCGCCGTGAAGTGGATGGTCGCGGAGCGCATCGCCGATCCCGCCTTGCTTCGTAAATCCCCTCCCCGTCTGCCCGAAGATCGATTGATGACATTAGTCGCCGGCATCCATTCGTCTAACCCGGACCTGACGATTGCGAAGCTACCCATACCGCTGCCCCGGTCGGTGTGACTTATTTTCCGTTCGCGTTTCCCGATTGCTTTGTGGCTGCCTCTCCGACGTGTTCCTGCAAATCCGTCTCGTCTGCAAGAATCGCGGCGGCCTCGTCCAGCAGGACGTCTTTTGCCTTCTTGCGGGCATTCTCGATGGCAATAGCAGCGCTCAGGCTGCGCTCATCTGCCTCCAGACCATCATCTCCACCAGGATCCTCGCCATCGCTTGCCTGCGCTCGAGCCTTGAACCGATTCTTTCGAGCAGTCGCTTCGTTGCGACGTTCCGCTTCATTCAGGGAAACAACCCCTTTCTCGCGCTGCGCCTTGAGGTCGGCAATGTCTTGCAGCAGACGTTGGAAATCCGGATCACCCTTAACCCGCGCATCATGGCGGCTTTGCAATGTCGGCAGCAAAGTCTTGACCGTGTCGTCGGAAGCGTAGTTCGCGGGCTTGATCTGCGCCCACGGTAGCGCATTGTCATAACTGGTCTCGCCGATGCTCGTCGGATCGGAAAGTCCCGGCAAGCTGATATCAGGCTTCACGCCGCGCAGCTGCGTGGTCCCGCCGTTGACCCGGAAAAACTGCGCAATCGTCACTTTCAGCTCCCCGAATTCGGGTTTGCTGTGGTGAACGATCTGGTCAAGATCAATGACGGTTTGAACGGTGCCCTTCCCGAAACTGGGTTCGCCGACGATCACGCCTCGACCGTAGTCTTGGATGGCCGCGGCAAAAATCTCCGAAGCCGACGCCGAGCCGCGATTGATCAGGACACCCATCGGGCCTGTCCAGACAGGCGCTGCAAACTCAGCGCTTTTGACTTCGATCTTGCCGTTGCTGCTGCGTTGCTGAACAACCGGGTCATTGCCGATGAAGAGACCGGTCAAATCAATCGCCTCGTCCAATGAACCGCCGCCATTGTTGCGCAGGTCAATGAGAACACTGTCGACCTTTTCCTGCTTCAGTTCGTCGAGAAGTTTGGCGACGTCGCGGCTTGCGCTCTTGTAATCCTTGTCTCCTTTGCGCTTGGCTTCAAAATCCTCATAGAATACCGGCAAAGTAATGATCCCGATTTTGCGCGTGGCGTCGCCCGTCTTCACGGACAGCACAGCCTTCCTGGCAGCCTGCTTATCGAGACTGATTTTATCGCGCACCAGGCTGATAATGCGATGCGTGCCATCTGCTCCAGCGTCTGCCGGCAGGATGTCCAACCGCACGACGGAGCCTTTTTTCCCGCGTATCATCTGCACGACTTCATCAAGGCGCGTGCCCACCACTTCTTTGATCGCCCCATCCTTGCCTTGACCAACGCCGGTAATGCGGTCTCCGACCGAGAGGCTGCCGGACAGCTGCGCCGGCCCGCCAGGCACGAGCTCACGGATCGTCGTGTAGTCATCGCGTTCCTGCAGCACAGCACCGATACCAAACAGCGAGAGCTTCATCGAGACATTGAAGTCGGCTGAAGCGGCCGCGCCGAAATAGTCCGTGTGCGGATCAATCGACGTTGAATAGGCGTCCATGAACGACTGGAAAACATCGTCGCTTTTAAACTTGTAAGCGCGCTCGAGCGTGTTTTCATAACGTTTATCGAGCGTTTCGCGAATAGCCGCGTCGGTTTTGCCGCCCAGCTTCAGCCGCAACCAGTCGCTTTTGACGCGCTTGCGCCAAAGCTCATTGCTCTCGGCCTCCGACTGTGGCCAAGGCTCTTTATCGCGCAGCACGGAATAGTTTTCCTGTGCGCCGAAGTCGAAGTCCTGCTTAAGCAAGTTGCGCGCGTAGTTCATGCGATCAACAACGCGCTGTTCATAGGCGTTGAAGATGGCAAATGGGATCTTCAAGTCCTTCCGTTCTATCGCATTGTCTATCTCGCTGCGGTCAGACATGAACCTGTCGACGTCCGCTTGCAGGAAGAGCATGCGGTCGGGATCAAGTGACTTGATGAACCGATCCATGATCCTGGCCGACAAGGTGTCGTCGAGCGGAATGGGCCTGTAGCTATACCGCGTAAAAAATTGCGCACTTAACTGGGCGGCTTGCGCCTGTCGCGTCAGCGGCTTCAAAAGAGGCGGTGGTGCGACTTCAGCATATGCGGACTGTACGATTGCAAGAAATGCACCGAGAAAAACGTAGGGTATGCGCATTCAGCGTTGATCCAATTCTTTATGTCTGTTGTCGACGTATGATCTAGGTGAGGCAATTGTGGTTTTTTGGTAACCAGGTGGCAAACGGCATCGTCTGCAAAGCCGCGGAAAAAGTATCCGGCATGATCAGGCGGAAGAAAATGAAGCGTATCGTTATCTTCGAGACGGCCCCGCAATCTGTCGGCGCCGAGAAATCGTCCGGACCGGCGGCAGGCGGAGCGGGCCACCCTGATGCAGGTCGGCTTGACCCTTGAAGAAGTGAAAGGCCAATTTCCCCGCGAATTGTCCGGTGGCCAGCTTCAGCGCGTCGCCGTCGTCCGCGCGCTTATCCCGCAACCCCGCCTCGCACCCGGCGACATCGCGAGCGTGGCCGGACTTGGAAGCGCCGAAAACCTGAGGCTGCAGTTTCGTAGGCACTATAGCGTCAGCCCCTTGATCTACCGCAGTCGCTTTTTGTAATGGCCGGTGGTTCAGAGCCTGCGTCAGTAAGCGTCGACTGCCATTGGTTCGGCGGCGGCCAGAACGATGGCGATCGCGAGTAGCAAGGGACCCATCCACTTGAAGTGTCGAACTACGGGCAATCTGTTGCGCGGGTTCCTTGATAGCGGCAGATGATCAAAGCCAACGGCCGTCATCCACAGGCCGGCGCAAAACATGATGAATTCGTCAATGTAAGCTGCGATCATGATTTTCCTGTCTTCGAAGGCGCTGCGACAGTCTATATGTCCAGGAGTAAAGCGACCACCAAGACCCATGATGTAGCTGTGACTAGTCGCCCTCGAGCTCGGTAGGCCACGTCTGCGCGCCGTGCAGAACACGCAGGATGCATATCTTATCGGCTGTCACGACATAGGCTGCGACGTATGGCGTGCGCGGCATAATAAGCTCCCGAGTTCCAGCAATCCGGCCAGGACAGATCGCTTTCGGAATTATTCAAGTAAACGACGTGTAGCGCGGACGATCTCCTCGTCAACGTGGACTGCCCGTGGATTCTCTCTTTCAATGTAGCTAAGATGGTTGCACGATCGTCAAGCGCATATCGCGCCCAAACGAGCTTCATCGATCACGCGCCTGTGCTTTGTGCAAAGCCGCCGCTCGGCGCTCGTGCAAAATCGCATCGGCGTCAGCATAATCGAGATCGGCTCGAGTATCCTCAAGCGCCTCCAACACATTAGCCCGAAACCAAGCATCGCGAGCCTCGCAGTGGCTTGCAAGTTCAAGCGGTATGGTGCCCTCATTGGCTGTCCGGGTTAAGAGAATTCGGACGGCGTCCGAAACGGTCAATCCCATGTTCTCTAAAACCGCAGTGGCACGCTCCTTCACGTCAGCATCAATTCGGTTCTGGAGTTTTCACTCAGCCCCTAGTCGCCTGGCCACATCAACGCATTCTGGAACTTGATCTCAGATGGCTACTTAGCTTCCGGAGGACGGCTAGCCTTCGGCGCGACGAGGGGCGTCGAAGGGCTCGCCATTCGGGTTTGGCGCCGGCGCATCTCTTGTATCCCGAGGTGGTTTTTGGCGTTCATCGGATTTCGGCGCCGGATCTTGAGGAGCGGGACGACGGACGGGCTGTGCTTTGGGATCGCCCTTTTTGGGCGGAGTGGCAACTTTCTCAGTCAAAAGCTCGGTACTCGCGTTTTCAACAAGAAGAACTGGTCGGCAGACGCAAGGTTCCGACCGAATGCAAGCGTCTCACTCTTGAGAACGGCAAACCTCGGTTCCGCTGTTCTGCGAGCGATCGGTTACCTCCATCGGCGTCCGCGTAATCGATTCATGGCCCTCGTCATTTTCCCTACCCTTGAGGACCAAAGCTTGCTGGAATGCCAGCCTCGGCCAAGCGGGTGGACGGCATCTGATTTGCCTCCTCGGTATAAGCACGGGAACAGCGCGGCCGCTCCGTGAGCTTTTCAGCCTCCTAAAGCCTCTTTGAAACGACGGCAACTGCATCGGTAGTCGAAATCTGCCCTGCAGACCTGACCCGCTCAGGGTGGAACATCGCCAGGATTCGCGCCTAAATCCGCGTAGCCATCCCATGATCTGTGCGCATACGGCAGCCGGGAAATCGTGCCCCTCAGCCCGCCTGTTCGCTTGGGACGTCGGCTCCCTACCCCATCGCGGACGATCGGCTACAGCCAAATGAGACCGCCGCGTCGGTGTGAAGGCAGTTCTCTATCCCTCGCTCTTGAAAGGACTCGAACCCATCGCGACGCCGTCCAATGGATTAGTTATTTGATTTAGAGATGAAATTCTGAGCGGCTTCGGTCAGACGGCCAAATCCCTTAACTCAATCGCATTTCGCAAACTTTCAGTTATTGCAGTTACCGGCTGCAGGCACTATATTGGCGATATCCGGAGATATCGCCATGGCCAGCCAAATCGTTCACTTCGCCGGACTGTCGGATCGCGATCGCAAGGCAGCCTCGCCTCTGCCGAAACTGGGCGCGGGCGACAGGCTGGAACTTCATGTTCGTCATGAAGGCGGGAAGGAACAGACGCTCTCGATACCGCCCTCGGCCGCCGCGGCAGTTGAGGCGCTTTTGGCGCACATGCTGCGCGGCGAACGTGTTGCCGTGCTGGCCGAAGACCAAGAACTGAGCCCGACCGAGGCGGCGGCTATTCTCGGCATCTCTCGTCCCCTCGTCGTCCTGCGCATGGATCGGGGCGATCTGCCGTTCCGCTACGTGGGCAAACATCGCCGTGCTCTTCTAAAGGATGTGCTCGAGCTGAAATCCAGGCTCGACGTCCGTCAAGCGGCGGTTGACGCGCTTGCCGAAGATACCGAGGACCTGATCCAGACCCATGGCCTCTAAACCGCCTGTCGCGGTCTATGATGCCTGCGTCCTCTATCCATTTCATCTGCGGAATGTCCTGATCCAGTGCGCCTTTGATGGCCTTGTCGAAGCGCGCTGGACCGACGATATCCACGGCGAGTGGATGCGCAATCTCGCCGCTAACACTCCGGATTTGCCCATGGAACGCCTGGAGCTCACGCGCGACCCTATGAAGGTCGTCCTCCCGGAGGCGGACGTGGTGAATTATCGTCCGTTGATCGAGGGTCTTAAACTAGCTGACCTTGACGATCGGCATGTACTCGCCGCTGCCATTGCTGGAAAAGCTTCTACCATCGTCATCTGGAACCTCAAGGATTTCCCGAGACAAGACCTGCGTCCTTACGGCGTAACGAGCAAGTCGCCAGATGATTTCCTGGCTGACCTTCACAATACGTTTCCCGAGACGCTTCTTTCGAGTGTCAGACTTGCGCGGCTTAATCTGCGCAAGACAACGCCAACGGCTGAAGGGTTCATCGACGCGCTTCAGCAAAATGGGCTGAAGAAATTTGCAAGGATGCTCCGCCAGAACATCGGCCTCGCTGGACTGATCCGGATGATCCGATCAACTTACCGCAGTCGTCGCCTTCATTGCTTGAAGCAGCTCTCGCGATGCCACCTGAGGAACTGGGGATGCGGCCGCTCGGAAATTCCGTTCGGCACGATCGCTTTGCCGGTCTTGATCAGAAGGCCTTGAATGCTGTCAGGATCGTTCGCTTGACGCGAGATCAGGATTTCGAGATCATCCGACAGGCCGATGAGCCCGCGGTCAAACATCCAGTGGGCAGTCCCGGACAGTGCGATGCCATTGGATAGGATATCGGGGCCATTTGCCTCTACCGGACGGATATGAGCCGCATCGACCTCGGCCCGGCCGCCACCATTGATCAGCTTCAATCCCGTGATCGCGCATCTTTTGTCATAAGCCTGCAGCACCAGACGACGAAACAGTCGGTCGCGAACTATCCGGGACGACAACTGGATAACCCGATCCCGCTCCTGTTCGAACACAAACGGCGCCTGGCCGCCATCTGAAAACCCGACCGACGATGGCGCTTCCACTGGTTCACCCGATCGCGGCAGTTCAGACTCATCTTCCGCAAGTCCGATCGATAGGATGCGATTGAAATCCGCAGCCGATACCGGGCGCACCGCTGCCTGCGCCCGCCCGGAGATCCGGCCCTCCTCGTTCAGCACACCTCGTTCGATAACACCATCTGGCCCATTGAACGGAACGGGATTGACGAAGTCGAGATAGCTGCCGCGTTCGATCAGCGCCAGATACATGCCCGGTGCTTTGGGATCCGGAATGACCTGCGCGACCTTGGCGACGGCAAAATATCCGCGCGTCGCCGCCACCTTCCGGGGCTCGTAATAGATAATCCAGTCTCCGACACAGGCTTTGACCCGACCAAGATACTGGCCGGGAAACTGATATTGCTCAGCCGGGCTATCGTCGTAGATCGAATCTGTGCGGTGAATGAAAACCCCGAATCCCATATGGGATCTCTACCATGGTGACCGCGATTCAAAACAGGGAGATCGGTGATTCGCCGACATCAAAATGCCCACTGGCATACTCGTTTTCTCTCTCATAGGATGAGCTCATGAAAGCGGTTCTCAACCAAATACAACTGAGCTCCTCCGATCTGGTGGGCCATCTTAACTGTGGACATCTCACCGGTCTCGATCTCAGATCCATCGCGGGTGAGCTTGCAAAGCCGACACAATGGGATCCGCTTCTCGAAATCCTACGTGAGCGAGGGTTCCGGCACGAGGCAGCTTTCATCGAGCATCTGGTTAGCTTAGCCCTGAGTGTTGAACAGATCGGAGGCGTTGGCATCGAGGACACTTACGTCTCGGCGACGATCGCGGCAATGAAGCGCGGCGTGGATGTCATCGTGCAAGGAGCGCTGAGAAACGGAAACTGGGCTGGCCGTGTCGACGTGCTGCGGAAAGTCGCCAGACCGAGCAAGCTAGGTGACTGGTCATACGAGATCTATGACACCAAACTGGCTCGGGAGACACGCGGCGGAACGGTCCTGCAGCTCTGTCTTTACTCTGATCTTCTGGCCGCGGCTCAGGGCTGCGAGCCGGAGTTCACCTATGTCGTTGTACCTTGGACGGAATTCAAACCTGAACGGCTGCGCGTCGCCGACTATGGCGCATATTATCGCAAGGCCAAGAGCGCTACGGAGGCTGCCGTCGCCAATGGCGTCAGGGACACCTATCCAGAGCCGACGGGCCACTGCGACATCTGTCGGTGGTTTGAGATCTGCGACAAACGCCGGCGCGACGACGACCACCTGTCGTTCGTGGCAGGCATCAGCCGTAATCAGATAGCGGAACTTACATCGCACGATATCAACACTCTGGATGCGCTTGCCCAGATGCCATTGCCGATGCCTTGGAAACCAGAACGCGGGGCGGCTCAATCCTATGAGCGCGTGCGTGAGCAGGCGCGTATCCAGGCGGAAGCCCGTCACACCTGCAAACCGAACTTCGAGCTTCTTCCCGTCGAAACCGGGCTGGGGCTCTCAGGGCTGCCGGAACCCAACGAAGGAGATGTCTTCTTCGATCTCGAAGGCGATCCCTTTGTCGGTGAACACGGGCTGGAGTACCTGTTCGGATATCACTACCAAGACGATGGTGGGCAGCCCGCCTATGTCTGCGATTGGTCTTTCGACCGGGCGGGCGAGAAAGCAGCGTTCGAGCGGTTCGTAGACTTCGTTGTCGAGCGAAGGAAGACGTATCCTGGTCTGCACGTCTACCACTTTGCACCCTATGAGCCGGCGGCGTTGAAGAGACTGATGGGTCGCTATGCGACACGCGAAGACGAAATCGATCATTTCCTTCGAAATCTGGTGTTCGTCGATCTCTATAGCGTCGTGAGAAACGGTGTCCGGGCGAGCGTCGAGAGCTACTCGATCAAACGGCTCGAGACTTTCTATGGCTACGAGCGCAACGTGACGCTCCGGGATGCGAACATCGCCCTCTCCGCTTTTCAGGCGGGGCTTGAACTCGATGATGTTTCGTCCATCACGGAAGCTGAACGGGATATCGTCAAAGGCTACAACGAGGACGACTGCGTTTCGACGCGGCATCTGAGGGACTGGCTGGAAGAGCGGCGATCGCAGCTTGTCGCCGACGGCGTCGACGTGCCCCGCCGTCCCCTGATGGCCGAGGTGCCAGGCGAGGAACTTTCGGAGCGGCAGAAACGTGTCGCCGAACTGACCGAAAAGTTGCTCGCGAACATTCCCGTCGATGAATTGGAACGGTCTCCCGAGCAACATGCCCAATGGATACTCGCCAATATTCTCGATTGGCACCGGCGCGAAGACAAGGCTGTCTGGTGGGAGTATTTCCGCCTCAAGGACCTTAGTGCGGACGAACTTATCGACGAGCGAGCGGCGCTAGCTGGCCTCACGTTCGTCGGCGAGGCCGCGGTAAGCAAAGGAAAGACGCCAACGCACCGATACAAGTTTGTGGCCCAGGACACGGACGTCCGGCCCGGCAAGTTGCTCTGCCAGGTTGGTGGCAACAAATTCGGTAGTGTGGTCGAAATCTCCAGCGAGAGCGGAACGATCGACATCAAAAAGAGGACCGACACAGCTGCCGTTCACCCCCAAGCAGTCTTTGTGCATGAACATATCCGTGCCGATGAGCAGGCCGGCGCATTGTTGAGGATCGGCGAGTTCGTAGTCGACAACGGCATCACGGGCACCGGGCGCTTTCAAGCTGCTCGCGAACTTCTGATGCGCCTTCCTCCGCATATCGATGGAAACAAGTTTCAGCAGTCAGGCCACAGCACCTTGGCTGCCGCAAACAGGATCGCAAACAAGCTTGAGCAAGGCGTTCTTCCGATACAGGGGCCGCCGGGAACCGGCAAATCGCACACTGGAGCCAGGATGATCTGCCAGTTCGTGGCAGACGGCAAGAAGGTGGGAATAACGGCGAACAGCCACAAGGTGATCCGCAATCTGCTGGATAAGGTCATCGAGGCGGCGGAAGAGCTGAATCTAAACGTCCGTTGCATCCAAAAACCAGAAGCCGACAACTCGGAGGTTGGGACGGCTCGCCTTGGCTTCGCAAAGAAGAACGAGGATCTGATCAATGCTATGACGTCCGGCGAATTCCATGTTGCCGGCGCGACGAGCTTCCTTTGGGCGCGCGCTGACGCCGAAGACGTTCTGGATGTACTGTTTGTCGACGAAGCCGCACAGATGTCGTTGGCCAACGTACTCGCGGTCTCACAAGCTGCGAAGCGTCTTGTGCTTCTTGGAGACCCGCAACAGCTCGACCAACCGAGCCAGGGCGCCCATCCGGATGGCGTTGGCGTCTCCTCGCTCGAACACGTTCTTGGTGGCCAGCAAACGATCGGTCCGGAGCAAGGTCTTTTTCTTGCCGAGACCTGGCGCATGCATCCCGATGTCTGTGCTTTCATCTCGGAGCTATTCTACGAAAGCAAGCTGGCCCCCATCGCGGCTTGCGTCAAACAACGCATTGTCTCGACCGGAGCGATACGCGGCTCCGGACTGCGATATTTGCCCGTGCAGCATTCAGGAAATGCCAGTACCTCGATCGAGGAAGCCGAGGCGGTCGCAGCGCTCGTTACCAAAATTCTGAAAGAGAACCCCCAATGGGTCGATCGTGATGGCAAGGTCTGCCCGCTCTCGCTCGACGACGTAGTTATCATCACTCCCTATAACGCCCAGGTGCTGGAGATCCAAAAGCGATTACCGTCCGCGAGGGTTGGCACGGTTGACAAATTCCAGGGACAGGAAGCGCCGATCGCGATCTATTCGATGGCGACGTCGAGCTATGCGGAAGCCCCGCGAGGCATGGAGTTTCTTTACAGCTCCAATCGGTTCAACGTTGCGATCTCCCGCGCGAAATGTCTGGCAATACTGGTCGCATCGCCGGCAATCTTCGACGTCGATTGCAAAACGCCTCGGCAAATGCAGTTGGCCAATTCCTTCTGCAGGTATCTCGAGTTGGCTACCACCGTTCAGTAGCCACGAGATGAGATTGCTCCGAGACCGACACGCCTTGCCTTTCAGCAAATCATTGCACGCATCGCGGAGATTGCACCTGACTTCGATGAAGCAGCCGGATTCCTTGATCATCGCCCATCATTTCCCGCGTCAGCCCGCGCACCTCGTAGCCGGCCGCCCGGGCTTTTTCGATGATGGATTCGAGTGTGGGATATTCCTCGAGGAACGCGCCGAACCACAACGCGCACTCGTCGGTTTCCGGATGCGGAAAGCCTTGCAGAAAGAAGGTTCGCAACGGCGGATCAAAGCCTATGGTCCCCTGCTCGTCAGTTTCATTCCCGTTGTGATCTCTACGATATCCGGGCCAGCCTGCCGCAACGCGGGCGGGGGTGGCTCCTCGCCGGCGTGGCGTGAGGAAGTTCACCTCAAATTGCTCTTCGGAAACAGCACGCGATCGGGTTTTGCATTCATTCGCGCCAACATTTCTTTGATCAAGGGTGTTTTGGTGCGCGCCGACGTCGAGGCTGGATTGCGTGCCGAAGGATTGTTGAAAGCCGAGGGGCCGCACGCGCCGCTGCAACAGTCCAAAGCGGCGCAACCACCCATCGCCCCCTACCTCATCTGACGGAGCAAGCACTGAAACGAAAAGGCCCGCCACTAAGAGCCCTGAACGTTCGCTTCGGTCAGATCATCAGCCGCGGTTTCATGCTTACTGTTCTAGCCGTAGACAGGTCCCAACCGCATTGCGTCTGCTCATCGAGCTTATTCGAGAGATACGGCCGCTGGCTGGTTGAGCTGAGCGCCCGCTATGGCACCCTGCGGACGGAAAGCGGAGGGGTCGGAAAGTTCCGAAGCTTGGACCGACGATCATGCTGTTTGAGGATCGTGCCCGCTGTGGTGGTGTAACTGGACAACTCTGGCCACATGCTCTCTGGTGTGAGCCGGACTGATCGGCGTGGCACTGCCGGCAGGCTGATGAGGGGATCATCAGCTCATCTGGCTCATGGTTTCCAGCGTCATTATAGCGAGCCCGCTGCACGGCCCACTCGTCATTTTGTTTCCATCAATCCGGTCGAGCGGCTCAATGGCGAGATCAAGCGACGCAGAGGTCGTCGGCATCTTCGCCAACAACGATGCCATCGTCCGTCTAGTCGGCGCATTGCTGCTGGAAACGTTATCCGCAAAGCGTTCAAGAATTGAGAGGTCGGCGAACATTTAAATCAACGCGAAGAGCCCTCACCCGAAGGACCCTTCGCGTTTACTGACGTGGCGAAGGGAGGCCAAATCGGATCCGGCTGCAGCCTTCCTGCTCCGCGCACAGAACCCGGCGGCTGGGAAAAACCGATTGCCAGATCACACTGGCCGCATCACTCGTCACCAGTTGGCCGGGTTTCAATGCCAAGTCTGGCGGTTATACCAGTCATCGATATCGCGACGCACGCGATCCTTTTCGAGGCCGTAGCGCTCCTGGATCTTGCCTTCCAGTTGCTCGCGTTTACCGGCGATCTGATCAAGGTCGTCGTCGGTCAGCTTGCCCCATTGCTCTTTGATTTTCCCTTTGGCCTGTTTCCAGTTACCTTCGACGCGGTTCCAATCCATGATCGTTTCCTTTCTTGAATATCGAGGTGTCGAGGAAACGTTGCCCGTGATGTTTTGTTCATCGCAAGCCACGTAAATCGCAGCCATTGATGGGTCTCAAAATTCAGCTGGCCCCTGTTCTCATCGCGGGCCTGTGAGGCGATTTCTCGCAGACTGCCGCGAAGCTCGGAGCAAATTGCGCACGGAAGAAGTAGGCTTCGATTGCGGAATACGTGACGCTGATCCAGCGAAACCAGGCAGGCCATCAACAAGGCCCTCAGATAGTTGCCGAGGTTTGCCGAAAGCTACGACAGGTTGCAACGATCGGACATCATTCGAAGAATTCTGCTTCATTTTCGGGGGGTGACGGGCGAGCTTCTCGTCCAAAGAGCCCGATCCAAAGGCCAGCGAGAGGAAGCGTGCCGTGTTTCCGATAGTTGCTGGATTGCGGCCGCGGTTCCAGCTTCGCCGTCTCGGACCTGTCTGCTGAGCGACTGGGGAGAGCTTAACAATCAGTTCGGCCGAAAGCGGCTCCTGCTGCTTGGCAAGGTCCGAACTGGGGCAAGCTCGCTCTCCTTGATTTAGTGAGCAGCCCGGGTGTGCGCTTACGCCAGCGGTGTCGATTTCCATCTGAGCGATGATGCATTCTGTGGGCTCTTTTCGCATGCCGCCAGTCTTGGTGCGTTCAAGATCAAGGTTGCTCCGCCTGAGCGCACAGCGACCGATGGTGATGTTTCCATGCCGCGGCAGTCGTCCGATGCAAGCAGGCTCGCTTTCCTTTTTTCGGAAGAGACCGCAAGGCTGCCGGCTCATCTCTATCAACTCGCCACCCGGCGCGCGGCTATGTGGAGACAGCGAATTCCGCCAACACCCGCAAGGCCCATGCCGCAGACTGGAAACACTTTGCCGCCTGGGGCCGACGCTCAAACCTTTCTTCCCTTCCGCGAAGCCCCCGTCGGCCTCTACATTACCGAGGGCTTCCGTCGGCTTGCTGAACCTCGAAACCTTTTGTTTTCCCGATGAGATCGCCGAGCTTGCGGAAAGCAGGTCAGAGACCGCGCAGGGGGCCGACGATGCATCCTCCTGCGGAAGTCGGACGCAGCGCACCGGGACTTCGCCAGTATCGAGGTTGTTGCAGTACGGTACGCGCCGAACGCGGCCGTTTTCCGGAACATTGCATGCACGTCAGCGTTAAGACGTTGCAATATATACAAAGCTCAAGATCGGAGGCAACGCCATGGGTCGCGGTATTCTTCTCTGGCTTCTCGGCATCCCACTGCCAATCGTCATTCTCCTTGTCCTCCTCATGCGATAGGAGGCGCTCATGTCCACGTCCATGACGGGCCCGGACGTCGCGGCCACTCCGGTTGAATCGTCCAAGTCTGCGATGTCGTGGGGACCGATCTTCGGCGGCGCCTTTGCCGCCGTAGGCGTCACTCTGATCCTTCTGCTTTTAGGCTCGGGTGTCGGGCTCACGATGGTGTCGCCGTGGCCGGGCCAGAGCAGTTCGGCAGGGTCAATCGGCGTCACCGCTGCAATTTGGCTTGTGGTCGTGCAATGGCTCTCGGCAGCGTTGGGCGGCTACCTCACAGGACGGCTCCGCACGAAATGGGCGGCTGTCCACACTGATGAGGTGTTCTTCAGAGACACCGCCCATGGCTTGATCAGTTGGTCGGTCGCCACGGTTTTTGTCGCAGGCTTCCTCGCGTCCTCTTTGACCTCGCTTGCAGGCGCCGGAGTTCAGGGCGTGAGCCACGCCGCTACGACGGCCGGTCTTGCCGGCACTATTGCAGCAGCATCTTCAGACTCGCAGGTGGTCAATCTTTCGACGTCCTATTTCACCGATGCTTTGCTGCGATCCGATCGGCCCCCCGCGCAGGCCACGGCCGACCAAGGTGTAGCCACGGCTGAGGTGTCCAGAATACTTCTTCAGGGCGCCGCTCAAGGCGGGATCCCAGACGAGGACAAAAACTACCTTGCTACGCTCGTGGCATCGCGCACGGGTCTTTCGGAGGCCGATGCCAAGGCCCGTGTCGACGCTATCTTAAAGCGTGTGGAAGACGCGAAGGTCGCTGCGCAGAAAGCCGCAGACGAGGCGCGAAAGGCAGCGGCAACAACGGCCATGCTCGGTGCGCTGTCTCTTATAACAGGTGCTTTTATTGCTTCTGCTGCAGCAGCACTCGGAGGGCGGCAGCGGGATGAGGAAGAGGACCTTGCTCTGCAAGGATTGTCTGAACGCTGATCGATGAAACATCAGGCGAGACCGCGAGGTCCGTTGTGGCATAGAGAAATTCCCTTCAGGGCGGAACGGGGCGATGTCTCTATGTGGCGGATAAATCCATGCCCGACCTTAGACAGCGGCGGCCCCAGACGAACACACGGAAATCCGATATCCAATCCGCGCATAAGAGGGTTCGGACGGCGCACCACGGCGGCTGTCATGTTAGTGTCGGATACCGCAAAGGCGAGACACGATCGCAGATTCTGCAAATCACGGTATGCGTTAAGGGTTCTCCGGACTTCTATCGGTTCGGCTGGCAGGCTGTGAATTGCCGGAACCGGCCAGCTGCCTGACGACGAATGCGTAGAAGATGAGGGATGATGCCGATCCTACCCATCGGCCTTTCATCAGTTGCAGAAATCCGAGGCCACAAAAGACGAAAGCTATCAATGGACTATTGAGAATTCGCAGCCCGCCGTACGCGTTCCAGAAATTCTCGGTGGCGGGACCCACTGCGTTGCCCCGCAATGCCTGATAGAAAGCCAGGCTCATCAAGCCAATTGCAGGCCCGCTGCTTGCTCTCGAAGCGGTAGCGCCATCGTCCGCCGTCTGTCTATTCCGGGCGTCCGTCACCCGACGAGGCCGCCGCGCTGATGCCTCCTGCAGATCGAAAACTTCGCTGCTGGTTGCAATCGCGCGAATTGAAGCCGGATCGGCTTCATGCCGGATAAGAATACTTCCAGTCATTGGGTTCGCCCGCAAGCCAGCGATCTCTGGACGCTCGGAAAGCTTCTCGACTACCGAGCGGAAATAGGAGACGTCGCCGCGGCGATCCGGAACTCTCACCCGCAGACGGCCCGGCATCAAATGTTCAATGACTGCTGTGGGAAGCATGACCGCCGCCTCATCAGACCCTATCGGTCCATTGGTGAACGAAAGATAGAGCAAATTTTATTTTCGCATAATGAAGCGTCTCCCACCAGCACAATTGCGCTCGCTCGAGTCAAAGGTGCAGATTCCGAGGCAATCCATCCCCACGTCGCCGGCTTTCGGGCATCCCTGCCGCCAGCGCCGATCGCCACCAAGCGTTACCGCGGCCACAGCCAGATCCTCCGACTGTCATCAGACCTTCACGTGCATCTTTTATCTGAGCCTGCGAGCGGCCGCCGCAAATGGCACGCGTGAAACATATGCTAGAGGTGCCCATAATTGAACGTTCAGATCGTTCACTCCATACCGGGCCGTCTGCGGCTCAAGATACCTGCAGCACGAGATCAGATTGGTTTTCTGACTGACCTGCAGCAAAAATTTCTCGGTGCCGAGGGTGTCTTAAGCGTCAGAATCAATCCCGCTGCGGCGAGCGTGGTGATCCTGCATGATGATAGCCTCGATCCGCAATCTCTCGGTCTCGGCCTACACGGATTGATCGTCACATCATCTGCCGTTCATGCCCATCGCGAAGCGATTGAGCCGGCTGATAATGTCGGCGGACGCGACATGGAAGTTGCATTCCTGCTGGCAAAACTTTTGCCTCTCATGTTCGCACGGCATCCCGTTGCCCAATTGGCGGAGCTCCTTGGCGAGCCGATCCTTCGAGCGGTTGTCGCCGCCATGACGCGACCGCAGTCTCACCGATTGCCTGCCCGTGCCCAACAAGGTGAGGAACCCATCGCAATCGCGGCTTAAGCATCGGTGCCGGCACGCCGTTGCGAAGGACCCTTTGGCTTCATCTTGCGGCTCCATGCCAGCCCCCTTTCAGCGGGACCATGCTGCGACTTCATCCATTCCATGGTGAGGAACGGCAGAGTTCCACCGGCAAGCGTCACGGCAGCGTCCATTCCCGTGATCGGCGCTATCCCGAGGAGCCTTCTCACAAAGGGCGTGAACAGCCCCGCCGTCTGAACAACCATTGATCCCCCGATGATCAACGACAATGCTCGATTGGGCGGTCGTGAGCTGCGAGCGAAGATACTTTCAGCATCGGACCGCGAGGTTAAAGCGTGAAGCAACTGCGCCATGACGAGGCTTATGAAGGTCATGGTTCTCGTTTGCGGAGAATTCAGTCCATAGCGTGACGCGCCAAACAGACCTGCCATCATCGCGGCACCACCCATGATCGTAGCCTGGCCGGCTAAGCGTCCGAGCTCTCTGCCCGGCAATATTGCCGAATCGCCTTCATTTGGTGCCTGTCGAAGGACGTCGGGTTCCGGTGGTTCCATCGCCAGCCCAATGCCGGGCAATACATCTGAAATCAGGTTTATCCACAGCAGCTGCATCGGCGTGAGCGGTGCCGCCATGCCGATTGAAGTCCCTGCCACGACCAGGAGGATCTCGCTCAAATTGGTACTGATCAGATAGCGCAGGGTTTTACGGATGTTCCGTCGGGTCGTGCGTCCGGTCTCTATGGTTGGCGCGAGGCCGTGCAGATCAGCGGAGTTGATAATCACGTCCGCTATTTCCCGGGCTGCACTCATGCTGTCTCGCCCGATCGCGATGCCCACATCCGCGGTCTTCAATGCAGGTCCGTCATTCACTCCGTCACCGACCATCGCCACCGTCACACCGGCCTGCTGAAGTGAGCGAACGATTTGCAGCTTCTGGGCAGGGTTGACGCGACTGAACACTTGCGTTCGCCGAGCGGTCAGCACAAGCTGCTCCGGCGTCATTTCCTCGATATCTGCCGCATCGACAATCGATAGTTTGCCCTGGCCTTTTAGCCCTATACGCTCGCCGACGGCGGCGGCTGTCGCTTTCTGATCGCCGGTAAGCATGATTGTGTGAACACCGGCCTCGTGCAGCCGGATCATGAGCCGGTTAACACCTGGACGCACCTGATCGGCCATCCCGACCAGCCCGAGCCAGGCGAGGTTCTGGATATCATGCCCATTTCGCTTGGAACCGCTCGTCTGCTTGCGCGCCACGCCGAGAACGCGCAGAGCGCGGGATGCCATGTCAAGATTTGCTTTCTCTATGGCGATGCGTCGATCTCTTGTGAGTTCTTGGCTGGAGCCATCCGGAAGGATTTCTGTTCCGCACCGCTGCAGGACATCGTCCGGGCTTCCCTTCACGGCCACCAGGATACCGTGTTCCGTCAGATGCTGCGTCACCATGAGACGAGAGGTTTCGCTTCGATGCTGAACGGACATCCGGGCATAACGCTTTCGCAACGAGACAACGTCCAAGCCGCTGTCGAGGGCAGTCTCAACAAGGCAGCTCTCGGTGGGTGAGCCGTCCAGATGCGGCTCCTCGCCCGCCCGATCGATCTTGGTATCATTGCAAAGGCAGCAAGTTTCCAACAGGCTGCGCAAAATGCTCTTCGAGTCTGCACCGCCTCGCCTGACGTCCTCGATTGAGTAGGCTTTGTCGCCGATTCTTACAGTTTCGACCGAGATGCGGCCGAAGGTGAGCGTGCCTGTCTTGTCGAAACATGCAACCCGTGCCGCGGCAAGCGTTTCGATGGCGTCCAATTTTCGAACGAGAATACCTTCACGTCGCAGTCTTTCAACGCCGAGAGCGAGCGTGGTCGTCGCCACCATGGGCAAACCTTCAGGCACTGCGGCGACCGCAACGGAAAGCGCCGAGCGCGCCATCTGCAGAAAACCGAAGCCACGCAGCCATCCGACCAATACAAGGCATGCGCATGCGCCTAATGTCAGCCAACCAAGACGTTGTCCGAGATACCTCAGTTCCCTTTGGATGGGCGTCTCAGGAGCGACTGCTGCTCCGACGAGCCGCTGGATCCGGCCGGCTTGCGTGTGTGGTCCCGTTGCCACCACGATCGCACGACCGCTGCCTCCCGTCACGATCGTTCCGCGATAGATCATGTTGGAACGAGCGCCGAGAGGTACCTTCAATCTTTTGACTGTTCTGACGATTTTCGAAATTGGTGCGCTTTCGCCGGTCAGCATCGCTTCGCTGACAGTGAGGGCCCGGGCATTCAAAAGGCGCGCATCAGCTGAGATAACGTCGCCGCGACCCACCGAGATGATGTCGCCGGGAACGATCTCCTTGATCGGGATGGCGGCGGTGACGCCTTCGCGTATAACCTCTGCGGTTTCTGGCCCGTTTGCTCCCAGGCTTTGGATCGTCCGTTCTGCACTGCTTTCGGTTTGATAGCCAATCGCGGCATTCAGGCCGACCACCGCCAGAATGGCTGCAGCTTCAAGTGCCCCGCCCGTCAGGATCGAGATCGCCGCGGCGCCGAGGAGCATAGCGACTGGCAGGCTTTGAAACTGACCGGCAAGTATGTTCGCGCTCGACCGAGGCTGAATGGCTTCGAGGGCATTGAGACCGCTGCTGGCCAAGCGCTCAAGGGCATTGGGTCGCGAAAGTCCGGTATCGGTCGAGACATCGAGGAAGGAACTCAGTCGTCCAGCCGACAGCGTGTGCCATTCGGGATGTGATGTAGCGCTGGGCGCTACGATCTCCCCCCTCAGCAAAACTGCAAGATAGTTGACGATGGATTCGAGATCTGACGTCGTCTCAAACTTGACGAGCACGTTGCCAGTCAGATCGTTGGCAGTGATACTGAACACACCCGGCGCCGCGCAACCTTCCCGCTCGAGCAGGTCCTTGACCGCGCCTGCCCCTTGCAAGGCGTCCACATGCAGCCGTGCCCGTCCCGGCACGGACACATGGATTGGAACGATGGCGGTTTCGACACGACTGTTGAAGGCTTTAGGCTTCCTTGGCTTGGCGAAAGTCTGCATGGCCATATCCGGACCGGTGCCTCGGCTTAACAGCTAACCAGTCAACCGTTTTCAGTGGATTTTTCACAAACATCTATCCGCCGTGTAAGCCCTTCAAAGCTATCACGGCGACAGGCACTCTTTTTTACAAATGCTCCCGGCTAGCTGTTGGCAGCGCGCGTCGTCTTTTTCTCAGCTGGTCGCTGCTCGTTCTCAGGTGGCCGCTGCTCGGCTCCAGTTTCAGCCAATTCAGCCCTGGCCTCGGCGACGAGATCGGACGCCTTTTCGCTCATCTCGGCTATGGCAACTCGGGTTTGATCATAGGCAACCACGCCCGCCTTAAGAACAGTCTTGGTTATCGGACGCAGCAAAGGAGCTGCAAGCGGCGCTAAAACGAGGGCACCTACTCCGATCGCCAAGCCAGTGACCACGTTCCCGCCTTTCAGTGCGTCTTCGAGTATAGCCATTGAGCTGTCTCCTTCTTCTTGATTTTTCTTCTTGATTTTTCGTCGTTAGCCGAACGCGGTAGCTCCGCATCTGGCACCGGTCAGGAGATTAACCTTGAAATTGCGGCTACCCGCCTGCAACTTTGCGCTCTTCTTCCATTTCTGATCTGACCTCGGCAATGGCATCTTCGGTATTCTCGTTGAGTTCTGCGAGTGTAACCCTTGCCTGGTCGTAAGTTATAAGCCCCGCCTTGATGGCCGATTTGGCCAACGGCTTCACCGCGGGAGTGATCTTCGGCGCAAGCAGGCCTGCTCCGAAGCCGATTGCCAAGCCAGCGATGAAATTGAGCGCCATGTCGTTCCTCCTCGAGGCTCTCCAGCGTACTCAACGATTTCCAACCGGGATTGTTTCAAAGGAACACGATACTTTGTCGCAAGTTTGTCTTTGCTCTGTCACATTCATTATGACGTACCGTAAATGCGCGCGCTTAACAGCAGAGAGCGCCACGGCCGCTGGGAAACGTCAGGCCACAATCGTGAGTGCGTAGCCAAGCATACTTCGCTTTGCGGATTAACCCTGGTGCTTGGGATCGTGGTCAAACTAACAGTTGGGAGGCCAGGAAAATAAAGCAGCCCGCGAACGCTCCGACAATGGTGCCGTTCATACGAATATATTGGAGATCGCTACCAACGACGAGTTCGAGGCGATCCACAAGCGTGGCACTGTCCCAGCTTCTGACCACTTCATCCACAAAGGCGCTGATCTCGTGACGCCACGAGATCAGGTAGACGGCAAGCTTCTCCAGCAGCGCGTCAATGTGTTTCAGCATGGCTTCGTCGGTCGCGAGCGTCCGGCCAACCAGCAGGCAGATCCTTTCCAGGGCCATGCGCGCTTTCGAGTCCGGCCGCGAGAGGTCTTCCAGCATCACCCGTGAGGTCTCGTGCCATACGGCTGCGACCCATGCCTGAACTTCTGGATGCTCGATGATACGGCTCTTAAAAGCGTTGATCTGTTCGCGCTGCTCCGGCGAGTTGATCAGTTCGTCGATCAGATGGAAGAGCGCTTCCCGGAACTTCAGCCGAACTTCGCTTTCCGGCTCACGCAAATTATTGAGAAGCTCAATGGAGCCGGTGACGATCGCGTTAGCGACCTTCCGATCAACTGTGCGGGGAATCCACCAGCGACTGCGTTCTCGAACCAGATGGAAGATTTGCTCACGGTTTTCCTCCATCCATTGGGCCGCAATGCCGATGGCGCGCTCAAACAAGACGTCGGTCTCGCCACTCGCCGTCATTATATGAATGGCACGGCCCATCACTGGCGCTATATCGGCCTGTTGCACCTGCTCGCCGAGCGTCCGTCGGGCAAATTCCTGCAGGTCGTTGTTATTCAGGGTGCGGACAACATAAGGCAATGCCGCAGCCGCAGCATCGGCGAGGATTGGTGCGGTCTCCGGGCTCGCCAGCCAGCTCGAAAAGCGCTTTGCCGCATGCGCGTCCCGTAACTTCCGCACCAGCACCTCTTCAGTGAGGAAGTGCCGTTCCAGGAAGCGGCCGAGAGATCGCCCAATGCGCTCCTGGCTGCTGGGTATGATTGCCGTGTGCGGAATCGGCAAACCAAGCGGGTGCCGAAAGAGCGCGGTCACGGCGAACCAGTCGGCAAGTCCCCCCACGATTCCAGCTTCGGCAGCGGCGGCCAACAATCTGACGAGGAAGCCGGGGTTGGTGACAAAGTGGGTAGCCAGGAAGAGCGCGCCCATGGTGACCAGGAGTGATGTCGCCAAAGCGCGATTGCGCTTAAGGCGATGTCGCAGATCTGTTTCCGAGACGGATTGAATGGTTCCCGGCGGCGGCAACCGGCCGGAGGTGTCGAGCGAGCGAGAATGATCCGATGACATCTCTCGACCTCTTCTTCAAAAGGGGTGGCCGGCGTGGCAAGAGCCGTCGTGAGACAGGGCTGCTCGGACAAGGATCGCGGTCGCGTAGCCGAGCTCGGACTGACGGTACTTCGGTTCTTTTGCGGCGATCATCTGAGAGAGGAGGTAGGCTGCCGACAGTCTTTCTCAAGCATCAAAGGTCCTGCTGACGGGAGGACGTTGCCTTAAAGCTGCACGAATCATCATTTTCTCCGGACTATTTGCATGTTTGCATGGATCTAACCGATCCGATCATCCCTTGAGGAAAACCTTTATCGGCGACTATTGTCACCTGCCGCACTAAGCGCCAAACTGATCGTAGACATTCCGGTGTCCTAGAATACAGGAGGGCGGCCTAAAGCCCCGCCCTCTTCCTCTCCGTCCCAATGCACCTCAGGCCCAGCCCAGCCTGTTCGTCGGAGCCGCGCCACGCTCCCAACCGGCCTGCCGCTGACAAATCTTAGCGCGAGCGTTGTGAAGTGCGCGGCGACAATCAATCAGGGTTGGTCAATTCCTCGGGTCGCTTGACAGTTAGACCAGATGCGTGAGCCGCCGGCGCATGGGAGTCGGAAATGGCAACCGTCTTCCGTCAGGGCACTGCTGGACGAGGCCCGTCGCTTCGGGCTGGTTCGCTCTTGAGAGCCTAGCTGATGAGCCGACCGAGCTGCCTGTTAGCTTGTCAGCCCGTGGCTTCAACAAAGCGGCCCCCGATTGTGAAATTCGATTGGACGCACCACCCTAAGAGCATCCCGTCGCTTCAGCGCCAGGACAGCTGGTCCTTCGGTAGCCGACCGCTTGGATCGAACACCGTTACCTTGTGCGGTAGCTCCGCGCCCCAGCCCCAGAGCACGAGGTTCTTGTCATCGCCCTCAGCCCCGGGCGCGAAGCTCGGAACAAGAATACCTGAAACGCCTTGAGGTCGCAGGCGATCGTAAATCGCCCACGACGCCGGCCGATCTCCAATACTGAGAGCCGTAGCCCATGCTCAGGCCATATCCTCCAATGCGACGGAGAATTCTACCCTTCCCTCTTCTACCGTCAGATCCACGATATGGTCGCAATCGACCTCGTAGGAGCAGAGCACACACGGATCGATCCGATGGGCAAACCCTTGGTTGGCCTCCTTCACAGCCGTCATGATGCTCAGGCCCAGATAGAGCGCTGGCACACCCTTGGGATTGAAACGTGCACCCCTGATCGCCGCGCCGCTGCAGGACGGAAGCCTCGATCGTGTCCACCTGCTCCGGTGCGATCATCGGAGGCTCGGAGCATGACATGCATCGCCCGTAGAAAGGCCACCGGCGCTCTTCCAAAAGGCCGAGTTCCGGACGGACGAGCCGTATCTGAGCGTCGATGAGTTGAGCACAACGGTGGACAGTTGAACATGCGCTCCGTTCAGCGGCGAACGTCAATGCCCACCACTGCCAGAGCTTTCGCCTGAGCCGTTGCGGCGAACGCAGCATTCCAACCCTGATTTCGGCTGACGGCGACTCCAGGCGCTGGACATGTCGGCTGCTGGAACCAGTGCGCTTCCTGACCGTTCAATGGAGGTCGAAACGAGCGATGACGAAAAATGCGAGCTTCACTTCATCTCGACCACGCCGCCGAGATTGCCGTCGAAGCCCATGCGGGTCAGACCGACAAGACTGGCCGGCCTTATATCGATCACTGCCGCCGCGTCGCCGCGGCCGTGACGGGTGACGAGGAGAAGATCGTCGCATACCTCCATGACGTGGCGGAGAAAAATACAGGCTAGACGCTTGACCGTCTGAAGAACGAAGGTTTCCCGCCGGCGGTGCTTTCGGCTGTCGATGCCCTTACCAGGCGCCCGAATGAAAACGAGGAAAATTTTATCCGCCGCGCGGGCCTCGAACGATATCGCCCGGCAGGTCAAGCAGACCGACCTTGAAGACATACTGGAGGAGGGTCGCACTGCGCAGCTTGGCGCGGGATGCGATGAAGCTCATGGAGAGCCGCTGGAGCGAGATTGAACCCGCTGCTTTCAGGGAACAGGAACGGAGCGTGAATTGGAAAACCGCTTCCAATTTATTGGGAACCATTCGTTTCAAATTCCTGTTAAGTGCCTTGAAATAATGGTGGGTGATGTAGGGCTCGAAACGTACGACCCGCTGATTAAGAGTGATCGAAAAATCTCGACACGCCCTGAGAAGGAAGGAAGGTGGTTTCCAATAGCTCGCTATGACAACCCGTAAAGACACGGGAACAAAATGGGAAACCCCTTTTTAGCCCTCGGTCTCGTACAATACCAAAGACCCCGCAGAGAGAATGCGGAGTCTTTTCTTTGTCCGTCATCTGAGTGTTACTGGCAATTACCTGCGGCATCCTTGGCCGTACCAGGTACCGGCTTGGTCGCTTCATTTTTCGCTGTTTTGCCCTGGACGCAGTCGGAAGAGTCTTGCTTGCCGGCAGCGTCCTTGTCTTTGTCGGAAGCGTTCACATCGGAGGTGGAGGTGCCGCCGGACTGGCTCGAACCGCTAGTTCCACCAGAAGCGCCGCTGGCCTGAGCCAGCGCTGAAGTTGCAAGACCGATCGAAAGTACAGAGGCGGTGATGAGTTTCAGAAGCATTGGATTCTCCTATTCTTGCATGTTGCTTCTGACGGACTGAACTCCGGCGCGAAAAATGAGTTCCCTCCAATCTTCTTGAGCCCTCTCGTAGATCGTCGCGTCATCCTGCTTGTCACGAAACCCCTTATATGACGCATGCCGCAGCTTCTGGTCATGGGTCCAGGCGCGATACTCGATCTCGGCAATCCGCTTTGGCCGCACGTATACGACATTCCTTTTCTTCCGGCCGGTGTCGACTACCGATCTCGCGATCGCGATCCCGGAGCTCGAGAAGCGGGATCGCATTGGCAGTCGGTCGCTCCCAATAACGCCGTAGCCACTGCTTCATCCTGGGATGGTTTGTCGAGTGCGTAGCAACATGCCATTCCCCAGCCATGCAGGCGACAAGACGCCCGCGAAGAGGCTCAGCTGCTGGCTGAGCGAAGCGTTCCCAGTCTCTAAGCCAGTCTCGTCAAAGATATACTTGCAGAAGGCGATGGTGATCAGATGCGAGAGGTAGATCGCGTAGGAGGCATCGCCGATGTGACGAAGAAATTCGACCTTCCGCAGCCTTCCGTTGCGCTCGTACGAGAGTGCACCAATCAATAAGAGCGCCGCAGGCAATCCCCACATTACGGCTCTCCGAGATCCGCCGTCGGGCGGCTCCACCCATGGTTTTTGGCAGCGCCTACGGACAGGTATCAGACAGCGATGAAAATGCCTGCGAACACCGCCCGGAGGAGGCCGGAAAGGTCAGGCGAATACGCAGAAAACGCCTGTCATGGCGATGGTGCAGCGGCCGAACGACGACATGCCGGCCGCTCCAGCGGGCGACGCGCGTGCCGCGGAGGCAGCGAGAGGGGCGCCTATGCGGCGCCCCGTACCTCGTCCTGGCGAGCGCCGGTCTGTTGCGCGTGCATCCAGTCGGCGATCTGCTGCGCCTTGCTCGAGGCGGTGAAGATGGCGCGCGAGTCGGAACGCAGCACCTCGAGCCAGGAGGCGATGTAGCGGGCGTGGTCGGGGCGCGGCTCGACGCTGAGGCTTAGATCGGCGCAGATCATCGCGCTCAAGAGCTCGACGGTGCATTCCTCCATGGCGTAGGCGGCCGAACCGAAGCGTCCGGAAAGATTGCGGTCGAGGCGATGCTTGGCGCCGGAAGCGTGGCCGCATTCGTGAAGCAGCACGGCGTAGTAGGCGACGGCGTCACGGAAGCAAGCAAACTCCGGCATCTGCACATGGTCGGTAGATGGGCGGTAGTAGGCCTGTGATCCGCCGTGGCGGATGTCGATGCCGAGGGCGGCGCAGAACCGTTCGGCCTGCGCAATCCGCTCGACCTCGGGCAGCACCGGCATTGCGGGCGGCGTGTAGCCATCGACCTGGGCGGCAATTGAAGACAGTGTAGCCGCGGGCGAACATGCGCCGGCCAGGCTCGTCGCGATCCGAGTCGCCGTCCTGGTCGTCCGCCTCGCCGCGATCGATGGCCTTCCAGAACACGACAAGATGGCCGCGCTCGCCCTTGCGCACCTGGGCACCGAGCGCTTGCCATTGGCGATAGGTGCCCCAGATGCCGGCGGGATAGCCAGCAGTGTGCGCCGCAGCCCAGAGCGAGAGGATGTTGACGCCGCGATAAGCATTGCTGGAGGCGACGTTGACGGGCGTGGTGATGGCCGCTCCGTCGTGGTGCCAGGGCATCCGGTAGTCGCCGGCGCCGGCTTCGATGGCGGCGATCATCTGGCTGGTGACGCGCTCGTAGATATCGGTCGGTGTCTGGTGGTTGCGATCTGTGGTCATGGGTGCCTCCTTAAGCTCGTCCTCTCCGTCGAGGGCGAGGCGGCCGGGGCAGACGCGGGAGGCCGGTCCGTCACACCCTGTTCTCGGTGCTGGTGCGGAACAGGGTTGATGGGCAGGCAGCGTCTGCAACACCCGAGCTCTGCCTCGACGGGCGAGCTTAAGGAGGTGCCGACCACGATTGGCGCCTGGCCCCCGGATGACGCGCAGGTCTCAGGGGGCGTCGTCTTGAGGCGAGCGCTCAGGGGACCACCCGGTGTCACCAGATCGGCCAGTGCCTGCCGCAGCCCCTCGCGAACGGTATTCCGCTGAGTAACGTGCAACAGCAGCGCCCGGATGTGCTGAGCGAGCGTCGGACAAGGCCGCGTAGTTCGCCATCTCCGCGCCACGCTCGACCGCAACGGAATGGAGGACGGCGAAGCCGTCGGCCTCGACAGGACCGATAGCCGTGACGGGGATGGGACCACGCATGCCCTGCCCTTTGCACACCTTTCCCTGCCGCACCGCGCGGGCCACAGAGCCACGAAGAATGGGCCCGCTCGGAGACCGGCCTTTCTCGAGAAACGATACTTGCGAGGCCGAAACCTAGCCCCGCGGCGGTTAGTCGAAAGCTGCCATCCGGCCGCGGTACAAGGCGGATGCTTAATCTATGGGCCGCTTGTACTGCTCGATCCGCATACAGCCAAGAGCCTCCGCGAGCCCCTCAGGCGAGTGTTCGCCTGAGATCACCAGACCCACTGCTGTCGTCATGGCTACGCGGCCGCGGCCGCTCTCTATCAGGACACGATGATCCTCGCACCACTGGCGAACCACTGTTGTGACCAGCTCGATTTCATTTTCATTGAGCGGAAGAAGGTCTAGAAGAGACATCTATAGCCCCTCCAATAATGGCAAGAGCGCAACGAGTCTCTCAACCGGTCTCAGCCGTTAAACGCGGGGCCGGCAAGGCAGCATACGCCCGCCATGTCGTGATGCAATACGTTCATAGAGCACCGGAACCTTTTGATGCGCTTTGCGTTTACTATATGTCGCGCGACGAGCTCGCCTGTTAATTACGGCTGGCGTGCGCCCCTCGTTGCCCAACGGAGTCGCGCGATGCCTGTGCTGTAAGATCCAGACAACCGCAGCCAGGATGCGGCAGGGCTCGTCTCAACCCCTCAACGGCGAGCCCGGTCGTTGTCCCGCGGCAGACAAATTCGTCATCTTTGTGAATGTCCTGGCAGAGCGGTCAGCTCTCCATCACATAAATCGTAGCGTCGTCCTGCCAATCGCGCAGTCCCTTGTACGAGGAATGCCGCAGGTTTCCGTCGTGTGTCCAGGCCCGGTATTCGATCTCGGCAATCAGCGTCGGCCTCACCCAAACGATGTCCTTCCGGCGGCGCTCGTATTCGACGGTCGGTTTCTTCACCTTTATGCGATCCAGCTTTTCGCGCAGCTCTCGCGCGGTGCGTTCGTTGAAGCCGGTCCCGACCGAGCCGACATAGACCAGGTGGTCACCTTTGCGTGCCGCCAACATGAGCGAGCGAATGCCGGCGCGTGCGACCATGGAGAGCTCATAGCCGACGATCACAAAGCTGTCGCTCTGGAGGCATTTGACCTTCACCCAATCGCCGAGGCGGCCGGAGCGATAGGTACTGTGCCGATCCTTCGCGATGATGCCTTCAAGGCCATGCTCGCAGGCAGCGGCAAGCAGCTGCGCGCCGTCGGCCTCGACCTCTTCGGAAAGACGAATGTCGCCGTCATTGCCCGCTGATCAGCCCTTCGAGCAGATGGCGTCGCGCCGACAGCTCCATTTCGGTCAGGTCACGACCATCGAAATAGAGCAGGTCGAACGCCATGAAGAGCGCTTCACCTGAGTTGCGTTTGCCGCCCCGGCCGCCGAGTGCTTGCTGCAGCAGTCCGAAATTCGGCCTTCCCTGTTCGTCGAGAACGACTGCCTCGCCATCGAGGATAGCCGTCGCCACGCCGAGTTGCTTGGCGGCTTGCTCGATCGCAGGGAAACGATGGGTCCAGTCGTGCCCGCCGCGCGTGATGATCCGGACCCGCTTCGGCTCGATGTGCACCGCCAGACGATAGCCGTCCCATGTGATCTCATAGACCCATTCCGGTCCCGTCGGCGGCTTCGTTTTCAACAGCGCCAGGCACGGCTCTATGCGTTCCGGCATAGGATCGAGGGGAAGATTAGGCTGCGCGGGATCGCGCAGCTTGCGGGCTCTTGATCGAACCGGCTTGTCGGATGTGAGCAGCGGCTTTGAAGCTGGAGACTTTGCCATCTGATGATTACATCAGGGAATACTCGAAAAGAAAACGAATTTGAGACAATGGCGACGGAAGAATATGAGCCGAAATACAAATGGCGAGAAGCATGGCCCGGCGAAGGCCACCAGGACTTCGTTTCCTGGGATGGCGATTTGCAGTTCGGCCGCATCCTGCTTGACCTGACCACTGCGTCGCGCGCCCTCCAATGGCGATGGGCGATCAATACCATACCTTGGCAGAGGCAGAACATCCTGCCTCACAGCGGCTGGGCGCCCACGGCTCGGGAGGCGTCGAAGAGCTCTATGAGCAGATCAAGGAACTGCATGGACGGTAACGAATTTTGGCCGGGGCTATTTCACGCGTTGCCCCCGGCCAAGGAGCGCGATCCCTGCGCCCGGTTATCGGCCTATTAGCACTTAGTTGTCTTCTTCATTTGGCCGGGAGCGGCAGTGTTGGCGTCAGTGTCCTGCTGTCCGGGTGCCGCCTGCTTTGCGCTTCCCGGCTGTTGGCCGGGCGCGCAGTCCTTAGCCGAGTCCGATTTCGTAGTGCTGCCAGTGGTAGTCGTGTCGGTTCCCTTATCGGTGGTGGCTGGTTTGGTCGTCGTGGTCGTCGTCGTGGTCGTGCCGCTCGTTGTGCTCGTCTGGGCAAGGGGAATGCCTGCCGACAAGGCGAGCATGGCGGACGCGAATAACATCCGTTTCATCGTGGTACTCCGTTCTTAATGCTCGGTAAGCCTGACAACCTAAATCGGAAAGTCGAAGAAGTGTTCCGGCGCGATAGTCAATTTTGTGACCACGCGGCTAACGCCCCTTCGGTTGCAGAGCGGCGCTTCGATAAGGGCCTTGCTCTTTCCAATACAGCGAGTATGCCTATCCGCTACGCCGATTCAGAGGACCGTTGTCATGTCGAGCTTTGAAGACCTGAAGGGAAAGCGGCATATCTTCCAACATTACGTCGACAAAGCCGAGGCGCGAGCTGCAAAGGCTACGGAAGATCGTGACTTCGAACTGGCTGGTCTTCTCGGCAGCCTCAGCAGCATTATTCGCGAAGACATCAAAGTTCTCGACGATGAAATTGCTGATCAGGAGTTTGAAGCGACTAGGAACCTCTGACCTTCTCCAATGTTCAGCGGAATGGATCGTGCGGCCAAGCTCTCCTGTAACCGTNAGCGACTAGGAACCTCTGACCTTCTCCAATGTTCAGCGGAATGGATCGTGCGGCCAAGCTCTCCTGTAACCGTGCTTACGCCCTTTGCACGTGGCTGTGCGGTCCACCTCAACTCCTCGCGCATTGGTACGTTATCGTACGGAAACCATGATCCACATAGC
>NZ_FWER01000154.1 GCF_900169785.1 Rhizobium sullae
GGTAGCAGTCCCCGCGCGAATGCGGCGTGATCAAGACCGGAAGCCCCGTCCTTCACGGCGGGGAGAAGTCACCAAAGCAAGCGACGCGTGACCATCAAAGCTGCTCCAGCAATTGCGAGCACCTGAAGGAACCTGCGTCTCAGCATTCCTGTTCTCGTTCACGTGTTCGAACGGGCGGAAGTCTGGCGTTCGCCGCGTCAGGGTTCGAGGTCGATAGCGGCCCGATAGCTGCCGTCCATGTAGAAAGGCACAGATGCGTGCTCGTGGACGATTTTCCAGGCACCCTCGGTCCGCCTGAGGCAGACCGTTTTGCGCTGCCACCATTGCGCTCGCTGACCGTCGATCTTGGTTGTTGCGCTCACTTTGGAAAGTCCGTGGCAAAAAGCGAGGCCGCCGCTGACTTCGATGGTCAAATCGCGCTCCTCCAGGCCGACCGGTCCCTCCCAAGTATCGAGCCAAGCGGCGAGACCCGAAACATCTGCCATGTGGGCAAGTGGCGGTGCCAGATCGAAGATGACGGCATCCGGGGTGTACTGCGCTCCGATTGCTGCTGCGTCCTTGTCATGATGGCCTTTGCGGACGGCTTCAAGTACAGCCTTTATCTCCATTTCTTCGGTATCGATGGTCATGATCGTCTCCTTTGGGGTGGGTTTACCCAAAGGACGCGGCAGCGGCTCCCGATCCGACAGGAACGAATCTTTTTTTGCAGGAACGCCTATTTCGACCATGCAGGTGGTGGCGCAGGAATCGCCACTGGGGATCGATCATGCAATTTCAATCCGTCACAGAAGGGAAAGCGGCTGTCACCTCGTCGCTGTGATGACCAATCCATAAATATTCAGCGCTCGGTCAGCCAAGAATGGCGCGCCGCCGTTCAAGGCTCTCCGCCGGCCATTCTTCCTTCATGTCGTAGTAGACCTCGAAGGCGCGGGCGCCGTCCGGTAGCCGAATCCAGGGGAGTTTCGAGCGAGTGAAGATGTGAACATCGGGCTCAATTCCAGTGGGCTCATCGAGTGTAGTAACGCGTACAAAACGTAGCGCGCGGCGTCCGCCGTAATCGCTCCACAATGCCACCTTGCAGAACGGGCAGCGATAGATATCATGCCGGCGGCCGCTGTCGGTAGCCATCGCCACCGGCTCCGGCGCGCCTGACAAGAGCGTAATACGGTCGGTCTCGATCAGCGCGTTGATGACGAAGGCGCTGCCAGTTTGGCGTTGACAGTCGCGGCAATGGCAGCAATGCACGAACATCGGTCTGGAATTCAGCCGGTAGCGTACTGCTCCGCAGAAACAGCCTCCTTCGAAGGTCGGTGGCATACGCGCCCTCCATTGCTTCCGTGCCGCAGGTTAGCCGACCCAGGGTGTGCTTGCAACGGGTGGGGAGCAGCCGTAGGCTGCAAAGCAGCTTTCATAACGTTAGATTGCTCAGGACAAAGAAAGCGCGCCCTGTGTCAAACTCGTGGGAATCCCACAAAGTGTGGTCGGCGCAGGCGGCGTGGCCGCATCTGACGCATTCGAACCGGTCGCGGTCGATCCGGTTCTTCGGATCGACA
>NZ_FWER01000167.1 GCF_900169785.1 Rhizobium sullae
AAAACCTCGATGTGAATGCCAATCTCAACAATGTCCCGGCAAGCATTGCAAACAGCTTCGTGCCCGGACTTGCTGCGGAGGGCACGATCTCAGGAACTGCCAAAGCATCGGGAACGCCTGTTGCGCCGGCAGTCGATTTCGATCTCGACTGGAAGGACGCAGCCACAAGCCATACGAAACAGGCAGGTCTCGCTCCGCTTGGCTTAAGCGCGACGGGTAAATTCGCCGACAACAAACTCGACTTCGATGCGGACCTGACCGGTGCAGCCAACATGGGACTGAGCGCGGACGGGAATATCGTTGTCGCGGGAACGACGGTCCAAAACCTCGATGTGAATGCCAATCTCAACAATGTCCCGGCAAGCATTGCAAACAGCTTCGTGCCCGGACTTGCTGCGCAGGGCACGATCTCAGGAACTGCCAAGGCATCGGGAACGCCTGTTGCGCCAGCAGTCGATTTCGATCTCGACTGGAAGGACGCAGCCACTAGCCATACGAAACAGGCAGGTCTCGCTCCGCTTGGCTTAAGTGCGACGGGTAAATTAGCAGACAACAAACTCGACTTCGATGCGGACCTGACCGGTGCAGCCAACATGGGACTGAGCGCGGACGGGAATATCGTTATCGCGGGAACGACGGTCCAAAACCTCGACGTGAATGCCAATCTCAACAATGTCCCGGCAAACATTGCAAACAGCTTCGTGCCCGGACTTGCTGCGCAGGGCACGATCTCAGGAACTGCCAAGGCATCGGGAACGCCTGTTGCGCCGGCCGTCGATTTCGATCTCGACTGGAAGGACGCAGCCACAAGCCATACGAAAC
>NZ_FWER01000208.1 GCF_900169785.1 Rhizobium sullae
CTCCGTCACCTGTTTGGTGACCCCGACATTGTAGTCCCAATCGGCCGGTGTTTTGGCATCCGCCTTGAGCGAGCCGTCCATCATGACGGATGTGAAGCCGGCTTGAATGGCGGTCATGCAACTGGACGGTTCGTTGCCGTGGTCGAGGTGCACGCAGACCGGGATGTGGGGGTAGATTTCGACGACTGCATCCATCATGTGCTTCAGCATGATGTCGTTGGCATAGGCTCGGGCGCCGCGAGAAGCCTGCATGATCGCGGGCGCGTCGAGCGAATCGGCCGCCTCCATGATCGCGAGGGCCTGTTCCATATTGTTGATATTGAATGCGGGCACTCCGTAGCATTTTTCTGCGGCG
>NZ_FWER01000095.1 GCF_900169785.1 Rhizobium sullae
AGCCCAGCCGTTCCTTCATCGGAACGACCATAGGACGTTCTTCATATGTTCCGCAAGCGCCGGCGGATGCCGGACCGGCTCGGTAAGCCGGGTCGGCCTTGGTACAGTTTTCAACATGATGCCGCTTCACCTCGATCCGCGCATCACCCATCGCGGCGGGTCACCCTCGATCGGCAGTCGCGGCTCTAGGCGCGCGGAGCCGAAGGGATTGCTCGGTCACTGGAAAGGTCGGTTCGCGGCCAAGAGGGTGAACAGCTTTCAAAGCGTCACCATACTGCTGCGCGACAGCGGCGCCACCGGCGAACTTCTGAAATTCAGGGGCATGCATGCAGACGTCGATCGTCGATGCTTAATCCGGCATGTTTGCACGCAGAGCCGGATGGGCTTTCCCGAACTGTGCTTCGACCAATTTGGCGCTGGCTCGCCCCTTCCGCGCGCATCAGGGATTCAGCTGAACCGCCGGATGATATCGACCAAGCGGTCGCAGGATCTTGCGAGTACCTTTGTAGGTGATGTCGCAACACCCAACAAGAGTCCCGACCGGCTGCGCTCCGCAGAGGCATACCAGGCAGAGAGAGGAACCGGAAACATGCCGAAAGCCAGTAGTTCGCGCGCAATGGTGAGATCCGCGGCGCCATTGGGCAGTCGTAGCAGGACGGCCAAGCCCGTCGCCACGAGGTCATCGGCGCCAAAGTGGGGCTGAAGCTCAGCCAGCAAATCTTCCTGTTTAGCGACATAAGCGCGCTTCAAACGGCGGAGGTGACGCAGATAATGGCCTTCCCTCATGAATTCCGCGGTCGCGAGCTGCACCGAAGGCCCCGGGGGTGGGGCGAGACACGCTGCAACCTCGGCAAAGCGAGCCATCAGGTCGATCGGCGCAACGATAAATCCGAGGCGAAGTGTGGGGCTGATCGTCTTGCTGAACGAGCCTATATGAATGACCCGTCCGGCGCGATCGAGCGATGCCAGCGCCGGCGCAGCCCGGCCTGCCAGCTGCAGTTCACTCAGATAGTCGTCCTCTATGACCCAAGCCCCGCTTGCGGCGGCCCAGCCGAGCAATCGGAGACGCCGTTCGAGTGATAATGTCGATCCGAGCGGCGCCTGCTGCCCGGGCGTCACGACCACCAATTTTGCGTCGGGGGCGTGGCGCAGTCCATGGTCGATGTCGATGCCATCAGCATCGACAGGGATTGGCGAGAGAGAGAGTCGCGCGAGTTCGAGGCCCTTGCGGGTAAACGGAAAGCCCGGATCTTCCATCCAGGCTTTCTGCCCTTCAACGCCGAGCACCCGAAGCGCGAGCCCCAGCCCGGCGGCATATCCGCCGGTGACGATGATCTGCGACGGTGAGCAGTCGATGCCGCGGGCGACGGCGAGGTAGCCTGCTATCTCTCGCCTTAGCTCGAGCTCGCCGCGCGGATCCGGATAGTTGGGGGCCGCGCTCGCTTCAACACGGATTGCATTTGCGCGGATGCGCGCGAACAGCGTTGCCGGAAAGGTCTCCGTTGCCGGGACGCCCATCTGGAAGAAGGCGGGCCCCTGGGTCATCTCCTGATAAATCTCCAGGAACGATCCAGGATGTGGCGGCTGCTCGCTCTTCACCACTGGGCGAGGTCGCGGGGCGACTCGGGTTCCGGCCGCGCGGGACGCAATGATCAATTGGGCTGCGTCCAGCTTCTCATAGGCTGTCCGCACAGTACCCCGCGCGACGCCGAGCTGGGCGGCAAGGTCCTGCCAGGAGGGCAAACGGGCGCCGGGCTCGAGCACGCCGCTTTCGATCGCGGACGCAATTCCGCTTCGGATCTGCTCGGCGAGCGGCTTCTTGGCAGAACGGTCGACGTTCAGGTTCAGGGGCTTCGTCATCCCATCGTAGTACAGCATTCTTTTGCATTCTTGGTGCTTTTTTTTGGCCCTACGGAAGGGCATCTTCTTCCCAGCCCATCACACGGGCATCATCCGTGCGGCAAGAGGAGAAAGCCCATGAAGATCCGAACCATCATCACCGCTACCTTCGTCGCCTTCTCGATGGCCGTCCCCGTCTCCGCCCATGATGGCGAAGCCGAAACCGTCGCGATGAACTTCGAGGCGGCCATTCCCAATATCCCTGGCAAGTCGCTGATCGCCGTGGAAGTCGACTACGCACCGGGCGCGGCCTCACCATCCCACACCCACGCGAAGTCGTCGTTCATCTACGCCTATGTGATCTCGGGCGCGATCGAGTCGAAGGTGAATGACGGCGAGACACGCATCTATCGGGCAGGCGAGAGCTGGTCCGAACCGCCGAACGCGCTCCATTCGATCAGCCGCAATGCGAGCAAGACCGAGCCGGCGAAGCTGCTCGCTGTCTTTGTCCTCGACACTAATGAAAAAGCGCTGACCACGCCCGTCAAATAACCTTGAAAGGAAGAACAACGTGACCAAACGACTCGACTATAATCAGATCGCTCCAAACGGCGCCAAGGCCCTCGGTGGGGTCTATGGATATGTCATGCAGAGCGGCCTGCCCGCTGAGCTGGTGGAGCTTGTCTATCTGCGCGTCTCGCAGATCAACAACTGCGCCTATTGCCTCGATATGCACACCCGCGATCTCACGAAGAAGGGCGTGCCGATCGAGAAGCTTGCCTTGGTTCAGGCGTGGGAGGAAGGCGGCAACCTCTTCAGCGAGACCGAGCGCGCTGCTTTGGCCTGGGCTGAGACAGTAACGCGTGTGGCCCAAACCGGCGTGCCGGATGAAACATACCAGGCGGCACGCGAGGTTTTCGGCGAGAAGGAACTGGTCGACCTCACAATCGCGATCAGCTTGATGAACGCCTTCAACCGCATGGCGATAAGCTTCCGTAACACGCCCCAGGCGGCAATCGCAAAGTAACTGAAGCGCACCGCATCGTGACGCTCACCCTTCGAAGGAGTTCTTCTTATGAAAATCTTTGTAGCTGGCGCCACCGGTGCGGTGGGCCTTCCTCTGGTACGCGCCCTGCGTACGCTGGGTCACGAGGTTACGGGAATGACGCGGCGCGGACCGGGTGTCGATCGCCTGCGGGAAGTTGGTGCTTCCGCCTCCACCGCCGATGCCTTCGACCGCCAGGCGGTCCACGATGCGATTGCGGGTACCGCGCCGGATGTGGTCATCGACCAGCTTACATACCTGCCTGCGGATCCCGCCGACATCATCAAGGCCATGCCAAAGGACACGCAGCTCCATAAAGAAGGTGGCGCCAATCTGCTCGCTGCGGCGGAGGAGTTGGGTGTCGCTCGCTATATCATGCAATCGCGTGGCTTCTTTCTCGAAGCTCCGTCGGAGCAACTCGCTGACGAGACGGCCCAACTCCGCGATGATGCCCCCGGCCCGATCGGCGAGAGCACGCGCGTGATCCGCGCCTATGAAGAGGAAGTCTTGGGCTCGACGGCGCTACAGGGTATCGTGCTGCGTTATGGTTTCTTCTACGGTCCAGGCACCTGGTATCGTCCGGACGGCGCGATCGCCGATCAGCTTCGAAACGGGAAGGCGGCGATCATCGGCGATGGCGCGGCGGTCTGGTCCTTCGTCCATATAGACGACGCGGTGGCGGCGACCGTCGCGGCGATCACCGCTGAACCCGGAACGTACAATGTCGTGGATGATGATCCCCTGCCCGTGTCCGAATGGATGCCGGCATTCGCCCGCTGGGTCTACGCACCCGAGCCGCCTCGAATGAGCGTGCCGGACGCGTTGGCGGTCGCCGGCGAGGAAGCTGTCTTCTATCACACGAGACTGACGGGAGCGTCCAACGCCCGGGCCAAGGCAAAGCTCGGCTTTAAGCCGCGCCGGTTGCTCTGGGCGGACAGCGTGCGCTGATCGCGCGCATCAACTGGACATCAGCGATGGGCTCTGCCCGCAGTCCCGTCGCCTAATTCGGTTCAAATTGGGCGACTTCACCGTTGTCACACCCGACAGGTCTTGCGGTTGCAGGATCAGGAATTGCCCAATGTGCGCCGTCGCAATTGCGGGTCGTCGACGGCACCCAACGGCGATTTGAGTGAAAGGGCACCATGACCGATCCTATTGCTAAGCTCTCTTGGGACGATCTTCGCATCATACGCGCGGTTAGCAAGAATGGAGCTGTCTCCAGTGCGGCCGAAGTGCTGGGCGTCAACAGCGTCCCATCAGAGCGTATAGTGTCCCAAGCGCGACGATGTGCTTTGGTTCGAGCATCCGTCGTCAGACCGTACCATTTCGGACAAACAGCAACACCGGTTGATTTCGAGAGTATCCTCTTCGTTTACGCACCGATGGAGAAAAAAAGTGTCACATCACTTCGCATTTGAAACGACGGTCGTCACCTCGGAAGGCCTGGTATTGCTGGAACACGTTCTTGAACGCTGGTGTCAGGAACGAGGGCTAGACATCACGAGTCCAAAAGCCAAGGTGGCTGCAAGAGAGCTCGTCGACCTCTTCAAATTTGGTGTTCGAAAAGAGAAAGAGCTCGACTATTTGCTGCGCCACACGCACTAGCCAGCAGGCCAAGTTGGAGCGGACAAACCTTGCGCGCCGTACGACGATCTTGCCATTTTGTACTGCCGAACGCGACGGTGCGACGGGCACGCGCGACGTCCATGCGCATTGATCCCGAAGCACCGTCAGCATGATGGTTCGGATCAATGATCTGAAACACAACCGATTCGATGAAGCAGGAGGGCGATAGTGGTGTTTGGCGAAGCGAGAATCCGCGAAATTGCCCCGTCGCCAAATTCAAGCGTTTACGATAGAGCCCTCATTTTCAGCCACATCAACTGTGATCGCCAAAATAGCGCGACCGGACAGCTACCTCGTCCGGCGTTCATAACGGCATCGAACATTCCAGGGAATTCGTACCGGCAAGCCTCCATGCATCGCATAGATCAAAGAAAACTTGCCTCAAAAAGATCGCGCGAATAGTCGGCATGCGTGACGCCTGATTCTAGATCGGCTTTCGTCAGCTCATCGACGAAAGCGCCCTCTTTCATGACAAGCACCCTGTCGCACATGTGCGCGATCACGGCGAGATCGTGGCTGACGAGCACATAGGTCAGCCCCTGCTCGTCGCGCTTGTCTGCAAGGAGATTGAGGATCTCGGCCTGAACGGAGACGTCGAGTGCCGAGGTCGGCTCGTCGAGCAGCAGGATCGGTGGCGAAAGGATGAGAGCTCGTGCAATAGCAACGCGCTGACGTTGGCCGCCCGACAGTTCATGGGGAAATCGGTTAGCAAAATCTTCCGGCAGTCCCACCTGCCGAAGAGCCTTGGGAACGGCAGACCAGCCATCGCGGCGTCCCATCGACCGGAGCGGCTCGGCAAGGGCCGTCCCGATGCGATGACGTGGATGAAGCGAGCCATAGGGGTCCTGAAACACCATTTGTGCGGTCTTCAGCTCATCGCGCAACCGGATCTTTCCGATGACTCTGCCGTCGAGTTCAATCGAACCCGTCCAGCCCTGCTCGATGCCGGCCAAGGATCGTAGGACTGTTGATTTGCCGCAGCCGGATTCGCCGACGATACCGAGCGTTTCACCCTTGCCGACTTCAAAGCTCACCTTTTTGACGACATGGTTGTGCGTCTTGCCCGCGCCATAGACAACATCGAGATTGCTGATCCTGATCACTCTGCCGCCTCCGTTTCGAGTGCCTTCCTGTCCAGCACCTTCAGCCGGCGGACAGGATTGCGGGGATCGGGAAGTGCTGCGATCAGGCCGCGCGTATAGGGATGCTGGGCGTCGTCGAGCCTGGTCAGCGTTTCGACAACACGGCCCGCATACATGACCAGGATCCGCTCGCAGAAAGCCGCGACCATGCGAATATCATGGCTGATGAGGATGAGACCGGAATTATTCTCCCGCACCAGCTCGTCGAGCAAAACGAGGACGTCCCTCCTGACACTGACATCGAGCGCCGAAGTGGGCTCGTCGGCAATGACCAGCTTCGGCTTGGCGAGCAGCATCATCGCAATCATCACCCGCTGACCCATGCCGCCGGATATCTGGTGCGGGTAGAGCGCCATGACACGGTCTGCGTCGCTGATCCTGACGCGCTGGAGCATTCTTCTCGCGCTTTCGAGCGCTTGAGCACGGCCGAGCCCGAGATGAAGCCTTGCTGCCTCCGCCACCTGCCTGCCGATCGTCAGCACCGGGTTCAGCGAATAGCGCGGATCTTGCATGATCAATGCCATCTCCTTGCCTCGGAGCGCACCCATCTGCCGTTCGGTCTTTTCAAGCAGCGGGCTGCCGGCAAGTTCGAAACGGTCCGCCGAGATCTCCGCGCTCGGAGAAAGAAGGCGCATGATCGCCCGGCCGGCCGTCGATTTTCCGGAACCGGATTCGCCCACGATTCCAAGCCGTTCCCGCCCCAGATCAAAGCTGACCTCTCTTACGGCCGGTATTAAGCTGCGCCCAAAGCGAACGGTCAGATTACGGACGGAAAGGATGGCTGAGGTTTCACGATCTTGCATGGCGCGGATCCAGGATGTCGCGAAGCGTGTCGCCGGCGATGTTGAAGGCAAGGCTCGTAAACAGAATGGCAATACCCGGCATGACGGCAACCCACCAGTAATCGAGCATGAACTTGCGGCCGCTTGATATCATCGCGCCCCATTCGGGCGCCGGCGGCTGGGCGCCAAGGCCCAGGAACCCGAGCGATGCCGCCGTCAGGATGATGCCTGCCATGTTGAGCGTCAGGCGCACGATCACCGATGGAACGCACATGGGTGCGATGTAGAGAAGCAGTATCCTCAACGAAGAAGCCCCATAGAGATGCGCTGCGGCGACGTAGTCGGTATTGCGGACGACAAGCGCTTCGGCTCGGGCAAGGCGCGCGATCGGCGGCCAGGCCGTGAGCGAGATTGCGATGATCGCCGTGTTCAACCCCGCGCCAAGGGCTGCGGCAAAAGCAAGTGCCAGGATCAGCGACGGAAATGAGAGGACAATATCGGTTGCGCGCATCAGGATCGCGTCCGTGCGGCCGCCGAAGAATCCTGCAACGATGCCGATGAGCAGGCCCACAGGGCCGACAATCACCGATATCGAGAGAACTGTCTGGATGGTGATCCTTGTCCCGTAGACAAGGCGGCTGAAGATGTCGCGCCCGAATTCGTCGGTTCCCGCAAGATGTGCGAGGCTGGGCGGCTGGAGGGCATCACCCAGCATCTGGACGTTCGGATCATAAGGGGCGAGCGCCGGGGCAATGATTGCGACGATGCACAGCGCGGCAAGAATGAGGAAGCCTACCAGTCCAAGCGGCTCGTCGGCCAGTTTATGTCCGGCGCGAGCAAGCGAGGCGGCAACGCGGGCCGAAAATCCCGGCCGCTTAACCTCGCTTTCGGAGTGAAGCACATCGGTCATTGCGTGGCCTCCCGGGTGCGCGGATCAAGCAGCGCATAGGCAATGTCGGCTGCAAAATTCAAGAACATGAAGATGAAGCCAACGATGATCGTCGCGGCCAGGATGGCATTCATGTCGCCAATCATCAGCGCATTTGTCATATATTGTCCAATCCCCGGCCATGAGAAGACGATCTCGGTCACGACGGCGCCTTCCAGAAGATTTCCATAGGAGATCGCAAGGACGGTAATCAGTTGCACGGCAATGTTCGGCAGCACATGACCGATCACCGTGTTCGCGGGCCCGACCCCTTTGGCACGCGCTGCAATGACGTAGTCCTGGTTAAGCTGTTCCAGCGTAAAGCTGCGGGTCATGCGGGTGATATATGCCATCGCGGCGTAAGCAAGGATGATGGCTGGCAGAATGATGTGCGAGAGCGCATTCCAGAAAATTTCGGGCTCGCCTTCAAGCAGGCTGTCCACCAACATCAAACCGGTCCGCGGCGTTACGATACCCTCGTAGTAGACATCGACCCTGCCCGGACCGCCGACCCAGTTAAGCCCGGCATAGAAAATCACCAGCCCGACGATACCGAACCAGAAGACCGGTATCGAGTGGCCGACAAGGGCGACGACCCGCGCCGTCTTGTCGATCCAGCTGTCGCGAAAAAGCGCTGCCGCAAGTCCAAGCGGCACGCCGATAAATGTCGAGATGATGACCGCCAGCGTGGCAAGCTCGAACGTTGCCGGAAATGCCTGAGCCAGATCCTTCGAAACGGGATTGCCCGTCAGGATTGCCGTTCCGAAATCACCCTGCAGCAGGCTCGCCAGATAAATGAAGAACTGCTGATAAAGCGGCAGATCAAGCCCCAGGCGCGTGCGCATCGCCGCGTAGGCGGCAGGGTCGGCAAGCTCGCCGACCACTGCGCCCACCGGGTCGGCGGGCATGACCCGGCCGATCACGAAGGTTACGCAAAGCAGTATGAACAGACTGATGATGAGTTGGAGGACGCGCTTTCCAAGCTCGTTTGCGGATAATTCCTTCATGATCGGCTGCCTGGCTCGGTTACTCGGTTTCGGCCTTGGTCACACCTTCGAGACGTGTCGTCATGTTCGGGTGGCCGATGTAGTTCTGGACGCGCGCGTTTTGAACAATCGGCTCATAGCGCTCGAAGAGCGGCAGCACCGCCGGCTTGAGGTCGACAAACATCTTCTGCATCTCGACATAGATCTCGCCGCGCTTCTTGGCGTCCGGCTCAAGCGAAGCCTTTGCGGTCAGCTTCGTCAGCTCCGGGATATCCCAGGCCGAGCGCCAAACGAAATTGCCGGCGTTGTTCGCCTCCTTCGAATTGTCCGGGTTGCTGGAGAACTGCTCCATGGAGCCAAGCACGTTCGGCATGTAGGCGCCCGTTTGCGGGATCAAGAGGTCGAAATCGCGGGCACGATGGGCCGCGATGATCTCCGATCCGTTACCCTGCTGGATATTGACCTTGATGCCGATCTGCGCAAACGAGGCCTGGATGGCCGTTGCAAGATCGATACGCGGCGTCTGCGCGATCGTCTTCAGGCTCAGCGAAAAGCCATCCTTGAACCCGGCCTCCGCCAGCAGCGACTTGGCCTTTTCGATGTCGAGATGCCAGTCGGGGCTTGGAATCGCGTACTCGTAATTCTCCGGCACCGGCACCGTACGCACTCTGCCGTAGGGCCCCATGATCGTCTTTTCGATGCCGGCATAGTCGATACCGTAGGCAATCGCCTCGCGGACTTTCGGATTTGCCAGGTATTGGTTGCCGGCATTCATGGACAGCACGTAGAACCCGCCGGTCGGTATGCGCTGGATCTTGAATCCCTGCTTGTCCTGGAAGGTCGCAAGGTCAGATGCACTCAATGCGCTTGCAATATCGATGTCGCCGCGCTCCAGCATCAGCCGCTCGACCTGGCTTTCGGGAACATGTCGGACAACGACGCGCCGCATCTTCGGCTCACCGCCGACATAATCCTTGTTGACGTCCAGGATGACGATCTCGTTGGGAGTCCAGCGATTGAGCGTAAACGGCCCCGAACCGGCAGAGTTCGTGCGCAGCCACGCGTTGCCATAGTCGTTATCCTTGACGTGCTTCTCAACCTCGACGCTGTCGACAATGCTCGTGGTCACCATGGCGAGGCGATAAAGAAGCAATTCCGGCGTAACCTCGCCCGAAAGATCAATTCGCACGGTATGTTCATCGGGCGCCGTCACCAGCTTTTCGACATTGTCGGCATTGTAGCCGACCCGCTTCAGGTTGGCCGCAGCCGCCTGGTTCATCTTGAGGAGACGCGTCAGCGAAAAAACCACATCCCTGGACGTCACCGGATTTCCGGAGGCAAACGCCGCCTCCCGGAGCTTGAACGTGATCCCTTTGTCATCGATCGCCCAGCTCTCCGCCAGTTGCGGAGCGATCTTTCCCTCCGGCGTTGCCAAGACCAGCCGGTCGTAGAGGTTACACATGATTTCATTGGCCTTGCCTTCCGTCGCCTGCTGCGGATCAAGCGACAGCACCTGGGCAAGCGACGTGCCGATGACGAGCTGGTCCTTCGGCGTTTCAGCGAAGGCGGCAGACGCAGTCAGCGCCAGAAAGCTAATGGCGGCTCCAACGAAGAGCTCCTTACGAAAAGGCTTCATTTCAATTCCTCCCTGGTCTACTATAGAAGACATATTATGTCATCGGTATGTCGTATTATGATTTATAGAACTTCCCACTGGTTGGCAAGGGCCGCCTTTGGGCATTTGCGACAGACACTGTGAGGGGTTGGAACAACAGAATGCGACGGACCCGGGAGCGACTTGCACAGCAGTTGATCGATCAAATGCGCGATCAGATCGAAACGGGAAAGCTCAAAGAGGGCGATCAGTTGCCCACCGAGCCGCAACTGGAGAGGACTTTCGGCGTAAGCCGCACGGTTGTTCGCGAAGCCATCGCCGATCTTCGCTCGGCCGGCTATGTCCGGCCGATCCAGGGAAAGGGCGTGTTCGTCAGCAATCCGCATGCACAAAAGGCATTTTCCTTAACGCCAGTTGAAGTTAAGAGTATCCCGGAAACCCTTGAATTGCTTGAGTTTCGCATGGCCACAGAAGGTGAAGCGGCAGCCATTGCCGCCTATAGAAGAACGGCCGAACAGGAGGCTGCGATCCGCACGGCCAACCGCAAAATGGCGCAGATGATCGAAGATGGCGCTCCCACGGTCGAAGCGGATTATGAGTTTCATATGGCAATCGCGGCCGCGACCAATAACCGCTTCTATGTTGACGTTTTGCGGCATTTCGGCCCTCGCGCCATCCCCAGAGGGCAGTTCCCGACGCTGCCCGAGGCCAATGATCGCGCCTATCTGAACAAGGTCCATGCGGAGCACGTCGAGATCCTCGACGCTATTGCAGATCAGGAGCCGGAGCGGGCGCGGCAGGCGATGCGAGCGCACCTGCTAGGGAGCCAGCGGCGCTACCGCATGTTGGCCGAACAGCAATAAGACCCCTCGACACCCTCGGAAATTCATATTATGTCATATGACATTGCTGTATTCGGGAGAGGTGTTCAAAACATGTATGCTGGAACTCAGGTCGCGGTTCGGGATGATGACGATTTCCGCGTTTTCGCACAGCTCGGACTGACGCACATCTGCTCCGACCCGGCTGGATCGCCCGCGAGTTGGACGCTTGATGACCTTAAGCGCCACCGCGACAAGATCGAAAGCTTCGGATTGATTCTCGATATGATCCAGTTGCCCCTCCCCTCGCGGCCGATCGAGAACGCGTCTTACCCTGACATTCTTCTCGCCGGGCCGAACCGGGATCGCCAGATCGATGCCGTCTGCAAGCTCATCGAGGATATGGCGGCTGCCGGCATCCCCTCGGCGAAATACAACCTCAACCTGATCGGCATTCCGCGCACGCCGATGGAGCCTGGCCGCGGCGGCTCGATGAACGAGGCCTTTCGCTGGGAGAAGACCGATCAGGAGGCGGTGCCGGGCCTCGCAGGCAAGCTTTCCGAGGAGGAAAACTGGGAGAGGATCGACTATTTCCTCGAGCGTGTGGTGCCGGTTGCCGAAAGCAACCGCGTGCGGCTTGCCTGCCATCCGCACGATCCTTACACGCCGCCCGGCTATCGCGGCGTCACCCGTGTCCTTGGAACGGTCGAGGGCCTGAAGAAGTTCGTGACCATGCGCCAAAGCCCCTATCACGGACTGAACTTCTGCCAAGGATCGATCGGTGAGATGCTTGAGAACCCGCGTGAGGAAATCGACGACATTATCCGCTGGTTCGGCACACGCGGAAAAATCTTCAACGTTCACTTCCGCAACATCAAGGGCGGAAAACTGTCCTTCATGGAGACCTTCCCCGACGAAGGCGACATGGACATGGTCCGCTCGGCGCGGATCTACAAGGAGGTCGGCTACCAATACATGCTGATGCCCGACCATGTCCCGACCATCAGCGGCAGGGATCCGTCCGGCGTCGCTTTCGCCTTCTGCTACGGCTATATCGCAGCGCTCGTCGAAGCGCTTGAGACCCAGTCGATTTAAGCCAGGCCACATCCTTTTCATCAAGAAACCCGAACAGGAATGAACAATGGATCCAATTGACCTCAAGAGAGCAGTGGGCAGCGGGCTGCTCTCCTTTCCCGTCACGCATTTTGATCAGGAACTCAAATTCGACGAGGACGCCTACCGCAAGCACATTGAATGGTTGGCCGGCTATGAGGCAGCCGCTCTTTTTGCCGCCGGCGGCACAGGGGAATTCTTTTCGCTCAATCCGCAGGAAATTCCTGCCGTCGTGACGGCCGCAAAAGTGTCGGCCGGAAAGACGCCAATCATTTCCGGCACCGGATACGGTACCTCGCTTGCGATCGACATTGCAAAAGCCGCGGAAAAAGCCGGCGCAGACGGTCTATTGCTGTTGCCGCCCTACCTGATGTTCAGCGAGCAGGACGGCCTCGTCAGCCATGTCAAAGCGGTCTGCAAATCGGTCGGCATCGGCGTCATCGTTTATAATCGTGACAACGCGGTGTTGACGGCCGATAGCATCGCTAGGATTTGCGATGAATGCCCTAACCTCATCGGCTTCAAGGACGGCGTGGGCGATGTCGACAAGGTGATCGAGATCACCACGAAACTCCAAGACCGTCTTGTCTATGTCGGCGGCATGCCGACGCATGAGGTCTATGCGCAAGCCTATTTTGCGGCCGGGGTCACCACCTATTCGTCTGCCGTCTTCAATTTCGTGCCCGCACTCGCCCAGCGTTTCTATCAGGCTCTTCGTTCAGGCAATCAGCCTGTCATCGACGAAATCCTGAAAGACTTCTTCTTTCCCTTTGTCGCGCTGCGCAATCGGAAGAGAGGTTACGCGGTTTCGATTATCAAAGCCGGCCTTCGGGTGCTTGGTCGGGAACCAGGCCCCGTCCGCCCGCCACTCATTGATCTCAGCCCTGAAGAAATGACGCTGCTCGAGCGTATCGTTCAGGCAAACGACATTGAGAAAATTGCAGCGGAATGAAGAGGCGGCAGGGCTAGGCGGTTCCCTCCCAACCGCCCTGAACCACCTCTTCTTGAACGGCCGCGCGGGCATAGTTCGACCCGCGCGGCCGTCTGCTAACCAGGCATATAGTGAATAGAATCTGATACCTAGTGTCCGCGCAGAAGCCTCGGTCCCGGTCGTGGAAGGGCGTTCCGGTCTTATGCCACCAATCCAGGCTTGCGCCGACCACGATGACGCGCAAGGGCAAATTGATCACACTCGCGCCGCAAACCCTTTCCTTCGGGTGATGGTAAGGCGCGGTCGGGAAGGCATCTTCCTGGCAACAT
>NZ_FWER01000307.1 GCF_900169785.1 Rhizobium sullae
TCGACGATGCCCGAGCCGCGCAGCACCGTCAGGTGCTGCGACAGATGCGGCTGGTGGACGTCGACCTTCTCTTCAAGCTCGCCGACCGAATACTCGCCCTCCACAAGAGTGCAGACGATCATCAGGCGCGCCGGATGGGACAGCGTTT
>NZ_FWER01000285.1 GCF_900169785.1 Rhizobium sullae
ATGGGTCACGACATTCCGACCTTCATCGGTGCGGACAAGTCGAAGGTCGCCGAGAAGATCAGGAAGCTGCAGCCGGAATACATGCCCATGGGCACCAAGGGCATGGCCGACATGGGCGAAATGGAAATGCCCATTCCCGAGAACACCGTTCCGAT
>NZ_FWER01000260.1 GCF_900169785.1 Rhizobium sullae
AGAACGTCACAGTCTCGCTCAGCGGCGACCACTGGTACGCCTCGATCCAGGTGGAGCGGGAGGTGGCCGAGCCGACCGTCCGCGACGGGATCGACCTTGGCGGCGACCTCGGCGTCGTCAACGCGCTGGCGCTGTCGGACGGCGCGGTCTACGACCTGCCGCGCATGAGCGACGCGGAAAAGCGCCGGGAGGAGACCCTCG
>NZ_FWER01000234.1 GCF_900169785.1 Rhizobium sullae
GCCAATGTGAACCTGTTATTCATGAAGTGACCTTCTGTGGCGATGCGCGCCACCCGTTCGAATATCTGGCTGTTCCGGCGGGACCCGGTTATTGAGAGGCGTCGCACCGCTCAGCATGTGAACCGATGGGGGCGGGCGTTGATGAGGGTGCGGGTGTAGGGATTGTCGGACCGCGAGAAGATGAACTCCGACGACCCGTAATCCTCGACCCGGCCGTCTCTGAAAATGTAGACGGAGCTGCACATCTGCTGGACGATGGCGAGGTCATGGGAGATGAAGACCATCGTCAT
>NZ_FWER01000220.1 GCF_900169785.1 Rhizobium sullae
GCCTGGACAAAGACATCGGCGATGGGTCTGCCCGACGCCCCGACAATGGCATCGGCCGACATGCAGCCGCCGCTCCACCCGGCCTCGGGTCCGGACTACCAGCCGGTGGTCACCCTCAACGGCTGGACCCTGCCTCACCGGATGAACAACGGCGTCAAGGAGTTCCACCTCGTCGCCGAACCGGTCGAGCGCGAGATGGCCGACGGCATGACCGCATATTTATGGGGTTACAACGGACAGTCGCCCGGCCCGACGATCGAGGCCGTCGAAGGCGACCGCGTCCGCATCTTCGTCACCAACAAGC
>NZ_FWER01000143.1 GCF_900169785.1 Rhizobium sullae
TCGTCGCCGACCGGCAGGCGCTGCAAAACCGACTGAGGGAGCAGCGCTTGCCGCACGAGCTTGCCGCAATCCCCGCCTCGTACCCCTTGCCAGATGCGGGCCAGGCGCGGCAAGCGGGCTTTGAGCAGCACGTGGCCGAGCCGCGCCGCGCCGAACCTGTCGCGAGTGGCGCCCGTGCTAACGGCTATCCCCATCTGTCCGTTGAACACCGGGACCTTATTAATCAGGCGATCGCCCACGCTAGGGATCAGCAACAATATAGAGAGAGAACGCTCCGAAATTACTCAAATGCGCTTTGCCGATTGGCGAATGATCTCGGCGCTCGCGGCCAAGCGACTGATCTAAGAAATCACCAATCCCTGGTCGATCACGTCGATGCTTTCTTTCCGACAAACGATACTATGAGGACGGCGTTGAGCGTCCTCCGTAGGTATCATGAGCCGGGATATTCGGCGACTGCTGGCGCCCGTGCTACCAGCTTTCCCCATCTGTCCGACGAACACCGGGACGTTATTGATCAGGCGATCGCCCACGCTAGGACTCAGCAACAATATAGAGAGACCACGGAAAAAAAATACACGCTTGCACTTCGCCAATTGGCAAATGATCTCGGCGCTCGTGGCCAAGCGACTGATCTAAAAAATCACCAATCCCTGGTCGATCACGTCGATGCTGTCTTTCCGACAAACGATACTATGAAGACGGCGTTGAGCGCCCTCCGTAGGTATTATGAGCCGGGCTATTCGGCGACTATTGACGCCCCTGCTATCCGCTTTCCCCATCTGTCCGGCGAACACCGGGACGTTATTGATCAGGCGATCGCCCACGCTAGGACTCAGCAACGCCATAGCGAGGATACGCTTCAAATATACTCGAATGCGCTTTGCCGATTGGCGAATGATCTCGGCGCTCGCGGCCAAGCGACGGATCTAAGAAATCACCAATCCCTGGTCGATCACGCCGATGCTGTCTTTCCGAAATACGGTACTATGAAGACGGCGTTGAACTTCCTGCGTGCGTATCATGAGCCGGGCTATTCGGCGACTGCCCGGCGGCTAGTGCCGTCAAAGGCAGACGCGCATATCTTGGAACAAGTGACCAGGGACAGCAGCTTGGCCTCAAGCACCCGTGCTGCCTATGGTCGTAGTCTTCGCAGATTTTCTGAGGCGCTTGAGAGTCGGGGCCAGACGATCTCTGGGCTGGATCACGATTCGCGGATCGAATTGGCCAAGAGGTTGCTTCCAGGCGACCGCTATCTCCGCTTGGTGCTGGAACGGGTTCGCAATACGGAGCTCGTGTCAAACGGGGTTCCCGAGGCGGTCCGGCGCGAAGAGCTTCAGCGAGGGCAGAATGATCAAGCCGCCTCGTCTTTTTTCAGCAACCCAGGGATGCCCGCTGTTCCGGATGGCCACAATAGAAGCGTGTCGGACGCTTTCGCAGCGGCCGGCTCTGGGCACGCCGGAGTTGAGGCCGCCGCCCCGCCAGCGTTAGCTGCCAGTCAACAGCAGATCCGGTCCTCGCCGGATGCGCTTGACCAGGGCAACCACCTGCCACCCGAGTGGGTCATCATCAACAATGAACATGACACGGCGCTGTTGAGACCGGCGAAGAGGCAGAGGGCCAATACGCCGCAAGCCGCCGCCATTCAGCAGCCGCTGAGCGAAATCGGCAATTCAGGCGGCCGCGTGCCGATGCAGCCCCCCATGCAGCAGTTGGGTGAATTGCCATTGGAAGGGGTACCGGTTCAAGGGACAGGTTCCGAACACATCGGAAGGCTGCATGCGGAGGCCGCGCCCTCCGCATGGTCTGAGGAGCCCCCCGCTGCGATCGAGGACTCCATAGACGTTTCATTCGCCGTCCCCAAAGGCTTCTCCCATGGGACTCAACGCGTCCCAGACGCGATGCTCTCGAGATTGTACCACTTTGGCTTCTTGCCGGATGCGGAAAAGCCGCAATGGAACTACGAGATTGAAGGTCACGGCTACACCGCCGAGAGGGCAGAAGGGCCCAACGACTTTTTGCTCGTCCATCGCGGTCCGATCAGTGAAGCTGCAGAGGCAGCAGTACCGGCAAGGGCTCCAGGACCCGCCTCGCCAGCGACCGCCAGGCTTTCAGACACCTATCGCGGTGTTCCGTTGGTCGATCTGACCACCTCCTCCGATGCTCAGATCGGAGCTTTTCCGTCAGGCTCGTCCAACCTCCCCGAGGGG
>NZ_FWER01000110.1 GCF_900169785.1 Rhizobium sullae
CGGAACAGCCAGATATTCGAACGGGTGGCGCGCATCGCCACAGAAGGTCACTTCATGAATAACAGGTTCACATTGGCCGTCACCGGCCAGTCGCTCATCAAGCACGATATCCGCGCCATCCCCGCCCCCGCCTTCGGCAAGGTTCGATCGCTCCTTCGCCAGGCGGATCTCTCCTTCACCAACTTCGAGGGGACCATCCTTGGGAGCCACGGCGGCTGGCCGCTCAAGGGATCGTTCTTCGGCTGCAGCGATCCGGTCGTTCTCGATACTCTCCGGGCGATCGGGTTTCGGGCGCTTTCGCTTTCGAACAACCATGCCTTCGACCTCGGCCCGTCCGGCGTGCTCTCAACGCTCGAGGAGGTGGAGAAGCGAGACTTCCTTCATGCCGGCCTCGGTCGCGACCATACAGAGGTCTCGCGGCCAAGCACCGCAACGATCGGCGGGCGGCGGGTCGCGATCGTCGCGATGGACGGAGGTCCCGGTCCGGATTTCATGTACGCCGCCAACGCCGACGACAATCGCCCCGGACGCCCCGGCGTCAATCGGCTTCGGCTGTCCCAGGTCATCGAGGTCGACGAGACCGCGTTCGATCAAATCCAGGCCATTCGCGACAAGGTCGGTTACACGGCGATCGATCTCACCAATGACAGCCAGCCGGACGATCCGCCGCGCCTCGCCCCGGAATCCGAGATCGGCATCTCGCGTGCGGTCTTCAGGCGATCGGAAAGGTTCGGACGCAGCGTCAAGATCGATGAGGCCGATCTTGCCAGGAACCTCGCCTCGATCGCGGCTGCGGCCGCCGACGGATCTCTGGTGGTCACCTATCTCCACCATCACCATTGGGCGTCCGACTGGTACCAGGTCCCCGACTGGGTGAGTGGCGTTGCCAAACGATGCATCGATGCTGGTGCTGCCATGTTCGTGAGCCACGGTGCGCCCGTTCTCCAGCCGATCGAGATCTACCGGGGCCGGCCGATCTTCTACAGCCTGGGGAATTTCATTTTCCACGTGCGTTCGAAGAAGTCGACCTGGACGGCACCCGAAGTCTGGGAGAGCCTCATCGGCCTATGCTCGTTCGGCGAAGATAACGGACTAATCGAGATCACGCTTCATCCCGTCATCATCGGAGGCGATGAAGCGCTGACTGACGGGGTGCTGGAACGTCGTCTGGCGCCGCATCTCGCAGCAGGCAAAAGCGCCGAACGGATATTGCGCCGATTTTCGGAACAATCGGCGAGGCTCGGCGTCGACATCGAGGTTTCCGGCGATGTCGGTGTCATCAGGTTTTAGCCTGCAGCGCGCCGTACCAATGAGCTCACTGGTTAGCTCCGCTGTCCACCACGACAGCCGGAAGCGGCCGTGAGCCGGCCCATCTCAGCTAAAAAAACGCCGCCGACAAGGGCCAGAACTGCTTCAGGACGAGGATGATGAACATGGAAGTTCAGAAAGAACTCATCAGTCGGTTTCTTCGCTATGCCGCGATCGAGAGCCAAAGCAACGGCCGCTCGCAATCCTTGCCGTCCTCACCTGGACAGGCTGCTCTTGCAACTTTGCTCGTCGACGAGATGCGCGCCATCGGCCTTGAGGACGTCCTGATCGACGAGCATGCCATCGTGACGGGCGTCAAACGTGGCAACAGGCCTGAGGTACCACCGATCGGCTTCATCGCGCATCTCGACACGGTTGATGTCGGCCTCTCGTCCTTCGTCCGCCCACAAATCCTCCGCTTCGAAGGCGAGGACCTTTGCCTCAATCACGAGGAGGACATCTGGCTCCGGGTCGCCGAACATCCGGAAGTTCTTGACTGGTTGGGGGAAGACATCATCGTCGGTGACGGCACCAGCGTGCTCGGTGCGGATAACAAGGCCGCCATCGCGGTCATCATGACGATGCTTGCCCGGCTCGATCAACAGATCGGCCACGGCGATGTCTTCATCGCCTTCGTGCCGGACGAGGAAATCGGATTGCGCGGCGCCAAGGCGCTGGACCTCTCCCGCTTTCCCTGTGATTTTGCGTACACGATCGACTGCTGCGAACTTGGCGAAGTGGTCCTGGAGACATTCAACGCCGCATCCTGCGAGATCGTCTTAACCGGCGTCAGTGCGCACCCGATGTCCGCAAAGGGAACGCTCGTCAATCCGCTGCTGATGGCGATGGACTTCATCTCCCACTTCGACCGCGAGGAGACGCCTGAATGCACGGAGGAACGCCAGAGCTTTTTCTGGTTCAAGGACCTCACCGCCACCGACAGCGAGGCAGTATTGACGGCATTGATCCGGGATTTCGACACAGATGGCTTCAATCGGCGAAAACGCCGGATCGCCGAGGTCGCGGAACGAATGCGATCACGTTATCCCACCGGGAATGTCCGCTACCAGTTTACCGACACCTATCAAGACATCTCCACGAGCCTCGCTCGCGACGATCGTGCCGTCGCTCTTCTCTTCAAGGCCATGGAGGAACTCGGGATCGAGAAGAAAGTGATCCCGATGCGCGGCGGCACCGATGGCGCGGTCCTCTCAGCCAGAGGGATACCTACACCGAACTTCTTCACCGGCGCCTACAACTTCCATTCACGCTACGAGTTTCTGCCGGTACCAGCCTTCGAAAGGTCGTTTGAAGTTGCGCTGAAGATTTGCCAATTGGCGGCGACTGGCTACTGCATGAGCGCCCCAGTTGTTCCAGATCTCCGCCTTACGAAGTTAACCTGACATCTTCGAAAGGGTGGTCATTCAACAGCAATTGAGAACTGATGCCTATCTCAGCAGATTGAACTGTCAGGGAACCACCATGTGCCTCGATGATCGATTTGCAGATCGCCAGGCCCATACCCATCCCTGTCTGCTTGGTCGTGAACAAGGGATTGAACGCGGACATGGCGAGCCGACGCACGACCGGAAAGCTGCTGTTGGTCCCGTAGCAGGGTTCGAGCTCGCCGGTGCATTCATTTGACCTACCCGCAGTTCTTGAGCGGGGTTAGGCGGCGCATCCTCCGCGAAATATTCCGCCATCGACAGGTCGTGACGCGGCGTTTTGATGCGGCAGGCAGCTCCAGATGTCTGTACGTATGTTGCATCCGTCGCGGTGAACGCGATCTCGAACGCAGCGCTGGTATCGTGAGCCCGTACTTCGAATTTCAATGGGCCGCTGCGGTCGTTGTTCGAGAGCGCAACCTCACACTCGGCGAACGGGCAGGACACATCGCCGAACGAAATCTCGACCCGCTCTTCGAAGGAAAGAAGTAAACTCATGGGTGCCGATTCCGATGAAGCCGCCCCTTTGTCCCGAGATGATTGCGCGCCCGGATTTCGGGATGATCTCGCCCCTTGAGGCCGGGGGTCCTGCTGGCAGTGATTGTTGTCAGTTCATTCGTGTCACGAGTCAAGATTTACGGCGCTGATTTCGCCGCAAGCTTTCCCCAGATAGGTCGGCGCGGTGAGCGTTATGAACCAGCCAGTATTCGTCGCCCCAAGCGGCGATCGGATGGGAGATCTTCTGAGAGACTGAAAAGACGGCGCTGGATTTCTACTGAGCACCGGACGGGCGGCCTCGATTGAGTAACGGCCAAAAGCAACTTTTGCTTGAACTTATCGAGCCCCGCGTTAGCCTAAGCTCTCAGTCCTTGCCGCTGCCGAATCGGCAAGAATTACCCTCGAAGGAGTATCCATGACGGCTTTGATCGAGGCACGGGGCGTCAGCAAATGCTTCCGGCAACACAAGAGATTTCCAGGCCTGCTGGGCGCCTTGAAGACGCTGGTGACCAGCGAATACACTGAAGTTCTGGCCGTTTCCGACATCGGTTTCGACATTGCGACGGGCGAAGCCGTAGGCTATCTCGGCCCTAACGGCGCCGGTAAATCCACAATGATCAAGATGATGACGGGCATCCTGGTGCCGAGTGCAGGCACGCTCTCGGTACTTGGTCGGACGCCGCATCTGCAGCGGATGGACAATGCTCGTGAGATTGGAGTCGTTTTTGGCCAGCGCAGCCAGTTGTGGTGGGACCTGCCGCTGGTTGACAGCTTTACCTTGCACCGGCGCATCTATGATATCCCCGCCGCCCGCTATGCGGACAATCTCAGGCGCTTCAGCGAGTTGCTTGAGCTGACGCCCTTTCTCGACCGCGCCGTGCGCCAGCTCAGCCTCGGCCAGCGCATGCGTGCCGAGATCGTGATGTCGCTGCTGCACGATCCTAAGATTCTCTTTCTGGATGAACCGACCATCGGGCTGGACGTGGTCGCCAAGGATGCCGTGCGGCGCTTTCTCGCCGAGATCAACCGCGAGCGCGGCGTCACCATCATCCTCACCACCCATGACCTGCAGGATATCGAGACCATCTGCCCGCGGCTGATTATGGTTGACCATAGCAGGCTCATCTTCGACGGCGAATTGAGGAGCCTGCGCGCCGCACTGGGCTCGGCCCGGCGGCTGACCCTCGAATTTGCCAGCGATCCCGGGCCGCTGCTGCTGACGACTGCGGCACTCGTCAGCGACGAGGGCTTGCGCAAGAACTATCTCATCGAGCGTGAGGACGTATCGCTGGTGCGAATCCTGTCGGAGGTGGGGAGCGGGCGTGACCTCAAGGATGTGGCGTTGCACGAGCCGGACATCGAAGAAGTTATCCGCACTTTCTACCAGCGTCGCAACGTCAAGGCTCGGGCATCATGACCGCCTATTTCGCCTTCGCCCGCAGCGCTTTCCACGCGCAATTCGCCTACCGCAACGAAGTATGGGCCAACATCTTCGGCAAACTTGTGCAGGTCGTCGCGCGCGTCGCCATCTGGCTGGCCGTCTATGCCGGCGCTGGCGGCACCGTGGTCGAGGGGGTCTCCCTGCAGCAGATGGTGACTTATGCCCTGCTGGGCGGCGCCGTGATGGGTGCCACCCGCCCTGAAAGGATCATCGGCGAGATCGGTCGGTCACTGAAGACCGGCGATATCGCCGTATGGCTGCTCAAGCCTTTGTCCTATCCGCTCTATCTCTTCGCCAACGAATGCGGCAGCTTTGCCTATCGCCTGGTAACCCAGGTCATTCCAACCGTTGCTTTCACTGCATTGTTCTATGGCATGCTGCCACCGGCGAGCCTGTTTCACGCGCTGCTTTTCCTCGCCTTCTGGGCGCTGTCCTTTACGCTGCTTTTCCTCATGTCCGCGCTCTTCGGCCTCATCGCCTTCTGGCTGATGACGAGTTTCTCGCTGGACTGGATCCTGGGCGCCCTGCTGCACTTGTTCTCGGGACTGCTCGTCCCCTTCTGGTTCTTCCCCGAACCACTTGCCACAGTCGCTCGCCACCTGCCCTTCGCCTGGGTGGTCTATTATCCGAATGCCGTCTATCTCGGCAGGCTCTCCGCTTCCGATGTCTGGCTCTACTTCGGCCTGGGCCTTGCCTGGGTCGGGTTGTTCCTCTTGGGCGTCCTTTGGTTGTGGCGCTGCGCCTCCAGCCGCATCACCGTGCAGGGAGGTTGATCGTGCTCATTCATCACCTACGAGTCATCCCCCTGCTGGTGCGGATGCATGTCCGCTCCCAGATGGAATATCGCGGCGCTTTCTGGCTCGACCGTCTTGCGCAGATACTTTCCTATGGCAGCGTCTTCGCGACCATAGGAATCCTGCTCGCCCGCTTCGACACGCTCGGCGGCTGGACTTGGCCCGAGCTTGCGCTGTTGTTCAGCTTCCAACTGCTGGCTTACTCGCTCGGCGCTGCGATGAGCTTCGTGCAATTGCGCGACCTGGAAGAACTGGTGCGCCTGGGCACTTACGATACGCTGCTGGTCAAGCCTTTCAGCCCCTGGGCCTATCTGGTCTTTTCCGGTCTCAATATCGGCTATGCGGGCCACATCATCCTCGCGATGCCGCTCATGGGTTGGGCCGTTCTGTCCATCGACTTCGTTTGGTCGGTCGGGTCCGCATCGTTTCTCATTGCCGCGCTCCTCAGCGCGACGCTGCTGACCGCTGCGCTCATCACCATGATCGGCGCCACTGCACTGATCTGGGTGCGGTCCAACCACTTGTTTTCGATCTTCTTCGGTTTTTGGGAGTTATCGCGCTACCCGCTCAACATTTTTCCCGGCGGCATTCAGACCATCCTCATCACCGCGGTTCCGCTCGCGCTCACCAGCTCGGTTCCTGTCGGCGCCTTGCTCGGCAGGCCCATCCCGATCCTCGGGGACTGGGCCGGGCCTGTGGCTCTCGTGGCCGGCCCTATTTGGGTGCTGATAGCCATCGCTTACTGGCGGTACGCCACCGGAAAATACCAGGGTGCCGGCGGTTGATTCGGCCCGCGGGGCACGGGGTCGGCCGGCTTGCGCTCGCTCCTATGACCGTACCCATAACGGGAAGAGGATCATGTCTATGCGATTTCGGTTGTGAGGGGTTGCTGCGGTTCTTGCGCTGAGTTTTCCATTGAACGCATTTAAGTGCCAACCGACAACTTAACAGCGAAATCTGACACGCCATTGATAACGAGAAGCTTGCGCTATAGGTTTACCGGCGCGGCAGGAGCTTTCATGCCTACCGGTACTGTCAAATTTTTCAACGAAGACAAAGGATTTGGCTTCATCACCCCTGAAAATGGCGGGACGGACGTATTTGTGCATGTCTCCGCTCTGCCACGAGGCGGATCCTTGAAAGAGGGACAAAGGGTAAGCTACGAACTAGGCCAGGACCGCAAAACTGGAAAGTCGAAAGCGGAAAACGTCAGCCCGCTCTGATCACGTTTAAGACCGTCGGAGCGAGTGAGCTGCCGGCATCCGACGGCCTTTCGGATCTCGTCGAATACAGATGCAAAAGCATGACGCCATGTTTGAGAAGGACTTCAGCTGGCTTCATATCCCTCCTCCAACTCGCTTTGCACGCCCCGGTCACGCTCGCCATACAGTTCGAATTCGCGGAACAACTCGGGATGCTCGCTCGAAGATGACAAGTCAGTCCGAAAGTTGCTAAAATCTCGCTATCTCCCAGCAGGCAGGTCTGGTCATGTCGAATATCATGCACAACCAAATTATCGCTCTTACCGATGAGTTTATCGAGCGCGTGCGCGCAGATGACGAAAGATCGTTCGGGCTCAGGGAATTTTCGGTATTTGTCAGCGGCCGTTTGGGCTATGAGGCGACGATGTGGGATCCGGACCTGGAGGGCTCCTTGATCAAGCGGTTCAACGATCATTACGATCTGGTCAGACAGCCGCTCGGCATGAGATGGGACTTTCTGAACGGCGACGTGGAGAGGCATCTCTGAGCGCCGCTCCGCCGCGACTTCGTTCGGGTATTGACCTGGCCTGCAATTTTCTAGGGGTGCGCCATCGGCCATGCGTCCGACCATTTGCATTTCGGCTTGAATTCTTCCGATGCCATCATCTCAAATGTCGTTTTCTTTTTACGCATTCCCTGATGTAATCGTCGGATGGTCAAATCTCCGCCACCAAAACCGCTGCTCGCCACCGATATGCCGGTTCGTTCAAGAGCCCGCAAGCCGCGAGATCCTGCCCAGCCGAACCTTCCCCTCGATCCCATGCCCGCGCGCATCGAGCCATGTCTGGCACTTACAAAAGCGAAGCCGCCGAAGGGACCAGACTGGGTCTTCGAAATCAAATGGGACGGATATCGTCTCGCGGTGCACATCGAACCCAGGCGCGTCCGGATCATCACGAGAGGCGGGCATGATTGGACGCATCGCTTTCCGGCGATAGCAGAAGCCGCAAAGCAGCTCGGCGTGGCTACTGCGATACTTGACGGCGAGGCAGTCGTTCTCGACGAGCAGGGGCGGCCAAATTTCGGGTTGCTGCAGCAATCGCTTGGCGGGCGTGGCGGCAAACGCACGTCCGGCGAAGCACTCTTCATGGCTTTCGACCTGCTCTACTTCGATGGACATGACCTCACCGAGATGGAATTGTCCGGAAGGCGTCATCTGCTCGAGGGCCTGGTCGCCGGCAAGGAGGGCGACATTCGACTTTCCGAAGAGGTCGAGGCAGATGGCGATCAACTGCTTGCTGCTGCATGCGAGCACGGTCTCGAGGGCATCATCGCCAAGAACCGGCACAGCACCTACCGCTCCGGCCGCCTCGGCGATTGGTTGAAGATCAAATGCCTCCAGAGCGACAGCTTTGTGATCGTCGGCTATGAACAGTCCATGGTCGCGCGGGCTGGAATCGGCTCCCTTCTGCTTGCGGCGCGCAAGGGCGATGGGCTCGTCTATGTCGGGAATGTCGGGACCGGCTTCAGGGAAAGTGTCGCATGGGAGCTGCGCTCTATGCTCGATCGCCTGA
>NZ_FWER01000019.1 GCF_900169785.1 Rhizobium sullae
GGCGACCAAGGCCAAGGACGCGAAGACGCACATCACCCCGAAGCCGACAAACGGCTGAGGCTCCATCTTCCACATCAAGAAAAGGATTTACCCATGAAGAACTTTGTATTGGCACTGGCGCTGGCCGCCTTCGCAACCCCAGCCCTGGCTGCCGGCAATCATGCCGGCGGCCACGCTGAAAAAATGGCCATCGGCGAACCTGGCGATAAAGCCAAGGCCACNGGCTGCCGGCAATCATGCCGGCGGCCACGCTGAAAAAATGGCCATCGGCGAACCTGGCGATAAAGCCAAGGCCACGCAGACGATCCGCGTCACGATGAAGGAAACCGACGACGGCAAGATGCTATTCACCCCCGCCGTCTTCAACGTCCGCAAGGGGCAGACGGTCAAGATCGCGATCAAGAATGCCGGGACGGTCGACCACGAGTTCGTGCTCGATCAGGAAGACAAGATCCTTGAGCACAAGGCGGTCATGGAGAAGTTCCCGGAGATGGAACACGACGATCCGAATTCGATCCGACTTCCGGCCGGCCAATCCGGCGAGATCGTCTGGAAGTTCACCACCGACGGGCAGTTCAAGTTCGCCTGCCTGATCCCCGGCCACTACGAGGCTGGCATGCATGGCGACGTCACCGTCGCCGGGAAATAATCGAAACCAAGGAGACACAAGCATGAAAACCGCAATGAAACTCGGCCTCGCCGCCCTGCTTTCGGCCAGCGCAGCCTTCGGTGCGTTCGCCCAGGAATTCACCAAGGGCGTCGTCAACAAGGTCGACACCAAGGCCAACAAGGTCACCATCAAGCATGAGGACCTGAAGAGCCTCGACATGCCTGCGATGACGATGGTCTTCCGCGTCGAAGACCCGGCTCTGCTCGAAAGGCTCAAGGAAGGTTCGAACATCGAGTTCGTTGCCGAACGCGTGAATGGCAAGCTGACCGTCACCGAGGTAAAGTAAACCAGCCTCCCGCCGCCCGGAGGCATCCGGGCGGCGGGACATCGAGGAGTGGAGACGATGCACAGGAGAAGCTTCATCGCGATGGCGGCATCCGCCCTAGTGTTCCTTGGGGGAAGGGCCCAGGCCACTGTCCCGGCCGAGATGACCGTCTATAAGGATCCGAACTGCGGCTGCTGCCATGAATGGTCGAAGGCGATGGCGGCGGCAGGATTTTCCGTCGACGCCCGCGACACCGGCGACCTTGCCGCTGTCAAGGCGCGACTGCACGTGCCCGCCGAATTGGAGGGATGCCACACCGCCGTCATCGAGGAATACTACCTTGAGGGACACGTGCCGCTCGAGGCCGTCCAGCGCCTGTTGCGGGAGCGGCCACCCGTTCGAGGACTGGCCGTGCCGGGCATGCCGTCTGGCTCGTTGGGAATGGGCGACGACCCGGAGGCATCCTATGACGTTTATGCGATCCCGTCGGAGACCGGCGCACCATACGTGTTCATGGAGATCCGTCCCCGCAAGGGCTGACGCCGCGATCGATCAAGCCGTGCAGTACTGCCGCTCAGGAAACTGGCGCGGTGCAGAGCGCTGCCCAAAGATCGTGCTTCCAGTCGGCTCCCGGCTGCGCCGAAACGTCGACTGCATAGTCGGCGGAATTGATCCGCACCATGGCGGGCGAAACGCAGCGCACCTCGCCTCGTGTCTTCCTCCGTCCCGATAGAGCACTGTAAGGCAGTCCCCTTTTCGCAAGCTATCAATCTTGCCTATGATCGCACTCTTTGCCCTCTACCTGCCTAGAACCTCAGATAATCAAACCAGCCCCACCGCGAGCTCCCTCCCGCGAAGCGGGTTCGTGCATGGGCCTGAAAGGCGACCTCGGCGGCGGACAAGTCTCGGGCTATTGCAAAGCTCGTACTGATCGCCGCCCTGCAATTCTTCTGTCATGGGCAAAGATGATCCGAGACATCGCCCTCAGATTTCACAGAACTGGCATCTGGTGGCAGTTGCTGCATAATTGCGTTTAACTGCAGTCAATGTTCGGGCAGTCCTGCCTTCCGCAAGCCCTCGGCCATTTGATCGGCCCATTTCGGTACGGCTCGAAACACGGGCCGAGTCAGATAGCGCTGGATCGTAAAGTCCGGTTCGGCTGCCAACAGTTTCTTCGCGGCCCATCGAGCGGTGTCCTGGTCGCCTGCCATTGACGACCACGCAGTCATCATCCGATAAGGCCAGGTGACCTCTGGATGTTTGTTGACTACCTCCCGGGCGATGGAGACTGCCTCTGAAAGGGAGCCTGCCAGAGCTAATGCGAGAGCGAAGCCCATTCTCATGTTGAAGGCAAGCGGGTCCGCCGGACTGAGCGTCATCGCCCGCTCGAACCGCTCCTTAGCGCGATCAGGCTCGCCCTTGTAGCTTGCAACCCATCCAAACCTCGCCCATGCCCAGGCATTGTTCGGATCGAGCGCCAGCGCTCTTTCAAGGTAAGCCGAAGCACGCTCCTGATCGCCGCAGTGGCTCAACGCTCCACCTACGGCTGTCAGGGCAGCCGGATCATCGTCGATGGAGCGCGCCGCAGCCTCGGTGGCCCTAAGGGCGCGTTCCAAGTCCCGCTCCGGCTCTTCGGTCCAGATATAGCCGAGGTTCTGCGCATGGCACCATGCGAGAAATGCATGGGCTCGGCCGTAAGCAGAGTCGATCGCGATGGCATCCTCAAGTAGCGGTATCGCCCGCCTGACAGCATCTTTGTTGTGACCCCAGAGGTGTGGGTAGGCACGCATGACGAGGTCATAGGCGCGCAGACTGCTAGGCGGCTTACGCTTCGACAGCTCGATTTCCGCGCTGCGGATGGCTGGATGGATTGCGCCCGCGACCTGCGCCGCGATCCTGTCCTGAAACTCAAAGATGTCGTGGGTCGCGCCCTCATAACGCTCGGACCAAAGCTGGGTCCGCATCTCGGCGTCGACCAGTTGTACAGAGATGCGCAGCCGATCCCCTCCCCGGCGAACGGTCCCTTCGACCACGTAAGTGACTCCAAGTTCCCTGCCAACGTCACGCACGTCGACGAAACGTCCCTTGTACGTGAACGCGGACTGGCGGGCGATCACAAAGAAATCGCGAACACGGGAGACGGCGGCGGTGATTTCCTCCACGACGCCGTCCACAAAGTACCCATCGCTCTGACCGCTGAGGTTGTCGAAGGGCATGATCACGATCGACGGCTGGTCCCTGCCAAAGCGGGTCGCAAGCGATGGCCCTGACCCCGCGTCACGGCCCTCGGGCGTCTCTTGCCGCCAGTCGACCCGAAAGGCAGAAATTGGCCTGGGGATGTTCTTCAAGGCCCGATCGCCAAGGCTGGTCAGCGTGAACGGCACCTTGCCGTCGAGATGTTCGCGTACCGACCCGGATATGCAGATGCCTGATGGGGCCGCCATCTCCTGCAAGCGCGCCGCGATGTTGACGCCATCGCCTAGCAGATCGTCACCTGACACAACCACGTCACCCAGATTGACGCCGATGCGAAATTCCAAACGGCGATCCAGTGGGAGGTCTTCCGTGAGGCTGAGAACGCGACGCTGGATTTCAACCGCGCACCGGACCGCCTGAACTGCACTTGGGAACTCCGCGACAAGGCCGTCGCCTGCGCTGCCGAAGATACGACCGCCATGCTCGCGCACTAACTCGGCGATCCGACCATGGCACAAGTTAAGTGCACGAACCGTGCTCTCCTCGTCAATCGCCGTGAGGCGGCTGAAGCCGGCCACATCGGTGGAAAGGATGGCTGCAAGCTTTCGATCCACAGCGGTGACCGCTCCTGCGGCGTACAATATCGTTGGGTGGATGTGCGCGCATTCAATTGCGCGACTTTACATCTGACCAACGTCAAAATCCACAGGCCGTCCTTCCTGTTTGAGTAGTTCAAGAACTTCGAATCTTTGCGTCAGGATTGCTGATTCCGATGAAGCCGCCCCTCTGTTCCGAGATGATTGCGCCCCCGGATTCCGGGATGATCTCGTCCCCTTGAGGCTGCGGTTCTGCTGGCATTAATTGTTGTCAGTTCATTCGCGTCACGAGGCTTTCTCGGTCGCGTCGGAAGAACAGCGCTCCCGTAGTGAGCCGCCATCCCGGCATAGCTGCGATTGACCTGCAGATCAAAGAGGCAAGCCTTGATCACGGCGACCTTGGCATTGTCAGGCACAAGCAATGCTGCAGCCCCGCGAAAGCCCGGCAATCTCCGCACGGCGCAGCGTCTCACGCACCGTCGACGGCGCCGCACCAACGCGCACCGCAATCGACTTGTGGCCAAGACAGTCCTTAAATCGGTATCTTAAAATCTCGCGGACACGCCGCATCTTGAGTCTCTCCGCTGGCATCGCGTTCTTTCCTCTCAGCGCAATCGAAAGGACGAACGTCTCGCCAGCAGAACACCCCGACAAACAGCCCAATCAGGGGCGGAATGATTTCGGAACAAGGGCGCGGTTAATTCTCGGAATTGGGGGGGCGGCATCATTTCGGAATGCGAGGGCGGATTGCCTCGGAATCTGCAGTCAGGATTTTTCATGTTAGCCAACGATCTGTTCGTCGTATTCTCAAACTAGGCCTTGCGGTAGCCCTGACCCGACGCGGAACTTGGACGGTTGTTTTATTGTGGCCTGCCCAAAAGAACCGACTCACCTGCGTCAATATTTCACTGGGTTGCATCAGTATCGTTTGGCCTCTGCGTCACGTTTTTCAGTCTGCGACAAGTGGTTCATCACTGCCGAAGCGACATGCTGACCGTACTAAAGACGTTCAATAAATCTGATCGTATCCATAAAATCTATTCGTTTGTTTGATGAATGACCGAGGAGCATATTAAGCACCAAGCGCAAACCGCGTGAGAAAGGAAACGGCGATGACTACGATCGGTTACCGGGATGGCAAGAGTTCATCCTCCGACGCACATTTTGATGTAGCAAGCCTTGCCCGCAGGCTCGTACATTCCTGGCACCAGTGGCAGAACGCGCGGGAAATCGAATCCATGCCTTTCGACATCCGCAAAGATATTGGCTGGCCGTCTGCAGACGACGCGGATGAACGCAAGGTAATGTAATGAATGCGACATACCTCCCCGCTTGAAGGCGGCGCCCAGCCCACCGGCAGCGCCGCCTTCATCGTTTCAGCCTACAAAAATTAAATCTTGAATTTCAGACGCATATATTTCGCAAGTAAGCCGTTGGCGCAACTTTTGCAGGCTGGCTTCGTCATTTGACAATGGTCTAATTCGTCAATGTCGCAAAATAGCTCTTCACGGCCGCATTTTTCCATGCGAATGTCGCTTTTGAGACATCGGAACGGCGCATTCCACGCAACGAATAGGCAATCGCCCTCGAGCATGGATTTTTCTCATGAACAAGATGCTGACCAAGAAGCGTTCTCTCGTGTTCTTCATGGTTCCCCAGTTCACCATGCTGCCCTTTTCGGCGGCGATCGACACGCTGCGCATCGCCAACCGCATGCTCGGCTACCAGGCTTACACCTGGCGGCTGACCTCGGTCGACGGCAACAAAGTTTATTCCTCCTGCGGCATCGGCGTCGAGGCGAATTCCTCCCTCGCTGAAGAGCGCCGGCATCTCAGCGGCGAGAACCGGCCAAGCATGGTGCTCGTCTGTTCGGGCATTGATGTCGAGGATTTCAACAACAAGTCCGTCAATGCCTGGCTTCGCGAATCCTACAACCGCGGCGTTGCCGTCGGAAGCCTCTGTACGGGCGCGCATGTGCTTGCTCAGGCAGGGCTCCTGAACGGCAAGCGCTGCGCGATCCACTGGGAAAACCTGCCGGGCTTTTCCGAAGCCTTCCCGCAGGCGGAGGTCTATGCCGACCTCTACGAAGTGGACAGCAATCTCTACACCTGCGCCGGCGGCACCGCTTCGCTCGACATGATGCTGAACCTGATCGGACAGGATTTCGGCGAGGCGCTCGTCAACCGGGTTTGCGAGCAGCACCTGACAGATCGCGTCCGCAGCCCGCACGACCGTCAGCGCCTGCCGCTGCGCGCCCGCCTCGGCGTCCAGAACGCCAAGGTCCTGTCGATCATCGAACTGATGGAAGGCAATCTCGCCGAACCTCTGTCGCTGCTTGAGATCGCCGACGGCGCCGGCCTGTCCCGCCGCCAGATCGAGCGGCTTTTTCGTCAGGAAATGGGCCGGTCCCCTGCCCGCTACTATCTGGAGATCAGGCTTGACCGCGCCCGCCACCTGCTGGTGCAGTCTTCGATGCCGGTCGTCGAAGTCGCGGTCGCTTGCGGCTTCGTCTCCGCGTCGCATTTCTCGAAGTGTTATCGCGAACTCTACAACCGTTCGCCGCAGCAGGAGCGCGCAGAGCGCAAGCTGACCATTGCAACGGCCCGCCAGGCGATCGCAGCGTAACGAAGATGGCGGCGTTTTACTGCGCCGCTTCTTCCGTCATCTTGGCGTCGGAATAGACCTGATTGCGGCCCTTGTGCTTGGCCATATAGAGAAACTGGTCTGCGGCGTTGAGATAATTTTCGAAGGTCTCGTATCCCGAGATTTCAGCAACGCCGATCGAGATGGTGACCGACAGTTCCTCATCGTCGGCAGCCACCTTCAGCCGTGAAATATCCGAGCGGACTTCGTCGCAGAGCTTCGTTGCCGCAGCGGAATCCATCATCGGGAAAAGGATGGCGAACTCCTCGCCACCGAGGCGTGAGAGCAGGTTGTCGCTGCCCTCGAAGATGACGGCAAGCCGATTGGCAACCGCCTTCAGCACCTCGTCGCCGATCTCGTGGCCATAGGTGTCGTTTAGCCGCTTGAAATGATCGATATCGAGGATGGCGACCGAACTCAGCGATTTCTGCCTCAGGCACTCGTTCACGACCTTAGGCCCGTAATCGTAGAAATAGCGGCGGTTGTGGAGACCCGTCAGGTAGTCGCACGCCGCTGCCGCCCGCAGCTGCTTCATCTGCGTCAGCGTCTCGACATTGTTGGCAATGCGGCACTGAAGCTCCTCGGCCACGAACGGCCTGTAGACGAAATCGCTGGCCCCGGCCTTCAGGAAGCTCGCAGACAGCAAACGGTCATTGGAAGACGAGATGCCGATGACCCGCATCCGGTCGGAACCGAAGCGATGGCGGATGCGGCGCGTTAACTCATAGCCGGTCATATCCGGCATATGGTGGTCCGTCACCACGAGCTCGATATCGCCGTAGGCCTCAAGCGCAGCAAGCGCCTCCAGCCCCGACGTCGCCTCGACGACCATATATTGCTGCGCCTTCAGCAGATCGACGAGCACCTGGCGCGCGGACGGAACGTCATCGGCGACGAGGACGCGCATCTTGCGATTCAGTATCGCCCGCCGAACGGTCGCGACCAGATTGTCGAGCGCGAATTCATTGTCCTTCAGGACATAATCGATGACGTTGCGCTCCAATATCCGGTTGCGCGTCGCGATATCGAAGGTCGCGGTGAAGACGATCGCGGGGATGTTGTGCTCGATCGTGCAGTCGAGCGCCTCGCCATAGGGCGAATCCGGCAAATTCAGGTCGACGACCGCCATGGTGTAGCCCTGACCATCTTGCGCCAGCGCGTCCTGCAGTGCCTTCAGCGAAGAACATGATTTGACGTTGAGACCGAGTTCGGTCTGGAACCGGTGGCAGAGCACTGCGGAAAACATCCGCGAATCTTCAATCAGAAGTATTTTCTGGCCGCCGAAGCGCGGACCTGAGCCATCCCGATTGAAATCCGCCTGAAACGCCATGCAGCCGCCTACCCTCCCCAGTGCACGGATGACCCGAATCGGCCTTCCTTGCAGCGGTGCCGACGATAGTCGAGAGTCCGTGAAGGTTGAAGGTGCAGCACGGTCGCGCAGTAACCTGCAATTGTAAAAATTCGAAATGTCGTAACAACTGCCAAGGCGCCCTGGATCATCCGGGAGCCCTCCTTTCGCCGTGTTCGACCTCCGAATCAGGCAACGGCCCGCTCCCTCTTCATCGTCTGGATCTGGAGAAGCGTGTCGAGGTTCTGGTTGACGCGGCAGTAGAACTCCTCGTCTATGAACGGACGCAGCATGAAATCGTTGCCGCCCGCCTTGAGGAAGCGCGCCGAAAGCAGCCGATTGGACGAGGACGAAACGCCGATGATGCGCAGCTGATGCGAGCCGATATTGGCGCGGATGCGCCGCGTCAGCTCGAAGCCGTCGATATCGGGCATATTGTAATCGGTGACCATCAGGCCGATGTCGCGATTGGCCCTCAGGATCTCGAGCGCCTTGGCGCCGCTCTCGGCAACGCTGACGCGGAAGTTATAGCGCTTCAGGCGGCTGGAGAGCAGAGCGCGCGCCGTGGCGCTGTCGTCGACGATCAGCACGTGATGGCGCTTATTGGTGAGGAAGCGGCAGATCGCTTCCGCGAGCAGATCGACTGCGAAGATGTTATCCTTGAGGATGTAGTCGACGATATCCTTCGACATCAGTTCGTCGCGCAGGCCCTCATGGAAGGTGCCGGTGAAGACGATGGTCGGAATGCTGAGATCGACCAGATATTCCAGCGCCTCGCCCTTTTCGGCGCCGGGCAGATTGATGTTCGATATCGCCAGCATGATCGGCTCGGAAGACTTGTCGTAGGCGAGCTGCAGGTCATCGAAATTGCGGCAGATCTCGACGTCGATATCGAAAAGCTCTTTTAACCGCTTGCTGATCATCGACGTAAAGACATTGGAATCTTCCGCGAGAATAATACGCGCACGAGCAAACATCTCTCCGGAATACTGCATTCCCGAAATGCCTAAAAATGACATAGCAAACCTTTTAGTGGAAAATTCTGTCCCCGGTCGAAACCGATACATGAATTGATTTGAGTAAGTATTAATCGACATAGCGTGAAACCAAGTCAGTCCGCGAGGCGGGCTGCGATTCGTCGATTTATGCTTAAGAGACTATGCGCGAAGTGCTGTGCGGCGTGTGCCTACTTGAAGACCGCCGAGCCTTTGACGATCTCGATGGTCTCGCCGCCGCCAAGGCCGATGCGGTCGCCGTCCGGCGTCGTCATGAAGCAGCCTGTGGCGCAAAGCGTCTCCGACACACCAGCATCGACGACGACCTCGACGCGTTTGCCGCCTTCGGTGACGATAACGATGACTGGTGCGGGATCGGTGTTGGTGATTGTCGCCGCATATGCGCCCCCGGCGGCGAAAAGCGAAAGAAACAGAACCGTGGCAAATCTTGCCATTCAGTGCGGCGCAGCGATGCGCCCTCCCCTGGAGCGTCTCGGCGCTGCTGCCCCCAGCAGCGAAATCCCGATTGCCCAGGCGTTATAAGCGAAAGCCTCTGAACGATCCCTGAATAAAATCCTTAGAGTTTGCGATTGCCATCGGCCGTCTTGCCGCGCAAATGGCGCACCGCTCCGTCGTCGGTATCGTCATCAGGCTGTTCGTCTACTGTTATCGCGGAAGGTTCTGGCGCCGGAGCAACGACGTCGTCGCGGTGAAAAATGACATCGCTCTGCGGCAATGGGATTTCGATTCCTTCCTCCTTGAAGCGCTTGAGGATGGCGACACGCAGGTTGTTACGCACCTTCATGCCCTCGCCCATGTCCGCCAGCATGAAGCGCAGTTCGAAATCCAGCGAATAGACGCCGAAACGCAGGAACTCGACATGCGGCTCCGGATTGCGCAGCACGAACGGCGCCTCGTTGACCAGTTCCAGCAGGATATCCATGACCTTCTGCGGATCGGCGTCGTAGCTGACGGAAACCGGGATCTCCGAACGGCCGACCTTGTTGCGATGCGTCCAGTTGCCAACGGCAGCATTGATGAGTTCGGAGTTCGGCACGATGATCGACTGCTTGCGGAAAGTCTCTATCTCCGTCGCACGCACAGAGATACGTGTCACGATGCCTTCAGCCGTTCCCGATACCACGTGGTCGCCGACCTTGAAGGGCCGTTCCACGAGCAGGATCAGACCCGACACGAAGTTCGAGACGATGTTCTGCAGGCCAAAACCGATACCGACCGAAAGCGCCGAAGCGACAAGCGCAAGGTTCGAAAGATCGATGCCTGCCGCCGAGACGCCGAAGATCGCTGCGACGGCAACACCCAGATAGCCGATGCCGGTCTTCACGGAATTGCGCACGCCCAGGTCGACATGGCTTCGCGCCATGACGTTGGTGTCGAGCCAACGCTGAACCCAGCGGGTCAGGAAATAGCCGCCAGCGAAAAGCAGGATACCGGTAAAGATGCCGAGCAGCGAAATGTTGATGCCGCCGAGGCGGACCTCCGTAAAAAGACGGTAGGCGATCAGCTGAAGATCCTGGATATGGAAGCCCCAGAGCAGCAGGATCAGCGGAATGCCGGTCAAGAGCGCGACGGCATAGATCGCAAGGCCTACTGCGAGACCGACCTGGTCGATCGCCACCGGCCCCATGTCGAAGCGGTTCCTTAGGAAGCGACCGATGAAGGTGTCGCCGAAACTCTCCTGCTTGGAAATCGCCTTGCCCGAGAGCAGTCCGATATAGGTCGTCACGACGATCGCGCCGGTGATGATGAGCTGCGTGGCGACGAAGCGTGCAAGACCGACATAGCCGGTCAGTGCCGTGACGATGAGGCCGATGCCGAGAAGGCGCAGGACGATGGCCATGCCGCGCGGCCAGTGGCGGCCCGGTGCATCGGGATCGCCGTCGCGTGCCAGCATTGGACGACCAAAGGAGGCCGCAATCAGGATGAGGCCGATGATCAGCGCCGCAATAAAGCTTCTGACGACAGTCAGAACCAGTGGCGAGCCCATCGCTTCGCTGATGCTGCCGAACAGATAGTCGAGCGCATTGACGATCGCCATCGCCAGCAGGCATGCGCCAATCGATTGCGCGCCGCGGTTCGAAAGACGTACGAGGCGCCATTGCGGCTCGCCCGGAGCAAAGACCGCATTGCTGAAGCGCCCGACGAAATAGATAAGTCCGATTGCCGCGAAAAGCGCGCCGATGACCGGCGCGATGTCCGGCCTCAGCACATTGAAACTGTTGAGGAAAATATATGAGGTCACCAGCACTGCGGCAAGCGCAAAGGTGCGGATCAGCGTCGACCAGAAGGCAATCGAGAGCCGGCTGATATAGGAGGGATTCTCGATGCCATCGTCCCGCGTCAGGTAGCGGCCGAACATCCGGTAGCCACCTGAAAGCATGACCAGGCCTGTCGCGAGCGACATGAAGATCGCGGCGAACATCGGGAAACGCTTGAACTTCCATACGAAGCTCAGCCAGCTCGACAGCGCCTCCCGGAACTCGCCAACCTCCGCGACAAAGGCGTTGGCCGCATCGTCGAACACGGATATCGAAACCTCGGTGCGCCTCAGCAAAGTTTCAGCAAAAAGCCGCCGGCGGGTCTCGGCAACTTCGTTCATCAGCTGGTTGACGGCCACCGAGAGGTTTTCCGCATCGCCGGTGACGGCATTGATCTGCGCACGTTCGGCCGTCAGCGCGTTTCGCTCGTCGGTGACGATCTGCGCTTCCGGCGGCTGCCCTTCCTTCGGCGGGTCGCCGAGTTCGGTGAGACGGTGCTTGATCTGGTCGAAACGGGGTCGGAGTTTGACGGAGGTCGCGAGTATGTGGCGTCCCAGTTCATCCACCTGCGTGGACAGGCCAACCAGGGCGTCGTCGTTGTCGGCGCTCTGCTTTACGCTGTCCTGAAGCGATGTGAGCTTCGCCTTGGCCTTTTCGATATCCTTGACCGCTTGATCGAGCCCCGAATCCGCAAGGGGAGCCGGCGCCTCCGCCTGCGCCTGCGGTTGCTCCTGCGCAGCGGCAAAGCCGCCATGCAGGCTGGCAGCCGATACCGCAAGCATCAGGTAAAGAAACGTCCGGAGCAGAATGATTGTCAGCCGCAAAATGTCCCCGCAAGGATTCGCTTCATCAATGAGGCCTGCTTCTTATCGCAAAGAAAGGCGACAGAAAGGCGGAAGTTGCTTTCGCCGCTCAGAAACCGGCGTCGGGCCGGGCGAGATATTCCAGTTCATCGACGGTCGAGTCTCTTCCGATGATGGCGTTGCGGTGCGGAAACCGGCCGTAGGCAGCGATCACGTCCCGATGGCGGATGGCATAATCGAGATACTCGGCATCGCCGAGCGCCTGAAATAGCATCACCGACCGCTCCTGCTCCGCCATATCCTCAGCATGCTCGAAAGGCAGGTAGAAGAACGTCCGGCATTCCTCGCCAACGAGCCGGTCGGCACCGGCATCGATCGCCAATTTCGCCTCGCGAAGCGCCAATCCGTCCGTCGCAAACGCAAGCGGCGTATTCCGGTAGATATTCCGCGGAAACTGATCGAGCACAACGACCGCGGCGAGCCGGTTCTCAGGGCTTGCATGCCAGGCGCCGATCACGCCGCCCGCCAGCGCCAGGTGCGTATCCCGGAAACGGTCCCGAATTTCCTCATCGAGTGACAGCGACGTCTCGAACCACTGCTCACGGCTGCATTCCTCAAACCAGAAGGAATAAACCTCCTCCGGCGTGCATATCTTGGCCACCGCTTCCTCCCCTGCGCCGATCAGTCGACGGAAAAGACCAGTATGGCCCGCGTGCCGTGATGCGCCGGGTCATAGGTCAGCTCCGCTTTGAGGCTTGCCGCCATCGCGGTCAATATCTTCGTGCCGAGGCCGGTCCCCTTCGCGGGGCCGGAATGGTCGAAGCCGGCACCGTCGTCCTCCACGGCGAGACGCAACTGCTCGCCCACCTGTTCAACGATGACCCTGACCTCGCCCTGCACGCCTTCGCTATAGGCGTATTTGAAGGCGTTGGTGACAAGTTCGCTGACGACAAGGCCGAGCGTGACCACCTTATCCGTCGGCAGATTGACGGGCTGTGCGGCCAGCACGACGCGGTGCGGCCGCTTGTCGTCGCGGATGGAAGCCTCGAGCTCGTTCAGAAGGTTCTCGAGATATTCGTCGACTTGAACCGTGCCGATCTGGCGGTTGGTGTAAAGGCGCCGGTGAACGCTCGCTATGGCATTGATGCGCATCTGCGTTTCATGCAGCGCGTCGATCGCCACCCGGTCCGTTGTCATCGACGACTGCATGCGGATCAGCGCACCGACAAGGCCGAGACTGTTCGCGATACGATGATTGACCTCGGCGAGCAACATCTCGGCGCGGTCCCGTTGCTGGCGGATCACCTCCTGCGCATCAGCCGTCTCGCGCCGGAAGCGCGCGCGCTCCAGCGCTTGCTCCAGCGTCGCCGCCAGCAGATCGAAATAGTCGGGGGAGTTGCTCTTGAGAACATGGCCGCCGGCGCCGGCCTTCAACGCAGCCACGGCAATGCCGTTATCGCCGGAAACGGTCGCATAGATCACCGGGGGGTGATCCGGCAAGGCGATCAATTGCGGCAGGATATCGAGTCCGCTTCCCGCTCTCAGGACATGGTCTAGCACGACCGCATCGATATCGCCTTCAGCGATACGCCTCAACGCAGTGGCACCGTCTCGCGCCCATTCCACCTCGAAACCATGGCGGGCAAGATTCTCTTGCATCCGCATTGCAAACGTCTCGTCATTATCGATGGCGAGGATGCGGATTTCGGGCTCCGCACTGTTAGCATGTTCACGCATTTGGCCTCCGGACTCGGCCAAGTTGCCACGCAACTGTCCGGCGGCCGGATCGTCTGCATTCGAATGTCGTAGTGCATCGGCCATTGCGCGTAAACGGCGGCAAAGCCTCCGTCCCCCTGCAAGCCTTCAATCGAAGGAAGTTCGTATCTGAAATCATGCCGGCAATATGACCCTGCCCGCTGAAGACATTGCGGGACGAAAATACGCTACGAACGCTGAAAGATGCGCAAACCCGAAACTCAACGCAGCCGGATCGAAATGGTTCCATCGCCTTCACTTTTTTTGGAAGCGCTTGTGCTTGGAGACTTCCGCGCCGGCATCTGCAGGCAGACTGAAAAAGCGCAAGGACGATATGATGCCCATAAGGCCGACCGCCAGAAAGGCCCAGCGGAAATCGACAAGCGCAGGCTCCGGCGCTGAACGAAGCGCGGTTGAGACATTGAGCAGCGCCGCCGCAACAGCAACGCCGAGCAGCATGGCGGCCTGCTGGAGCATGCTGGACAATGTCGAGGCGGAGCTGCGCTGCGCCGGGCTGATATCGGCGAAGGCAAGCGTGTTCAGGGCGGTGAATTCCATCGAGCGCGAAAGACCGGCCGCAAGCAGGATCGCGTAGATTACCGCCAGCGGCGTAACCGGCGTGAAAAAGCCGCACGCCATGATGCACAAAGCCGCGATCAGCCCGTTCACGCAAAGAACATTGCGGAATCCGAACCGGGCAAGCAGCGGCGTCGTCACCGCTTTCATGCCGAGGTTACCGAGAAAATAGACGAGCAGATATGTGCCGGCGGCAATCGAGCTCAAGCCGAAACCTAGCTGGAACAGCAGCGGCAGCAAAAAAGGCGTGGCGTTGATCGCGACCCGGCAGGCCGTGCCCGCCGAGAGCGTCGACATCGCAAAGGTCTGGACTTTGAAGGCCGAGAGATCGAGTAGCGGATTTTCCACCTTCAGGAAATGCCGGGCGGCCATGACGGAAAGCACGATGCCTGCGGCAAGCATTGCAAAGACGGGAAGCAGGCTGCCCTCCCACTTCACGGAGAGTTCGAGCGCGGCAAGCACGAATGTCATGCCGGCGCCGCTTAGAATAAAGCCCAGCATGTCGAGACGACCCAGGTTCTCCTCGCGCTGCTCCGGTACGAAGCGCAGCACGAGCGCCATGCCGAGAAGGCCGATCGGAATATTGATCAAGAAATTCCAGTGCCAGCTTGCATAGGTCGTGATGAAGCCGCCGAGCACCGGCCCGATAACCGGTGCCGTCAGCGCCGGCCAGGTGATAAGCGCGATCGCATTCACCAGCTCGGATTTCGGCGCGCTCTTCAGGACGATGATGCGTCCGACCGGCGTCATCAGCGCGCTTCCCGCACCCTGGATCGCACGCGCGGCGATGAATTCCGCAAGGCTGCCGGAAAGTCCGCAGAAAAGCGAAGCGCCGGTAAAGACCCCAATCGACGCCAGAAACACCCGCCGTGCGCCAAAACGGTCGCCGAGCCAGCCGGAAAGCGGGATGAAAGCCGACATCGTCAGCATGTAGACGGTGATGCCGATGCTCATCGAGACCGGCTGCACGCCAAAGCTCGCCGCCATCTGCGGCAGCGATGTCGCGACGATCGTGCCGTCGAGAATCTGCATGAAGAACGATACGGCAACGACCAGCGCCACGATCTTCGCCTGGCCTCCGCTTGGCGCTTCGCCCGCTTTTTCACTCGTCTGTACTGTCGTCATCGATATGCCGTTGCGCATTGCAGGAGGAGATTCATATCGCCGCTGGGAACCGGGCAGGCAGGAGTCGGTACCCTGAATACGCCCCTTGCGCCGCCGGGAAAAGTTAAAAGGTCCAAGCCGCTTGCAATTTCCGGTTTCCCGCGCGATCCGGTGCGCATCAACGGCACAAATTGGCTTCACAAGCGTTTTACGATGATCGGCGGCAGTTTTCGCCACCGGAATTTCGATCGAGGGCATTTCGATGACGCCGGAAGACCGACGCGCTGTTTTCAGCCACCGCAGGATTGCAGCCATAGTCAAGGGAATAACGCGGGAAGACGGAACCGACATACCAATCACCGGCAAGTCGCTTGGCGAGGCAATTCTCTTCGTCTCCGAGGAGGCGGCAACCGATGCGTCGAACGTGCATATCATCTACGGTGAGCACGGTTCGCTAAGCTACACGGATTGCCTCAGCATCTACCGTGAATATGGCGCAGAGCTTCGTAGCGAACGGATGTAGACAGCCCGATGGGTTGCCCATTCGCATGGCAGCTATTCGCAACCGCATCTGCTCTCCGTAGGGATTTTTTCGTATTCGGGGATAACCTCCTCAAGTTCGATTCGAGAACATGTCCCCCATTCATTCGCCGGTCCGCGGTGTCCTCCTCGCATTCGCGGCCTACGCCGTCTTCGCTTTCAGCGATGCCTCCATCAAGATCCTTCACGGCGCGATCCCTGCCTATCAGGTTGGCTTCATCGGCGCCGTCTTCGGGCTGGTTGTCCTGCCGGTCGTCAAAGCGCGGGACGATTCCTGGCTCGATGTTGCCAGGACGTCGAACCGCACCCTTTGGGCGCTTCGCTTCGTCTGTGGAGCGATCGGCGCGATCGCCTCGATCATCACCTTCACGAAGCTGCCGATGGCGGAGGCTTTCTGTCTCCTCTTCCTGCTGCCCTCCTTCGTGACGATCCTCTCGGTCATCTTCCTCAAGGAGGATGTACGCTGGCAGCGCTGGACGGCCGTAATCGTCGGCTTCATCGGCGTGCTGATCGTGTTGAGGCCGGGCTTTCGCGAATTGTCTATTGGCCATCTAGCCGCCGCCATCGGCGGCTTGAGCGCGGCCATCTCCATCGTCATCCTGCGGGCGATGGGACCGGCCGAAAAGCGTATTTCGCTTTATGGCGCCGGGCTCATCGGAACACTGACCGTCGCCGGCCTGCTGATGCTTTCCGACATTGCTACTCCCACGCCGCGCGAGTGGCTCTTCATGGCGAGCTATGGCATTCTCGGGGCGATCGGCAATGTGCTTCTCATGACGGCGGCCCGATTCGCGCCCGCAAACCTTGTCGCACCGCCACAGTACAGCCAGATGATCTGGGCAATCGCCTTCGGCTATCTCATCTTCGATGACACGATCGATCTCCCGATGGCCGCCGGCATCGTGCTGATCATCTGCTCGGGCCTGCTGACCCTTGCCCGCGAGCGCAAGCGCGGCACGCCGCTTCCGGCCGCTGTCGTCTCGGTGGACAATCAGGCTCCCGTTTCTGCAACGGCAGAGCTTGCGGAAGCCGGCTTCGAGGGCGTGGAACGTCGAATTGCGGAATAGGCCCGCGATCGTCATAGTCCGGCCCTCGCTCGCTGCTATTCGAAAGCCGGAACAGTTTTTTCGCTCCGTCGGCACGGGAACAATCCGGAGAGGCGCTTGTTCCTGACAAAAGAGGGAGTTTCATGATTGATAAAAACAACGGCCGTGGCGAGCCGTCCACCCCGCTATCACCTTTGGAAGAAGAAAAGCGCCTGCTGGCAGAGGAGCGCCGGAGCTGGCTGATCTGGACCTTCGGGATTGCCGGAGCGATCGCCGTTGTCATCGTCATCGGCAGCATAGCCATTTCACCCGGCCCTGATCAGGCTACGACCGGATCTACCAAACCCCCGCCGCAGGTCGAAGCGCCGGCACCCTGATGGAGTGAATGCCGGTCGACAGCATTCCGACTTTCATGCGCGGTCTTTCGGCTGTATGACGCGACGACAACGAAAGGAAGCCGATGGCCGCGCGAGACCGTTTTTCGAAGAAGCTGACCTGCCCCCAATGCGGCAATACCGGTTTTGCCGAGGCCTCGGAGGACGACCACCATTCGCGCAAGCATCCCGCATTTCGTGTCGATCAGCTGCCAAAAGGCTTCTTCGAGCAAAAAAGCTCGAACTTTCAGGAAACCTATATCATTCGCTGCGAATGCAGCCGCAAGTTTCCGTTCCGCGCACTGACAGAGAAGACCGCCTGAAACGGCTCAGGCGAGACCCAGCGGAACTTCTGCGACCTTGCGGCCCGGACCATAATCGCGCTCGTGCGAGGAACGATCGCGCTCAATACGGCGGGCGCTGAAATCGATGCGGTTCGATTCGAAAATGCCGTCGGGATAGGTTCCGGTGTCATCGGTTTCGACTTCGGATTTGGCGGTAACGATTTTAAAGATCATGGGCTCCTCCAGTTCGCCGCCTTAACGGCTGACGGCGCGCTTCCGTTCCTTCATACGCGCGAGATAGTTAAAAATTAACCATACTCGACAGGCGGAAGATTGAATCTGCGGACGCCCGGTAACCCGACGCAGAGCACGGCACCGCAAGAATCGATCGAAGTCATTTCTTGCGATTGCAACAGAGTTACTTTCGTTTCCGGCATTCTCGTCATTGCAAAGAAGTGGTATCCTCGCTTTGGCAAAAAATAGGGGGAATCTCATGCCACGCTTAGCAGAACTCTACTTCAAGACCGCAGTCGTCTTCTTCATTGTCGGGATAGCCATCGGTTTGAACATGGCCATTTCCCATGATCATTCTGTTATCGGCGCCCACGCCCACTGTAATCTCTTGGGCTGGGTCAGCATGGCGATCTTTGGAGGGTATCACGCGCTGAACCCGAAAAAGGCCGAACGCCGTATCGCGCTGATCCAGTATTACATCTACACGGCGGGCCTGACGGTGTTGGTCCCTGCGCTCTACCTGATGCTGCGGGGGAACGCGGCCATGGAGCCGGTCGTGGCCGTTTCGTCGCTGATCATCTTCGCCGGCGCGTTGCTTTTCGCCTTCATTATCTTCTCACCCAAGGAACCGGCAATCACGCCTTCAGCCGCGCCGCTTCGGTAAGATCAATGCCGATAGGCAAGCGAGGGACGGCCACCGCCCCTCGCCCAGGCCTATCTCTTTTTCGAGCCAGCAGACAGCACGCGATGCGACGCGTCGTCCATCGCGCGGCTCGCTTCCTGGCCGTCACGCTTCAGGCCCCAGGCCGTATTTCCGCAAGACGAAAGCAGCAGCGCCGAGAGGCAGGCAAAAACGAACGCGGATTTCGGCATCGATTTCCCCCAATAGGAATTGACAACGTCCTGAACATGTTACGCCGCGCAATAAAATCAATACCGTACTGGAAGCGCGTGACGGCTTCTGCCGGCTGCGCGGTCTCTGCCTTGGTCAATTACGAGCGTGAGAAGATCCGTATGACAAGTGGATGCCTGAAAAACGGGTCGCCGTAAAACTCTGGCGTGCGCGCCCGGGGTCTGTCATCGCTGACGAGAACGGCGTGATTGCCTTAAGGGGCGGCTAAGCGTACTGTTGTTTATCGGCCCGATAATTCAACCGGGTGCCCGGGCCGATTGAGAGACGATCTGCTCTTGCCTGAAACAGGAGAGCTGTCATGTCTCGTTTCGAATTGTGTTCCTTTACCGATGATGACATCGAACTCGTAACGTCTGCAGTCGGGCGTTGGTCAGACAGGAATCATGTCGATGTCAAAAGCGAACACGGCCAGGCCGCGCTAACGCAGGCCATCGCCCTCGTCAGCTCCGGCATAAGGTTGCCGGAGGACATTGTGGCGCGGCTCGATGAGGTTTGCGCGCCGCCCGCCCCCGAGTACCCCAAGTCTCTTTTCGGCGAGTAGACGCTAGTGGCGACGAGGTAGCCCTTCGTTGTATGGCGCTAGCGTCCTAGAATGATTGCTTCAATCCGCCGAAGCGCATCGGCAAGGCTTACGCCCATCGCCATATCGCCGTTTCCGATGACGGCAAGCGCTCCAATCCCCATCAGCTTCCAACGCTGAACATCATCGGTGACCTTTCGCATTTCCGGAAGATCCTCCTGAATGGCCGTGACGCTGCCTAAAATAGCGGACCACTTCGGCGCAATCGATAATTCCAAATGGCTAATATATAGAGCAGGTTCGCCGTGATATTCACTTCGTTTCCAGTTGTGAATTAAGTCACGGAGGGGAAGATGTTTCGATGGAGCTCCCGGTTCGCATTTTTAGCCGTCTCTGCATTGGGTCTGCAGCCGTCCATGGCACCGGCTGCCGACGATACGAAGATTGCGCGCGGCGAATATCTCGTCACGATCGGCGGCTGCAACGACTGCCACACACCGGGATATTTCTTCGGAAAACCGGACAGCTCGCGATTTCTGGGCGGCTCGGATGTCGGTTTTGAAATCCCGGGGAAAGGCGTTTTCGTTGGCAGCAACATAACGCCTGATAAGGAGACCGGCATCGGCAGCTGGACCATGGAGCAGATCGTGACTGCGATTCAGACCGGGCAACGGCCCGACGGTCGCGCCCTGGCGCCAATCATGCCGTGGCATGCATTCGCGCGGCTCACCGAAGACGACGTGACATCGATTGCAGCATTCCTTCAAAACCTGAAACCGGTTAGCCACCAGGTACCTGGTCCTTTCAAGCCAGGGGAGAAGGTTTCAACCTTTATGTTCCGGATCTTGCCGCCGGGTGAAACCGCAGCCGCCGCGCCAAACTAGGAGGTAACGGATGCCGCGCGAAGGTGACGGTGGCGTTCCCAAGCCTTGAGTGCATTGGCGGAAGATAGACCGATTCAGACAGCCGCGCCGTACGTGCGCTACTGCTGCGTCGAAGGTTGCAACGAATGGGGTGGTCATGGCTTCTCGGCGTCACCAGGCGTGGAAACGCGGTGGTGGCCGCGGTGGGAGATATACTATTGCAGGGACTAAATCGATGCCTCCAGAACTGCCCCACACCACCGGTCACCACAAGAATTTCAACAAGTGCTTAGGTCACTGTTTTATAAAAAAGGGCCTGATGAGAAAGTCCCACACTAAAAATGAGATAATTGGAGAGAGAAAAGCGAAATAAATGAACTGATCGCCGATCGCCTGTAGCCCGAAAGGAAATAAAAAAATCAACAGAGGGTTTATGATGGCGAGCGGTATGAGGATGTCGGAATATTTCAATTGCCCTCTCCCTCATCAATCGAACATAGACTCCGGCTGACGTCGAAATCTATGTTCATTACCATACGCCCCTTCGAGCTATCTGTGGCTTCCACCGCTACTAATCCCCCTCCACTATCGGAAGAGGGAGCGCCGCCATAGTCACCTCAGTTCCCCGACCCCGGGACGATCCGCCTCTTCGTGGCCGCCCTCGCCGTCTCCGCGATCCACATCAGCCAGCGCTGCCACTCGATCCGATGCCTGATCGCATTGAGCGGACGGCAAGGCTGAGGCAGGCATGTCACACGAAACCTTTTGGTTCCGTGGGCACGGGATCGAGGGCTTTACCCATGTGGAAGAGAACCATGATCCGTGTCAACATTACGGTCAATCTAGCCCTTGTCTTTTCGGCATTGCGGCGATTTTGAAGGTGTTGCTCTGACGCAGGGCGTCGGCCTTACGGTCGGCGCCTTTCATATTCCGCCAAATCCCACGCTGAACCGTATAGAAGGCAAAGAGCCGGCTTGCCCACTTCTCACCCTCGAATGAAGGCTGCTCCGAACGGGCGAGCGCAATCTTATTCCCCATCTATTTTAGATCAAACCGCCCCACAGCTTGTGGAGAAGTCGAATAACCGGGGCGACAATGTGCAAAGCCGATCCTGTTGTTGAACTGCACTTGCGACTCATGGGCGTTCATTATCAATTGCTCATGCAACCAGCAAAGGAACGGCTATGGCACGCTACATTGCAGTTTACGATATCGCCGACACCTATCGAGATCCGCACGCCGCGTTTATCGCTCAAGCGGAGAAACTTGGATGGTCGACTTGGGTATGGGCGCTTACCGCAAAGAAATGGTATAAGCTACCCAACACCACCCTGATCGGCGACTTCCAAGATCGCGACGCGGCACAAGCAGCATTCAACGCCGCAGCAAAGGCCGCCAGAGCTGAGAAGGGTGAGCTTACGGTTGAGAAGTATTTTATCGCCGACTGGGACTCAGCCACATTTGACTCTGACGTCAAAGCCGACCCCGCGAAATGATCGCTCGTTCGGTGCGCTTAGACATAGGTGACTTTTGTCATCACCCCGGAAGCCGTGTGTTGTAAGGCCCCCGAGGTGGTTTCCTTCACCGTTCGTCACCGGCCTTTTCAAAGGTAAGGCGATAGACGCCGCCCATCTCGAACTGCTCAATGGCAGCCGGATTCGTGGCGGTCATGGAAAGCTCGCCCTGCGGCGTATACTTCGACCAGTCGCCATTGCCTTCCGGCAGGCCCTGCAGATAGCCGGCGAAGGCAGCAGCAAGCTTGATCTCGACGTTAACCTGGTCTGCCTGGCTGGTGGCGCGGTGATTGATTTCCTTCACGTAGAACATTGCCTGTACGCTCATGCGTCTTCTCCTTATTTGCCGGAACCCGCCAGCGCGGATGGATGTTGATTTTTCCGCCCTCGAATGAGGAAGCAAAAATGAACATCGGGAGCTGCGGAGCCTGAACAAATGGGCCTGCTTCGCGTTTAACCGTGACACTGTTGCGTAAGGGCGCCATACCGTTGCCTGAGGCAGGACATCATGTCTTCCGACATCTACACCCCATACGACCGCCGAGCAGAACTCGACGGCACTTGGACGGTTTTCGATGTCGTCACCGGCTACCCCGCAATGATCGGATGCAAGCAGCTCACCGAGCTGGCTGAGAAGAACGCGGCAGAACTAACAGACATGCTCAACCGGATCCCGGTGCGCGATAGATGGCGGCTCCCCAGACAGGCCACTCAGGGACTACCACCACGTACACAGGGCGTTGATCTCGGTCCGAATAGCCCAGGGTCGGCTCCACAGCCGAAGCCAGGGCTGTAATGTGTCAGGAAGTTCACCCGGGCAGAGCCTCAAACCTTCATCCCGCACCTGGGTTGGTTCACTCCGCTTGAACTTTAGCAAATCTCTTGCGTTTTACAGCGAACGCAGCGCCCGGATTTCCCGGTGGTTGATATTTTGTTTGACTCCCAATCACTTGCCGAAAGGATCATCTTCGATCTCGTGCATCATTCCTCGAGCGTGGCTTTGCGCGGCCGCACGGCGTCGATAGACCGGCACCAACTTGATGCCGAGACCGTCGAGCAGTGCGTCGAGCTTCCCTTTGCTCATATGCCGGCTGCCCTCCACATGATTGCTTTCTGATCTGCCGGGATACGATGCTTCCCCCGCGCCATCGGATGCTTAGGAGCTCCGCTCGACGTCACGCCCCAGCACCACAAGTCAGGATACGGCCCTTCCCCGGACTGGATTTCATCGGCAACATGATCCGCAAAGTCTATGTCCCAGGCTATCGCGCCCCAGCAGACAAACACTTTGGCTGCGGCTTTGGCCTTGGCAACGACATGAGGGAGATTGACGAAATAGAGATCGTCTCTGACGTCACATGCGCCATGCTCGATGGTTGCGACGATACGGCGGCACTCCGAAGGGTCTGAGGTGGAGAATGGATAGAGGTTGACGGCGTCATATCCGCCGAATCCGAACTCGCGGAACCATCTATTCCACCAGAGAGAGGTGTTGTCCTCTACGAGCTTTCCTGCCCTCGACGGATTGTGGCCGATGACACAAGCCTGCGGGCCTTCTCCCCATCGCCTGGTCAGCGTCAGCCGGTTCGGGCCGTAGAACTCGGCATCGCGATGCATCGCGAAGCCGAAGAGGTCAGTCATTCGCTCTCCTTCGGCCGGTAGGCACGCTTCAAGTGATGCCAGCAGTAATTATCGTCGCCGGTGGCCTGAGCACAAAAGATGAAGGGACGGCCTTGGTTACGGGAGGGAGGTCACACTGCGCAGTCTGGCGCGTGATGCGATGAAGCTCATGGAGAGCCGCTGGAGCGAGATTGAACCCCGGAACAGGAACGGAACGTGAATTGGAAACCAGTAGTTCGTATTTTCCGGAGTACCTCAAGATTTCCCAATGATTTCAAGAGGTTTTTGGTGGGTGATGTAGGGCTCGAACCTACGACCCGCTGATTAAGAGTCAGCTGCTCTACCAACTGAGCTAATCACCCGTTCGCGCTTGGCTGCGCGGTGTGACGGGGCGTATAAACAGGATCGCTGGTCTTGTCCAGCGCCCTGCCGAAAATTCTTTGATTTAATTTCGAAGAATTTTTCGCACGGCTGAAATGGGAATGAAATCAAAGGTCGAGCGTACCCGTGGCGATGCGCACCGCCTGCCCGCCGATCCGGGCATTGGAGATGGTCCCGGCTTCGACATCGACATGCAGGTGAACGAAGGACGGCCGGCCCATCTCCACGCCCTGTTCGACCGTGATCGGATGATGGCCGTCCGGCAGCCGGTCGAAATGATGGATCGCGCCTGAAAGAGCTGCGACAGCCGCGCCGGTCGCCGGATCTTCGGTTATTCCCATGTCGCTTGCAAACATACGCGCGTGGAACTGCGCCGAATGGTTCATGCCGGCGCGGCAATAGACATAGGCCGAGGCCAGCGAACCGTCGACGAATGGCACGGTCTTCTCCCATAGCTGCGGATCGAACTCGAGCCGCGTTGCAGCCCCAACATCGTGGACCGGCACCAGCAGGAAAGGAACGCCGGCGCTCCAGATCGAGGGCACGTGATTTTCAAAACCGATCTCCGTCACCTTAAGCGACAGCGCATTGGCGATGCCCAGCTTATCCAGCGGCATGCTGATCTGCTGCGATTTCTTCGGTAGATCGAATTCGGCAAAACTCGCCTCGCCCCGCCGCAGCCGAACCGCGCAGCGCACCGGCCCGACATTTTCCTCCAGCACCGAGACGAGATCGAGCGTCATGTCTCGGCCATGCGCGTCTTCGGCAAGCGCAATCGCCGCGCCGACGGTCGGGTGGCCGGCGAAGGGCAGTTCGCGGCCCGGCGTGAAAATCCTGAGCTTGGCTGTGTAAGCCGGATTTGCGGAGGGACGTACGAAGACGGTCTCCGAGAGGTTCATCTCTCGGGCGATCGCCTGCATCGCATCGTCGCTCAGATCGTCGCCGTCGAAGATGATGGCCAACGGATTTCCGGCGAGTTTGCGGTCGGTGAACACGTCATAGACGCTGTAGCTACGCGCCACGTCGGTCTCCTTAATCGGTCATCGAACCTGCAACCTGCCCGACCGGCGAAACGAGCGCAAGATATTAGCCGTCGTTTATATTGGCGAAATACCAATCGATGATCGGAAGCATGGCGACATTGTAAGGATAGGCCGAATGATCGGCTGAACGGATCGCGACCGCGCCGGCAATTTCCTTATCCTCGGCAACGAGCATATGGGCCGCGATCCGCTCGATCATTTCGTCCGCAGTTAGGTCGAACCGGAACAGCCGGAACACGGTCACCGTGCGGCGGAAGTGGCTGGCATAATAGGTGGCATCCGGCGTCGCGTCGCGAAGATCGAGACCCGTTTCCTCAATCACCTCGCGCCGCATATTGCCCTCGACGTCACAACAGCCGCCCGCGATATCGTCGAGGTCCAGCGAACCGGCGGCACAATAAACCTGGCCGGCATTCGCCGTGTGCGCACCCATGCGCACGGCGATGATCGCGCCATCCGACGACACCATGATGCCGAATGCGAAAAGATGGATGCCGCCTCGGCGCTCGGCCTGCTTGCGCCACCACATGAAGGTCGAGAAAGGAATGATATGGCCCGCGCCCGCTATACCGCCGTCGTTCAGGGCAAGCTCATGCTGAAACACCATTCGACCGTCGAAGAGCTCCGGTTTGTCCGATATCTCGCGCTTCCAGTTCTCGCCCGCAAGCGCTGCATTCTGCAGATGAAAAGGATGCTCGCCCGGCAGCACGCGAAGGTCGATCGAGGCGACAGGAAAAACAGTCCTCTCCGGTGGCCACCCGGCAAAATCATCTGAAAATTCAAGACTCATACTAAATCCAGTGTCATGACGACGGGGCAATGGTCGGAGGCTTTCGGTCGGTCCCAACCGGTGCGCGGATAGCGCTCGACTTCCTGGCCTGGCGGAAAGATCGTGCGGAAAGGCTGGCCGTTCCGAATGATCTCCGCCGCCCGGCCAACGTTCGCTTTCGCAAGCGCCGGTGAGAGCCAGAGATAATCGAGCTGGCAAAGCCACTGCTCTTCCGGTCCCCGCGCGTGATAGAGCGTCCAGCGGTCGAGCGGATCGCGGCGGCGAACGGCGTTCTCGGCAAAGTCGTCATGGCTGAACACGTCGAGCGCGCTTTCGGCCTCGTCGTTGTGTTCGAACCGGTACCCGCTCCGGCGCACGCCGATGACGTTCACCCGCTCCTGATAGTCGTTCATGTCGCCGCAGATCACGAAATTCTTGTTGGCTGTATGTCCGGCGCCGAACCTATCCTCGATGATCCGGCGCACGGCCAGCGCCTCGGCCCGGCGGACGGGCATCGTCGCCTGCCTGCTGCTGACGCCGTTGGTGCGTGGCCCATCCATCGACTTGAAATGCACGACATAAAGCGACAGCGGCACGCCGCCGATCACGAGGTCGAGTTCCAGGCAGTCGCGCTTGAAGATCTTGTCGTCAATACGGTTCGTGAGCGCCAATTGATCGTTGAACAAATCGAGATCGCGATAGGTGAGCATCGCGTGGCTCTTGATCTCCTTCAGTTCGATCTTCTGACCGTCATGCGTTTCCTCACGCATGAGGACCGCGACATCGATACCGCGGCTGTCATTGCCCTTGACGAGATATTTCTGCCGGTAACCGGTTCCCACCATCCGGAAAAGATAGCCGTACTCGAAGGCCTGCAGCGCCTCAATATTGTCGATTTCCTGGAGGCAGAGAATGTCAGCAGCGGCATCGGCGATCGCAAGCGCCGTCATCTGTCGCGTATCGTCAGTCGAGGCGATGACCCGCGCCTGTTCGAGCTGCTGATAGACGCCTTCGCTCTGCACCTCGAAAAGCTTGATCACACGGTCCTGGCGCAACTGATTGCGAAAGCCGGTGAAATCGAAACGCGTCATCAGGTTTTCGACGTTGAATGTGGCAAGGCGAAGCGACATCGAACATTTCCGGTTGGCGTTACGTCATTTGTAGAGACGAAAGAGGCATTCGGGAAGGCTGCTTGGACGAAATCAGAGTCGCCATGCGGCACGGATCGCGACCTTCAACACGTCGCCCGCCTGCACTGCCGTACGGCTGAAAGCGCGCAGCATCTGGCCATCCTCCAGGGCGAGTTTCAGCGCGTAACGCTCGCCTTCATAGAGAACCGATTCCACCGTGGCCGGAATGCCCTCGCCGCCGAGCAGGACGTCTTCGGGACGCACGAGCATATCGATCTTCGGTCCCTCGCCTGGCTTGCCGGCAATAACAGCCTGGAGCACTTTCCAGTCGAGGTCGCGCCTGTCACCGACCGGATACCGCGCGGTCAGGATCGCCCCTCGCCCTATCAACCCACCGACCATCCGCCCTTCGGGGCGCGCGTAAATTTCGGCCGGTGGGGCGACTTGCAACAGGCGCCCTTCGGACATCACCGCAACGTCCGTGGCCAGCGCCATCGCCTCGCTCTGGTCGTGCGTCACATAGATCATCGTGGCGCCGGAACGCTGGTGAAACTCGCGAAAGGTCTCCTCCATCTCCTGCTTCAGATGCCGATCGAGATTGGCGAGCGGCTCGTCGAGCAGCACCACATCCGGCGATGTCACCAGGCAGCGTGCCAGCGCCACGCGCTGGCGCTGCCCGCCCGAGAGGTCGGCTGGACGCCGCTCGGCGTAGTCCGCAAGCCGCACCGTCGAAAGCGCATCCCGCACCTTCCGGTGATAGGTTTCGCCTGCAACGCCGCGCACCTTCAGCGGGTAGCCGACATTGCCGGCGACGTTCATATGCGGCCAGAGCGCATAGGACTGGAAGACCATTGCCATGTTGCGCCGTTCGGGCGGCAGAGATTGCGAAGCATCGGCAAGCAGCCGCTCGCCGAGATGGATCGAACCGTCGCTCGGTGTCTCGAAGCCTGCGATCATTCTGAGCACCGTCGTCTTGCCGCAGCCTGAAGGGCCGAGCAGCGCCAGGAACCCTCCCTCGCGCACGTCGAGTGAAAGCGCGGTCACTGCCGGTTTTCCGGTGCCGAAATCCTTGGCTACATGATTGAGGATCAGCTTCGCCACGGCACCACTCCCTTGGGAAGCCGCTTTGCCAGCAATTCCAGAAGCAGCATCGTGACGACGACCATGACGACGACAAGCACGGAAAGCGCAGACGCCAGATCCGAGCTGCCGCTGTCATCGAGATTGTAGATTGCCACGCCGAGCGTCTGCGTACCCGCTGACCAGAGCAGCGCTGAAATCGTCAGCTCGTTACAGGCGATCAGGAAGACGAGAATGACGGAAGCACCGGCTGCTGGGGCAATCAGCGGCACGATGACGTCCCTCAGCCGCCGGAAGAAGCCTGCGCCGGAAAGCCGTGCTGCCTCTTCCAGCGCTGGATCGAGCTGGTGGAACGCGCTGACGACCGGCTTCAGGCTGACGGCAAAGAAGCTCGAGAGATAGGCGATCAGGATGATCCAGATGGTGCCGTAAAGCGTGACGTTGAGAACAGGCACCGGTGCGGCAAAGACGAGGATGAAGCACACCGCAATGACGATGCCCGGCAGCGAATAGGGTATCTCGATCAGACTTGAGACGATACGCGCAATCGCGTCCTTGCGCCGCGTCAGGGCATAGGCCGCCAGAAAAGTCACCAGCAGGAGACACACCGCCGTTCCGGCCGCAAGCGAGAGCGAATTGATAAAGGCCGTCCGCGTCACCGCCTGGCGGAAGAGAATTTCATGAAAGGCGCTGAGGGACATGGTTTTGAAGGTCAGCGGCACGCCATAGGCCGGCACCAATGCTCCGGCAAGCAGCGCGAAGAACGGGGCTGCCAGCATGAAGAACAAGATGATCCAAAGCAGCGGCACGAACAGATACTTCCAGCTGCCGAGACCGAAGGCCGCTGTCGCGCCCGAAAGGCCAAGCACACGATAGTCCCGGCCGCGCAAGGCCCGATCCTGGATCGCAAGCCCTGCCACCGAAATGATCGCGATGATTGCCGACAGCAGCGCCACATCACCGAACGTACGGCTGGTGAAGGCCGAGAATTTCGAGAAGATCAGCGTCGGCAAGGTATATATCGAGGCGGGAATGCCGAGGATCGCCGGAATGCCGAAATTGCCGGTGCAGGAGACGAATGAGATCGCCGCACCCGCGATGACACCGGGCAGCGACAGCGGCAGGATAATATCGCGAAAGACACGAAAGCTGGATGCGCCCGAAAGCCGTGCAGCCTCCACGCCGTCGCGCGGCAACGCCATCAGCCCGGCCCTCAAAGCCAGATAGACGAGCGGCGCATGCTGCACGCCGTAGAGCAGCGCAATACCGCCGACCGAATAAAGCGGCTGCGGGGAGCCTAGCGGTGGCGCGATGTGCAATGCTTTGAGAAGCGGGCTCGACGGGCCGGACATCTGCACCCAGGCCAGCGCCGTCACCTGCGGCGGGATCATCATCGGCAGCACGAAGAGGAAGCTCAAAAGCCCCTTGCCGCGAATATCCGTCAGCGTCAGCAGGAAGGCGAAGGCGCAGCCGATGACGAGCGAAAGCGCCGTGCCGAGAACGGCGGTGACGATCGTGTAATAAGTGGCCGACCAGAGGGCCGGATCGGCAAGTACGGCAGCCACGCCACCATTCGCCAACGCGGCAATGCCTGCAACGGCGAGCCGCGCCAGCGGCAGCACGCTGAGAACCACAACCATAAGAATGACAAAGGGAAACAGCCAGGCCGGCTGGCTGCTTCCCGCACGAACATATCCCTGCATCGGCTATCCGGTTGTGATCAGTTCGATCCGTAGATGCCCGAGAAGGTCTTCAGATCCTGATCGGTATTCTTCAGCGCTTCGCCAGCCTTGATCGGTAGCACCTTGATGCTGTCGCGTGCCGGAAAACCTTCCGGCAGCTTCATGCCGTTACGGGCCGGAATATAGCCGAGCTTCACGAAGGCTTCCTGGCCCTTTTCAGACAGCACGTAGTCGACGAATTTCTTCGCCGCGTCGGCGTTCTTGGTACTCGCCAGAATGCCGACGGGCTCGGTCACGGCCGAAACGCCCTCTTGTGGGAAGACGAACTCGACCGGTGCGCCCTTTGCCTTCTCGCGGATCGGCATATAATCGACGACCATGCCGTAAGCCTTCTCGCCGGAAGCGACCGATTTCAGGACCGCGCCGTTGCCGCCGGCAGCTATGGCGCCGTTTGCGGCAAGGGCCTCGTAGTAGTCCCAACCGAGGCCATCGACTGCAGCCAGCGTCTGGGCGTGGATGAGAGCCGCACCCGAGGTCAGCGGGCTCGCCATAGCAACGAGGCCCTTGGCGTCCGGCTTCGTCAGATCCTTCCAGCTCGCCGGCTTCATTGGAGCCGAGGTATTATACATGATGCCGGTAGTGATCAGCTTGGTGGAATAATAGTAGCCCTCGGCATCGTAGAGCGCGGCGTCGTAGTTTGCCGCTTCCGGCGACTTGTAGGCGAGCAGCTTACCGGCTTCCTTGAGGCGCTCCAGCGTCACCGTGTCGGCAATCAAGAGCACGTCGGCAACCGGATTGCCGGCTTCGATCTCGGCCTGGAGCTTCGCCATGATCTTCGGCGTGCCGTCGCGCACCCAATCGACCTTGACGTCCGGATTGGCGGCCATGAAGCCATCGACCGTCGCCTGCGCGTCTTCGTTCGGCTGGCTGGTGTAGAGCACGAGATCGGCGGCCTCGGCCGAAACGGAAATGAAACCGGCAGCCAGCAGTGCGGTAAAGATGGAGAGCTTCTTCATGGCAATTCCCTCATGATGAACATGAGCGTTCCATAGAGAGGCCGAATAACATGATTGTGACAGTCGGCTAAAGATCGCCGCGAATACCGGCGCGAGCCGCACTTGACCGTAACGGTACTCCGCTATCTTCTAACCCGCGTTTCGATTTTTGATTTTTGAAGTTGGGAGATGAGCAATGGAATATCGTCTGCTTGGCCGCTCGGGCCTCAAGATTTCGACCGTGACGATGGGCACGATGACTTTCGGCGGCAAGGGCTGGGCGAAGATGGTGGGCGATCTCGGCGTTGCCGAGGCCCGCCGCCTCGTCGACATATGCCTCGATGCAGGCGTCAATCTGATCGATACCGCGGATGTCTATTCGGCCGGTATTTCGGAGGAAATTCTTGGCGACGTCCTTGGCGGCAAGCGCAAGAACGGCGTGCTGATCGCCACGAAGGCGCGCTTCCCGATGGGCGACGGCCCGAACGACGCCGGCTCGTCGCGCCAGCACTTGATCGCAGCCTGCGAGGCAAGCCTCAGGCGCATGAAGACCGATGTCATCGATCTTTACCAGCTCCATGAATGGGACGGCCAGACGCCGCTCGAAGAAACGATGGAGGCCCTCGATACGCTCGTGCGCCAGGGCAAGGTCCGTTATGTTGGCTGCTCGAACTTTTCCGGCTGGCACGTCATGAAAGCACTCGGCGTCAGCGAAAGGGAAAGGCGCCAACGCTTCGTCAGCCAGCAGATCCACTATACGCTCGAAGCCCGCGACGCCGAATACGAGCTGCTGCCGATCAGCGTCGATCAAGGTCTCGGGGTTCTCGTCTGGAGCCCGCTTGCGGGCGGCCTCCTCTCCGGCAAACATCGCCGGAACCAGCAAACGCCGGAGGGCACGCGCCAGTTCGCCGGATGGGACGAGCCGCCGATCCGCGACGAAAACCGTCTCTGGAATATCGTCGAAACGCTTGTCTCGATCGCCGAAAGCCGCGGTGTATCGGCCGCACAGGTGGCGCTTGCCTGGCTGATCGGCCACAGGGCCGTGACCTCCGTCATCATTGGCGGGCGCACCGATGCGCAGTTCAAGGATAACCTCGCGGCCGCCGAACTGAAGCTAACGGAGGAGGAGCGCAAACGCCTCGACGACGTCAGCCTGCCGCCGCTGATCTATCCTTACTGGCACCAGCTCAATACGGCGAGCGATCGCCTCAGCGAGGCGGACATGGAACTGTTCGCCCCGCACCGCCAGAAATAGGCTTCAAAGGGATCGGCGGCGTTCAGCCGCCGATTTCCTTGGCGATCAGCTTGCCGAGACGACCGATGCCTTCCTCGATCATGACGTCGTTGGCGCAAGAGAAGCTGAGGCGGATCGTGTTCTCGCCCGAGCCGTCGGCAAAGAAGGCCCTGCCGGGAACGAAGGCGACCTTGGCGGTCTCGATCGATTTCGCAAGCAACGCCGCGCCATCCATGCCTTTCGGGAGCGTAATCCAGATGAACATGCCGCCTTCCGGTTTCGTCCAGGTGATACCGGCCGTCATATGCTTGGCAAGCGCTGCCAGCATCGCGTCGCGGCGATGGCTATAGGCGGCCTTGATCTTTGCAACCTGCGCATCGAAACCGCGCTCGGCGACCTGGGTAATCGCCATCTGGTTGATCGTCGAGGAATGCAGGTCGGCCGCCTGCTTCATCAGCACGAGCTTACGGATGACCGGCGCGTTGGCGACGACGAAGCCAACGCGAAGACCGGGCGCCAGCGTCTTCGAGAAGCTGCCGCAATAGATCGTGCGGGTGTTGTCGATATGCCCCTTCTTGGCGATCTCCAGCGCCAGGATCGGTGGGACCGGCTCGCCGTCATAACGCAGCGATTGGTAGGCGGCATCTTCGATAACCGCGATATCGAGTTCTTCCGCAAGTTCGAGTACCTTTTCACGGCCCACGCGATCGACGGTCTCGCCGGTGGGGTTCGAAAAGTCGGCGGAGAGATAGGCGAACTTCACCTTGCCGCCATTCCGGGCAGCCGCCGCGCGGTAAGAATCCGGCGTGCGGTTTCCATTGGGCGTCAGCTGGTCGTAGGACGGCTCGTACGCATTGAAGGCCTGCAGCGCGCCGAGATAGGTAGGCCAGGTAACGAGCGCCGTATCCATCGGCGAGAGGAAAAGCTTGCCGAGATAATCGAGTCCCTGCTGCGAGCCAGAGACGATGAAGACGTTGTCGAGCTCGCAGGGGATATCGAGCGCCGCCATCTGCTTCACCAGCCATTCGCGCAGAGGCTTGTAACCTTCGCTCACCGAATACTGCAACGCCGAGTCGACAGCCACGCCATTGAAAATATCGGCATAAGCCGCCTGGAATTCCTTGCCGGGAAACAGCGCCGGATCCGGAATGCCGCCGGCAAACGAAATGATGTCCGGCTGGTCAAGAAGCTTCAGAAGCTCGCGGATTTCCGATGCACGCATGCGCGACGAACGCGTGGCAAACATATTCTCCCAATTCAACATGGGCGTTTCCTCATATTTTCTATAGCCGCCACCAGACCACGCAGCCGGATTTATGTCAACAATACTGACCTATTTTCTTGTCATGGTGACAAGTTTCAGGTCTTGTATTCGAAAGCGGCAGGGACAGGAATAGCGGGCCGATGGAAATCGAATGGCTCTTGACCGATCCGCGCAGTATTCTTACCTTGTTGAGATCGATACCAAAGAGGTAAGAATGGCCACTGCAACGTTGTCCACGAAATTTCAGATTTCCATTCCCAAGGAAGTGCGCGACCAGCAGCACTGGACGGCGGGCCAGGAGTTCGTCTTTATCCCGAAAGGTAAAGGCGTATTGCTGATGCCCGTCCCGGGATTGAACGATCTGCGCGGGCTTGCAGAAGGCGCAAACGCCGAGAATTATCGCGACAGGAACGACCGCTTTTGATGCGGGTCGTCGATAGCTCCGCGTGGATCGAATGGCTGGTTCAGGGTCAGGCCGCCGATCGCATTCAAGGCGAAATACCCGAGCGAACTCAATGCATCGTTCCCACCATCGTACAGCTCGAGCTTGCAAAATGGCTGGAGCGGGAACGTGGCGAAGAGGCCGTCGACAGTTTCTTCGCTTACACGGCCACATGCGTCATCGTACCGCTCGACACGGTACTTGCCCGCAGGGCGGCAGAGATTTCGGCTGTTCACAAGCTGGCTATGGCCGACGCGATCATCTATGCGACTGCGGAAGAGCATGATGCCGATATTTTAACGCTGGACGCTCACTTCAAAGATTTGGATCGCACCCTTTATTTCGAGAAGAACGGATGACCTCTTCATTCTACGACGAAAATGCCGAGATCTACGCCTCGCGAAACCGCAAGCTGCCGACGGCGCGGCTCGATGTGTTTCTCTCCGCCCTACCCTCCGGAGCTGCAATCCTCGAACTCGGTTGCGGCGGCGGACAGGACAGCGCCTACATGCTTTCGAAAGGCTTCGACGTGACGCCGACGGATGGCTCGGCTGAACTGGCCAAGCAAGCTGAAAACCTGATTGGCAGGCCCGTGCAGGTGATGCGTTTCGAAGAATTGCAGTCCGAGAACGAATTCGATGGCATCTGGGCCGAAGCCAGCCTGCTGCATGTGCCGCGCGCGGACTTGCCCGGCGTGCTCGCGTGTATCCGCCGGGCGCTGAAGGATGGCGGCGCACTCCACGCGAGCTTCAAGGCGGGAACGGCAGAGGGCCACGACGGCTTCGGCCGGTATTACAACTACCTTTCCGCGGCCTGGCTTTCGGAATTGCTGACGGCCGGCGGCTGGCGGCACATCACCATCGGTGAAACAGATGGTAGCGGCTACGACAACAAGCCAACGCGCTGGCTTCACCTCCAAGCACAAAAATGAAAAGGCTGGAGCGTTCGCCCCGTCCTTGGCCCGTGATTGACGCCGCTTGATTGGCTGCCTTTCGTCGGGCGTGATCCCGTCCGCCTCACCGGCGTAGCCCCGCGGGACGGCAGATCTGCCGACGCTCAGGCCGGCGTGACGGAGCGCACCGTGCCGTTATTGTCGACCACGCATGTAAATTTCCGGCCGCTTGCGTCGAGGTCGACGCCATAGGTCGCCGCATCGATCTGACGCGAACCCGTCGGCAGGATCTTTGTACTCTCTGTGCCGGCGCTCTTCGCCGCCGCGTTGGCGCAAATCAGTTGCAGATCGGCCGGCGCCGTCTGCAGGCTGGTTCGCGACATCTCGGTCGGTGGCGGCGCCGACGATTGGCAGGCGCCAAGAAGTGCGGCCGCAACCGAAATGAATGCCATCGTCCAGTTCAAACGCCCGTTCATAGGTATTCCCGACACGTCCGCCTCCGTTCCTTTTGTTGCCAGCGCACTCCCGAAGACAGCGCTCTCACCGGCCTTGCCCCCGCAGTCCTTCAGATGCCCTTGTAAAGCGCCGCTCCTTGCATCAAGACGATGACCTTCGCACCAACTGAGACCCGGGAGTAAAGGTCGACAACGTCGTCGTTGTTCAGCCGGATGCAGCCGGACGAAACGTCGAGCCCGATCGTCCACGGTTCAACAGTTCCGTGAATGCGGTAGATCGTGTCGCTGTCGCCTTCGTAGAGATACATCGCTCGCGGGCCGAGCGGGTTGTCCGGGCGCCCTCCCGGCATTCCGGCGGCCCATTTTGCCGCGTTAGGGTCGCGCGCCACCATCTCCGGCGGCGGCGTCCACGTGGGGTTTTCTGCCATCCGTCCAACGCGGACCATACCGGCCCAACCGAACCCCTCGCGCCCGACGCCGATGCCGTAGCGGATTGCCTGGCCTCCGGGCTGCACGAGATAGAGAAAATGCTGGTTTCCGTCGATGATGATCGTGCCCGGCTCCTCGGCCGTGCGGAACGTTACAAGCTGCCTGCGGAACGCCTCCGGAGGCTGCTTGTTGCGCGCATAGTATTGCCGCGCCTTCTTCTTATCGAAGTCGACCCATTTGTGCGTCTTCGAATCATAGATCTGCGTCTGTGCGAGAACAACGAGCGGTCCCAGGCACACGGCGGCAGCAAGAACGAATGCGCCGATTCTGCGAGGCCGCGCGACGACGGTTTGGCGGCGATCGAAGCCCTTCGTCATTGCTTAGCCCACCCGTCGATTCGTGTTGCATTGGCTTCGACCCATCTGGTCGCGTAGTCGATCGGCAACTGGCGCTCCACCTCGAGCGCGTAGCTCATCTTCGTCACCTCTTCCTGCGAGAAATCCACGTGATCGAGAAACCTGGCGATATCGGGGTGTTTCTTGCCGAAGGCGGTGGCGTAGGCGATCCGGAACTCGGTGGCGTCCCAGGCCGTGGTCGCGCTCGACTTGCTGATCCACAATGGATCGCGGGCCGGCACGATCTTCCACTTGGCATCGTCGTGCGGCGGCTCCTCGAGACGGACGAGTTTGTGGAGTTCGAATACGTGGTGCGGCGCATAGCAGTAAAATACCATCGGCCGACCTGTCGCCACTGCCGCATCCACCGCGGCCATGGCCACGTCCTCCTCCACTTCGACCAGCGTCAGGTTCGCCCCATAGCCATAGCTGTTGGCCCGCACGCGCTCGATGCCGGTCGACAGCCAGGTGGGCGCGCCGATCCACATCTCGCCAAGCCCATCGTCATCCGTATCGAGGATCTTCGTCTTGGCCGCATCGGCCAAGTCGCTGACCGACTTTATGGTCTTTGCCGCCTCGGGCGTCGCACAGAGGCCTTGCCATGCAGCCACGCCGCGCGGCGACAGGGTCACGGTGCTCTTTTCCGTCACGTATTTCTTGATGAGCTCGTCGAAATTCGGGCGCCACACCTCGGGCTGAATATCGACCTTGCCGCCATCGAGCCCGACGAAAGCATTGAGCGTGCCGAGCGGCTGAATTTCTGCTTCGAGACCGAACTTCTTGGCGATCCCGACCTTCAGGATATTGGCGGCCGCCTGCCCCGACGGCCAGTTCGGCATGGCGATCACCAGATCTGTCGCGCCGGCTGGCAGGACCGCCGCGAGCGCGAATACGAGCGCCATGGAGCAAATGCGCAGTTTTGTCTTCACAGTCCCCTCCGAGCAGATTGACCTGACCGATCCGAATGACATGCGAATGCGAGATGCCTGCGAGTGGATGGCCGAAAGCCGGCACCACCAACCAATTGCGACGCGATATCAAGACCGCGTCTCAGCATTTTTCAATTGCTTCTGTTCTTTAAGCCCAATTCAGCGCGCTGTGCCCGCTCAGTTTCCACCAGCGAGAGCAAGATGCCCAGCTTCTTGGCCCTCGTCAACTTGCCGTTGACGGTTTTTTATCTTGGGATGCCGGAGATTGCCGGCACCTTGCTCCAAAATAAAGGGCCGGAGCGTTGCGCCCGGCCCCTTCTAATCAGCAGTCAAGACGCGCTTAGTTGACGCTCTTGTCGACCAGCTTGTTCTTGCCGATCCACGGCATCATGCCGCGCAGCTTGGCGCCGACTTCTTCGATCTGGTGCGAGTCGTTGACGCGGCGGATACCCTTGAAGCGCGAGCCGCCGGCGCGGTATTCCTGCATCCACTCGGAGGTGAACTTTCCGGTCTGGATGTCCTTCAAGACGCGCTTCATCTCGGCCTTGGTTTCTTCGGTGATGATGCGCGGGCCGGTAACGTACTCGCCCCACTCGGCTGTGTTGGAGATCGAGTAGTTCATGTTCGCGATGCCGCCTTCATAGATCAGGTCGACGATCAGCTTCACTTCGTGCAGGCACTCGAAATAGGCCATTTCCGGCGCATAACCGGCTTCGACCAGCGTTTCGAAACCAGCGCGGATGAGCTCGACGAGACCGCCGCAGAGGACGACCTGCTCGCCGAAAAGGTCGGTTTCGCATTCTTCGCGGAAGTTGGTTTCGATGATGCCCGAACGGCCGCCACCGACGCCGCAGGCGTAAGAGAGAGCGAGTTCAAGTGCATTGCCGGACGCGTTCTGGTGAACGGCAACGAGGCAGGGAACACCGCCGCCCTTCTGGTATTCGCCGCGAACCGTGTGGCCCGGGCCCTTCGGCGCGATCATGACGACGTCGACCGAAGCCTTTGGCTCGATGAGGCCGAAGTGGACGTTGAGGCCGTGCGCGAAAGCGATCGCGGCGCCGTCGCGGATGTTGGCAGCAATTTCCGCCTTGTAGATGTCGGCCTGCAGTTCGTCAGGCGTCGCCATCATCATCAGGTCGGCCCACTTGGCGGCTTCGGCAACGGTCATGACCTTGAAGCCGTCGGCTTCAGCCTTCTTGACGGTCGGCGAACCGGCCTTGAGCGCGATGACGACGTTGCCGGCGCCGCTGTCCTTCAGGTTCAGCGCATGGGCGCGGCCCTGCGAGCCGTAGCCGATGACGGCGACTTTCTTGGACTTGATGAGGTTGAGATCGGCATCACGATCGTAATAGACGCGCATTTGAAGTTCCTTCCCTTTGCTTGTCGTGTTGATGGTAGAACAGCGGAAATCAGCTCAGCGCCGGCATTTCCGCCAGAACCTTCTCCGTGCCGTAAAGCCGGAGGAAGGCGGTGACCGCCCTCTCCGCCTGGCGTGCGGTATCCTTGAGGCCTGGCTCGCCGAGCAGCATGCGCACATGCAGATCGGAAACAATCAGGCCGTAAAGCGTGTGATAGGCTTCGTCGGCATCATAAAAGCGCAGCAGCCCGGCCCGCTTCCCCGCATCGATCAGCGCCATGGCGCGGCGGTCGATCTGGCGGCGGCCGCGCTCCAGAAGCAGCTTGCCGAGCTTCGAGCCGTCGCGATGCGACTGGCCGATCGCCAGCCTGTTCAACGCAAGCGAGACATCGCCGGCCAGAACCTCCAGCAGGTCGCGTGCGAAAAGGACGACATGGTCATGCAGGCTTGCCGCCGTCAGCCGCTCGCCATTGCGCTCGAAGGTGCGCACCTTGCTTGCCTGATAGGCGATCATCGCAGACAGCAAGCCATCGCGGTCGCCGAACCACTTGTAGAGGCTTTCCTTGGAGCAGTTGGCGGCGCGCGCGACGCCGGAGGTCGTCAGCGCCTTCTCCCCGCCATCGACAAGAAGCTGCAGCGCCTGCTCCAGAACGGCGTTCTGACGCGGCGAAAATTCGCTGGGCTCCAAGGTTTCGACAGACACGATATGCGCTCCCAAATACGTACCGTACGGTACGGTTCGTGGGTGCTTATCGCGCAGACGCCATCCCCCGTCAAGAGGGGTCACGACAGGCGAAGCACAAATTTTCTGCAGCCGGCCGCTTTATTCGGCAGCGGTCGCCAAGAGTTCTGCATCGACGTCGCGCGCAGGCGAGATCCCGTAAAGACGGCTGTATTCCCGGCTGAATTGCGACGGGCTCTGATATCCGACGCGATGCCCGGCCATTCCGGCATCCAGCCGCTCGACCATCATCAGGCGACGCGCCTCGTGCAGGCGGAGCTGTTTTTGGAACTGCACCGGCGTCAGTGCTGTGACGGATTTGAAATGATGATGGAACGAAGAGACACTCATGCCGACATGATCGGCGAGCGTTTCGATCCTCAGGGGTCGCGCATAGTTTTCCCTGAGCCACGCAACCGCGCGGGCAATCCTGTTGCTCTGGCTTTCTGATAGCACAATGCTCAGGAGGCGCGGGCCGTCCGGCCCCGTCAGAACGCGATAGAGAATCTCCTGCTCGATCAGGGGCGCCATGGCGGCGATATCGTTTGGACGGTCAAGCAGGCGCACCAGCCGCACGGCGGCATCCAGCAATTCCGGCGGCGCAGCGTTGACGACCATGCCGCGCAGCCCGCCGGTATTCGCCTCCGGGCGCGGGATGTCGACACGGTGCAGAAGCGCAGCAACCCGCTCGGCATCGATCGCCATTGCAAAGCATAGATGGGGCGCCTCCGGGTGTGCTTCCGTCACACGCCACGACACCGGAAGGTCAAGTGACGTCAGGAGGTAGTCACCGGTGCCGTAGTTCAGCGTTTCCGTCCCAAGCCTGACGCTCTTTGCGCCCTGCAGCACCATAGCGACGCAGGGGCGGTAGGCCGAGTGGAAAGGTCCCGCGGGCTGGGAACGGCGGCTCAGGAACAGGTTGCCGATTGCCGTCGTGAACTCGCCCTCCCCGGACGTATGGCGCGCCGCGATGGAAGCGATTTCCTGATAAGGGTGGAAGGGCAGTGTCATTGAGTAACTCGTTCTGAGAGGCACAGTTCATTTTATCTAAGCTTCATGGCAGCATCCCACAAACCCGAAGTCGCATTATGCGGTCTCAGGAAGCAAAAGGAGTAGAAAACGATGCGTTTCATCAATCCTATTCCTTTCGTTCGCGACATAAATCGCTCGAAGGAATTCTACAACAAGCTGCTCGGTCTAAAAATTATAGAGGACGCCGGGAATTTTGTCCTTTTCGAGTCCGGCTTTGCGATCCATGAGGGACGATCGCTTGAACAAACGGTCTGGCGCCAAACGCGTGACGCCGCCGAATCTTATGGGCGAAGAAACTGGATTTTGTATTTCGAACACGGCGATGTTGATGCCGCCTTTGAAAAGATCGCGCCGCATGTGGAACTGATCCACCCCGTAGAAAAACAAGCGTGGGGCCAGCGGGTCTTCCGTTTTTACGATCCGGATGGGCACGCAATAGAAATTGGCGAACCACAGAGCTGAAGGTCGACATTTGACCGACAGTCTGCGTGGGAACGTTTTTCACGCGTGGATGTTCACAAATCATCACCCTGGAGCATGGCGCAGCACACCTGAACGACAGTGTGCGGCCTGCAACTGCCGCCAATAGCCTTGCTACCAGACAGCGCGGATTTGCAGGATCGTGCAAAAAGCTCGCAGGATCTTTCTAGCACTTCTTTGCAGTTTCGATGCATAGTTCGGCCGTCCAATTCTCACATCAAAGGAAGTTTCAGATGGCTATTGCAAAAGGCTATGCCGCGACCGATGCGTCGAAACCGCTGACGCCCCTCACCTTCGAGCGCCGCGAGCCGAATGACGACGATGTCGTTATCTCGGTTCAGTATTGCGGCGTCTGCCATTCGGATATCCACCAAGCCCGCAACGAATGGGGAAATTCGCGTTACCCGATGGTCCCGGGCCATGAAGTTGCCGGCGTGGTGTCCGCTGTCGGCTCAAAGGTCACGAAGTTCAAGGTCGGCGATCGCGTCGGCGTTGGCTGCTTCGTCAATTCCTGCATCGGCTGCGCTACACGCGACCTCGACTACGAACATTTCCTGCCAGGTCTCACCCAGACCTACAACGACGTTGAAGCAGACGGCGAAACGCCAACCTATGGCGGTTATTCCGACTCGATCGTCGTCAAGGAAGGCTATGTCCTCTCCTTCCCGGACAACATCCCGCTCGACTCGGGCGCGCCGCTGCTTTGCGCCGGCATCACGCTCTATTCGCCGCTGCGTCACTGGAAGGCCGGTCCCGGCAAGAAGGTCGCAATCGTCGGCATGGGTGGGCTCGGCCACATGGGCGTCAAGCTCGGCGCCGCCATGGGTGCCGATATCACCGTGCTCAGCCAGACGTTGTCAAAGAAGGAAGACGGCCTGCGGCTCGGCGCCAAGGAATATTACGCCACGAGCGATGCCGAGACCTTCACCAAGCTCGCCGGCACCTTCGACCTGATCATCAACACGGTCGGCACGGCGATTGACTGGAACGCCTACCTCAACCTTCTGAAGTTCGATGGCTCCATGGTGCTTGTCGGCGTTCCGGAACATGCCGTTCCTGTCCATGCCTTCTCCGTCATCGCCGGCCGCAAGAGCCTTTCCGGCTCGATGATCGGCTCGATCAAGGAAACGCAGGAAATGCTCGACTTCTGCGGTGAGCACAACATCGTCTCCGAAATCGAGAAGATCGCGATCCAGGACATCAACGAAGCTTACGAACGTGTCATCAAAAGCGATGTGCGCTATCGCTTCGTCATCGACATCGCCTCGCTGGCGGCCTGACAACAGGCAGGCGGCTCACCGAGCCGCCTGCCTATTTCTCTTCCCGCATGGTTTCCCTCTGAGTGATCAGCCGCGCGCTGTGCTGGCCGCTGAGATAGATCCAGAGCCAGCTCCAGGCGACGGCAAAGCGCGAGCGCGTGCCGATCAGGAAGTAGATGTGGGCGATGCCCCATATCCACCAAGCGATCCACCCTTTGAGCTTGATCCTGCCGAAATCGATAATCGCGGCACTTTGGCCGATCGTGGCAAGGCTACCCTGATGCCAGTAGCGAAAAGGCCCCGGCGCAGGCTTGTTCTGCAGCCGCGCGCGGATGACCTTCGCAACGTAAGCGCCCTGCTGCTTGGCGGCGGGCGCGATCCCGGGCACCGGCTTGCCGTTTTCCCGAACGACGGACGCCGTATCGCCGATGACGAAGACATCCGGCAATCCCGGCGCGCTCAGGTTCTTTTCGACGATAGCCCGGCCTGCCCGGTCGGCTGGTATATCCAGCCATTTCGCCGCCGGCGACGCCTCCACGCCCGCCGCCCAAACAATCGTCCGGCTCGGGATGAATTTCTCGCCGACCTTTACGCCCTCTGCGGTGCAGTCCGTCACGAATTCGCCGAGATGAACCTCGACGCCGAGTTTTTCGAGCGCCTGCTGTGCATAGGCCGAAAGCTCCTCGGCGAAGCTCGCAAGCACCCGCGGCCCCGCTTCGATCAGCACGATTTTCGCATTGCGCGTATCGATGTTGCGAAATTCCCGCGGCAGAGTCTTGCGCGCCAGCTCGGCGATGATGCCTGCAAGCTCGACGCCGGTCGGTCCCGCTCCGACGATCGCGAACGTCAGAAGCGCATCGCGCGCGACCGGGTCGGTTTCGGTCTCCGCGCGCTCGAAGGCCAGCAGCACGCGTCGGCGGATCGTCGTCGCGTCTTCCAATGTCTTCAGACCAGGAGCAACGGGCGCCCAGTCGTCGCGCCCGAAATAGGCATGCGTTGCGCCGGTGGCCAGAACGAGCGTGTCATAACCTAACGTCATTCCGCTGCGTAATGCCACTTGCTTTGTCGAGGTGTCGACGCCGGTGACTTCACCGAGCAGCGTCGTGACGTCGGGCCGATCGCTGTAGAGATGGCGGATAGGCCACGCAATCTCCGAGGTGGACAGGATCGTCGTCGCGACCTGATAGAGCAGCGGCTGGAAGAGATGGTGGTTGCGGCGATCGACCAGTGTGATCTTCGCCCCCGCGCCCTTGAGCCCGTTGACGAACTGCAGCCCGCCAAAACCGCCGCCGACAACGACGACACGATGATCGCTCATGACATAGCCCTCTTCGCCATTTCGCTGTCGCAAATGTCACGCTTTACGGGCAGGTTTCAACTGCTGGTTCGGCATGGCTGCCCTGCAGTCTCAGTCGGCATAGCTGACCGGGATCGCTGTGCCGCCTTTGAGCAGTTCCATGGAGATCGACGCCGCGACCTCGAACAGCTCGACCTTGCGGACGATCTGCTTGTAGATGACGTCGTAATGCTCGACGCGTGGCAGCACGATCTTCAGGATGTAATCCTGATTGCCCGTCAGCCGATGGGCTTCGACGATTTCCGGAATGCCGCTGATAGCCTTGCGGAACGTCTCGATCCATTCATCGGAATGATGCGCCGTCTTAATCAGCGCAAAGACCGTGGTCGGCACGCCCATCTTTTCGCGGTCGAGCACGACGACGCGCCGGGCGATGTGGCCGCTTTCCTCGAGGCGCTGGATACGACGCGAACAGGCCGATACCGAAAGCGCGACACGCTCGGCGAGATCGCTGACGGAAATGCCGGCCTCCGCCTGGAGAAGGTCGAGAATCTTTTTGTCACGATCATCAAGCATTGCCGTCTTTCATATTGGCGCCGCTTTTTTGCACGATACAGAGAAAATGCGCAAATTTCTAGATCGAGGCTGCAAAGTCGGTCAAAGAATGCAAAGATTCGGCGCGAAGACTGATGCATGCTTTGCGCAGATAGAAATCTGAACAGCAGGAGCGCGAAAATGCAAACAATCGGCTTAATCGGCGGCATGAGCTTTGAAAGCTCTGTGGTCTATTATCGTCTGGCGAACGAGATGGTGCGCGAACGCCTGGGCGGCCTCGCATCGGCCGAACTCGTCATGCACTCCGTCAATTTCGAAGAGATCGTCGCCATGCAGAAGGCGGGCGACTGGAACGCCGCTGCCGCGCGCCTCGGCGATGTCGCGCTTCGCCTGCAGGCCGCCGGTGCCAGTTGCATCCTGATCTGCACCAACACCATGCACCTGATCGCCGATCAGGTCGCATCCCGGCTCTCTGTTCCGCTGATCCATATCATCGACGAGACGGCGAAGTCGCTGAAGGCTGCCGGGCGCAAACGTCCGCTGCTGCTCGCAACGCGCTACACGATGGAGCATGGCTTTTACGCGGATCGCATGAAAAGCCTGGGCGTCGACGTGAGGGTTCCGGATGCAGACGACCGCACCATTATTCATGACATTATCTTCAACGAGCTTTGCGCCGGAAAAGTGCTCGACAGTTCTCAGACAAAGCTGATGGAGATCATCGAACGCGAACGCGCAAATGGCGCAGACAGCATCATCCTCGGCTGCACCGAGATCTGCCTCATCCTCGATCCAAACAGGCTGCCCCTGCCTGGCTTCGACACCACGGCGATCCACGCAAAGGCCGCTGTCGACTTTTCAATAGGTGAAGTGCCGAGCGAGAAAACAGAAGCTGCGTAACGTGCAGTTTACTTGACTCAGTCAACTAAATACAGGACAAAATCTCCTAATAGGAGGTTTTGTCCATGTATGATTCTGCTCTCATCGACGCTGCCCGCGACTTCAACCGCTTCTACACCAACTTCCTCGGCGTGCTGAACAAGGCCTACCTCGACACGCCCTTCACGCTGACGGATGCACGGGTGCTTTTCGAGATCGGCTCGCATGACGGCATCAGCGCCGTCACGCTGGTGCGCGATCTGCATCTGGACCCCGCTTACCTCAGCCGCATTCTGAAGCGCTTCCGCAGCGAAGGGCTGATCGAGACGAAGGCCGATCCTGCCGACCTGCGCAGCCAGACCATCAGTGTCACCGGCAAGGGATACGAGCAGTTCCGGGAACTCGGCCACCGCGCGAATGCGCAGATTGCCGAGCGTTTCGAGGCGCTTGCCCTTGGCGAGCGGCAAAGCGTCGTCAGCGCCATGCAGACTATCCGCTCGCTGCTCGACCCAAACATAAAGCCGAACCCACCGATCATCCGCGCACACCGGCCCGGCGACATCGGCTGGATCGTCCAGAGCCAGGGCAAGGCCTATGCCGAGGAATATGGCTGGGACATGCGCTTCGAGGGCCTCGTCGCCGAGGTCGCCGGCAAGTTTCTGGCGGACTTCGACCCGGCGATGGAATATTGCTGGATCGCCGAGCGCAATGGAATCAACGTCGGCTCGATCCTCGTCACGAACGGTGGCGACGGCATTGCCAAGCTCCGCCTCCTCTATGTCGACAAAGCCGCACGCGGCTCGGGGCTTGGCAGGATGCTGGTCGACGAGTGCATCCGCTTTGCAAAGGCAAAAGGTTACCGGCAGATATCGCTCTGGACGAACGACGTCCTGCACGCCGCACGCGGCATCTACGTGAAGGCCGGATTCCGACTTGTCTCCGAGGAGAGACACCGGATGTTTGGCCCGGAGGAAACCGGCCAGACCTGGGTTCTCGATCTCTGATTTCGCCGCTTCGCAAAAGTTTCGCTTGATTTGGAAACGATCATTTCCTAATTAGGTGAGCCATGACGACCGCGATCCTCGACGACAAAAGCCGACACCGCGGCAGGCCGCGTGAATTCGACATGGATGCAGCACTCGACGAGGCGCTCTGCGTCTTTTCCGAACGCGGCTATCATGCAGCTTCCATCAGCGAATTGACCGACGCGATGGAGTTGACCTCCGGCAGCGTCTACAAGGCCTTCAAGGACAAGCGCGGCATCTTTCTGGCTGCCTTTAACCGGTACCGCGCCGTGCGCCGCAGCTTGCTTGATGAGCGCCTGGACAAGGCGGAGAGCGGGCGCGACAAGATTTACGAGCTCCTGCGCTTTTACGCCGCGTCATCGCACGGTGACATCGGCCGCCGCGGCTGCCTCGTCGTCTGCAGCGCCAACGAGCTTGCGATCTTCGACGGGGAAGCGGCAGAGCGCGTCGCCGGTGCCTTCGCGGCCAACGAAGCGTTGCTGCTGGACCTCATCCGTCTCGGCCAGTCCGACGGCTCTATCCCGGAAACGCTCGATGCGGCGACAACGGCCCGCGCCCTGCTCTGCCTCACGCAAGGCATGCGTGTCGCCGGCAAGACCGGCCGCCGCGAGGAAGACATGACAGCCGTCGCGGACGCCGCGATGAAACTTCTCGCCTGAAACGCTTCGCCCGCAAGAAGCGGGTGGCGTAGAACGACTTCACGACCGATCCTCCCCAATTCCGCATACCGGAGTTTTTCATGAGCATTTCAACTGCAACGAATGAGACCGCCGTGCCCCGGACGATCTCACCTTTGATGACGTTTCTTTTTGCGGCCGCCTGCGGCCTTGTTGCCGCCAATCTCTATTATGGGCAGCCGCTGGCCGGTCCGATCAGCGCCGATCTCGGTTTTACGCCGGCGGCCACCGGCCTGATCGTCACGCTGACGCAGATCGGCTACGGCATCGGCCTGCTTCTCATCGTGCCGCTCGGCGATCTGCTCGAAAACCGCCGCCTCGCGCTGATGCTGATCCTGGTATCTGCCGCCGCACTCATCGGTGCAGCACTTTCCTCAACGCCCGCCCTGTTCCTGCTGGCCTCGCTCTCCATCGGCCTCTCCTCGGTCGCGGTGCAAGTTCTGGTGCCTTTCGCCGCCCATATGGCGCCGGATGCGATGCGCGGTCGCGTCGTCGGCAACGTCATGAGCGGTCTTCTCTGCGGCATCATGCTGGCTCGCCCCTTTGCGAGCTTCGTCGCCGAAGCCTCGTCGTGGCACATGGTCTATTACATCACGGCCGCCGTCATGGTCGGGTTGGTCCTCATCCTGCGCGCAAATCTGCCAGTTCGCGTCCCGCATACGAAGCTCGGCTACGGCGCCCTGCTCGCCTCGATGCTCCACCTTGCAGTGACGTCGCGCATCCTGCAGCGCCGCGCGCTCTATCAGGCAGGCATGTTCGGTGCCTTCAGCCTGTTCTGGACGACGACTCCGCTGCTGCTTGCAAGCCCGGCTTTCGGCCTCTCCCAGAACGGCATCGCGCTCTTTGCGCTTGCCGGAGCTTCCGGCGCCATCGCCTCGCCGATTGCTGGACGCCTCGCCGACCGTGGCCTGACGCAGGTTGCCTCGGCCTTTGCCATGCTGATCGGCATGGGGGCCTTCGTCATCAGCCACTTCGCGGGCGACGGTTCGCTGACCGCGCTCGTCCTGCTGACGGCGGCGGCGATCCTTCTGGATTTCGGCGTGACGACCAATATGGTCTGCGGCCAGCGCTCGATCTACGCGATCAGTGCTGACCATCGCAGCCGCTTGAACGGTCTCTATATGGCGACCTTCTTTGCCGGCGGCGCTCTCGGCTCGGCGCTCGGCGGCTGGGCCTATGCGGCCGGGGGATGGACGATGACAGCCTGGATCGGCTTCTGCTTTCCGGCTTTCGCCTTCCTGCTCTTCCTTACCGAGGGGCGCGGCAAGTAAGCCGCATCTCAGCCTCCGGCGGCATCGAAGCGGGCGCGGGCGCCGCGAACGGCATCATGGTTCGCTTCCGCCCAGTTCAAAAGCAGCGCCAGCGTGGCGTAAAGCGAGCGCCCGAGTTCGGTGACCCGGTATTCGACGCTCGGCGGCTTCGTCGGAAATACCTCCCGCTCGATATAGCCCTCGCGCTGCAGGTCACGCAGCGTCTGCGTCAGCATCCTCTGCGAGATATCCGGTATCTTCCGCCGCAGCTCGCCGAAGCGGTAGGGCCGCGCGGCAAGCGCCTCCAAAAGCAGCGTCGACCACTTGCCGCCGATCTGCTGCATCATGTCCCTGACCGGGCAATTGTTAAAATCGAGACTGCCGAGATCGATCTCCCGGCGGATACCGGGGGCCGGCTTGCTCTTCAGATTGACGACAGCGCTCATAATGGGCTGGTTCCCTTTTGGTAACGTAGAGCGGAAAAACTGCCTTCTTTACAGCACGAAGTCAATTCCTATTTTAGAGCTGCTCTCTTTTTGAGACCACCATAGAGGAAGACCTATGAGCGAAACGATTCTCGTCACCGGCGCCGCCGGCCAACTTGGCCAGCGCGTCATTCATCACCTGCTCGAAACGTACAAGGTTCCGGCCGGAAGCATCGTCGCCGCCACCCGCGATCCGGCGAAACTTGCTGCGCTCGCCTCAAGGGGCGTCGCCACCCGCAAGGCCGACTTCGACGATGCGGCAAGCCTCGAAGCCGCCTTCAAGGGCGTCGATCGGCTGCTCATCATCAGCACCGACGCGCTCGCCGTTCCCGGCCAGCGCCTGACGCAGCACAAGGCCGCCGTGGAGGCTGCCGCCAAGGCCGGCGTGAAGCACATCGCCTACACCTCGATGCCCTCGCCCGACAAGTCGGTCGTCACTTTCGCACCGGATCACCTCGGCACCGAAAACGCCATCAAGGCAGCCGGCATTCCCTACACGATCATCCGCAACGCCTGGTATTTCGACAATTATCTACACGGCATGCCGCATAACCTGCAGTCCGGCAGCTGGTACACGGCAAGCGGCGACGGCAAGATTTCCAACATCTCCCGCGAAGACTGCGCATTGGCGATCGCCGCCGCCCTCGCCTCCGGCACGAGCGAAAGCGCGACCTACACGCTAACGGGCAGCGAATCGCTGACGGCCGACGAGGTCGCCACCGGCATCGCTGCTGCTGTCGGAAAGCCCTTACAGGCCGTCAAAGTCAGCGACGAGCAGCTCGGCCAGGGTATGCGGAGCGCGGGCCTTCCCGATTTCGTCGCCGACATGCTGGTCTCCGCAGATGCCAACATCCGCGCCGGCAACTTCGATCTCGTCACGGACGACTTCAAGACGCTGACCGGCAAGCAGACGCAGAAGCTCAAGGACTTCTTCGTTGCAAACAAGGCGGCGCTGCTGGCGTAGGCCGCTTGCGCTCAGGAGGCCGGCGCACCGGGACAAAGAGCACGTCGCCGCCTCTTGAGCCGCTGCGCCTCCAAACACTCCGTCATGCTTGGGCTTGACCCGAGCATCCACTCCTCGATCGGCGAGTAGCGGCTTGGATCCTCGGCTCATGGCCGAGGATTCCGGCAGAGGGTTTAGGGACGGAAGAACTGGCCCTGCGGTGGCGCGTTTATCGCCGATCGGCATCTACCGGAAATCCGATAACCTTAAACCTTCTGCCCGCAGGCCCGGCAGAACCGCCGCACCGTTTCCGCCATGCCGTATTCCAGCGCATCGGCCGTCAGGCCGTGGCCGATCGAAACTTCTGCAAGCTTCGGGATGCGCGCCACGAGCGGCGGCAGATTGGCGACAGTCAGGTCATGGCCGGCATTGACACCCAGTCCGATCGCAAGGGCTGCGTCCGCCGTCTTGCCGAGCGCTTCGAGAATGGGGCCTGCCCGCTCCGGCGCGTCGTAACAGCCGCCATAGGGGCCAGTGTAAAGCTCGATCCGGTCCGCCCCCACCGCCTTGGCGATCTTAACCGCCTCGGCATCGCTGTCGCCATCGGCAAACAGCGAAATGCGGGCTCCCATCTTCTTCAGCCGTGCGACGACGTCCGTGAGGAAGGCCCGGTGTTTACGGAAATCCCAGCCGTGGTCGGATGTCGCCTGCGACGGATCATCGGGCACGAGGGTCACCTGCTCTGGTGCGGCATCCTTGCAGAGCTCGAGGAATTCCTCCGTCGGATAGCCCTCGATATTGAACTCTGCTTCCGGAAACTCGTCGTCGATCAGGTTGCGGATCACCGGCAGGTCAGAGAACCGGATATGCCGCTGGTCCGGCCGCGGATGGACGGTCAGCCCGCTGGCACCTGACTGCAAGGCGATGCGCCCCAGCCCTTCTACGCTCGGCCAAGGCAGATCGCGCCTGTTGCGCAGCATGGCGATGGCGTTGAGGTTCACGGAAAGCGTCGTCGGCATGTCGATGATCCATTCGATATGGGTAAAGCGTGAGCTGCTTTTATGCCAACGAACCGGCCGAGGCCAACGAGATTCGCATATGGCTGCATGCAAATCTGTGATGGACGCCTCACCAGCGATTCAGTGACGCCCGCTGCCAATCCGGCTAACGTCACGCCGGATATCAAGTTTTCGAATGCTGCGCGATGCTATCCTATTTAAGAACGATTATTTTTAGCACTTACAAAAATGCCCATTCACGCATAACGTGAGAATAAGTATCGAGTAAGTACGCCGCGTACTGCTTCTTCCCGACGACAAGAACGCCTCGAGGAAACACCACTCCGCAGCGCCTTCGAAGCAACTGGCAAACCGCATGAGGTGCAACTATTTGCTCCAGGAGGGTTCATGCCAGACGGTGCCAAACGTGCCGCCGGTAAAGCTTCGGAAAGCCGGTCCAGGTCCAGATACCGGTTCCTGCCATCTGCAGCACTACCGCCGGATTTGCCTGAGGGACCGGTGCCAATCGCCGAAATGGCGAACGCATTCGGGGTCACGCACAGGACACTACATTTCTACGAAGAGAAAGGACTGCTCTCGGCAAACCGCATCGGCCTGATGCGCGTTTACGGCGAAGACGATGTGATGCGCATGGCCGTCATCAACATCTGCCGCGAGGCAGGGATGCCGATCGCCGTCATTCAGGAACTGATGGGCGATTTGGGCCGCGCTGCCTCACAGGAGGAAGCCGAGGCAATATTCCAGGAGGCGCTCGCCGTCCGCAAGCGCGAGCTAACGGCGGAAATGTCGACACTGCATCGTCAGCTACAGCAGGTCAGCGACCTGCTCGACCCCGACGCCAGCAGCGAGATACCGTTGCTGAACGACAACGAGGATCAATCCACTCTTTCGGATAAGGAATTGCGCTGCCTCTCTTTGATGGCCGAGGGCTTCTCGACGCAGCGCATCGCCCGGTCGCTTGACCTGAAGCATGACGAAGCACAGGCGCTTGAAGCCGACATCATCTTGAAGTTCCGCGCAAACAACCGCTTCCAGGCGATCGCCAAGGCGGTGCTTCTCGGCATCGTCAAGATTTGACGCTCCGGCAACGGCCGCCACCGTTTCCGCAGCGTCACCGCACGATTGTCAGCGTTTCCGCCGCGCGGGTGATCGCCGTGTAAAGCCACCGTTCGCGGGTATCGCGAAAGGCCCAGCTTTCATCGAAGAGCACAACATTATTCCACTGCGAGCCCTGCGCCTTGTGCACGGTCAGAGCATAGCCGTAATCGAATTCGTCGTAGCGCTTGCGCGTGTTCCACGGGATTTCGCCTTCGACATCCTCGAAAGCCTGCTTCAGCAGCTTGATCTTGGCCGCGCCGCGATCCATGTCGTCGTCTTCCGGCCGCACGAGCAGGTTGATACCCGGCTTCGTCGTCTCCTTCGACGACGTCATCACCTGCCAGAGCGAGCCGTTGAGCAGCCCCTTGGCGGGGTCGTTGCGCAGGCAGACGAGCTTGTCGCCTGTCTGTGGATAATCGGCCGTGAAGCCCTTCAACTCGCGCAGCCGCTGGTTATAGCGCCGCCGCGTGCGGTTGGTGCCGACGAGCACCTGGTCGGCGTCGAGCACCAGCGCCTGGTTGACCTCGTTCTTCGAGATCACCTGGGCGGTGCCGTAGTCGCCATGCATGATTTCGTTGCCTTCGCGCACCTGCATTGCAAGCTTAATGATTGGATTGTCACGCGCCTGCCGGTGGATGTCCGTCAGCAGGTAATCCGGCTCCTGATTGGTGAAGAAGCCGCCGCCCGAAACGGGCGGCAGCTGGCCGGGGTCGCCGAGCACCAGGATCGGCGTGCCGAAACTCATGAGATCCTTGCCGAGCGCCTCGTCCACCATAGAGCATTCGTCGACGATGATCAGCGCAGCCTTGGCGACCGGGCTCTGCCGGTTGATGGAAAACATCGGCGCGATCGAGGTCTTGCCGGTCTGCTCGTCCTCGACCGCCTCTTCGCCGCGCGGACGGTAGATCAGCGAATGGATCGTCTTGGCGTTGCTCGCCCCGCGCGAACGCAACACCTGCGCTGCCTTGCCGGTGAAGGCGGCAAACAGCACGTCGCCGTCGACATTCTCCGCAAAATGCTTGGCGAGCGTCGTCTTGCCCGTTCCGGCATAGCCGAACAGACGGAAGAGCGGCGACCGGCCCTCCTTCAGCCATTTCGAAACGGCCTTCAGGGCTTCGTCCTGTTGCGGAGCAAATTGCATGCGAGCGACTTGGCAGGATTCGCGGCCGCGAAGCAAGGCGGAAAAGTGCGCCAGCAGGTAGCTGCCGCGCGATTGCCTGCTCTCAGCCGCTTGAACGCAGGTTTTGCGCCCTTTAGTGTCGCCGCGTTGCCTGAGGGATTCGCGTGAGAAGAAGCATTCAACTCTGCCTGATGATGGTGGCTGTGCCGATGCCTGCTGCCGCCCAAGCGGAATGGCTGGCCGTCGAACAGGTCAAGCCCTACGCCATCACCGGCAAATCGGGCGCCGAGCTCTACGCATCGATCGGCGAACATGGCCCGAAGGCCGGCATCGGACGCGTGATCGCGCATACGACCTTCAAGCTCACCTGGACCAGGAAGTACGAGCCGCAGCCGGACAAATCCTGCAATCTGACTGTGGCGCGGCCGAAACTGATCATCACGTACACGCTGCCGAAGCCTTCGACGCAGCTACCGTCTGCGACCAAGGTGAGTTGGGAGAGCTTCATTACAGGCGTCGAGACCCACGAGCGCTGGCACGGCGAAACCATCAAGCATATGGTCAAGGCGATCGAGGCCTACAGCCTTGGCCTCACCGCCGCCGACGATCCGGACTGCAGCAAGATCCGCGTCGTGCTGACGAAACGCCTCGGCGAACTCTCCGGCTACCAGCGCCAGCAGGGCCGCGATTTCGACAAGGTCGAGATGGGCCAAGGCGGCAATATCCAGCAGCTCATCCTCAAGCTGGTGAATGGCCCGTAGGCAATTCCAGTCTGCGCGTAATCCCAATGCCGTCCAGAAAGACGTCATCGTGACTGACGACCAGTAGCGCGCCGTCATAGGCACGCAATCCGCTTTCGACCGCAGCGATCGAATCGATGTCGAGATGATTGGTCGGTTCGTCGAGGATAAGGAGCGAGGGTGGTTTCGGTCCGCCCAGAACGCACGCCAAGCCGGCCCGCAGCAGCTGGCCGCCGCTGAGCGTCGATACGATCTGGAGCGCCGCATCGGCCCTGAACATGAACCGGGCGAGCGCCGACCGGCAGGCATTTTCGGCCGCGCGCGGATTTATCCGCAGAAAATTGTCGCGAATCGAGATCGACGGATCGAGCAGGCTCACCTGCTGGTCGAGCATTGCGAACTTGGTCATGACTGAAACCGTCCCGGTCCATGGCTTCAACTCCCCAGTGACAAGCGCCAGCAATGTCGTCTTGCCCGAACCGTTCGGGCCGGTAACGGCGATGCGCTCCGGTCCAACGATCTCAAAGGACAGATCGCTAAGGACCGCATCGGCAGGCCGATAGCCTGCCGTCGCAGAGTCCATTTTCAGCACAACCTTGTTGGCAGGCAGTCCAGCCGGCGGCAGCGTCACCGAAAATGGCTGTAGGATTTCGATCTTGTCGTGCGCGGCGGCGGCGTCTTCAAGCGCCTGGGTACGCCTGCGTTCGGCAAGCCGGGCGTTGTCGCCGCGTGTTGCTTCGCTACGCCGTTTCAATGCGCCGGCGACGATGCGCGGCAAGTCGCCCTTGGCGGCCTTCTTCCGGCCGGCGCGATCCCTGCGCGCTTGCCGTTCGGCTGTCAGTTGCGCGCTTCGCTCAACCTCGGCCACGCGCTTCTCTGCGTCGGCGAGGTCAAGCTGCGCTGCAGCCAGCTCGACAGCCTTGCGCTCCCGGTACTGGCTCCAGTTGCCGCCGTAACGGGTCGCGCCGAGCGACGTCAGCTCGACGATCGCGTCCATGGTTTCGAGCAGTTCCCGGTCATGGCTGACGGCGATGGCTCCCGCCCGCCAGTTTGCGAGCAGGTCGATGACGGCTCGGCGTCCATCGCGGTCGAGATTGTTGGTCGGCTCGTCGAGGATGAGAAAATCGGGCTCGACGAAGATCAGTGCGGCAAGTCCCGCCCGCGTGCGCTGTCCGCCCGACAGCGCGGCAAGACGTGTCCCGGGCTCAGCATCGATCCCGGTGCGATCGAGAGCGGAGGCCATGCGTGCTTCCAGCGTCCAGTTGGCAGACGCAAGCTCTTCGGCCGTCGCTTCGCCCGCCTCGGCCCGCCGAAGGACGGCGAGCGCCTCGGTCACGCCGAAGAGATCGCCAACCGTTTCGTCGGCTTCCACCTGGACGCTTTGGCGCAGCACGCCCAGGCTACCGCCCAAAGCTATCGTCCCGGACTGAGGCTGGAGTTGGCCGGAGATCAACTTGAGAAGCGTCGTCTTGCCAACGCCGTTGCGGCCGACAAGACCTGCGCGGTCCGTGCCGAAGTTCAGATCGAGATTTGAGAAAAGCGGCCGGCCGTCAGGCGTGGACCACGACAGATTGGAGAGAGTGATGGATGCAGGCATGGATATGACGTTCCCCGGTGGCAAGGCGAATTGGCGTTGCGATCGGGTTGAAATCCATTGCTGCACACATCCAGTTGAAATGATCGATTGCCGGCAATTTAAGCGACGAATGTTTCTGGTTCAAGGCGGGCAAGTCGCCATCGGGCGCAAACGAGGCATTCATTTCAAAAATCTCACCCTCCACATGGAATAAAATCACCGCTCCCCGTGTCTCATCTCCGGCAGCGAAAAGCCTGCCGAACGTGAGGAGAGACCCGCATGAAATCCGCAAAATTCTTGATCGCTTTCGCCGTCGCATCCGCTGCGGCAACGGCTGCATTCGCGGCAGAGCCGGTGATGACCGTCGAGACCGCCAAGGGCAAAGTGCTTGCCGGCGAAAACGGCATGACGCTCTACACCTTCAAGAAGGATACGAAGGGCGTTTCCAATTGCTACGACCAATGCGCCAAGAACTGGCCGCCGCTGAAGGCCGCTAGCGATGCGAAGGCCGATGGGGCATATTCGATCATCGATCGCAAGGATGGCACGAAGCAATGGGCCAAGGACGGCATGCCGCTCTATTTCTGGGTGAAGGATACCAAGAAGGGCGATATCACCGGCGATGGCGTGGGCGGCAATTGGGAGCTTGCCAAGCCCTGAGTGAACCGGCGTGAAGACACCCGCACCTGAAACGTTCGAGGGCCAGATCCTGGCCCTCCTTCCCTCGCTCCGGCGCTATTCGCGAAGCCTCACCCGCTCCGACGCCGATGGCGAGGATCTGCTGCAGGACTGTGTCGAGAAAGTGCTTGCCCGCCGTTCGCAGTGGCGCGGCCTGAACCTGCGCGGCTGGGCACTGACCATCATGACCAATCTCTACCGCAACACGCGCCGCCAGACCCCGCCCGGCATGATGGTCGAGCTTGACAGTGCCGAGGTCGTGCCCTCGCCTGAGACGCCCGCCGACCCGCTGGAGCGCTTGCGACTGGAAGATGCGCTGAACAGCCTTTCGGCGGAGAGCCGTGCCGTGCTGATGCTGGTGGTCATCGAAGGCTATACCTACAGCGAGGTGGCCGCCGCGCTCGACATACCCGTCGGCACCGTCATGTCACGCCTGTCGCGCGCCCGCCAGAGGCTTGGGGACCGAATGAAGGCTGACAATGTGATTACGCTTCGGAGACCGAAATGAACGAAACCAACCCGACCGTGCCCGAAGCGGACCTCCACGCCTATGCTGACGGGCAGTTGCCCGAAAGCGCCCGCGCCCGTGTCGAGACATGGCTGCAGGACAATCCCGAGGACGCCGCCAAGGTGACGGCATGGCAGGCACAGAATGCCGCGATCCGCGCGATGTTCGCGCCTTACGAAAAATCCAAGGAAAGCGACATCCTGCTGGTCACGCCGGAGAATGGCACTTCCATTTGGGCAAGACGCTCGGCCATCGCCGCAGCCGCCGTTTTCATCTTCGCGCTTGGCGCCCTTGCCGGTCATTACGGCCCTCCGCTCGTCCAGCAACCCGAGCTGAAGCTTGCCGCTTCCGAGACGCTGCCGGCAGAGGCACAGAACGCATTCCTGGTCTATGCAAGCGAGGTTCGCCACCCGGTCGAGGTCTTCGCCAACGAGGAGGCGCATCTGGCGACCTGGCTCGGCAAACGGCTGTCGATCCCGAACCTGAAGGTGCCGGACCTGCAGTCCCTCGGCTTCCGGCTCGTCGGCGGACGGCTGCTACCGGTGGATGGAAAGCCGGGCGCGATGTTCATGTACGAAAACCAGGCGGGCGAACGCCTGACCGCGCTGGTCGGCCGCAACAAGGCGAACCGGACGACGAGCTTCCGCTTCGCCTCCGCCGGCGGTGTCGAGACGTTCTACTGGATCGACGGCGAACTCGGTTATGCTGTCACCGGCGAGATTTCGCGCGACATGCTGCGGCAGGTGGCCGAGGAGTGCTACAAGCAGTTTCCGTCGTGACGATCAGCGCAGCGGATCGTTGGAAAGCTCGATCGGCTTTCCATGCGGTGTCGCTTCCGCGGCACGCTGCCAGCTCTCCTGCAGCAAACGGACGGTACCAGCATCGGCGATGCCCTTGCTGACAAGGAGCGAGGAAAGCGCTGCAACCCAGCAGTCGAAATAATCGCTGCCGTCGATTGCCCGGCCAGGCGTGTGCAGTTCGACCGAAAGCGTCTCCGCCCATTCGCTCCATGTGAAGAGACTGCGTTCGTGGAGGTGTACCGTCATTGCAAAAGCTGCAGCCGCCCAGGGCTCGGGAAAGACGGGCTCGCCATCGGCGGATTTCGGCAGTTCGGGCAATCGCGCCAGCGGCGAAGCCGTTTCACACAGGCTCAAGATAGCTCTCCCAGGCATCGATCGACACCGTCAGCGAGGAATCGGCGCCCTCGCCCCAGATTTCCTTCCCGTCGAACGCGACGGTATAGACCCATTGCGGATTCTCGCCCTTGCCATGCGCATTGTCGTCCGGGAACACAAAGGAGCCCTGCACCGCCTCGATCACGCCGCTCCTGGCACGCGCATAGCGCGGCAACCGGGTATGCGTTTCCGGATTGAAATTCTTCGTCCGGACCTTGTCGCCGACGGCAAAGCGCGCAGCCGTTTCCACCGGACGGTCGCAAGCGCCTCCGCGCGCCAGAACGCTTGCAACCATATCCGCCTTCAGAACCCGTTTCGGCACCGCTCCGGCCGTCTGCTTGTGCCCGGCGTCGATCTCCGCAGCCGTTGCGAACCCGTGCCGCTCGAGCAGCACTTCCAGCGCCCGCATCCATATTTCATAATAGCTTGCAGAAAGATAATCAGCCGGCGGAATGTTCTCGCGCGCGTGCCGGCTCTCGTCGATCGTCCAGGCGCCGAAGGCACCGCAGGATAGCGTCAGGCCAAGCGCTCGTTTCTCCCATTCGGCATGGAAATACGGCTCGTCCTTTTCAGGCGCGACCGGCCCGAACCCCATCTGTCCGCCAAGATCGTGCGGCCCATTCATGCGGCAACTCCCGGCGCTGAGGCAATTGCTGTTCCGATCATCGCATCGCGGCTGACGAGACCGGCGAGTTGCTGCTCGCTCAGACCTTCCGTTCCCTCGGGACGCTCGGGAATGACGAGATAGCGCAGCTCGGCCGTCGAATCCCAGACGCGGATTTTCTTCTCCGCCGGGAGCGTCAGGCCGAATTCGGCAAGCACGCCGCGCGGATCGATCACGACCCGCGCGCGATAGGCCGGCGCCTTGTACCAGACCGGCGGCAGGCCGAGCACCGACCATGGATAACAGGAGCAAAGCGTGCAGACGACGAGGTTGTGGGTCTCCGGCGTATTGAAGACCGCGCGCATATGTTCGCCTTGCCGTCCGGTATAACCGAGGCTCGCGATCGCCGCCGTAGCATCGGTCTTCAGCCATTCGGCAAACGCGGCATCGCTCCAGGCCTTAGCAACGACATGGGCGCCGTTGCGCGGGCCGATCTTCGTCTCATAGGTCTCGACGATCGCATCGATCGCCGCCGGATCGATCAACCCCTTCTCCGTCAGCACCGTCTCCAGTGCTTTCACACGCGCCTGCATGTCGGAATAGCGGTTGTCGTGATGATGGTCGTGGTCGTGATCAGGATGATCGTGCAAGACGAGGCCCTCCGCGCATGAAACCTTATCTTAAGGCGCTTGGAGGCAACCCGCCAAGCCAATCTATGCGCCTTGCGGTTTTTCGATAATCTCGGCACATGAACATTCTGATTCTCGGCGCAACTGGTTTCATCGGCTCCGCCGTCGCCGCCCGTCTGGCGGCAGATGGCCATGTCGTAAGCGGCCTTGCCCGCACTTCCGTCCAGGCCCGGATCAAATGGCCCGATGTCCGCTGGCTGCGCGCCGATCTCGCGCACATGACCACAGCTGCCGATTGGCAGGAGACACTGAAAGACCAGCATGTGGTCGTCAACTGCGCAGGCGCCCTGCAGGACGGCCTCTCTGACGATCTTGCCGCATCACAGGCAGATGCGATGCTGGCGCTCTATGCTGCGGCCAAGATATCGAACATCCGCCTCATCATCCAGATCTCAGCAAACACGAGTGGTCCAGTTGCCGATCTGCCGTTCCTCGCCACAAAACGCCGCGCCGATAATGCCCTTGCGTCAAGTGGTTTATCTTACGTCATTCTACGCCCGGCGCTCGTTCTCGGCCGCAATTCGCACGGCGGTTCAGCACTCTTACGAGCACTCGCGTCTCTGCCATTTGGGTTGCCGCTTATCCATTCCCAAAGCCCGGTCGAGACGATCGACATCAAGGATGTCGCTGCCGCCGTCAACGCAGCGGTCTCCGGCGAAATTGCCAGTGGAAGCGACGTCGCGCTCGCATCCGGAGAGACGTTAACGCTCTCCGACCTCGTGAAACTGCATCGGACGTGGCTGGGCCTTCCGCCCGCGCCCGTCATCCCCATCCCAACAGCGTTGGCAAAGCCCTTAACTTGGCTTGCCGATATCGCCGGACGCCTCGGCTGGCGCTCACCCTTGCGTTCGACCGCCATGGCCGTCATGTCCAAGGGCGTCACAAGCAGCGGAACGATTCCGACCATCCCCAGCGGCTCGGCCGCGGCTACACTGGCAGCCAACCCGTCGGGCATTCAAGATCTGTGGTTCGCGCGCCTCTATCTGCTGAAGCCGCTGATGGTCGTATGCCTCGCACTGTTTTGGTTGCTATCCGGCATTATTCCGCTTCTGTCGCCAAAAGCGGCAAGTCAGCCTCTTCTACCCTTCATGCCGACCGCCGCGGCGATGGCACTCACCCTTTCACCTGCGCCGTCGACATCGCGCTCGGTGCAGCACTCCTTTTCCGGCCCATCGCCCGCAAAGCCCTCCTTGGCATGCTCGCCGTTGCTGTCGCCTATCTGGCCGGAGGTTCACTTCTGGAGCCCGAACTTTGGCTCGATCCGCTGGGACCGCTCGTCAAAGTCCTGCCGTCGTTGCTGCTGACGCTCGTCACCCTCGCCGTCCTGGATGAACGCTAATGCTTGCGCAATGTCTCCTGCACGCCCACGTGATCGGCGCAACGGTCCTCTTCGGAACAGGTGCGGGCATCGCCTTCTTCATGGTCGCGGCGCACCGGACACGCGATCCAAAACTGATTGCGCATGTCGCGGGGACAGTAGTGGTTGCCGATACGCTCTTCACGGCCACGGCCGTCATTCTCCAGCCGGTGACAGGGGTATCTGCTTGCCCGCATCGTCGGCTGGGATTTCAGTGAAGGCTGGATCGCGCTTTCCCTCCTGCTCTATGTCGTCACCGGCCTCTTCTGGCTGCCGGTCGTTTGGATACAGATCAGGCTTCGCGACCTGGCGCGGTGGGCAAGCACCAGCGGCGTTCCGCTTCCGGACGAATATTTCCGCCTCTAGCGGATATGGTTCGCGTGCGGTTTCCCCGCATTCTTCGCCGTCGCCGGCATTCTCTGGCTGATGCTCAACAAGCCCTCGCTCGCATTAATTTAGCTGCCGCAGCGTTAGCTAAATTGCCGTACGTCATGTGGGATGCGATCAAGGTCAACCCTGCGATGGCGTAAACACCTGAAACAAAAGAGCTAATCCCAATGATCCCGAGGCCAAATCCGGTTTGCGTGATATCCTTCGCCGGCTTGCAAGCAGGGGAAAGGCATTGCGATGAACAGGATCATTCTTCCCGCATTCGCTGTCGCTACTGTTTTTGCTTCTTGGGCGACCGCCGGCGATTACCACAATCTAAAAGAGGGCGAGTACCAAATTCCCGGACATCCCTATAAGTCCGCGGAGAACTGTCCGCGCATCGCACCGGTCGGCGAGTTCGACCGCCGCTGCGACATCCCGCTCTTGGGCTACCGCAACTTTACCGACCCGACGATCATAGTGCAGTCTGGCGGGTTATGATCGAATCGGCGGACGACTGCTTTGGATCGTCCGCCTTCTCCGTCGAAGGATCTTCCCATTATTTCAACATCGGCCAGAGGCTAACCACCAAGAGCGCCGCCATGGTGACGTTGAACCATTTGAGCCGTACCGGGTCGGATAGCCATTCGCGCAATGCGGAGCCGAAACCGGCCCAAGTCGAAACACTCGGAACGTTGACCGCCGCAAAGGCCAGGCCGACGATCAGCACGCTTGCGACGTAAAGTTCTGGATTGGTGTAAGTCGCCATCGCCGTCACTGCCATAACCCAGGCCTTGGGATTGACCCATTGGAAGGCGGCTGCCGCAACGAATGACATCGGCTTGACGCTTTCCATGCCCTCGCTCAGCGACCGTGACGTCGCGATCTTCCAGGCGATCCGGACAAGATAGATGCCGCCCCCGAATTTCAGCGCTGTATAAAGCGCAGGCACCGTATGCAGCAACGCGCCGAGCCCGAGGCCGACGCCGAGAAGCAGCGAGAAAAACCCAGCGCCAATGCCGAACATATGCGGGATCGTCCGGCGAAAGCCAAAATTCGCGCCCGATGCAAAAAGCATCATGTTGTTCGGCCCCGGCGTGATCGAGGTCGTGAAGGCAAAAAGAACGAGTGCCAGAAACGTATCCAGCGGCATGGAACCTCCCGCGGATCGTCATCAACCACGTCGATCCCTGTCAATCAGGCAGCTAACCGACCATTATTCCTTAAGCCAGATAATCATTGTCACAGTGACAGGATTGCTTGAAAGATGACGCGGCTGCGCAATCTTTGGAAGAAAAACGGAAGATTCGGCCATGCAAGACGACCCCATTCCCAAGATCACCTTTCCGAACGGCATCGAAGTCCCGGCCCTCGGCCAGGGCACCTGGAACATGGGAGAGCGGGCGTCGGAAGCCGAGCGCGAAATCTCGAGCCTCAAGGCCGGCATCGAGCTCGGCATGACACTGATCGACACGGCCGAAATGTACGGCGAGGGCGACTCCGAACGCATCGTTGGCCGCGCCATCAAGGGCCGGCGCGACGGGCTGTTCATCGTGACCAAGGTCTATCCGTGGAATGCCAGCCGCAGGGGGACGATCGAGGCCTGCGAGAGAAGCCTCTCCCGTCTTGGTGTCGACCAGATCGATCTCTACTTGCTGCATTGGCGTGGTGAACATCCGCTTGCCGACACGGTCGAGGCCTTCGAGGACCTGAAGGACGCCGGAAAGATCGGCACCTGGGGTGTTTCGAATTTCGATATCGGCGACATGGAGGAACTGCTTACCGTCCCAGGCGGCAGGCTTGTCGCCACCAACCAGGTTCTCTACAATCTCGCGCGGCGCGGCATCGAGTACGATCTACTGCCTTGGTGCCAGAAGCACGATATCCCGGTCATGGCTTATTCGCCGATCGAGCAGGGCCGCATCCTGCACAATCCCGAGCTCATCCGCATCGCCAAGGCCAATCAGGCGACACCGGCGCAGGTTGCCCTCGCCTTTCTTCTCGAACGCGACGGCGTAATCGCCATCCCGAAGACGTCGAATGCCGAACGCGCCGCCGAAAACCGCGATTGCGTATCGCTCGATATCAGCGACGAGGATTGGGCAGCCCTCGACGCCGCCTTCCCGCCGCCGACTCGCAAATCGGCGCTCGAAATGCTCTGAAAAGGCGGCGGCGAGCCAGACGCCGGTTCACATTCCCTGCGGGCCGCGGTTCATGGCCGCGATGCCTGTGCGGCAGACTTCGATCAGGCCGAGCGGCTTCATGATCGCCACGAACTGATCGATGTTCGAGGACTTGCCTGTGATTTCCAGAATGAAATGCTCGACGGTCGCATCGACTACTTTGGCATGGAAGGCATCGGCAAGACGCAACGTCTCGGCGCGCGTTTCGCCGGTCCCGACCACCTTGACGAGCGCCACTTCCCGTTCGATCGGCCGCTCCTGCCCGAGTTCGCGGGCGCGCACCGTCAGATCCACGACGCGATGCACCGGCACGATGCGCTCGAGCTGCGCCTTGATCTGCTCCAGCACATGCGGCGTACCGCGCGTCACGATGGTGATGCGCGACAGATGCGCCTGATGCTCAGTTTCGGAGACCGTCAGACTTTCGATGTTGTAGCCCCGGCCGGAGAAGAGGCCGATGACGCGGGCAAGGACGCCTGGCTCGTTATCGACGAGGATCGAAAGGGTATGGTTCTCGGCGGCTGCGGTTTCCGGCGAGATGAAGTAGGCGGAGCCTGTCGGCTGTAGATGTGCGTTCATTGTCTTGGCTTCCTCACCTTCGATATCAAACGAGCTGACGGCCCTTGGCGTCGATCGCATTGGCGACCGCTTCGTCCGTGGCTTCGTCCGGCAGCAGCATCTCGTTATGCGCCTTGCCCGACGGGATCATCGGGAAGCAGTTGGCGAGATTGGCGACGCGGCAATCCAAGATGACCGGCTTTTTCACGTCGATCATCTCCTGGATCGTACCGTCGAGGTCATCCGGCTTTTCGCAGCGCAGGCCGACGGCGCCATAGGCCTCCGCCAGCTTCACGAAGTCCGGCATCGCCTCCGTATAGGAGTTGGACAGCCGGTTGCCGTGCAGCAGCTGCTGCCACTGGCGGACCATGCCCATGTATTGGTTGTTCATGATGAAGATCTTGATCGGCGCATTGTGCTGGATCGCCGCCGACATTTCCTGGATGCACATCTGGATCGAGGCATCGCCGGCAATATCGATGACGAGGCTTTCGGGATGGGCGATCTGCACGCCGAGCGCTGCGGGCAGGCCGTAACCCATCGTGCCGAGGCCGCCCGAGGTCATCCAGCGGTTCGGCTGTTCGAAGCCGAAGAACTGCGCTGCCCACATCTGATGCTGGCCAACTTCGGTGGTGATGTAGGTGTCGCGGTCCTTTGTCAGTTCATAAAGACGCTCGAGCGCGTATTGCGGCATGATGACGTCGTTACTCTTCGTGTAGGCGAAGGAATTGCGCGCGCGCCAGCGTGCGATGCTCGTCCACCAGTCGGAAAGTTGGCCCTTCTCCGGCCTCTTCGGCAGGGCACGCCACAGGCGGACCATGTCTTCCAGCACGTACGCGACGTCGCCGCGGATGGGGATGTCGACGCGAACGTTCTTGTTGATCGAGGACGGGTCGATGTCGATGTGGATCTTCTTGGAATTCGGTGAGAAGGCATTGATGCGGCCGGTAATGCGGTCGTCGAAGCGGGCGCCGATGCAGACCATGACGTCGCAATCGTGCATCGCCATGTTGGCCTCGTAGGAACCATGCATGCCGAGCATCTTCAGCCAGTTTTTGCCGGAGGCCGGATAGGCGCCAAGGCCCATCAGCGTCGAAGTGATCGGGAAGTCGGTGAGTTCCACCAGCTCGCGCAGTAGCCTGCAGGCTTCCGGACCGGAATTGATGACGCCGCCGCCGGAATAGATGACAGGACGGCGCGCATTGGCCATCAGCTCGATTGCCGCATGAATCTGGTTGAGATCGCCCTGGAGTTTCGGCTGATAGCTTCTCTGAATCGTATGATCGGACGGCGGCGTATAGGTGCCTGTCGCGAACTGGACGTCCTTCGGAATATCGACGACGACCGGGCCGGGCCGGCCGGACTGGGCGATGCGGAAGGCTTCATGGATAACGGCAGCGAGCTCGTTGACATCCTTGACCAGCCAGTTGTGCTTGGTGCAAGGCCGCGTGATCCCGACGGTATCGCATTCCTGGAAGGCGTCTGAACCGATGAGCGAGGTCGGCACCTGGCCGGTGAGGCAGACGAGCGGGATCGAATCCATCAGAGCGTCCTGCAGCGGCGTGACGGCATTGGTTGCACCCGGACCGGAGGTGACCAGCATGACGCCGACCTTGCCGGTCGAGCGGGCATAGCCTTCGGCGGCATGGCCGGCGCCCTGCTCATGGCGGACGAGGATATGCTTGATCTCGTCCTGCTGGAAGATCTCGTCATAGATCGGCAGCACGGCGCCGCCCGGATAGCCGAAGAGATGCTCGACACCGTTGTCCTTCAGCGCCCGCAGAACGATTTCCGCTCCTGTCATCCGATTGTCTGCCGTCTGCTTGTCCGTGCCCGTCATGTTTTCTGTTCCATTTTGACTGCTGGGATTGAGGTCTTTGGTGCGGATGCCTGGATTTCAGGCATAAAAAAAGGCCCCAGAGGGAGCCTGTCATCTAGCGCATGGGTGGCTGTCGCCGGATGGTTACACCATCCTGCCCATGCGCTTTCCCACCACAATAAGAACCGCTGCGATTTTCATGGGCGCAATTGATAGACAGAAAATTTCACAGCGTCAACGCTTGCCGAAATAAAAAATCGGCGCCCGGCGCACCATGCCGCGTCGGCTATCCCATTAAGAAACAAGGTCCCGGAAGGATTTTGTTAAAGGATAAATCATAGGATTGCTGGCTAACGTAGGGAGTGGGCCGTTGCTCAACAACGACTTGCAAACGTCAGGCACAGCCAGCGAGCAGGACCGCCGCGACAATCTAACCCCCGGGAATCGCTTCCTTGGCCGTGTCGTCGCGTGCAGCGGTTCCCGCGCGACCATCGCCGCCATCGCGGAGGCCGGAGGCACCGATCTTACCGAACTCTGGTCCGTGGGCCGCCTGATCTCGATCAGCGTCGGCCGAAACCGCGTCGTCGCTCTCGTCTATGCCATGAACACCGGCACGCATGCCTGGGGCGAAGGACAGGACAACTATTTCAGGATCGAGACCGAACTGCTCGGCGAGGTTCGTGTCGAGGAAGACGGCCGCGAGGAATTCTCGACCGGAATTTCGTGCTACCCCCATCTTGGGGCTATCGCCCACCGCATCCGCGCCGCCGATCTGATGCGCATCTACGACGCCGGCGCCGGAACGACGGCGGTCATCGGCAAGCTCACCCAGGACGAAAGCATCGACGCGGCGATCCACGTCCCGTCGATGCTCTCCAAGCATTTCGCGATCGTCGGCTCCACCGGCGTCGGCAAATCCACGGCCGTCTCCCTGCTTTTGCATAAGGCGATAGAAGCTGATCCGAAACTGCGTGTCCTGATCCTCGATCCGCACAACGAATTCGCCGCCGCCTTCCCGAAGCATTCGGTCGTGATCGACACCGACACGCTCGACCTGCCCTTCTGGCTGATGCGGCTTGAAGAATTCGCCGAAGTCGTCTTTCGCGGCCGCACGCCGGTGCCGGAAGAACTCGACATGCTTCGCGACATCATGCCGGACGCCAAGCGCGCCTTCCGCGGCAGCGACAATTCGCTCGTCCGGCGCACGACCGAAAAGAGCTCGATCACCGCCGATACGCCAGTCCCCTACCGCATGGCCGACCTGCTGGCGCTCATCGACGAGCGCATCGGCCGTCTCGAAGGCCGTGCCGAGAAGCCCTTCCTGCGCTCATTGAAGATGCGCATCATCGCGGCGATCAACGATCCGCGCTACCACTTCATGTTCTCCAACAACACGATCAGCGACACGATCATGGACACCGTGGCGCAGATCTTCCGCATTCCCGGCGACGGCCGGCCGATCTGCACGTTCCAGCTTTCCGGCATCCCGTCGGAAGTGGTGAATTCAGTCGCTTCTGTTCTTTGCCGCATGGCCTTCGAAATCGGCCTCTGGAGCGACGGCGCCGTTCATATGCTTGTCGTCTGCGAGGAAGCGCACCGCTATGTTCCGGCTGATCCGAATCTCGGCTTCATCCCGACCCGCCAGGCGATTGCCCGTATCGCCAAGGAAGGCCGCAAATACGGCGTCTCGCTTGGCATCATCACGCAGCGCCCCGGCGAACTCGACCAGACGATCCTCTCGCAGTGCTCGACGCTGTTTGCCATGCGCCTTGCCAACGACCGCGACCAGGACATCATCCGCTCGGCAATCCCGAACTCGTCGATCTCGACGACAAGCTTCATCTCCTCGATCGGCAACGGCGAAGCGATCGCCTTCGGCGAGGCGATCAGCGTGCCAATGCGCATGCGCTTTTCGCGGGTCGAGCAGCATTTGCTACCAAAGGCGAACGGGGCGACCGCCAAACATTCCGACGAAGATCCCGACACCGTCGATCTGCGCAAGATCGTGACGCGCATGCGCGCCGTCAGCGGCGGGCCGGATATTTCGTCCTTCCAGCAAAGCTACAGCACAGCGCAGAGCGACATGCTGTTCGACGACGAAGAGCCGCCGGAGGATGTGCCCTATCCGGCACCCGTCTCTGCCCCACCGCTGGCACCGACCGATTCCTACAGGCCGGACATGCTGCCGCGCAGCGATGCACCTCGCGAGCCGCAAACCGTACCGCCGCAGACATCTCTGGACAGCCGCCTGGAAGCTCTTCGGCGCGAGATGCGCCTCGAGGAGACAGTTCCTCAGAAACCGGCATTCTCGCAGGATTCCACCGCTACGCCGCGCCGCGAGCCCGGCATGTCGCTCCGCGACAGCATTCTCAAGAAGCCGCTGAGCAGCCTCTACAACAAGGATTGAGTGCTTACTGCCCCTGAGGTTGCCTGGTAGCAGCGGCAATTACGCTCAGGTGGCGCTCTATCAGCGTCAGAAAGGCGATCGTTCCGCAGACCAGCGCGGCGACCGCGATGCCAGCGATCGCGCCGACGATCGCTCCGATCACGAACATTCCGGACCCGCCCTGAGCCGAGGCGGTGGTTGCGCCGGAGAGCGTGCAAAATGCCAGGATGACGACTGCGATCAAGGCATTGATGGAAGCGAGCGTCTTTGCAAGAAAATTGTTCATGGCATCCTCGGTCCGATGGTTTCTGTTCCTAGTGATTATAACGAGCTGACAAACTTGGAGCTTACGCGCTGATCACGGCTGCGGCGATGTCAGGTGCTTCCAGCTCTCGTCCATCTGATTGCGAAACCAGGTCATCTGCCGCTTGGCATATTGCCGCGTCGCAGCGGCACCCTTTTCGATCACTTCGCTGCGCGTCATCTCGCCTTTCAGCATGGCCGCAATCTGCGAGACGCCGATTGCCTTCATCACCGGCATTTCCGGTGAAAGGCCGAGCGCCAAAAGCGTCTTGACCTCATCTTCAGCACCCTGCTCCAGCATTTTCTCGAAGCGCCCGTTGATGCGCTGGTGGAGCACAGCGCGCTCCGGCAGGACGACGACCTTTTCAGCGCTTGCCGGATCGACGATCACCGGCCCTGCCCGTTCTTGGTAACGCAGAATCGATTGCCCCGTTGCCGCCACGACCTCCAGGGCACGCACGATGCGCTGCCCGTCCTGGATGCTGAGACTGCCTGCAGCCGCCGGATCGAGCCTGACAAGCTCGGCATGCAGCGCCTCCGCTCCTTCATCCAGCAAACGCGCCCGCAGGCGGGTGCGGATCTCCTCCGGTATCGCCGGCATATCCGATAGGCCGCCGGTCAGCGCCTTGAAGTAAAGCCCCGTCCCGCCTACGAAAACCGGCAATTGCCCCTTGGCGCGTAGCTCGGGCAGCAACACCGTGACGTCGCGCAGCCAGGCCCCCGTCGAATAGAGATCGCCGGCCGGCACATAACCGTAGAGATGATGCGGCACGCCCTGCATCTCCGCCTCGGACGGCCGCGCGGTCAGGATGCGAAGCGTATCGTAGACCTGCATGCTGTCGGCGTTGATGACAGCGCCGCCGTGGCGTTTCGCCAATTCCACAGCAAGCGCGGACTTGCCGCTGGCAGTCGGCCCGGTTATCAGGATCGCACTTGTTGCGCTCAGAAGGTTTTCCATATGGCTCTCGTTGCCACGCTTGTTGCCAATCCGTCAAATCCCGTCCTCACGCCGAGGTTCGCCGAACAGGCCGCCGAAACCGTGAAGGCATCCGGGCTCTACTGGCTGGCGGATGGTATCGCCTGCGATATCGCCCTTCGCGACGGCACCGATACGCAAGCCGCAGAGGCGAATATCCTCGCCATCATCGCCAGCGCGCCGATCGATCTGGTCGTCCAGGAGGCCGAAACGCGCCGCAAGAAACTGCTGATCGCCGACATGGATTCGACGATGATCGGACAGGAGTGCATCGATGAGCTCGCCGCCGAAGTCGGCCTCAAGGACGAGGTCGCAGCTATCACGGCGCGTGCCATGAACGGCGAGATCGCTTTTGAACCCTCCCTTCGCGAACGCGTGGCGCTTCTGAAGGGCCTGCCCGTCTCGGTCGTCGACGAGGTCATCGCTAAGCGCATCACGCTGACGCCAGGCGGTCCGGAACTGATCGCCACGATGAAATCGAAAGGCTGTTACACCGCCCTCGTCTCCGGCGGCTTCACTGTCTTCACCAACCGCATTGCCGCAATCCTCGGCTTCGACGAAAACCGCGCCAACATCCTTCTCGAAGAGGACGGCCAGCTCTCCGGCTTCGTCGCCGAGCCGATCCTCGGCAAGCAGGCCAAGGTGGATGCGCTCAGCGACATTTCCGCGAGGCTCGGCATCTCCACCGAAGAAGCGATTGCCGTCGGCGACGGCGCCAACGATCTCGGCATGATCCATCTTGCCGGTTCCGGCGTCGCCTTGCACGCCAAACCCACCGTCGCCGCCGAAGCGAAAATGCGCATCAACCACGGCGATCTGACCGCGCTCCTTTATATCCAGGGCTACCGCAAGACGGATTTTGTGACGCCATGACAGTGATCGCGACGACGGAGCGTCTGCTTTTGCGCAATTGGACGGATGCGGACCGGCCACTTTTCCACGAGATCAATTCCGATCCCGAAGTGATGGAATTCTTCGCCTTCCGCCGCGGCCGCGCCGAAGCAGATTCGATGCTGGACGGCATCCGCGATGCCATTGCCACCACAGGGCTTGGCTTCTATGCCATGGCCCTGAAGGAAACCGACGAACCGATCGGCTTTTGCGGCCTCTGGAAGCCAGATCTCGAACCGTTCCTCCCGGCGGGCACAATCGAAATCGGCTGGCGCCTTGCGAAGCGGCATTGGGGCAAGGGATATGCGACAGAAGCGGGAGAGGCGGCACTCCGCCATGGCTTCACCCAATTTGCTCCTCCTGAAATCGTCTCTTTCGCGGTAACGGACAATCATCGTTCCACCGCGGTCATGCGCCGGCTTGGCCTGCATCACGATCCGCACCGCGATTTCGACCATCCCCGCGTTCCCGACACGCATCCGCATCTAAAACGCCACGTGCTCTATGCGATCAGCCGTCAGCAATGGGAACGAGGGATCGGCTGACGCCGTATGCCCTTGCGGCTGTCGTCGCTGACCAGAGGAAGAGGATGTGCTGCATTCCGGCACGAACGGGTTGCGGGATGCGTCTCGGTCTATCCTTCGTCAAAATCGGGAAAGCCGTACTCTATTCCCCTCGACGAGCTTGATGCATGGGACGAAAAGACCACGGTGCAGTGCCGTGCATCTAAAGAATCCCAGTCGCTGACTTGCACCACGGATCCGAAGCGACCGCTCCTCGATGCGGCCATCGAATGGAATCATGCGGTGCTTCATGCGGCGAGCGAACGACTGTTCGAAGGGTCGGTAGAGGGCAACGTGTCGGTGAAGGTTGCCGCGATTGCGGACTGGATCGAGAACCGCGATCCACACACCGTCTTGCTTTCCGGCAATGTAAAGGTTGAGCAGGCTGACATCGCACTGAAACGCGCAGTGTCCGCGGCGGACGTGTCCGAGCCGCTCGCATGTCTCTTTCGCCTGCTCGCGCTCGACCCGATCGAGATCCGAGTTTTCCTTCTCGCATTCGGACCGGAGTTCGATCCCCGCTACCAGCGCTGGATTTCGCTGCTGCTGGACGATTCCAGCCAACGCGTGGGAACCCTCGGCCTGTTCGCTGAACTGCTGGGGGACCTTCCGAAATTGTCGGGCATATCGCGTCGGCTGACCGGCTGTCGTTCTGGCGGCTGTTCGACACGAAGGCAGGCGCGGCAGTTAGACGACTTGAATGGAAAGATCTTCGCTTGGGAAAGTTTGGTTGCAGGGGCGTGAAACCACAGAGACTTGTATGGCCTTCTTCGGATGTAAGCACTGATAAGCAGCCCATGCCTCGAAGCACATTCGCGCCGGTGGTCAACGAGCAGATTCGCGTGTCAGAAAATGGAGACTGCCGCCTAACTCGGAAACGACGAGCCGCCGCTCGTCCCAAACGAGGACAGACACTGGTCGCGTCAGGCCGTCGAGAATGATCTTTCGGTTGAGTGTCATTTTATTGAGCTCGAGCAACCGCCCGCTGCCCTTCCGAAAACCTTCTTTTTGGCTATAAGTGCCGTGTTCGAGGACAAGCATCTCTCCATCATTGTCGAAAGCGATACTCACTGGCGCATTAAGTCCTTCGACCTCGAGCTGCGGCTTCAATGCATGTTCGGCTTCGGGAAGCGAAACGATCTTTCCAGCACCAGCAAGGAAAGGAAAGCCGCCAAACAACGCAATATAGAGGCGCCCGTCTCGAAGGGCGATCCCGGTCGGCACCGCGTCGACTTCGTAGCTGTTGCCTTCCGCGAACTCCGTCGGCGAAAGGCTGCGCAATCCCGTGACCGCTTCCGACATGCGGCGGAATGTCATGAGCGTGCTTTTCCGGCCGTCCGCCTGCAGGCGTTCGATACTGTTTCGCGCGGAGTCGATCACATAGTAGGTTCCGCCCGCCACGATGAAATCGAACGGATTCCAGAAATCGCTGCTGATGATACGGGCCCGACCGGCGGCGTCGATCGCAACAAGAGCGTGATCGAACGGACCCTCATCGGAATTGACCGGTGTCCATCCCTGGGCGACCACAAAGACATCGCCGGCCCGGACGACACGATAGGGACCGGTCGGGTCGCCGATCACGTCGAGGCCATGAGGAAATATCGGACCGAATGCGACAAGCTTGCCATCCATGCTACGCCGGTAAAGCCGGCCGCTGGAGAGGTCGCTGACGAGCAAGCCCCCAGCATCACGGGACAGGCCGGCGAAAGCGGCGCCCGGCATGTTAAAGGTCTCGAGTTTGTAGCCGGGCGCAACCGCCGGCTCAGCGCCAGCGCCGGCTGCTAGGGACAGAAGACCAGTGACGATAATCAAGGCACAGAACGGACGCATCGGAAGCCACCATTGGCTGAGAACCGGAATTCGGGATCATAGGCGAGGCGATAGGTCGTGGTAAGGTGATTGGGATCGCTGTTCCATGAGCCGCCGCGAAGCACGCGGTATAGCCCGGTGCTTCCTGCGAAGGTCCCGCCTTCATACGGCGCATAGTAATCGTTGGTCCATTCCCAGACATTGCCGATCAGATTGAGTACGCCCTCTTGGCTCGCGCCGGCAGCAAAGGCATCCGCAGGCGCGGTCATTGCGTAGCCATCGCGCGCGTCGGCGGTGCAACAGGCATCCGATCCGGAATTTGCCCGCATATTGTCGGGGGGCGCGGCGCCCCATGGAAACGCGCCGCCCTCCGTTCCTCGCGCTGCCCTCTCGTATTGCTGCTCCGACGGGAGAGCCAATCCGTAGTGGCGGCAAAAGGCATCGGCGTCTTCCCAGTTCACCCCGACCACCGGCCTGTCGTCCAATCCCAGGATCGGATGATTTGCGTAGAAGGCCTGACGGTGACCGCTAGCATTGATGAAGCGTCTATATTGCCGATTGGTGATCTCGGTACGATTAATCGCGAACGCTCGACCCTCCCGCGCGCGGCGCGGTCGTTCGTTTTCGGGGCCGCCGTCACGGCCAAAGACGAACGCGCCCGCAGGAATTTCAATCAACGGATTTCCAATGATCGGGCCGACATCGGCAGCGGCCGCGCGGAATGCAAGGGTGACCGCTATCGCCGCCACGCAAACGCTAGAAGTCAACACGATATTGCGTCTCTCCATCGAATAGAAACACCCGATCCGTGGCAACCTTGACGCCGATCTGCTGGTCGATCTGACCGGTGAAATTCTTGTCGGCGCGCAAGGTCATGAGCTGGCCACCCAACCGCAGGCTGACAAGCGTGTTTTCGCCGGTGAGTTCCACCGAATAGATCGGCGCAACCAGGTTGACGTCCGCATCCGCGGCTTCGGTCGGATGGACGTCTTCCGAGCGGACACCGAGGACGGCGCGAGAGAGGTTTGCCTGGCCGATACCCGCCACCTTGAGGCCGGCACTAACGAATACACCGTTCCTCACTTCCCCCGGAATCAGGTTCATCGGCGGCGAGCCTATAAATCCGGCGACGAAGAGGGTGCGCGGATCGTTGTAGATTTCTCGCGGCGTCCCGAGTTGCTCGATCACACCCTTGTTCATCACCGCCACGCGGTGGGCAAGCGTCATGGCTTCTATCTGGTCGTGGGTGACGTAGATCGTCGTGACCTGCAGTTCATGTTGAAGGTGCTTCAGCTCGGCGCGCATCTGGGTGCGAAGCTTGGCATCGAGATTGGACAGCGGCTCGTCCATGAGAAAGACACGTGGCGTACGGACGATCGCGCGAGCGAGAGCAACTCGCTGGCGCTGACCGCCGGAAAGTTCCTTCGGCAGACGTGACAACATCGAGTCGAGCTCCACACGCCGTGCGACTTCGGCTATCCGTCGCTTGCATTCAGCGGGCGGCACTTTGCGGATCTTCAGCGGGTAGCCGATATTGTCTTCAACGGTGAGATGCGGATACAAAGCATATGACTGGAAGACCATTGCAACGTCGCGATACTTGGGCAAAACACCATTGATGCGGTCCGCATCGATGTAGATATCACCCAACGTCGCTTCCTCGAGACCCGCAACCATGCGCATGGTCGTTGTCTTGCCGCAACCGGAAGGTCCGAGCAGAACGAGAAATTCTTTGTCCCTGATCTCGAGGTTGAAATTTGTCACGGCGACGAATTCGCCGAACTTCTTGCAGACGTTTTTGAACGTGACGGACGCCATAGGCTTCAACCTTTGACGGCGCCCAGGGACAACCCCCGGACGAGGTGCTTCTGGACGATGAAGGCGAAGATGACGATCGGCACGCACGCCATGAACCCGGCCGCACTGATTTCGCCCCAATAGGTGCTGTACTGCGTTACGCGCCCGGCAATACCGATCGGCAGCGTCTGCGACTGCTCGGTCAGCGTAACGATGAGAGACAACAGAAACTCGTTCCACGAGATGATCAGACAGAAGATTGCGGTAGCTGCCAGCCCGGGCCGGGCGAGAGGCAACGCCACGTGCAGGAATGCGCCCCATCGCGTGTCGCCGTCAACAATCGCTGCCTCCTCCAGCTCAACCGGAAGATCCTGGAAATAGCTCTTCATCATCCACGTCGCGAAGGGCAGATTGAACGCGGTGTAGGCGACGATGAGGGCCGACTTCGTGTTGAGCATGTCGAAATAGTTGAAGAACAGATAGAGCGGAATAATGCTGACGATGGGCGGCATCATGCGCGTCGACAGGATCCAGAACGAAATCTGCTTCCGCCACTGCCACGGATAGCTGAACCGTGCCAGGGCGTAGCCCGCCATGGTGCCGAAGGTCACGGAAACGACGGTCGTTCCTACGGCGACGAGAAAGCTGTTCAGGGCATAGCGCAGGAACGGTCGTTCGATGAACGCCTGGTCATAGTGTTTCAGCGTCGGGTTTAGGGGCAGCCACTCCGGCGGCACTGCGAAAATGTCGATATCAAACTTGAATGAGTTCGATGCAATCCAATAGATGGGAAAAAGTGTGACGACCAGCGCGACGAGGATTGTCAGATAGGCCGACAAGCGGATGAGCACCTCTCTGGTGCGGCTGCGCGCGCGTATGGTTTTTGCCATTGTCATGGTTAGTCCGCTAGCCGCATGCGTTTCATGAACCAAGTGCTCAGAATGATCGTCACAAATAGCACGAAAAGCGACATCGCCGCCGCGTAGCCGGGATCGGCGAAGCGGTAGGCGACCTGATAGATGTAAAGGCTCAAGACCTTGGTCCGGTCAGCCGGGCCTCCTCCCGTCAGGATGAAGACTAGATCGAAAAGACGCAGTGCATCCATGACACGCAGGAGCAAGGCAATGGCGATAACCGGCTTGAGGAAGGGCAGCGTCAAGTCCCGGAACTGCTGCCAGGACGAGGCGCCGTCGAGCGCGGCGGCCTCGTAGGGCTCAACCGGCAGGCTGGCCAATCCCGCCAACATCAGAAGGAATATGAACGGCGTCCATTGCCAGACATCGGCGACGATGATCGAGAACATCGCGAGATTCACGTCGCCCGCCCATGCCTGCAATGGCAGACCAAGGCGGAACATGATTTCGTTCAGGACGCCGAACTGGGGCTCATAGATGAGCTTCCATGTGATCGCGACCGCGATCGGCGGCAGCATCATGGGAATCATCAGGACGGTCTTCAGAAAAGTCAGCCTTCGGATGAATTTATCGAGGAGCAGCGCCAGACCGAGACCAAGCAGGAATTCGGTCGCCACCGCCGTGACTGTGAATATGATGGTGTTCCATAGCGCGACATGAAATTGCGCGTCAGAAAGAAGCCGCGCGAAATTGCCAGCACCGACGAATTCCCAGGGCAGATCGGGATTCGGGCTGATTTTGTGAACCGCCGCATAGAACATGTAGAGGCTGGGAAAGATCGTCAGCCCCAGCAATATGAGGACCGTCGGGGCAAGCATGAGGAAGCGCAGGTGACGCTCTGCCCAGCGCTCCAGACCACTACCCGGCCGGAACTCTGCGGTCGATGTGCCGCTTTCGGACGTCAACATTGTCCTCTTCCGTAGAGCCCCATCCCGGCCTGGGTCCGCAAACCCGGGTCCGCCTGGCGGCAAAAAGAGCGCCGCGCATCCGATTGGACACGCTAGAGACGCTCTATCCCTTTGAATCTGCGCATAACCTTTCCGACATCGTTATGCGCTAGTAAATGTTCGTAATCCGTGAGACCGCCTCCTGAGCATTCTTCAGGGCCTCTTCTGGTGTGACCGTGCCCGCGACGGCTTTGGAAAGCTCTATGCCGAAGGCATTTTCGATCTCCGGCCACTTCGGGTGACGCGGACGGGGGGTCGAGGCCTGGATCGCCTCCATCAGCACTGGATAGTGTCGGAACTTCTCTTGCGAGGTCAGTTCCGGATCGGTGAAGACCGAGGTCCGCACAGGCGGATTGCCGCGTGTGGCGGAAATCTTTATCTGTTCGGCCGAGGTCGCCCACACCATGAAGTCGAAGGCTTCCTGCTTGTTCTTGGAAGCGGACATGATGCCCATGGTCCAATGGCCGATTTCCGAGCTGCCCGGTTTGGTCCCAGCGGGAATGGGGCCGTAGGAGATCTTGCCAACCATCTTCGACTGGCTCGGATCTTCGAAGGTCGCAACCCAGTTCGGCCAGTTGATCGATGAAGCAGCAGTACCGGCGGCTAGCGCCGTGCCGACCTCGTTGGCATTGTAGCTCTCCACGCCTTTCGGCGAGACGTCGCGCAGAGCCATGAATGTCTTCATGGCAGCGGCCCCTTCCGGCGTGTCGATCGTTACCTTAGTTCGGTCGGAGTTGAACATATCAGCGCCATAGGACCAGAAGATCGGCATGAAATCGGCAACCACGGGGTTGCCCTGACCGCCGCGGAAGACGTAGCCGAAATAACGGCCACCTCCGTTTTCGGTCAGCATCTTGCTCGCCTTCAGTACGTCGTCCCAGGTCTTCGGGGCATCGACGCCGGCTTCCTTGTACTTGGCAGCGTCATAAAAGAACATCTGCGCATTTCCCACATAGGGCAGGCATACATAGGGTCCCGTATTGTAAGGGTTGCGGCAGACCGCCAGCGACTTCGAAAGGAAATCGCTGTCCGGTCCTTCCATTCCGGCCTCCTTGAAGAAAGGCGTTAGATCCTCCAGATGTCCGTTCTCGGCGAAAAATGGAATCCACGGGTCGTCCATGAGGATGATATCGAAGACGCCGGACTTGGTGGCGCCGGCATTGGCGCCCTGCTCGAACACGTTGGCATAAGGCGCCTGAACGGCCTCCACCTTCGTGCCCTTCATCTTCGCGTAGTCTTCAGCGGCGGCTCTAAGGCCGTCGCCCTCGCTGCCCGAAGGTACGAGGATGGTGATGTCAGCCCATGCGGCTCCGTTGATCGCGAGTGCGGACGTCGCAATAGCCAAGGTGAGAAACAATTTGCGAAGCATCGTACACCTCCCATTCCGAGCTGTTATCCAGAGGCCTTTCATAGGGGGCCCCGCCCTTACGGGCATGGCGGAAAATGCTACTTCGACGCCTGTGCAAACCACTTTCCGACAAACCGAAACATCCCCCGCATCTCCTCCTGGAGCCGGGCGCATTCCCGGCGTTAATTTTATCACATCGAGAGCTATATTTAGAGAGCTTATATTAGCATTCTGTGGACTTTCGCCCTAGCCAGTCAGAGAGGTTCGGGAACTAGGTTCTTGGTTTCCTAGTGCCTGGTTGTGCCATTGTTCCCGCGGCAACTCATCGCTTGCGATTATTTTTCTACACGCAAAAAGGCTCGCCTGTTTTGAACTGACCCCATAAAGTTGGATGACAACCTTCGGTTTCAGTTCATTTTGGCGGGCTTTGCACTGGTTGCGGGGGAGCGCAACCAACGATTCCTGCGATTGATCGAGCGACACATATCAAGGCTCGCAGCATAAACGGCCAGCGGTGGCCTTGAATGGAGTCCTCCCAATACGCTTGGAACCTGAAGTCGCAGTGCGCGGAAATTGCTTTGGTCAGGCATCAGCAGATTTTAAGATTTCCTCGCGCGAAAACCACTCCTCCTTCGTCATGGTTTTGACATCGAACTGATCGCGCGTCCGGGCATAGGTGTTGCCGCCCATTCGTCCGACTGCATCCATCATCTGCTGATCGACATGGAAGTTCGAGGGGTTGACCGCATCGCTTCGGACAAAGACGCCGAGCACCTCTCCAAGAATGATCTCGCGGGCCGGGCCGACCTGCAGGGTCGTGTGGCGGCGGCATTCGAGCGCAGCCGGTGCCGACAGGATGCGGGGGCTTCGCACCATCTGTCCAGGCGCCGTCGCCAGGCCGGCCTCGGCAAGCTCGCTCACGTCGGGGCCGAACTTGATCGCACAGATTTCCATCTGGTCAACGAGTGCCTGATCGACGATGTGGATGGTGAACTCCCCTGTTTCGCGGATGTTGCGGGCGGTATCCTTGAAGCTCATATCGGAATAGTTCTCGACGCCGATGGCGACGACGGCTGGATCGTGCGTCAGCACATTGAAGAAGCTGAATGGACCGGCATTGGGTTCGCCATCCCTGCTCACCGTGGTGATCAGGGCGATCGGCCGGGGAATGACCGTTCCGATCAGGAGCTTGTACCGCTCCCGTTCTGTCAGGGCTGCGAAATCGAAATGGGTGTGTTCTTTTTTGTTGGTCATTTATGCCTCCGCAGCGACGCGAAATATTTCAAGCGGGGTGTGGCGGCTGAGATTTTCGAAGCCGTCCTTGGTCACGACATAGAGGTCGCCGATGTTGCAGCCTGCGGACAGAGGTTCGAGCCATTGGGTGTGCAGAACGAACACCATGCCCTCCTCCAGCCGGTCATAATTGTGAGACGAGATGTTGAAGCTGTTCTGGCCGCCAGCCATGCCGACGGAGTGTCCGAGGTTCGGGTTGTGGGGGCCTTCCGTCGCGGGATAGACGTGCATCAGCTTGCGTCCCTGCGCTTCCCAGTCCACGTTCTTGACATATTGTTGCGGGATCAGCCGCGCCTGACCGTCCGGCATCGAGGACCAGTTATAGGGCATGGTGCGCGCTTCCGGGGAGGTCAGCATGCCCCGCTCGATCATCGGCTCGAAGGCGGCATTGTTGATGTCGCGCATCAGGGCGCCCGGCCTGATCAGCTTTTCGGCGCGTTTGACGCCGTCGGTGCAGACGGCGAGCACCTCTTCCTGGCGTTTGGTGATATCGCCGACCGCGATCATCCGCGCCGTCTGCGCGGTATAGCCGCGATAGGTCACGTTGGAGATGTAGAGGTTGATCAGATCGCCAGGCCGGACAATGTGCCCATAGGGCTTGCCGCAATGCGTGCCGAACTCGTTGATGCCGATCTGGTAACCGTCGCCGGTTTCTCCACCGAGCGCAAGCTGGGCATAGCTAAAGGCCGAATAGATTTCATGGTCGGTCACGCCGGGCTTGGCGACATGATAGGCTGCCTGCGTGCCGATGCTGACCAACTGCGCGGCGGCGCGGAACAGTTCGATCTCGCGCGGCGATCGGACCTTTTGCATGCGGTCCAGGATGCCGTTATCGGCCACGAAGTTGGTCTTTGGAAGCTGCTCCTCCAGAGCCGCCCAGAAGGTTAGCGAGGTCTTGTCGCCGATCCGGCCGATCTGGGCCTTTGCAAGGCCGAGATTGCCGAGGACCTCGGCGCATTTTTCGGCGGTCTTGATGATGGAATCACCGGGACGATCCGAATATTCCCGGCCGATCGGGCCGATCTGCCAGATTTCATCGACCAGCACCGGTTCGCCGCCGGGTGGGAGCAGCACGGACTGCGTGAAGAAGGACAGCAGCACCATCGCCTTGTCCGAATCGGTCGGAATGATCAGCACGCCTTCGCGCATCCAGTCGCAGATATAGCGGAGATAGGCGTTGGACGTATGGAACCAGCCGACGCCGCCCGTATGAACGATGAGCGCATCGTGACCAGCCTCGACGGCCTGCCGCCGGATGCGGCGCAGGCGATCTTCGAATTCCTCGACCGGTAGTGGAAGCGGTGCTGAGAATTCGAAATCCGGTTGGAAATTGGCCAACAGCGATCCCATCCGACAGGCGCCAGTCTTGGTTGCGCACATGTTCATTGAGCTATTCCTTCAAAATTCACCAAAAGTTGGTTTGTTCGCATGGATCATGCCTGCTTCGGCGGTGCGAGAACCCGTCTAGCGACTAGCATCACCACGAGGGTCAGCCCGATCAGAATGCCGGAGATCGCGGCTACGCGGACGTCCAGCGATTCCTCGATCAGAGCGAACATCCGCAGGGGCAGCACGGTGGTCTGGGCGTCTGCGAGGAAGAGCGAAACCGAGACATTGTCCAGCGACTGGATGAACACCAGAAACGCCCCGGCCAGAATGCCGGGCATCAGCAGGGGCAGCGTCACCCGGCGCAGCGTCGTGAACCATGATGCGCCCATGACCGTCGAGGCCTCTGCCAGAGACGGATTGAGCCCCTGTGCGACCACGGATGCGGCGCGGTACATCAGCGGCCCGAACACCACGATATGGCCAGTGACCGTCAGCCAGAGCGAAGGCTGGAGCCCGACAAAATTCGCCACGATCAGGGCGGCAAGACCATAGACCAGACTCGGCAGAACCAGAGGGGCCAGCAGCAACGGCTCGATGGTGCCGACGGTGCTGCGCCGCATCCGCGTCATGCCGATGGTGGCCGGGATCGCAAAAAGCAACGCTCCCAGAACCGCAAGACCAGCGATCTTCAGCGAATTCCAAGCCGCTATGTGCTCGGTTGCAGACCGGACCGGATCGAGCAGCGCTTCATACCAGCGGAACGAAAACCCTTCCGGCGGATATTTCAGCGTCTGTCCCGACGTGAACGACATGGTCAGCGCAATGAAGATCGGAGCGACGAGATAGAGTACGCACAGGCCGCCGAAGCCGAAGACGAAGGCCTTGTAGAGAAACGAGGGAAGTGGATTTTCTCTGATATCACGCATGGCCGACCAGCCTCCTGTGGCGGGAAATCATTGTCATCGCGACCAGCAGGCAGCCGGTCGAGATCAACAGAACCACGGCGATTGCCGATGCCAGCGGCCAGTCGAACAGCGTTCCGACCTCGCGGTAGATGAGCTGCGGCACATAGACATTGCGCGCGCCGCCGATGACGGCCTGGGTGACGAACGAGCTGCTGGTGCTGGCGAAGACGAGAATCCATCCGGCGAGCATGCCGGGCAGCATCAAAGGCAAAAGCACCGTGACGAAGATCCGCCAGGGGCCGGCACCGGAGATCTGGGCAGCCTCGCTGAACTGCACCGGCGTGCGCGACAGGATGGCGATCAGCGGCAGGATGATCAAAGGCAGGTCGATCTGGCACATCGCCATCAGCAATCCGAATTCCGTGAACATCAGGCTGATCGGGCTTCCCATCAGGCCGAGTGCCATCAGCGCCTCGCTGATCGGTCCCTGCCGGCCGAGGATGACGATCCAGGCGAAGGTGCGCACCACATTGCTGGTGAGCATCGGAATGAGCGTCAGGAAAATGATGACCTGGCGGGCGGTCCTGCCGCTATGCCAGTACAGGAGCGCGATGGGCACGCCGAGCAAGGTCGTGCCCACCACCGTTTCCAATCCGAGCCGTGCGGTGTTGACGAGAACCCGGAAATTGAACGCATCGCCGAAGAAGCGTCCGTAGTGCTCTAGGGTAAACCCTGCGGAGCCGGAAAAACTGAAGCCGACGAGAACAGCGAGCGGCGTCGCAAAGAATGCCACCGATAGCAGAAGCATCGGAACAACGTAGGGGAAACCGCTCGCCTTCATCATCTTGATCCTCAGCCAGCGACCAGAGCGTCGAACTTGCGGATCCAGTCCGCGCGGTTCTTATTGATGGCAGCCCAGTCCGGATAGACCATGTTGGCGAGCTGATCGCGGGTAACATAGGCTTCGATGCTCGGCGTCAGGGCGACGTCCTTGTTGGTCGGGAACATTTCCGTCGGCGGCATTTTCAGCATGTCCTGCGCGGCCTTGGAGATGGCGGCATCCATGTAGGCATAGGCCGCATCCAGGTTCTTGGCGCCCTTGGTCAGATGGATGTTGACCGGGGCAGCCGGCGAGCCGGTTTCGGGCTGAACGAACTCGGCCTTCATGCCCAGCGATTTCAGGCGGGCGACGTTGCCGGTCGAGCACATGAAGACGGAGATCTCGCCCTGCTGGAACAGCGTCATCTGGTGGTTGGTGCTGTCGACGACACCCTTCAAGTGTTCCGGATTGTCCCTGAACAGCTTGAAGACGGCATCCATGTCGGTCGGTCCCGAACCGAAGATCCTGGCGATCTGGCTATAGGCCATGACGGCGGTGTTCGAGGCAAAACCGGTCCAGGACACCTTGCCCTTGTAGGCCGGGTTTTCGAACAGGTCGCGATAGCCTTTCGGCTTCGGCACCATATCCGGGTTGTAGGCGATGCCGTTGACTTCGATGGTGACGGTCGGGCCGTATTCGCCCTGGAAGGCCGGAGCGAGCATGCCCCAGTTCTTCAGCCGGCTCGGATCGATCTTCTGGATGAGATCGTTCTCGATGGCAGTGGCCATCTGGCCCGGCGACATCAGCAGCGTGTCGTAGGGAGGGTTGCCAGGGCTTGCCATCACCTTGGCCAGTTGGTCCTGCGCCATGGCGGGAGCGATCGTCAGACCGTAGCCTTCCTGCTGCAGGATTGGCGTGAGTGCCTTGCGATAGCCATCCTCCCAGTTGCCCGGGAAGGTCGCGGCGACGGCCGTGCCGCCGGCCGCGCGGGCAGAGAATGGAAGCGCGGCAACTGCGGCAGCGCCGGCAGCCAGCATGCCGAAGTGGCGGCGGGTAATGTTGAAGTTTTTCATCCTGTTCACCTCTGTTGGTTGTGTTGGTTGGTTCATTCTCTTGGGGGAAATTCCCGGTTACCCCGGAAAGGCATGACACCTGGAGGTGTCGATCTCCGCGAAAAGTGTCGTTCCCGGTTCGGGAATATGGGTGGAAGGTCCCCGGACCTCTGACGAGCGCAGGCCGGTGCCGTCATCCATGACGAGGTCGTGGACGAGCGATGGCCCCAACGGCACGGAGACCGTCAGCTTGGCGGCAAGCGAGTTTTGGCTTTGCACCGGCATCAGACGAACATTCTCGGGACGGAAGGTGATCGCCACGTTCGATCCCGGCGTAAAATTCAGGCGGCGCGGCAAAACGAGGGACTGTTCGCCGGGAAGACTGATCACCGTGGCCTCGGCATCCAGTCGATCGACCGTGCCATTGAGTATGTTCGCCTGACCAATGAACGCGTTGACAAACAGTGTCTTCGGCCGGTCGTAGACCGCCATCGGCGTGTCGATCTGTTCCACATTCCCCTTGTTCATCAGCACTAAGCGGCCTGCGAGGCTTTGTGCCTCCTCCTGATCGTGCGTCACGATGAGCGTGGTGATCCCAAGAGTTTTTTGCAGGTGAAGAAGCTCGACCTGCAGATCGAAGCGAAGGGCGCGATCCAGTGCGCCGAAGGGTTCGTCGAGCAGAAGCAGGGACGGACGCCCGGCAATGGCGCGGGCGACGGCCACGCGCTGCTGCTGCCCCCCGGACAGTTCGCGCGGCAGCCGGTTTCCATATCCGTGCAGTCTGACAAGCGACAGCATCTCGTCGACACGCGCCCTGCGCTCGGCCCGCGGGACCTTTTGGCAGGCGAGCGGATAGGCGATATTTTCCGCGACGGTCAGGTGCGGAAACAGCGCATAGTTCTGAAAGACCATGCCGATGCCCCGTGCTCGCGCCGAGACATTGGCGAGATCGTCGTCCCCCAGTATGATGTTGCCTGCCTTCGGATGGATCAGGCCTGCGATGGCGCGCAGGACCGTCGATTTGCCGCAGCCGCTCGGGCCGAGCAGCGCGACGATCTCGCCCGCCTCGACATCGAACGAGACGTCGCTGACGGCGTTTTGCCCGCCGTAGCTGTGGGTCACACCCCGGACACTGAGCCGCTTTCGATCGGCCGTCTTTGCAATGTCTAGCATTTGGCTTCCCCGATCTTGCGTTGTGGTCACTGACGATTCAGCCCCTTCGTCGCGAGACGAAAATGCGGACTAGTCAGAAGTGTTGCGTCAAACGTGTTCATGCAAAGGGAATAGCAAGGGCCGTGCCAGTTTGAATTTCCGACGTTCCACGATTTTACAAACAACTGAAATGAAATAAATATTTTTGATTTATGTACATTCGAAACTTTATAATTATATAGATCTCTGCGTTTGTGCGAATTTTATGTTTGCGTAAAGTTTCACCAAAGCATCGCATTTATAAGCACGCTTTTGACCATAAATTGAACGATCACTCCCCGACGCGGTGCAAAGACACACCCTCAAATCATCGTATGGCGCCACCTTAATGGCGCACCATGGCGCACCAATCGAGGCTGGAAGCCGGAAACTCTTCAAATATGCCTCAAAAATGGCCGTCAGGCGAAAATTTACGCATACCTCTTTCGAAATATTGTGCGAAATAATGTCCGAAAGTTTGTATTAAAATGATAAATTCACAAATACTGATTTAATTTCATTGCGTTATAATCACCTAGACGCAACTGGCACGACGATTGCGTTGCTGATCCCAGGAAGTTCACACAAGCGAGAACGATAAGGGGATCCCATGAACAACGTGCAGAAAAACTTGAAGGCAGGTTTGGCAGGCGCAGTGATCACGTTGATGGCCGCCTCCTCATTTGCGGCGGAGAGTGCGGCAGTCAAAATGGTGCCCGATACCGACGTGGCAACACTGCCGGGCGTCGCCCTTACGCAGAAACTGGCAGACGCATTGCCATCGTCGATCAAGTCGGGCGGCGTGCTGAAGGTCGCCACCGACCTGACCCCGCCCATCAGCTTCCATGCCGACGATGGAAAGCTGATCGGGATCGATGCGGACATCGCCGCAGCGCTGGGCGTCATCCTTGGCGTCGATGTCCAGATGACAGATGTCGGCGCAGGTGCGGCGATCGTTCCCTCCATCCTGTCGAAGCGTTTCGACATCTCGATCTCCGGGATCAACGACGACCTCGAACTGGAAAAGCAGGTCGACGTCATCGACTATATGTACGACGCGACTACGATCATGACGATCAAGGACAATCCCCTCGGCATCCAGGCAATGACCGACCTCTGCGGCAAGAAGGTCGCCGTCCCGGTCGGTACCTTCCAGGGAAAAATGGTCGAGGCGGCGTCTGCGAAATGCGCGACCCCGATCGACATCATGTCCATCCCGAAGATGCCGGATGTTCTTCAGGCCGTTCGCACCGGCCGCGCGGATGCGACCGTCAATGGCTACGCCACCAGCGTGTACACCACGGCCAACCAGACCGGCAACGGCAAGGGCCTGCAGGCGCTTCCGGATATCCGCCTTGCTGTCGGCTATCTCGGCATGCTGACCGCCAAGGACAATCCGGAACTGCGCGACACGGTGGTCGCCGCCCTGCAGCAAATGGTCGATAGCGGGGCCTACGAGACCATCATGAAGAAATGGGGCCTCGGCCCGCTCGCCGTGAAGACCGTCAAGGTCAACGACGCAGCCAACATGCCGGTGGATTGAGCCCATGTCCCTGTTTGCGGCTCAACCGGCGTCACTGACCCTTGCCCCGCCATCAGCTAAGCCGATCCGGTGGGGCCAGATCGCAATCGGTGCCATAGCGATCCTTGCGCTGGCATTCTTTGCCCAAATCGTGGCGCAAAGCCAGAGCGTCCAATGGGCCGAGATACCGCGCTATCTCGTCCATCCCTCCATCCTGAGCGGTGTTCTCCTGACGCTTGAGTTGACAGCCGGCGCCATGGTGTTCGGGATCGTCCTTGGATGCATTCTGGCGCTGATGGCAACGTCGGAGAACCTGGTTCTCAAGGCTCTGGCTGCCGCCTTCGTCTGGTGGTTTCGCGGCGTGCCGCTGATCGTCCAGATCTTCTTCTGGTTCAATATCGCGCTCTTCATCCCGCAGGTCGGGGCGGGAGACTACAGCATCTCGATCAACGACCTCGTGACGCCGGCACTGGCGGGTTTTCTGGCGCTCGGGCTGCATGAAGCCGCAAACATGGCGGAGATCATCCGCGGGGGGCTGATTGCAGTCGATCGAGGACAGCGCGAAGCTGCAACCGCTCTTGGCCTGAAGAACCGGCAGATTTTTCTGACCGTTATCCTGCCACAGGCAACACGTCTCATCGTCCCGCCGACAGGAAACCAGGCCATCGGCATGCTCAAGGCCAGCGCCATCGTGTCGGTCATCGGCATGCAGGATCTGCTGACGCAGGCGCAGGCGATCTACGCCCGAAACTTTCTGGTCATCGAACTGCTGTTCGTCGCCTCGATCTGGTACCTCGCGATCACCACCGTGGCATCGATCGGCCAGCACTATCTCGAAAAGAGTTTTCTGCCCAAGAACCGCCACTCGGCAGAGAAGCCCCGCGCCCGGCGGCGCGCATCATGACCGCCGGGGAATTGAAAAAACGACTTCACACGACCAAGGACGCCATCGAAGTGCGTCCGATCAGGAAACATCAAGGAGTTTTGATATGAAACTGGGTATCGACAGCATTAAGCTGCCAGAGTCGAAAAAACGGGGTCCTTTGGCTAGCCTCGATCACGTCAAGGAACTGGGGCTGGCAGGCATCTTCTTCAGTACGGCGCTCGACATGAGTCCCACTGTCGACCTCGGCGAACTGCGAGACATCCGATCGAAAGCCGACGAACTGGAGCTCTATCTCGAGAGTGGTATCGGAAAGATCAATCCCTATTGCAGCGCCGAGGAACCGGCGCTGCGGGCCATTGGTGACGGCGACATCATAGCCGGCTTCACGCGCATGATCGAGGCGAGCGCCGCCATCGGCTGCTTCGAGTTGTGGGTCGCACCAGGCAACTTCAAATCCGAATATCGCGGCCGGATGGCCAACGACCGTTTTCGCACGGACGTGACCTGGGAAGAGCAGTTGGCCGGCATCGAGAAGGTGCTGCAGAAGCTCGCTCCCGTGGCACGCGCGAACGGCGCACATATGAATATCGAAACTCACGACGAGATTACCTCCTTCGAGATTCTGAGATTGATCGAAAAGGTCGGCTCTGACTGCGTCGGCGTCGTCTTCGATACGGCGAACGGGTTGCAGCGGGCGGAACATCCGGTCTTCGCCGCCAAACGCCTGGCTCCCTATATCCGCCAGACGCATATCAAGGATGCCTATGTCGGGCGCGCGCCCGGCGGTCTCGATTTCCAGACCCGGCCCTGCGGCGACGGGATCGTCGATTTCGCCACGATCCTACCCATTCTTGCGGAGGCAAACCCTGCGCTGAACCTGTCGCTCGAAGCTGCTCAGTCTGTGGACGACAAGCGTCGCAAGGCGAATCCGCGCCAGTGCATCGAGATCGACGATCCGATCTGGAGAGCCGACCACCCCGATCTGACGCCGGATGAACTCGCCGCGTATATGGCGACGGTCGATGCCTATGAAAAGCGGGTCGCCTCCGGTGAGGTTGCCGATTGGGAAGCGTATGAGGCGAGCCAGTACGGCTACCCGACCTACGAGCACCAGTCCTATGGCTTTGATGCGGCGATCTGCTTCATCAAGCAGTCGGCCCGCCATATCGAGGCAATCTGCCGGGATAAGGGCATCGCCCTATCCTCCCCGGCGCAGAAACAGAAGGCGGCCTAGTCGCCAGCCGGGTGTTGGCGGCATTGGCTGCCAACACCCGAAATCGTCGCGCACAACAGCAGGCCAGACTTGCGCACAAACATTCTTATAGAAATAATTATAGCATAACGATATCAGAATGCGGTGACTAGTTCGGGTGGAGACTCGAACCCGAATCTGACCCGGAGACGGCAATGAAGAAAACGCGCCGCCAAAGCGCCAAGACCACGCCCGTCGTCAATGGCGGGGCAGAAACTGCCGACAACAATGACGATGTTTCGGAGCGCATTCGCACTACGCTGGCAGCTGCCATTGGCGAAGGCGCGCTGAAGCCGGGCACCAAGATTTTGGAGGAAGCAATCGCCGAGCATTTCAGCGTCAGCCGAACGGTAGTCCGCGGCGCGCTTGGTGTACTCGAAAGCGACCATCTTCTTGAGCGAAAGCGAAACCGCGGCACGTTCGTGGCCGAGCCGAGCATTGAACAGGCCAAGAGCCTTTTCGAAGCACGCCGAAAGTTAGAGCGGCTCCTCCTGGAGCTTGTCGTCACACGAGCGACATCGGAGCAACTGGATGCGCTTCAGAAGCTGACGGACGAGGAAGAACATATCCATCACCACGGAGACGAGAAATCCAAAACGGTTCTTTCCGGCAAATTCCACATCGTTCTGGCCGAGTTGACCGGTAACCCGGTGCTGACCGAAATGCTCGCGAAGATCGTCGCGCGTCTCTCCCTCGTCATGGCCCTGTATGAAGAGGAGCGCAAAGACGACTGCGGCGCTGACCACCATCGCATGATCGTTGCCGCCCTGAAGGCCAAGGACTTGGAGAAGGCGCAGCAACTGATGGATCACCATTTGGCCGACATCGAGGGCCGGGTTCGGCTGACCGAAGGACAAGGCGACCGGCATACCTTTCTGGCGGTGCTGGAGAACTTTTCCTGACACTGGCGATTGATCGTTTAGGGTCGACAGCGATCGCCTTGAATGGATTTGAACCCGCTTGCCCCGTAATCTAGTTGTGCGGATGAAGCGACCTCTTCACGGGCGGCTGAGCGCCGCTCGCGACATGACCGGGAGGGCTTTGAGTTTACGCTCAAACACGCTTTCAGCGCAGAGAACAGCCGATTTTCGCATCACCATTGGTTGCGAAGTGAGCCTGACCCGATTTGCCTGCGGAACCAAGTGATTGTTTTTGTTGAATAGAAGATCTGAATCGGGGAATTTCCGTCAAAGAAAAACCCCGGCAACTTGTTGAGTTACCGGGGTTTTCTGGATTTTATATTGGTTGCGGGGGCCGGATTTGAACCTGCGGCCGCAACGAAAACTGTTGAGTTAAAAAGGTGGCGAAAGAGATAGCTAAAGGCTCAACCGTGGCCGCACTTTCGATCAAATCGGAGAAGGCATAGGAGGCGTGAACACCAGTAGTCTTCGATTTCCATCTCCTAATCCCCTGCCCCAGACTCGACCTTGAACCTCCAAGTATTGCCTTTTTACGACCTTTAAGCCCAGAGATGCTCCGGCGTGCACCATGATGATCCATCGTGTCCAAGAGTGACTGAACGTGATCCATAATCATCGTTCCACCGCGGTCATGCGCCGGGTTTGGCCTGCATCACGATCCGCACCGCGATTTCGACCATCCCCGCGTTCCCGACACGCATCCGCATCTGAAACGCCACGTGCTCTATGCGATCAGCCGTCAGCAATGGGAACGAGGGATCGGCTGACGCCGTATGCTCATGCGCGGCAGAGATAGGAGAGTGTTGTGCTGTCTGGATGTGCGGCACTCCAGCCCGAACTGGTCGTGGGAAGCGCCATCGCGACGCAACTTCTTCAATTCGCTCCGTTTGCCTATTCCGGGTGATGAGCCCCCGCTATATGCCGAAGCCGCTGATCACTCAGCAGGATGCGGTGTTTGCGGATGGTGGCCGGGCGAAGAGGGTGGACGCTTCCACCAGCCGGCCGAACGATTCACCAGCCGGAAATAGAGGCCGTAGGGCATCAGCCGGAGAAGTTTCAGCATATAGGTGAAGCGTTTCGGAAAGCTGACTTCGAAGCGGCTGGATTTGAGGCCTGCCGCGATTTGTCCGGCGGCTTCCTCTGGCGAAACGAGCGGCGGCATGGGGAGGCTGTTTTCGCGCGCCGCCGGCAGATCGGCGAAGCCGGGGCAAATGATCTGGATGCGGATGCCCATCTTGTCGAGATCGAATTTCAGGCTTTCGGCCATGTTGATCAGCGCCGCCTCGGTGGCGCCATAGGCTGCGCTCGTCGGAAGCCCGCCATAGCCGGCGGCGGAAGAGACGATGGCGATCTGCCCCTGCCCCTTGGCTTTCATGTGCCGGATGGCAGGCAGCAGGCAATTGACGACGCCGGAAAGATTGACGGCGAAGCTCTTCTCGAAATCCGCGCGGTTCAATTCCTCGGCATGCACAGGCTGGTAAATGCCGGTATTGAAGACGGCCAAGGCGAGCGCGCCGTGCTCGTATTCGATCGAGGCAAGCACATGCTCCATATCCTCCGGATCGGTGACGTCGCCGTCGAGAACGACGATGCTGCCGCAAAGACCGCGTGCTTCGGCCTGCAGTTCGGCCAGTTCTTCATGATTGCGCGCAGTGACGGCGACTTTATATCCCTCGCCTGCCAATTTCAGCGCCAACGCCCGTCCGATGCCTGAATTCGCGCCGGAAATCCAGGCGATGCCATGTTCGGGACGGGCGACGAATTCACGCATGATAGACTTCCTCCAGACTGCCGATTCAGCACGAAACCAGGTCCGGAAGTTCCTCGCTGCCTCCCGGATTCATGCCTCTATCATGCTATTGTGGCTCATTTCAGCCGATCCGGCCGTCGATGGTCCGGCAGAACGGGTTGATGTGCTTGATCAGCTTCTGGGACCGCCAATGGGGGCAGTCCGGAGGCAAATTGCAAGTCACGCGGGATTTTTGAAAGCAGAAGTCTAATTTTATCGTGGCAGGCGGGGTCCTGGAATAGCATTTCTTGCCAACCCAGCCTTGTGAAGGGAAAAGACCGTTCCTAAACTACCACTTCCACAGAGGCAGATTCCATGACCTTCCACCCATCCGTCATCGAGGCGATCGGCAACACTCCGCTCATCAAGCTCAAGGGCGCATCCGAAGCGACCGGCTGCACCATCCTCGGCAAGGCGGAGTTCCTGAACCCCGGCCAGTCGGTGAAGGACCGCGCCGCGCTCTACATCATCCGCGATGCTGAGAAAAAAGGGCTGCTGAAGCCCGGCGGCGTGATCGTCGAAGGCACCGCTGGCAATACCGGCATCGGGCTGGCGGTCGTCGCCAACGCGCTCGGCTACCGCACGGTGATCGTCATCCCGGAAACGCAGAGCCAGGAGAAGAAGGATGCGCTGAAGCTGCTCGGCGCCGAGCTCGTCGAAGTACCTGCCGTGCCTTACAAGAACCCCAACAACTACGTGAAGGTTTCCGGCCGCCTGGCTGAGCAACTGGCGAAAACCGATCCGAACGGCGCCATCTGGGCGAACCAGTTCGACAATGTCGCCAACCGCCAGGCACATATCGAAACCACCGCCGCCGAAATCTGGAGGGATACCAACGGCAAGGTCGACGGCTTCGTCAGCGCCGTCGGCTCGGGCGGTACGCTTGCGGGCGTCGCAGCCGGTCTCAAGGCGTTCCGCAAGGACGTCAAGATCGCCATCGCCGATCCTGAAGGGGCGGCGCTTTACGAGTTCTACAAGAACGGCGAATTGAAGTCCTCCGGTTCCTCGATCACCGAGGGTATCGGCCAGGGCCGTATCACCGCCAATCTCGAAGGCTTCACGCCGGATTTCGCTTATCAGATTCCCGACGCCGAAGCGCTGCCTTACGTCTTCGATCTCGTCGAACACGAGGGCCTCTGCCTCGGCGGCTCGACGGGAATCAATATTGCCGGTGCGGTACGCCTCGCCAAGGATCTCGGCCCGGGCCATACCATCGTGACGATCCTCTGCGATTATGGCAACCGCTACCAATCGAAACTTTTCAACCCCGATTTTCTGACGTCGAAGGGGCTGCCCGTTCCGGCATGGCTGACTGCGTCGCAGGACATAAAGATACCTTACGAACCAGCAGCGTGAGACCCATGCCAGTCAATCCCCTCTATCGTGACGATTTCTATCTTTCGACATGTGAGGCGGTGGTCACCGCCATTCACGAAGACGGGGGAATCGAGTTGGATCAGACCTGCTTTTATGCAGCCTCCGGCGGCCAGCCGGGCGATACGGGCTTTCTCGAACGCGCCGACGGCTCGAAGATCGAACTCGGCCCGACGAAACACGGGGCGACCAAGGATATCGTCATCCACACCCCGCCTGCGGGCCAGCCGCAGCCGGTCGTCGGCGAAAAGCTGGTGCTGCACGTCGACTGGCCGCGCCGCTACCGGCTGATGCGCATGCACACGGCCTGTCACCTGCTGTCCGTGGTCTGCTCCTATCCGATCACCGGCGCTGCGGTCGGCGAGGACGAGAGCCGCGTCGACTTCGACATGAGCGAAACGATCGACAAGGATGAGGTGACGGCGAAGATGATGGAGCTCGTCGCCCAAAACCACCCTGTCTATGTCCAGTGGATCACCGACGAGGAATTGGCTGCAAACCCCGGCATCGTGAAATCGAAGAACGTGCGCCCGCCGATCGGGCTTGGCCGGGTCAGCCTAGTCTGCATCGGCGAAAACTCGGCGATTGACAGCCAGCCCTGCGGCGGCACACATGTCTCCGAAACGCAGGAAGTCGGCCAGATCCACATCGCCAAGATCGAGAAGAAGGGCAGGGAGAACCGGCGCTTCCGCATCCGCTTCGGCGTGCCTGGCAGCGAAGCCTAGAATCAGTCAGGGAGAGATCAGAATGAGCGAAGAGAAGAGCCGTTTCGTCGTCTCGGCCGATTGGCTGCAGGGTGAGCTCGGAAAGCCGGACCTGCGCGTGCTGGACGCCTCCTTCTACCTCCCAGCGCAGAACCGCGACGCGGACGCCGAATATTCAAGCGGCCATATTCCGAGCGCGATCCGCTTCGATCAGGACAAGATCGCGGACCATTCCACCGGTCTGCCGCATACCATCCCCTCGCCGGATTATTTCGCGGAAGAAGTAGGCAAACTCGGCATCAGCGAGACGGACCGCATCGTCGTCTACGACGGCATCGGCATGTTCGCCTCCCCGCGCGTCTGGTGGCTCTTCCGGGTGATGGGAGCGAAAAACGTCGTCGTTCTCGACGGCGGCCTCGATGGCTGGAAGGCGGAGGGTCGCCCGCTCGAAACGGATGTCCCGGCCTACAAACCGGCGACCTTCAAGACGAGCTATGACGCAAGCCGCGTCGTCACCCTGGAAACGATGCGCGACATCGTTTCCAGCGCCGCCCTGCAGATAGCCGATGCCCGCAGCGCCGGACGCTTCGCCGCCACCGAACCGGAACCGCGCGCCGGGATGCGCTCCGGGCATATGCCAGGCGCCCGCAACCTGCCGTCCGGCGTTTTTGCCAATCAGGGCCGTTTCAAATCACTGCCCGAATTGAAGCAAACGATCGAAGATGCTGGAATCGATCTTTCGAAACCGGTCGTCACCTCCTGCGGTTCGGGGATTACGGCCGCGATCATCACGCTGGCGCTCGAATCGATCGGCCATACCGACAACAAGCTCTATGACGGCTCGTGGAGCGAATGGGGCAGCCGCGACGATACGCCGGTGGTGACCGGTCCTCCCGACCCGATCAAGGCCTGAGACGCGCCATGGCGAAGTCCCCCTCCTCGCTCACGGCCCATATCACCCGACTGGAAATGACTTCGCCGCCGAAGGCAAGCCTACCGGTGCCGGTCAACATTCAGACGGCGATCATGCGCGCGCCCGGCATTCCGCTGCCCTTCTACCGCTACCTCTACCGGCAGGTCGGCGCCCGCTGGCAGTGGGTCGACCGGCTGCGGATGAGCGACGAGGCGCTGGCGGAAACCCTGCACGACAAGCGTAACAATATCAGCGTGCTCTACGTCAACGGCGCCCCTGCCGGCTTCTACGAGTATTTCTGCGAGGACGAGGACACGATCGAGCTCTGCCATTTCGGCCTGATCGAGCACGCGCTCGGCCTCGGCATCGGCAAGTGGTTCCTGCTGCAGGCGCTTTACGCGATCTGGACACTGAACCCGACACGCGTCACGACGACCACCAACAATCTCGACCATCCGCGCGCCCTGCAGCTCTACCAGATGTTCGGTTTCTCGCCGGTTTCGACCGGCACCGGTATCGTACGGCCGCTGAGCGATAAGGAACTGCTGGAGATTGCCAGGAAGAGCTGACGGTGCACTCTACGATCACCGCGATATGCCCGTAATCTGGTGTCGCTGCCCTTCAAGTGGCCAAAGAAAATGCCAAGGAGCTGTTCCGTGAAGTCCTCCCCGACAGCTGTGTCTGCGATCGAACGCCCGCGTGGCAGTCCCGGTGAAGTCTTCTGGGTCTTCCTGAAACTCGGCTTGACCTCCTTTGGCGGCCCCATTGCTCATCTCGGCTACTTCCGCGACGAGCTGGTGATGCGGCGCAGGTGGACCGACGAGGCCGGCTATGCCGATCTCGTTGCACTTTGCCAGTTCCTGCCGGGACCGGCGTCAAGCCAAGTCGGCTTCTCGCTCGGCATCCTGCACGGCAACGGTTTGCTTGGCGGGCTTGCGGCATGGTTCGCCTTCACCATGCCGTCGGCGATCATCCTCCTGGCTTTCGCGCTCGGTGCCGCCGTTTTCACCGGACCCGAAGCGGAGGGATTCCTCCACGGCTTGAAGCTCGTGGCCGTTGCTGTGGTGGCCCAAGCGATCTGGGGCATGGCGAAGAGCCTCACGCCCGACCGCGAACGTGGCGGCATTGCGCTGGCAGCCGTTGCCATCGTTGCCTTCATCGGAGGATCGTTCGGCCAGATTGGCGCAATCGCGCTGGGTGCCGTCGCCGGGCTTTGGCTCTGCCGCGCGGAAGTACCCGCGTTGACCGGTCATCTCGGCTTTCCCGTCTCGCGCCGGGGTGGAGCGATCGCACTCGTCTTGTTCGCAGCCTTCTTCCTGATCCCGCCGCTGGTTGCGGGCGCAACGGGCCATCAGGCGGTCGCGCTGTTCGATGCCTTCTACCGCTCGGGTGCGCTGGTCTTCGGCGGCGGGCATGTCGTGCTGCCGCTGCTGCAGACAGAAGTGGTGACACCCGGCTGGGTGACGAACGAAGCCTTCCTCGCCGGCTATGGTTTGGCGCAGGCGGTGCCCGGGCCGCTCTTTACCTTTGCGGCCTATCTCGGCGCGGTCATAGGACCAGCGCCCCATGGATTTGCCGGAGCGGCCATCGCGCTTGTCGCCGTCTTCCTGCCGGGACTGCTACTGGTCTATGGCATGCTGCCTTTCTGGGATGCGCTGCGGCTGCGGCCGGCCGCACAGGCCGCCATGCGCGGTGCGAACGCCGCCGTCGTCGGGATCCTCGGTGCCGCACTCTATAGCCCGGTCTGGACGAGCGCCGTGCTCTCGACCGTGGATTTCGCGCTGGCGCTCACAGGATTCCTCCTGCTTACGGTCTGGAAGACGCCGCCCTGGATCGTGGTATTATTGTTGGCAGCGAGTGGTACGCTTCTCCATCTGATTTGAGATCTCCGGCCAAGACGAGAATTTTCGCGTTGACTCGGGATTGAAGCAATGAGGAGTACAACGGAGGAAAACGATCATGCCAGGCATCAGCGTGCGCTACATCGTCGATGACGTCGATGCGGCAGTGGAATTCTACACACAGCGTCTCGGCTTTTCCGTCGCGTTTCGTCCCGCGCCGGGCTTTGCCATCCTGACCAGGGACGGTTTCCGTCTTCTCGTCAGCGGAATGACGGGACCGGGCGGGGCGCCTCAGGCGATGCCGGACGGGCGCAAGCCGGAACCGGGCGGATGGAACCGCATTCAAATCGAAGTCGCGGATCTGGAGACGGAGGTCGCGGCGCTGCGCCAAGCCGGCGCGCGCTTCCGGAACGAAATCGTGCAGGGAATGGGTGGCAAGCAGATTCTTCTCGAGGATCCCGCAGGAAACCCGATCGAACTGTTCGAAGCGCCGAAAAAATGAGCTTCGTGAATTTGCGCAGCCGGCATTGAAACAATGGCGCAGGAATCGGGTGGTTAAAGCGGCTTTGAAGGCGCATTTCATGGCAATTGCGAAGGAGATTTGCCATGTCAGCCATCCGTTTTTCCGCCATGCCGTCCGCCGATGCCGAGCACCTCTGGAACGGCGGCCGTGATGCCTATGACAACCTGCCGGAGACCATGGTCTCCGATGGGCCGGGTCATCCCTGCCGCCATTGCCTGAAGAATATCGATGCCGGCGACGCGCTTCTCGTTTTCGCCTACCGTCCGTTTCCGGAATTGCAGCCCTATGCCGAGACCGGCCCGATCTTCCTGCACAAGAATCGCTGCGAACGTTATGCGGCGGCGGAAGTGCTGCCGCCCGTGCTGACGACGAGCCGCGATTTCATCGTGCGCGGCTATGGCGAGAACAACCGCATCGTCTACGGCACCGGCGCCGTCACCGCGATCGCCGACATTCCGGGCTATGCCGAAGAGCTGCTGAAGCGTCGGGAAATCGCCTATGTGCATGTCCGCTCGGCGCGCAACAATTGCTTCCAGTGCCGGATCGACAAGCAAAAGGCGCCGGCCTTCAGCGAGACCGGCGCCTTCATCTAACGCAGCGTGATGGGATTTACGCTACGTTCAATACGCTTTCCGCCGCGTGGGCTTCGTAGCCAAGCGCATCGGCAACCGGTTTGTTGGTGATGCGGCCCCTGTGGACGTTCAGGCCGTTGCGTAGATGCTTGTCCTCGGCGATGGCGCGCAGGCCGCGGTCGGCGAGGGCCAGACCGTGGACGAGCGTCGCATTGTTCAGCGCATGTGCGGACGTGACGGGAACCGCGCCTGGCATATTGGCGACACAGTAGTGCACCACGCCGTCGACCTCGTATGTCGGCTCGGAATGCGTCGTCGCATGCGAGGTCTCGAAGCAGCCGCCCTGATCGATCGCGACATCAACGATCACCGAGCCCTTCTTCATGCCCGAAAGCATCTCGCGGGTAACGAGCTTCGGCGCGGCAGCGCCGGGGATCAGCACAGCGCCGATGACGAGGTCGGCGGAGAAGACCTCCTCCTCCAGCGCCTGGATGCTGGAATAGCGCGTGTGGATGCGGCCGCCGAAAATGTCGTCGAGCTGGCGAAGGCGCGGCAGCGACTTGTCAAGGATGCTGACGTCGGCGCCGAGGCCGGCTGCCATCTTGGCTGCATGCAGGCCGACGACGCCGCCGCCGATGATTGCGACCTTGGCCGGCAGCACGCCGGGCACGCCGCCAAGGAGAATGCCGAGACCGCCGTTGGCCTTCTGCAGCGCCGTGGCGCCTGCCTGGATCGACAGGCGTCCGGCGACTTCCGACATTGGCGCGAGCAGCGGCAGGCCGCCACGCTCGTCGGTAACGGTTTCGTAGGCGATTGCGGTGACGCCGGACGCGAGCAGGCCCTTGGTCTGCTCCGGATCGGGTGCCAGGTGCAGGTAAGTATAGAGAAGCTGGCCGTCGCGAAGCTGCGCCCATTCGGAGGGCTGCGGCTCCTTGACCTTCACGACCATGTCGCACTTCTCAAAGATGTCTTTTGCCGAGGCCGCGATCTTCGCGCCGGCGGCGGCATAGGCGGCATCATCGGCACCAATGCCGGCGCCTGCCTTTGTTTCGACCCAGACGTCATGGCCATGGGCAACATATTCACGAACCGAGGCGGGTGTCAGGCCGACACGATACTCATGATTCTTGATTTCTTTCGGGCAACCGACACGCATTTAGCGTTCCTCTCATTTTATGTCCGCTTATGCGGCGCGCTATCGACGATCCAAATCCAAACACCGGGCGCGCGAAATGTCCTTGCAAAGACCATTTGCGCGGATGCTATTTTTCGAAGATTATTGCGCAAACCCCGCTGTTTTCGAAGGTTATTCGAATGTCGGAACTTGATACCATCGATCGTGCGATTCTGAGGGCGCTTCAAGCGAACGCCCGCATCACCAATGCCGACCTCGCCAACAAGGTCGGCCTTTCGGCCTCGGCCTGCTCGAGACGGCTCGACATTCTCGAGAAGAGCGGCGTCATCGGGGGCTACCACGCACGTCTTTCGCACAAGGCGCTGGACTACAAGATGATCGCCATCGTGCACATCTCGCTCTCCGGCCAGTTTGCGAAGACCCTTGCGGAATTCGAGGCCGCGGTGAAGCGCTGCCCGAACGTGCTCGTCTGCTACCTGATGTCAGGTGAATACGACTATATTCTGCGCGTCGCCGCCCGCGACCTGGAAGACTATGAGCGCATACACCGCGACTGGCTTTCCGCCCTGCCCCATGTCGTCAAGATCAACTCCAGCTTCGCGCTGCGGGAAATCATCGACAGGCCGAATGTCGGCCTTTGAGGCCTTGCAAAGCGGTAAGAATCCTGACCTGCTTCCGTCGTATGCGGGCCTCTCCCGCCTTATGGCAAGACATGAATTCCAAGACGCAAGGCTATATCTTCGTCCTCCTGGCGATCACCATCTTTTCCGTGCAAGATGGGATCTCGAAGCATCTGGCGAGCATCTACCCGCCGGTTTTTGTGACGATGATCCGCTACTGGGCCTTTGCGCTTTTCACGATCCTTCTCGCGTCGAGAATGCGCGGCGGCCTGAGGGAGACCGCGCACACGAAGCGGCCTCTGCTTCAGGTCCTGCGTGGCGTTCTACTTGCCGCGCAGGTCGTGTTGGCGATCACTTGTTTCGCGATCATCGGTCTTGCGCACACCCAAGCGATCTTTGCCGGCACGCCGATCCTGATCGCCCTGCTTTCGATGCCGCTGCTCGGCGAGCGCGTCGGATGGCGCCGCTGGACGGCAATCTGCGCGGGGCTCGCCGGCGTTCTTCTAATTCTGAAGCCCGAAAGCGGTTTCATTGATCCGAAGCTGCTGCTTGCGGTCTTGGGCTGCTTCCTTTTCGCCTTCTACGTCATCGCCACCCGCCTCGTCAGCCGCGATGATTCTTCGATGACGAGTTTCTTCTATACCGGGGTTGCGGGCGGCGTAACGATAACGCTCATCGGTCCTTTCTACTGGACCTCGATGTCGGCCGGCGACTGGGGCTGGATGGCGCTTCTCTGCCTGACCGGTATCTCCAGCCATTACTTCCTGATCCGCGCCTACGACATGCTCGATGCCGCAGCCGTTCAGCCGCTCACTTATCTGCAGCTTGTCTACGCCTCGATTATCGGCGTCGTCATCTTTGGCGAAGCCCTAAGCCTCAACACGATCGCCGGCTCGATGATCGTTGTGGCTGCCGGCATTTTCACCATCTGGCGTGAGCATGTGGTGGCGCGCAGCAGCGCTGTCCGAAAATAGGGTCATACTCGTAATTTAGCATCTACTGTAAAAGGATTTTCAACCTTTTCGCGATAGTGAATGCTAAGTATTCTTTTGAGGGCAGGAAATGCGCAATCTGAATATCATTACCCGCAAGGCCGAACGCAAGTATTGCCGCATTTTCGGCAAGGTCCGCTATCTCAATAACGAAGTAGACGTCCGCATCCTCGATCTCTCGATAACGGGCGTTGCGCTGGAAATTCGAACGCCGCTGCATGCGGCATCAGGCAGCCGCGTTCAGATCGTCGCCGAAGACCTTGGAACGCTCTATGGTATAATCCGGTGGAGCCATAACGGACGCCTTGGCATCGAGTTCGATCCGAACTCGAACTCCAGGGCACAGGTTGCCTCCTATTTCCGATTCTTCCACAAGGAAGTCCGGCCGGTGTTGAAGCGATAACATTCAACACCAGCCTGTCATTTTCCCGATGCACTCCCGTGCAAATCACTCTAGGCTCGCCGCTGCGTTGAGCCATGCGTGATTTGTGAAGGAATGTTCGATGTCTTCCATCCTTAATTTGCACCCGATTACCCGCCGGTCGCTGCTCGGCGGACTTGCCGCGACTTCGGCGCTCGTTCTGCTTCACCCGTTCGCGGCGCGGGCGGCCGCCAACCAGGCGCATCTGCGCCTCATGGAAACCACCGATATCCACGTCAACGTCTTCCCCTACGACTATTATGCCGACAAGCCGAACGATACGATGGGTCTGGCCCGTACCGCGACGATCATCGACAACATCCGCGCCGAAGCGGCAAACGCACTGCTGATCGACAACGGCGACCTGCTGCAGGGCAATCCGATGGGCGATTACATGGCCTATCAGCACGGCATGAAGGACGGCGACGTGCATCCGGTCATCAAGGCGATGAACACGCTTGGCTACACGGTCGGCACGCTCGGAAACCACGAGTTCAACTACGGCCTCGATTTCATGTTCAAGGTGCTCGGCGGCGCGAATTTCCCGTTCATCTGCGCCAACCTCACGAAGGGCCAGCTTGCCTCCGATCCGAAGAAGGACGATCTCTTCTTCAAGCCCTATGTGATCGTCGAAAAGCAGATCAAGGACGGCGCAGGCAACGAGAGCCCGGTCAAGATCGGCTTCATCGGCTTCGTGCCGCCGCAGATCATGCTCTGGGACACCAAGAACCTCGAAGGCAAGGCGCAGACTCGCGATATCGTCGAGGCGGCCAAGGCCTGGGTTCCGGCGATGAAGGAGGAAGGCGCGGATATCGTCATCGCGCTTTCCCACTCCGGCATCGATGGCGCGGCACCCTCCGAGAAGATGGAAAACGCTTCGCTGCATCTTGCCGCCGTCGACGGCATCGATGCGATCTTCACCGGCCACCAGCATCTCGTCTTCCCCGGTCCAAAGAGCTGGGACGGGATTGCCAATGCCGATCCGGTGAAAGGCACGCTGCACGGCAAGCCGGCTGTCATGGGCGGCTTCTGGGGCTCGCATCTCGGCCTCATCGACCTGCTTCTCGAAAAGGACGGCAAGAGCTGGAAGATCGTCGATTTCACCGCCGAGGCGCGGCCGATCTATCACCGCGACGACAAGAAGAAGGTCGTTGCCGATGTCGCTGACAAGAAGGACGTGATCGAGGCCGCAAAGACCGAGCATGAGGCGACGCTTGCCTATGTCCGCACCCCGGTCGGCAAAACTTCGGCACCGCTCTATTCCTACTTTGCGCTCGTTGCCGACGACCCGTCGGTGCAGATCGTCAGCCAGGCGCAGACCTGGTACATCAAGCAGATGCTGGCCGATACCGAATTCAAGGATCTGCCCGTGCTTTCGGCCGCCGCGCCCTTCAAGGCGGG
>NZ_FWER01000314.1 GCF_900169785.1 Rhizobium sullae
AACATTGGCTCTGGCGTGCCGTTGACCAAGACGGTTACGTTCTCGACGAGATCGTTCAAGCCCGCCGCGATACCCAAGCCGCCAGGCGATTGCTGGTCAGGCTGCTGAAGAAGCAAGGCCTGACGCCGAAGCGGAT
>NZ_FWER01000055.1 GCF_900169785.1 Rhizobium sullae
ACCATTGTTGCCAGACCGCCAGCGCGGGATCGTCGTTGCACGCGTCGGAAGGTACGGTCTTCGGCGTGGCAAGCTCTGGATATGTGGGTAAACACGCGGCCACGAAGGAATGGAAGTTCCCCCGGGTGACCGCAGACAAAGTTCTGCTATTGTCGGAATCAGCCATGATCCGAGCTCCCATAAGCTTGGTTGTGGTCAGGCTGTGTTCGGTGTTGTGAGCACCGGGCACGGCCGTTGTGAACCATTAACTGCCATATGAACGAAAAAAGTTCAACCGGAAAAGCGAATTTAATGCGTGCAATAACGGGAGCTCAAATCCGCGCGGCGAGGGCGTTAGTCCGATGGACCGCTGAAGAGCTTGCAAGTTCAGCCAGTGTAGGTATCTCGACGATACGGCGCGCAGAAGCGGAAGATGGGCTACCAACCATTACGGCTGCAAATCTAAAGCTCATCCGCATTGCTCTCGAAACCGCCGGTATAGAGTTCATCCCTGAAAATGGTGGCGGCGTGGGTGTTCGTTTCAAGAAGTAGTGGCAGGCTGGGGCTATTCACGCCCCGAACCGGTCACGGCCCGAGGACGTCGGCGGGCCCCCAAGTCCCTTGATCAGCACATGGCTCGCGGATTTCATGATCGTCCGAGCACAACTTTTGCCGTGCATAGGCACGTGAGCGGGCTATCTCCACTCGACGCAACGCTGTCAAACGGGAATTATTGTGGAGGTTCATTTGGTCCAGGCACAGACGTCCCGGACGGCTGGGTCAGAAATACGCGACCACCGCAACCGCCATGGTTGCGGTGGTCGCGAAAGCCTATTGTGGGACGGTGCAAAAATCAGATCCGGGCTTTTGCGAAAACCAGGCGGCCGGAATTGACGCTAAGCGGAAGCTCGCTTGCTCCGGATCAATTCTCCGCCATGACACGCAGCGGACCTATCTTCCGCGTGTCGCCAATGCCCGCTTTGCGCCCCCATCTTGCTCATCCAGGACGCCGCGACAAGCTCAAAATGGGGTGGCGTGCGGCATTGCATCGGCAAGGCCTGACGCGTGGCTGGAAGCCAAGCCTGGATCGCTAGGACTATCGTATTGCAACCTGGTTTCTGGATGACAGGTGTAGCCGAACTGAAGGGCCTGCCGCTACCAGATGTACATACGCCCGTTCCGATCGAGCTGACGAACACGCAACTCATAGTCGGGCATAATTGTCTCAAGTGACCGCCAAAAACGGTGAGAGTGATTGTGTTCCAAGATATGGCAGGTCTCGTGCGCGATGACGTAATCAACTAACGCCATGGGCGCCATAACAAGACGCCAGTTCAGGCGGATTTTTCCATGGGCATCACAGCTACCCCATCTCTTGGACTGGTCCACAATCTGGACAACTGGGGTCGGTATGCCCAGGAGATTCGCCATAGCCTTCGCCCGCTTTGGGAAATGAATTTTGGCTTTATCGCGGTACCAGAGACGAAGTCCGCTTCGGACGGAAGATCGGCGAATCGCAGCATCAACGCCGGAAGGCGCCGGGGCGATAAGCATTGCCCCGCGTGCCGTGATCCTGGTGACAATCGTATTGGTGTCCGGAATGACCTTTAGCCGATAAGGCCGACCCAGATAGTGATAGGTCTCCCCACTGATGAACTCCCTAAATGGCGGATTGCCACCGAGCTCCCGATACAAGGCCTGCTTCTTTAATACCCATGGCCCTTTTTTTCGAACCACCTCAGTTATATCGGTGTCATCCACATCAGACGGCGCCAAAACCCGCACTCCGTCATAGCCAACCGAGATCGCAACGGTCTTGCGTCGTGCGGTCCGTTCCACCGCATATACGATACGTTCGCCGCCAAAATCGACGAACTGCGTACTGGCCGGCATCATCGGGTAAGTCTCGCTCTGGTAACGTCCATGATCATAGCCGTGACGGACTCGATCTTTGCTACGTCCAAGCCCTGTGCACGCAATCTTTCCTTGATTGCACGCCTCATCTGGCGTTGCACATCGTCTTTCAACTGCCAATCTACGACAGTCGCATAGCCTTCGAGCGCTCCTGCCAAGTCTGAGGCGGCATCAGCACTTGCTTTTCCGTCCAACGCAGCATCGATAAAAGGAAAAATAGCGCCGGCCGTACCTGACAGACCGTGGCCCGTAGACGCAGCTCCAGCCCGAACAGTCGCCACCCGGCCGGCTATCTCCTGAAGCCGGGCGAGAGCGCTGGCGGCAGAAACTCTTGCTTCGCGCCGCTCATTCACGATACGCTCAACTTGCTCCCAAAGAGACGCATAGGCCGTCGGATTCTCATCCCGATGGACATGAATTTCGTGCCTAATCGCATGCTCAATTTCCGCGGCCTTTGCCTCCGCAGAAGTAAGCTTGTCAAGGTGTTGCTTGAACGCGGGATCGAGGATATCTCGCGGAGCAAGCAGCTGCTCTACACCGTCGCTCGATAGATGACGGGCGATGATCTCTGCGATCTTTGCACCATACGGCGTGGCATCGAACCGTTCATCTCGAAAGCGCCGAGCGGCGATGGCACGAATTCGAGCAAGCCACTTCACGTCCGTGTAATACGGCTCCTCAAGAGCCTTCGGATCAGGCAGGATCATATCCATAGCTTCGCTGAAGCGTTGAAAATCAAGCTCAAATTTCGCTCGAACGTCATCTGGTTCCAACAATGCAAGACATGCCTCCTCGTCCTGCTTGTCCAGACCTTCAAAAAGCCTCATGACGGCACGGTGACGGCTCTCAAGCAATTGGACTTTATCGCTGAAGGAACGCATTGCGTTTAAGACCCCATCTTCCTCAGAGAAAAGATCAAGGGCAGCCGTTATCCGTCGGTTATCGCCCCAGTAATCGACGACTAGGCCGTAACTCTTTCCATCCGCCGTCCGATTGACGCGGGCGATTGCCTGTAGCAGCGTATGCTCTTTCAGAGGCGCATCGAGATAGAGGACCTGCTCGATAGGCGCATCGAAGCCGGTCAGCAGCATGTCGCAAACGACCAATATCTTGAGTTGGTCGTCAGAGCGCTTGAACCGCGCAATCAGTTCGTCGCGTTCCCGTTTGCTTGTATGGTAAGCCTGTAGTCGAGCGGTGTCATTGTGTGAAGCTGACATTATCAGCGCACATTCCGGCGCTCCGAGTCTCTTTAACGTCTCGACATACGTCACAGCCACGTCACGGCCAATGGTAACAACCTGCGCCTTGAACCTGTTGGGCTCGATAGTGGTTCGGTAGTGCTTCAGCAAGTCCTCGGCGATAGCGTCGATACGAACCTGGGCACCGGCAAGCTTCTCTTGCAGGCGCGCACGCTTTTTCAGCTCAACGATCTCATCTTCGGTTAGCTCAGGAAAGGATTCGCGAACCTCTCGCTCTAGATCACGCCCTTCAATCCTCAGGCGCGCATCTCGCATTTCGTAAAAGATCGGAACCGTTGCCCCATCCTTCACGGCTTGGTCTATCAGATAGCGATGAAGGTAGTCTCCAAAGACTTCCTTTGTGCTGCGGTCTTTCTTATCGATCGGCGTCCCAGTGAACGCGAGCATACAAGCGTTTGGCAAACCAGCGCGCATGCGGGCTGCCAGCGCTCCATACTGCGTCCGATGTGCTTCATCGACCATCACAAACACATTTGAAGCGTCCGATATAACCGATGAGCGCCTGGGTACCGCGCTATGAAACTTGTGGACGGTGGTGAGCACCGTCGTTCCCGCCCCACCTGTCAAAGCGTTGCGCAACGCTTCACCGCTTGATGCTTGTATTGGGTTGGGAAAGCCCGAGCGCCTGAACTGCGCCGAAATCTGATCGTCCAGATCCGTGCGATCTGTAACAATCACCAGTGCTGGGTTCTCGGCCTCCGGTAACCTGCGCAACTTCGTTGCCAAGAACACCATCGTCAGGGTCTTGCCGGACCCTTGAGTGTGATGGATTACACCGCCACGCCGTTTCAAATCCGGAGCTGAACGGATGCGATCGATGGTTTTGCCGACGGCAACGAACTGCTGGTAGCGACCCAACTTCTTGATACGGCGACCATCGATCGTTTCGAACAAAATGAAGTTTCGAACCAGATCGAGCAGGTTTGACGGATTCAGCAGGCCCGCGAGCAGAACGTCCTGCCCGGTGGCTGGCCTGCCGAGCTGGGAAGCAAGAGAATCGAGGGAGAGTGGATAAGAGTCTTTCCATTCAGCCCAATGGCGCGAAGGAGTCTGCGTAGTTCCATATTTCGCAACATCGCGAGCAAGCGCTATCGAAATTTGCGCAATCTCGAAAAGCCTGGGGGCCCCTAGGCCAGAAAACTCATCTCGTCCATCATAACGTCGAAACTGCCGTATCGCCTCGCCGATCGGGTCTGCGAGTGCGGGCGATTTACATTCGATAACAGCCAGTGGCAGGCCATTAACGTAGATGAGTATATCGGGTGTGATGGTTTGGCGCGGTCCCTTGATCGATGTCTGCCTGGAGAACTCGAAGGTGTTGGCGGAAACATTGTCGAAGTCAAAAAAACGAACGGTGCGATCCTGGCGTCGACCATTCTCCGTGTGGGACGCTGTGACTCCAAAAGAAATTGCCGTATGGGCCTTCTCGTTGGCTTCAAGGAGATCGACTGCTGCAATTCGCGTTACAGCAGCAATTGCACGTCGAATGCCGTCTTCATCAAGCCAAGGGTTAAGATGTCGGAGACAGTCGGCTAGTCGCTTCGTTAGAACGGGTTCGGTCGCGACGCCATCACGGAGATGGCTAAGATCCTTGGCTGTTAGTGCCTTGTAGTCGAACAAAACACGCAATAAATCCGCCGCTGGCTCCTCCACCCATTCAAGTTCTAGCCTGTCGGCACCATCGTTCATGCCGCTTGCTCCGCCCTGTCGCGTTGAATTCCGATCATCTTGTCCGGAATGCGAAGCCGACCAGAGAGGAGTTCGTTAGAGAGAGCATCACGGTTGGCCTTGAGCGCATCAACGACTGCTCGTTCACTCTCAATCTGCACATCGAATGCCTCACCAACAGTAGCAATTTTCTGCTGCTCCTCCAGGGACGGGAGCAGAACTTGAAGTTTTTTGAAGACTGGCATGTAGATCGTCTGGTGAGTACTACCCTCCTGCAGGCGCTTCCATTCCCTTTTCATGTGTCGAAAGACCTGAACGAGATAGTCTGGACGAATTCTGGGGCCGCAAATCCAGTTAGCGAAATCCTGGCTAGTTGCCATCGGTCGAGCTAACCGGGTGACTTTGCCTACCGTCGCCGTTCGAGAAAAAGCAACAGTATCTTTCGGCAATATGCGAGCAGACGAATTTGCAATACCTTCCGACGTCACACACTCTGCCGTCTGGTAGACTTGTAGAGCGTCAAGCGCATTCGTATCAGCGAGGGACAGCCACGGAATATCTCCACCCCAGTACTCTGGTCGTTCACGGCTTGGTGTGTGACCACTTTCGAGTTTTGCAACCCGTGTGAGCGTGATCAGTTGCCAGTCGATTGGCATCTCGTTGATGCCCTCGGCCACTCGGCCGAGTATCCACCGTTCGGAAAGAGGCTTCATCGGTACTCGGTCAAGACGAACGCCTCGGGTGAGCAACTGACGCATCACTGCAAATTTCGCATTGGCGATCGCAGCAATCGCACTTTCCCGGAGCTTTATTGTATCATCCACCGTGTCTAAAACATCGGCGATAGCACGCTGCTCGGCGAGCGGTGGGAGAGCAAATCTAAATGCTTGCAGGTCGCTAAACGAGATCGATTTGCGTCGATTCACTCCGCCATTGCTGTAAGGATCAAAACGTCCCGAAAGAGCAAAACGCTTCAAGCAACGAAACAGGTAATCACTGCAAACAAAATCCGCATCGGTCTCGAATACAGTATACATCGGGCTTATTATTCCCCGATCGAATTCCTTTAATAGCGCGATGGAACCTTCATCCAGATGGATAGTGGCATAGGCGAATTGCCCCTTGCGAACAACTTTGTAATTTGACGTATCGTCGCTGTGGACTGACCTTGAAAAATACTCACTGGATCGAACGAAGCCGTTGTGTTTCGTCACGCTCAAAACAGGAATGTCGTTGGATTCGCGATTTCTAGCAGAAACTTCGCGTGCAACCTTTCCAAAACGAATTTCTTCCCAGTCCTGTGGAATACTAGACAGCATAGCCCATTTCCTTGAGGAGAGCGTTCATGCGCGCGGCGGCCTCATCACGCGCCTTTTCAGCCACCGACAGCTTTTCCAGTTCGGCTTTCACATCTATCGGCTTTTCCGGCTCAAGCGTATCGATGTATCGGGAGATATTCAGATTAAAGTCGTTCTCCTTGATCTCATCCATATCGACGACGCGCATAAATCGTTCAGTCGGTTCGCAAATTGAGCGCCGGTATTCAGTCTCTGATTGATTGGCTGCACGTGCGTAGAAAGCCTCACGTTCACCCCATGCGGAGAAGGCATCAACAACTCGGGTAATGTTGTTTTCGCCCAGCACGTTTTTCTTAGCCCGCTCCTCGAACTCTTTCGCAGCGTTGATGAAGAGCACTTTATCCTTGCGGGCTTTAGGCTTGTCTCTATTGAGGATCAGGACTGTCGCGGGAATTCCGGTCCCCGCAAATAGGTTCTCCGGAAGTCCGACAATCGCCTCGAAAAGATCAGCCTTCAGCATCGCTTCGCGAATGCGGCCGTCACCAGATCCGCGAAAAAGCACACCATGCGGCATGACGACGCCGCAAATGCCTCCATGGCTCAACGTCGCCACCATGTGCTGAACGAACGCAAGGTCACCCATGTTCTTGGGAGGAATGCCATAGCTAAAGCGGTTATAGCCCTGCCGCTCATTTTCGCCAGAGACGTCATCCGCCCCCCAGTTATCGAGCGAGAACGGGGGGTTGGCAATCACTCGATCGTACAGAATGAGATTGCCATCCCCATCAAGTAGACGAGGATTGCGAATGGTGTCGCCCTTTTCGATGCGGGCATCGCGCAGACCATGCAACAACAAGTTCATCTTAGCGATGGCCCAGGTACCGAGGTTCTTCTCCTGGCCATGAAGGGTAACGTTCACCGGTTGACCCAGCCGCTTGCCCTCAATGTCGGCGATGTGGCGAGCACTTTCGATCAGCATGCCACCGGACCCACAAGTGGGGTCACTAATGCGCATTCCCGGTTTTGGATCGAGCAGCTCGACAATCAGGCGGACCACATGGTGCGGCGTATAGAACTCGCCTCCCTTCTTGCCGGCGTCATCCGCGAACTTGTCAATGAGATATTCATAAGCACGCCCGAGCATATCCGGTTCGGACAGGGAGGCGTTCGACAGATTGATCCGAGAAAAATGGTCGATCAGCCGGCCGAGAAGACCTTCCTTCTCCTTGGCTTCGCCCAGCTTCGATTCAGAATTGAAGTCGATGTTCACAAGTACGCCCGCTATCACCGGGTTGGTGTCTTCAATGGCCTCGCAAGCTTTATTGAGTTGGTCGCCGATGCCGGTCGTCAGCTTGCGTAGCTCTGACCAGCGCGCGCGCTCGGGCACGAAGAATTCATGCTCGTCCGGATCGCTGTAAGCGATTTCGGGGCTGAGACCGTTACGAATGCACTCTTGTGCTTCCTCCTCGAAGCGGTCGGAGAGACGCTTTAGGAAGAGAAAGCCGAAAATGTAAATCTTGTAATCCGAGCTATCGATCGATCCGCGCAGAATGTCGGCGGATCTCCATAGATGATTGTAAAGCTCGTCCAGCGTAAGTTTGGCCATAGTTCTTCTCATAATTGCTTGATGGTGCCGAAGAGGCGTGCGTCGATCAAACGACGCGCAAGAGCACGACGGATTTCGGCTGCTTCAATGGCGGTGCGATAAGCAGTTTGGGTGTCTGTGACGAGAGCGGCTATTCGCTGCTGCTCATCGACGGGCGGCAAGTCGATCTCGATTTTTGCAAGGTCTTTCGGCGATAGCGACAACAGAGTTGTCGCTCCTCTGCGCAGCACCTCAATCTTTGGACGGAAAACGTCACTTGAAAGGATGGCAAAAAGGGCTCCCCCTATGGCGGAGCCTTTAGGTCGAATGACGATCACGTTGCCACTCGCGACAGCGCCTGCAGTCTCACTACCAACAAGGCCGAATTTGAGCTGCGTGCCGCGGCCCGTGACGAGGACATCGTTTTCGCGAACAGCATAACTGATAGCGCGGTTGCGGTCATGGAAACCGACGGTATCGAGCTGGTCTATAGGCGAGACGGCGCCATCCTGAAGATCACGCACTCCAATCACTGGCAGCTTGTCGCCTGGCCGCTCAATCGTCTCCTCCCGCGAGACGCCGACGCCAGCAAAGACTTCGGCAACTTCCGCCAAGCGCAGCGCAGATGGATGTTCTTTTTCTATCTTTTTCATGCTCGCGTTATGCCTGAAACCGACCTCGCAGTCAATACGGTTCGAAATTGTAGCCTAATACGGAGCCTCACGATTGGATCTAGACTTGCAATATGATTTTGAGTCTGCCATATAGGGATAGTCAGGCAAAAACCCGACTCAACGCAACTTTTATGGAGAAAAAATATATGTATACACGCGCCGAGCCGAGCCGGCTCTCACTTACGGAAGCAGACGCGGCCCTTATCAAGGGCATGATTCGGCGGGGCGACCGCCATCACGACATCGCTGCATTCTTCGGCGTAAACCAGGGAAGGATTGCTGAAATCAAGGACGGGTCACGGTTCTCAGATGTCCAGTCGGCCGATCCTGACGAACTTCCGCCGAGGGGACCGTATCTGACGCCCAAGGTAACTTGGATGGAAAACCGGCTGCGCTAACAACCGGTTTCCAAAGACCAGGGCCGAAGCCCGCTAGTCGTGACTTGAACAATCGCAAAACTAGCTGGCCCTGTTTCAAAAATCAATGACCTGACGCTTCGGGCAGGTCATATTTCTGAGAAAGATCGCCGGAATGGCAGACTATCGTACTGATTGCATTAATAAGCCTGACCGCAACAGCACCCACGAGCACATCACTCACGTTGGTGGGCCGCAGCCTGATGGATCCGGACGGTGGCGCGACACCGTCCCGAATGTTGTCGGGTTCATCGAGCGTAACACCCACCGCTTCTACACCAAGGAAAACGGTGTTGTTGCCTGGGTGCATGTGCGCGTGAGCCCCAGCGGCCGCAAATACCTTCAGACCCAGGCTGACGGGTATTGGAGCAATAACCTGCTTTCTTTGCAGGAGTGCGGCTAACTCATCAAGATAGAAGCCTCGCGGCATAGGTCGCGAGGCTTCTGTAGCCTGGCAGCAGATGCGCGGCGGTGTCACCGCAGCATGTCTTTTTAGGCCCGCGATGGGTTCGACAAACATCAAATTTCGGAGAAATCATGCGAAACATTGTCCTCGCAACGATCTGTGCTGCATCTTTGGCGGCGAGCGCCAAAGCGGAACAGCGGACCGCTATTGCAGGTCCAGTAAATGACGCTGTCGAGTTGTGTCGACAGGAGGCTATCCAGGCAGGAAAATTTGCTGCGAAAACGGAAGCCCCGCTTATCGACGCGTGTATGGCAAGACAGAAGTTCAAGCTCAAGCCGGAATGCAAAGAAAGAGAGCGAGATGGCTCCTGCTATTCCAGAGGCTTCTGGGAGTTGCTCGGCTTCTAGACTTGAGCACGGCCGCGTCAGCGTCAATTTCGCCGCGACAGCTGCGCTTTTCAACCCATTTTCGGTGGGTTGAAAAGCGGGTATCGTAGCCATAATGCTCCCCTCGTATGGGTATGGTCCTCGACGGCCCGACGAACGGTGCGGCATTCTTGGCCTACATCGAACAGGTTCTCGTGCCGACGCTCAGTTCGGGGGATACTGTCGTCATGGATAACCTGCCGGCTCACAAAGCCGATGGTGTCCGCAGCCATCGAAGCTGCTGGCGGCAGGGTTCTCCATCTCCCGCCCTACAGTCCCGACTTCAACCCCATTGAAATGGCCTTTTCCAAACTTAAAGCGCTTCTGCGGGCAAGAGCCGAGCGCTCGGTTGACGCCTTGTGGGATTCCGTCGGCAAAATCGTCACGCTCTTCAAACCGCAGGAATGTGCAAACTACTTCGCAGCGGCCGGATATGACCCCGATTAAAATGGACGCGCTCTAGCAGGCTTCGGAAGGGTCTCCCGGTGGAGCGACTGTCCCGCTTTGCAAAGAACAAGACCATCGTGGCACGAATGACGTTTCAGAGCTCGGCCGGAAGTACAATCGCCGAAACCATGAATGGGTTTGAGGCAAAATCGATCGTGACCTGTTCATTCCGCGAGCTCAACCCATCACCACGTCCTGACCGACGGCGACCAAGGAAAGACCAAACTCCAGAGCATCTTGGGCCTGTTCTGGTTTCCTGATTTGGCTTGCCGCGATGTTGCCCACGGGTTTTCCGGGAAATCGCGATTCTCTCGCTTGGCGGCCTACGGGAACGAGAAAATGCAGCATCTCGTGCAGAATGACATAGTCGAGGCATTCTGCGGGCTTCTTCGCCAGGTCGAGATTGAGCCTGATGGTTCGCACGCGGAGTTTGCTGCTGCCTCACTTGGTTTTCAGGCGCTGCACGAAAAAACGATGAACACAGGCGCCCAGTTGCTTTTCCCATTCGGAATAAACGGCCGCGCCGCTTCCTTATGTTCACGCCGGTAGAAATCATCGAGAAGCGCCTGCCTTTTCTGCGCCCGCGCATTGTCCCGCGCATGTATGATAATGTGCCGATGCTCGACCGCAACGCTAGAGCCGTCAACCACATGGGGGTAAAGGTCGTCCCAGCGTCACCAAATGAGGCGGAGTGAAGTGAAACGGAAATGGTTATCTCTTCAAGCGCAGGACCATGATCAACTCGTCATTCTCCATGCCGTGACCGAGGAACCCGTTTGGAATGCGGCCAACCTCGACGAAACCGCAGCGTTGATAGAAGCGTATCGCTGCCGAATTCTCTGCATTCACCGAAAGCTCCAGCTGCAGAACTCCGTGGTTTCGTGCATGCTCTGTAACGTCATGCAAGAGGTTTGCCGCAATCCCGGTCCCTCTTTCGCCTTTCCGAACATAGACGCTGACAAGCGTCGCGCGATGCACCATTTTCCTCGCACGCTGAAACCTGAGCCCCATCATGCCGACGGGCTGCCCCCTCAGGAACGCGACAAAGACTGGCTGGTCCAGATGTTGGCGCCATTCCCGGTCGGAGAGATGGACCCAATCGTCAAATACACTCGCAAACGAAAGCGGTTCGTGTGAAAGCGCCTCCAGACGTATCTGGCGAAACACGTCTACGTCCTCGACGGACAGGCGTCTGATTACCGCCCCTTCTTCAATCGACACATCGGCCTCCACCAAGGTTCCTAGGTCGGGCTGAAAACGCCATCTTGCCACCCTCGGCATCTAATCGAATGGACGTAGACCAGCAGCCAAGCCGCTCAGCATTCATGCTCGATCACGAACCCGGCCACTGCCACTCGACCGACTCCGAGGTGATGGCCCCGCCTACGATTTTCTCGGACAGGTTCGCCCAGATGGGATCCCCGGTGAAACTTGCGAGATCACCGCTCGACTGTACCAAAGGCATCTCCGCGTATTTTGAAAGGGGTATCGCGGCCGCTCCGAAAAGATCGATCTCCTGGAACGGATAGCCGCCAGCAGGCTTCAAGACACGATGGCCCCAAAGCCCGGGTCGCTCGTCCCCACGCAGTTCAGTCAAGAGATCGAAATGACCCGATTGCTCAAGGCCGACCGCCGTAAGGTGGCGCATTAGCGGGTAGTAGACGGTCTGGCGACATCCCCCAAGTGCCCTCACGCCGGGCAGGATGGAAATCACCAGGAACACTGTATAGAGGCTGGGCACGATCGCTCGTTGCCGAAGCGCCGCTGCGATACTGTCCGGCCGGAACTTCACTTCGAAACCGGACGGGGCCGCCGCCCTGAGGGCGTTTTCCTGGAGGCGGAGCGGAACAATCCTGCCTTTTTCCATGCGCCAGAAGAAATCGGTCGTTCTGCGTACCCAACCCTGCCAAGGTCCAATGTTCAGGCGATCCATGGCGTCCAGGATGCTCTCGGCAACCCTTCCGTCTCCGATAAGGCCAGCCGACATCCAGGATCCCGCGTCGTCGAGATGGTCGGCGACCAGGTCTGCGATGTCGAAATCATCGAGCTGCAGCAGCTTGATGGGGGAGGGGAGCTTGCCGCGCCAGAGGGTTTGGTTGGCCGCCCTGATTGCGTCGGCCGCAGAAGTAAATTCATCCGACGGCAGTTCGACGAGGAGATAGGCGGCAGAGTCATTTGGAGCCGGAGCGCCTTTAGCATTCGAGAAAGCGAAGCGATAGGGACCATTCAAACCGCAGATGCTGAAAGAATCCATCCGGCTCCGGGGTAAGCCGAAGACGTTGAGGGGTTCATCTTGGAGCCAGAGCCAGCCGGGACCCTTCTTTGACTTCTCCGAGAAACTGACCGTCGAGGCGTGATACGTGATGTACCATTCGCGGCTATGGGCGTTCAAGCCCAACAGGCTGAACAGATGCGTGTAGAACGCATCCGGTTCGATCAGCAGCAGGCAGTGCGGACCGGTCTGTAGTACCGGCGATGCCATCAGCTGAAGGCTGGCGCTTCGAGCCTCCTCAAGGTCGTAATCGGACCTCCGCGCCGCCCGTTCGATGCAGCCGAGCAGCAGCTCCATCGCATGACGACGCAGGTGACACTCGGAATGGAATTTGTCGGCGTCGTAGGCAGCCGACGCGTAGTCTCGAAGGGGACGATCCCAGAAGGGGGTAAGATGCGGCATCAAGGCAGACAATGCGCGTCGCACGTCGGCTGCGCTGCAATGCTTGTCGGCGTTTACGGTTGCCGTCATTTCATGATGCCAAGCTTCGGCGCGAGCAGCATCATGGTATTCGCGCTGCGCCACGTCAGATCAGGAGCCAACGCCTCTACCTCGGTATCGACGATCGCGGCTGGCAAACGTTCGTAGCAATAGCCGGGTGGAATAGCCGGCTTCACCATCAGCGAAATCAGTTCCAACACGGAAGCCCGGGAGTTGGATGACACGATAGTGTAGAAGTTCCCGCTGTTCCAGGTTAGCACGGAGTATCGGAGAAACGTCCTTAGAGCGGCTACAGTGGTCGCCAGATCGACTTGAAGATCCGTCATCGTGTTCAGGACTTCATCCTTTTTCTTGGAGATGTGACCTGTCGAGAAGAAACGGGACTTAAAAAGCTCGTCCTTCTGCCGCTCGCGTTCGTCATAGATGTCGCGGTCTTCATGAGCGAGCTTCTGCACCTGCACGAGGAGACCGCCAGGCCGTATACGAGGAACGACGAATTCCAGCTGCTTTAGCCGATCACGGTCGTACATCTGAAACGTCGTGTCCTCCAACAGCACGTCAAATCCGCCCCGAAATTGGAAAAGATCCTCGTCGGTCGCGTATCGGTCGTCGTCCAACTCAAAGAACGGTCCATGAAAGAAGTGCGCGTGCTCGCTTCCCCTGTTCGCAAAGAACGATGCCCGATTGGCTGCCGTTGGACTGCAGCAGAGCGCCTCGATGCGACCATTGCCAAGTGTGGCGAGGGTGCGCGCAAGGCAACCAGTGCCCGTGCCCAGCGTGTATATTGTCGTAGGGGTGGCGCTGCGTGCCCAGATCCTCAGGCCGAAGGAAAGTATCGCAGCACCCAGGCGGCACTCCTCTTCGAGCCTGTAGGGAATGCTGGCAAAGTAATGACGGTCAAAATGGCCCCAAAGACGCCGATGCGTATCCGCGAAAACCGCGCCTTCAAGATCGAAGTCGAGCAGGCTCATGTCGAGTTGCGGCTCGGCGAGGTCCGGTGCTGCACCCTGTCCGCTTGCGGTTCGTTCGAAAAACTCTGCGAATGATGTAAGCCTAGGAGCGTTTCGCCAGTGTTCAATCGTTAGGCGATCCACCATAGCCACCTCCCATCGTAGCCGGCGGGTGGCGCGCTTCATCTCAGCGTTCATCGAGATGTTTTAGTTGCCGCCAGCATCCGCCGTTCGTGAGCTTCTGGAATGCCATCTGTGGACCCAGGCGAGGGGGCAGCCAATCTACCGATTTCGGCAGGTTGATCTTTCCAGGAAAGTCGAAACAGAGACACGGGCGACGAATGCGATCGATCACGGTCAGATTTTGATCAACTCGAGGAAGCTTGCCTTGGCAACGGCGTGATGACTTGTAACAGAACCGAGTTTGAGTCTCGCCGAACGCAGGTACAACTTCACGGAGTTTTCTGAGATGCCCAGGTCCGCTGCTATCTGCTTGGAAATCCGACCTCTCGCAAGCAACTGAAGGCACTGGCTTTCGCGCCTGGAGAGATTCCGATAACGGTTGACCTCTCGAAGGCCGCTGGCAGAAAGCATCGTCTCATGAAGATAGTGGGAAAGGATCTGCAGCTCGTGAATGCTCGAAGCGCGTAGCCGCGACCAATCGCGCTTGGGTAGGTTCGAGGTCACGGAAAACAGACAGCGTTCGCCTTTCGGGCCTCGGATAGGGATTGTCAAGCCATGGGGACCGATGTCGTAGGAACGCGCTTCTTCAAATACACGGGAGACCTGTGCTGGCGGCTGATTGAGAGAGGACCAATCCACTGGCATGAAACCCCAGCGAAGAACGTTAATCACCGGATCTATATCGAAATACTGCTTGTCGACGTATATTTCAGTCCACCTACCTGGATAGGTCGTGCAGTAGTAAGGATACAAGCCCGACCTGCCCCCGCTGCAAACCACGAGGAATGTCACGTGCGACAGGCCGTATCGCACGCAAAGTTCATCCAGTGCAGGGTGAAGGTCCTCGCGGTGCTGCGCTGCCTGTAGCGTCCTCAGGGACAATGACAGTCTACGGTGATCGACTATCGGGGGGATGCTTCGGTTTGCCGCCATTTCAATCTGTGTTTCGAACCTGACTCTTCAGATCGGAGAACCGGATCCTAATGCCAGCGCTTCGGCAGCGGAATTGTAGGAAATACAAGTGGCAGATATAGGCAAAGGGCGGCCGCGCGGGCTCCTGCGTAGAGTAGTCGCCTATCCGGGCGACTATCCAGGTGACGACCTAGATCTAGCCTACGCGGCTCTCTCGGCTCTGGGAGCCGGAGCAGCGTATGGCTATACTCTTATGGGGGTAAGCGCAGGTTTGGTCGATCCACTTTTCGAGAGTGTTGAGGTGAGCGGTTGGGGAACCGGAGTGGGCGTAAGTGGCTCAATTCTGGTCGGTGTCTGTCTTTACGAGGCTGACGGGTCAACTGAAGCCGCCTTTGAGGGTTCGCTGGCGAGCGCACTTGACGCCTATCCAGAGTCATTTGGCGCGGCCGTCGAGATTCATTTTAGAGGGCCATCTGAACGCCTTACGCTTCACCTAAAATCTGGTGATCCAAGCCCGTTCGCGGAAGAGCAGCGAAGAGGCATTAGCGACACGCGATACCATGAGATTTTGAAGCTTATCACGCCTGTATGCTGAACATCGTAAAGGCCGCAGTCGGCCATTAACAGTTATCGAGTTGCGCTTCCATGATGTGGCACTCGCCATCTATTGGCTCCCGCTGTCAAACCCGTAGGCTCGCTGAACAAGAGCGACGCGAATTTCGTATTTCGAGTACCAGTCTTTGCGGCCTCTTCGTTGTGCTTCAACATGGTCGACGACGGCCTTCCATGCGCGGATACTGTCTTCGTCCTTCCAGAACGAGACCAGTATTCCGAAGCGATCTGCGCCGCGAGCGCTTTCGAAGCCAAGATACCCCGGTTGTTGACTAGCAAGTTTGGTCATTGCGTAACCAATCTCGCCATATCCATCGTCTAGGTTTGTTCGCTGCGAGGTGAAGCTAACCATATAGTATGGTGGTTCTGGTAAGGCGGCTATCTGACTGACGAACCGTCCGCTCGTCGTGTCGCCGTCGATCTCCGATCAGATGTCTTCAATTCCGTGTTGAGACGGTTCTCGAAAGCGCGGCCGATGATCGTCCTCGGTTTAATCGAAATAGAGGATGGGCGAATATTCAATACCGCCGTTGTTGTGAAACGCGGGGTCGTTGTCGGTCACTATCGCAAGCAGCACCTTCTCGATGGCGAGCGGGCGGTGTTCGACGCGGGAAATGAAACCCTTGTCTTGGAAGTCGATGGCCTACGTTTCGGGATCAACATCTGCTACGACACCAACTTTCCCGAGGCGGCGCGGAAGGTCGCCGATCTTGGGGCATCGCTGATTGTCTGCTGCGCAAACAACATGATGCCACGGCAGAGGGCGCAAGTTTTCAAGGATTTGCACAATGCCGTACGAGCCGATCGATGCCAAGAGACGGGGTTGTGGCTCGTGTCCTCAGATGTCACCGGCGAGCGCGATGGGCGGGTTGCCTGGGGACCAACTGCTATTTTGAATCCTGAAGGTGAAGCTGTGGCGCAACTACCGCTTGGCGAACCAGGATTGCTGTGCTTCGATATTCCCTGCGGCGATTGTCACCGATAGCGCGTCGAAAACCGTGGAAGCTGGCGTTGACGAACTGGTCGTCCGGCTGAATGCTCGTTGAGGCAATTTCGAACGGCCATGAATCAACGACGAACCGGTATGGAACTATGACATCTCGGATTGTTCTCGTTCGTCACAGTATCCCAGCCATCGAAGAGAATACGCCATCCATCGATTGGCGGCTCAGTGCAGCCGGTGAGGCAGCCGCGATCAAATTGGCAAAAAACCTCTCCGGGTTCAGCGTCAAGGAAATAATCAGCAGTCCTGAAAAGAAGGCCCATCAAACCGCCACCTTGATTGCTGATCGTTTGGGTCTGCCTGTCCGTATTGATCCTGATTTCCGGGAACATGGCCGATCCAAGGTGGGATATATCGCGCGAGGTGATTTTGAAGCAGGCATCACCCGACTCTTGGAGAATCCTCACCAACTCACATTCGGCGACGAAAGCGCAGATGCTGTTTTCAATAGAATGAAGCAAGCGGTCGCCCGAGCCAGAATGGCCCAATCGGGCGGCGACCTGATGATCGTATCGCATGGCACTGCCATGTCGATTTACGCTGCACGGGTTCTCAGCGTCGATCCGCTGGCGTTCTGGCGAAGCCTTTCCATACCAACCGCCATTGTGCTGAACGGAAACGAGATGAATGTTATCAATGTCCAGGACGCTCCGGAGTTCGAATGACTGATACTCGCGCCGTCGAGCCAAATGGCTCTGGAGCAGGACGGGGGTGGGACCACATCTGTGCCTAGAGGTCGCTCCCTCATTGAACGGCACACATAGTCCTTCCCATAATGGGAAGGTCAAGGGCTCTTGTTGGCGATGTGTTCCAGAAGTTGCTCAGGAAGCAAACCCAAGCGAGAATGCGGCGTTGATGGGGATCAAATCGTCGGACCATGGGGAGCAATGTCGGCCCTGCGCCGACATCGCTGTCGCGCTCGATGGTGGAATATCCCGCTTAGCCGTGCAATAGCCCAGTAGTCGCAGCAAAACAAGACTGCAATTTCTTCAGCGTTCTGATAGGCAGACCATGCACGCTGAAGGGAAGGTTGCCGCGATGGTTCATCTCGATAGGATCCGAGAAGTACGGCGAAAACTGGCCACTAATGGCCCCTCGCGGGCCCGCACTGTCGACGATTTCGCCAAGGTAACGCTGCCCGAACGCGACTGCGACGCAATTCGCGATGTGATGGCTGCCGAAAATCCCGACACGGTTATAGAGATTGGCCTTGCGTATGGCAGCTCGGCCCTGGCGATCGGTGAGGCCCTGATTTCGGTCGGCGGCAAACGGCATCTAATTCTCGATCCGTTCCAGGAAAGCGAGTTTCGCGATGCTGGCTGGGAAGCGATCCGCGCAGCCCAGTTGGACGGTATCGCTACGTTGTTGAGGGAAAAATCACAAATCGCACTGCCCCGGCTTGCCGCAGAAGGGTTGTTGGCGGATGCCGCGTTCGTCGATGGCAGCCATGTGTTTCACAACGTATTCGTCGACCTTTATTACCTGCAGATGTTGGTAAGGCCCGGCGGACTCGTTGTTCTCGATGATTACTGGTGGCCGGGGGTAGCGACGGCGTCACGCTATTTCGAGACCAATTTGGGCTGGCAGTCGCAAGAAGTTGCGAACGGCACGCCGGGACGACTCCGTGCATTGCGGTTGCCGGAAACGCCGGTGAAGTCGGATTTCAGGAAATTGCCGCCGTTTTGGCTCTGAGCATCATAGTGAATTGACGAACGTCGGGTAGATCATCGGCGGCTGCATGCAAGGCGATAACGCAGGCAGCCACAACGAAGACGAAAGCTCCTATGTCATTCAGCCTTAGGCGTCTGAATCTGGAAGAGATGGACCGCGCCGCCATTATCCTTCGGACCGCATTTGACGAGCGGCTCCCGTGGTTGGCGGGGCTCCATACGCCTGCCGAAGATCGCGCTTATTTTCGAGAGCGCGTATTCAGCGAATGCGAGGTATGGGGTGCGGTGGACGAAGAACTCGTAGGGTTCATAGCATTCCGGACTGATTGGATTGACCAGCTGTATGTGTTGCCGTCTTGGCACGGGCAGGGCGCTGGTGACGCGCTTCTCGAAGTGGCCAAAGGAGCAGCGTCAAGTCTCCAACTATGGACATTCCAGAAAAATACGCCCGCTCGACGCTTCTATGAGAAACGCGGCTTCGTCTTGGTCAACGCGACGGATGGCAGCGACAACGAAGAGCACTCCCTCTATCGTTGGAGCAGGAGATAGGGCGCGTCAGATGGCAACTTTCTCTTGCTAGGCAGCTTGACCTGCCACTGAACTTTCATCCAGCGGCGATTAGAGCCCCGGCGGTTTTGAATACGCCGAGTGGCGCGGTGAGAGCAACCGGCGGAAACACGAAGCTTTCATCTTGCGCAGCGTTGGAGCCGGTTGCGGCGATGGACCCGGCATAGCTNGAGCAACCGGCGGAAACACGAAGCTTTCATCTTGCGCAGCGTTGGAGCCGGTTGCGGCGATGGACCCGGCATAGCTTGCCGGGGTCTGATATCCGAGCGACGAGTGTGGCCGGAAATTGTTGAAATCTTCGGCCCATTCAGCGATGGCACTGCGGGCATGGTCGAGGCCGAAGAACAGGCTTTCGTTGAGCAACTCATCGCGCATCCGGCCGTTGAAACTCTCGACATAGCCGTTCTGCATCGGTTTTCCCGGCGCGATGTAGTGCCACTCGACCTTGTGATCCTTCGACCAGGCAAGGATGGCGTTCGAGGTGAATTCCGTGCCGTTGTCAGAGACGATCATGTCGGGCTTGCCACGGCGTTCGATCAGCGCTGTCAGTTCGCGGGCAACACGACGGCCGGAGATCGAGGTGTCGGGGATCGCCGCCAGGCATTCACGTGTCACGTCATCAACGATGTTGAGCACGCGGAAGCGTCTGCCACAGGCGAACTGGTCATGGACGAAATCCAGCGACCAGCGGGCATTGGCCTTCGCTTCGACCAGGATCGGCGCACGCGTGCCGACAGCACGGCGTCTGGCTTTCCGCTTGCGGACCGAAAGTCCTTCCTCGCGATACAGCCGGTAGATGCGGTTGACGCCGGACGGCTCTCCGTCCCGCCGCAGCAGGACGAACAGCCGTCGGTAGCCGAAGCGTCTTCGCTCATTGGCCAACTCGCGTAGTTTCGCTCGCAATTCAATCTCCAGCGGTCGGCAGGACCGATAGCGCACGGTCTTACGATCAGCAGAAACAATCTGGCAGGCCCGACGCTCCGAAAGACCCATGACGGTCTTCAGATGCGTGACGGCGTCACACTTGGCGGCGGGCCCTACCATTTTTTTGCAAGAAGCTCGCGGAGTGCGGCGGCATCCAGCATCTGCTCGGCGAGCAACTTCTTCAGCTTGGCATTCTCATCCTCAAGCGCCTTCAGCCGCTTCGCCTCGGAGAGTTCCATGCCGCCGTATTTGGCCTTCCAGTTATAGAACGTTGCTTCTGAAATCCCGTGCTTCCGGCAAAGGTCGGCGGCCTTCGCGCCAGCCTCCTGCTCCTTCAGCACCCCGATAATCTGCTCTTCCGTAAATCTCTGCTTCTTCATTCGTCCGTCCTTTAATGGGCCGGAGCTCTAGTCCATTCTCGAGGAAGTTCGCAGTGGCAGGTCAGGTGCGCTAGAAAGGTACCGGCTTATAGCAGATACCAATCCGTCAGCAGCCTACTGGGCCTACCGCTTGCTTCATGAGAGTCCAGAGCTTGCGTCCACGATGAACGAAGAGAACCTTTATCTCGATGCGGGCGCAAAGCAGGGGCATCTTCTAGCTCTTAAAGCACAATTGGTGGCCAAGGCTAAAGGCAAGCTGGGCATTAGTGCAATCCCAGCAGGGCTGATTGGCTTTGTTCCCCTTTTCTTTTCTATGCTACGCGCGGTGCGAAGAGGAGATAAGTCTAGGTTTACATGACAAAGCTTCCCTTATTTATTATAATATTTATCTTGGCTTTGATTTCTCTTCAGTATTACCGGTTCCTCGACAACGGTTGCTCAGGCGAATATAAGGATACTGAACGCTCTTTGTCGCTGTTCGATGCCCAGGACAGGGCGCTTTCCACCATGACAGCAGTAAGCCGCTGCAGCTTTTTCGATACCGGAAACACCTTCCTTCGCGAGACAATCGCTAGATGGGAGCGTTGTGGCTACTCGCGGAATTCAGCTAGGCAAGTATACGTTAACGCGCTTGAACAATGTGCGGTTTAGTGTTCTGTGCTTCACCCATCACAAGCTCGACCTTTCATCCTACCGCGATCGCGAGGTCGGATCTGGAAATATGAGCACGACGCGAACCATCGCCTCGCGAAAGTCTGACCTGCCCCATGTCACCCTGGATCTTCAGCACGCGGCCGTTTCAGCACAATCCCCACCGAGGGTGCTGGCGTAGTCGGTTTAGACGAACATCTTGGGGAAGCCTTACGCGCTAGGCTCGCCGCTCGCGGGGCAACGGCCTCACGTACTCTCTGCGGGTAGAACAAGGATATTTTTGACATGCTGATTGGCTTCCCTCCGCTCGCATGACAATCTATGTCACCTTATGAAGTAAACCCTGTCTTTTCCCTGAGGTGATCTCGATGAAACGCCCTACAATCGCGGACGTCGCAGAGGCGGCTGGCGTTAGCGTTGCAACAGTCGATCGCGTATTAAATGCCCGACTCCCAGTACGCGAAGAAACATCAAAACGAGTGTTCTCTGCCGCCGAGCGGGTCGGATTTCACGGTACCAACATCATTAGGCAGCGAATGCTGGCAGATTTGCCTTCTTACACTCTGGGTGTCGTGTTGCGCAAAGAACGCCACGCGTTCTATCAAGCATTTGCCGAAGAGCTGCAGGCCGCCGCACATGCAGTCAAGGACCGGCGTCTTCAAGTGCATGTGCAGTTTGCAAAGTCCGGTGAGCCTGGTGAGATTTCGGAGCTGCTGCTTGGTATGAAGGGAAAGGTGCAGGCCGTTGGTGCTATCGGACCAGACCATCATGACGTCACGGCGGCGGTGAGCGCGCTTAAATCGAAGGGTATTCCTACCTTCTCGCTGCTTTCCGACTTTGCCCAAGGCGTGCGGGAGGCGTATCTCGGTACGAACAACATGAAAGTGGGGCGGACCGCAGCATGGCTCCTGTCCAAGCTGTCGCATTCACCTGGCAAACTGCTCCTGCTTCTGGGTGGGCACCGATTTCACGGGCATTCGCTACGCGAGACTGGGTTTCGCAGTTATATGCGGGAATACGCTCCCGAGTTCGAGGTGCTGGATGCGCTTATCAACCTTGAAACTCGCCGCTTGACGTATGAATTGCTGATGGATGCCGTTTCTCGCCATGATGACCTGGTGGGTGTTTACTGCATCGGGGGCGGCATGGAAGGCGCGATCGAAGCCTTGCAGGAAACGAACAAAGGCGAAAAGATCGGCTGCCTCGTCAATGAACTGACGCCGGAATCACGACAGGCGCTGCTTGAACGGCGTATCACCGGTGTATTTCAGACGCCCTTGCGTGAATTATGCGCTGACCTCATTGCCACCATGGTTCATACGATCGAACACGGCATGGCAGAAACGCCGGGACAACGCTTCCTGCCCGCACAGCTTTGGGTGCCTGAGAGTCTGTGATGGTTTGATGGGTTCTATCATGCACAGCTGCATTGTTTCTATCAGCGCTGATAGCCGGTAGCCGTCAAGAGACGTTGACGACGGCCCTCCACTAGGAAATTGTCCTGCCAGGTGGTGGAGACAGGAGGCTGCCCCACCGGGATAACTAAAATCCTGACCAACCGATGATGGAGATCATTGATCTTCGTCAGCGAATTCTTGTTGCCAAATGACTGACCTGGGGCTTTTGGCCCGCGATAACCTCTGGAGGAGAATGAAATGAAAAAGCACCTGATTATTGCAGCTTTCGCCAGCATGTTGGCGACGACCGCGTCGGCCGAGACGATCGGCGTCTCGATGGCGCTCTTCGACGATAATTTTCTCACCGTCCTGCGGAACGGCATGACCGACTACGCCAAGACCCAGGACGGCGTCACACTTCAGATCGAGGATGCGCAAAACGACGTTGGTAAGCAGCTCAGCCAGGTCCAGAACTTTGTTGCCTCCGGCGTCGACGCCATTATCGTCAATCCAGTTGATACCGACGCCACAGTTGCGATCTCGCAAGCCGCCGATGCGGCAGGTATTCCGTTGATTTATGTCAACCGTCAGCCAGTAAACGTGGACCAGCTTCCCGAAAAGCAGGCCTTCGTGGCTTCCGACGAAAAGGAGTCCGGAACGCTCGAAACCAAGGAGGTTTGCCGTCTTCTGAAGGAAGCAGGGAAGACAGAGGCGAAAGCCGTCGTCATGATGGGCGAGCTCTCCAACCAGGCCGCCCGCATGCGCACGCAGGACATCAAGGACGTGATTGCGACACCCGAGTGCAGTTTCATCAAGATCGTTGAGGAGCAGACCGCCAACTGGTCGCGCACACAGGGCGCCGACCTGATGACCAACTGGCTATCTGCCGGCGTGCAGTTTGACGCTGTCATTGCCAACAACGATGAGATGGCAATTGGCGCGATCCAGTCGCTGAAGGCTGCGGGCAAAGACATGAAAGAGGTCATTGTCTCCGGCGTGGACGCCACTCAAGACGCGCTTGCTGCCATGGCCGCTGGCGACCTCGATGTCTCTGTCTTCCAGAACGCTGCGGGGCAGGGCAAGGGCGCTGTAGATGCGGCGCTTAAGGTTGCGCGCGGCGAGACGGTCGAGAAGAAAGGCTACGTGCCGTTCGAACTCGTTACGCCGGCAAATCTCAAGGACTACCAGGCCAAGAACTAAACAGCTCAAAGCTTCGAAGGAGGCGACTATGCCGCCTCCTTCGATTTCCGAGCGATGGAGGATAAGCCATGGTAAGTCCCACCACAGCGGCGGCTATCAAGCGCGTACTCGAGGCCACGGAAGCCGACGGCCTGCTTGCAATCGAGGGTATTCGCAAAGAGTTCCCGGGTGTTTTGGCGCTCGACAACGTGCAGCTTCGCGTCAGACCCGGAACTGTCCACGCATTGATGGGCGAAAACGGGGCCGGCAAGTCGACGCTCATGAAAATCATCGCCGGGATATACCAGCCCGACGCTGGTGAAATACGTCTTCGCGGTGTCCCGACAGTGCTGAAGTCACCGCTTGACGCGCTGGAGCAGGGGATCGCGATGATCCACCAGGAGCTCCAGTTGATGAACTGGATGACAGTGGCGGAGAACATCTGGATCAGACGCGAGCCCAAGAACCGCCTTGGACTCATAGACCATTCCAAGATGGTGACGATGACGGAGGAGCTTTTTGCTCGCCTGAACATCGTACTCGATCCGCGAGCTCAAGTGTCCGAATTGACAGTAGCTCAAAAACAGATGGTCGAGATTGCGCGCGCAGTCAGCTACGAATCCTCTGTCCTCATCATGGACGAACCGACATCGGCGCTGACCGACCGAGAGGTGGAGCACCTCTTTTCCATTATCCGCGACTTGCGGAAACGCGGAATCGGCGTCGTCTACATCACCCACAAGATGAACGAGCTCTTCGAGATTGCCGACGAGTTCACGGTTTTTCGTGACGGAAAATATGTCGGTACGCACTCTTCAAAGGATGTAACCCGCGACGACATCATCCGTATGATGGTTGGGCGGGACATCACCGATATGTTTCCCAAGATCGATTGCCCGATCGGTGACGTGGTCCTTGAGGTCAAGAACCTCACCATCCCTGGTGTCTTCTACGACATCTCCTTCTCCCTGAGACGAGGAGAAATTCTCGGATTGGCTGGCCTGGTGGGTTCCAAGCGATCCAACGTTGCCGAAGCCATTTTTGGGGTCACGCCGGCAACGTCGGGTGAAATTCTGGTCGAGAGTAAGCCGGTAAAGATCGACAGTCCCAGCGCCGCGATGTCGCACGGCTTTGCCTTTCTTACCGAGGATCGCAAGGAAACAGGCTGCTTCCTGATATTGAATTGCCTCGAAAACATCCAATCCGCATTGATTACGCGATCCCATGTAAAGGCGGGTTTTGTCGATCAGTCGACGGTGACGAAGCTTGCCGAGGAAATGGCAGCAACGCTTCGGGTAAAAACGCCAAATCTATATGAGGCTGTCGAAAATCTCTCAGGCGGCAATCAGCAGAAGTTGCTGATCGCACGCTGGCTCCTGATCAAGCCGCGTATCCTTATTCTCGACGAGCCGACACGCGGCATCGATGTTGGCGCAAAGGCGGAAATACACCGCTTGATAACAGCTCTGGCAGCGGAGGGGGTCGCCGTACTGATGATCTCGTCGGAGCTGCCGGAAGTGCTGGGAATGAGTGACCGCATTGTCGTCATGCATGAAGGCCGTGTGTCGGGCGTTCTCGATCGCGCCGAGGCAAATCAAGTCAAGATAATGGACCTTGCTGCGCGATAGCCGCGCACACGGGAGGAAACGCACCATGAACACCACAACACAGACCATTCCGCAGATCACCCAGTCACGGCGTCGTCTGCCGTCCGAGCTTACAATTCTCCTCGTGCTCGTTGGCATTTCCTTGGCGTTCGAGATACTTGGGTGGATTCTGCAGGGACAAAGTTTTCTGGCGAACACGCAACGACTTGCGATCATGATCCTGCAAGTATCGGTGATCGGGATCATCGCAATTGGCGTCACCCAGGTGATTATCTCCGACGGCATCGATCTCAGTTCCGGCTCGATCGTCGGTGCGACCGCCATGATCTCGATGAGTCTGGCGCAAGCGAGTTCCTTCCCGAGGGCACTTTACCCCAGTTTGACCGATCTTCCCGTCGTCGCCCCAGTCGCGGCCGGGTTGTTGGTCGGCATTGTCTGTGGAGCGATCAATGGTTTCCTGATCGCCTACAGCAGGATTCCTCCCTTCATTGCAACGCTTGGCATGATGGTGACGGCACGCGGCTTTGCCAAATGGTACACCAAGGGCCAACCCATCAGCTTTCCGACGGAGAGCTTTGCAGCGATCGGCAAGGGCCTAGCGCCAGTGTTGATATTTTTGGCGGTGGCAGCCGTCATGCACGTCATCCTGCGCTACACCCGCTACGGCAAATTCACCTATGCGATCGGCGCGAACCGGCAGGCTGCACGTGTGTCCGGGATCGATGTCGAACGGCATACGGTCAAGGTCTATGCGGTTGCTGGCCTCCTATCGGCACTGGCAGGAATCGTCGTGGCCTCTCGCGGACTGACCGCACAAGCCGGTATGGGAACAGGCTATGAGCTTGATGCGATCGCGATGGCCGTTATCGGAGGGGTGTCGCTCTCGGGCGGGCGCGGATCTATTCCGGGCACGATGATCGGCATGGTCATCTTCGGCGTGATCATCTCCGGCTTCACCTTTCTGCGCCTCGATGCCTATTACCAAGAAATGCTCAAGGGGGTGATCATCGTCGCAGCCGTGGTGGCGGACGTGTACCGGCAACGCAAGCGCGTGAAGTCCTGAATTTGCAAAGCAAAAGAGGGCCGGTCGGCCGACCCTTTTTCGCTGCGCTGCGGCGCCAAAACCAAGTTCGATTTGTGAGAAATGCAATGAGACAGCTTTTAATGACGACCGCGCTTTGCCTTCTAGCCGCCCCGGCGTTTGCTGGTACGCGCGTTGCAGTGACAATGACGTCGTTTGATAATCCATTTCTGACGATTCTGCTGAACGGAATCCGCGATGAAGCAAAACGGGAGGGAAATGTCGAACTCCTCACGGAGGATGCTCAACTCGACCCGGCCAAACAGCTCAACCAAATCCAAAACTTCATTGCCAACGGTGTTGATGCAATCATCGTGAATGCCGTTGACGTCGACTCGACGGCCGCGATCACACGGGCGGCAGTTGATGCGAAGATCCCGCTCGTCTACGTCAACCATCCGCCGGCCGAACTCGACGCGGGATTGCCGGAAGGCACAGCCTTTGTCGGTTCCAACGAACTCGATTCCGGCACGATGGAAGCGAAAGCCGCCTGCAAGCTTCTGGGCGGCAAAGGTCGCGCCGTCATTCTGATGGGGCCGCTTGAAAACCATGCAGCCCTTGTGCGCACAAAGGATGTCGAGGCCGTCTTTTCCCAACCCGGTTGCCGGATCGATATCGTCGAAAAGCAGACAGCGAACTGGAACAGGACCCAGGCGCAGGATCTCGTGTCTTCCTGGCTGACGGCTGGGCTGGAGTTCGATGCGGTGATTGCCAATAATGACGAGATGGCCATTGGTGCGGCTCAAGCTTTGAAGGCGGCTGGTGTCGCGATGAACGACGTTGTCATCACCGGCATCGATGCCACGCCAGATGGACTGGCCGCCATGAAGGCCGGTGATATCGACGCGACAGTTTTCCAGAACGCAACAAAGCAAGGCGAAGCCGCAGTCCAGACGGCTGTCAAGTTGGCAGGAAAGCAGGCCAGCGAGCGCACCCTTTGGGTACCGTTCGAACTCGTCACTCCCGACAACATGGCCGCCTACCAAAAATGACGGCCGCGGCCGCGGTCGATCTCCTCCCGGATCCCGCGGCCCACCAATCGACGCCTTCTAAGGCGTGTCGTTAAAGCACGAAGGAAGCAACATATGCGTATTGCCCTTGACCCGTTTATGCATCGTCATCTCAGCCTCGAGGAGCTGCCGCGGAAGGTTCGTGAGCTCGGCTATGAGTGGATTGAACTTAGCCCCCGCGCCGATTTTCTGGAGTGGTTCAAGGCTCCCCGGGTTTTCCCCAAGCGTATCAAAACCTTCAAGAAAGCGCTCGCTGCAGAGGGCGTGAAGATCGCCTCGCTGTTGCCGATGTATCGCTGGGCCTCGAATGACGAGACCGAGCGTCAGGCCGCGGTGCGTCACTGGAAGCGCGCCATCGAAATCGCGGTAGAGATGGAAGTCGATACGATGAACTCGGAATTCGGGCGTGGTCCGCACCCCGACAAGGGCTCGTGCTACTGCTGCCACACCGGTTCGATGATCGAAGCCTGTGAAGACGCGTGGTGGCGCTCGATGGAGGAACTTGTACCGATCTTCGAACGTGAGAAGATCAATTTACACGTCGAGCCGCATCCCGAAGACTGGTGCGAAACCTTGCAGCCGGCGCTCGACATCATCCGCACGGTGAATTCGAAGAACGTCAAGTTCCTCTATTGCGCTCCGCACACCTTTTACTTTGGCGATGATACCAAGGCGATGCTGCGCGAGGCCAAGGACGTTCTCGCGCACGTTCATGTGGGCGATACCTTCAATCACAAAGCGTCTTCGGGTCTGCGCTACATCCTCAATCCACCCGGCACTCAGGCGCGCGTCCATCAGCACCTGAACATCGGCCAAGGCGAAGTGCCGTGGGACGACTTCTTCGGCACGCTCGCCGAGATCGGCTTCGACGGCATCATGACCTCCTGCGTCTTCGCCTGGGAGGATAAGGCGGACGAGTCCGGACGTTTCATGTGCAGTGAAATGAACAATTACATCAAAAAGTACAAAAAGTGAGGCTTTCCAAATGACTGTTAGAATAGGTGTCATCGGCACCGGTGCGATCGGACGCGATCATGCACGCCGCATCAATCAGGTCCTTGGCGGGGCGACAGTCGTCGCGTTGAGTGACGTCAACCGCGCCTCGGCCGAAGCGGTGAAAAGCGACATTGCGCCTGATGCTGCAATTTTCACCACCGGGGAGGAACTGATTTCCTCACCCGATGTCGACGCTGTGCTTGTCACCTCTTGGGGTGCCACTCACGAACAATATGTACTGGCGGCGATCGCTGCCGGTAAGCCCTGCTTCTGCGAAAAGCCTCTGGCGACGACCGCCGATGGCGCCAAGCGCATCGTCGATGCCGAAGTTGCGCACGGCAAACGACTTGTACAGGTCGGTTTCATGCGCAGATATGATGCGGGTTATGTCGCCCTGAAGCAGTTCGTGGATACCAAGATCGGTGCGCCGATCATGGTTCATGCCGCCCATCGCAACCCAGCCGTCCCCGAGCAGTATGTTACGCCGATGGCCATCCACGACACGATGATTCACGAAATCGACGTGCTGCGCTGGCTGTTGAACGACGACTACGTTTCCGCTCGTGTGCTGTTTCCGCGTTCGGCAGCGCGCAGTCATGCCAAGCTTAGGGATCCCCAGATTGTCATTCTGGAGACTGCCAAGGGCACGATCATCGATGTCGAAATCTTCGTCAACTGCCACTACGGCTACGACATTCAGTGCGAGGTCGTTGGCGAAGACGGTGTCGCCACTCTGCCTGAGCCGATGGCAATCCAGACGCGTCTCGGCGCCAAGCTTCAAAACGATATCCTCACCGATTGGAAGGATCGCTTCATCGCCAGCTATGACGTTGAGCTGCAGGACTTCATCAACGCCGCTGCCAAAGGCACGGCGGCTGGCCCGAACTCCTGGGACGGTTATGTGGCGGCAATCACATCCGATGCCTGCGTAGCCGCGCAGGAGGCAGAGGGTGCCGCAGTCGCGATTAATCTTCCCGTTCGCCCCGCGCTTTACAACTGAGGTCCTCCATGCGTTTTGCCATCAACCACATCACCGCGCCCAAGCTGTCGCTTGAAAACTTCTTTGCGGCGGCTCGCAATCTCGGCCTGACGGAGGTCGAGATCCGCAACGATCTTCCCGACATCGTCGGGACGGTGGAGCCTGAAGTCGTCAAAAAGGCCGCAGCGAGCGCCGGCGTCACGATCATCTCGATCAACGCGCTCTACCCGTTCAACGTCTGGTCGGGTGAATTACCGAAGAAGGCTGTGGCGCTCGCCAACTATGCGGCCGCTTCCGGCGCCAAGGCGCTTGTCATGTGCCCGCTAAACGACGGCACGAACGTGTCGTTCGATAATCTCGTCGCGGCGCTAAAGGCCATGAAGCCCATCCTTGAGGAGCGCGGACTGACGGGCCTGGTCGAACCTCTCGGCTTCCCGATCTCCTCGCTGCGGACCAAGAAGGAAGCGCTTCGCGCCATCGACGCGGCTGAAGGAGGCGGCATCTACAAACTCGTGCACGATACGTTCCATCACTACCTTGCCGGCGAGACAGAGTTCTTCCCGGAAAGGACGGGTCTGGTCCACATCTCGGGCGTCGTCGATCCGAATGTCGCCGTGGACGACATGCTCGACGCCCACCGCGTGCTCGTCGATGCCAAAGATCGGCTGGAGAACATTCCGCAGATCAATGCGCTCATCGCGGCAGGCTTCGACGGCCCCTACAGCTTCGAGCCTTTTGCCGAGGAAGTGCATGGACTGGCAGATCCGGAAACCGCCGTGCGCGAGAGCATCAGCTACGTTTCGGGCAAGCTCTGAGCCGACAACCCGCTGCCTGCGCCTCGAGCGGCGCGGGCACCATGCACGTCAGGCAAATTGCGCCCGGGTGCCGGAGGAAGAAATGAACAAGTCATTGGATGTCATCACGATCGGACGCTCGTCCGTGGATCTTTACGGGGTACAGATCGGCGGCCGGCTGGAAGACATGGGGTCGTTCCACAAATATATCGGCGGCTCGCCGACCAACATGGCTGCCGGCACCGCCCGGCTCGGCCTGCGCTCGGCGCTGGTCACCCGCGTCGGCGACGAGCACATGGGCCGCTTCATTCGCGAGGAGCTTGCACGCGAAGGCGTCGACGTCACCGGGGTCAAGACCGATCCCGAGCGGCTAACGGCCCTCGTGCTCCTCGGCATCCGGGACGAGGACCGCTTTCCGTTGATCTTCTACCGCGAGAACTGCGCCGACATGGCGCTCTGCGAAGACGATATCGACGAGGCGCTGATCGCCCGTTCCCGCTCGGTCGTCGCGACCGGTACCCATCTCAGCCATCCGCGCACGGAAAAGGCCGTGCTCAAGGCGCTGGAGCTCGCGCGCAAGCATGGCGCGCGGACCGCGCTCGATATAGATTACCGTCCGAACCTCTGGGGCGTGGCCGGCCATGGCGACGGCGAGAACCGCTTCGTCGAATCCGGCAAGGTGACCGCCAAACTGCAATCGACGCTGCATCTCTTCGACCTGATCGTCGGCACGGAGGAGGAATTCCATATCGCCGGCGGCTCGACGAACACGATCGAGGCTCTGCGTGCCGTACGTGCCGTCTCCACCGCCACGCTCGTCTGCAAGCGCGGCGCGGCTGGCGCCGTCGCCCTTACCGGTGCGATACCGAATACGCTCGAGGAGGGCGAAAGCGGGCCTGGCTATCCGATCGAGGTTTTCAACGTTCTCGGCGCAGGTGATGGATTCATGTCGGGCCTCATCAAGGGCTGGCTGGAGGATGCGCCCTGGCCACGCGCGCTTCAGTATGCCAATGCCTGCGGCGCCTTCGCCGTCAGCCGCCATGGCTGCACGCCGGCCTATCCGTCGCTCAAGGAGCTCGACTTCTTCCTGAAGCACGGCATCAAGGACAAGGCGCTGCGCAAGGATAGGGAACTCGAGCAGATCCACTGGGCGACCAACCGCCACAATGACTGGTCGACCATGCGCGTCTTCGCCTTCGACCACCGCATGCAGCTCGAGGCCATCGCAGGTGCCACGCCCGAAAAGATTGGTCGCTTTAAAGAACTCTGCCTGAAGGCGGCCCTTAAGGTTCAGGGCGGCCGACCGGGCTATGGCATCCTCTGCGACCACCGCCTCGGCCGCCGTGCGCTTCACGCCGCGTCAGGCACCGGCCTTTGGGTCGGCCGACCGGTCGAATGGCCGGGCTCGCGTCCGCTGACGCTGGAACCCGAACTTGGCGACGACTTCGGCGGACTTGACGAGTGGGCGCTTGAAAACGTCGTCAAGGTCTTGTGCTTCTGCCATCCCGACGACGATGCGCAGATGCGAGCTTCGCAGGAAGAGACGATCAAGCGGCTGTTCGCGGCGGCCCGTCGCAACCGCCTGGAATTCCTGCTCGAAATCATCCCGTCCAAGGTCGGTCTGGTCGATGACGACACGACGGCGACCCTGATCCGGCGGTTTTACGAGATCGGCATCTTTCCGGACTGGTGGAAGCTTGAGCCGATGGCCAGCAGTGCCGCCTGGGAAAAGGCTTGCGCTGCGATCAATGAAAACGATCCGCACACACGCGGCATCGTGGTGCTCGGTCTCGACGCGCCGGAGGCCGAACTCGCCGCGAGCTTCAAGGTTGCGGCAGGCTTCCCGCTGGTGAAGGGCTTTGCGGTCGGCCGCACGATCTTCGCGCAGGCCGCACGCGACTGGCTTGCTGGCACCATCGCGGATGCTGAGGCGATCGAGGATATTCAGGCCCGCTATCAGCGGCTCTGCACAATTTGGGACGAAGCGCGCAGCGCAAGCCAGGACAATAGCGCGGCAGGACCGTCGCGCAGGAGGGTATGACATGACGGGAACCATTCGCCTTACGGCAGCACAGGCCATGTTCCGCTGGCTGGCCGTACAGATGACTGAGGAGCAGGAGCGCTTCATCGAAGGCGTCTGGGCGATCTTCGGCCACGGCAACGTCGCCGGAATTGGCGAGGCTCTGCATGGCATTGGCGATAAACTGCCCACCTGGCGAGGCCAGAACGAGCAGACCATGGCCCATGCGGCAATCGCTTATGCCAAGACCAAGCGCCGGCGCAAGGCCATGGCGATCACCTCGTCCATCGGCCCGGGCGCGACGAACATGGTGACGGCCGCAGCGCTCGCCCATGTGAACCGCCTGCCCGTATTATTCATCCCCGGCGATGTATTCGCCAACCGGCGGCCGGACCCGGTTCTGCAGCAGATCGAGGATTTCGATGACGGCACTGTCACCGTGACGGACTGCTTCCGTCCGGTCAGCCGCTATTTTGACCGCATCACCCGTCCCGAGCATCTGCTGACGGCCCTGCCTCGCGCGATGCAGGTGATGACCGATCCCGCAAATTGCGGCCCGGTCACACTTGCATTTTGCCAGGACGTGCAGGCCGAGGCCTACGACTGGCCGGAAAGCTTCTTTGAGCCGAAGACGTGGCGCATCCGTCGTCCGGAGCCTGATCCGCGCGAAGTCGACGATGTCGTCGCAGTGCTCAAGGCCTCTTCACACCCGGTCATCGTCGCAGGTGGCGGCGTGCTGTATTCCGGCGCGGAAGCCGATCTGCTCGCCTTCGCCAAGGCGCACAATATACCGATCGTCGAGACGCAGGCCGGCAAGGGTGCAATCGACTGGGAAGAAAGGCTCAACTTCGGCTCGCCGGGCGTCACCGGCACCGATTGCGGCAACAAGATCGCCGCCAAAGCCGACCTGATCCTTGGCGTCGGCACCCGTTTCCAGGACTTCACGACCGGCAGCTGGGCGATCTTCAGCAATCCGAGCCGCAAGCTCGTCTCGATCAACCTCGCCGGCTACGACGCGGCCAAGCACGGCGCCATCCCGCTGGTCTCCGACGCCAAGGTGGCGCTGGGGCGCATTTCCACTGCGCTCGGTTCGCACCGTTTCGCCGATCCGGATTTCGCCGCGCGCGAGGCCTGGTTCAAGGCGACCGATGCCGTCATAGCGGCCCCCGGAACGCCGAAGCCGAATTTCCGGCCGTCCGATGCCCAGGTCATTGGAGCGGTGCAGCGTAATGCGGGTCCAAAGACGATTGCCATGTGCGCTGCCGGCACCATGCCCGGCGCCCTACAGGTGCTGTGGCGGGCGGCCGCCGGCGGCTATCATATGGAATACGGCTATTCCTGCATGGGCTACGAGATTGCCGGCGCTTTCGGCATCAAGCTCGCGGCGCCGGAAAAGGAAGTCGTGTGCTTCGTCGGCGACGGCAGCTACATGATGGCAAATTCCGAGCTCGCGACCGCCGTCATACTGCGCGTGCCCTTCACCATCGTGCTGACGGACAACCGCGGCTATGGCTGCATCAACCGTCTGCAGCAGGAATGCGGCGGTGCTGAGTTCAATAACATGTACAAGGACTGCAATGTCGAGACCCAGCCGGAGATCGACTTTGTCGCGCATGCGACTTCGATGGGCGCGTATGCCGTCAAGGCCGCCGACATCGCGCAGCTCGAAACCGAGATCGTCTCGGCGCGCAGCCGGGATATTCCCACGGTGATTGTCATTGATACAGAAGCGGAAACCGGAGCCGGCATCGGCGGCGCCTGGTGGGATGTCGCCGTGCCGGAAGTCGGCATCACCGAAAAGCTCAAGAAGGCCCGCGCGCACTATGAGGCGAACGCGGCCCGCCAACGCATCAACTAACCCTCGCCACAAGGCCTGGAAGGACCGAACTATGATATTTTACGGAACAAACCCAATTGCCTGGTCCAACGACGACGACCAGACGATCGGCGCGCATCTGACGCTTGAGGATTGCCTGTCGGATTGCCGCAAGATCGGGTTCGACGGCATCGAGAAGGGCCACAAGATGCCTGACGAGGGCGGCGCGCTGAAGGCCAAGCTCGGCGAGTTCGGCCTGCGCTTCGTTGGCGGCTGGCATTCGACTAACCTTCTGGTGAACGACATCGTCACCGAGAAGGCGGCGCTGCAGAAGTTCATCGACATGACGAAGGCTGCCGGCGGCGACCACATCAATGCCTGCGAATGCTCCAACACCGTTCACGGCAGCGACGGAACGCCGGTCAACAACCGCCCGGTCATGAACGACGAACAGTGGAAGCGCTTCTCGGAAGGGTATGAGGCGCTTTCCAAGTACGCTGCCGATCAGGGCGTCAAGATGGGCTATCACCATCACATGGGCACGATCATCGAGAGCGCTGTCGATATCGATCGTTTCTTGACGATGGCCGGCCCCTACACCCGTCTTCTGCTCGACACCGGCCATTGCACCTTCGGCGGGGCGAACCCGGAGGAAGTGGCGAAGAAATACATGGGCCGCGTGACCCATATCCATGCAAAGAACATCCGTCCGGAAATCATGAAGCAGGTCCGTTCCGAAAACCTCTCCTTCCTCGAAGGTGTGCGCCGGGGCGTGTTCACCGTTCCCGGCGATCCCGAAGGCTGCGTCGATTTCGCGCCGGTGCTGAAGGTCGCGGCCGAGCATGACTATTCGGGCTGGCTGGTGATCGAGGCCGAGCAGGACAGCGCGGTTCGCGAGCCCTTCCACTACCAGAACATGGGCCTGAAGGCATTGAAGTCGATCGCCCGTGACGTCGGACTGGACAAGGCCGCCGCCACAGCAGCCGGATAAGGAAAAGCGCAATGAGCATTCTCCTTCGCCGACCGTTCGGCAGTCATGGCAAGGTCCACGAGATTACCCCGCAATCGGCGGGCTGGCGCTATGTCGGCTTTAGCCTCTACCGCCTGCGGGAAGGCGAAACCGTCGGCGAGGCGACCGGCGGCATGGAAGCGGTCGTGGTCATGGTCGAGGGCAAGGCCCGCTTCACCGCGGCCGGCAAGGACTGGGGTGAACTGGGCGAACGCATGAACGTCTTCGAAAAGACCCCGCCCCATTGCCTCTACGTGCCGAATGGCGAGCAGTGGGAAGCGCGCGCCACGACCGATTGCACGCTCGGCGTCTGCCTTGCCCCCGGCAAGGGTGGCCACAAGGCACGACGCATTGGCCCCGACGGCATCCAGCTCACGCCGCGCGGGGTGGGCGCCAACCAGCGTTTCATCAACAACATCGCGATGGAGGCCGAGGACTATTGCGACAGCCTGCTGGTAACAGAGGTCTTCACGCCGGCCGGCAATTGGTCTTCCTATCCGAGCCACCGTCACGACGAGGACGATTTCCCGCGGATCACCTATCTCGAAGAGACCTACTATCACCGGCTCAATCCGGAGCAGGGTTTTGGCGTGCAACGGGTCTATACCGATGACGGCTCGCTTGACGAGACGATCGCATTGAAAAACCACGACGTGGTGCTCGTCCCTCGCGGTCATCACCCCTGCGGCGCGCCCTACGGGTTTGAAATGTATTACCTCAACGTCATGGCAGGCCCTTTGCGCAATTGGCGCTTCGTTCCTGATCCGGCGGTCCAATGGATCATGGATCGTGATGCACGCTAGGTGAATAATCCGGAGTGCCTCAAGGGGCGCCATCGGCCAACCGCTAATAGGATCTCCCTTGCCCCTCATTAAGCTTCACATACAAAAAGGCCGCTCCGAAGCCGAAGTCGAACTGCTACTCGATATGGTGCATGAAGTGATGCTGTCCGCCTTCAGTGTGCCAGAACGTGACCGCTATCAATTGGTCTTCGAACACCAGGCTTCGCATTTTCGTGCTCTGGATACTGGCCTTGGGTTTGAGCGAACGCAGAATTTTGTCCTTGTCGAAGTCGTCTCGCGGCCTCGGTCTAGGACGGAAAAGCTTTCCTTCTACCAAGGCTTGGCCGCGCAACTCGAGGAAAAATGTGGGATTTCTGCCTCTGACATCATGGTGTCGTTCGTGGAAAATACCGATGACGATTGGTCCTTTGGCGCGGGAGTAGCGCAGTTCGTCACCGGCGAATTATGAAGACTTTTGAGGGATCCGCCTACGCACCGTCAGGCATCATCGATGCGAGCCGAATGTTTGTTTGGGGGAGCGAATGAGCAGCGAACACCGCCGGCCGCCAGAAGATTTCGAAGCATTGCGGTCCCTCATCAATGCCAAGCACGCGCTGTTTCCTAAGCGTCTTGCCCAAGTTGCGCGCCACGTTCTCGATAATCCTGATGAGGTTGCGTTGGGTTCGATCGCCTCCATCGCAACTGCAGCGCAGGTAACGCCTTCAACCCTGATACGCTTCGCCCAGTTCCTCGGCTATGACGGCTTCAGCACACTACAAGCGATTTTTCGAGAGGCTGTCCGCGCAAAGATCGCACCAGGCGAAAGAGTCGGAAGCCGCCGATCAGGACGGGAAGGTGTCGCACGCGAAGCGCAGGTGTTTTATGACACGATAGAGGCCTGTCATCGTTCGCTCGAAACACTATCCAAGACAATCCGCGTGGCCGACATCAAAGCTGCAGCGGAAATCCTTTCCTCAGCCAACTGCGTGTTCATCCTTGCGGGGAACGGCACTTTTCCGATGGCTGCCTTGCTTCAACATTGCCTGACCCGATTGAGAATTCGTTCGACCTTGCTAACGGACATTGTCGGCGGCGACGATATGCTCGCGTTTGCAACGCCCGACGATGCGGCGGTCATCATCAGTTGCGCGCCCTATGCTGAGGAAACGACGCTACATGCATCAAACCTATCGGATCGAAGAGTTCCCGTGATTGCTCTGACGGACTCCAACTTTTCGCCATTGTCGGAACTTGCTTCGGTCAGATTCAGGGTGATCGAGTCGGGCCATGATGGGCTCTTGCTCGCCACGGCTGCGATCGCGCTCAGCGAAGCCTTGGCAATCTGCACGCGACAGACCCTACAGAACGCAGCGAACACTATATAACCCCGCTTCGAGGTTTATTCGGTCAGCCCCGCTTCGGTGAAGCTTATACCGATAGCATTTCGGATCGCGTCGAGTGTTTCCATCGTGGCAAGCGATGCATCCAGCGGCCGGTAGACGCTTTCCAGTTGTCCTTGCGAAATCGCCCATGCGACGGCCGCGGCTTCATAGTAGAGGCCCTCGAAATGCGCCCCCCTGGGCTCGTCGTATTGGAGCCGGGCGGATCCATCCAATGACCGGACTTCGAAGGAGCCAGGCAGGTGGAATTCCGTGTTGAACCGGATCGACCCACTGGTCCCGACGATGGCAGCGTTCGTCGGGGTGAAGCCGTACAGCGTGGTCGACATCGTGCCGAGCGCTCCTCTGGCGTTGGCGAGAACGACCGACAGCTGCCCGTTGACGCCGGCGCAATCGGCCTGTCCGATACCAACGACCTTCTTTGGCACGCCAAGGAGTTTTGCCAGCAGCGAGACCGGATAGGTGCCGAGGTCGAGAAGCGGTCCGCCGGCAAGGCGCGCGTCGAAAATACGGTGATTGCGCGGCAGATATTCGCCGTACTCGGTGTAAACAGACAGGATGTCTCCGATTGCTCCGGCATCCAGCACCTGTTGGAGCACATCGAATTTCGGCAGGAAATAGGTCCACAGTGCTTCCGCCAAGAACACCCCCTTGCGGCGGGCGGCTGCGACCATGCCTTCGGCCTGTGCGCAGTTGAGGGCCATAGGCTTCTCGACGAGCACATGTTTCCCCGCCTCGATCGCCAGCAGCACATGTGCGTGATGCAGATTGTGCGGCGTCGCTACATAGATGACGTCAAGATCGTCGGCGGTGACGAGCGCCTCGTAGCTGTCATAGGCCCGTGCGATCCCCCACTGCGCGGCAAATGCATCCGCTGCGGCGCGCGATCGCGAGCCGACGGCGGCAATATCCTGGCGCGTATGAGCCTTGACCGATTCCGTGAACTTGGCGGCGATCCAGCCGGAGCCGAGGATGCCCCAGCGAAGCGGCGGGGCTTCCATGGCGGACACGGTCCGCGCGGCGGGCAGGGTTTGCGGAAACGACATGTCTTTTTATCTCCCATGATCGGTGAGCGCCCGTCGCTCAGCCGGCGATCCGCTGCCAGGTCTTCTTTTCCAGTGACCGTTCCATCGCGTCGATGATGCGCTCGTTGGCAAGGCCGAACTCGAAGTTCGGAAAGCAGTCCGGCTCGTCGACGATGCCCTCGATCAAGTCGCGCACCTCGATGACCTTGACGTCGAAGTAGCCGAGGCCGCCGCCGGCGAAGTCGAAGCCGAAGAAGGCGGAAAACTGCGGAACCTGACTGCCGGCATAGATCGTCTTGAAGCCGCGGTCGGGTTTGGGATCATTGAAGCGCGCGATCTTCAGCTCGTTGAACCGCTCGCCGTCCATGATGATCGTGCCTTCCGTGCCCGACACTTCCCAGTAGATGCCGAAGACCTTTCCCGCTGCCACGCGCGACGCTTCGATCGTGCCGCCAGCGCCGCTTTTGAAGCGAACGAGCGTCTGGATCTGATCCTCGTTTTCCACCACTGCGCGCGGTGCGCCGCTGCCGGACTTTGCACCGTAGCCGGAGCCACCTTGCGGAACCGGCCGCGTCGGAAAGAAGGTCTGCGTCTGGGCGATGACACTGTCGACGTCGCCCATCAGATATTGCGCGACGGAAATCACATGGCTGCCGAGGTCGCCGAGCGCGCCGGAGCCGGCGTCCTTGCGCGTGCAGCGCCAGGAAAACGGCAGGTCCGGATCGTTGAAGAAGCCCTGGTCGAACCAGCCCCGAAACCGCATCGGCACTCCGATGTCGCCCCTGTCGATCAAGTGCTTGGCGAGCATGGCGGCGGGCGTCTTGATATTGTTGAAGGCGACCATGGTCTTGACGCCCTTGCGCCTTGCGGCGGCGGCCATCTCCTCGGCTTGCGCCAGCGTAACGGAGAGGGGCTTTTCGCAATAGACATGCTTGCCGGCCGCAATTGCGGCGAGCGCCATCTCATGATGCAGGGCGTTGGGCGAGGTAATGTCGACAACGTCCACCTCGGGGTCCTCGACCAGCTTGCGCCAGTCGCCCGTGCTTCTCTCGAAGCCGTAGCGGGCAGCGGCCCCGGCCGCCAGCTCCTCGGTGGCATCAGCCAGAAGGCAGAGGTGCGGAATGGCGGGCAAGTCGCGGTAGAGCATGGCCGCGCGGCGATAGGCATCGGCATGGGCCTGACCCATGAATCCGGAGCCGATCAGGCCGATGTTAAGGATTGTCTTGCCCATAATTTTCTCCCGATGAAGCTGCTCAGGCGGCAAAAGTGTCGAGGATGTGGTGGAAGGCCGCGGTGACGGCCGGTAGCGGCGGTGCAAGCGCCGGATCCTGCTCCGCCTCGACCACCAGCCAGCCCTGATAGCCGCTTTGCCGAACAAAGGCTGCAAGCGGGGCGAAGTCGACGATTCCGTCGCCGGGCACGGTGAACATACCCCTGCGCACGCCGGCATTGAAGCTGAGGTCGCCGGCACGGACCTCGGCGATGATCGGCCCGCGCACGTCCTTCAGGTGAATATGGACGATGCGGTCGCCGAAGCGCTCGATCAGCCGGGTGTAGTCGAAGCCGCCTGCGGCGGCATGGCCGGTGTCGAGCAGCAGTCCGGCGGCCGATCCCGCCTTGTCGAACAGGGCTGAGACCTCGTCAAATGTTTCCGCCACCATCATGAGGTGATGGTGATAGGCCAGCGTCAGCCCGTATTCTCCGGCCAGCCTTGCGCTGAACTCGGTGAGCCGGGCGGCATAGGCGGCGATGTCCTTCTTCGGCATCACGCACCGTGCCGACATCGGCGCATCAAGCGGCGCACCGGGCGCCATCATCGCCACCTCGCCATAGACCAACACCGTTGACCCCATGGGGCGCAGGAGTTCGGCGTGGGCGGCAACCGCGGCCATCTCCGCCTCGACACCGCGTTCGGCAAGCTCTCCGGAATGCCAGCCAGAGGCGAGCGCAAGGCCACGGCTTTCCAGGAGCGGCGCCAGCGCCTCGCGGCTGCGCGGCAGCTTACGCCCTAGCTCGACGCCTTGGTAGCCGGCATGGGCGGCATCGTCCAGGCAGGTCTCGACCGTTATATCAGCGCCGAGATCCTCGAGCACGTCATTTGCCCAGGAAAGCGGACTTACAGCAAGGCGTACCCCGTCCGGCAGCGCCGCCAATTTCTCTCTCGTCATGATGTCCTCCTGGATGAAAGTTGAAGGCGCTAAGGTCGCCAGTCCGGCCCGATGCGGACGGGCATGCCACGCTGCATGGAGACAAGTGCCGCCTCGGCGATACGCTGCGCCTCCAGTCCGTCCCGGATGCCGGCAAGCGGCCGCCCTCCTGTTTCGATCAGGGAGATAAAGGCCGCCATCTCATTGCGATAGGCATCGGCAAAGCGCTCGATGAAGTAATTCATCGGGGCGGAGGCGCGAAAGCCGTCGGCATCGGCGATGGTCACTCCACGCTGCGGCCGGTTCTCCACATAGAGAACCTCCTTCGAGCACAGCACTTCGAGCCGTTGATCATAACCGAACGGCGCGCGACGGCAGTTGACCATCTGCACGAACCGGCCGGAGACGGAGGTCAGCGTCACCATCGCCGTATCGATGTCGCCGGCTGCGCCGATCTCCGCATCGATGAGACAGTTGCCGACGGCGTAGACGGTGGCAATGTCCTCGCCGAGCAGATAGCGAGCCATGTCGAAATCATGGATGGCCTGGTCGCGGAACATGCCGCCGGAGCGCTCGACATAATCGCGCGATGGCGGCGCGGGATCGCGGGTGTGCATGACGATGTGCTCAAGGGCACCCGCCTCGCCGCTGACGATCCGCTCGCGCACGAAGCGGAAATCGGGATCATAGCGGCGCTGGAATGCCAGAAGGCAGACAACGCCGGAGGTCTCGACAGCGCTGGTGACGGCCTCCACCGTTACGAAATCGAGGCTGACCGGCTTCTCGCAGAAGATCGCCTTGCCTGCGCGGGCCGCCTGAAGGAGCAGCCCGGCATGGGTATCGGTCGAGCTGGCAATGATGATGCCGTCGACCGACGCGTCGGAAAACACGGTATCGGCCGAGACGATGTCCGCCCCGATCCTTACCGCAAGACCGGCCCGCTGCTCGCTTGCGACCGGATCGACGAGGTACTTTACTCGCACCGAAGGCAAGCTGGCGGCATTCAACGCATGCACATGCCCGATACGACCCGCGCCGAAGACAGCGAGATCCGTCATTGATTGCCTCCCATTCTTGCCGGGCGTCGTTTCCGCCTCCATCCCGTTGCCTCCAGATTAGCCGAGTGTTACTGAAGGAGAACGTCAATTTTGAAGAGATTTCTTCAAACGGAGATCGGGCGATGGGAAAGCCGACGGCGCGGGATCTGGCTGCTGCGGCAGGGGTGTCGCTGTCCACGGTCGACCGAGTTCTCAACAACCGCGGCGGAGTAAGCGAGGACAAGGAACGTCGCGTGCTCGAATATGCGCGCAAGCTTAAGATCGACCGGGCGCTGAATCAGCGAGCCGCACGCACCCTTCGCATTGCCGTGTTGCTTCAGTCACGCGCCAATCCGTTTCACGCTGCGGTGCAGGACAGTTTTGAGGCCGCGAATAGGGATTTCCTCCAGTATAATCTTCAGTTTCAAGTTTACCACATTGATCCAACGCGGCCTGCGGCGACGGTCGCCCTCACAAATGCACTCTCCTTGCGCTGCGATGGACTGGTCATTGTCAGCCCACAGAACGAGGACATCGCAGCCGCCCTAAGGGCATTCGGCCGAAACGGAAAGCCTGTCATCACACTGGCGACCGATATTCGTGATGCCGAAAGATACGCTTATGTTGGACCAGACAACAGGAAGGCAGGCCGTGTCGCCGGCGATTTGATGGGGCGCCTGCTTGGTAAGGAAGGGGGTGAGATCGTCGTCATCTCCGGCATGCTCAGCATGATTGGCCACGAGGAGCGCGAGATGGGTTTTCGCGCGGTGTTGCGCGAGCGCTATCCCCTGTGCAAGGTGGCAGAGGTCCTAGAGAGTATGGAGCGGGGGGAAAGGGCAGGGGACCTCGTCTTTAATGCCTTGATAGGCAACCCTCGCATTCGAGGCATTTACAATGCTTCCGCGGGAGCGCGATCGGTGGCCAGCGCGATGAATGCTCTCGGGAGGAGGAGTGACATCGTCTTCATCACGCACGAATTGACTGACGAGCGCCGCCAATTGATGCGCGAAGGCATGATCGACGCAATCATCGACCAAAATCCAGTAGTTGAGGTGCGAACTGCAGTCGAAGCGCTTGCCGCATACTTTCGGAGAAAAGATGAACCTCCGATCTCGCTGATGACGCCTATTCAGGTTCACATGATCGAGAATTGTTGACGAATTGCACATTTACATTCGTAGCGGGCTTGGCGCAGGGGCGGCTTCACGGTGTGCCCACGATATATACAGCCAAGTGGAATGGGCTTGCCACCACAGTGCCGGCCGCATCCAAGACAAAAGCACCAACGTCGCCGACGGTCGACCGCCTGCTGCTTTCAAACGTGGCAAGCTGTGCGCCGAATTTGGCAAGCGACGCGTACCGATCGTCTCGTCATGTGCGGAAGCAACGAACCGCAATGCCTGCTCTCAGGCTGAGATGCTCTGACCAGATCTTTTCAGTGCGCCGTTTTTTTGGACCGCGCTTTTTCGGTCTTAACCATGAGTGATCGACACTTCCACCTACCCGCTTCGATCTCCTTGGAGATGACGTCCAGAATAAGGTCGCGAATATAGATCGCCGAGCGAGACGGCGGTGTGTCCCGACGCTCGCACAGATAAAGCGATCTTGTAAGTGAAGGGTTGACGATTTCGCGCCCGATGACGCCCGTTGCAAAGACTCCATGTTCCAAGTTTGCACGCGTTGCCAGCATGACGCCAAAGCCCTGATTTACGAAGAGAAGCGCAGCCGCCACATTTTCGGAATAGAACGCGGCGTTGTGTTCCAGCCGTTTCTGGATGTCGGTATCCTCAGGGGTCGGCCTGCCGCGACGCCCCTTCTTGGTGAGCACATAGTGCATCGTCAGGAATTCTTCGAAAGACAGGGGAGTGGCGGGGTCCCCGACAAGTTCGGGCAGTCCGACGCAGATCATTTGTTCTTCAAGCAAGGGCTTCACAGAAAGCCGTGGGTCACGTGGCGGATTGTATGCCAGCGCCAGATCGACATCCGCCGCGATGAGCCTCTCTATAGTCATGCCAGATACGCTTTCGGCGATGTCTATACGCAGTTGCGGCTGTTCTTCTTCTAACCGGACCACCATCGGCATTGCCGCGCCCAGAACAGCCGAAAATGCCATCCCGATTATGACATGCCCCGAAAGCTTTTCGGTCTGGTCGCGCATGTCGCTTTCGGCATTCTCGAAGGCTCGCAGGATTGCAGATGCATGCGAATAGAAATGTTGACCTGCCGGGGTTGGAATCACGCCTCTGGAGGAGCGTTCGAACAGTGGCTGCTTCAGGCTGTGTTCCAAGTTGGCGAGGTGATGGGCAATAACTGAGGGGGCACTACGCTCGATCTCTCCTGCACCTACGATGCTTCCAGCTTCGTAGACCGCCTTGAAAATACGAATCTGACGGATGTCCATGGCAACGCTCTCTAAAAACCTGAGATCAACTCGCTAGACTATGTAATTCCTCAGTGTCGCGATGTCAGCTACCTTCTTATTAAGAGGAGAGTTACATGTCAGCTACGTTTCGTCCCTTGGAGGGCATTCGCGTCGTCGAGATGAGCCACATGATTATGGGCCCGTCCTGCGGCATGTTCCTCGGCTATCTCGGTGCGGAGGTCATCAAGGTCGAACCGCCCCAAGGCGACAAGACACGGACGCTGACCGGCATGGGGCGCCCGATGTTTCCGCTCTTCAACCGCGGTAAGAAGTCTGTGACCATCGATGTCAGGACCGAAGCGGGGCGGCAGGCCTTGGAGCGGCTGCTCTCGACGGCAGACGTGTTTGTCGAAAACTTCCGCGACGCCTCGCTGGTCAAGGCTGGGGTAGATGCAGAAACACTGCGCAAGAAGTTTCCGCGTCTGATCTTTGCCGCGTGCAAAGGGTTTTTATCCGGTCCGTACCAGAACCGGACGGCGCTGGATGAAGTCGTCCAGATGATGACTGGTCTTGCCTATATGACCGGCCCAACGGGCATGCCGCTGCGCGTTGGATCGTCGGCCAACGACATCATGGGCGGACTTTTTGCCGCGTTCTCCGTGCTTGCGGCCATTCTGGATCGCCAGAGCAGCGGCAACGGACACGAGATGCGCATCGGTCTTTTCGAGAACTGCCTCCTGCTTGTTGCGCAGCACATGGTACAGTTCGAACTGGAAGGGAAAAACCCGCCTCCGATGCCGGAGCGTGAATTTTCCTGGCCGGTCTACGACATCTTCGCCGACAAGGACGGCAAGCAGATGTTTGTCGGGGCGGTTACGGAAGGCCAGTGGGCGACCATCTGCCGCCTGCTGGACCTCGACCATCTGCTGACGGATCCGCGCCTGCAAACGCGCATGGACCAGATCAACGCCCGCAGTTGGACGATTCCGCTCGTTGCCGAGAAGATCGCGCAACACAGCGTGCAGGAATTGGAAACGCAATTCGAGGCAGTAGGACTGCCGTTCTCTCCGATTTCGAAGCCTTGCGACATGTATAACGATCCACATGTCATGCGCCCAGGCGGTATCGCGGTGTCATCCTATGAAAACACCACGTTCCGGGCGCCCGCGCTGCCTTTTGAGGTCGACGGCACGATGTTGACGGGTGGCGGCGACGTGCCCACCGTCGGCATGGACAATGCCGAAGTGCTGGGGGCACTGGGACTGACCATAGCGGAAGTCGAGGCGGCGACCGGCGTCAGCAAGGAAACCGCATAATGGACGCGCGACGCCTTTTCCCGGTGGATCAGGTCGTCCTGAGAGAAGTCGGTCTCCGCGACGGTTTGCAGCTGACCAGGCACTATCCGACGACACAACAGAAGCTGGATTGGCTAAGCCGCGAATATCGCGCGGGCGTACGGCACTTCGAAGTCGGCTCTTTCCTGCCCAGCACCCGCTTTCCGCAGTTTGCGGACCTCCGTGAGTTGATCGACGCCACGAGCCGATTGGAAGGCGCTTACGCGACGGCATTGACCTTGAACGAGCGTGGCGTCGCAGATGCGCTGGAAACGCAGGTCGACGAGATGATCTTCGTCGTTTCCGCCACCGAAAGCCACAGCATGGCGAACACCCGGCGGAGCCGCGCGGAAGCGATCGAGATGCTCGCGCGGATAGATGCACAGCGCCGTGCAGGGCGCTCTGATCTTCCTGTCTTGACGGCCGGGATAGCCATGTCCTTCGGCTGCTCGCTGGAAGGCGAGGTGAACCCGCGCGACGTGATCGATATCTCGGAACGCGCGATCAAGGCGGGTGCCGATGTTCTGGCAATTGCCGATACCGTAGGATTTGGCGGCCCGGCGCAAGTGGCGTGGATGGTCCGCGAATTACGGCGCGCTCTCGGGGATGACCAGCCGATCGCCATGCATTTTCACGACACGCGCGGGCTTGCCCTCGCAAATTGCGCGGCGGCATTGGACAACGGCATCCGCGTTCTTGACGGTTGCCTCGGCGGACTGGGTGGATGCCCCTTCGCCCCCGGAGCGACCGGAAACACGGTCTTCGAGGATATGGTTTTCCTCTGCAAGACGATGGGTTTGCAAACCAATATCGATATCGACGGCCTTCTGGCTGCGCGCAAGGTCGTCGCTGCCTCGATGCCGGACGAACCGCTGCACGGGGCCCTGGCGCGTGCAGGTCTGCCAAAGGTGTTGGAGGACGCCTGAGACCAGACTGAATGAACATCAAAGGAGGAGTAAGATGAAGAACTTCGTAATTCCAGTGTTTGGTCTTGCCGCTATGTTGGCGAGCCCCGTCATGGCGCAAGATTATGTCATGCGCATCAGCCACCAGTTTCCGCCGACACATCACACGGCGATCCGCCTGGATAAGTTCGCCAAGGACGTGGAGGCCGCCACCGACCGCGCGGTTGACGTCCAGATCTTCGGTGCCGGGCAGCTTTACAAGCCGCAGCAGAACCATGCTGCGGTGGCCTCGGGCGAGATCGAGGCCGCTGCCATCGTGAGCCTCCAATGGGGCGGCACCATCCCCGAGATGGCGGTTACGGTGATCCCATATCTGATCTCCTCGCCCGAGGCGCAGAAGAGCTTCATCGGCTCCGAAGCGTCGGAAATCCTTGATCGCAAGATGGCCCAGCGTGGCGTCCAGAACATCGGCTGGATCGTCGATACCAACGATCTGATTTTCACATCCTCAAAAGGGCTGATGATCAAGCCGGAAGACTTCAAGGGCGTTAAGATCCGCGGCTTGACACCGCTGTTCGACAAGGGTCTGGAAGCTTTGGGCGCTACGCCGGTCCAGCTTCCGGGATCAGAGGTATATCAATCATTGCAAACCGGCGTGATCGACGCAGGTATCACGGGTGTGTCCGCTGCCTTCAGCCGCAAGTTCTACGAAGTGCAGGACTATGGCACGGCCTCGCCCATTTTCATCGCTTTTGACAACCTGGTCGTGAACCCCAAATGGTGGGGCGATCTGCCGCAAGACATCCGCACGGCCATTCAGACCTCTGCGGATTCGGCGGTGGAAAGCTCCATCATCACGCGTGAGGGGGTGAACCCCGATGACGTCACGGCGCTGACCGGTGCAGGAATGGAAGTTCACGTCCTGAGCGGCGAGGAAATCTCGGTACTGCGTGACATCATGCAACCGGCCGTGAAGAAAGCCTTCTTGGCCGAAACGGGCCAAGATGGCGAAAAGCTTCTCTCCATGATCAGCCCGCGATAAGTCATCATGGCGGGACTTGATCACAAAGCAGGTGGCCAAGCCTGGCCTGTCTCGGCGTCACCGGCCCTGCGGACATATCAGCGTGGCGTCACGCTGATATGCAACGCCGCTTTTTCCGTAGCGACCATGTTGGTTCTGGTTGACTTTTGTTTGCTGGGAATTTCGGTCGTTGCAAGGTATTTGGCCAACACTCCGATCACCTGGGCAGACGAGCTCGTCGCGTTATCCCTGACGGCAATCACTGTTCTAGCTGCGCCACAGGTGCTGCTGGACAAGGGTCACATCGAAGTGGACATCGTGACGGAACTGGCCAAGGGACGCCTGTCTTTTCTTATCCGGTTGTGGTCTTCCTTGGCCGTTTGTCTGACGGCCATGCTTTTGATCTTTAACGGTTGGTCCCTGGCGATGTTCTCGCGCATGATCGGTCTGCTCACCGAGGGGCACTTGGAATTGCCGCTCTGGATGCTCCAACTGTTGATGCCGCTCGGCGGCTTCCTCCTGCTCCCCGTTGTCATTCTTCAGTTCTGGCAGGCAGTCTTCGCTTGCAACCACCCAGAGACTGAGGCGGTTCATGAACCCGCGGTGCTGGATTAGGAACGGAACGAACAAGATGATCATTATCGTTATTTTGGCCACTCTGCTGGTTTTGTTGTTCACCGGCCTGCCCATCTTTGCCGGTCTGACTCTGTATGGCGGCGCGCTGCTGTTGCTGACGCAGGGGAATCTGGGACCGGTCACTGATATCGTCTTCCACGAGATCAACCGCTATCTGCTCGTGGCCATTCCACTTTTCAGCTTCATGGCCAACATCATGATCAAGGGTAAGGTGGTCGACGATCTGTATGACGCGGCCTACACCTTCACCCGGCACCTGCCGGGCGGACTGGCCGTGGCGACTATTCTGGCGTGCACGGTTTTTGCGGCGATCTCGGGCTCCAGCGTTGCGACGGCCCTGACAGTCGGCGCGGTCGCAATCCCGCAGATGCTGCGCTTTGGCTACGACGAACGCTTTGCCTATGGTGTCGTTGCGGCGGGGGGCACTCTTGGCATTCTCATACCTCCATCGGCACCGATGATCCTCTACGGTGTGGCCACCGATACGTCGATCGGCGGTCTGTTCATGGCGGGCATCGTACCCGGCTTCATGTTGGCCGGGATTTTCATTCTTTGGGCAATCTTCCGCAACGCGACGGCAGGCACCATCAAGCGTGAAAAGATGGCGAGCCTCGGAGAACTGGCAAGGGCGGTGAGGAAGTCGTTTTGGGCCATCCTCATGCCCGTCTTTGTCCTTGGCGGCATGTATGCCGGTATTTTTACTGCAACCGAGGGCGCAGCAGCCGGGGCATGGCTTGCGTTGGTGATCACCATTTGCATCTATCGCACAGTCGGATGGCGCGAGATCTGGAGTTCGGCCGGTGAGGCCGCGCGGATGTCCGGCATGCTGTTCATGATCCTGGCAGGTGCGACCGTCTTTAGCCACGTGCTGACAAAGATGCGGGTACCGCAGCAAGTGGTCGAGACATTAGTCGCGGCAGACTTCGGGGCCTTCGGCTTCGTGTTGATCATGATGATCATGGTCCTGATCCTGGGCATGTTCCTGGAATCGGTTGCCATCATCCTGATTACGGCCCCTGTGATCCTGCCGGCCATGATCCATCTGGACATCAACCCGATCTGGTATGGCATCCTGCTTGTCGTCAATCTTGAACTTGCCATGATCACGCCGCCGGTGGGAATGAACCTATTTACCATCAAGGCAATAACGGCGGCACCCATGGGCAGGATCGTCAGCGGCGCGGCGCCATATGTGATCCTGATACTCTTGTTTCTGGGCCTGCTTATCGCCTTTCCCGACATCGCACTTTGGCTTCCCGAACGCCTTTTGTGACACCTGTTTGATTGGAGACCGAAATCGTGGCCGCCTATGCCCTGGACGATCAAAGCCCCACCCTGCCCGAGACCGGATCGTTCTGGATTGCGCCTGGCGCGCACGTCATCGGTCGGGTGGTTCTTGCCCGCGACTCAAGCGTCTGGTTCGGCGCGGTCCTGCGTGGCGACAACGAGGTGCTGGAGATCGGCGAAGGAACGAACATTCAGGAGCACGTGATGGTCCATAGCGATCCAGGCTATCCCGTGTCCATCGGCCGCCATGTCACTGTCGGGCACCGCGCGATTGTGCACGGGTGCACGATCGGGGACAACACTCTGATCGGGATGGGGGCAACGGTGCTGAACGGCGCCCGGATCGGCCGGAACTGCCTGATCGGGGCCGGGGCACTGGTGACGGAAGGGAAGGAGATTCCGGATGGCTTGTTGGTCATGGGGGCACCGGCCAAGGTCGTGCGCGCCCTGGACGAGGCCGCGATTGAAGGGCTGGAGATTTCCGCCCAGACCTACATCCGCCACTGGAAACGCTTCATCACTAAACTGAAAGAGATAGATACCAAATGAACGACCGGGCAGATGGTTTCCGTCTGGATGGGCGCATCCTGATCCTGGGAACTGCGCCGGGCGCGGTCGAGCATCAATTGGCCGGGCAGGACCTCACCTTGGCTGAGGCGGGGCCGCTGCGCGACAAAATATCGACAAACGAGATCACCCCGCTGCCAGCACTGCTTCATTACGGAAAGGCACTCGCTCGCGAATCCCATACCGGAACCCGGATCGGCAACGACACGCCGCTGGTTCAAGGCGTCTTTGAGGATCGCGCTGTCATTGTGCTGGTGGCGGGGTACGCTATGGCGAGGGGTCATCGCGCGAACATGCGCGGTTGTCAGAGTATTTGGCCGGTGTTCGATTGATCATCGCGGCAAGCTTCGAGCGGATCTACTGGCAGAATTGCGACAGTATAGGGCTGCTGGCCTCTGCCGATACGGGGTCTTTGACCTTAGTCCTAAGAACCACATCAGCGAGCTCGCCTGGTTGAGTTCCAAAGAGTGCGGTTTCGGCATTGAAGCTGGGTGAGTGAGTGGAGACATTGCCCCGCTTCGCAGGCCTTTCGCGCTACTCGATGATGGAATGACTGTTGCACACCCAATCTGCGGTGGTTTGTTGCTTTCCGGTAGACGCCGGTCCGCAACACGATCTCTTCGTGTTGCGAATCGAGAATAGCGTGCTGTTGCGTTATCGAAGCGGTGCAAACGAACGGTTCATCGCCACGCGGTCCTCGTGAGTCGCGTCCGGCCCTAGCGTTGCCATCTTGCTCTTGAACACCGGCCATCTCGTGGGTGCCTCACCCTCAACTGCAGCGTCGAGCGCCTTGCGCATGGTGGGGGCGTCGAAGTCGCAGCAATATCCGGGTGTCAGCGGCTGCTGCCTCCAGGATTCGGCGAGCGATCCACCGTCGACCGGATCGAACCCAACCTCGTTCGCTATTACCATGGCGATCTTCTTCGCGGCGTCGTCGTCTCCTGCGACCGCCACGGCCAGACGACCGGGTGTACCCTCGGGCTGGCCCAGTTCCGCCAGGGAATACGCAAGGATGTTGTTGAAGGCCTTGATGATGGGGCGACCGATCTGTCTGGAGACCCAGACGCTTTCCACCTCGCCTGCGTCGAGGTCGGCGATCTGCGGGTCACGTAGGCCCGGATAGTAGTTGCTGGTATCGATGACCGGGACGTTGGCAGGTAGGTCCTTGAAGAGGTCCTTGGGCAGGTTTTCGATGGCGAGAAGCGGAATTGAAAGGATGACCGCGTCCGCGCCGGAGATCGCGCCCTTCGTGTCCGTCGCAGTGGCTCCGATCTCGTCGGCGAATGGCCTGACGGCGTCGGCTCCCTTCGAGTTCGCCACCCAGACCTCATGTCCCGCTGATGCGAGCTTACGGGCGAGAGTGCCACCGATGTGGCCAATTCCGATAATGCCGATTTTCATGCTGGTGCTCCTGTCGTGCTGCCTACCAAGATAATGGATACTGCGACTTCAACAAGAACCGACAGATAAGTGGGTTACCCACTAAAAGGTAAGTATGGCGCAGGACCGAGAGTGGAGATGCGGAGACCCGCAGCAGCAGCGCAAGTGGGCGGACGCGACGACGGACGCCCTGCGGGTCCTCGAAGGCAAATGGAAGATCGTCATCATCTGCCAACTATTCGGAGCCAAGGAGGCCCTTCGTTTCTCGGAACTCGAACGACGGTGCGAAGGCGTGAACCAGAAGATGCTCATCCAGCAACTCAAGGAGCTGGAGAAGGACGGGATCGTGACACGTACCGTCTATCCCCAGGTGCCGCCAAAGGTGGAGTACGCGCTGACGGAGATGGGCAAGGCCCTGGGGCCGTCCATGGCCGAACTCATCGACTGGGCCTTCATGCGAAGGGAGTGGGTGGCGGGCGAACTCACACCGTGAGCCATCGCTAGTTCTCGTCGAACCGGAGCGCCGTGGTTCGCTGCAAGCTCGCCGGAGCCGCCAAGACAATCTCGTTGATGAGAGCGATGTCGCCGACGAGAACGACGGTCTCTATGCCGCGAGTTATAGCGGCGGAGAAGGCGATGTGCTCCCATCCGACCGGTGAGGTGTGGGTCAAGAGATCGTCCGGGACGATTTCGCCTTGCGAGCGCAGGTGCGCCACGGCGTCGGCCATATAGATCGAGTTCCAATAGACGATCGCCGCGGTGACGAGGTTCAAGCCCGACGCCCGGTATTGCTGGGCCTCATGGCTGCGGTCTATTACGCGTCCCTGTCCGAACGTGTAGACGGCCTGCGCCAGAGCATGGCGCTGCTCGCCTTTGTTGAGCCCGGCGTGGCATCGGCGGCGCAGCACCAGATTCTCCAGCCAGTCGAGCATGAACAAGGTCCGCTCGATCTTGCCGATTTCCTGGAGGGCGATATCCACCTGGTTCTGGCGCTCATAGGCGGCAAGCTTCCGTAACATCACCGAGGGCGCGACATGGCCGGCCTTGAGCGAGGCGACAAGCCGCATGACGTCATCCCAATGCTCGCGGATGACGTCGGCGCGGATGCGTTTTCCGAGAAGCGGCGCGATCGTCGGGTAGCTCGCGGGGTGGTCGATCGGGATCAGCCGCCGGTCCGGAAAGTCACGCAGTCTCGGGCAAAAGCGGAAGCCGAGCATGGCGCAGAGTGCGAACACATGATCGGTGGCGCCGCCAGTGTCGGTGTAATGTTCCATGATTGAGAGATTGCTTTCATGGTGAAGCAAGCCGTCGAGGACATAGGGCGCCTCGTGCGTCGCCGCCGAAATGACCTTGACGTGATAAGGGCCGTGCTGGTCGGAGATATGAGTGTAGAAGCTGAAGCCCGGATCAACGCCGTAGCGGGCGTTGATGTCGCCGCCCGAGGCGCCGCGCTTTCCGCTGCGGAAGAACTGCCCGTCCGAGCTTGACGTCGTGCCATCGCCCCAGGCCCGGGCGATCGGCAGACGATGTTGGGCGTTGATGATGGTGGCGACCGCTGCCCGATAGGTATCTTCGCGGACATAGGCATCCTGCGTCCAGATGAGTTGATCACGCGTCACACCCTGGCTGGCGGCTGCCATCCGGGAGAGCCCAAGATTAGTGGCATCGGCCAGAATGGCGGCGAGAAGTGCGCTCTCGTTGGGGCAGCGTTCGCCGGTGCGCAGGTTTGTGAAGGCGGCCATGAAGCCGGTTTCGCGAGCGACCTCGTGCAGGAGTTCGGTGATGCGAATGCGCGGCATCATCGCATCGAGCCGATCGGCGAGCGCTTCCGCTTCGGAGGGAATCGCCGTCTTGACCGGCGAGATCTGCAGCCGATCCTCGACAAAGCGCACGCCTTCGAGCTCGTCCCGTTTGACGCGCTGCGCAAACTTCTTCAGCCGCCAGTCGAGCTCGCGGCCACGTTGTTGGAGCCATTCGTCGGCGGCCGTTGGCAGCCGAGTTCGGCAACGATCGGCGCGGCGGCAGGCTCCGGCAGGAGATAGCTGTCGAAACGCCGATAGGCGGCAGATCGCTCGACCCAGACGTCGCCCGAACGCAGCTTGTTGCGCAGGTGAGCGAGCATCGCGGTCTCGTAGAGCCGGCGATTGATCTTGCCATCCGGCCCGATCACGAGTTTGCGCCACTCCTTCTTGAAGGGCATCGGCGCATCGGGCGGCACATCTCGTTTGCCCGCTCTGTTGAGATCGCGAAGCAAATGAATGCCGGCGAGGGTCCGGGCGCTTCCCCGTCCGGCCTTGAAGTCGAGCACTTCGATCAGCGCCGGCGCGAACTTTCTCAGCGTCGCATAGCGGTCCACCGCTACCACGAGCGGATCCACGTCCGCCGTTTCGGCGAGCGCTGCGACTTCGGGTCTAGCCTTGAGCAAGTTCACCCAGCCGACGGTCTCGTCGATCGCCTCAATCGGATCGGAGTCATTGTTGAGAGCGGTGGAAAGTGCGTCGATCGTCCCGTGAAACAAGCGCATCAGTCGGCCGACATCCTTGGCGGTGGCAGCGTAGTGCCGGCTTTGTTTGTTCTGGGCACGGCTGAAGGCATTGCCGATCAGCTTGTCGGCCAAGCCAATGGCGGCGTCCGTCAGACGTTCTTCCAGATCGATCAGGCAAGCGACCAGTGTCGCGCGCCGGCGTGGCGTCGTGTAGCGTTCGAGCAGATAGGCTGGAGACGCGCGACCCTCGCGCACAAACTGTCGATATCGGTCGGGATGCACGGCGGCGCTCAGTTTCGCCGGAATCCCGATTTCCCTTACCATTCGCAGGCGCTCGAGGACGTCGCGGACGTGATCGGGCTTCGCAGTCGCCGGGATTGCCTTGAGCCACGTGAGCGGTATGGCACCCTTGGTCGCATCGGGGATCAGTAGGGCATCGAGCGCGTTCAGTTGTTCCGGCCGAAGACCGGAGAGAAGCGCATGAGCCGCCTGTTTCCTGGCGGGCGCCCGGCCCGCTCAATCGTCGAAACCGCAGGGAGGAGAATTTTGGCCTCACGCAGCGCGTCAATGATGCCGGCGGCGATCACGATACCCTTGTCGGTTGCCCAGGCAGCCTTAGCAGCCGCCTCAATCATGAACGGGATATCTGTCCTGGCCGCCCCGCGAAGCTCATACGCGCCCGCGAGCTCACGGGCGTGATCCGTCATCGTCTGTTCCCGACCCGCGTAATCCGCGAGGGCAATCGCTGATATGTCGAGCTGCTCGGCGACGAAGGATACCAGTTCTTCGGGAAGCCCGGCGGAGCTCTGAAGAATCTGAGCGAGGGTCATGCCAGGGTGTCGAAACAGCGCAAGCTGTAGGGCAACGCCGAGGCGATTGCGGTCTTCCCGCCGCAGCCGGATCTGGTCGATCTCGTTCGGCTCAAGCGTATAGAGCCGGACCAGGTCATCCCGGTCGATCGGGATTCCCAGCAGTTGTTCCCGCTCGGCTTCGCTCAGCAGTTCGTGCTTGCGCATAGGCGGTCCTCTCGGCGTCCATAAAAGGCTTCACGAGTTCCTGGACAGACTGGAATAAAGAGACATATTCTGTGGACGGAATCGAATCCGTGCGACATACATAATGCCGGTTGTCCACAGAACGGCCGTTTCGGGGACAGTTTTATGGTTGGCATTCTCGGCTACGCGCGCGTTTCGACTGGCGATCAGGATGTCGCCGGTCAAACGATGCGTCTGAAGGAGGCCGGCGCCATCAAGGTGTTCACCGACATCAAGTCGGGCAAAACCATGGATCGACCGGGGCTAGCGGAATTGCTCGCCTATGCTCGCGCCGGCGACACGCTGGCGATCGTGCGCCTGGATCGGCTCGGTCGGTCGCTGGCGGAATTGCTCGAAACCGTGAAGATGCTCCGCGAGCGCCAGGTCGACCTGCTGAGCCTCGAAGAGAAGATCGACACGTCTTCAGCCGCTGGCGAACTGATCTTTCATGTCTTCGGTGCCATCGCTCATTTCGAGCGTCGGCTGATCTCGGAGCGGACGAAGGACGGCATCGCCGCCGCGCGGGCAAAAGGAAAGTTGCCTGGTAGGCAGCCCCTCGACATGAAGAGGGTCGAGGCGGCGATTAAACTCATCGAGGCAAAAACAACTCCGGCTGAAGCCGCCCGACAGCTTGGGCTTGGGCGCTCCACCGTCTATCGGGAAATGCGCCGGCTGGGCATCAGCCGCCCAACTTGAGCGTCTTTCAAATCCAGCAAGACGTCTTTGGCAACTCAGTACAGAGTGAAACAGGAAAGATACGGTTTTCGGAGGAACTGATGCATTACACGCTTCATGCTGCGCCAGGCTCGTGCTCTTTTGCACCTCACATCGTGATGGAGGAGATTGGAAGGCCCTATTCGCTGGCGTTGATGTCGCCAGGCCATCCCGAAGCCAAGACCGACGAGTTTCGCCGCTTAAACCCGAAAGGGCGAATCCCTGTTCTCATTGCCGAGAATTTCACTCTCACTGAAGCGCCGGCAATCTTATTTCACCTGGGCCTGACGAATCCAGGCGCGCGGCTCCTGGGAGCGGATGCCGAAAACATCGTCCGTTCCATCGAATGGTTTAACTGGCTATCGAGTGCGGTTCACGCCGTCGCCGTCCGAATGATCTGGCGCGCCGACTTTTTCTTACCGGATCAATCGATGTACGGGCCCTTGGTTCATAAAGGAAAAGAGCACTTGGCTTCCGCGTTTGCGCTTATAGAATCCAAGTTGACGGACCGAGATTGGGCCATAGGAGAGGCCTATTCAATCGTTGATCCGTATTTGCTCGTATTCTACAGGTGGGGAAATCGTATGGCCGTTGACATGCGAAATACCTACCCCGCTTGGACCGCTCATGCACGTCGGTTGGAGGAGCGGGCGGCTGTGCAACGAGCCTTAACACAAGAGGGAATATCCCTCTGGGAGTAGCTGTCGCGTTGCCGAATCCTAAAATTAGCAAACCATCGATCATACCCGGTCGTGTTTAAATGTCTCGTAGCGTTGTTTAGCGGGAAACCAACGCTACGGCCTCAAAGGATGCTACCCTCGTCGTCTTTCACACAGCCGTCCTCGACTATGTTTCCGACCCCGCAGACAGAGAGGCTTTCGCTGAGCAGGTGATGCGTCTCTCTCCGTATTGGGTATCGAACGAGTTCCCTCGCGTATTCCCGTGCATCGCAACACGCGCCGGAAAAAGCCGGCCGCCAGGCCGCTTCCTCCTATCTGTGAACGGCTCCCCTGTCGCTTGGACCGACCCGCATGGCGCCTCGCTCGAATGGATCGCGGACGGGGCGTAGGCGGCTGGCAATGAAAACGTCTCCAAACCGCTCGCCAAAGGTCAGCTATAGGTCCGGCTCGAGCCGTTGCGCGAAGGGCAGCTTTGAGGGAGCGCCATGAAGGTCGCCTTAGTCCGCACGTGGTCGGTTCGTGCGCTCAGCCTTCAGATTGCGCGATGAGGTGGATGTATTCGCAGAGCTCTTTGTCAGTAAGATCATTCGCACATCAACAAGTGTGTGGTAGACGCGCTTGCGTTTCATTTTGATCGGGCGACCTTCCTAAATCGAGTTTTCACAAACAACCTCAGCTTGGAGAACCGCAACAGTAGCAGCGCCATCGCGTGACCGCCGGCAATCTAGCTTCGATCACACCGATTTTAGTGGCACGACTGCGGTCAATGACCTAGATTACAGGCGATGGCGTGTGCTGCGTGCGCCACGGGATTCCCGAAATTGACGGAGACTTCGATCAACTCTCACACGGGAGCGTGACCCTATGTCTTTGTCACACCGCCCGAGCGGCCAGGGCCCGATCCATTCTACTGTCCGACGATTTCTCGGCAGCGAGACGTCCGCAGGCATGTTGCTCATGATCGTCGTTTTGCTGGCTGTCGTTACCGCCAACTCGCCGTTGGCCTCCGTGTATTTCGATGCACTGCACGTTTTCATTGGGCCGATGAGCCTGGAGCACTGGATCAACGATGCGCTGATGGCGCTTTTCTTCCTGCTCGTCGGCCTTGAAATCAAGCGTGAGATGCTGGATGGCCAGCTTTCAAGTTGGTCGCGCCGCGTCCTGCCGGGTGCTGGCGCCGTTGGCGGCATGGTCGTTCCCGCATTAATCTACATTGTTTTCAATCAGGGCGATCCCACCGCAGCACAGGGTTGGGCGATCCCGACAGCGACCGACATCGCCTTTGCGCTTGGCGTCCTGTCTTTGGCTGGCCCGCGTGTTCCGGTAACTCTCAAGGTCTTCCTGGCAGCCCTTGCCATCATCGACGACCTCGGGGCGGTCGTGATCATTGCGCTCTTTTACGCAAACGACCTGAACTACTGGGCCCTTGGCGGTGCGGCGGTCATATTCTTCGCCTTGATAGGGATGAATCGATTGGGGGGCCGGCGTCTCGCTGCCTACCTAGTTCTGGGGGCTGCACTTTGGTGCCTGGTTTTCCTGTCGGGCATCCACGCGACGATCGCAGGCGTTCTTCTTGCCCTCACCATCCCCCTGAAGCTGACGCGAGAAATGACCGAGGCGTCACACTCGGAGTCACCCCTGCATCGGCTGGAACACGGCCTTCAGGGTCCCGTTGCCTTCCTGATCGTGCCCTTGTTTGGCTTCGCCAATGCCGGCGTTTCCTTGACGGACGTAACGCTCGCCTCGCTGTCAGAACCCGTCACACTCGGTGTCGGATTGGGATTGGCAGCGGGCAAGCTCGTCGGCGTCCTGGGCGCTGTCGTGTTGATGGTACGAGCCGGATTTGCGGGTTTACCGAGAGCCGCGAGCTGGCCGCAGGTGGTGGGCATCGCGTTTCTGTGCGGCATCGGCTTCACGATGAGCCTCTTCGTCGGGCAGCTCGCCTTCGAAGACCAGGCGATACAGGATCGTGCCAAGCTCGGCATCCTGATCGGCTCGTCGGTTTCCGGCATCGCCGGTTATCTCATGCTTCGGTTCTCGTCGCGCCGAGCATGAATACCCATATGAAAAAAGATGGACCTTGAAGGTTTCGACTCTTACGACCTGCGCGATCGCGGCCGTATGCCTGATGTTGGCAGGCATAGTGATGATCGGGCATACTGTCGCGCTACCGGAACGCTGGTGGCGACCTTATTTGGTTAGGCAAGGTCGCGGTCGATGGAAGCTGCACCTTCGCGCTGCTTAACCGCAAACTCCTCCTCCGGCGAATACACCAGCGTCTTGCGGCCATGAGCGGCGAAGTATGCGATCGCGAGCGCGTACCAGATTGCCACGCCGATGACGCCCTTCTGATAGAGCGGATCGGTGAGCTGGAAGGAGATCGTGACCAGCGCAATCACAACAGTGAGGACCGCACCCGGTACGCCGAACGGGCTGCGGTACGGCCGCTCGATGTTCGGGAAGGCGCGTCGAAGCTGGATGAACGTCAGCCCCTGCAGCAGGTAAGAGAACATCGCGCCGAACACGGCCATGTTCAGCAGCACGCCGCCGATGAAGGAGCCCGCCTGCTCGCCGCCCTGGGTGAACCACACTGCCAGCATGACGAGGAAGCCGACGAGTGAACCGGCGATCAACGCCGTGTTCGGTGTCTTATGGGCGCCATGGGTCACTGACAGGAAATGCGGGAAGTAGCCGGCGCGCGACAGCGAATAGATCTGCCGGCCGAAGGCGAAGATAATGGCGTGGAAGCTGGCAATCAGTCCTGCGACGGCAAACAGTGCGAGAATCTTTGCCCAACCCGTTCCATAGATGGCGCGGAAGCCGTCGAGGATAGGCTCGCCCGACGAACCAAGCTTGAACGCGCCGCTTGGAATGGCCGGATTGATGATAAGCACCAGGAAGCCTGTCGCAATCAGCGTGAACATGCCGAGCATGATGCCTCGTGGCATGTCGCGTCTCGGGTCAACCGATTCTTCGGCGGCAAGCGGCAGTTGCTCGATCGCCAGGAACAGCCAGACGGCGAAGGGCATCGAGGCCAGAACGCCGTAGACGCCGAACGGCAGAAACGGC
>NZ_FWER01000037.1 GCF_900169785.1 Rhizobium sullae
GTCGATCTCCCTCTACGATCAGTCGTGAAGTCCGTCGCAATGGTGGGCTGGCTTGCTATCGGGCAGCACGTTCCGATCAGGCTGCCTGGGATCGATCCTTGCGTCCCAAGCCGTGCAAGCTGGCTTGCTATGTTTCCTTGGCCCGCACAGTATCTGCCAAGCTACAGCGGAAATGGTCGCCAGAGCAGATTGCTGGCTGGCTCAAGCGTACTTACCCAGGGGAGCCACTCAAACAGGTGTCGCACGAAACGATCTATCGCAGCCTGTACATTCAGGCCCGCGGGGTGCTGAAAAAGGAATTGCTTGAACACCTTAGGGCAAGAAGGACAATCCGTCGTTCCCGGCACGCCAGCATCAAACGGAGTGGATTGGGCCAGATCAAGGATGCGATATCCATAAGCGAGAGACCTCCGTCTGTCGAAGATCGTGCCGTTCCCGGCCATTGGGAGGGCGACCTCATCGGCGGGTCCCGGAACAGCTACATAGCGACGCTGGTCGAGCGTCACTCGCGCTATGTGATGCTGATCAAGGTCGCCAATAAGGATACCGAAAGCGTGGTTTCTGCCTTGATCAGGCAGTCGCAAAAACTACCGGCTGAACTCTATCAATCACTGACCTGGGATCGGGGAAAGGAACTGGCCGACCACCAGCGACTGGCAATCGCCGCTGACGTTGAGATCTACTTCTGCGATCCTCGATCACCCTGGCAGCGCGGTTCGAATGAAAACACCAATCGGTTGCTGCGCCAATATCTCCCACGCGGCACCGACCTGTCCATCCACAGCCAAGCCAAGCTCAGTGCTATCGCAAGGCAGCTCAACGAACGTCCAAGAAAGACCTTGCTTTATCAGACGCCCGCGGAGAGGTTTGCAGAGTGTGTTGCAGCGATTAGTTGAACCCACCGCCCTAAGCGGTCATCGCACGGACACACTCTATGTATGCGACAATGTCAGCCCTATTCCTGAAAATTATTTTAGAACCTACAAATGCATCGAATAGCTTCTGATGGCCTGAATAGGAGGTCGAAGAGTTCTCGCGCTGGCGATATTCTTTTATCCACTCGATCAGTTCTTTCAGACCTTTTTCGCTGCCACCACCTTGATTGCCTCTAGCCGTAGCATTCGCAACGCACTCATCCTCGGGGAGGTCGATGCACACCAGCGTCGTCGTTCGTCCCAGCACACCCTCCGCCAGCCAGCCATAGACCCCCTCCATCAACCAGGCCTCTGCTTTTGCAGCTTCAACGACCTCGTCGAACACGAGTCGATTGTTTCGCGCTACGCCATACTGACCGGGAACCCAACGTAAATCATCGAGATGAATCGTTGGACGGCCGATCAAGATACCAATCTGACGAGCGAGCTAGGTCTTACCTGTCCCGCCATTCCCGAAGATCAATATCCGCTGAAGTTGTTCCTGCTGGACTGGACGCATGTTGTTTCCCCCGACAGGCAGTTACGGCGAAAATATCATGAAAACAATATGATCGCATTTGGGTGCATAGTTGCCGTCCCCGTCATGGCTCCAGCCCTCGACACTGCTGGTCAAGGTGTGAGCGGGTAAACGCTTACGATTCATCAGCGGTCACCGAACAAAGTCCGAGGAAATCAAATCAAAAAGGCCGGAAGGTTTTCCCTCCGACCCTTTAATTTCGTTTTCGAACCTGGTTAAGCAGCTTCGGTCGTGTGAGCCTTGCGGACTTCCTCGTCCGTCAGGATACCGCTAGCGCGAAGCAGTGCGGCAAAGCGACCATTGCTGTGGCTGAGTTCATCGAAGCTACCCTGTTCGACGATCCGGCCATTGTCGAGGAAAAGCACCTTATCTGCTTCGCGAACCGTCGACAGGCGGTGCGCGATGATGAAGGTGGTGCGGTTCTGGCGAAGGTTGTCGATCGCAGCCTTCACCCGGTTCTCGGTTTCCACGTCCAGCGCGCTGGTCGCCTCATCGAGAACCAGGATTGGTGCGTCCTTGAGGATCGCGCGGGCGATGGCCACACGCTGACGCTCACCGCCTGAAAGCCTGTTGCCACGCTCGCCGACATGCGTTTCATACTGCGCCTCGCGCGTCTCGATGAAGTCCGCAGCAGCTGCCGCTTCAGCAGCGCGGCGCATCTCCTCCTCGCTGGCACCTTCGCGTCCAAGACGAATGTTGTCGCTGATCGAGCGGTTCAGCAGACCCGCATCCTGGAACACGGTGGCGATGTAACGGCGCAGCGACTTGCGGGTGACCTTGGTGATGTCGTGACTATCCACCAGGATCTTGCCGCTATCCGGATCGTAGACGCGCTGCAGCAGATTGACGAGCGTCGTCTTACCCGCGCCGGTTGGGCCTACGATCGCGACCGTCTGGCCTGCCTTCACCGAGAAGGAGACATTGTGCAGGCCCTGCGACGAGTTGCCGAAGCCGAAGGAGACGTCGCGGAATTCGACTTCGCCCTTGACATCCTTGATGTCGGCATTGCCCGCCGGTTCTTCGCGCTCGCGGACGGAGTCTTCGAGCATATAGAAGTCTTCAAGCTTCGAGCGGGCTTCGAAAATCTGCGTAGCGAACTGGCGCATCTGGTCGAGGCGGGAGATCAGCAGGTTTGCAAAGCCGATGAAGGCGATGACGTCACCGATCCGCAGTTCGCCGGCCTGAACCAGCAGCGTGCCGATCACAAGGATAATCATCATGGCGATGGTCGATGCCATGCGGTTCAGCGCACCGGCAAGCGCCCACCAGTCGAGCACCGGGTACTGAGCCTGCAGGAGCCGGTCGGCAAAGCCCCTGAGCGCCTTGGTTTCAGCCTCGATGCGGTTGTAGCTGTGCAGTACCGAAACGTTGCTGATTGAGTCGCTCACATGCGAGAAAACGGTATGGTAGTGGTTCTCGACCGAAGCCTGGCCGTCCTTCGTGCGGCTCATGACCAGACGGCCAATCAGCCAGTAGGCAAGACCAAGCACGACCAGAACGCCTGACAATCGCAGGTCCATGGACATGGCGGTCGGCACCAGGAGTGCAATGGCGACGACAGTCGAGAGGTGATTGCGCATGAATTCGAGCCAGAGGCCGAACAGCGTTTCGCAAGCGCGCAGCAGCGTATGCAGCGCGTTCGACGTGCCACGCTGGTGATGCCAGGAGAGCGGCATCGAGATGATGCGGCCGAATGCTTCCGTCAGCAAAGTCGCCCGCCGGCCGTGGGCTAGTCTGTCTGCCTCGCGGGCGACAAGAACGAAGGCGATCGTATTGAAGACGGCAAATCCGGCCCACATGAACAGGATGGGCTTGACCTCACCCTTGCCTGAGATGGCATCGATGATGCGACCGAACAGGATAGGCTCCGCAATCGTGATCGCGGCCAGAACAATGTTCGCAACGACCACCAGGGATACGCGGAGCTTGTAAGCGCCAAGGTAGCGCAAAGCTCTGGCATAGACCTTGAATAACGACACGGCGGTACCTCTTGTGTGGATCTGCAAAAACGGGATGGCGCGATGCTATGAAAAGACACCTGAACCGACGATTAACGGCGCATTCAGGTGAGGTGTTTCTGCAGGATGTGACGAGGCAACTGCGGTGGAAAGCTGCCCAACCGATCGGGAGTGCAACAATTTCCACTTGTATTTAAACCAAGCTTTAGCAATCCATAAACCTTATATGGAGCCAGCTTGTTAATCGAAGACCGTCGCCGCCACGTCCAGGTGGTCCGATCGGCGGATCTCACCTATCGCCCATTGCCGGGCAAGGGGCATTTTGTGAATATCCATTCTTTGGTTCAATTGCTTGTCGTCATAGAAGAATGCAAGAAGCCGGAAAACGTCGTTGAGGAGCTCCGGCGGGCCGTCCATTCCTATGGCTTCGAATATTATGGACTGCTTCGCCACCTGAAGCAGAGCCAAGATCCATGGGGCCTCGTTCTTGCGGGGCATTGGCCCGAGCAGTGGCCGCAAACATACGTTGCAAAAAAATATGTCCTCATAGATCCAACGGTCAGGTATCTGGCGCAGGCGCAAAGGCCGTTTCGATGGAAGGACAGCCTTGCCGCCTACCGTCGCGACCCGCATCAGCGGCGCATGGAGCAGATGATGGCGGATGCCCATGCCCACGGCCTCCGCGACGGGTACATCTTCCCCATTCACGGAAAGAGCGGCGTGCTCGGAAATCTGAGCGTCGGCGGTGGGCCTGTGGAATTGTCGCCGGTCGAGATGTCGTTGTTCGAAACGGTTGCACGCAAAGCGTTCTGGCGGCTGCTTGATCTCAAGGGCGAAGCGAAGGCACTCGAAAGCACTTCATTGCTCGAGATGCCGTTGACGCGCCGGGAACTGGAAATCCTCCACTATCTGGCGGACGGCCTCACCTCGATCGAGATCAGCAAGGTGCTGAATATATCGAACCATACGGTCGATTGGTATATGAATGGGCTGCAGGACAAGCTGAAAGCCAAGAATCGCCAGCAGGCGGTGGCGCTGGCTTTCCGTCATGGGCTCGTTATCTGACCCTCGCATTTGGGAAACTCTATTTCGCAAGGGAAATTGAACTTTTCGTAACGGCGCGTTAAGAATTTTCTTCGCGGGTGCAGCATTGCCCGTTTCGATGCCGTGAGGAGAGCGCATTGCCCATTTCCAAGATACTCGTTGCCAACCGTTCCGAAATTGCCATCCGCGTGTTCCGCGCGGCCAATGAGCTGGGGATAAAAACGGTCGCGATATGGGCGGAAGAGGACAAACTGGCGCTGCATCGCTTCAAGGCGGACGAAAGCTATCAGGTCGGCCGCGGCCCGCATCTTGACCGCGACCTCGGGCCGATCGAAAGCTATCTTTCGATCGATGAGGTGATCCGCGTCGCCAAGCTCTCTGGTGCCGATGCAATCCACCCGGGTTATGGCCTCCTGTCCGAGAGCCCCGAATTCGTGGACGCCTGCAACAAGGCCGGCATCACCTTCATCGGCCCGAAGGCCGATACGATGCGTCAGCTCGGCAACAAGGTCGCCGCGCGCAATCTGGCGATCTCGGTCGGCGTGCCAGTGGTTCCGGCAACTGAGCCGCTGCCGGACGACATGGCGGAGGTCGCCAAGATGGCCGAGCAGATTGGCTATCCGGTGATGCTCAAAGCTTCTTGGGGCGGCGGCGGGCGCGGTATGCGGGCCATTCGTGACCCGAAGGACCTTGCCCGTGAGGTGACGGAAGCCAAGCGCGAGGCAATGGCGGCCTTCGGCAAGGATGAAGTCTATCTGGAAAAGCTTGTCGAGCGTGCCCGCCACGTCGAAAGCCAGATCCTCGGCGATACCCACGGCAATGTCGTGCATCTCTTTGAGCGCGATTGCTCGATCCAGCGCCGCAACCAGAAGGTCGTCGAGCGTGCGCCGGCACCTTACCTGGCAGAAGCCCAACGCCAGGAGCTTGCCGCCTACTCGCTGAAGATCGCCAAGGCGACGAACTATATCGGCGCCGGCACCGTCGAATATCTGATGGATGCCGATACCGGCAAGTTCTACTTCATCGAAGTAAACCCGCGCATCCAGGTCGAGCACACGGTTACCGAAGTTGTGACCGGCATCGATATCGTCAAGGCGCAGATCCATATCCTCGACGGCTACGCGATCGGTACACCGGAATCGGGTGTTCCCAAGCAGCAGGATATCAAACTCAACGGTCACGCGCTGCAATGCCGTATCACGACGGAAGATCCGGAACATAACTTCATTCCGGACTACGGCCGCATCACCGCCTATCGCTCGGCCTCGGGTTTCGGCATCCGTCTTGATGGCGGCACGTCCTATTCGGGCGCGATCATCACCCGCTATTACGATCCACTGCTCGTCAAGGTGACGGCCTGGGCGCCGAATCCGCTGGAGGCGATCTCCCGCATGGATCGGGCGCTGCGTGAATTCCGCATCCGTGGCGTGGCGACCAACCTCACCTTCCTTGAAGCGATCATCGGGCACCCGAAGTTCAAGGACAACAGCTATACGACCCGTTTCATCGATACGACGCCGGAGCTCTTCCAGCAGGTCAAGCGTCAGGACCGCGCGACGAAGCTTTTGACCTACCTTGCCGACGTCACAGTCAACGGCCATCCGGAGGCAAAGGACCGCCCACGGCCTTCGGAAGATGCAGCCAAGCCTGTTGTGCCCTACGCCAACGGCAGCAAGGTCCAGGACGGCACCAAACAGCTTCTCGACAAGCTCGGCCCGAAGAAGTTCGGCGAGTGGATGCGCAATGAAAAGCGTGTTCTGATGACCGATACGACGATGCGTGACGGCCATCAGTCGCTGCTCGCGACGCGCATGCGCACCTATGATATCGCCCGCGTCGCCGGCACCTACGCACATGCGTTACCGAACCTGCTGTCGCTCGAATGCTGGGGTGGTGCGACGTTTGACGTTTCCATGCGCTTCCTGACGGAAGATCCATGGGAGCGTCTGGCGCTGATCCGTGAAGGTGCACCGAACCTGCTCCTGCAGATGCTGCTGCGCGGCGCCAATGGCGTCGGCTACACGAACTATCCGGATAACGTCGTCAAATACTTCGTCCGTCAGGCGGCCAAGGGCGGCATCGACCTCTTCCGTGTCTTCGACTGCCTGAACTGGGTCGAGAACATGCGTGTCTCGATGGATGCCGTAGCGGAAGAGAACAAGCTCTGTGAAGCGGCCATCTGCTATACCGGCGATATCCTGAATTCGGCGCGCCCGAAGTACGATCTAAAATACTATACCGATCTTGCCGTTCAGCTCGAAAAGGCCGGCGCGCACATTATCGCGCTGAAGGATATGGCCGGCCTGCTGAAGCCCGCCGCCGCGAAAGTCCTCTTCAAGGCCCTGCGTGACGCGACAACCCTGCCGATCCATTTTCATACGCATGATACCTCCGGTATTGCCGCTGCAACCGTGCTTGCAGCCGTCGATGCCGGTGTCGACGCGGTCGACGCCGCCATGGATGCGCTGTCCGGCAATACCTCGCAGCCCTGTCTCGGTTCGATCGTCGAAGCGCTGCGCGGATCGGATCGGGATCCCGGGCTCGATCCGGAATGGATCCGGCGCGTCTCCTTCTATTGGGAAGCGGTACGCAACCAGTACGCAGCCTTTGAGAGTGATCTCAAGGGGCCGGCGTCGGAAGTCTATCTGCACGAAATGCCCGGTGGGCAGTTCACCAACCTCAAGGAGCAGGCCCGCTCGCTCGGCCTCGAAACCCGCTGGCATAGGGTGGCGCAGGCTTACGCCGACGCCAACCAGATGTTCGGCGATATCGTCAAGGTGACACCGTCTTCCAAGGTAGTGGGCGACATGGCGCTGATGATGGTTTCGCAGGATCTGACGGTTGCCGATGTTGTCAGTGCGGATAAGGAAGTCTCCTTCCCGGAATCTGTCATCTCGATGCTAAAGGGCGATCTAGGCCAGCCGCCGGGTGGATGGCCGGAAGCGCTGCAGAAGAAGGCGCTGAAGGGCGAGAAGCCCTATACGGTTCGTCCGGGCTCGCTGCTCGAAGACGCCGATCTCGACGCCGAGCGCAAGGTGATCGAGACCAAACTCGAACGGACGGTCAGCGATTTCGAATTTGCCTCCTACCTTATGTATCCGAAGGTTTTCACGGATTTTGCGCTCGCTTCCGATACTTACGGCCCGGTCTCGGTTATCCCTACGCTCGCCTATTTCTACGGCCTGGAGGACGGCGAGGAACTCTTTGCCGATATCGAAAAGGGCAAGACGCTGGTTGTCGTCAATCAGGCGATGAGCGGTACGGACAGCCAGGGCATGGTGACGGCTTTCTTCGAGCTTAACGGCCAGCCGCGCCGCATCAAGGTGCCGGATCGTGCGCATGGCGCTTCCGGTGCCGCTGCCCGCCGGAAGGCCGAGCCTGGAAACGCCGCCCATGTCGGCGCGCCGATGCCGGGCGTCATTTCCCGCGTTTTCGTTTCGCCGGGCCAGGCGGTCAGCGCCGGCGACGTGCTGGTCTCGATAGAGGCCATGAAGATGGAGACAGCGATCCACGCGGAAAAAGACGGCACGGTCGCCGAAGTGCTCGTCAAGGCCGGCGACCAGATCGACGCCAAGGATCTGCTGGTCAGCTATGCCGGCTAACCGGAAGCCGAAGGGTTAGGGTGGCGCCAAGGTCGCCCTTTCGTTGTAAGGAAGGCCGAAAATGAACAAGCTCAAGATTGCAGTTGTCGTCGGAAGCACACGCATCCGTCGCTTTGCCGATCATCCGGCGAAGTGGATTGCAGAGATTGCCGCGCAGCGGCCGAAATTTGAAGTCGAAGTGCTCGATCTTCTCGACTACCCCATGGCTTTCTTCGGTGAAGCACGTGCGGTGGAAGCTGAGAGCGAAACGGCGGAGCGCTGGAAGAAGAAGCTGCGCGAGTTCGACGGCTTCATTTTCACTGTTGCCGAATACAATCACGGGCCGACGGCCGTGCTCAAGAATGCCATCGACCTCGGCGACTTCATCCAGAAGCCGGTTGCCTTTGTCGGCTATGGCGGCGTCGGCGGTGCGCGTGCCGTCGAGCAATTGCGGCTGGTCTTCGTTGAAATGGGCGCTGCTTCGGTAAAGACCGGCGTCCATATATCGTTCCCGGAATATCTCGCCGTTGCCAAGGAAGGCAAAAGCCTCAGCGATTATCCGCACCTTGTCGAAGCGGCGAAGAACCAGCTCGATCAGTTGGCCTGGTGGGGCAAAGCACTGAAGGCGGCGCGCTCGCAGTAAACGAGAGCTGCAGTGCTGGGCCGCGTGGTGAAAATCTGACGCTCGGATCCGGAGCCGAAAAACCATTTTCGAGGCCTTCAATCGGACAAGCGTTTGAGCTGTCGGAGCTGGATCGCGCACGAAGTCCTATCTTTTCAACCCGGAAATGCGTCCCAAGCCGGCAGCGCTTGGCTGGAGCTGCGCGCGTCGGGCGGTATATATTGCAGTTGTCATGTTACGATCTACGCGGCCCGCAAACTGCCCTGTTACAATTTCGGTCAAAGCATCGAGCAGATGGGCGCGCTCTGTTGGCGCAAGGGCGGAAACATTAGAGTACGTGGCATAGAGGCTACGCACGCCAGCCGCATCAAGCCTCAATGTCCAGCGGATAAATTCAGGAGGATCGGGTACGAACCCAGCATCCGTCATCTCCTGAATTCGTGCATCCGTATCAAGCGCATAAGGAGAACTGTCGGCCCCACCCGCTGACGGGCTCGCACGATGGCCAACGAACAAATGCTTGGTGGCATCATGAAAGGGATCGGGCCGACTTACATCGCCAAAGACGTTCCACCAAAGGGCGACCGCGCCGCCCGGTCGCAGCAATTCATGAATTCGTCTCAGAGCAGGCGTAGCTTCCAGCCAGTGAAAAGCCGTCGCACTGGCAACCAGGTCGAACGAGGCAGGCTCCGGGTTTGCGTCTTCAAAAGGCAGCGCGAGCACCTGCAGGCAGTCGTCCGCAATCGAGGTTTGCAGGAAGTCTGCCAGCCGCATGTCAGGTTCAACCGCTGCCAACCGCCGCGGCTTGTGCGCCAGCAATTCTGCCGTTGCAAGGCCAGTACCAGCGCCGATCTCCAAAATATCAATGCCGGGTCCAAGGTTAGAGCGTTCGCGCAACAGCTGCCATGTTTCTTCAGGATAGCGCGGGCGGGCAGCATGATAGTTGGACGGTTCGGCCCCGAATGCCACACGACCAAACACACGATCCAGTGTGGGAACTGTCATCGCGTCCTCCCAACGGCACTGACCACTTAGACCTTTTTCGCCCGTGATGTGCATATTATTGAAGTAGCATGAGTCTTCACCACTAGATTTCGTAGGTATGTGCGGCGTTGATCGTCGAAATGAAGCGCTTGGTACGCTCACGCTCTGGCGCGGTGAAGATGGCCTTCGCCGCCCCGGTTTCGACGACGTTTCCTGCTTCTAAGAAGACGACGTTGTGGGCGATTTTCGAGGCGAGCCGCAAATCATGCGTTGCGATGACCATGGTCGTGCCTTCGCTGGCCAGCTTTGCAAGAACATCGACGACTTCCGCCGAAAGTTCGGGATCGAGCGCCGAGGTCGGCTCGTCGCAGAGCAAGACGCGTGGCGAGGGGGCCAATGCACGGGCGATCGCGACACGCTGCTGCTGGCCGCCGGAAAGCGTCGAAGGCCACGCATCGGCCTTATGCGCCATTCCTACCTTGGTCAGCAGTTCCATGGCGCGGGCATGGGCCCTTTCCTTCGGCCACTTCAGAACGGTCACCAGACCTTCCATGACGTTTTCGATTGCGGTTTGATGCGGGAAGAGCTGGAAATTCTGGAAGACCATCCCCGTCTGGCGGCGAATCTTCTGGATCGCTGGCCAACCCGTTTTCCTGCCGGGTACAAAATCCAGCTTCTCTTTGCCGATCCTGATGGATCCTGTTGTCGGTATCTCAAGCAGGTTGATGCAACGGAGAAGCGTACTCTTGCCGCCGCCGGAGGGACCTACGAGGGCCGTGACGCTGCCTTCCGGAATGCGGATGGTGATATCCCTGAGGATGACGGCATCGCCGAAACGTTTCTCGATGTTGGAAAGCTCGATCATGCATTTGTCTCCAGCGTGCCGCCGTAGCGCGCGAAGCGGCGCTCGAGGCGCACCTGCAGCGCTGAGAGAACAGAGCTCAGCACGAGGTAGATCAGCGCCGCCTCGATATAAAGGATCAGCGGCTCATAGGTTGTCGCAACGACGCGCTGTGCAGCCTGGAAAAGTTCGGGCACGGTGATTGCTGCTGCCAGCGAGGTATCTTTCACCAATGAAATGAATGTGTTCGAGAGCGGCGGCACGGCAACGCGGCCGGCCTGCGGCAGAATCGTGCGGCTCATTGCCTGCCGCCAAGTCATGCCGATCGAATAGGCAGCTTCCCATTGTCCCTTCGAAACGGAGGAGATGACGGCCCGGATGATTTCAGAACTGTAAGCACCGATATTCAGCGTGAAGCCGATCAGAGCCGCCGGAAAGGCGTCAAGCAGAATGCCGACGCTCGGGAGGCCGTAGAAAATGACGAAGAGCTGCACGAGCAGCGGCGTGCCACGGATCACCCAGACGTAGAACCGCGCGATTGAAGCAACCGGAGCCGGGCCAAAGAGGCGAGCCACGGCAGTCACCAGCCCGAGCGCCAGGCCGAAGACGAAGGAGAGCAGGGTCAGCGGTATGGTGAAGATCAGTCCGGCCCACAAAAGGGTGGGGAGTGATTCCGCCATCAGTTGAAGCCAGTGCGGCACGGGTGTGTTCCTTGATAAAAGGGCGTCCAGCGGGATTTCGCTGGACGCTCTTTAGCAGATATAGAGGATGTGCCGGCGGCAGGAAACCGCTCCTCTGGAGCGCTTACTTCGAGACGTCTTGGCCAAAATATTTATCGGCGATCTTCTTATAGGTGCCGTCGGTCTTGATGTCTGCCAGCGCCTTGTTGATCGCCTCGAGCAGTTCCGGCTCTCCCTTGCGGATGATGATGCCGGAGTAGTCGGCGTTTTCCTGCTCGGCTGCAATCTTCACATTTGCGTCCGGCTTGTGCTTCTTGAAATCCAGAAAAGAGAGGCTGTCGTTGATCGTCGCATCGGCGCGGCCGGTCAGCACGAGCTGGATAGACTGGTCGAAACCTTCGGTGCCGACGAGTTCTGCGCCGGATTGCTCGGCGAGCTTGCCGAAGTTGCTCGTCAACGATTGGGCAGATTTCTTGCCCTTCAGGTCCGCAAAGCTCTTGATGCTGTCGTCGTCTGCGCGGGCGATGAGCACGGCCTTGGATGCGATATAGGGCTCGGAGAAGTCGTACTTCTGCTTGCGGGTTTCGGTGATGCCGACCTGGTTGATGACGGTATCGTAGCGCTTGGCATCGAGGCCGGCGATCAGGCCGTCCCACTTGCCTTCAACGAACTCAGCCTTGACGCCGAGCTTGGCGGCAATCGCTTCGCCGATCTCGACGTCGAAGCCCACGAGCTTGTTGCTTTCATCATGATAGGTGAAAGGCGCGTAGGTGCCTTCGGTGCCGATCTTCAAAACGCCTGCCGACTTGATGGCGTTGAGATTTTCGCCGGCCTGGGCGGAGACGAAAGCAGCGGCTGAGATAAGGGCTGCTGCGGCGATGGTCTTGAGGAGTTTCATGTTTTGCAGGTCCAATGTGGGAGGAATTCAATGAGAGATAGATCGCAGAAAATAGGGCGTCGCGAAGCGTAGAAAACTGCAAAGAAATTGGGCAACTGCAAATATTTTTCTCATTTGTCTGGCTTTTGACGCGGCCTGTTTCAGGGCGTCAGAAAACGTGCGTCCGATGCCTATTGTGTGCACGTTGATATACGTTTATGCACGTTCTTAGAATTTAATGCCAACTTGTGAGCTAAACAGGCATGAACACGACAGAGATGCTGTTGAAGGAGCGGCAGAACATCATATCGGGCAAGCTTCAAGCAAACGGCCGCGTGCTTGCAGCTGAACTCGCTCTGGAATTCAGGGTCTCAGAAGACACGATCCGCCGGGATCTGCGCGAGATGGCGGCTGCTGGGCTTTGCGAGCGGGTCTATGGTGGTGCGCTGCCGATTTCGCCGGCGGGCGGCAGCCTCAAGCAGCGAATGGATATTGCCCTTGATCGCAAAGAACGGCTGGCGCAGGCCGCCGTCTCGCAGATTGCGCCCGGGTCGACGGTATTCTTCGATGCCGGGAGCACCAATCTTGCGATTGCCAATGCACTTCCATCAGACATGAGACTGACGGCTGCAACGAATGCTCCGGCGATCGCCGCGGCGCTGATGGACAACGGCGGTGTCGACGTCATCGTGATCGGCGGTATGGTCAACCGGCAGGTGGGCGGCGCGCTCGGCGCCAAGGCGATGCGGGATATGGAGCAGCTCTCGCCCGATCTTTGCATTCTCGGCGCCTGCGGCATCGATCTGGAAGCAGGTGTCACGACCTTCGGTTTCGAGGATGCGGAGTTCAAGCGGTTTGCGACATCAAGGAGCCGGAAGGTTCTGGTTGCGGTGACTTCGGAAAAATTTGGGACAGCGGCGCCGCACAGCGTTTTGCCGGTTGCGCATTGCGAATGCCTTGTGGTCGAGCACGATGCCGATGAGGCCCTGCTTGCAGCCTACCGTGAGCGGGGTTGCCGGACCGTCAAGGCCGGAAGGCTCGATGAATTGAGATGAGGAGCCGACTCGTAGCGTAGGCGGCAGGAGGAAGACGGTAATAAAATGGATAATTCGACGAATATAGCGTACGGAGTTCGGCGCGGCTTCCTGCCGAAGAGCAGGGTGGCGGTGTCGCTGCTTTTCCTGATGAACGGCTTTGTCGTCGGTTGCTGGGCGCCGAAGATTCCGGATTTTGCGGAGCGGCTGGAACTGACAAAATTCGAGCTTGGGCTGATGATCCTGGTGTTCGGCGTTGGATCTTTGACACTGATGCCGATTGCCGGCGCGCAGATCGCCAGGCACGGCTCGCGCGTGGTGTCGCGGGCAACTGCGATCTGCCTGCTGCCAATTCTTCTGGCCCTGACGCTGGCACCGAATGTAGTTACCGGCGCAATCGCGCTCTTCCTGTTTGGCGGGTTCATTGGTGCGATGGACGTTGCGATGAACGCCAACGCAGTCGCCGTCGAGAAATCGATGCGGCGGGCGATCATGTCGTCCTGCCATGCCTTCTGGAGCCTCGGCGGGTTGATCGGTGCGGGCCTCGGCGGCTTCGTTATCGCCAAGCTCGGCGTCCTCGGCCATGCCGAGCTCGCCACAGTGTTCGCGTCGATTTTCCTCGTGATCGCCTGGCCGATGATCCTTGCCGATCCGCCGCATCCGGACGAGAAGAAAGAGAAGGCACGTCTGCCGATGACGCCTCTGCCATGGCTGCTCGGGTTGATGGCGCTCTTTTCGATGGTTCCGGAAGGTGCGGTGCTGGACTGGGGTGCGCTCTATCTCCGCCAGGAAATGAATGCATCCGTGGCTCTTTCCGGTTTTGGTTTCGCGGCCTTTTCGCTGACCATGGCAATCATGCGTTTCGCCGGCGATCTGGTGCGCGACAGGCTCGGTGGCGTCAGGACGCTGCGAATCTGCACCCTCTTTGCCATCGCCGGCATGCTGATCGCAGCCCTGGCGCCGAATGCCGAACTCGCCATCGTCGGCTTCGCGTTCTGCGGCATCGGTATTTCGAACATGGTGCCGATCGCCTTTTCCGCCGCAGGCAATATCCCTGACCTGAAGGCCGGGATCGGCCTTTCGGTCGTCACGACCCTGGGCTATTCCGGCATGCTGGTCGCGCCTTCTGCAATCGGCTTCGCTGCCGAGCATGTCGGCTTTAGCGCCGTTTTCATGGCACTGCCGGTGTTGCTGCTGGTGGTGCTGATCTTTTCGAAGCTTGCACGCTACGCAGACGGCATCTCCGGCGGCAGCCACTAGGGCTGCCAAGCGAAAGTGATGCTTTGGGCGTTGACAAGAAAGCGGGTATGATCCACCTGAAAGGCACAAATTCAAGGGTTCAAGAGCTCGATCCATGTCTTTAGCTACCGATTTTGATCCGAAACCGCGCCGCGCTTCCGTCGCGGTCGACGTGGGCGGTGTCGTCGTCGGCGGCGGTGCACCGGTCGTCGTACAGTCGATGACGAATACGGATACGGCGGATATCGATTCGACCGTCGCGCAGGTTGCAGCCCTCTTCAAGGCAGGCTCTGAGCTCGTGCGAATCACCGTCGATCGTGACGAGAGTGCTGCTGCCGTTCCGAAGATTCGCGAGCGATTGCTGCGCCTTGGCATGGATGTGCCGCTTGTCGGCGACTTCCACTATATCGGCCACAAGCTGCTTGCCGATCATCCCGCCTGTGCCGAAGCGCTGGCGAAATACCGGATCAATCCCGGCAATGTCGGCTTCAAGGACAAGAAGGACAAGCAGTTCGCCGAAATCATCGAGACGGCGGTCCGCTATGACAAGCCCGTGCGTATCGGCGTCAACTGGGGTTCGCTCGACCAGGATCTTCTGACGGCACTGATGGACAAGAACGCCGAGGCGGGCTCGCCGCTTTCAGCACGTCAGGTGACGCGGGAGGCGATCGTGCAATCGGCGCTGATCTCGGCCAACCTTGCCGAAGAGATCGGCCTGCCACGCAACCGCATCATCCTGTCGGCCAAAGTCAGCCAGGTCCAGGACCTAATCGCTGTCTATTCCATGCTTGCCGACCGCTCCAACCACGCGCTGCATCTGGGACTCACCGAAGCGGGAATGGGCACTAAGGGCATCGTCGCTTCGTCGGCGGCCATGGCCTATATTCTGCAGCACGGCATCGGCGATACGATCCGCGTTTCGCTGACGCCTGAGCCGAATGGCGATCGTACACGTGAAGTGCAGGTAGCACAGGAACTGCTGCAGGTCATGGGCTTCCGGCAGTTCGTGCCGGTGGTCGCCGCCTGTCCGGGTTGCGGCCGCACGACATCGACGGTTTTCCAGGAGCTGGCGCAGAATATCCAGAACGACCTCCGAAAGAACATGCCGGTCTGGCGTGAGAAATATCCTGGTGTAGAAGCGCTCAACGTCGCAGTCATGGGCTGCATCGTCAACGGTCCGGGCGAAAGCAAGCATGCTGATATCGGCATTTCGCTGCCTGGCACCGGCGAGACGCCGGCTGCTCCCGTCTTCATCGACGGCAAGAAGGCGCTGACGTTGCGTGGGCCGAACATTGCTTCGGATTTCGAGACGCTTGTTGCCGATTACATCGAGAAGCGTTTCGGCCAGAAGACTGCCGCTGAATAGGCTCAGCCGCTGACGCCAAGAGACGCCAGCTTGTGTTAGTTCTTGCGGTCGGCAACAAAATGCGCGGTGGCGGCGAGCGTCGCAGCGGCATCGCCGTAAGGCGCCAGAAGCTGTGTGGCATCCTCGACGTGCCGCCGAAGCTCAGCTTCCGCCCATTCGATACCACGGAGAGCGACGAGCGTGCCTTTGCCGCGGCTTATGTCCTTGCCAGTTGCCTTACCCATGGTGGTGGCGTCGGATGTAACATCCAGAAGATCGTCGGCGAGCTGGAAGGCAAGGCCGATCTTTTCGCCGAACGCGCGCAGGCGTTTGCGGTCATCAGTCGAAGCGCCGGCGATGAGCGCACCCGCTTCGCAAGCAAAGCGGATTAACGCTCCCGTCTTCATAGACTGCAATGTAACGATACCACATTCATCCGGCGTATTTTCTTCCGCGGCGAGGTCGAGTGCCTGTCCGCCAGCCATTCCGCCCAGACCAGCGCTGCGCGCAAGCGCAAGGATCAGCGCCACCTTGCTTTGTTCGGGAAGTTTCGTCTCGTCGGCAGCGATAATGTCGAAGGCATAGGTCAGAAGGCTGTCGCCTGCGAGGATCGCGGTCGCCTCGTCGAAGGCGATGTGCACCGTCGGTTTGCCGCGGCGCAGATCGTCGTCGTCCATCGCCGGAAGATCGTCATGGACGAGCGAATAGCAGTGAATGCATTCAAGTGCCGCACCCACTCTCAAGGCCGCCTCTTTATCTCCGCCTAAGAGCAGCGCGCTCTCCACGACGAGAAACGGGCGAAGCCGCTTGCCGCCGTTCAACACGGCATAGTGCATTGCCGTCCTCAGGCTTTCGGGCCGGGCTATTTCATCCTCTCGCATGCCTTTGGAAAGCAGCGCGTCCAGCAACGTCTCGATCTCTCGGGCGTTGGTCTTCAAACGTGCTTCGAAGGCTGCGGGGCTCGCGTTCATGCGCGCTCTTTGGCACGAGCGGCGGCGCAGTTGCAACGGAATTGTCGATGGTCACGGCAAGATTTCGTCTGTGCACTGGCCTTCCGAACCGGCAAACGGTATGAGAACGCAGGGAACAGGTATTGGGCTTATATATTGGACATAGCGCCGGAGAGAGAGGACAGCATTGCGATGCCGGCTCATCGCCGTTTATTCGCTTGGCTGCGAAGCCAGCCGATGATGATGCGCATCGTCCTTGCAATCGCCGGACTTCTGATCCTGCCTTATGTGCTGATCTTTATTTATCTCATTCCCTTTATTCATCCCGTCTCGACACTGATGCTGCGCGATCTCCTGCTTCTGCGTGGCTATGACCGGCAATGGGTGTCCCTGGACGACGTCTCGCCGGTTCTTGTCCGGTCGGTGATGATGTCCGAGGACGGCCAATACTGTTTCCACGGTGGTGTCGACTGGGGGGAAATGCGCATGCTGGTTCTAGACACGCTCGACGGTGAATCGACCCGCGGCGGCAGCACCATACCCATGCAGACTGCCAAAAACCTGTTTCTTTGGAACGGCCGTTCCTTTGTGCGCAAGGCGCTCGAGCTGCCGCTCGCGGTTACCTCTGACTTCGTCTGGACAAAGCGCCGGTTGATGGAGATCTATCTCAACATCGCCGAATGGGGCCCGGGTATCTATGGCATCGAGGCGGCAGCACGCTATCATTTCAAGGTACCGGCTTCCAAGCTCTCGCGACGCCAAGCAGCGCTTTTGGCCGTTTCTCTTCCGAACCCGATCGACCGGAACGCCGGAAAGCCCCGTCGCGGCCTTCGCACGCTTGCCTCGGTCATCGAGCGCCGGGCTCAAGGTTCCGGCGATTACATCAGATGCCTTTATGATTGAGGCATGAATTATTCATTGGTCGCTTTAGCCGGGCGCCGGTAAATTCGGCCTCGAAATCAATTTGCGGATGCTTCATGGATAGCCTTACCCTCTATATCGGAAACAAGAACTACTCCTCATGGTCGTTCCGGCCATGGATTGCGATGGAAGCGACGGGCATTCCGTTCGAAGAAATTCTGATCCCCTTTGATTTTCCCGCAGGCAATCCGCGCATCAGGGAGATCTCTCCCACGGGCAGAGTGCCGGTTCTATACCATGGCAGCCTGCGGGTATGGGAATCGCTCTCGATCATCGACTACGTCTCCGAGCTCTATCCCGAGGCGGGGCTTTGGCCCAAGGATCGCGCACAGCGCGCGGTGGCGCGTTCGGTCTCGATGGAGATGCTTTCGGGTTTCCGAGCGCTCAGAGGCGCTTGTCCGATGAATATCCGGCGTGCTCGCGGCAAGATCGCACTTGCGGACGGCGTGATGGCTGACGTCCTGCGGATCGAAACCATTTTCCGCGACTTGCGCGGCCGCTCGGGCGGGCCGTTTCTCTTTGGCGGATTTTCGGCAGCCGACGCAATGTTTGCGCCGGTTGTCAACCGCTTCGATACCTATGACCTTGTGACTGCCAGCGATACGTTGAGTTATATGTCGGCGATGAAGGCGCATCCTGCCTGGCAGAAGTGGGAAACAGCGGCCCGGGCCGAACCCTGGATTGTGCCGGAAGACGAGATCTGATCTTCAATCCGCGAGAATCACAAAAAATCCGTTTTGGGACTGGTCAACCACCTTCAGGGCATGTATAAGCGCGCGAAATTTCCGAAATCGCGACACGTCCGTTTCGGCCGCCAGCTTGGCCGGGGAATGTGTTGCCTGTGAATTGGAGTATGTAAAATGGCTGTACCGAAGAGAAAAACAAGCCCGTCCAAGCGCGGTATGCGCCGTTCTGCAGACGCACTGAAGGCCGCGACCTACGTGGAAGACAAGAACTCCGGCGAACTGCGCCGCCCGCACCATATCGATCTGAAGACCGGTATGTATCGCGGCCGCCAGGTTCTGACGCCGAAGGAAAGCGCATAAGTTTCCAAATTCTGGCATGGCCAGGATTGAAAAGGCCGGCTTTAAGCGCCGGCCTTTTCGGTTTTGAGAACTATTATATTTCTGATGCCTTGAAGTGGCGCTGTGATTTGCTGCAGTATTCCCGTCGAGTAGGGGGACATGCTGAAATGATCGCTGTAATGCCGCTGATGGTAATTCCGTATATTCTTTACAATATGACGATTGCCGGTTTGATGGGCGGCGGAGGCATTCCCGCGCTCCAGCATGACATCATCGTGCTTTCGATGATCTCCGGGGCGATCTGGAGCATGGCACTTGGCGATCTCTTCATCGTCGTGGCGCTGGTCATTCTGTTCGTCGAGATACTGAAGGCCACCAGCAATGGATCTGGCAGCCTGATCAACCACATGCTGTCAATGCTGGTCTTCATCGCCTTCCTGGTCGAATTCCTTCTCGTCCAGGACGCAGCAACACAGGTCTTCTTCATCTTGATGACGATTGCACTGATCGACGTGATCGGCGGATTTGCCGTCTCGATCCGTAGTGCCGGGCGCGATGTTTCGATTGGGCTTTGAGCCTTAGAGATTGTCGAGCTTATTCTGCAGGGCGCGCAGCTGCTCCTTCAACTCATCGATATCCTTCGCCTCCGCCTTCTTCGTTTCCTTGGCGGGAGGGGTCATGAAAGGAGAGAACATCTGCATGGCCTGCTGAAACATCTCGGTGTTGCGGCGGACCTGGTCTTCGACCATCTGCATCGGGAGCTGCAGGTTCTTGCCGAGCGGCGATTCACCGAAGGCGCGGGTCACTTGTTCGCGCATCTGCGACTGCTGTTCGGCAAAGGCACGCATGGAATGTTCGAGGAAAGTTGGAACGACCATTTGCATCTGATCGCCGTAATAGGTGATGAGTTGGCGCAGGAAGGAAATCGGCAGCAGCGTGTTCCCGGTCTTTGATTCCTGCTCGAAAATGATCTGGGTCAATACGGAGTGCGTAATGTCATCACCGCTCTTTGCGTCCTGTACCGTAAAATCCTCACCCTTCTTCACCATCTCTGCCAGATCTTCCAGCGTCACATAGGTGCTGGTGCCTGTATTATAGAGGCGGCGGTTGGCGTATTTCTTGATAACTATTTGGCCCTCATTCTTCGCCATATCAGTTCTCCTGAACCCCGTCTGATTGTTATGGATATTCCTCCACCACAGACTGTAGACGCAAAAGAAGCCTGGTGACAATCTCTTTGTGCGATGCGGCAACCCCTTTGATAAAAGGGATAATTCGTATCTTCGTCAGCGGCTGCAAAAATTGCCGCAATCGTCTTGCCGTTTGACTTAGGGCTGAACCTTTGCCAGTTTCAGCTTATATATGCTGAAGGAAACGAGGAGGCCTTTATGAGCAGTTCGTCCATCGTCATCGCCAGCGCGGCCCGCACAGCGGTCGGCTCTTTCAATGGTGCATTCGCAACCGTCCCAGCGCATGAGCTTGGGTCTGCCGCCCTCAAAGCTGCGCTCGAACGCGCAGGCGTCGAGGCGGCGGAAGTCGACGAGGTGATCCTCGGCCAGGTGCTGCAAGCAGGCGAAGGGCAGAACCCAGCTCGGCAGGCGGCCATGAAGGCGGGGGTTCCAAAGGAGGCCACGGCCTGGGGTGTCAACCAGCTTTGTGGCTCAGGCCTTCGCGCCGTAGCGCTCGGTATGCAACAGATCGCGCTTGGGGACGCGAAGATCATCGTCGCCGGCGGCCAGGAATCCATGTCGATGGCTCCGCATGCCGCGCATCTGCGTGGCGGTACGAAGATGGGCGACATGAAGATGGTCGACACCATGATCAAGGACGGCCTGATCGACGCTTTTTACGGCTATCACATGGGCATCACGGCCGAGAACGTCGCCCGCCAGTGGCAACTTTCCCGCGACGATCAGGATCAGTTCGCGGTTTCCTCTCAGAACAAGGCGGAAGCGGCCCAGAAGGAAGGCCGCTTCAAGGATGAGATCGTTCCCTTCGTCATCCAGACACGCAAGGGCGATGTGACGGTGGATGCCGACGAGTATATCCGCCACGGCGCAACGCTCGATGCGATGGGGAAGCTTCGTCCGGCTTTCGACAAAGAGGGCACAGTGACAGCTGCCAACGCATCGGGTCTCAATGACGGAGCCGCAGCCGCAGTACTGATGACGGAAGCAGAGGCCGTAAGGCGCGGAATCCAACCGCTGGCACGCATCGTTTCCTGGGCAACGGCTGGCGTCGATCCTCAGGTCATGGGAACCGGACCGATTCCCGCGTCGCGCAAAGCGCTCGAGAAAGCCGGCTGGTCTGTTGGTGATCTCGACCTGATCGAGGCGAACGAGGCCTTTGCGGCCCAAGCCTGCGCCGTGAACAAGGACCTTGGCTGGGATCCGGCCATCGTCAATGTTAACGGCGGGGCAATCGCGATCGGCCATCCGATCGGCGCATCCGGGGCGCGTATTCTCAACACGCTGCTTTTCGAAATGAAGCGGCGTAGCGCAAAGAAAGGACTTGCCACGCTTTGCATCGGCGGAGGCATGGGCGTCGCCATGTGCTTCGAAGCATTATAATAGCATGCGATTGATGATTCAAAACGCCTGATCAAAGGCGAAATAGCCTCGAGGGGAGCGAAACATGAGCAGAGTGGCTTTGGTCACCGGTGGCACGCGCGGTATCGGTGCAGCGATTTCGATGGCGCTCAGGAATGCGGGTTATAAGGTCGCCGCCAACTACGCCGGCAACGATGAGAAGGCGAGGGCCTTTCATGACGTGACCGGCATTCCGGTCTTCAAGTGGGACGTGTCCGATTATGTCGCTTGCGGCGAGGGTGTCGCGAAGGTGGAAGCGGAACTTGGCGGTGTCGAGGTGCTGGTCAACAACGCCGGTATCACACGCGACGCAATGTTTCACAAGATGACGGCGCAGCAGTGGCATGAGGTGATCAATACCAACCTCACGGGCCTCTTCAACATGACGCACCATGTCTGGGGCGGAATGCGCGATCGGAGCTTCGGACGCATCGTCAACATCTCTTCCATCAACGGCCAGAAGGGCCAGATGGGGCAGGTGAATTACTCGGCTGCCAAGGCGGGGGATCTCGGCTTTACGAAGGCCCTCGCCCAGGAAGGGGCTGCGAAGAACATCACCGTGAACGCTGTCTGCCCCGGTTATATCGGCACGGAAATGGTTCTCGCCGTTCCGGAGAAAGTGCTCAACGAGAGGATCATTCCCCAGATTCCGGTCGGACGCCTTGGTGAGCCGGAGGAGGTCGCGCGCTGCGTTGCCTTCCTCGTCTCCGACGATGCCGGCTTTATCACGGGCTCGACACTTTCGGCAAACGGTGGGCAATTCTTCGTCTAAGCTTACTTGCTACGCGGATGCTTGGTCTTTGCCTTGACGGGCACTCTTTGCAACCGTCTGTCTGCATCGCGAAGCGCGGCGATAGCTGTCGTGAGAAATGCTGCCGCAACAAGGATAGCGACAGCGGAATTTAAGACAATCTGGGCCATAAGGCATTCCTTTCATACCCGGCGTACTGTTGCCGTGTTCATGAGGGGAATATGAGCCCGTTTCCCGCAACGCAGTAGATTTGGATTTCGGGACCGATCGTCAACATACCATTGACGATGCGCATAAACAAAAACGGACGCCGAAGCGCCCGTTTTGCATACAAAACGGCGATGTTTAGTAACGGCGTGGGCAGCGTGCTTCGTAGCGGCGGCCGTAACGATCGCGATAGACGCAGTAGCCGCGGCGCTCTACCGACTGGCCGATCAGGGCGCCAGCGAGACCGCCAGCAACGGCGCCGATTGCAGCGCCACCCCAGCTGTCGGAGACAGCACCGCCAATAATTGCGCCGGTACCGGCGCCAATTGCCGTTCCTTTTTCGGTCGGTGTGCAGGAGGCAAGCGCGCCTACGAAGGCGGCAACAATTGCAATTTTTTTCATCATGAACTTCACTCCCTATGTTACCAAGCCGCTATATCCGGCCCATTAGGACAAGAATAATAATGATGATGAGGACTAGCCCTAAACCGCCGGAAGGTCCATAGCCCCAACCACGGCTATATCCCCAATTCGGTAGGGCACCAATCAAAAGCAAAATAAGGATAATGAGAAGTATCGTTCCGAGCATGTTCCGGTTCCTTCAACTCATTGTGAGTCCGAATGGACAATAAACACGCATCCGCGATTTTTGTTCCCGGCTAAACTCCGCACGGTGCGAAGGGCGCTGGTTTCTGCTTGAACCGGGCGATCAAGAAACCTAAAAATCTTTAATAGGGCTGCGATCAGAAGTGCCGCGCGACCAGAATCTTGCAATTGTTTTATGGTTAAAATTGCATTCATGTACAACATGTTGCGGTGAACGAACCGGGAAAATCCCGATGTCGCTGATTCGTCGGCGATTCGTTCCGTCTTTGGTCGAAGTGTTAATAGAGCCGGGCGCAGGCGTTAATCAACTATGAATCCGGCTTCCGAAACAGACACCAGAGTTGCCTCCGCGATTCGCCGCCGAGTCGTTCCGAATTCCACGGAAGCATTATTTCCCGGCAGTTTTTCCAACCGCTTCTGGTGATATTCTCTGTTCGGTAAGAAATGTTAACCGCGTGGCGCTCCAGCTCTTGCCGCGTCCAATGGCGATTCAGCATCTAGTAGGAAAAATCGATTCAAAACCAATACTTAGCCGTGAACAAAAGCTGAATCACCGCGAGTCACCGATTCGTCGCTGATTCGTTCTCACGCTGTTCCGAATCTTAAAACAACCATTTAGCGACATTTTTTGAATCGAGTTTGCAGCTCATTTTGAAGCCCGGCTCTTGCGTTTGGCCGGATGGCTGTCCATGTGTTGTCTGCTTCGGGAACGAAGCGCACTTGACCTTAAGGCTCCCCGCCTCACTTGCACGGACAATGACACTGACATCGCAGCCGATGATATTGAGCGGGCGCGGCGTGACCGCGGTGCTCGGGCCGACCAATACAGGCAAGACCCATTACGCCATCGAGCGCATGGTAGCGCACGGCACCGGCGTAATCGGCCTGCCACTGCGTCTGCTGGCACGTGAGGTCTATACGCGCGTTGTCGAAAAGGTGGGAGTGCAGAACGTTGCGCTTGTGACCGGCGAGGAGAAGATCTCACCGGCGAATGCGCGCTTTTCCGTTTGCACGGTCGAAGCCATGCCGCGCGAAACAAAGGCCGCATTTGTCGCGATTGACGAGGTTCAGCTTGCAGGCGACCTCGAGCGTGGCCACATCTTCACCGACCGTATTCTGCATCTGCGCGGACGCGACGAAACGCTGCTTCTGGGGGCCGACACGATGCGGCCGATCCTACAGCAGCTCCTGCCTGGCATCACGGTCGTCGAAAGGCCGCGGCTTTCGCAACTTTTCTACTCGGGCCAAAAGAAGATCACCCGTCTTCCGCAACGGTCGGCTATCGTCGCCTTTTCGGCAGATGAGGTCTACGCCGTTGCAGAGCTGATCCGTCGTCAGCGAGGGGGTGCCGCGGTCGTTCTCGGCGCTCTCAGCCCCCGCACCCGAAATTCTCAAGTCGCGCTCTACCAGGCCGGCGATGTCGAATATCTCGTCGCAACCGATGCGATCGGCATGGGCCTCAATCTCGATGTCGATCACGTGGCTTTCGCGCAGGACCGCAAGTTCGACGGGTATCAGTTCCGTAATCTCAATCCTGCCGAACTCGCTCAGGTCGCGGGACGTGCTGGCCGTCATGTCCGTGACGGCACATTCGGAGTGACGGGCCAGGTGCATCCGTTCGACGAGGAATTGGCGGAGAGGATCGAGGCCCACGAATTCGACAGTGTCAAAGTTTTGCAGTGGCGGACGAAGGAGCTTGATTTCTCCTCAATACAATCATTGCGGGCGAGCCTCGAAACGCCTCCGACCGCCCAAGGTTTAACGCGAGCCCTGCCCGCCGTTGACCAGCAAGCGCTCGAACATCTGGCGCGCTATCGGGAAATTATTGATCTGGCTACAAATCCGCAGCGCGTGGAGAAGCTTTGGGAAATTTGCGCACTGCCTGACTATCGGCGTATCGCGCCGGCACAGCATGCCGACCTGATCTCGACGCTCTTTTCCGATCTTGTGCGCCATGGCACGGTGAACGAGCAGTTTCTCGCAGAGCAGGTGCATCGAGCGGATCGGACGGATGGCGAAATTGACACGCTTTCGGCGCGAATCGCGCAGATAAGAACGTGGACTTATGTGTCGAATCGACCCGATTGGCTTGCCGATCCGACACACTGGCAGGAAAAGACGCGGGAAATCGAGGATCGATTGTCCGATGCGTTACATGAAAGGTTGACGAAACGCTTTGTTGATCGCAGGACATCTGTGCTCATGAAGCGCCTGAGAGAGAATGCGATGCTGGAAGCTGAAATCAGTGTGAATGGCGATGTCTTTGTTGAAGGACATCATGTGGGGCAATTGTCCGGATTCCGGTTCACGCCCCTTTCGGGTGCGGACGGACCGGACGGCAAGGCGATCCAGACCGCATCGCAAAAGGCGCTTGCCCTGGAATTCGAGGCGCGCGCCGCGCGCCTCCATGCTGCAGGCAACAGCGATCTGGCGATCAGCGCCGACGGCCTTATCCGCTGGCTCGGCGATCCGGTTGCGCGCCTTGCGGGCAGCGAACACATCATGCGTCCTCGCGTCATCCTGCTTGCCGACGAACAACTGACGGGCAATGCGCGCGATCACGTTGCAGCCCGCATCGAGCGCTTCGTCAATCACCACATCAGCACGATCCTGAAGCCGCTCGATGATCTTTCGCGTGCCGAAGACCTGCAGGGCTTGGCCAAGGGCCTTGCCTTCCAGCTCGTCGAAAATCTCGGCGTACTCTTTCGCCGCGACGTGACGGAAGAGGTGAAGTCGCTGGATCAGGACGCGCGTGCTTCCATGCGCCGTTATGGTGTTCGCTTCGGCGCCTACCACATTTTCGTGCCCGCGCTTTTGAAGCCGGCTCCGGCTGAACTCATCACGCTGCTCTGGGCCTTGAAAAATGACGGCCTCGAAAAACCGGGCTATGGCGACCTCATTCCGGTGCTGGCTGCCGGCCGCACGTCCGTCGTGACCGACCCGGGCTTCGAGCGCATGTTCTATAAGCTTGCCGGCTTCCGTTTTCTCGGCAAACGTGCCGTTCGCATCGACATTCTCGAGCGGCTTGCGGATATCATCCGTCCATTGCTGCAGTGGAGGCCGGGTCAGGTGAATCGGCCGGAAGGAGCTTATGATGGCCGCCGTTTCACGACGACCACCGCGATGCTTTCGATTCTCGGCGCGACGCTGGAGGATATGGAAGAGATTCTCAAGGGCCTCGGTTATCGCGCCGATGCCGTGACCGCCGAGGAGGCGGCAGCTCATCTTGCTGCTCAAGACACTTCTGCCGCCCCGGCAGCGGAGATCCCTGTGGACGAAGCGGCCGAGAAGGCAGATCATGACGATGCCGACAGCACATCGGAAGAAGCTGCTTCCGATGGGACGGCTACAGAAGACAAGCCTGCTGTCGAGGCCGCGACTGCCGACTCATCCGCGGCTGAACCTGCGGAAGCCGTGGAGCCTGTCGAACAGAAACCTGTCCTTCTGTGGCGTCTTGGCGGGCGCAACGACAACCATCGCCAAGCACGCGGTCAAGGTGAACGCCGCAGCGGTGACCGTCAGCAGCATGGCACCCGCCGTCACGGCGGGGGCGAAGGCGCAGAAGGCAATCGTGGCGAAGGCCGTGACGGCAAACGCCAGGAACGGGACCGCGACGGCAGCAAGCCGCACCAGGGCCGTGGCGATCGCAACGAGAAGCGGGGTGATCGTCAGGATCGCGGCGACCGCAAGGATCGCAACAACAATCGCAACGGCGCACAGCCGCTGCGCTTCGAGGCAAAGCCGCCGCGCAAGGAAAAGCCGATCGACCCGGATTCTCCTTTCGCAAAGCTCGCTGCCTTGAAGGAGCAGATGAAGAAGTAGCCAATGAGCGGGGAGACACAGCCAGGGAGCGGTTCGCGGCAGCGCATCGACAAGTGGCTGTTCTTCACGCGCATGGTGAAATCACGCTCTCTGGCGCAAAGCCACATCCAATCAGGCCGCGTTCGTATCAACGGCGAGCGCGTACAGCAACCCAGCCAGATCGTAAAGGCAGGCGACCGTGTCGAGCTGGCACTCGAGCGCCGGGATGTGGTTCTGATCGTGAAGGCACCGGGCGAGAGGCGCGGGCCTTTCGAGGAAGCAAAACTGCTTTACGAGGATCTGACGCCGCCGCAGGGTGAGACAAAACGTCTCACGTCCTATGAGCAAGCCATCCGTGCAGCCGGCAGCGGCCGGCCGACGAAAAAGGAGCGGCGTGCAACCGATCGGCTATTGCCCGACGAGGATTAGAAAACTCTATCAGCCAGAGCCTGCTTGGCAGATCGTTTATTCTTGAAATCCGGCCACAAAGCCGATACGTCACAGTCAACTTGCCGGACAGTGTGCTTGCCTCCCAAGCCTGTCCACGCTGTCCTCCGGCCAGGGGAAAGGCGCGACGTTCCAGGTTGCCCGGCCCCGCTTTCGTGAAAATCCTGGAGTTCTTCATGACCTATGTCGTGACCGACAATTGCATTCGCTGCAAATATACCGATTGTGTGGAAGTCTGCCCCGTCGATTGTTTCTATGAAGGCGAAAATTTTCTCGTCATTCACCCGGATGAGTGCATCGACTGCGGTGTCTGCGAACCCGAATGTCCCGCCGAGGCCATCAAGCCGGATACCGAACCGGGGCTCGACAAGTGGCTCAAGATTAATGCGGAATATGCCAGCATCTGGCCCAACATCACGATCAAGAAAGAACCGATGGCGGAGGCCAAGGAAATGGACGGAGAGGTCGGCAAATTCGAGAGGTATTTCTCCGAAAAGCCCGGCTCCGGCGATTGAAATCGGGATCAGAGCCGGGCGTAAACGTTTATATGATGCTCCGTTCATATAGGTGCCATGTGTTGCCCGCATGGCTCACATTAAGCAAATTATTGATTTCCTCATATTTTTATGATAGTTTTCGGAAACTGATCCATTTGAGGCACGAAGCGTGCCGAAGCCATCACGAAAGCAAGAGAAATCCGTACGCGGTTCCCCGTGAGATATCAACACCTTGAGCCGTTCGATCGTCGATCGCGCGCAAGGATTTCTTTTGCTTCTGTCTGGTGAGACCAGAGTGAAGTCACCCGACGGAGCGGATCCGTCTCATCCGGGCCTGACTGACCCGGCTCCGGCCGCTGCCGGACGCGTAACAGGGAGTTTTTGACTAGTATGACGACCCAGCAGAAAAAACCTTCAGCAGCACGCCACGGCTTCAAGACCGGTGAATCGATCGTATACCCCGCTCACGGCGTCGGTAACATCACCGCTATCGAAGAGCAAGAAGTCGCCGGCATGAAGCTCGAACTTTTCGTTATCGATTTCGAGAAGGACAAGATGCGCCTGAAGGTTCCGGTTGCCAAGGCAATGAACATCGGCATGCGCAAGCTGTCTGAAACTGATTTCGTCGAGCGCGCTCTGAAGGTTGTGCAGGGCAAGGCGCGCGTCAAGCGTACCATGTGGTCCCGCCGTGCGCAGGAATATGATGCCAAGATCAATTCCGGCGACCTGATTTCCATCGCCGAAGTCGTTCGCGATCTCTATCGCGCTGAGAACCAGCCTGAGCAATCCTATTCCGAACGCCAGCTCTACGAAGCCGCACTCGATCGCATGGCGCGTGAAATCGCTGCGGTGAACAAGATGTCGGAAACTGAAGCCGTCCGCCTTGTCGAGACGAACCTCAACAAGGGTCCGAAGCGCGGCAAGGCAACCGAAGAGGACGAGTCGCAGGACGAAGCCGCTTAATACAGCATTGTTTTCCCTAGGAAAAAGCCCGGCCTGCGTGCCGGGTTTTTTTTGTGGAACTTTTCCCGGCCAGCCGCGTTTAAATAACGTAAATGCGGGCTGCATCGGGAAATATTCGTCCCCTCGAACGTTCGCATTCCTGTCAACGTTCGATGAGGAGCGGATCATGCCTTCCCCAAATTGCCCTGCCGGCAACTTGAAGAAACAGGTCCAGCTTTACTGCCTTAACGGCACATGACGAAGAGATAGGGCCCCCTCCTGAAAAATCCAGAAGCGGGGCCTTTATGCAATTCAGACGCTGGATTGGTTCGGACAGCGATGTTCCGGAAACGGATCTTGTTTGTTTCTTTCAGGGGCACGAGGCCTGATTTTTAGGAGACCGATATGAAGAACATGTCTGCAGACCGGCGTATGATCAAAATCGCCATGGCGGCTCCCTATCTTGCTCGGGAAGAAGAACATAACCTCGCTATTCGCTGGAAGGACAATGAGGATCGCGGCGCCCGAAACCAGATCGCGATGGCTCACATGCGCCTCGTTATTTCCATGGCGGGCAAGTTCCGGAATTTCGGTCTGCCAATGAGCGATCTCGTACAGGAAGGTTATGTCGGACTTCTTGAGGCCGCTGCCCGCTTTGAGCCGGAGCGCGAGGTGCGCTTCTCCACCTATGCAAGCTGGTGGATCCGCGCGTCGATCCAGGACTATATCCTGCGCAACTGGTCGATTGTTCGCGGCGGCACGAGTTCCGCGCAGAAGGCCCTTTTCTTCAATCTGCGCCGCCTCCGCGCCAAGCTTGCCAGAGGCGACTCGCATCTCACCCTTCAATCCATCCATCAGGAGATCGCGGCTGCCTTGGGTGTCAGCCTTGCCGACGTTCAGACGATGGATGCGCGTCTTTCGGGCAATGACGCCTCGCTGCAGGCACCTTCGGTCTCCGGCGATGCTGACAGCGCGGAGAAGATGGATTTCCTTGTCAGCGATGATCCGCTGCCGGACGAGCAGGTTTCCAACATGATTGACGGTGAACGCCGCCGTATCTGGCTGACATCGGCGCTGAAACATCTCAATGAGCGCGAAATGAAGATCATTGCAGCGCGCCGCCTTGCCGAAGAAGGCGCGACGCTCGAGGAACTCGGCGCCGATCTCGGAATTTCGAAGGAACGCGTTCGCCAGATCGAAAGCCGCGCCATGGAAAAATTGCGCAGCGCGCTTGTCAATGCGGATCCGCATATGGCGGCTCACGCCTAAGAGCCTTTACTCCCAGCAGCACAAACTCACCCGGTGAAAGCCGGGTTCTTTTTTATTCGGAAATGATCTTCACGCGGTCGCCGGGCGAAACCGTGCCGCCGGCCCGCAGGGCATTGATCAGTTTGAAGAGGTCGAGTTTACGATCCGTGCCAAGCATTCGGGCCGCCAGCGTTGCGACGTTTTCGCCGGGACGAACGGTGACGACGCGGATTCTCAGGGGCTTCAGCGTTGCCGCCTCCTGCGGCGTCATGCGGCGGAAGCTGGCGCGCAACACGTCTGCCGTCTGCTGCAAGACGGCACTGCCCTTTGGAACGGCCGTCAGGAAGCGGAAGATCTGCGAATTATTGCGCACCACCGTAACATCGAAATCCCATCGATCCGCTGTGGCACGGGCCGTTGCCGCTTCCATGCCGTTAACGGTGATCGGCCGGATCGTCGAAGGATCGAGACCAGTGACCCAGCCGCTCGAAATGTAATTCGTCAAGCTCTGGTTGTCGTTGCCGGCAACGCCGTCAAAGCGGATAGCCACGTCTCCCGGACCGGTTGCCATGACGGCTTCGACTTTGTTGTCGATGCTGAAATCCGGCGGCACGTCGAAGCGAATGCCGAGACCGCCATGCAGGAAGGTCTGGCCGCGAACATAGCCTTCCTCCGGACTGTCGCCATAGAGAAGACCGTCGATGCCATCGAGATAGTAGCCCCTTCCCTTGTCACCGACCGTCCCTTCCTGGCCGAAGGCGCGGGCGTGATCGCGCGAAAGCTCGATGCGCTGCACCGAGTTCGGGTGGCTCGAAAGGAAGTCCAGGCTTTGGTCGGCGTCAGGATCGGCAGACATGAAGCGGCTGTAGGCAGCCATCGAATCGAGGAAGCGCGTGGCGGCATAAGGGTCATAACCCGCTTCGCCAAGCATGCGCACACCAATCACGTCGGCCTGCAGTTCCTGCTGGCGGGAGAAAGCCGCAAGACGCAGCTTGCCTCGCGCGAGAGCTTGCTTACCAGCGATGTCGCTCGACAGCACCTCGGCAACCACGCGGCTTGCAATGACCTCAGCCTCTTCGCGCTTCTGCCGCTCGATGCCGTGATTGGCCGTCACGTGACCCATTTCATGCGACAGCACGGCTGCGACTTCCGAAGCATCGTTGGCGAGTGCCAGCAGGCCGCGGGTTACATAGAGATAGCCGCCCGGCAGTGCAAAAGCATTGATCGCCGGTGAATTCAAAATCGTGATGCGATAGGACTGGCTCGGATTTTCCGAAACCGCCGTCAGCGCGCCGGCAATGCGGGCAACGAGGCGTTCGGTCTTGGCATCCTTGTATTCGCCGCCGTAGCTCGCAACGATACGCGGATGTTCGCGCGCACCCATGGCGGCACGTGGATCGTTCTTTTGTACTTCATCGACGATCTGCGGATTGGCAGAGGGAGAGACGGTCGGCTGATACGATTGTTCGATGATCGACTGGCAGCCATTAAGCGCAACTGCGGCCGCAGACACGAGTAATGCGCGGCGGCTCCACCGGTATGGCACAGAAAGCACGTTACTGGAGGGCGCGGGGCGTTTCCACGTCGTCATGCTGTCCAGTCTGGCTCTCCGAGTCATCTTGCTTTTAGGCCGGTTTGCCGCATGTCTGATCCGGCCGCTTCCAACGGGGTTCAACAGTCGTCCATCCCGGTTCTCGCACTGCACAACGGGAAGACACAAGCCATTGCTGTAACTGATTTCCGCATCGGTTGCATAGCGAGACTCTGCTTAATTGTAGCGCCGTTGTATTTTAGCAAGCGTGGCATCGTTAGGGTGTCCTCTCGCTCGGATGAAATTGTGGCGAAAGTGCCAGTGCAAGCGTGAGATTCGTCAGCGGCGCAGAAATTGCCGTAGCGCAGGCATGTCCTCCCGCGCGAGATAATCGGAGAGTGGCGCGGCAAGAACGATCGCCCCTTTATCGATAAAGACACCGTAGTCGGCGATTCGACGCACCTCGTCGGGATCATGCGAAACGATGATCACCGTGTTGCCGGTCTCCATATGCAAGCCGAGCAGCAGCTCGGCCATGTCTGCGCGCAAGCCCGGATCAAGTGCGGCAAAAGGTTCATCCAGGAGCAGAACGGCGCGCTTTCGCACGAGCGCCCGCGCAAACGCTGCTCGCTGCCGCTCCCCGCCGGAAAGCGTTGCGGGCATACGCCGTTCGAAATTGGCGAGGCCGACCTTCTCGAACGCCTCAGAAATGTTTCGCCGGTCCTCGGCAGTGAGCTTCAATGTCGAATCGATCCCCAGACCGACATTGGTGAAGAGATCGAGATGGGCAAAGAGATTGTTGTCCTGGAAGACGACCGAGACTGGACGCTCCGCCGGATAGGCCGCCGTCACATCGGCGCCGTGCATCCGAATGCGGCCGACGTCAGGTCGTTCAAAGCCGGCGAGCAGATTGAGAAAGGTTGATTTTCCGGCGCCGGAAGGGCCGCTCACCGCGACGATCCGGCCGGCCGGCAGACGGCAATCGAAATGGAAAGCGTGCGTGCCGAGCTTCAAGCGCACGTCCTCCATTTCGATCCCGGCTTGATCAGCGGCCGTCATTGCCATTCTCCCGCCTTGGCTGGCCTGCGGTTCCAGCGATCGTCAGCAGTAGACAAACAACGCCGAGGATAAGCGCAAGGCCGTCGGCGTCGTTCGTCCTGTAGCTGCCCATGCGGCTATAAACGAGCCAGGGCAATGTGACAAAACCCTCGGAGCCAAAGAGCGCGACGGCGCCGAGATCGCCAAGTGAGAGCGCCATGGCGAATGACAAGGCAGTGAGCAGCGGCTTCTTCAAGCCCGGCCAATCTATGAATCTCAATCGGGCAGCGCCCGCAATACCCAGGCTTGCGGACAGTTTCTGCGTCCGGCGCTGATGCACAACATAGGCCGGCTCCAGTACGCGCATGACAAAGGGAAGCGCCATCAGCATATTGATGAGAACGACGAGCAAGGCCGCAAAGCGCGTCGCATCGCCGAAAGGCCGCAGTGCCATGAACCATCCGGTCGCAAGCACGATCGGCGGCACGAGCAGGACCATCGACGAAGCGCTGCCCATGGCCGTAAAGAAGGATCGGTCGGTAATGCCTCGCCGCCGTTTCGATACAATTGCATGCCGGGCACGTATCATGGCCATCGAAAGGGCGACTGAAAGCAGAGCCGCGGTGAGCGAGATTGCGAAGCTCGTTCCGGCCGACTGCCAGAAGATCGGCTCCTGCAGCAGCTTTATGAGATCGGCATGCAATCCTGCCGTGATAACGGATAGAAGCGGCAAGCCGAGGAAAAGCACGGCGATCAGCAACAAGAGCCTGTCGGCCAATCGGGCACCTGGGCCTTTGCCATCCAGCCGCTTGATGTCCCTGCCTGTGGTCAAGCCTTCATCTCCGGCCGGTGGAAAGAATGCCATCGCGCCCAGGATCGCCGCCGTGAGCGCGATCTGCAGGAGCGACAAGGCGATTGCGCGGCCGGGATCGAAATCGAAGCGAAGCGACTGGTAGATCGCAACTTCGATCGTGGTCGCCGCCGGGCCACCGCCGAGGGTCAGCACCAGTGTGAAGCTGGTGGCGCAGAGCATGAAGATCAATCCACCGATCCCGGGAATGAGCGGGCGGATCGCCGGCCATTCAATGAAGCGGAAAACCGAGCGGGGCCGCATGCCGAGACCGCTTGCCATCAGCCAGTATTCGGCAGGCACTCGTTCGAGACCCGCGAGGATCAGCCGGCAGGCAAGCGGCAGGTTGAAGAAGATATGGGCGAGAAGGATGCCCGTGAGCCCATAGATGCTTATCGGTTCGTCGAGCCCGACCTTCACCAGCAGAGAGTTCAACAACCCCTGCCTGCCCCATATGCCAATCAGGCCGAGTGCTCCGATCAGCACTGGCAGCCCCATTGGAATCGCCATCAGGCGGATGATCCAGATGCGGCCTATAAAATGCGGCTGGCGAGCGAGCGCGCGTGCAACCGGAATTGCTAAGGCGATGGAAAGTGCGGTTGAAAGCAGCGCTTGCAGCAGCGTGAAGCGCAGCACACGCAGAATATAAGGATCGAAAAGAATGCCGGCGATGGCCGATCCCCCACCGGCAAAAAGCAACGAGAATGCTGCAAGGCCGACAAACAACGTGACGGCGGCGAGGCTGATCACCCCGCCGGTCAATGCACGCTGTTGTTCAGCTGCGGTCTGCAGCATCAGTTCATGCTCATCGCTGCGAGCCACTCGTCGATCCAGGCCTTGCGATTCCTGGCGACGTCGTCAGGGCTCATCGAGAAGGTCTTGGCCGGATTGACGAGCTTGTTAAAGGCGTCGGGGAGCGGCTCAGAGGTTGCGGAAACGGGCATCATCCAATTGTTCGTCGGGATGGTATCCTGGAAGGCGGGTGTCACCATGAATTTCAGGAAATCGCGAGCGAGATCCTTGGTCGGCGCATTCTTCAGAAGACCTGCGACTTCGATCTGGATAAAATGGCCTTCAGAGAAAGCTGCGGCCTGATAGCGATCAGTTTTTTCGACGACCATATGGTAGGCTGGGGACGTGGTGTAAGAGAGCACCATCGGTGCCTCACCCTTGGTGAACAGGCCATAGGCTTCGGACCAGCCGGGCGTGACCGTCAGGATGCGGTTCTTGAGTCGGGCCCAAGCTTCCGGCGCCTTGTCGCCGTAAATGGATTTGATCCAGAGCAGCAGGCCAAGACCGGGCGTCGAGGTTCGCGGATCCTCGATGACGATCTTCTGCGCGGGATCGCCCTCGACCAGATCCTTCATGCTCTGCGGCGGGTTCTTGATCGTCTGTGTGTCGTAGATGATCGCAAAGTGGCCGTAGTCGTAGGGAACGAAGACATCGTCCACGAAGCCGCCCGGCACCTTCAGAGCGCCGGCATCGACACCGCTTGCGTCGAACAGGCCGGTTTCCTTGGCTTCGGTGACAAGGCTCGTGTCGATGCCGAGGACGACGTCAGCTTTGGTGGAGGCCCCCTCGAGCTTCAAGCGCGAAAGCAGTGCGACGCCATCGGCAACGCTGACGAAATTGACCGTGCAGCCGCATGTCTTCTCAAAAGCCTCCTTGACCTTAGGTCCAGGTCCCCATTCGGACGTGAAGCTTTCATAAGTATAGATGGTGAGCGTCTTTCCCGCGGCGTGCGCGGCAGACAAGCCAAGCGTCGCGGCGAAAAATGCTGCGGTCAGCGAAGAGATGATCGATGTGCGGCCGGACATGGCACGCCTCCTCCTTGAGTTTCGTTTGAACGGGAAAAGGGCGTTGCCGAATGTCACGCGTCTAATCCCTCCGCCGGTGTTAACCGGATCAGGTTCCGCGGGTTGGCTCGAAGCCTCTCAGCCGGATGTCTTCGGACACGCGGCACCCCGTTAGAGCGTCGGCAGATGTATCGTCATGAAGTCGCTGTGACAAGGGCGAAGCGGAGCTTCCGCGCCTATTCGGCAGCTTCGGCGGCCGCTGTTGCCGGACTTATCTCTTCACGCGATCGAGGGAGCTGAACCGGCCTCAGCATGAGTGCCGCTGCAAGCCCTATCAGGGCAATGGCGCAGGAGGTCATGAAGAGCGGCATGAAGGCTGCGGCATAAGCATCGGCGACAGCCAGGCGGCTTGCTTCGGGAAGGGCAGCCATCATCTTCGGCGTCAGTTGCTCGACATCGGCAACAAGGGGAATGGAGTGGCCGATTTTTGCAAGCTGCGAGCCGATAATCGCGCCATAGATCGAAATGGCGATCGAGGCGCCGCCCATTCGCGAAAGGGTCACAGAGCCGGTCGCGGCGCCGACATCACCGGCATGAGCTGCATTCTGCACGCCGATCACCGGCACCTGCTGAGCGAGACCGATGCCGATCCCATGTATCATCATGAGCGCGCCGATGAAGGCGATCGGGGTACCTGCATGAACTTGCGAGAGCGTGGCGAAGGCGACCGCACTGCACGAGAAGCTTGCAACTGCGAAGGGTTTGTAGCGTCCTGTCTTCGAAATGATCCGCCCGGCGGAAAGCGAACCGCAAACCAGCCCGCCCGTGAGAAGAATGAAGAGCAAGCCCGCCCGCGATGGCGAAAGGCCCGTGGTCGTCTGCAGAAACAGCGCAAAATAATTCACCATGCCGATCGCGATTCCACCACTCATGACGGAGATCACCAGCAAGAGGCTGAAGGTCGAATTGCGAAAGAGCGGCAGCGGCAGGATCGGCTCGGGCGCACGACGCTCCACNGGCTGAAGGTCGAATTGCGAAAGAGCGGCAGCGGCAGGATCGGCTCGGGCGCACGACGCTCCACAAAAACCCAGGCGATCGCGCAGATGGCGCCGAAGCCGATGATGCTCAGACTTAGAGGCGAAACGAGAGAGCCGAAAAGTTGGCTGCCATCGGCCGTCAACACAATGCTCGTCGTTGTCATCGCCAAAAGTGCTGCGCCGGCGTAGTCGATCTTCGGGCGGCGATGCGGCTTGCGGTAGGGTAGCATGAAGGCAAGGCCCGCGAGCACGGCAAAGCCGATGGGCACATTGATGAGAAAGATCGAACGCCAGCCGAAGAGGTCGCTCATCATGCCGCCAAGAACTGGTCCAACGGCGCTCGACGCCATCAGGACGAGGCTGGAGTAACTCTGGTAGCGGGCTCTTTCGCGCGGTTCGAAGAGATCGGCGTTGACGGCAAAGATTGAAACCATAATGCCACCACCGCCAAGCCCCTGCAGAATGCGAGCAGCAATCAGCGTATTCATCGATACGGCCAAACCGCATACGGCCGAGCCGATGGTGAATATGGCGACTGACGTCATCATCACATATTTGCGGCCAAACAGATCGCCGAGCTTGCCGTAGACCGGCATGACGGCGCTCAGCGACAGCAAATAGGCCGAGCCGATCCATCCGAAGCGTTCCAGATGGCCGAACTCCCCGACGATCGTTGGAAGTGCCGTCGAGACGATCTGATTGTCGAGCGTCGCCATGAACATGGCCGTCATCAGGAAAAAGAAGAGTATGAGCCGCCGCCGGTGATCCGTCACGAGCGGCGTGGGCACTGTTTGCATATCCATGAAAACATTGTTCCGACTTTTACCGGTTGGTTATGTGCCTATAGCATATAAATGTCAATGGCATGCGAATGACACAAGCATGTTCTCATTTGGCAAACGCTCTGTTATGATTCATATATGAGCGAAACCGCGTCCCAACCTGATGAATCCGACGCCACGTCTCTTGATGTGGACGGCGTTCCCCGCATTGGCCGGAGCATGACCCGCATGCGCCTGATGACCGGCCGCCGGCTGATTGGGCGGCTGGCGATCCAGAGTGTGGCGCCGGGTCTCGAACTCTCCCATCTCGATGTTTTGGATGCGATCCGCAGGGCCCAGCCGGCCGGCGAAGTCACAGTTGGCGCGATCGCCGAGATGCTGCGCATCGACCCATCTCGCGCAAGCCGCGTGGTCGCGGATATGGTCGGACGCAACGTGCTTCGCCGCGAGGCATCGCAGGCGGACGCACGGCGCATCATCGTCGTGATGACTCCGCTTGGACAGCGGCTTCTTTCGGAAATGAAGGCGCAGAAGCTGTCGATCGTTTCCGAGATCGTGGCCGATTGGCCGAGAGAGGATGTGGATGCCTTTGCCGCGCTCTTCGAGCGTTTCATCGGCGGCTACGAAAAGGTCTTCCTGTCGCGCGACAAGGATATGCCCGGCTGACCTGCCCCTTTCCCTTGACCCCCGCTTTGCGCTATGGGCATGCCCATGAGCCAATCCATCTTCACGATCCTGCTCGGCGGCGAACTCAGCCCGACCGAACGTCTGCGTTCTGCAATCTCGGGCAGCCGCTTCATCGCGGCCGACGGCGGCATGCGGCATGCGGCAGCACTCGGCGTGGTTCCGGAGCTTTGGGTCGGGGATTTTGATTCGACGCCGCCGGATCTGGAAGGCACGTTTCCGGACGTCCCGAAACAGCCCTACCCCGCCGCCAAAGCCGCAACGGACGGCGAAATCGCCGTGGCAGAGGCAATTGCCCGCGGTGCACGGCGCCTGGTCCTTGCCGGCGCGCTCAGTGGCGAGCGCTCGGACCATGCGCTGCAGCACCTGCTCTATGCCGTCAGCCTCGCCGAACAGGGTTTTGACATTCTGCTCACCTCCGGAACGGAGGAGGCCGTGCCGCTTCTCGCCGGTTCGATCGTGCTCGACTTGCCGAAGAACAGTTTGTTTTCGGTGTCCGGCTTCAGCGAGCTGCATGGTCTTTTCATCGAGAATGCACGCTACCCGCTCGCCGATTTTCATTTGCCCTTCGGCTCCTCGCGCACCATTTCCAACGTTGCGGAAGGCAAGGTTCGCTTCACGCTCGGCAGCGGCCGGGCGATCATCCTTGCCCGTCCCTATGATCTTTCCGGAGTCTGATTTTGGCCCCTCCCATCCTGAAACTCGATGATATCTTCCTGAACTTCGGCGGCACGCCTCTCTTGGCCGGCGCGAACCTGCAAGTCGAGTCCGGCGACAAGATCTGTCTGGTCGGCCGCAACGGTTCGGGCAAATCGACCCTTCTGAAGATCGCGGCCGGGATCGTTGAAGCGCAATCGGGCGAGGTTTTCCGCCATCCGTCCTCGACGGTGCGCTATCTGGAGCAGGCTCCGGATTTTGCGGGGTTCAAGACCGTGCAAGCTTATGCGGAAGCCGGTCTCGGACCGGGCGATGATCCTTATCGCGTGGCCTACCTTCTCTCGCATCTCGGCCTCACCGGCGAAGAGGACCCGAACAACCTCTCTGGCGGCGAAGCGCGACGGGCCGCGCTTGCCCGCGTGCTGGCGCCCGAACCGGATATTCTCCTACTTGATGAGCCGACGAACCATCTCGACCTTCCGACCATCGAATGGCTGGAAGGTGAACTTCAGAAAAGCCGGAGCGCTCTGGTCCTAATTTCCCACGACCGTCGTTTCCTCGAAAAGGTCTCGACCGCGACCGTCTGGCTCGACCGCGGCACGTCGCGGCGGCTCGACCGTGGCTTTGCGCATTTCGAAGCGTGGCGCGATCAAGTGCTTGAGGCGGAAGAGCTGGAACAACACAAACTTGGTAAGGCGATCGAGCGCGAGGAGCATTGGCTGCGTTACGGCGTGACGGCGCGGCGCAAGCGCAATATGCGCCGCCTCGGCGAACTGCAAACCATGCGCTCCCAGTATCGGGGCCACAAGGGGCCGCAGGGAACTGTGCAGGCTGCCGTGTCCGACGCGCAGGAATCCGGCAAGCTCGTGATCGAAGCAGAGAAGANGGCCGCAGGGAACTGTGCAGGCTGCCGTGTCCGACGCGCAGGAATCCGGCAAGCTCGTGATCGAAGCAGAGAAGATTACCAAGACCTTCGGCGACCGTTTGATCGTGGCGCCGTTTTCAATCCGCGTCCATCGCGGCGATTGCATCGGTCTGGTCGGGCCAAACGGCGCGGGCAAGACGACGCTTCTGAAGATGCTGACGGGACAGCTCGCGCCGGATAGCGGCACGGTGAAGCTCGGCACCAACCTCGAAATTGCAACACTCGACCAGAAGCGCGACGATATCGATCCAGAGAATACGCTCGCGAACTACCTGACAGACGGGCGCGGCGAGAGCCTGCTGGTGAACGGCGAGCAGCGGCATGTGACCGGTTACATGAAGGAATTCCTCTTTCAGCCGGAACAGGCGCGCACGCCGATCAAGAACTTGTCGGGCGGCGAGCGCGCGCGGCTGATGCTGGCGCGCATCCTCTCTCGGCCGACCAACCTTTTGATCCTCGACGAACCAACCAACGATCTCGATCTCGAGACTCTGGACCTGCTGCAGGAAATCGTGGCCGGGTTCCCCGGCACCGTCATCGTCGTCAGCCACGACCGCGATTTTCTCGACCGTACGGTGACATCGACCATTGCACCCACCGTTCCCGATGCGCCCGATGGGCGCTGGATCGAGTATGCCGGCGGCTATTCCGACATGCTTGCCCAGCGCAAGGGCGCAATGGAGGAGCGAAGGAGGGCCGAAAAGGCCGCGGAAAAGCCGAGAGCTGAGCCCACGACACCTGCAGCAGACGCCTCGAAGGGCAAGGTCAAGCTCTCCTACAAGCAGAAATTCGCCCTCGAAAACCTGCCGAAGGAGATAGCCAAAGCAGAAGCTGAAATCGCAAAGCGCGAAGAAAAGATGGCAGACCCCAATCTATTCAGCAAGGATCCCGCCACCTTCAATCGGTTTGCGGCGGAGATGGAAAAGCTACGCGACAGCCTGACGGCAATGGAAGAGGAATGGCTGGAGCTCGAAATGCTGCGCGAAGAGCTGGAAGGCTGATAGGAAATTGCGCCTTACTGTTTCATGTGGCAGATGTTAACCAACTATTCAAAGGGCAGGAGCCGGTGCATGCGCTGTGCCAGTCCCGGTCTTTGGAACAGTCGGTTGCTCGATTTTTGCCGCCAGCGGGTGCAAATGCAAGGTGCGCGGATTGAACGCTTCGAGGTAAGCGTCGGATCTTCCGATATAGATCATGGTGGACCCGGACAGCATCGTTAGTACCTCAATCAGCGTTGATTGCCATTCCAGCTCAAGCCCTTCCAGCACTTCATCGAAAATGATCCAGCGCGGGCGAACGAGCAGCAGGCGGGCAAAGCCGATCGCCTTCTGCTCGTCGGAATCCAGCACCTTGTCCCAGCGGGCTCGTGTATCGAGACGTGTGACGAGGTGACCAAGGCCGGCTTTTTCAAGTGCTGTTTCGACATCTTCCTTATTGTAGGTGGTCGCCGGCTCCGGGAAGGACAGTGCTTCGCGTAGCGTGCCGCCCGGTACATAGGCTACCTGCGGAAAGAAGAGAATGTCCTTGGCAGGCGGCAGCCCTATCTTGCCGTGGCCGCAGGGCCAGAGGCCGGCGAGCGCCTGGAACAGCAGTTTGCGATTCACATTGTGATCGCCATTGATCATGACCTTCTCGCCAGCCCTGATCGTGACATCCGTCTCGCGAACGGCAAAGCCGCCGCACTGGTCGATCTCCTCGCCGAGCTTGGCTGCGATCGTGACATTCCTGAGGGTCAGCGTATCCGCGTTATCCTCGTAGGCGATCGCATTCTTCGGATTGAGCGGCTCGTCCATGCCCTGCAAGGCGTGGCGGAAATCAGTCACGCGCATCAACGTGGCACGCCATTCGGCAATCGGACCAAAATTGGCGACATACCAGCGCAGTGNGCGGAAATCAGTCACGCGCATCAACGTGGCACGCCATTCGGCAATCGGACCAAAATTGGCGACATACCAGCGCAGTGCGGTGTTCACCTGGTTGAAGGCGCCGACGGACATCATCAGTTCACCGAAGGTCAGGCTTCCCGAAAAATAGGCGGGAGCGGCAACGATGATCGGAATGACGATGACCAGCCAGCCGTAGCCGGCCGAAACCCAGGTGAGGTTGGTGGTCGCCATCGTCAGGCGCTTCAGGATGGCGAGTACCGAGGTGATGTCTCCATTGATCCGCTCACGTTCGTTTTCCTCGCCGCGGGCAACGGTAATCGCTGGCATATTTTCGTTGGCATGCATCAGCGAAAAGCGAAGCTCCGCCTCCTTGGAAAAGCGGTCGGCGTTCAGCCTCACCAGTTTCCGGCCGACGATCTGGCTGAGAATCGAGGCGGACGCCGCATAAAAGATCGCGGCCCAGACCATATATCCTGGGATGGCAAAGGCATAGGTGCGGAAATGGAAGACGAAGCCGCTCGAAAGCTCCCAGAGAACGCCGATGAAGCTGACAAGCAGGATCGTCGACTGGAGGAGGCCGAGCGTGAGGCCGGTCGTGCTTTCCGCAAGATTGCGGGCGTCTTCATGCAATCGCTGGTCCGGATTGACGCCGATCAGGCCGGTTGAAGCGAGGCGCAGCGCACGCTTGCGCTTCAGCCATTGATCCACGAGATCGCGGGTTAACCCTTCGCGCATGTAAAGCGCGGTCATCTGATTGAGCCACGCCTGGCCGACGTTCAGGAGCAGCAGTGAACCGGCAATCAGTGCGAAAACCTCAAGCTGATGGAAGAATTCGGTGACGTCCCGGCGTTGTAGGGAATCGTAGAACGGCGCATTCCAGCGATTCAAGATAACCTGGCCATAAGCGGTCGCCAGAATCACAGCAACTAGAATCAGCGCGAGAAGTACGATCTTGCTGCGGACCTTCGAATTCCAGAATGCCGCAAACATCAGCTTCAGGCGATATCCGAGGCTCAGATCGTAACCTACCCTATCCTGTCCTTGAATGCTCGGTCTGACTTTGACGTCGTCTGCCATTATGCTCTTCCATGCGAACCATGATCTTTGATTAACATGGTGACGCGCCCTGTCTATCAACAGATTCTACCAGTCATTAACGCGTGAGTTACCTTGGTTCAACGCGCCACTTCGAGAATCGCGATTGATTCGCGTGGGCTCCAGCGCTATTTAGTGTGCTCCGTGGTGATTTGGCCGGCCGGCTTGCAGCCACGTTAAATAAATCGCTAAAGGGCCGCGTGCGGACCGGTAGCGATTCTTTCGCCGCCGGTTTTTGTTTGCCGGTACCTTTGTTTGATCGAGTGACCGCAATGCCTATCAAGATCCCCGATACCCTGCCCGCTTTCGAAACTCTCGTTCATGAGGGCGTGCGAGTGATGACCGAAACGGCGGCGATCCGTCAGGATATCCGCCCTTTGCAGATCGGGCTTCTCAATCTCATGCCGAACAAGATCAAGACGGAGTTGCAGATGGCACGCCTCGTGGGCGCTTCGCCGCTGCAGGTGGAGCTCTCGCTGGTCCGCATTGGAAACCATAGGGCCAAGAATACGTCCGAAGATCATTTGCTTGCCTTCTACCAGACCTGGGAAGAGGTAAAGCATCGCAAGTTCGACGGCTTCATTATCACGGGCGCACCGATCGAGGCTCTGCCTTACGAGGACGTGACCTATTGGAAAGAAATGGAGCAGATCTTCGATTGGACCGAGACGAACGTTCATTCGAGCATGAATGTTTGCTGGGGCGCAATGGCGGCGATCTACCATTTCCACAAGGTTCCGAAATACGAGCTCAAGGAAAAGGCCTTCGGCGTCTATCGTCACAAGAACCTCAAGCCCTCATCTGTCTACCTCAACGGCTTTTCCGATAATTTCGAGGTGCCGGTTTCACGCTGGACCGAGGTCCGGCGCGCCGATATCGAAAAATCCGCAAACCTCGAAATCCTCATGGAATCCGATGAGATGGGCGTGTGTCTCGCGCACGAGGAAAAAGGCAAGCGGCTCTACATGTTCAACCATGTGGAATACGACTCCACATCGCTTTCGGACGAATATTTCCGCGACGTGAATGCCGGGGTGCCGATCAAGATGCCGCACAATTATTTCCCGCATAACGATCCGTCGCTCGCACCCCAGAACCGCTGGCGCAGCCACGCGCATCTGCTCTTCGGCAACTGGATCAACGAGATTTACCAGACGACGCCTTATAATCTCGACGAAATCGGCACAAAAATCTGAGCTGCAGCCGCCGCTGACCTTGCGGCTGCAGCGTTTCTTTTTGTGCTTGGTGGTTGCGGTCCTTGGCAAATGGGGGCAGGTTCGCGACCTGAAATCAACACAGATTTGGGAATGGCGGACCATGTCAGAAAAGCTCGAACGGGAAGTTTTCGGAACGGCGAAAGACGGCGAAACCGTCTATCGCGTCGAGATCAAGGGCGGTGGTCTCACCGCCAAGATCATGACTTGGGGTGCGGTCATACAGGATCTCCGGCTCGATGGGCATGATGCCCCTCTCCTGCTCGGCTTCGACGACTTTGCCAGCTATCCGGCCCATTCCGCCTATTTCGGCGCGACGCCCGGCCGCTGCGCCAACCGCATCGGCGATGGCAAATTCATGCTCGATGGCAAGGCCTATCAGCTCGAACTCAACGAGAAGGGCGTTTCGCATCTGCATGGCGGAAGCGACAATATCGCCAAGCGCAACTGGACGATCGTCGAGCATGAGGTCGATCGCGTCGTGCTGAAGATTGTCGACCCGGATGGCCGTGCCGGCTATCCGGGCAATTGCACGGTCCAAGCGACTTACCGGGTCCATGGCAATGGCGAGTTCTCGGTTCTCTATGAAACGACCACCGACCAGCCGACGCTCGCCAATGTCTGCCAGCATGCCTATTTCAACCTCGACGGCCGCGAGGATGCGCTCGGCCACGACATCATGATCGCTGCCGATCATTATCTACCGACCAATGACAGGCAGATTCCGACCGGCGAGGTCCGTCCCGTCGAAGGCACGGTGTTCGATTTCCGCGAAATGGCGCCGATGAAGCGGCTCGAAGGTGGAGAGCAGGCGCTTTACGATCATAATTTCTGCCTTTCGACGGAACGCATGGCAAAGCGCTCCGTCGTACTGGCACGCNGAGCAGGCGCTTTACGATCATAATTTCTGCCTTTCGACGGAACGCATGGCAAAGCGCTCCGTCGTACTGGCACGCAGCGTCAATTCAGGTGTCTCGCTGGAGGTTCGGACTACTGAACCGGGAGTGCAGTTCTATGCCGGCTTCAAGCTCGACGTTGCGGTACCGGGCATCGGCGGCCGGAAATACGGGCCCTTTGCCGGTTTCTGCCTTGAAACGCAGGTCTGGCCGGATGCAATCAACCACGAAGGCTTCCCGAATGCGGTGCTGCGCCCAGGCGACGTGCTGCGGCAGGAGACGGACTACATCTTCACGAAGAGCTGATCTCTGCGGGGATATTGCCTCGCCCTTGAACCCTCGTGCCCGTCACGAGGGTTTTATTTTGCCTATATAGATTCAACTTGAAAAGTGGTTCTAAATAGGTTCTATTGCCTATCCATGGATAGAACCAGTCTGGTAGCGGAGCTCAATGCCCGCGGTCTGCGCGATGACGTGATGGCGGGACCGCTGTACAAGCGGTTGGCGCTGGCTTTGACGGGCCTCATTCAGGAAGGCCTTCTTAAGCCGGGGGCGCCTCTTCCCGGAGAGCGTGACCTCGCCGAGGCCCTGAAGCTTGGCCGCGTGACAGTGCGGACCGCCTATCGTGATCTGATGAGTTCCGGTGCATTGGAGTCGCGACACGGCAGCGGTACTTTCGTTTCCAGCAAGGTCGAGCGCATGGAGCAGCCGCTCTGGCGTCTTTCGTCTTTCTCGGCCGATATGCGGTCACGTGGCCGTTCGCCGGCCGCAAGGATACTGTCCCGTACGATCAATTCGCCGTCGCCGGAAGAATCCTTCCTCCTCGGTTTGGGGCAGGATGAGACCGTTCTGCGCTTGGATCGTTTGCGCCTTGCGGATGGCTTGCCGCTGGCGATCGAACGGGCGGTTGTGCCGGTCAAGTTCCTCGGCAACAATGCCGGCGGCGAGGGATCGCTTTATGATGCGCTGGCGGCAAGCGGCCACAAGCCGGTGCGTGCTCTGCAGCGGCTAACCGCCGTGACGCTCGACCCTTCCTCGGCCTCGATGCTGAATGTGAAGACCGGTGCGCCGGCGCTTTTGATCGAACGGATTTCCCGCCTGGAAGATCAGCGGGTCGTGGAATACACCCGCTCGCATTACCGCGGCGATGCCTATGATTTCGTAGCCGAACTGAGAATTGGAGATGACCTATGAGTGAGAACCAGTCGCTGATGCTGCAGGAGGCGGGTCAGTCGCCGGACGTGGTCGCCTCGCTGCTTCAAAAGGAAAAGCCGGTGTTCGCCGAGATCGCCAAGCTGTTTTCCTCGGCTCGTCCGAGCGTGGTGACGACGGCCGCGCGCGGCTCTTCGGACCATGCCGCAACCTTCTTCAAGTATCTCTTTGAAATCACCACCGGTGTTCCCGTGGCCTCGATCGGCCCATCGATCGCGTCTGTCTATGGTACACCTCTGCAGCTGAAGGGTGGCGTTCACTTCACGGTTTCGCAATCGGGCGCCAGCCCGGATATCGTCGCCCTTCAGGAAGCCGCCAAACGCGGCGGCGCGAAGACGATCGCAGTCGTGAACGTCACTGACAGCCCGCTTGCGAAGCAGGCGGATATCGTTCTGGACCTCAATGCGGGTGCGGAAAAGAGCGTTGCCGCGACCAAGTCGTTCATTGCCTCGGTCGCAGCGCTTGCCGGCGTGACGGCTGCGATTGGCAGCAAGGCTGATCTCCAAGCCTCATTGGAGAAATTGCCGGAGGCTCTATCGGCGACTGTGGGTATCGATACGGGTGCGGCAGAAGACGTGCTCTTCGATGCAACCTCGCTTTATATAGCAGGCCGCGGTCCGGCATTCGCGATCGCGCTTGAGGCCGCGCTGAAAGCCAAGGAAACATCCGGCCTTCACGCGGAAGCCTTCTCGCTGGCCGAACTGATGCATGGCCCGATGCGTCTCGTACAGCCGGGTTTCCCGATCGTCGCCTTCATGCCCGATGATGCGGCCTATGCCAACAATGTTCAGGCGCTGGAACGGTTGCAGAAGCTCGGCGCAACGACGGTGCCGTTTTCGGCGCAACCGCTGTCCGGCGTCAATCTGCGCGTGCCGACGACGGGCAGCGGCCTGCTCGATCCGCTGGTGTCGCTTCTCGTCTACTATCGCCTGATCGAGTCGGTTACGCGTCGCAAGGGTTTCGATCCGGATAAGCCGGCGAACCTGCTCAAAGTCACGGAGACGATATGATGCCCCGCAAGATTTTCACCGGTGCCCGCATCTTCGATGGCGAGAGGTTCCACGACGGAAGAGCGCTGATCGTTGTCAATGGCCGGGTCGAGGCCATCGTTCCGCGAAACGGATTGCCCGAGCGCGAGACGATCTTGCTTGACGGCGGCGTGCTTTCGGCAGGTTTCGTCGATGCGCAGGTGAATGGCGGCGGTGGGCGTATGCTGAATGATGAGCCGTCGGCATCGTCAATGCATATCATCGCCGAGGGGCACCGGCGTTACGGCACGACGGCACTGCTGCCGACGCTGATCACCGATACGGCAGAGGCGACGGCGGCGGCGATCGAGGCAGCGAAGGATGCGGTCAAAACCAACCGCGGCGTGGCCGGTCTTCATCTGGAAGGTCCGCATCTGGCACCCGCCCGTAAAGGTGCGCATCTTGCCGAACTGATGCGCCCGGTCGAAGACAGGGATGTCAAAGCCTTAATCCGAGCCCGCGAGGCCATCGGTACGCTGCTCGTGACGATGGCGGCCGAGCAGGTGACGGTCGCGCAGGTTCGCGAACTGAGCGAAGCCGGCGTCATCGTTAGCATCGGTCATTCGGATTGTTCCAGCGAAGCCGCGGAAGAGCGGTTCGATGCCGGTGCACGCGGCGTCACCCATCTTTTCAACGCCATGAGCCAGATGGGCCATCGCGCGCCCGGTCTGGTCGGGGCCGCGATCGACCATCCGTCGACGTGGTGCGGCATCATCGCCGACGGCCACCATGTCGATCCGAAAGCGCTGCGCACGGCACTTCGTGCCAAGCGCGGGGAGGGTAAGCTCTTCTTCGTGACGGACGCCATGTCGCTGGTTGGCTCCGAAAAAGATACGTTCACATTGAACGGCCGCACCGTGCGGCGTGAGAAGGGGGGCTTCTGCTCGAAGCTGGTGCTTTCGGACGGAACGCTTGCCGGATCCGACGTCGATATGGCGTCGACCATCCGCTATGGCGTCACCTATCTCGATCTGACGCTTTCCGAGGCACTGCGCATGGCAACGCTTTATCCGGCCCGCTCTCTCCGGCTCGATGATTATGGCCATCTTTCGCCGGGAGCGCGTGCCGACCTCGTGCATCTGACGGATGCGATCGAAGTTACTGCCACTTGGATCGGCGGCGAAGCGGCCTGAAGTGAAGGAAATGCCATGACCGCGGTTACGGATGCTTATTTTTCCAATCTGATCGGCCGTTTGGAGGTTTTGAAGAAAAGTCTTGAAGAACCGATGGCGAAGGCGGCCGCAGCAATCCTCGATGCGGCACGTAACGACAAGCGCGTTTATGTATTCGGCACTGGCCATTCGCATATGCTGGCTGAGGAGGTGCACTATCGCGCCGGCGGTCTGGCCTTCACCGTGCCAGTTCTGGTCGGCTCTGCCATGCTGCACGAGGGGGCGGTGATCAGCTCAGTCTATGAGCGCACAGAGGGTCTCGTCCGCCCGGTGTTGGAGCGCTACGGCATGCAACCGGGCGATGTCATCGTCATCGCTTCGAACTCGGGCGTGAATGCCGCACCGATCGAGGCTGCGGATTATGGCCGGGAGATCGGCGCCAAGGTGATTGCCATTACCTCGCTTGCCTATTCAAGCGCGATTGCCAACGGCCGCCGCCGGCTCGCGGATATCGCAGATGTAGTGCTGGACAACGGCCTTCCGCCCGGCGATGCCGTGCTCGATCTGGCTGGAAGCGGCCTCAAGGTCGGCCCGGTGTCGACGGCAGTCGGAGCAACGGTGCTGAACGCGATCTTTGCGGAAGTCGCGGCGGAGCTTTCGAAGTCCGGCGATGCACCGGTCTATCTCAGTGCCAACATGCCGGGGGCTGCTGCCGTCAACCAGCAGCTCGTCAAGAAATACCGGCCGCGTAATCCTCACCTCTGAGCCCAACAAAAAAGGCCGGCGTCAGGCCGGCCTCTCTGTCTGACATGTCCGAAGGATCAATCCTTGGCGCGTTCGACGTAGGAGTTGTCTTCCGTTGCGACAACGACGCGGGTGCCGGCGTTGATATGCGGCGGCACCATGGTGCGCACGCCGTTCGAAAGCATTGCCGGCTTGTAGGAGGAAGACGCCGTCTGCCCTTTGACGACCGGTTCCGTCTCGACGATCTCGAGCGTGACGTGGCGCGGCAGTTGGATCGCCAGCGGAATGCCTTCATGGATCGACAGAACGCACGTCATACCTTCCTGGAGGTAAGCCTTCTGGTCGCCCATCGTTTCATTGTCGACGACAACCTGGTCATAGTTCGCCGGGTTCATGAAGTGGAAGCCTTCGCCGTCTTCGTAAAGGAACTGGAAGTTCACGTCTTCGACGAAGGCGCGCTCGACCTGCTCTGTCGTGCGCCAGCGCTCGGACACCTTTACGCCATCAACGATCCGGCGCATGTCCACCTGGGTGACTGGCGTGCCCTTGCCAGGGTGGAAGTTCTGCGCGGTGAGAACGACGTAGAGTTTGCCGTCTACGTCGAGAACGTTGCCCTTGCGGACCGAAGAGGCGATGACCTTGACCATAAGACTTCCTTGTAACTCGGCTTTTGGCGTCGTAGAGGGACTGTCGAAAGGGCCTCAATGACGCACATTGTTTTTCGTTGGGGCGCAACTAACCTAAAATCCGGCAAAAGGCCAGCCCTCGCATTGGCTGGCTAGACGAAGAAAGCTGAGTATGAACCTTGTCAGCGCCAAAGCGTCTCCCTGGTGGACGCCGAGCGTCCATGCGGATCGCCGCCCTTTCCTGATCGGGCGGAATGCAATCCAGGGGGCGCTGCGCGGCTACTTCGCTCGCGAGGATTTCATCGAGGTTGACACGGCGACACTGCAGGTTTCGCCGGGAAACGAGGCGCATCTGCACGCTTTCGCAACCGAGGCGCTGACGACAGACGGGCAGGCGACGCCATTCTACCTGCACACCTCGCCGGAATTTGCCTGCAAGAAGCTGCTCTCAGCCGGCGAGCAGCGCATTGCCTGCTTCGCGCATGTCTATCGCAACCGCGAGCGCGGCCCGCTGCATCATCCCGAATTCACGATGCTGGAATGGTATCGCGCCGGCGAAAGCTACGAGACGCTGATGATGGATTGCGTGCGGCTTCTGGCGCTGGCCGCCGAAACCATCAAGACGCCGAAGCTGGCCTACCGGGGCGCCGAGACCGACCCCTTTGCTGGGCCTGAACGCATCAGTGTCGCAGAGGCGTTCGAGCGCTATGGAGGCATTGACCTGCTGGCGTCGATCGCCGCAGATGGATCGACGGACCGGGAGTATTTGGCCTCCGAACTGCGCCGGAATGGCATCCGCGTTTCTGCCGACGACGGCTGGGCTGATCTTTTCAGCCGCGCGCTTGTTGAAAAGATAGAGCCGCACTTAGGTTTCGGGCGGGTGACCATTCTTGACGAGTACCCGGTTTCCGAGGCCGCACTTGCCCGTCCCTCGGCGCGCGATCCGCGAGTTGCGGAGCGTTTCGAGCTCTATGCCTGCGGTGTCGAGTTGGCGAACGGCTTCGGCGAACTTACTAATGCGGCAGAACAACGCCGCCGTTTCGAGATCGAGATGGCTGAAAAAGCGCGCATATACGGTGAACGCTACCCGCTCGACGAGGATTTCCTTGATGCGCTTTCGATCATGCCGGAGGCAAGCGGCATTGCGCTTGGCTTTGATCGGCTAGTGATGCTGGCAACGGGCGCATCGCGTATCGACCAGGTGCTCTGGACGCCGGTTGCGGAGTACGGTCGATGAATATCGTCCGGCCGATCAAAAGCGTCGATGACCTGGCGAACGCCGGGTTGGTATCCGATCGCGATCGGCAGGCATTGGAAGAGGTGGCCGCACGATATGCGATCGCTCTGACACCCACCGTTACCAAGCTAATCGATCGGACCGATGCGGCCGATCCGATCGCGCGTCAATTCGTGCCCGATATAGCCGAGCTTATTGCAACACCTGAAGAGCGCGCCGACCCGATCGGCGATCATGCGCACAGCCCGGTTGAGGGCATCGTACACCGCTATCCGGATCGCGTGCTGCTGAAGGCCGTGCACGTCTGCCCGGTCTATTGCCGCTTCTGCTTCAGGCGAGAGATGGTCGGTCCTCAAGGGCTTGGCACGCTTGAGCCGGCGGCGATGAAGGCTGCTTTCGACTATATAAGCAGCCATCCGGAGATATGGGAAGTAATCCTCACGGGCGGCGACCCGCTCGTCCTTTCGTCGCGGCGGCTTGATGAGATCACGCGGGAGCTTGCAGCTATCGATCATGTGAAGATCGTCCGGTTCCACACGCGCGTACCCGTTGTCGATCCGCCGAAGATCGATGCCGCATTGATCGCCGCCTTGAAAGCGAGCGGCAAGACAACTTATATCGCGCTCCATGCCAATCATCCGCGCGAGCTGACAAGCGAGGCCCGCGCAGCCTGTGCACGGCTCGTAGATGCCGGTCTCGTCATGATCAGCCAGTCCGTACTTTTGAAAGGCGTGAACGACGATGCTGCCGTTCTGGCAGATTTGATGAAGGCCTTCGTCGAGACGCGCATCAAACCTTACTATTTGCATCATCCCGACCTGGCACCCGGCACCAGCCATTTCCGGCTGACGATCGAGGAGGGTCAGAAGATCGTTTCTTCGCTGCGCGGGCGCATCTCGGGCCTCTGTCAGCCAGCCTATATTCTTGATATTCCAGGTGGTTACGGGAAAGCAGTGATCGGCGAGAGCGCTATCCGGAAGAGCGCGGATGGCTGCTTCTCCGTGTCGGATTACCGGGGCGGCGAACATTCCTACCCTCCCTCCGAGTGACAGAAAGCAAACACAAATGTCTCATTTCCGCACTTTCAGCCCAGATACCAATTTTATCATTTGCGGCAGGAGTAACGGCTAAGTATCTGTCACGAAAAAGATAAAAGCTGTTGCGGCAAGGTAGTTGCTAAAACTTTAAGTGCGAGTCTTCCTCATATTTAACCAGACAAGTTAGCGGAATATTTGGTTTTCCGGCCTAAAAGAACGCTCATGATGAAGGCGATAATCGCCAGCTCGGGATCATGACATCTTGGAGGTGCTAAGGATGAACAAGACAATCCGCGAACTGCTCGCCAAATTCGGCAAGCTGCCCGTTTCGATCGATCAGGTGGCCGACGACGCCGATCTTTATGCGGTTGGTCTAACGTCCTTTGCTTCCGTGCAACTCATGCTCGGTATCGAAGAAGCCTTCGATATTGAATTCCCGGACAATCTCCTCAACCGCAAGTCCTTTGCCAGCATCTCCGCGATCGAAAAAACCGTCGATATCATCAAGGACAACCGGAAGGTCGCATGATGAACTTTCCGGTCAAGATCACGGAAGAGAGTTTTACCGTCAGAACGGCGCGCGTTGCCGAGATCGCCGCGAAATATGCCGACGATGTCGACGCCGAAAGCCGCTTTCCGCGCGAGGCTGTCGACGCAATGAAAGCCGAGCGGCTGCTCGGCATTCAGGTGCCGCGCCATCTCGGCGGCGAGGGCGCTTCAACGACCGAAATCGCCGAACTCTGCTCCGTTCTTGGCCAGGCCTGCGCCGCGAGTGCCATGGTTTTTGCCATGCACCACATCAAGCTTTCGAGCGTTGCCGAGCACGGTACCGAAAGCGAATGGCATGCAGGCTTCATGCGGCGCATCGCGGCCGAGCAATTGCTGATCGCATCGGCGACAACCGAAGGCGGTATCGGCGGCAACCTGCGCAACAGCATCTGCGCCATCGAAATCAGCAGCGACAGCTGTCGTCTCGAAAAGGACGCGACCGTCATCTCCTACGGCTCGCATGCCGACGCGATCCTTGTTACCTCGCGCAGCCATCCGGAGGCTGCCTCCTCCGATCAAGTTCTGACCGCCTTTCTCAAGGACCAATACACACTCGAGCGCACGCACGTCTGGAATACGCTCGGCATGCGCGGCACCTGCTCCGACGGCTTCCTCTTCAAGGGGGAAGCGCCCGCCGTTCAGATCCTGCCGAAGCCTTTCGCCGAGATCGCCGCACAATCGATGCTCGCTTCGTCGCACCTGCTCTGGAGCGGCGTGTGGTATGGCATCGCGGTCGATGCCGTTTCCCGCGCGCAGGCTTTTGTCCGCGCTGCCGCCCGCAAGTCTCCCGGTACTCCACCTCCCGGTGCGCTGCGGCTCGCCGAAGTCTCCAACCTGCTGCAGATGGTGAAATCGAACGTCGTGGCCGGTCTCAAAGCCTATGAAGATGCCAAGGCCGATCCGGACAAGCTTTCCTCGATGGGCTTTGCGGTGGCAATGAACAACGTGAAGATTGCGTCGTCGGAAACGATCCTGGAGATCGTCAACCACGCCATGCTGATCTGCGGCATCATGGGCTACAAGAACGGCACGCCCTTCAGCCTCGGCCGTCATTTGCGCGACGCCCATTCCGCACAGCTTATGATCTCGAATGACCGCATCCTCGGCAACACGTCGAGCATGCTTCTCGTCCACAAGCAGGACACTAGCCTATTGGGGTGACAGTCATGGATATGCAGACCTCGTTTTTGGACCGGCTCTTCGAATCCGGCCTTTTGATCGATACCGGTATCGATGGTCTTTATGGCCGCAGCGGACAGTTCGAAGACGTCATCACTGCCTTCGAGCGGCTGATCGACAAATTCGGCGGTGCCGATGGTGCCGAAGCCATGCGCTTTCCGCCCGGCATGAACCGCGCCCTCTTCGAAAAGAGTGGTTACATGAAAAGCTTCCCGCAGCTTGCTGGCACTGTCCACAGCTTCTGCGGCAGCGAACTTGACCACATGAGCCTGCTTCAGTGCATAGAAGTCGGCGACGACTGGACAAAGGGCCAGGAAGCGACGGATATCGTGCTTACGCCGGCCGCCTGCTATCCGCTTTACCCAGTGATCGCCAAGCGCGGCAATCTGCCTGCCAAAGGCGGTCTCTTCGACCTGCAGTCCTATTGCTTCCGCCATGAACCATCGAAGGACCCCGCCCGCCAGCAGCTTTTCCGCATGCGCGAATATGTCTGCATGGGCACGGAAAGCCACGTCACCGACTTCCGCCAGCGCTGGATGGATCGCGGTGTCGAGATGATGAAGCAGGTCGGCCTCGAAGTCGTCATCGACGTCGCCAACGACCCATTCTTCGGTCGCGCGGGCAAGATGATGGTCAATAACCAGCGTGATCAAAACCTGAAGTTCGAGCTGCTGATCCCGATCACATCGACCGCCAAGCCGACGGCCTGCATGAGCTTCAACTATCATCAGGACTCCTTCGGCCAGAAGTGGGGTCTCAATCTCGAAGACGGCAGCGTCGCACACACCGCCTGCGTCGGCTTCGGTCTCGAGCGCATCGCGCTTGCGCTGTTCCATCATCACGGACTCGACGTGAAGGAATGGCCGGCGGATGTCCGCAACGCGCTCTGGGGCTGAGCGGTCTCATGTCCTCCGTCTTCCTGGCCATCCGTCCAGATGGCTACCGCCAGCATGCCCTGCACTCCAGCGAGCGCATGTGGCCGGAAACAAACTGCTATATCGACCTCTGGATCGAAGTGCTGAACACGCTAGGTCTGCCGCCTGAAGCGATGCTCGGCTTCACGCTGACGCAGGATTTCGAGGGGGATCAGTTCACCTTCTTCAAGGTGCGGCTCGAAGATCTCGAGGCGCTCTACGACATCCGTGTCACCGAACTCGCAATCTTCGACCGCGTCGAGCATCACATCGAAACGCAGATCGGGCGGGGCCGTCTCTGCCTGATCGAGATGGACTCCTTCTATATGCCGGACACTCAGGGCACGGCCTATCGTTCCGAGCATGGCAAGACGACTGTGGCCATCAATCGGCTGGACACTGCCGCGAAGCGTGTCGAGTATTTTCACAATGCCGGCTATTTTGAACTCGAGGGCGAGGATTTCGACGGTCTCTTCCAAGCGCAACTGACGGACAAGGATCGGCCCTTCCTGCCTTATACCGAATTTGCAAAATTTCCGCGAACGTTTGCCGGCGAGAATTATATCCGGGATGTGGCTGGCCGTCTTTTCAAGGTCCATTTTTCGCGCCGGCCCGCCGAAAATCCGATCCGCGCCTTCGCCAAACAATTCCCGCAGCAGGTGGAGGCTGTCGCAGAGCGGCCTTTCGGCTTCTTTCACAAATACGCCTTCAACACATTGCGACAGTTCGGCGCCAATTTCGAGCTGGCTGCGGATCATCTCGCGTGGCTTTCGCGGGGCAAGTTCGTGCAAGCCGAAGAGAGTGCCCGGCGCATCTCCGAAGTGGCGAAGTCGGTACAATTCCAGCTTGCCCGGGCCGTCACGCGCAGGAAGTTCGAGCCATTGCAGACGGCGCTTGATCCGGCGGCAGATGCGTGGGATGCCATGATGACGTCGATTTCCGATCGGCTTTGATACCGGGGGCTTGAGCATGCGGGGGCGGTTGGCGAGCGTCGGTGCCGAAGAGGTCTTGCTTTCCGAAGGCTGGAATCTGGTTTTGACGGAACCGGGAACCTGCGCGACGCCGCGCGACATTCCGCCTTCTTCGAAGTTCATTGCCGCGCCCGTTCCCGGTACAGTGGCTGACGCTCTGGAGCGCGCGGGTCTCTTCGATCGCGAAAATCCGGAGCCGCTGAATACCAAGGACGCTTGGTATGTCTGCAGGCTCTTCGACGCCGTGCCTGGCGACGCTATCCTTCGTTTTGAAGGGCTTGCGACGCTCTGCCATGTTTTTCTGAACGGCCAGGAAATCCTTTTTTCCGAGAGCATGTTTGCGGCGCATGAGATCCCGGTCACGCTTGTGGGCGGCGATGATGTCGCCCTTTGCTTCCGTGCCCTCGGTCCCCGTCTAACGGAGCCCGGCGCCCGCGCCCGCTGGCGTCCCCAGATGATAGTACCGCAAGGGCTCAAGAATGTTCGCACGACGTTGTTTGGCTACATGCCTGGCTGGTGCCCCGAAATTCATGCTGTCGGTCCTTGGCGGCCGATTACGCTTGTCCGCCGCAGCGTGATGTCGATCGACAACGTCTCGATCCGGGCTGTGTTGGAAGAGAGCGGCATCGGCCGTCTCAGCGTTTCGCTGCACACGGACGCTGAAAATCCCGAGATGCTGTTTCGCTGCGGAGAGGTGGAGCAAAACTTCGAGAAGGTCGGCGGAAATCATTATTCGGCGATCCTCAAACTTCCGCAGGTCACGCCGTGGTGGCCACATACGCATGGGACCCCGCATCTTTACGGACCGATGCTCGTTGCGGATGGCATCGAATATTCGCTCGGCAAGACCGGCTTCCGGCGGATCGAAGTCGATCATGGTGTCGATGGCAACGGGTTCGGCCTTCGGGTGAATGGCGAGCCCGTCTTCTGCCGTGGTGCTGTCTGGACGACGGCTGACATCGTTCGACTGCCGGGTGCGCGCGCCGACTACGAGCCCTTCCTGCGCCTTGCTGCCGGCGCGGGTATGAACATGATCCGCATCGGCGGCACGATGGCCTATGAGACGCCAGAGTTCTTCGGGCTCTGCGATGAACTCGGCATTCTCGTTTGGCAGGACTTCATGTTCGCCAATTTCGACTATCCGCGAAGCGACAAATCATTCATGGGACATGTTCATGCAGAGGTCGAAGGGTTCCTTCATGGAGTCCAGGCCTCTCCTTCGCTTGCGGTTCTTTGCGGCGGGAGCGAGATTCATCAGCAAGCCGCGATGCTTGGGCTACCGCAGGAATTCTGGAACAGCCCACTGTCGGAGGACGTCATCCCGGCGATTGCAGCGCGTATGCGCCCCGATGTGCCCTATGTGCCGAACTCCCCTCATGGTGGGGCCATGCCTTTCTCGCCAAATGCCGGCGTCACGCATTTTTACGGCGTCGGCGCCTACATGCGCCCGCTCGAGGACGCCCGTCGCGCCGATGTTCGCTTTGCCGCCGAAAGCCTCGCCTTCGCCCATGTTCCGCAGCAAAAGACGCTGCAGCGGCATCTGGATGTCCCGGCGGTCCATAGTCCGCTGTGGAAGGCTCGCGTTCCGCGCGATCGAAGTGCCTCCTGGGATTTCGAGGATGTTCGCGACTTCTACCTGGAGGAACTTTATGACGTCGACCCAGCGGCGCTGCGCCGCGAAAATCCTGAGCACTATCTCGATCTGTCCCGTGCCGTCACCGGCGAGGTTCTAACGGAAACCTTCGCCGAATGGCGGCGCAAGGGTTCGAACTGCAATGGTGCTCTTGTCTGGACGCTTCAAGATATTCTGCCCGGTCCCGGCTGGGGCGTTGTCGATTCCACCGGGGAGCCGAAGCCGGTCTGGTATGCCATGCGCCGCGCCTTCCGCACGGTTCAGGTGCTGCTGACGGACGAGGGCACGAACGGCCTCGACGTCCATGTCATCAATGAAACCGGCGAAAGCTTGCCCGTTGAACTTGAAGTCGTCTGCCTGCGAGACGGCAAGCAGAGGGCCGTCGGCGGCAGCCGTGCATTGGCAATCGCGCCAAGATCCAAGGAAAAACTCGCGGCAACCGAGCTCTTCGGTGCATTTTTTGACACGACTTATGCTTTCCGTTTCGGTCCGCCTTCCCATGACGTGACCGTCGCACGGCTGCGCTCCGCCGATGGCGACCTTCTTGCCGAAGCATTCCATTTCCCGCTCGGACGGTCGAAGGCGCTTCATGACGCGACGATCGAGGCATCGGTCCTAAGGGATGGCGATGCCTGGCTAATCGATCTGAGGACCGATCGGCTGGCACAATCGGTGCATCTCGATATCGATGGCTTCCGGGTGGATGAGGATTGGTTCCACCTCGCGCCCGGCGCTTCCAAGCGCGTGCAGCTGCGACCCATCCGGGGGATGGCGGAAGATGAAGTGCCGACGGGCGATGTCAGAAGTCTAGGCAGTTCGCGCCGTTTCGGGCTTCAGGCTTAACGATCCATGCAGAAGGCCAAGATCGACACAACCGGAAAGGCTGCAGCTTGAGAACGACGTACCGCTTTCTCCGCGCCCATGTACTTCAGCGGCTCGTCCCGAAATCACCTCTCGCCTTCGATCCCGACAAGCCGTTGGAGGTCGTGGGCTATTTTTCCATGGCCGCGGGGGTCGGGGAATCCGCTCGGCTCTGCGTTGGCGCCTTGTCTGATTCAGGACTTGGCATCCAGTCTGCCGATGTCAGCACACGTTCAGGCGAGAGCTCGCTTGTCGAATGGGCGCCGTCACGGGTGCCAGCCACCCGTCCGGGTACGCGTATCTGGCATCTCAATCCCCCCATGTTGCCGCGCGCTATCCTGAGGAAAGGTATTGGGAATTTTCCTCGTGCCTTCAATATCGGTTACTGGGCCTGGGAACTGGAAGAAGTGCCGGCCGAATGGCGGAACGCCATGCGTTACATGAATGCGATCTTCGTCCCGTCGGAATTCACCAAACGGGCGATCCAGCCGTTTACGTCCGCACCCGTCATCATTGTCCCGCATCCGGTAACGGAAAAACCCGCCGCCGAAGGCGTTCGTCGGAAATTCGCCATCGAGGAGGATGCCTTTCTCGTCAGTTTCATTTTCAGCGCCGGCTCGTCAATCAATCGAAAGAACCCGCAGGCGGTCATCAAAGCCTTCCAGATCTTCAGCGCCGAGTACCCAAACGCCTTTTTGCTGATGAAGACCAGTGGCGATATCGGCAAGGACGAGGGGTTGCAGGCGCTCGCGCGCTCCGTTGAGGGAAGCAGCCGAATCAGGATCGTCACAGACAACCTCACAAGTTCCGAAATCAACGGGCTTATCCGGGATTCCGATGCCTATCTTTCACTACACCGTTCCGAAGGCTTTGGCCTGACGGTCGCCGAGGCTATCATGCAGCGAACGCCGGTCGTTTCCACCAATTGGTCGGGCACGGTGGATTTCTGCGATTCCGAAAATACGTGGCTGGTCGAGTCCCCTCTTGTTCCGGTGGCGGATGAACATCCGGAATTCGCGCGGTTGAAAAACGCGGTCTGGGCAGACCCTTCGCCGGAGCAGGCCGCGGCGCATCTTAGGCAGATATTTCTCGCGCCCGAGGCCGCCCGGCAAAAGGCCGAAAACGCCCGTACATTCCTATTGAGCTATCTGGCGGCGCATACCTACGAGAAGGCGTTTTCAGCGCTTGCGATGACGCGCAGCCAGCCAAGCTGACGCTGCTCTGCTTTGTTTTAACATTTTCACTTTAAGGGTGATTTAATCCGGGCCAACCCGGCCTTCAGGCGGATGGATAGATGTCGAAAGGAATTATAGGAAACTCGATGATGAATGGGGCTGCAGGTATGCTGCTGCTTCTGACCGGTTTCGTTTCATCGATCATAACCGCCCGCATGCTCGGTCCCGAAGCCAACGGCATCGTCGCCTTTTCCCTCTGGCTGGTGGTGATCGGCGCTTCAATCGCCGAACTCGGTTCCAGCATCACCCTGCTCAAGACATTGCCGCAGCTAACCGCCCAAGGGTTTGATGAAAGGCGGCGACGCGGTTTTGCCGCCATCCTCGTGACCTTCATGGTCTGTTCGACAATAGTGCTTCTGGCGCTTTATGCCGCCTTTTTCCTGACATCGGAGGAAATGCACTGGGCGGAAACCGCGCCCTCCGTTGCGCTGGTGACGGGTATCCTATTCTTCATCCAGGCGATCGGCTCCTTCGTTAAATTCTACCTGATCGGCGAGAAGCGGCTTGGCGCCTTCTTTCGGCTGACGATCGTCGTCTCCCTCATCCAGCTGGTTGGTGTAGTCATCGGCGCGGTCACTCATGGTGTCGAAGGCGTCCTGATCGGTTATGCCGCCGGCCAGCTTGTGCTTTTTATTGCTACGCTGCCGGTCCTTCTCGCCCGGCGCGACTGGTGCGGCGTCTCGCTGAAATATCTCGCCTCGTCGTCGGCCATCCTGTCGATTCAGTTCATCATCGATTCCATCTTTCTCAACCGTCTCGAACTTTTGTTCCTGCAGCAATTCTGGTCGGTGGAGATGGTCGGCTACTATGCTGTCGGTCTGTCGATCGCCAATATCGCCCTGCAGCTTCCCATCCAGATGACGGGCAGCCTGCTGCCCTATTATTCGGAGCGGCGGCACAAAAGCGACGACTCGACGCTTCCGGTGGAAGTCTTCTCGGCGGTCACGCGCAGCATGGCCTATATCGTCCTGCCGATGAGTTTGGGGCTTGCCGCAATCTCCAGCGAACTCGTGGTGGTGGTGTTCGGCGAGGCCTTCCGCCGGAGCGGGCCGGTGGTCGCCCTGCTGGCGCTTGTCGCTCCCGCCTATACCTGCATGCAGATCCTCAGCCTCTACCTGCTGTCGATGGACAGAGCCCGCGCCCGTCTCACCATCAGTGTGATTGGTGGCCTAATAATGGTAGTGGGTTGTTTACTGATTGTACCTAGGCTTGCAGCTGAGGGTGCCGCGCTCGTGCGCATAGCCGTCTTTGTTGCAATGTCGGTTATGATGATCAAGCAAACCGGATTTGGATATCGACTTTCAGGACTCTACGTCAGCCTGATCAAGGTCACTCTGGCCTCGATTCTGTGCGCGTGCGGAGCTCTCGCCGTGCTGGCCTTCATTCAAGGTCCTGTCGGACTTGTCGCTGCTATTGCGGGTGGAGCGCTCTCCTATTTTGCTGCGCTGAGGGTCCTTCATGCCGTGCCGCTCGAAGACATCGAGGTGATCCGCTCTATCCTCGACAAAGTGCCGATGCTGCTTCAGGTGCCTGCAAGGCGTGCGGTCGATTTCATCACGGCGTCTTCGAACGGCCGGAAAAATGACACACCCTCCGACGAGGAATTTTCACAGGAGCCGGCCGAGGGGGCGGGGCGTAGCGCGGCCCTGCCTGTCGTCTTTGACGGCACGATTGGCCTGTTCATGCCTGAAAGCTCTGCGGCTACCAAGCGCTCGACTGCGGTTCTCTTCGTCAGTCCCTGGGGCTTCGAGGAAATGTGCAGCCGTAAGTTCTTTCGTGTCGCAGCAGAACATTTCTCGGATATCGGCGTGCCGAGCCTGCGTTTCGACTACCGCGGCACTGGCGATGCGCTGGATTTCGGCGCTCTGCCGGCAAGCCTGGAGACATGGGAAAACTCGATCCGTGCGGCCGCAGCAAAACTCAAGTCGCTCAGCGCATGCGACCGGATCATCCTTATGGGACAGGGTCTTGGCGCCACGCTCGCTCATCGAATCGGTCATGCGATCGAGGACGTGGATAGCGTCGTCATGCTCGCGCCGGTCCTGAACGGCCGAGGTTATCTCCGCGAAGTCAACATGTGGTCGAAGCTCATCCATGCCGATCTCGGCCTCGGAAAAGAGCACGTCCAGAGTGATCTGGTACAGATCGCCGGCCTGATCATGCCGGAGGCAATCGCCGCCGAAATCGGCAAGCTCAAGATAACCTCGCCGCAGAGCCTTGCCGCGCCGAACTACCTGATCGTCGAACGTCCGACGCGCGCTGAAGATACTGGCTTTGCAGAAGCCCTGAAGGCGCTCGGCGCGAATGTCGAGCAGAAAGTTTTCGAAGGCTATGACGAGCTGGCAACCAATCCGCTCTTCGCCAAGACGCCAATGGCCGTCGTGGGTTTGCTAACGCAATGGCTCGAAAAGACGACGGCTTTCTCCTCCAGCCATTATCCCATTGTGCTTGAGAACCAGGTGCTCGTCGGCGACGGATTCGAAGAAATCCCGGTGCGCTTCGGAAGTCATGACCATCTCGTCGGCGTCGTTAGCAGGCCACTTGGTCAGGCGAAGGGAAATGCGGTGCTTTTCATGTCGACGGCTTACGACCGGCATGCGGGCTGGGGCAGAACGACGGTCGACATGAGCCGCGAGCTGGCGCGCCAAGGCATCGTCTCGCTACGTTTCGACTCGGCAAACGTCGGAGACAGCGTGCCGCGTCCGGATGCGCCTGAGCAGGTCCTCTATTCAGCTAGCCAGACGGATGATGCGATCGCTGCACTCGACCTGCTCGAGACGTTCACTTCGGGACCGGTCATGGTCGCCGGCCGCTGCAGCGGCGGCTATCTTGCTTTCCGTGCCGGGGTCGCCGACGAAAGGCTAAAGGCTGTAATTTCGATCAATCCCTTCGTCTACTATTGGGACCCGAAGATGCCTGTTCGCAAGGAACACGTCGTTTCGGTGCCCCGCAGCTTCGACGATTACGGCCAACGGCTTGCCCGGCTGGATACAATGAAGCGGCTGCTGCGCGGGGAGGTGGACGTGTTTGCGGCGCTGCAGAATATATTCATCGCCGCCGGTCGCCGGCTGTCGCCGAGGATCGCGCCGCTGATCGAGTTGCTTCCCGAGCGGGGGCATATCGCCCGCGAGGTCCGGCAATCATTCACGCTCTTCGGCCAGCGCAAGGTGCCTTTAACGCTCATCTATAGCGAAGGCGACGTAGGACTTGACCATATGTACTTCCATTTCGGCCCTGGCGGTCGCAAGCTGTCGCGCTATCCGAACGTGCGGATGTTGATGCTGCAGAATGCCGACCACAATCTGACGCCGCCGGAATCGCGCCGCATCGTGCTTGATGAGATCCTTCGTCTCGCCAAGGCTTGAGCGGCATCCCACGTGGATCAGGTCTTGGTGGCGGCGCCGATCTCTAGAGATTTATAGAGGTCGATATAACGTTCGGCGACTACATCCCAGGAATATCCCCGGGCAGCATCAAGCAGGGCTTGGCGCAAGGCATTCCCTTCGAAGGAGAGCCGCCGGTAGGCTGCTTCGATTGCATCGGCGGCCGCTTGAGGGCTGGTGAAATCGGCAAGCGTGATGAGGTCGTGCCGGTTTGCAAGAGCGGTATAGGCCTCGTTGGCGTTCAGGACCGGCAGCAGCCCCGCGCTCATGGCTTCCAGCGCAACCAGGCCGAAGCCCTCGTATTCCGAAGCCGAGGCAAAGATCGAGGCGTTCGAGATGATCTCCCGAGTCTTATCGTTATCCGGCGAAATATGAAGCGTGACGCTTTCCCGAAGACTTCTGTTTTCGATCTTCCGCTCGAGATCCGAACGATTCAGATCGGATTCGGTCCCGACGATATCGAGATGCCAGGCCGCATCGCGACCCTTTAAAGCGACCATGACATCCAGCAGATGATCCAGCCGCTTGTTGACGGAAAAGCGGCCGATGGTGACAAGGCGGCGCCGCTGTTTTTGAGATGCGCCGTCGGCGAACTTGCCGATATCCACGCCGTTCTCGATCACGATGCTCGTCCTTGGCGAGATTTTGCGAAACTGTTCCAGATCGGAAACGCTGCAGCCGACAATGCGTTTGTACGCCCGTGCTGACATGCGTGTCAGCGTCTGGAACCACACTTTCTTGATCGCAGCATATTTTCGTGTGTGGAAGAAGGCGCCATGGGTGGTCGCGATCATCGGCTTGCCGTGCAGGAAACGTCCCAGCGCCAATGCATCGAAAAAGAAGTCGATTCCGTGCACGTGAATGAGCGAGGCATCTCCCAGGTGACGGAAGACTTGGGGTGCGATCGGATAGCGAGAGCTGCCCGACCAGGAGATGCGGACGACCTCGATACCGTCGATCACCTCGCGGGCCAGCAGTTTGTTGTCTCGCGTTGTGAAGAGCGAATCGAGCGTTATGACGCGGACGCGGTAGCCGTGTTTAATTGTCTGGCGGGCGAGATTGGCGACAACGTCCTCAAGGCCGCCACGGTTCGGCAGGAACTGGCGGACGACATGCACGATCAGCGGCGCAGCGCGTGTCTGCGGCACTGATGTGACGGTCTCTGTTTCCACTGCTGACATTGCGCCCACCTACCGGCCACATGGCCGCATCTCTCTGACCAGATACTGGATGGTGTTAAAGCGCGGTTTACAGGGAGCCCTGCGGAGCGGTTGTTGCGGAAGAAGGTTAACCGCGTCTGTCAGAAGGCCTTGAAGGTCAGCGTCGTCAGCGACCGTACGATGCCGGGGATATTGGCGATGTTGTCGTTGATGAATTTGCCGATATCCTGGCCCTCTTCGATGTAGATCTTCAGAAGCAAGTCGTAATCGCCGCTCGTTGAATAAAGCTCCGAGACGCGTTCCGTTTTGTAGATCGCGTCGGCAACGTCGTAGGTCTTGCCGGGCGCGCATTGGAGCTGGACGAAGATGGGCTTCATGAGGGTTTCCTGCGAAAAATTCTGATTGGGCGCATAATGCTCGAAAGCACTCTTCCGATGCAAGACGTTCCGTTATCCCGCTTCGGCTTCGGCGATGATCCAGCCGCGAAAGGCTGAAAGCGGCGCATAGTCGGCCCGCTCGGGAGGATAGGCGAGGTAATAGCGTTCGCTGCTTTCCATTTCCCGGTCGATCGCCGCGACAAGATCACCGCGCCTCAGTTCGTCCTGAATGAGAAATGTCGGAAGCAGCGCAACACCGAGACCGGCGATCGCTGCCTGTGCGGCAGTCGCAAACTGGTCAAAGAGCATACCGTGCACGTTCTGGAAGGCCACGCCGTTGGCCGCGAACCATTTCTCCCAAGCGTCAGTCCGCGTCGTCAGATGCAGAAGAGGAACATTCGGAAGATCCTCTGCCTTGGCGATGCCGTGTTGCTTGAAGAATTCCGGGCTGCAGGCGGGAACCGTCTTTTCCGACATCAGGAATGTGAGTTCCGCTCCCGGCCATTGCGGATGACCGAAATGGATCGCGGCATCGATGGAATCGAGCCGGAAATCGAAGGAGGAGAGCCGGGTGACGAGATTGATGGTCACGCCCGGGTTCTGGCTCAGGAACCGGCTGAGGCGCGGTGCCAGCCAGCGGGTGCCGAAGGTCGGCAGGATGGCGAGGTTCAGCGTTCCACCATGCGGATTGGCGCGGAGGTTCAGGGAAGCGCTGGATATACGGCGAAGCGCTTCGCGGACCTCGCGGGCATAGCTGTCGCCTGCAAGCGTGAGGCGCACCGTCTGGCGTTCGCGAAGAAACAGTTCAGCGCCGAGCTGTTCTTCCAGCGCCTTAATCTGGCGGCTGACGGCGCTTTGGGTGAGGTCGAGTTCGCGTGCTGCCGTCGTCACGCTGCCGGTTCGGGCGACGGCCTCGAAGGCGGCGAGCAATGAAATCGACGGCAGAAAACGTCGTGAAGGCAGCATGGTTCATTCCGATTGAGAATGATCTGTTTCCAAAACGTCGATATTCATGGCGTTGAAGCCCTTGTAAAGAACTTTATCCTGCAGAATCGGAATGACCCGGAGTTCTTTCATGCCGAGCGCCTTCGTTTCCACCGACCGCATCCGTTCGCTTTTCACCGAAGCGATGTCTCAGATGTATCGCGCGGAGGTGCCGCAATACGGCACGCTGATAGAGCTTGTGGCCGACGTGAATGCGGAGGTATTGGCAGGGAACCCCGAATTGCGCAAGCGGCTGGAGCGCGCGGGTGAACTCGACCGCATCGATGTCGAGCGCCATGGGGCGATCCGCCTCGGGACGGCTGATGAGCTTTTCACCATCCGCCGTCTCTTCGCGGTCATGGGCATGCAGGCGGTCGGCTACTACGATCTTTCGGTTGCGGGCGTGCCGGTGCATTCCACCTGTTTCCGGCCGGTCGACCAGGCCGCACTCAACGTCAATCCGTTTCGCGTCTTTACCTCGCTGCTGCGACTTGAGCTGATCGAAGATCAGAGACTTCGCGCCGAGGCGGAACGTATCCTGGCCAAGCGCCGCATCTATACGCCGCGCGCCATCGAACTGATCGAGCACCATGAGCAGGGCGGCGGCCTGACGGAGGCCCAAGCCGTCGAATTCGTTGCCGAGGCGCTCGAAACCTTCCGCTGGCATGGCGAAGCGACTGTGAGTGCGGAAACCTACAAGCGTCTGCACGATGCGCATCGCCTGATTGCCGATGTCGTCAGCTTCAAGGGCCCTCATATCAACCATCTGACGCCACGTACGCTCGATATCGACGGCGTACAGCGGCGCATGCCGGAACGCGGCATCACGCCGAAGGCCGTCATCGAAGGTCCGCCGCGCCGCGACTGCGATATCCTGCTGCGCCAGACGAGCTTCAAGGCGCTGGAAGAGCCGATCGCTTTCGCGGGCGAGGCGGACAAGACGCAGGGCACGCATACGGCCCGTTTCGGGGAGATCGAGCAGCGCGGCGTTGCGCTGACGGCGAAAGGAAGGGCGCTCTACGACCGGCTGCTTGCTTCCGTCCGCAGCGAAGTGCAGGTCGGTGCTGCGGGAGCCAAGGCCAACGATTATGATTCCGAGCTTACCGGGCGCTTCAAATCGTTGCCGGACAGTTGGGACGCGCTGCGCTGCGAGGAGCTAGCCTTCTTTCACTATTCCGCGACGCCTGCCGGCATCGCGGCTGCCGCTGAGGGCAAGCTGCCGCGCGATACGGAGTCGCTGATCGCCGACGGCTATCTGGCTTTCGACCCGATCGTTTATGAGGATTTCCTGCCGGTCAGTGCGGCAGGCATCTTTCAATCCAATCTCGGCACAGATCAGCAGCAGAACTACGCGACGCGCTCCAACCGCGCAGCATTCGAAGAAGCGCTGGGCGTCGCCGTGCAAGACGAGCTGAGGCTCTATGCCGAGCGCCAGTCTGCCTCTCTTGACACCGCGATGAAGATGCTGGGGGTTGCGGCTCTGGAGCTGAAAACCGTTGCCTGAGGCTGCTTCCGCAATGCCGTGGACGGCGCTAGAGTGCCTGCCGCGTTTGCTTGGAATGGACTGACCGATGCTGAATGATCCACGCTCCCACGGGCTTTGGGAAAAGACCGCACCATTGCCGCCGGAGACATCCGCGCTGCAGGGCGCGGTGCCGGCCGATGTGGTGATTGTCGGCGGCGGCTACACCGGGCTGTCGTCCGGTCTTCATCTTGCCGAAGCCGGTTCGAAGGTCGTGCTGTTGGAGGCTCAGGAGATCGGTTTTGGCGGGGCCGGCCGCAATGTTGGACTGATCAATGCCGGCATGTGGGTGATGCCGGACGATCTGCCTGGCATTCTCGGGCAGACCTACGGCGACCGCCTGCTCGATATGCTGGGCCATGCGCCGCGCCTTGTCATGGAGCTGATCGAAAAGCACGATATCGCCTGCGAACTTGAAAAGAGCGGCACGCTACATTGCGCCGTCGGCGCGGAGGGATTGAAGGAAATCGAGGCGCGTGCTGCGCAGTGGTCCGCGCGCGAGGCCCCAGTGACGCTGCTTGATGCCGCCGAGACCGCACGTCGCGTTGGCAGCAGCGCCTATGCCGGCTCGCTGCTCGATATGCGTGCGGGAACACTGCAGCCGCTCGCTTATGCGCGGGGTCTGGCGCATGCGGCTGTCAAGGCAGGCGTTTCGATCCATACGTCGAGCCCTGTTATCGCAACCGAACAAAACGGCAGCCGATGGACGGTCAAGACCAGGAGCGGGCAGGTGACCGCTGACTGGATTATCGTCGCTACGGACGCCTACAGCACCGGGCCGTGGGAACAAGTGCGTTGCGAGCAGGTACATCTGCCCTATTTCAATCTCGCGACGCCGCCGCTCGGCGATACTCTGCGCAAAGCGATCTTGCCCGGCCGCGAAGGCTGTTGGGATACAAAGGAGATCCTGTCCTCTTTCCGGATGGATCATGCCGGGCGCCTCGTTTTCGGTAGTGTCGGGGCGTTGCGCAATACCGGCGCTGCAGTTCATAGAAGTTGGGCGAAGCGCTCGCTGAAGAGGCTCTTTCCGCAGATCGGCGACGTGGAGTTCGAATACGAATGGTACGGCAAGATCGGCATGACCGACAATGCGCTGCCGCGCTTTCACAAGTTCGCTCCGAATGTCGTTGGCTTCTGCGGCTATAATGGCCGGGGTATTGCGCCTGGTACGGTATTCGGCCGTACGCTGGCGCACCATGTCCTGGGCAGGATCGCGGAGGCCGACCTGCCCTTGCCGGTTACAGACCTGCGGGAGCCCGGCTTCCGCGCGCTCAAGGAAATGTGGTACGAAGCCGGCGCCCAGGTCGCCCACTTCGCCGACGCGCGCTTTTGAGTAAAAGCTCGCATTCAAGAAGAAGAAAGTTGGAAACACGACAATGACTATTGCTACGCTCGATCTCGCAGCCGAAACGAAGAAACTGCTTTCCGAACTCGGTGTCGATGCGGACCACTATACCGGCGGCACCCTGCGTGTCACTTCGCCGGTCACCGGCAAGGAAATCGGCCGGCTCAAGGAGCATTCCGTTGCGGATGCCAAAAAGGCGATCGACGAAGCGCACAACGCTTTTGCCGCATGGCGCGCGGTTCCGGCGCCGAAGCGCGGCGAACTCGTCCGCTTGCTCGGCGAAGAGCTTCGCGCCGCCAAGCCGGCGCTTGGCCGCCTTGTTTCGATCGAAGTCGGCAAGATCACGTCCGAAGGTCTCGGCGAAGTCCAGGAAATGATCGATATCTGCGATTTTGCGGTCGGCCTTTCGCGCCAGCTCTATGGCCTGACCATTGCAACCGAGCGCTCCGAGCACCGCATGATGGAAAGCTGGCATCCGCTCGGCGTCGTCGGCATCATTTCGGCCTTCAACTTCCCGGTCGCCGTCTGGTCGTGGAATGCGGCGCTGGCGCTGGTCTGCGGCAATTCCACTGTCTGGAAGCCGTCGGAAAAGACGCCACTGACGGCACTTGCCGTGCAGGCGCTGTTCGAAAAGGCGCTGAAGCGTTTCGTCGCTGAAGGCGGGCAGGCGCCGGCGAACCTCTCGACGCTGCTGATCGGCGGCCGCGCAGTGGGCGAAGTTCTCGTCGATCATCCGAAGGTGCCGCTGGTTTCGGCAACTGGCTCCACGGCCATGGGCCGCGCCGTCGGCCCGCGCTTGTCGCAGCGTTTTGCCCGCGCAATTCTCGAACTCGGCGGCAACAATGCCGCCATCATTTGCCCGACGGCGGATCTCGATCTGACGCTCCGCGGCGTTGCCTTCTCGGCGATGGGGACCGCTGGCCAGCGCTGCACGACGCTTCGCCGTCTCTTCGTGCACGAGAGCGTCTACGACAAACTCGTGCCGCGCCTGCAGAAGGCCTATGGCTCGGTCACGATCGGCAACCCGCTGGAAAACAGTACGCTTGTCGGTCCACTGGTCGACAAGGCAGCCTTCGACAAGATGCAGTCGGCTTTGTCCGAAGCAAAGTCGGCTGGCGGCAAGATCACGGGCGGCGAGCGCGTCGAAAACGGCGCTGCCGATGCCTTCTATGTGCGTCCGGCGCTTGTGGAGATGCCGTCGCAAACCGGCCCTGTCGAACAAGAGACCTTCGCACCGATTCTCTATGTCATGAAGTACACGGATTTCGATGACGTGCTGGAACTGCACAATGCCGTGCCGCAGGGCCTCTCATCGTCGATCTTCACGAACGACATGCGTGAAGCCGAAACCTTTGTTTCCGCCCGCGGTTCGGATTGCGGCATCGCCAACGTCAACCTCGGCCCATCGGGTGCCGAAATCGGCGGTGCTTTCGGTGGCGAAAAGGAAACCGGTGGTGGCCGCGAATCCGGCTCGGATGCCTGGAAGGCCTACATGCGCCGCACGACGAACACGATCAATTACGGCAAAACGCTGCCGCTCGCTCAGGGCGTCAAATTCGACGTCGAGTGACCTACGAACACATTGGATCGGAAAGGGACGATGACGGTGACCCGCCATCGTCCCTTTCTTGCTTTACGGATCCGGCATTTGCCACTGCCGCGGGTGATCAACGCCACTCAAAGACCATAGAATCATTCTAAAGTTGATTGATAACTTCAAGTATTTGTGAAGAGGCTTAGCAAGGCAAAACTTGAAAAGCTGGATCAAGAAAAATATACGAGCACGCATCACCCCGGGAGTTTGGGGCGACACGGCGATGGAGGCATCAATGAAAATTTCTCTTACGCGCTTTTCCGCGCTTGCTTTTGCCGCCTCGCTTCTTGCTGCGACGACGCTGGCTTCCGCCGCGAGTGCGCAGGACGCCGAAGGCATCGTCGTCTATAACGCCCAGCATGAAAGCCTCGGCCGCGAATGGATCGATGCCTTCACCAAGGAGACTGGCATCAAGGTCACCATGCGCCAGGGCAGCGACATGCAGTTCGCCAACCAGATCATTCAGGAAGGCGATGCTTCCCCGGCCGACGTATTCCTGACCGAGAACTCTCCGGCAATGGCGCTCGTCGATAGCGCGGGTCTCTTTGCCCCGGTCGACAAGGAAACACTTGATCTGGTTCCGGCGCAGTACCGTCCGGCCGACGGGATGTGGACCGGCATTGCCGCCCGCTCGACCGTCTTTGTCTATGACAAGACGAAGCTCACCGAAGACAAGCTGCCGAAGTCTCTGCTCGATCTCGCCGATCCGGCCTGGAAGGGTCGTTGGGGTGCGTCGCCTGCCGGTGCCGACTTCCAGGCGATTGTGGGTGCGCTGCTGCAGTTGAAAGGCGAAGAAGCAACGGCTGCATGGCTGAAGGCCATGAAGGAGAACGCAACACCCTACAAGGGCAACAGCGTTGCCATGAAGGCGGTCAACGCCGGCGAAGTCGAAGGCGCGGTCATCTACCACTACTACTGGTTCGGCGATCAGGCGAAGACAGGCGAAAACAGCAAGAATATCGGCCAGCACTACTTCAAGAACCAGGATCCCGGCGCTTTCGCCAGCGTTTCGGGTGGCGGCATTTTGAAGTCCACGCAGCACATGAAGGAAGCCCAGGCATTCCTGAAGTTCGTCGCCGGCAAGGGCGGCCAGGACATCCTGAAGAACGGTACGTCCTATGAATACGCGGTCAGCGGCGAATCGAACGACAAGCTCGTCCCGCTTGCCGATCTCAATGCACCGAAGGTTGAGGCTTCCGAACTCGACAGCAAGAAGGTCGTCGAGCTGATGACGGCTGCTGGCCTGATCTAAGCCTTTCTGCCGCAGGCGGATCGAGTCAAAACTATTGCTTTTGGCTCAAGAAAACCTTAGGGCATGTCAACCCGGGCAACCGCTTCAGATAGAGGCGGTTGCCTTCCTTTTTCAGCGTACAAAGGCGCCGGCCTTGCTGCAAGACAACAGATCCCTTGTTTCCGGGCTCGCGCCCGGCAATAGGGCGCCAGTCAGCGGAACAGGTTTGCTGCGCGGGCGCATGCCCCACGCCTCCGTCGTCGTCTTTGCAACGCTGGTCGCAGTTATGAGCCTCGTACCGCTCGGCTTCATCGGCTGGATTACCGCCGATGTCGGCTGGCAAACGGTAAAGGCACTGGTCTTCCGTCCGCGTGTCGGTGAGCTGCTCGTCAACACCATCTTGCTTGAAGCACTCACCATTCCCTTGTCGATTGTGCTTGCCGTGACGCTCGCGTGGCTGACGGAGCGGACCAATGTTCCGGTTCCGCGGTTGTGGTCCTGGCTTGCCGTCGCGCCGCTTGCCGTTCCGGCCTTCGTGCACAGCTATGCGTGGGTGAGCCTCGTTCCCGGCATGCGCGGCCTGCAGAGCGGGGTCTTCGTTTCCGTGCTTGCCTATTACCCTTTTCTCTACCTGCCGGTCGCTGCCGCCCTTCGCCGCCTCGATCCGGCGATCGAGGATGCGGCGGCGTCGCTTGGCCTTGGCCCTTGGCGCGTCTTCTTCCGCGCGATCCTGCCGCAGCTGCGGCTTGCGATCTGTGGAGGCTCGCTCCTGATCGGGCTGCATCTCCTGTCGGAATACGGGCTTTACGTGATGATCCGCTTCGACACTTTTTCGACCGCGATCGTTGATCAGTTCCAGTCTGCCTATAACAGCCCCGCAGCCAACATGCTCGGCGGTGTGCTCGTCGCTTGCTGCCTCTTCCTGCTCGGCCTGGAAATTCTGCTCCGCGGCAACGAGCGCTACGCCCGCGTCGGCTCCGGTTCCGCGCGTCCCGCCGATCGCCGCCATCTCGGCTGGTTTGTGGTACCTGGTGTTCTGCTGCCGGGAACGCTTGGTGTGCTGACGCTCGGCGTGCCGCTCATGACGCTCGGCCGCTGGCTCTATCTAGGCGGCACGGAGATCTGGCGGCTGGATGCTGTCGGAAATGCTTTCGTTCAAACGATCGTCCTTGCGGTCGCTGGCGGCGTGTTGACGACGATCGCGGCCGCGCCGATGGCCTGGTTGTCGGTCCGCGCACCGGGACGATTCCAGCGATTGCTCGAAGCCTGCCATTATTATGTCGGCTCGCTTCCCGGCGTTGTTGTGGCGCTGGCACTGGTGACGATCACCGTGCGGCTGGCGCTGCCGCTCTACCAGACTTTTGCGACCCTCATCGTTGCCTATGTCCTGCTCTTCCTGCCGCGCGCGATGGTCTGCCTTCATGCCAGCATCGCGCAGGCACCTGTAGAGCTGGAGCGGGCTGCCATGGGCTTGGGGCGCACGCCATCGCAGGCCGTGCGCCAGATTACCATGCGCCTTGCTGCCCCGGGCTTTGCTGCAAGCATTGCGCTGTCGGCGCTCGGCATCACCAACGAGCTGACGGCAACGCTGATGTTGTCGCCGAACGGTGTTGAAACGCTGGCAACGAAATTCTGGTCGCTGACCAGCGAAATCGACTATGTGTCGGCCGCTCCTTATGCGGTGATGATGATCGTGCTGTCATTGCCGCTGACGCTTCTTCTTTATGCCCAATCGAAACGGACTGCCGGCCAATGACACTGCTTACGATCCAGTCTGTCAGCAAGCACTATGGCCCGGTGAGAGCTTTGGACAAGGTGACGCTGGACGTTGCCGCCGGCAGCCGCACCGCCGTTGTCGGCCCCTCGGGTTCCGGCAAGACGACTTTGCTGCGCATTGTTGCGGGCTTCGAGCGGCCAGATGAAGGGCAAGTCATCCTGAATGGCGAAGTGCTCGCGGATGGCTTGGCAACCGTTCCCGCCCACAAGCGCGGCATCGGCATCGTCTCGCAAGACGGCGCGCTTTTTCCGCATTTGAGCGTTGCCGACAATATTGGCTTCGGTTTCGAGCGTGGCGCTCGCGATCGCGGAAAGCGGATCGTCGAACTGCTGGATATGGTCGAGCTCGACCGCAACATGCTGACGCGCCGTCCTCACCAGCTTTCCGGCGGTCAACAGCAGCGGGTGGCGCTCGCGAGAGCCCTCGGCCGCAAGCCGCGTCTCATGCTGCTCGACGAGCCCTTCTCGGCGCTCGATACCGGCCTTCGCGAACACATGCGCAAGGCCGTCGCCCGCGTCCTCCAGGCGGCGAATATCACGGCGATTCTCGTCACCCATGATCAAGCAGAGGCTCTCTCTTTTGCAGATCAGGTCGCGGTGCTCAGGGAAGGCAAGCTGATCCAATCGGGTTCACCGCAATCGCTCTACCTGCAGCCGAAGGACCGCGAAACCGCACTCTTCTTGGGGGATGCGGTGATGCTTCCGGCGATCATCCGCAATGGCTTTGCCGATTGCGCGCTCGGCCGCGTCGCAGTGGAAGGCGGCCATCAAGGCAAGGCCGAGATCATGCTGCGGCCGGAGCAGATTCGCGTCGTTGCCGATGAAAGCGAGCCCGCCTCTGGAGGCCGCGTCGTTGAGGTGGAGTTCGGCGGTGCGACCTGCACCGTGGCGGTGTCGCTGGAAGGGGTGGCGCTGCCGCCGATCCTCATCAAGACATCCAGCGTGGCTTTGCCCGAGCGCGGCGATCGTGTTCGCCTTGATATCGCCGGCAAGGCGCATGTCTTCGGCGGCCGTTAAGCCGTCTTTCGCGAAACACTTTCCGTTTCCGCCTGCTCCAGCCAGCCGCCCGTAAAGCCGGCACGTTCGAGGCCGAGCCGGATGATCGGCGACCGTTGCATCAGGCTCCAGATGAACTCCGACCGATCGTTTTCGATCGTCATCACCAGCAGTCCCTGGTCGATCGCGACGCACCGGTCGTCCACCCAACCTTCGGGCCGGGCGGTCTTCACTGATGGATTGAAGCCGCCCGGAAAGCGGCCTTCGCAGAGCAGATTGGGATAGGCAGCCAGCAGCGCCTCCAGGCCGTCGACCGCCGCCTGTCGGTCATAAGGCAATGCCGCAAGCGCCGCCCACGGTGCGATTGTCCCGTCGTCCGGGCCAAGTGGTGCACCGCGCGCGGCGTAACCCAGAACCTTCGGATGCCGGCCGCTACGCATGTTCCGCGTTGGCGGCGGACCGTCGGAGGCGGAAAATCCCCAGACATTCCTGTTGTAGCCGACGAAGTGCCCGGGATTGCGCTCGGCATAATCGCGCTGGACGGCGATCGAAACCTGGGTGTTGCGGAAATAGTCCCAGTCGCGTGCAGCCATCTCCCTGTCCTGAATCCCGCGGAAGTCGATCCAGGCATGGGAGAAAAGGTGAATGAAAAACGGTCCGGCATAAAGATAGGGCTGCTTGCCGAAGAGCATCCAGGAATAGCTTAAGACGAAGGCATCGTAGCTCGATTGCGGGATCGGATGGGTGGGCGAAGCGAGCGCTAGCGTGTAGAGCAGGATCGCCTCGTCATAGCCCTGCCAGCGCCAGCGCAGAAAGCCGCTTCCAGGCTTCCAGCCCATGCAGACGGTCTGTCCTTTATTCAACGCCCAATGCCAGTCGATGCGCTCATAGATGAATTTCACCAGTTCGCGGATTTCCGTCTCGATCGGATCGGCGCCATCGAAGTAGGCCGCAGCCGTCAGCATGCCGGCGACGAGCAAGGTCGTGTCGATCGTTGAGAGCTCGCTGTTCCATGCGCGGTGGCCGGTATCCATATGCAGGAAGTGGTAATAAAAGCCACGATAGCCGGTCGCATGGCGCTCGCGCCCTTGATGGCTCCCGGCAAAGAAGCGCAGCGTCGTGATCGTCCTGCTTGCCGCTTCCGCCTGCGTAATCCATCCGCGTTCGACGGCGACCGTATAACTTGAAAGCGCAAAGCCGGTGGCAGCGATGCTGCAGGGAACGTCGGGTATGGACGTATCCGCGACCAGGCCGTTTTCGGGATTGGAATACTTCAGAAAATAGTCGAATGCGGATTTCTGCAGCCTGTCGATCAGCGCGGCATCCGTGTCGTCAAATCGTTGCAGCATACATCAAACCAACCGTTGTCCGCCCTCGTTCAACATGGCGATGCATTGCGCACAAATCAAATTCTTTTCAGATAATGCGACAAATGGCTGCGACCGGTCGTTTGGCGCTGGCGCGGCGATATCGGTTCACAACAACAAAAAAACGCCTTTCGGCGGATTATTAAGTATCTGATGTTATTGTGTCCGACCTGAGCAGGTGACGTTTTGTGGTGCGCCAACTTCAAGGGCGAGTTCAAGCTCGGCGACGGTCGATACTGTTACCCGCTGACGGTCACCGACCATCCATCGTCCCTCGGCACTCAGTTCCCCGATCCATTGCACGTCCTTCACGCCGGGACCAAACCGCTCCGTGGGAACACGGCGGTGAGCCGTCGGGCATTCTAAGAACCGGAGCCCCATGAGCACAATTCCGCTCCTCGGGGTGTTGAGGTGTCGTGAAGTGATATCGGGTCATGTTCTTCACGGCTTCCAACGCCAGATCCCTTTTCGCGGTGGCGACAAGGTGGCGACACGAGAAACACCATTTCGGCACGAGGTTGTCACCCATGTCTTAGGTATGATCTGTTACCGATGTCTCCGGGTCGGACAATGAGAAAATTGGAGCGGGCGAAGGGATTTGAACCCTCGACTCCAACCTTGGCAAGCTTAAAATTGCGACGTCGTAGCAATGTGTGCCAGTGCTGCAGAATTCACTCCGGTGCTAGAGGGAGCGGTTTTTGCGCGCAGCGCTCGACGATCGTGACGCGAAGTGCATAGCACTCAGTCAAAATAGATTGCACCTGGCCGAAATGCGGTGACTGTGACCGCGCGGTGACCGGAGGCGACAGCAAGGCATTTTGGCCGCGCGCGGCGCTCCTGCTATTGAGTACCAAATTCCGCTAGCGCCCCGCCCCACTTCTGCCCAATGGAGCCGCAAGGATCTTGGTTTCCATGTTCGGGAGTTACAGCGCCATGCCGACCCGGCGACATTTCCTTATCAGCTTCGTTGCCACGCCGATTCTGCTGCCGAGACTCGGCCATGCAGCCGGGGCTTCTGCGCAGCTGTCGCTTACACCAACTTGCAAAGATGACGACGATCTGACGCCAGCGCAGACCGAAGGCCCGTATTTCACCCCGGAGAGCCCTGAAAAACAGGACTTCGTGAGCGATGCACCGGGCGGTGAAAGGATGACGCTTGCTGGTTACGTGCTGACCGAGAACTGCCAGCCCGTGGCAAAAGCGTTGATCGAGTTATGGCATGCCAATGAGATCGGCACCTACGACAATAGCGGATACAAACTCCGCGGGCATCAATTCACCGATGCTGAAGGCAAATGGTGGTTCGAGACAATCGTGCCAGGTCTATATTCTGGTCGCACCCGCCATTACCACCTGAAAGTCCAACGGCCCGGCGGAAGCGTACTGACGACGCAGCTCTATTTTCCCGGCGAACCGGACAATGAACGTGACCGTATTTTCAACCCAGCCTTGCTGCTCGATGTCAGGGCGACGGGCGACGGACAATTTGGCCGCTACGATTTCATCGTGGCGTAACCGGGCGCTTGCATACGCTCCTTCTGGGTAACTCAGCTCAGTTTGTCATAGTGAGCGCGACACATCAGCTGCTCAAATTTACGTGCACGAAGCGGTAGTTCAGCATATCTGAACTAGAGAAAGATACCAGGAAGTCCTGGACCTTGCCGTAGATGACAGGGCGATTGACTTGTGGCTGAATTGAGCACGAGAAAAACTCAATCAGCGGGATCCTCTGTCCAACGGGATTGCAGGTTGCTCGGGGGCTCGACGACCCGTTCGGCACGAGGTTGTCACCCATGTCTTAGGGGCCGGACAATTGAGAATTTGGAGCGGGCGAAGGGATTTGAACCCTCGACCCCAACCTTGGCAAGGTTGTGCTCTACCCCTGAGCTACACCCGCTCAATCCGCATCGGTCCGGGGTAGTTGATGGACCGTGGGCTGCCACCTTGCGGCGACGGGCGCTATATGGCCCAATCGATTTTCAAATGCAACAGGGAAATGACGGAAAGGCCAAGAAAAATTCGGAGTGCTCGGAAGCTCCTTCGCAAACCGCCGCAAATTCAAGGAAAAGCGTCGATCACGAACATTGCAAAACATGTTCCTCCGACTTAATCAGGGCGCCTTGCCCCTTTCATTCCAGACGGATGCCGCGATGACCGAAGCCAAGCCGAAAAACAGAGACGATCTTTTCGCTTTCCTCGACGGGCTCGGTATCGCGCACAGCACGCGGCAGCATGCTCCGGTCTTCACCGTGGCCGAATCGGTGTCGCTGCGCGATGAAATCCCTGGCGGGCATACAAAAAACCTTTTCGTGAAGGATAAGAAGGATCAGTTCTTCCTGCTGACCGTCGAAGAGCATGCCGTTGTCGATCTCAAGACCGTGCATGCATTGATCGGTGCGGCCAGCAAGGTTTCGTTCGGCAAACCGGAAAAGCTGATGGAATATCTTGGCGTGATCCCCGGCGCGGTCACGGCCTTTGGCGCTATCAATGACACGGGCAACAATGTGACCTTCGTGCTCGATGTGGACTTGATGAAGGAGGAGATCGTCAATTGCCATCCGTTGTCCAACGATGCGACAACGTCGATTGCAAGCGCAGACCTCGTCCGCTTCATGGAAGCGACGGGCCATAAGCCGCTTGTCTTGAAAGTGACGGCCTGACATACGATTTTAGCGCTAGAAAAGCCGGGCACCGGCATGGCGGGAGATACCAATGAGCGGCAGCGACAATCCTTACGGCAATTCCTTCGGCACGCAGATGTCGGCAACGGCGAACTTCGGTTCGGCGCCGCAGCCGGCGGCAGGCGGCGGACATATCAAGGATACGACAACCGCCACTTTCACGACGGACGTCATCGAGGAATCGCGCAACCAGCCGGTACTCGTTGATTTCTGGGCGCCTTGGTGCGGCCCCTGCAAGCAATTGACGCCGGTGCTCGAAAAGGTGGTCAACGAGGCGCAAGGCCGCGTGAAGCTCGTGAAGATGAATATCGACGACCATCCGTCGATCGCAGGCCAACTCGGCATTCAGTCGATCCCGGCCGTGATCGCCTTCGTCGGCGGCCGCCCGGCCGATGGTTTCATGGGTGCTGTGCCGGAAAGCCAGGTTCGCCAGTTCATCGACCGCCTCGCCGGTCCTGCCGGTGCGGATCAGGCTGCGGAGATCGAAGCGGTGCTTGAGGAGGCGTCGGGCCTTCTTGCCGCGGGCGACGTCAATGGTGCCGCGCAGCTCTACGGTGCAGTGATGCAAGCCGATCCGGAAAATGCCAAGGCGCTTGCTGGGATGGCCGAATGCATGATTGCCGCCAACCAGCATCAGCGCGCTCGCGAAGCGTTAACCGATCTGCCGGAAGGGCTTGCCAATGACGCTGGGATTCAAGCCGTCATCACGAAGCTCGATCAGATCGAAGAAGCTCGCAAGCTCGGCGATCCCGTCGCCCTGGAGCAGGACCTTGCGCTCGATCCGGACAATCACGACGCACGCATGAAGCTTGCCAAGATTCTGAACGTCGAGGGAAAGCGCGATGAGGCGGCAGACCATCTGCTCCACATCATGCGCAAGGACCGGACCTTCGATGACGATGGCGCGCGCCGTCAGCTCCTGCAGTTCTTCGAAGTCTGGGGCTTCAAGGACCCGGCAACCGTGTCCGCGCGGCGCAAGCTTTCAGCGATGCTCTTCTCGTAACTTTAGAAACCTTGCCCTTGCGTTTTTGGGCAAGGGCACCACATTTCAGAGGCAGAACAGGAGTATCGTTTCGCTCCTGCCGGTTGATTGCGGGACAAGGTTTGATGCAAGTCGGGAATGCAAGATATTTAAAGCCCGGCGATCTGCCAGATTCGATCGCCGTCTTTCCTCTGACCGGCGCTCTTCTTCTGCCTACGGGACAGCTTCCGCTGAATATTTTCGAGCCACGTTATCTCGCGATGTTTGACGCCGCTCTGGCCGGCAATCGGCTGATCGGCATGGTCCAGCCCGCGCTTGGTGATAACGATTCGACGGCGGGCGAGAAGAGTGGCGAACCTCATCTCGCTCCCGTCGGCTGCATCGGGCGGATCACCTCTTTTGCGGAGACGGGCGACGGGCGCTATATCGTTTCGCTGACGGGCGTTTGCCGCTTTCGCCTACTTGGCGAAAAAATGACGCATGAGCCGTTCAGAAGCTTCCACATCGCTCCCTTCATTTCCGATCTCTCCGCACGCGATGAGGAAGACGCCGTCGATCGTGGCGCCTTGCTCTCCGCGTTCAGGGCTTATCTCGATGCGAACAAGCTTGAGGCCGATTGGGAAAGCGTCGAGCGCGCCAGCAACCTGACGCTCGTGAATTCGCTTGCGATGATGTCGCCCTTTGGCCCTGCCGAGAAGCAGGCGCTGCTGGAGGCGCCCGATCTTAAGACCAGAGCGGAGACCCTGATCGCCATTACCGAAATCGTGCTCGCGCGCGTCTTCGGTGACTCCGATACGGTTTTGCAGTAAATCATTGGGCATGGACGAAAAACTCAGCCGTGTTGATCCGAAACTGCTTGAGCTCTTGGTTTGCCCGCTGACCAAGGGAAGGCTCAGCTATGACCGGGAGCACAACGAACTCGTCTCGGAAAAGGCGCGCCTTGCCTATCCGATCCGTGACGGCATTCCGATCATGCTGGTGTCAGAGGCACGGAGGCTTGACGATTAGATCGTCTCGCCTGCCAAAAGCCTTGGATTGTTCCTGGCCGCCGTGCCGGCCGCCTGCCCGATGAAGAAGGACTTGAGGCTCGGCAGCCTGTCGACGATGCCGAGGCCGACATCGCGGGCAATGCGCACCGGCATTATGTCATTCGAGAACAACCGGTTCAGCACGTCGGTCGTAACCCCCATGCGGAAGGTGTCGAAGCGGCGCCAGGTCTGGTAGCGTTCGAGAATATTGATCGAGCCGATATCGAGCCCGAGGCGGTCGGCCTCGACGACGGTCTCAGCCAGCGCGGCCACGTCCTTGAAGCCGAGATTGAGACCTTGGCCGGAAATCGGATGAATGCCGTGTGCCGCATCGCCGGCAAGTGCAACGCGCGGTGCCACGAAGGCGCGGGCAAGCGTGAGGCCGAGCGGGAAGGCACGCTTTTCGCCAATGACCTTGAGCGCGCCGAGCTTGTGCCCGAAACGGCGCTCCAGTTCCTCCTCGAAAATCAGGTCGTCGTCGGAAACAAGCCGGTCGGCATCGTGCGTGCGTTCGGTCCAGACAAGGGAGGAGCGGTTGTTGGTGAGCGGCAGGATCGCGAAGGGGCCGGATGGGAGGAAATGCTCTTCGGCGCAGCCATTGTGCGGCCGCTCATGCTCGACGGTCACAACGATGCCGGATTGGCCGTAATCCCAGCTGACCGTCTTTATGCCCGCCAGATCGCGGAGCTTCGACCGCACGCCGTCACAGGCCACGAGCAGGCGTGACTCCAGCATGCTGCCATCGGACAGCGTGATGGAAATCCGGTTTTCTTCCGTCTTCAGGCCAGAGGCGATCAGTCCATGCCGGATTTCGATGCCGAGCCGGTCGCAGACGCCGCGCAGCGCGCGGACCATGACGGCGTTCGGGATCATGTGCGCGAAGGGGCGGCCGTCTTCCACTTGACCGTCGAAGGTGAGGAAGACCGGACGCACCGGATCGGAGGTCCTGGAATCGGTCACGATCATCTTGGTGATCGGCTGGGCTTCCGGAAGGATTTCTTCCCAGATGCCGAAGACCTCCAGCATCTTCGTTGCCGCGGCGATGACTGCGGAGGCGCGCATATCCTTCTGCCAGACATGCTCAGGCGATGCTTCAACGACCGCAATCTCAAGGTGGGGGGCTGCCTGCTTGACCGCGACCGCCGCGGAAAGGCCGACATAACCTCCGCCAACAACCAGCATGTCCAGCATCGCCCGCTCCCCGCGCTTGTGATTACAATGACGATCTATATAGATCATCGTATCCCCACTTCCTACCGTCGGGAGCTGAACAAATGATGGAAGACGCAGCCAAGCCCACGGCCATGGAAACGCTGCTCGCGACGCTCGATCTCGAGCCGATCGAGGTCGATATCTTTCGTGGTCGCAGCCCGCAGGTTGGCTGGCAACGCGTTTTTGGCGGACAGGTGATCGGTCAGGCACTGATGGCTGCCCAGCGGACGATCGAGACAGAGCGCTTCGTTCACTCGCTGCATGCCTATTTCATGCGGCCGGGGGATCCTTCCGTGCCGATCGTCTATCAGGTGGAACGCATTCGCGACGGATCGAGCTTCAATACGCGCCGGGTCGTGGCGATCCAGCACGGCAAGGCGATTTTTGCGCTCTCGTGCTCCTTCCAGATCGAGGAGCCGGGTTTCGATCATCAGATCGTAATGCCGGATGTTCCGACGCCGGAAAAGCTGCTCGGCGAGCAGCAGATCAAGGAACAGTATCTCGCGCATGCGCCGCCGGCTGTGCGCAAATACTGGGAGCGCGAACGGCCGATCGAAATCCGGCCGGTTTCGCTGACGCACTATTTTTCCGACAGGAAGCTCGATCCCCGTCAGGACGTCTGGGTGCGCGCGACGGGGCCGGTCCCGGATAACCGGCTCTATCAAGCCGCAGTGCTTGCCTATCTCTCAGACATGACGCTGCTTGATACCTCGCTCTACGCTCATGGAACCTCGATCTTCGACCAAAGCCTGCAGGTTGCGAGCCTCGACCATTCCATGTGGTTTCATCGGCCTGATAAACTTACGGATTGGCTGCTTTACACGCAGGATAGTCCATCTGCTTCCGGCGCTCGTGGGCTCACGCGCGGTAGCCTGTTCACGCGGTCTGGCGTTCTGATTGCGTCAGTCGCGCAGGAAGGTTTGATTCGGAAAAAGGCAAATGAATAAAAAATGTGCATTTTTTCAAATTTGGGCATTATTTGGGCGGTTCTTGCCCTACCATTTGCCTCTTAAATAGCATCGTTCATTATACTCTTTATTTTTCAATAACTTATAGTCTGCTTCGAATCTGGCACGCCCTTTGAATGTATATCCCCAGTCGCTGTTCGTGAATGTCAGCGGCAAGGAGAGTCGGCTCCGCGCCGAGGATAACGAAGGATGGGAAAACCAGATGAAAATTGTGATGGCCATTATCAAGCCGTTCAAGCTCGATGAGGTCCGCGAAGCCCTCACGGCGATCGGCATCCAAGGCCTGACCGTGACCGAGGTGAAGGGCTACGGACGCCAGAAGGGGCATACCGAAATCTATCGCGGTACGGAATATGCAGTCAGCTTCCTGCCGAAGCTCAAGATCGAAATCGCCGTCGCATCAGAAATCGTCGACAAGGCCGTCGAAGCCATCGCGTCGTCAGCCAAGACCGGCCAGATCGGCGACGGCAAGATTTTCGTCTACTCGATCGACCATGCCGTCCGTATCCGCACGGGCGAAACCGATACCGAAGCGCTGTAAGAACGGCTGAGCAAGGAGCTTTATTCCAATGTCAATTTCGAAGTTTTCCTCCACATTTGCGCGGCTCGGGGCTGCGTCTGCCGCGCTTTTCGCGCCGGTCGTCGCCTTCGCGCAGGAGACCGCGCCGGCTGCTGCCGATGCCGCGGCTGCAGCGGCTCCGGCCTTCACCATGGACAAGGGTGACAATACCTGGATGCTCGTCTCATCGGCGCTCGTGCTGTTGATGACCATTCCGGGCCTGGCTCTCTTCTATGGCGGCCTCGTGCGCGCCAAGAACATGCTCTCCGTGCTGATGCAGGTATTCATGATCACCGCCGTTGTGTCCCTGATCTGGGTCACCTACGGCTACTCGCTGGCCTTCACTGACGGCGGCTCGCTGAACAGCTTCGTCGGCGGTTTCTCCAAGGCCTTCCTCGCCGGCGTCAACACGTCGTCCCTTGTCGAGACCTTCTCGAAAGGCGTCGCCATTCCGGAATACACCTTCATTGTGTTCCAGATGACGTTTGCCTGCATCACGCCCGGCCTCATCGTCGGTGCGTTTGCCGAGCGCATCAAGTTCTCTGCCGTCATCCTCTTCGTTATCCTGTGGGTCACTTTCATCTACTTCCCGATGGCGCACATGGTTTGGTTCTGGGGTGGTCCGAGCTCGTACACTTCGCCGTCCGGCCTGATCTTCTCCTATGGTGCAATCGACTTCGCCGGCGGCACGGTCGTTCACATCAATGCTGGTATTGCCGGCCTCGTCGGCGCCATCATGCTCGGCAAGCGCACGGGCTATAAGAAGGAAATCATGGCTCCGCATTCGATGACGCTCACCATGGTCGGCGCAGCGCTTCTGTGGGTCGGTTGGTTCGGCTTCAACGCTGGCTCCAACCTCGAAGCAAATGCCTACGCTTCGCTTGCCATGATCAACACTTTCCTCGCAGCCGCTGCGGCCGCTGTTTCCTGGTGCATCGTTGAAACCTTCGCCCGCGGCAAGGCTTCCATGCTGGGTGCTGCTTCGGGTGCAGTTGCCGGTCTCGTTGCCGTTACTCCGGCAGCAGGCTTTGCAGGTCCGATGGGTTCGATCGTTCTCGGCCTCATCGTTTCGCCGGTCTGCTACTTCTTCGTCGACGTCGTGAAGAACAAGTTCAACTACGACGACAGCCTTGACGTCTTCGGCGTCCATTGCGTTGGCGGCATCATCGGTGCAATCGGCACCGGCATTCTCGTCAACCCGGCTCTCGGCGGTGCAGGCATCGTCGACTATTCGACGGCAGATTTCGCTGCTTCTTATGCTGGTACGGCAACTCAGGTCTGGGCTCAGTTCAAGGGTGTCCTGACGACCCTCGTCTGGTCGGGCGTCGGCTCTGCGATCCTCTACAAGATCGTCGACCTTATCGTCGGCCTGCGCGTAACCCCGGAGGCAGAACGCGAAGGTCTCGACCTGTCGACCCACGGCGAAGCTGCCTACCACTCTTCTTGATCACAGGGATTGCGGCGCCCAGCAGAGGGCGCCGCAGAACAGCCCGTCGCGGCCTATCGAAATATATCGGCCGCATCTTGGCCCGGACCTTTTCAGGTTCGGGCCTTTTTATTTGCCGGTCAGGCCTATCCGATCTCTCATGGTTAACATCGCTTTAACCCTCCTTTGATTAGGTGGGGCGGACGCATATTGCGTGGCGACGCCTCGGCGACTCGCGCGCTCAGCATTGGACGGGTTGGGTATATGGCAAGAAGCACTTCGCCGGTGATCGATAACCGGCCGGACCGTTTCTCCCTCTCAGGGTTCGTGCTCAGGCAGGCGCAAGCTCTCCTGGGCTTTGCGATCTTCCTGCTATTGGCGCTCGCGGTTGCAGCACTGGCGACATGGAACGTCTCAGATCCGAGCTATTCCTACGCAACCGGCAATCCGCCGGCAAATGTCCTGGGATATGGCGGCGCCGCCTTTGCCGATATCGCGATGCAGTTCTTCGGGCTTGCCAGTGTTGTGGCGCTGCTGCCGGTCGTCGCCTGGGCCCTGGCATTGATTTCCGGCCGCCGCATCAGCCGCATTCCGGCGCGAGCCGGCGCCTGGGCCCTAGGTTCGGTCCTTTCGTCTGCCGTGATCGGTTGCATCCCGCCGCCGCTGACATGGCCGATCCCCAACGGCATAGGCGGCGTCATCGGCGATATGATCCTTCGTTTTCCGGCTCTTTTCGTCGGCGCCTACCCGAGCGGCGCGTTCGCGACGGCTGTCGGCGGCGTGTTCGCGCTGCCCACCGCCTGGATGATGCTGTTTTCTGCGGGCATCGTTGGCCGCACGGAAGCCGACGAGGACGTGAGCGATGCATTCGTGGCTGCACCTTCCAAAGCCCGCTCGATTGGTGATGAGGATGAAGACGACGAAGAGGGTGGGTGGCTTGCATTCGGAGCGTTGACGCATGTCTGGTACATGAGCCAGGCGCGGATGCGCCGCATCTTCGGCCTAGGGCCGCGCAAGCGCCGTCAGAGCGATTTCGAATCGCCCTATGACTTCAACGACGATGAATTCGGTACCCTGAACGAGCCCGTCCGCGCCAAGGCGCCGGCAGGCCGCGGCGAGCGCCTGGAGCCGTCAATGGAATCACGCAACGGTTCGCTCCGCCGTGTCGTCTCCGCGCCGTCGATTTCGCTCAACGACGATGATGATGACGATGTGCCGTTCGATAGCGACATGCCGCCGCGTCCGGCCGATATTCTGCCGGACGACGACGAGGGCTGGATGATGCGTGCACCGGCGAAGACCGCTGGCGGCAAGCCCGAGCCGCGCGTCGTGCCGCAGGTCTCGCGGCCAAAGCCTGGTGCTCGCATTGAGCGCGAGTCGCAGGGTTCCTTCATTCGCCCAGAGGGCTTCCAGGTTCCCTCGATTCATCTGCTTGCCGAGCCAAAGAACGTCGTTCGCGACTCGTCGCTTTCGGCCGATGCGCTGGAGCAGAATGCCCGCATGCTCGAAGGCGTCCTCGAAGACTTCGGCGTCAAGGGTGAAATCATCCATGTCCGCCCCGGCCCGGTCGTCACGCTCTATGAGCTTGAGCCGGCTCCCGGCATCAAGTCCTCACGCGTCATCGGCCTTGCAGACGACATTGCCCGCTCCATGAGCGCGATCGCCGCCCGTGTCGCCGTGGTTCCCGGCCGAAACGCGATCGGAATCGAATTGCCGAACTCGACGCGTGAAACGGTGTACCTGCGGGAACTGATCGCGTCACGCGATTTCGAAGGCTCGAAGGCAAAGCTTGCGATGGCGCTCGGCAAGACAATCGGCGGCGAAGCCGTCATCGCTGATCTTGCGAAGATGCCGCACCTGCTCGTTGCCGGTACAACTGGCTCCGGCAAGTCGGTTGCCATCAACACGATGATCCTGTCGCTACTCTACCGTTTGACGCCGGAACAGTGCCGCCTGATCATGATCGACCCGAAGATGCTCGAACTCTCAGTTTACGACGGCATTCCGCATCTGTTGTCGCCGGTCGTCACCGATCCGAAGAAGGCTGTCGTCGCGCTCAAATGGACCGTCCGAGAGATGGAGGAGCGTTATAAGAAGATGTCGAAGATCGGCGTTCGCAACATCGACGGCTTCAATGCGCGCGTCGAGCAGGCGTTGGTCAAGGGTGAGGCCATTTCGCGAACCGTGCAGACAGGGTTTGACCGTCACACCGGCGAAGCGATGTACGAAACCGAGGAGTTCGACCTGCAGGCGATGCCCTACATCGTCGTCATCATCGATGAAATGGCCGACCTCATGATGGTCGCCGGCAAGGATATCGAGGGCGCCGTCCAGCGCCTGGCGCAGATGGCGCGCGCCGCCGGTATTCACGTGATCATGGCCACCCAGCGTCCGTCCGTCGACGTTATCACCGGCACGATCAAGGCCAACTTCCCGACGCGCATCTCCTTCCAGGTCACGTCGAAGATCGACAGTCGCACGATCCTCGGCGAACAAGGTGCCGAACAGCTGCTCGGCATGGGCGATATGCTCTACATGGCGGGCGGCGGACGCATTCAGCGTGTCCACGGTCCCTTCGTGGCCGATATGGAAGTCGAGGAGATCGTTTCATATCTGAAGACGCAGGGCGCGCCGCAATATCTCGAGGCGATCACTGCAGATGACGAGGACGACGATGATTACGGCGGCCCTGCGGGCACCTCCAATCTGGCGGATTCCGATGACCCCTATGATCAGGCAGTGGCGATCGTGCTTCGCGACGGCAAGGCTTCGACATCTTATATCCAGCGTCGTCTCGGCATCGGCTATAACCGCGCCGCTTCACTGATCGAGCGCATGGAGCAGGAAGGCGTCATCGGCCCTGCGAACCATGCGGGCAAGCGCGAAATCCTGGTTCCGACCGAAGGCGATATCCTCGATCGCTAGCGGCCGGAAAGACCGCCGGGGCAATGGCTTCACGGAAACCTGATAGCCTCGAAAGCGTTACCTTCTGCAGCGGTGCGTCTGCGCCATGAAGACGCCGCCTTTCGGCAGCATGCAGGTCGCATCAAAGGAGACCCAGATGACCAATTCGGATTCCGGCTTCAAAGGCCTCTCGCTCACCCGCCGCCATCTTATTGGTGCGCTGGCGCTGGCTGCCGCTTCAACTGCAATTCCAGTCGAAGCCTTTGCGCAAGCTGCTGCCGGCGGTTCCGCGACGGCACAGGCGATCGCTGATCATTTCTCTGGCGTCGCCACAATGCAGGGTGATTTCGTCCAGTTCGGCCCGCGTGGCGAACAGACAGGCGGCAAATTCTACATTGAGCGCCCCGGCAAGCTGCGCTTCAACTATGACAATCCGTCGCCGATCAGGGTGATCTCCGACGGCAGGAACGTCGCCGTCGGTAACCTGAAGCTTAAGACCTGGAGTCTCTATCCACTTTCGAAGACGCCACTCAGCCTGCTGCTTGCACGCAGGATCAACCTGTCGGACGGTTCGGTGAAGAGCGTGAAGGAAGAATCCGATCTGACCACGATTGCGCTCGGCAACAAGACGATCTTCGGCAATTCGACGATCACGATGATGTTCGATCCGAAGACGTACGATTTGCGCCAGTGGACGATCACCGACAATCAAGGCAAGGACACGTCGGTGATGGTGTTCAACGTGAGGACCGGCGTTCAGTTTGATCAGAAGGTCTTCAGAGTGCCGTATGAAAGCATTCCAGGTACTGCCGCTAACCGCGACTGATGCCATACCATATGACTTTCTGTGAAAAACGCCCGGTGAAAGCCGGGCGTTTTCGTTTGCGGACGTTCCATCCGACGTGCCTTTGCTCTAAGGCCTTTTCCATCTCTTTTTAAAGGCAATGGCATGAGCTTCTCGATTACCACCTGGAACATCAATTCGGTGCGCCTGCGCATGCCGATCGTTGAGCAGTTCGTGCTCAAGCACAGGCCGGATATCCTCTGCTTGCAGGAAACCAAGGTTCCGAACGAGCTCTTTCCAGCGGCTCCGCTTCGCGCCATGGGTTATGAGCACATCATCGTGCATGGCCAGAAAGGCTATCACGGCGTTGCTATTGCATCGCGCATCCCGCTCCGTGAGGATCATCACCTGGACTACGGCAATGTCGGCCATGCCCGCCATATCTCCGCGATCTTTGAGCGGGAAGGGCGCCGCGTCAGGCTGCACAACTTCTATGTGCCCGCCGGCGGTGACGAGCCGGACCCGGCCGTCAATCCGAAGTTTGCCCATAAGCTGGATTTCGTAGAGGAAATGAAGCTGCTGAAGGCTAACGGCGAAGCGAATACCTCGGCCATCCTCGTCGGTGACCTGAACATTGCGCCGCTCGAGCACGACGTCTGGTCGCACAAGCAGCTGCTGAAGATCGTCAGCCATACGCCGGTCGAAACCGAGGGGCTGCTGGAGGCGATGAAGCGCGGAGCCTGGCTCGATCTCATGCGTCAGCAGGTGCCGGCGAGTGAGAAGCTCTATACTTGGTGGAGCTACCGCGCCAAGGACTGGGAAGCCGCCGATCGCGGCCGCCGCCTCGATCATATCTGGTCGTCATCGGACCTCGGTCCGTTGTTGCAGCGCATCGACATCCTGAAGGAAGCTCGCGGATGGGACCGCCCGTCCGACCACGTGCCGGTGACCGCGCATTTTAATCTCTGAGATCTACGAAAAGCGGTGAAGCTGCGCAGTCGCCCGCGCCGCCAATTCCGCGATGTTGTCGCGAATGCGGCTCTCTATGATCCGGGCTGCGTCCGGATATTCCTCGATCAGCCTGTGGAAGAGCGCCCGCGTGATGCGGATGACGCTGGAATCCTCTCGAGCCACGGCCGTGAATTTGCGCTCCACCAGCGTTACCAGCGCGAGTTCGGAGAGCAATGTGCCGGGACCGGCGATGTGCTTGACCTTGGGATGGCCATCGGGGTCGGCCGTGCTGAGCTCCAGCGCACCGCCGGCAACCACGTAAGCGCTTTCGGCGGGCGATCCCTCGCGGAAGAGCATCTGTCCGGTGGAAATCAAACGCCGGTCGGCGCCGAAGGCGATCAACCGCAGCTGATCGGCAGACATGCCTCTGAAGAGCTGCTGCTGCGAAAGCAAGTTGATATCGTCTGTCAGCGCCATCCGGCTCTTTGCCCTACGGTATGATTTTGTAGCCGCCGTTTTCCGTCACGAGGATTTCGGCGTTCGAGGGATCGCGCTCGATCTTCTGGCGCAGGCGGTAGACGTGTGTTTCAAGCGTATGGGTCGTCACGCCGGAATTGTAACCCCATACTTCCTCAAGAAGCACGTCGCGGGTAACGACCTTCTGCTCTGCGCGATAGAGGTAGCGGATAATCGCCGCTTCCTTCTCCGTGAGACGGATCTTCTGGCCGTTCTCGGCGGTGAGCAGCTTTTGGCTCGGCTTGAAGAGATAGGGACCGACCGTGAAGGTCGCGTCCTCGCTCTGTTCATGCTGCCGAAGCTGAACGCGGATGCGCGCCAGAAGCACTGCAAAGCGGAATGGCTTGGTGACATAATCGTTGGCGCCGGCTTCCAAACCAAGGATGGTATCTGAATCCGTGTCGTGCCCGGTCAGCATGATGATCGGCGCCTTGAAACCGCCCTTGCGCAGAATCTTCACGGCTTCGCGCCCATCCATGTCCGGCAGTCCCACATCCATGATGAGAAGGTCGATAGGCGTGCTGCGCGCAACCTGTACGCCTTTGCCGGCTGTTGCCTCTTGCAAAACCGTGAATTCCTCATAGAGCGCAAGCTGCTCCGTGAGTGTTTCGCGGAGGTCGCTATCATCATCCACCAGTAGAATGGTGCGTGCGGTCATGCGGTTCTGTTCCTCAATTCCGTCCAATCAAGTCCTACGACATATTCAATCGTTGGCAAAGACCAGAAGACGTGCTGTTGCCCAGCTGGGGCCGATGTGATTTCAATTGAACTCACAAGCAAAACAAGAACATGTGAGAAAGATGGAGAAAAAAAGGCGAACCCGAAGAACCGCACCATCCACCATTATTGTGCGTCCGGCGCCCGGCAGGCAGAGCCGTGCACTGGTTCAATGCGGTCCTCTCGTCGTTCCCGCTGCAATCGGCCGCTCCGGCCGCACCATCTTGAAGCGCGAGGGCGACGGTGCAACGCCGATTGCTTCGTTGAAGCTGCTTTACGGCTTCCGCCGCGGCGAGCATCCGAGCCGCCTCGAAACACCGCTCACGATCCGCCGCATCCGGCAGGACATGCTCTGGTGCGACCAACCCGGCGATCCGAACTACAATCGCCTCGTCAGGGCGCCGTTCCGTCCAAGCCACGAGGAGTTGAAGCGCAAGGATGGACTCTACGATATATGTGTCGTCATGGATTGGAATATCACATCCCGCACCCGCAATCGGGGATCGGCAATCTTCTTCCATCTCATCAGGCCGGGCTATGAGCCGACGGCCGGTTGCATCGCCGTCCATCCACGCGACATGCGCCGGCTTCTGCCGCATATGCGCAAGGGGACAACGATACGCGTTCTCTGAGGCGTCAGGGGTGATAATTCGTACGCCGTCTCCTATATCCGTTTGACCGGCACTCAGGCTGCCGGGAAATCCGCTTGCGGATTCAATTTTATCCCCCTCCAATTCTTCAAACTTCCGGAGATATATTGTGGCCAATCAACCCATCATCACTTTCCATGACGGACATTCCATTCCCCAGGTCGGCCTCGGCGTATGGCAGACGCCACAGGATATCGCGGCGCCGACGGTCCGCAAGGCCCTCGAAGCCGGCTACCGCCATATCGATACGGCTTCCGGCTACGACAACGAAGAGGGTGTCGGCGAGGGTGTGCGTTCCTCCGGCCTCGATCGTAAGGATGTTTTCATCACCACCAAGCTTCGCAACACGGATCAGGGTTACGACAGCACCATGCGCGCCTTCGAGGGCAGTCTGAAGAAGCTCGGCACCGAATATGTCGATCTTTACCTGATCCACTGGCCGTCGCCGCACCGCGGCCTCTATCGCGAAACCTGGAAGGCTTTCGTCAAGGTCAGGGCAGAAGGCCGCGCTCGATCGATCGGCGTCTCCAACTTCTATCCGGATCATCTGGATCACATCATCGGCGATACCGGCGTGGTTCCGGTCATCAACCAGATCGAGCTGCACCCGGATTTTCAGCAGAAGGCCGCGCAGGACGCGCACCGGAAACTGAATATCGTCACTGAATCCTGGAGCCCGCTCGGTCAGGGCAAGTTCATTGCAAATCCGGTTGTCGGTGAGATCGCCAAGAAGCATGGTAAGACGCCGGCGCAGGTCATCATCCGCTGGCACATCGATACCGGTCTTGTCGTGATCCCCAAGTCGGTAACGCCGTCGCGTATCGAGGAAAACTTCCAGGTCTTCGATTTCAAGCTCGATGCCGAGGACATGGCGGCGATTGCCAAGCTCGACGACAGGAATGCCCGCATGGGGCCGGAACCCTATACGGCAACGTTCTGATCAAGAGACCTTCTATCTCCTCCTCTCCACCTTTGCGGCGAGGAGGAGATGGTTGCTCACCTGAGTTCACGCGGCGTCACGAAGCGTTCGAGGCGTCCGCTTCCTGGCGATATATCCGCCCAACGGTTCGCCTCAAACGCAATGATTGCCAAGCCGGCAGTGGGGAATTTGTCCTTCAGGCGCGCGCAAGCGTCTGGATCGCCATTGCCGACGAGATTGTTCGCGAGGTCCTGAAAACCGGGATTGTGTCCGACGAGCATGACTGTCCGGGCCGACGATTCAACCTTCTGGAGGATGCCGGCAATCCGCCCCGCCGGGGCTTCGTATAAGTCCGGCACGTCGCGTTCAGCAATCGAAGCGGAAAGTTTTTTCGCGACACGCTTCCATGTTCCCTGCGCGCGCTGAGCGGTTGATACCAGGACGAGGTCGGGAAAGAGCTTTTCACGCGCCATATAGGCGCCGATCAAGGGTGCAGCCTTTCGCCCGCGCTTTGCTAGCGGGCGGTCATGATCCGCGATATCGGCCGGCCAGGCGGATTTTGCGTGACGCAGAAGAAAAAGGCGAAGGTACTTCGGCGAAGGCTTGTTTGGCGCATTCATGCTGCTCACCTGAAAGGGCAGGAAACTATTGTCTCACCGAATGCGCATCTTGTCTTCTGGAGACGGCATGCCTCCCCTTCTAATCGAAGGGGAGGCATGGTCGTCAGTTCCACTCGCGGATATCGACGAAATGGCCTGCGATCGCAGCGGCGGCGGCCATAGCCGGGGAGACGAGGTGCGTGCGGCCCTTGAAGCCCTGGCGGCCTTCGAAGTTGCGGTTGGACGTCGAGGCGCAGCGCTCGCCCGGCTTCAAGCGGTCGTCGTTCATGGCGAGGCACATGGAACAGCCGGGCTCGCGCCAGTCGAAGCCGGCCGCCTTGAAGATCTTGTCGAGGCCCTCGGCTTCCGCCTGTTCCTTCACGAGGCCGGAGCCGGGAACAATCATGGCGTTGACGGTCGAAGCAACGGTCTTGCCTTCAACGACCTTGGCAACGGCGCGCAAGTCTTCGATACGGCCGTTGGTGCAGGAGCCGATGAAGACGCGGTCGATGTTGATCTCGGTCATCGGCGTGCCTGGCTTCAGGCCCATGTAATCAAGCGCGCGCCACTTGGAGGCACGCTTCGTTTCGTCCCGGATCTCGTCCGGGTTAGGAACGACGCCCTGCACCGAGACGACATCCTCCGGCGAGGAGCCCCAGGAAACGATCGGCGGCAGCTCGGCAGCGTTGAGCTTCACGACGCGGTCGAAATGTGCGCCTTCGTCCGACTTCAGCGTCTTCCAGTAGGCAATCGCCTGTTCCAGCGCCTCGCCCTTCGGCGCACGCGGCTTGCCCTTGATATACTCGAAGGTCGTCTCGTCGGGCGCAATCAGGCCGGCGCGGGCGCCGCCTTCGATCGACATGTTGCAGATCGTCATGCGGCCTTCCATCGACAGTGCGCGGATCGCTTCGCCGGCATATTCGATGACGTAACCCGTACCGCCGGCGGTGCCGATTTCGCCGATGATGGCCAGCACGATGTCCTTGGCGGTGACGCCTGCCGGAAGCTGGCCATCGACCTGCACCAGCATGTTCTTCGCCTTCTTCTGGATCAGCGTCTGCGTCGCCAGGACGTGTTCGACTTCAGACGTGCCGATGCCGTGGGCGAGCGAGCCGAAGGCGCCGTGGGTGGACGTGTGGCTATCGCCGCAAACGATCGTCATGCCCGGCAGGGTGAAGCCCTGTTCCGGCCCGATGATGTGCACGATGCCTTGGCGCTTGTCGTTCTCGGAGTAGTACTCGACCTTGAACTCGGCGGCGTTCTTGGCCAGCTGCTCGACCTGGATACGGCTTTCCTCGTTCTTGATGCCGAGATGGCGATCGGGCGAGGTCGGAACGTTGTGGTCGACGACGGCGAGCGTCTTTTCCGGGGCGCGAACCGTGCGGCCGGTCATGCGCAAGCCTTCGAACGCTTGCGGCGAGGTCACTTCGTGGACCAGATGGCGGTCGATGTAGAGAAGACAGGTGCCGTCTGCCTGTTCGTCGACCAGATGGTCGTCCCAGATTTTGTCATAGAGGGTACGCGGTGCGCTCATGGCTTTTCAGTCCGTTTTGGATGCAATGGGAAGGAATTGGCGGCAAGGCCGGCCGGCCGTCATTCGATCAGCGAAGTCGGCTGCTGAGCGCGCCGGAGACGGTCGCAAAGAAACGTGCCGGCAGGCGATAATGATCCTGCAGCACGAAAACATGCGCGCCAATGCATCTGAACTTGGATTCCATGGGCCTGCATATAGCGATTTTTCTCGGAAACGGCAATTCGAATCATGCAGTGTTACCGGCTGTGAGCCTTGCGCATCCGCTGCTCGACCTGCCGCAGCGCGAGCGACAAGCCAATCGTCAGGATCAGATAGATATAGGTGACGATTGAATAGGTCTCAAAGAAGCGGAAGGAGCCGGAGGCATAGACCTTGCCCATCTGCGTGATGTCGGAAACACCGAGCACGGAAACGAGGGAGCTGTCCTTCACCATCGAAACGAAGTCGTTGGAGAGCGGCGGAAAGATGACGCGGACCGCCTGCGGAAAGACGACCAGCCGGAAGCGGTGGTAGCGTGATAGGCCAAGCGCCTTGGCCGCTTCGATCTGCCCATGGTCGAGCGATTGAATTCCGGCGCGGAAAATCTCTGCGATAAAAGACGAATATCCGATCATCAGAGCGATGATCGCACGCCACATCAACGAGAGGTCGCGTACCAGGATCGGTTCCGCCAATCCGGCTTTCACAAATGGCGTGATCAGGAAATTATACGCGGCGACAATGCCCGGAGCGCCGACAAAAGCCACATAAAAGAGCAGCACGAGCATTGGGATGCCACGGACGATCTCGATATAGAAGCGGGATACTTGGCGTAGCGCGACGCTATCCGAAAGCCCGAGAAGAGCGATGCCGAGGCCAAGCAATGTCGCCAGCGCAAAGGCGACCAGCGTCACGAAGACGGTGACCCATACCCCGTTGACGACGGTGCGGAACACCTGCGCATAGACGCCGTTGGTGACGATGACGATCGCAAGGATGGCGCCGATCGTGGCAAGGGCGACCAGCCACCAGGGATAGTCGCCCTTGAGAGTTCCGGCAGGAGAAGGCTGCAGTGCCATCAGCGGCTGACCTGCATCATTCGCCCATCTTGTAGTCGAGGAACCACTGCTTGTTCAGCGCGTCGAGCGTGCCGTCGGCCTTCAATGCGGCGATCGCGGCGTTGACGGGGGCAACGAGATCGGAGCCCTTCGGGAAGATGAAGCCGAAATCCTCGGTGCCGAGCGGGCCGCCGATAACCTTGAGCGTGCTGCTCGAGGCATCGACATAGCCTTTCGCGGCAACGCTGTCGGTCAGCACGACATCGACGTCGCCGGCCTTCAGCGCCTGTACGGTGGCGCCGAAGGTTTCGAAGAGCTTGATGCGCGGGTTCTGCTCGTTGCCGTCAAGGATCTCATAGACGGCCGTGTAGAAAGGCGAGGTGCCCGGCTGTGCACCTACGAGGCCGTCCTTGAACTCACCGAAGGTCTTCGCGTCCGTGAAGCGGCTCTCATCGGCCCGGACCAGCATGAATTGCTGCGAGCGCATATAGGGATCAGAGAAATCCACTTTCTGCTTGCGGTCGTCCTTGATGGTGATGCCGGTCATGCCGATACTGTACTGATCGTCGGAGACGGCCTGGATCATCGCGTCCCAGCTCGTGTTCTGATACTCGACCTTGAAGTTCAGCCGCTTGGCGATCTCGTTCATCGCATCATATTCCCAGCCGACCTGCTTGCCGGATTTGGGATCGACGAATTGCAGCGGCGGGTAGGCATTCTCTGTGACGACGACCACCGTCTTGCCGCCAAGATCCGGCAAACTGGCACCAAGGGCCCCCAACGGCGAAAGAACGAGAGCGGCGAGGCTTGCAAGAATGGTGCGACGGATCGGCATCAGAAATCTCCAATCAATATGGCTAGGGGAAATTGTCATAGTTGCGAAGCGGATGGCAAGAGCATTGGCCCCGACGCCGCAGGCCGAAAACAGAAAAGGCGGCCCAAAGACCGCCTTTTCATACAGAGAATTTTGCGTTGGTAGAACTTATTCTGCCGTAGGCTCTGCAGCGGCTGCAGCTTCAGCTGCTGCCTTAGCTTCCGCGGCTTCAGCTGCTGCCTTGGCTTCCGCGGCTTCGGCTGCTGCCTTTTCGGCTGCGAGAGCCTGAGCTGCTGCAACCTTCTCGGCTTCGATGCGTGCCTTTTCCTCGGCAACAGCGGCGCGCTCGGCGTCGTTGAGCTTGCGGGCACGAACGCCGGTGTCTTCAACGATACGGGCGGACTTGCCGCGACGATCGCGCAGGTAATAGAGCTTGGCGCGACGGACCTTACCGCGGCGAACGACGTCGACGCTTTCGATCATCGGCGAGTAAACCGGGAATACGCGCTCGACGCCTTCGCCGTAGGAGATTTTGCGGACCGTGAAGTTCTCCTGCAGGCCACCGCCAGAGCGGGCGATGCAGACGCCTTCATAGGCCTGCACGCGCGTACGGGTGCCTTCTGTGACCTTGACGTTGACGCGGACGGTGTCGCCCGGGGAGAATTCCGGAAGCGTGCGCTTCGCTTCGATCTTGGCGGCCTGTTCGGCCTCGAGCTGCTGAATGATGTTCATCGTCTTAACCTTTATTTCTTCTGAAACAGCCAGAGCGCTCGATACATGATCCTTTGGACTCGCCTCGGGATTTTGCCCTTCGCGGGCGGGAGCGGATTCGCCATTCTTTGTTTACTGGCAGACGGGGATAACCCCATTTCCGCGTGCGCTACTACACGAAAGCCCGGGGCTTGTCATCCCTCGGACGGCATTTTTATGAGGCGGAGGCACCGATTCTCTGGCTTTTCAGTCCTTCAGCAGGTCCGGCCGCCTTTCCTTTGTCAACGCAACCGCCTGTTCATGCCGCCATTTTTCGATGGCGCCGTGATTGCCGGAGGTGAGGATCGCTGGAATTTCGCGGCCCTCCCATTCCTGCGGCCGGGTATAGTGCGGGTGCTCCAGCAACCCGCCCTCGAAACTTTCATGCAGGCCCGAGAGATCATTGCCCATGACCCCCGGCAGTATGCGCACGATTGCGTCGAGAACGATCAGGGCGGCGGGTTCGCCTCCTGAAAGCACGTAATCGCCGATCGAAACCTCTTCGAGCTCCCGTGCATCGATCACCCGCTGATCGACACCTTCGAAGCGGCCGCAGATGATGATCACGCCGTCGCCCGAAGCAAGCTCGCGCACGCGTTCCTGCGTCAGCGGCTTGCCGCGCGGGCTCATCAAAAGCCGCGGGCGAGTATCGTTTTCGGAGATGCTGTCGATCGCACATGCCAGCACGTCCGGCTTCAGCACCATGCCGGCGCCGCCGCCTGCGGGTGTGTCGTCGACGGTCCGGTGTTTATCGGTGGCAAAATCCCGGATCTGCACGGCATCCAGCGACCATTGCCCACGCTCCATCGCCTTGCCGGCGAGCGAACAGCTCAGATGCCCCGGAAACATTTCCGGGTAGAGTGTCAGGACGGTTGCCCGGAAACCCATGGCGTTACTTCTTTTTCTTCGGCTTGCCGGAGGCGAGCTTGGAGATTTCCTGCGGATCGTCGATAAGTCCTGCCGCTAGCGGGTCGATCAGGATCGTGCCGCCTTCGAGATCGATTTCGAGAACCGACGCTTCGGAGAAGGGAATGAGCACAGGTCGCTTGCCCGGCCCCTTGAGCTCCAGCAGGTCGCCTGCACCGAAGTCGAAAACGCCGGTAATGTTGCCGTAGCTGACGCCCTTTTCGTCCAGTGCCTCCAGCCCCTCGAGGTCGGCATAGAAGAATTCGTCTTCCTCCAGCTCGTCATCCGGCAGGTTGTCGCGCTCGATGTAAAGCTCCAGGCCGTTGAGCGCCTCGGCCGCATTGCGGTCGTTGATGCCGCGGAAGCGGACCACAACGACATTCTTCATCTCGCGGACCTCGAGGATCTCGAAGGTTCGTCCATCCATGCTGTGAAGATGACCATAGTCGCCGAGTGCCGTCGGGTCGGCCGTATAAGCCTTGGCGCGCACTTCCCCGCGGATGCCTTGTGCACCGCCGATCGTTGCCATCAATACGGGGTTTTCGAGCTTTGTCATGGGGCCCTTCATGTGAAGCCGGAAATCTGGCTTCTCATAAACGAAGTCTGCCGAAATGAAAACGAAAACGGGCG
>NZ_FWER01000147.1 GCF_900169785.1 Rhizobium sullae
AGGGAGCCGATTCCAGCCCGCGCGACCATGGACTGTTCATAGCCGACGATCACAAAGCTGTCGCTCTGGAGGCATTTAATCTTCAACCAATCGCCGAGGCGGCCGGAGCGGTAGGTGCTGTGCCGGTTCTTGGCGATGATGCCCTCGAGGCCGTGCTCGCACGCAGCAGCAAGCAGTTGATCGCCGTCTGCCTCGACCTCTTCGGAAAGTCGAATGTCGCCCTCCTTGCCGGCGACCAGGTCTTCGAGCAGATGACGCCTGCCGGACAATTCCATCTCGGTCAGGTCATGACCATCGAAGTAGAGCAGGTCGAAAGCCATGAAGAGTGCTTCGCCGGATGTGCGTTTGCCGCCACGACCGCCGAGCGATTGCTGCAGCAACCCGAAATTCGGCCGCCCCTGCTCGTCGAGAACGACTGCCTCGCCGTCAAGTATCGCGGTTGCCACGCCGAGCTGCTTTGCGGCTTCTGCTATCGCCGGAAAGCGATGCGTCCAATCATGCCCGCCTCTCGTGATGATGCGGACGCGCCTGGGTTCGATGTGCACCGCGAGACGATATCCGTCCCATTTGATTTCGAAGACCCAGTCTGGTCCCTTCGGCGGCTTCGCTTTTGTAAGTGCCAGACATGGCTCGATGCGCGCGGGCATGGGATCGAGGGGAAGGTTCGGCTGGGCCGGATCTCGCGGCTTGCGGGCTCTTGAACGAACCGGCATATCGGTGGCGAGCAGCGGTTTTGGTGGCGGAGATTTGACNGGCTTGCGGGCTCTTGAACGAACCGGCATATCGGTGGCGAGCAGCGGTTTTGGTGGCGGAGATTTGACCATCCGATGATTACATCAGGGAATGCGTAAAAAGAAAACGACATTTGAGATGATGGCATCGGAAGAATACAAGCCGAAATGCAAATAGCCGGACGCATGGCCGATGGCGCAATCAAATTCTCAACACGCCTAGAAAATTGCGGGCCAGGTCACGATACCCGACGAGATCGCGTTGCCGCGACGCTCAGAGATGTCTCTCCACATAGCCGTTCAGAAAATCCCATCTCATGCCGAGCGGCTGCCTGACCAGATCGTAATGGTCGTTGAACCGCTTGATGAGAGAACCCTCCAGGTCCGGATCCCACATCGTGGCCTCATAGCCCAAACGGACACTGACAAATACCGAAAACTCCCTGAGCCCGAACGATCTTTCGTCATCTGCGCGCATGCGCTCGATAAACTCATCGGTAAGAGCGATAATTTGGTTGTGCGTGATATTCGACATGACCAGACCTGCATGCTGGGAGATAGCGAGATTTTAGCAACTTTCGGACTGACTTGTCATCTTCGAGCGAGCATCCCCGTTGTTCCGCGAATTCGAACTGTATGGCGAGCGTGACCGGGGCGTGCAAAGCGAGTTGGAGGAGGGATATGAAGCCAGCTGAAGTCCTTCTCAAACATGGCGTCATGCTTTTGCATCCGTATTCGACGAGATCCGACGGGCCGGCGGATGCCGGCAGCTCACTCGCTCCGACGGTCTTAAACGTGATCAGAGCGGGCTGACGTTTTCCGCTTTCGACTTTCCAGTTTTGCGGTCCTGGCCTAGTTCGTAGCTTACCCTTTGTCCCTCTTTCAAGGATCCGCCTCGTTGCAGAGCGGAGACATGCACAAATACGTCCGTCCCGCCATTCTCAGGGGTGATGAAGCCAAACCCTTTGTCTTCGTTGAAAAATTTGACAGTACCCGTAGGCATGAAAGCTCCTGATGATAGGGCGGCCGCTTGCCGCGCCTGTAAATCTATAGTGCAATCTTCTCGCTATCAATGGCGTGTCAGATTTCGCTGCTGGCGGACATTTTCTGGAGCACTTATGCCCCGCTACCGGCTTGTGGCCACGCTTCGACGGCAAGGGCTCGGCGTCGAATATGACGGGAAGCCTTGAACAAGCAGATCCTCGATGGATTGCGCCGAGCCGCTGAGGTCTGGCGAGAAGCATTTGCACCTCGGTCGCGGCGAGGCAAATGCCTAAAGTTTCTCCTTCGCAACGCTCTCAGTCAGTCGCCGCCAATTGGCAAATCCTCAGCGCAACTTCCAACGACCTTTCGAAGGCTGGTACCGGCAGAAACTCGTAACGTGAATGGAAGTTGTAGGCGCCGGTGAAGAAGTTTGGTGTCGGTATCCCTCTGGCCGAGAGGACCGCGCCATCGGTGCCGCCGCGCATCGGAATCACTTTCTTTTCGATCCCGAGTTCCTCCATGGCATTGAATAGAAGAGCGATGGCACGATCGTCACGAGCGAGGCTCGTGGAGATGTTTCGATAGGTGTCGGTGACCTGGCAGCGGACATTCCCGGTGGGATAACGTGATCGCATTTGTTCCGCGACCTCGGCGATCCGGCGTTTGCGCCGAATGAAGCCATCTGTGTCGAAATCCCGGATCAATGCGGTCAGTACTGCCTCGCTGTCGTTGGCGATGAGGTCCTTGAACCAGAAAAAGCCCTGGCGTTCCTCCGTGCATTCGGGCGTCTCCTCGCGGTCGAAGTGGGAGATGAAGTCCATCGCCATCAGCAGCGGATTGACGAGCGTTCCCTTTGCGGACATCGGGTGCGCACTGACGCCGGTAAAGACGATCTCGCAGGATGCGGCGTTGAATGTCTCCAGGACCACTTCGCCAAGTTCGCAGCAGTCGATCGTGTACGCA
>NZ_FWER01000058.1 GCF_900169785.1 Rhizobium sullae
CGCAGACGAAATCCTCGCCTCCGTCAGACGCTTCTGCCAAAAAACAATGAACCGAACTTCGGATTCAGGTGACTAGGTCCTGTTCTACTAACCGTCGTGCAGCGCCGGCATCATGCGGATGCAAAGTGCTGGCTACCATGCGCGCATCCCTTGTCATGAAGTCGAGGACGCTTGCGCGGTTGCTCCAGTCGACCGCCTCTGCCGTTGCCGCGTGCTCGCCATAGGCTTCCGTGAACGGCGGCAGACCGTCAATCCCCAGCGGACTGGAGCTGATTAACGTCAGCGTCTTGACGCGATCCGGATGGCCAAGCGTTACCCACTGAGCGATCATGCCGCCGAGCGACATCCCGACGAGATGGGCCGTTTCGATCCCATATCCGTCAAGGATCGCGATTGCATCTTCCGCCATATCAGCGAAGGCATAGCCTGGTTCACCGGTTGGATAGGCCGTGGAGAGCCCGGTGTCCCGATTGTCGTAACGGATCACGTACCGGCCGGAAGCCGCAATACGCTCGCAGAATTCGTCCGGCCACCATAGCATCGAAGCCATCGCGCCCATGCTGAGCAGCACTGCGGGATTCGAATGATCGCCGAATGTTTCTGTCGCCAGTTTCACGTCTCCGCTGTTGATCGTCAATTTGACCATGCTTGTTCCTTCTCGATTGGGAAGCCTTCCGCCCCGCGCACTGCGTCTTCTGCTGGCTTCACGATGAGCTCACGAGCGGAGTGAGTGACGGCTGCTCTGCCGATAAGGATGTGTGATTGCAATTAGCAACTGGTTGCAAAATAAAATCAAAATTGCGTGCATGCAACCGATTTTTATACGGATGCAACAGGATGAAGCAGGCGCGCCAACGACGTGAGAGGAACGGGAGATGTTTGTGATTTCCGAAGAAATCGCCCACACGGGAATATCTCATGGGCTGCTATGAGGGATATTCCCGCCAACCGCCACTTTCGATATTTCGGGGAACGCTGACGTCAGGGGGTGCCGTTTTCATTTCTGCTTTCGTGCTTTCGACGGCGCAACGCGTTTACTGCCCGGCGATCTCGTGCCTTTTCTTCCACCAGCCTCCGATACCGAGCCGGCTTCCGTCGAGCCTTTCTCTTTGGCGGCCTTTGCCACCAACCGGTCCATGTGTTCCAGAGCCTCGTCGTCGAGATTTTCGATGCCGATGAAGCGGTTCTCGGCACGGCTGGTCAGGATGAGTTCATCGAGCTTGGCCTGGATGGCGCGGGTATCGCGCGTCTGCGCGTTCTGCAGTACGAACACCATGAGGAAGGTCACGATCGTCGTGCCGGTATTGATGACCAGCTGCCATGTTTCCGAATAGTCGAAGAAAGGCCCTGAGACGGCCCAAACGATGACGGTCGCAAGCGCGAGGACGAAAATAGCCGGCTTGCCCGCCCATTCCGACACCGTGCTGGCGAAACGGGCAAAGACCTGCTGCGGCGTTGCCATGGCAACCTCCTTCAAAAGCATCGTCAGATTAACTTTGAAAGAGGTTGCAGGTTCCGCCCGCTCAACGCACAGACTGCAGCTCGCCTTATGCGGGCGCGATCAGTTTTCTATAGAGATGCCATGTCGCGTGGCCGAGTATAGGCATCACTAGGGCCAGGCCGACGAACAGCGGGATCGTGCCCACGATCAGCGCCGCGGCAATGATCAAGCCCCACAACATGACCGGCAGCGGATTGACGACAGTGGCGCGGATCGATGCCGCCATCGCAGCCACGAGCCCGACGTCGCGATCGAGAAGTAGAGGGAAAGTGACGACGGTCGTCGCCAGAACCACGATCGCGAAGACAAGTCCCAGCAGATTGCCCCAGACGATCAACTGCATGCCTTCGGACGTGCCAAATATCTGCGATATGAACACCTCGATCGACCGTGGGAAAACGTCGCCGAACAGGCTCGTGTAGAGTGCCTGAGCGGCAACGAGCCAGACGATGAAGAAGCCAAACAGCAGCAATCCGCCGACGATGATGGACGGCAAGGCGGGCGACTGCCTGACTTCGAGCGCATGCGCCCACGACGTATCGAGACCGGCCTCACGGCGGCGGCTGATTTCGTAGAGCCCGATGGCGGCGATCGGCCCGATCAGCGCGAAGCCGGACATCAGCGGAAAGATCATCGGCAACAGGTTGGCGCCCGATGACGCAAGGAAGAGGAAAATGCCGGCGATCGGATACATGAGGCATAAGAACACGTAGTGAGAAGGCTTTTCGCGAAAATCGTCCAGCCCCCGCCGGAGCGCGTCGAAGACGTCTGCGGTACTGATCTTGTTGACGGCAAGGCGCGCATAGCGCTCACCGGATCCTGTCATGACATGAAATGCCGGCATGGCTTTCTCCTCCGTAAGCCGATCAACCGGCGGCGGAAAAGTGTCGGCAATGACGCAGCCGACACGAGAATCCGCAACCGGCAATGGCGCGATCATAACGAATTTCGCCGCCGTTGTCGCGCTTTCCCTTGACAGAGCGGCCAAGCTTTCTCACATCGGCGGCATCATGAAAGCTTCTGACCTCGATATTCTCATCATCCCCGGCTACACGAATTCCGGTCCCGACCACTGGCAGAGCCGCTGGGAAGCAAAGCTCAGCACGGCGCGGCGCGTCGAACAGGCCGAATGGTCGAAGCCGGTCCTCGACGATTGGGTCGCCCGCATCGCCGAGGAAGTGAACGCCTCCTCCCGCCCCGTTGTCCTTGTCGCCCACTCGCTTGGCATACCGTCGGCCATCCACGCGATCCCGCGTTTCAGGAAGAAGGTGGCCGGCGCCTTCTTCGTGGCGCCGCCCGAGGTCGCCAACCCGAAGATCCGCCCGAAGCATCTGATGACTTTCGGCCCCTACCCGCGCGAGCCACTGCCCTTCCCTGCGATCACGGTGGCAAGCCGCAACGATCCTTTCGGCAGCTATGAGCATGCCGACGACATCGCCGCAAGCTGGGGCTCGCTTCTGATCGACGCCGGCGAATCTGGCCATATCAACGCGGAGTCAGGTCACGGCCCCTGGCCCGAAGGCACGATGGTCTTCGCGCAATTCCTGAGCCGCCTGAAGCCTTAGGCTCTGGAAAACCGAAAGTTTTCCACGTCCTTCAGGCATTGCTTAACAATTATTTTATTCAATAACTTCAAACTGCCTACACGCGAATTGAGCGAGTGCGCAGTGAAGAATCGAAAACAGGTCAGCGCCATCGATACGGACGACAAGCTTGTGATGAAGCCGGCACCGGATGCCTCCGATCTGGCCGAACGCGAGAGCCGTTGGAACTATGCGCTCGTTGGTTCCGGGCTCGGCGTCTGGGATCACAACAACCGGGCTGGGACCAAATACTACTCCGACACTTGGAAAGAAATCCGCGGCCTGGCTCCGGACGAGGAAGCCGACGGGGACTATGAGGAATGGATCAAACTTCTTCATCCCGATGACCGGGATTTCGTCATTGAGGCCATCGGGAAGCAGATCGCCGGCGACCCGGATTACCATGTTTTCGAATACCGGGAGCGCCACAGGGACGGCCATTGGGTCTGGATCGAATGCCGCGGCGCGTGTGTGGAGTGGGACGAAGACGGCGCCCCTGCGCGCATCGTCGGCACGGATACGGACATCACGGCCCGCAAGCGATCCGAGGAAATGCTCGAGCACCTATCGCGCAGGCTGGATCTCGCTCTCGAAATCTCGCGCATCGGCGTTTTTGAGGCCGATCTCGATGCCGGAACCGTCGAGTGGGACGACCGCTTGCTGGCGATGTACGGGCTTGAGGGCACGCCGCGCATAAAGCTCAGTGAAGCATGGGAGCAGGCGCTGCATCCGGACGACCGCGAAGGCACGCTGAAGAACCTGGAAATAAGTCTCGAAAAAGACCGCGGCCTGCTGCAAGAGTTCCGCATCATCCGCGGCGACGGCGCCGAACGCGTCATTCGCGCCCGCTCGGCTTTCTTCTTGGATGCCGACGGCAAGCGCAAGCTCATTGGCGCAAATTGGGATGTGACCGAAGAGGTCAGTCTTCGCAACGATCTGCAGAAGGCGAAGGATCTCGCGGAAGCCCGCAATCAGGAGCTCGAAGCCGCCAGGGAAAGCATCGAGCATCTGGCGCTTCACGACTATCTCACTGAGCTGCCAAACCGCCGCTATCTCGACCGCATGCTTGACGAGCGCTCCGCCGAATGCCGCGAGAATGGCCTGACGCTCGCAGTCCTGCATATCGACCTCGATCGCTTCAAGCAAATCAACGATACGCTCGGCCACCGCGCCGGCGATGCCATGCTGAAACATGTGGCCAGGGTGCTGAAAGAGAGTGTGCGCTCGAGCGATTTCGTTGCGCGCATCGGCGGCGACGAGTTCGTCGTAGTCTGCACGATCGACAGCGCTCCGAAAAAGCTTTCCAACATGGCGGCCCGCATCATCCGCGAGCTGAGCAAGCCGGTCCGCTACGAAGGCCACGACTGCCGCTTCGGAGCCAGCATCGGCATCGCCGCCGACAGCGGCAGGGATCTCGATGCAAAGCAGTTGCTGCTCAATGCCGATATCGCGCTTTACCGCGCCAAGGGCGCAGGCCGCAACCGCCATGAATTCTTCTCGAGGGACGCCCGCCGCACCATCATTGCGGCAAAGCGCCTGTCGGATGAAATGCTGCTTGGACTGGAGCGCAACGAATTCATTCCCTTCTATCAATTGCAGTTCCATGCCCGGACCCTGGAGGTTGCCGGCGTGGAGACGCTGGCGCGCTGGCGGCATCCGGAGCACGGACTGCTGACACCCGGCCACTTCCTGACGATTGCCGAAGATCTCGACGTCGTCTCGGCGATCGACAGCCTGATCCTCGAAAAGGCGCTGGCCGATCGCGCCGCCTGGGCGAGAGACGGTTTTGTCGCACCGAAGCTTTCGGTGAATGTCTCCTCCAGGCGCTTGGCCGATCCGGGCCTTGGCAAGAAGCTGCGGGCGCAAAAAATCGAGCCGGGCATCCTCTCCTTCGAACTCCTGGAATCCATATCGCTTGACGATTGCGACGATGCCGTCCTGGCCAATCTCAGGCAGTTTCGCAAGCTCGGGATCGATATCGAGATCGATGACTTTGGTACAGGCCACGCCTCGATCGTCAGCTTACTCAAGCTCAGCCCGCGCACGCTGAAGATCGACCGGGAGCTGATCCGCATGCTGCCGCAGTCGGCCGAGCAGAGAAAGCTCGTCCGCTCCATCATCGACATCGGCCGTTCGCTGAACATCCTCGTCACGGCCGAGGGCGTCGAAAGCATGGATCATGTCCGCGTCCTCGGCGATCTCGGCTGCGACATGCTGCAAGGTTATGCGCTGGCGCGGCCGATGCCGGCTATGCAGATTCCAGCTTTTGTACGCAATGCGGGCTGGCGGCGGCACGATGGCGGCGCCCGCGCCCTTCAGGGCGCTCTTCGCCACCAAATCAAAAGCAACCGCAGCAAATAAAGCTTGCATAAGCGGCCGCGCTGGCGGCAGCGATTCCACGGTGTCACAAAAACCTGTAAGCTTGTATCCAGAAAATCTTCGATTCTCTTGGGCCAAGTTCCTACATATTGGAATTGGGAGAAGGAGTGACAGGCGCATTGTGAAACTCTTTCTTTTCCTTTATGGGGACGCCACGAGGTCCATCCACTCGCGCTATCCCAAGAGCGCCAACGACAGAGAACAATTAAAATGAACCGTCGCCGCCGTATCTACGAGGGCAAGGCCAAGATTCTATATGAGGGACCGGAACCGGGCACGTTGATCCAGTTCTTCAAGGATGACGCCACGGCCTTCAACAAGAAGAAACACGAAGTCATCGATGGCAAGGGCGTTCTGAACAACCGCATTTCGGAATTCATCTTCAACCATCTGAACAAGATCGGCATCCCGACCCACTTCATCCGCCGCCTCAATATGCGCGAGCAGCTGATCCGGGAAGTAGAGATGATCCCGCTCGAGATCGTCGTGCGCAATGTCGCTGCCGGCTCGCTCGCCAAGCGCCTCGGTATCGAGGAAGGCGTGGTCCTGCCGCGCTCGATCATCGAATTCTACTACAAGTCCGATGCCCTCGACGATCCGATGGTCTCGGAAGAGCACATCACCGCCTTCGGCTGGGCAAATCCTGCGGAACTCGACGACATCATGGCCCTCGCCATCCGTGTCAACGATTTTATGACGGGTCTCTTCCTCGGCGTCGGCATCCAGCTCGTCGATTTCAAGATCGAATGCGGCCGCCTGTTCGAAGGCGACATGATGCGCATCATCCTTGCCGACGAGATTTCGCCGGACTCCTGCCGCCTCTGGGATATCGAAACCCATGAGAAGATGGATAAGGACCGCTTCCGCCGTGATATGGGCGGGCTTCTTGAAGCCTATTCCGAAGTCGCGCGCCGCCTCGGCATCATCAACGAAAACGAGCCTGTGCGCGGCACCGGCCCCGTTTTGGTCAAGTAAGACGTTCTGGTCAAAGACAGGGAAGAAGAAGAAGTGATCAAGGCTCGTGTCACCGTCACGCTGAAAAACGGCGTTCTCGATCCGCAGGGCAAGGCAATTGAGGGCGCGCTCGGCGGCCTCGGCTTCACAGGCATCGGCCACGTCCGCCAAGGCAAGGTCTTCGACCTCGAGCTCGAAAGCGCCGACAAGACGAAGGCTGAAGCCGACCTCAAGGCCATGTGCGAAAAACTCCTCGCAAACACGGTGATCGAGAATTATACTATTTCTCTCGACTGACGGTTGCAGAAAGTCGTGATGGTCGAGGTGAATCAAGAGCTCATGTATGAGCTGTTGAAAAAGATGCACCAGCGTATCGACTATGGTGTCCTTGCACGGCATGAAGACCGGCTGGAGCGCATTGAAAATCGTCTCGAACTTCGAGAATTGGCAGAAGCACAAGCAAGGTTTGAACCGCACCCATGAAATCAGCCGTCGTTCAACTTCCAGGCCTCAACCGCGATCGCGACATGATCGCAGCGCTGACGAAAATCTCGGGCCGCGCGCCCGTGACGATCTGGCAGACGGAAACCGATATTCCAGACGTCGATCTGATCGTCATCCCGGGCGGCTTTTCCTATGGCGACTATCTGCGCTGCGGCGCGATCGCGGCGCGTATGCCGGTAATGCAGGCGATCATCGCCAAGGCCCAAAAGGGCGTCAGGGTTCTGGGTGTCTGCAACGGCTTCCAGATTCTCGTCGAGGCCGGCCTGCTGCCTGGTGCGCTGATGCGCAACGCCTCACTGAGATTCGTCTGCCGTGAGATCAAGCTCGAGGTCGCCAACGCCGACACCGATTTCACCCGCGCCTATGCCAAGGGCCAGGTCATACGCTGCCCGGTCGCCCACCATGACGGCAACTATTTCGCGGACGCCAAAACGCTGGCTGAGATCGAAGGCAATGGCCAGGTGGTTTTCCGTTATGCGGAAGGCACCAACCCAAATGGCTCGATCAACGACATTGCCGCGGTGATGAACGCCAAGGGCAATGTGCTCGGCATGATGCCGCATCCGGAAAACCTGATCGAGGCAGCCCACGGCGGCTCCGACGGCCGCGGGCTGTTTGCCTCTGCGCTCGACGTAATCGCTGCTTAACCTTCCCCGCGTAAGACGCACTCAACAGGTCCACCGGAGCAAGATTGATGCGCCTTTCCATGAACATTGCCGTGGTTGCGGCTGTCGGTGCGCTTTGCGTTCCAATCGCCTCGTGCCAGTCCAGGGCGCCGTCTCCCGGCCCGGATCGTAGCGCACTCTCCACCATGGAGCGCGTTGCCGTCGGCGCCAATTCGTGCTGGTTCAAGTCCGGCGATGCTGCGTTTTCAGCCTACCGCCTGGCGCCGGAACTCAACTCCTTTTCGGGCCGCCCGCGAATCCTGGTTGTCCACAAGAACAACCCGGAAGGCAGGCCGCTGCTCGTCGTCCAGGCCGAGGGCAATCCCGCTCGCCTGCAAGCTTTCGGGCCGATGATGTCCGAGCCTGTTTCCACCCGCATTGCCGCGGACGTGACCCGTTGGTCTGGCGGCGGCGGCAAAACGTGCCGCTGATCAATCCCAATAGCGTGACTTGCTGATTTCCTTCGCTGCATCGACGGGCGAAAGTCCGATATCGCGCAGCTGCCAATCCGCCATCTCCCGCAAGGCACGCCGGCTTTCGCGCTTCACGCTCCAGCAAGACAGCTTGTCCCGAATCCTGGCAAACAGCCCCTGCGCCGGCACGGGTTGCATTTCGTGCCGTTCACCGATGGAAACAATTGACACAATATGCTGATCGATCTTCTGAATGATAGACATCGTCATGAAGGTCCGCTTCGTTACTGACAATTGTTCATACGCTTGACAGACAAAGGGTGACAATCTATCGAATTGTTACCATGACAAATTGGCTTCCCGATCTTTCGCGCGGCTCCGGTCCGGTCTATATGCGCCTGGCGGACAGCATCGAATCCGCAATTGCCAGCGGCACCCTCCCCGCAGGCAGCAAACTGCCGCCGCAACGGAACCTTGCTTATGATATCGGCGTGACGATCGGCACAATCGGCCGGGCCTATGCCTTGGTCCATGAGCGCGGATTGGTGGCGGGCGAAGTCGGCCGCGGAACCTATGTGCTTGATCGCGCGGAGACGCCGCCAGGCGAACAGGCCGATCCACTGACGATTTCGCTTGGCGGTACACGCGTTCTAGACGCACCGTCAAACAAGATCCGCTTCGACACCACCGCGGCCCCCGATCTCGGCCAGGGCCGCATTATCGGTCAGATCCTCGCCGAAATCGGCGAGCAGAACATTTCGGAAATATCCTCCTACTCCCGCAATTTTCCGCGAAACTGGTTCCAGGCGGGGCAGAAGTGGCTGGCGCGAAACGGCTGGACGCCGGAGACCGAGAATATCGTTCCGACGCTCGGCGCCCACGCGGCAGCTGTGTCGATCATCTCGGCTGTGTCCTCGCCTGGTGACAAGATCGTCTTCGAGAACCTCAGCTACACGCAGGTGAGCCGCAGCGCCCGCCTGTTGGGCCGGCGGACGATCACTGTCGATTCCGACGAGAATGGCGTCCTTCCCGATGATTTCGAACGGCTATGCCAGCAACAGCATCCCAAGCTCGCCTTTCTGATGCCTACCGCACACAACCCGACGCTCGCAACCATGCCCCATGAGCGCCGCGTCGCGATTGCTGCAACGGCCCGCAGGCATGGTGTCTGGCTGATCGAGGACGACCTTTATGGCGGCATGACGGGCGACGGGATACCGTTGCTGGCGTCGCTTGCGCCCGACCGCACCTTCCTCGTCAACGGGCTTTCGAAATCGGTCGCTGCCGGTGTCCGCGGCGGATGGGTCGCCTGCCCGCCGCATTTTGCCCAACGGATCAAGGTCACGCACAAGATGATCACGGGCGGATTGCCGTTCATTCTCGCGGAGACCTGCGCGCGCCTCGTCGAAAGCGGCAGCGCGCACGCCATGCGCAAGGCAAGCATCACCGAACTCGCCACACGCGAGCGGCTCGTCCGCGAATTGCTGGACGGGTTCGATTTCGAATCGCATCCGCACGTCCCCTTCCTGTGGCTGAAGCTGCCCGATCCATGGATGTCTGGCACCTTCAAGAACGCCGCGTTTCGGGATGGCGTGCTGGTGGACGATGAGGATGAATTCAAGGCCGCCCGCGCCGACAAGGTCTATCACCGCGTGCGCATCGGCTTCTCGTCGCCGAAGAGCAAGGACGCTCTTAAGAACGGCCTGATCATCTTGAGAAGCCTGCTTGAAGGCGGCGGCTCGGCCTATGTCGGCGAGATATGAGCCTGCGGAAATGAGTGTCCCGGAAGCCGAAGCATAAGACAGCGTGCTGGCTTGGCAGCGACTCATGCTACCAATTCTCCTGTTCTGCTGTTGGCGCGGAATAAGGAGGATACCGGATGACAACCGCTGGGCGTTGATGCCACGTTCCTTGAGTATTCTGTTGGCCTCAATGATAGCCGACGTCTCGGACGTCTCAGCATCCGCGCACGCGCAGGATTGGATTTTTGACGAGCTGCGTTTTGGCGCCTCGGCCTCGGTCCAGAGCGGCGGAGAAAGGGAGGACGGCGTTTTCCCCGAAGTCACGATATTCTTCGATCCCTTCGGCTCCGGTTCCGCCGCAAACTGGACACAGAAGCTGATACGCCCCCGCATCCATCTCGGCACCTCGATTGGGACCGGCGGCGAAGCGACACAGGTCTTCAGCGGCTTTTCCTGGACCGCCGATTTCAATGACAAGCTCTTTGCCGAAGCGGGCTTCGGCGGCCTAATCCACACCGGCAATCTCGATGACGAGGACGATAGGCCGGCGCTCGGCTGCCATTTGCTGTTTCACGAATATATCGGCGTAGGCTACCGCTTCGACACCCACTGGAACGTGATGGCACAGGTTGCCCACTCCTCCCATGCCAATCTTTGCGACGGTCCGAACGACGGCATGACGCGCGCAGGCGTCCAGATCGGGTATAAATTCTAGTCGAACGCCTGCATCAAAGGCGCTTTGTCCGCTCTTTGTTGACGGCGGGCATTTTCCTGTCGCGCGCCGCGCTTACATAGGCTAAAGACACCGAAAAACGCGCAACGGCAGGGACTTTCGAGAGCTCATGACCATTTCTAATACCCGCCCAATCACCCCCGAACTCATCGCCAGCCACGGCCTGAAGCCGGACGAATATCAGCGGATACTGGACTTGATCGGACGCGAGCCGACCTTCACCGAGCTCGGCATCTTCTCCGCCATGTGGAACGAGCACTGCTCGTACAAATCCTCGAAGAAGTGGCTACGCACGCTTCCGACCAAGGGGCCGCGTGTCATCCAGGGACCGGGCGAGAACGCCGGCGTTGTCGATATCGACGACGGCGATTGCGTCGTCTTCAAGATGGAGAGCCACAACCACCCCTCCTATATCGAGCCGTATCAGGGTGCTGCGACCGGCGTCGGAGGAATCCTGCGCGACGTCTTCACCATGGGTGCACGGCCGATCGCCGCGATGAATGCACTGCGCTTTGGCGAGACGGATCATCCGAAGACCCGCCACCTCGTCTCCGGCGTGGTTGCCGGCGTCGGCGGCTACGGCAATTCCTTCGGCGTTCCGACCGTCGGCGGCGAAGTCGAATTCGATGCCCGCTACAACGGCAACATCCTCGTCAACGCCTTTGCGGCAGGGCTTGCGAAATCGAACGCCATCTTCCTGTCGGAAGCCAAGGGTGTCGGCCTTCCGGTCGTCTATCTCGGCGCCAAGACCGGCCGCGACGGCGTCGGCGGCGCGACCATGGCATCGGCGGAGTTCGACGAGTCGATCGAGGAAAAGCGCCCGACCGTTCAGGTCGGAGACCCCTTCACCGAGAAGTGCCTACTGGAAGCCTGCCTTGAGCTGATGCAGACCGGCGCCGTCATCGCCATCCAGGATATGGGCGCGGCCGGCCTCACCTGCTCGGCTGTCGAGATGGGCGCCAAGGGCGATCTCGGCATCCTGCTCGATCTGGACAAAGTTCCGGTCCGCGAAGAGCAGATGACCGCCTACGAGATGATGCTCTCGGAAAGCCAGGAGCGCATGCTCATGGTGCTCGAGCCGGACAAGGAAACGGTTGCCAAGGCGATCTTCGTCAAATGGGGTCTCGATTTCGCGATCGTCGGCAAGACGACCGACGACCTGCGTTTCCGCGTCGTGCACCAGGGCGAGGAAGTCGCCAACCTGCCGATCAAGGATCTCGGTGACCAGGCGCCGGAATATGACCGTCCCTGGCGGGAATCCGGCAAGCGCGCGCCGCTCCCGGCGGAGCTTGTTGCGGAGCCGGAAGACTATGGCAAGGCGCTGCTCACGCTCGTCGGTTCGCCGAACCAGTCCAGCCGCCGCTGGGTCTACGAGCAGTATGACACGCTGATCCAGGGCAATTCGCTGCAGCTTCCGGGCGGCGACGCAGGCGTCGTCCGCGTCGAGGGCCATCCGACCAAGGCGCTCGCCTTCTCGTCCGACGTCACGCCGCGTTATGTCGAAGCCGATCCGTTCGAAGGCGGCAAGCAGGCGGTTGCCGAGTGCTGGCGCAACATCACCGCGACGGGCGCGGAGCCGCTGGCTGCGACCGATAACCTCAATTTCGGCAATCCCGAGAAGCCGGAAATCATGGGCCAGTTCGTCGAAGCCGTGAAAGGCATCGGCGAAGCCTGCCGGGCGCTCGATTTCCCGATCGTTTCCGGCAACGTATCGCTCTACAACGAGACCAATGGCATCGCGATCCTGCCGACCCCGACGATTGCAGGCGTCGGCCTGCTGCCCGATTGGCAGGCGATGGCCCGCATCGGCGGCGCATCCGAAGGCGACCAGCTGATCCTGGTCGGCGTCGACGGCAGTCACCTCGGCTCCTCGATCTACCTGCGCGATATCCTCGGCAGCAGCGATGGCCCGGCGCCGGAAGTCGATCTCTTCGCCGAGCGCCGCAACGGCGAATTCGTCCGGTCCGCAATCCGCAACGGCCAGGTCACCGCCTGCCACGACATCTCGTCCGGCGGCCTGGCGCTGGCGCTCGCGGAAATGGCGATGGCATCGGATAAGGGCCTGATCGTGACGCTTGCCAAAGGCAAGGGTGCGCCGCACGCGCTCCTCTTCGGGGAAGATCAGGCACGCCACGTCATCGCGGTCAAACCGGATGTTGCTGATTTCGTCTGCGCCAATGCGGAAGGTGCCGGCGTGCCCTTCCGCCGCCTCGGCACGGTTGCCGGCAGCGATCTCGTGATCGACGATCTGTTGTCGCTGCCCATTCAGCAATTGCGCAACGCCCATGAATCGTGGTTCCCTGAATTCATGAACAGCGCAGAGGCACTGGCCGCTGCGGAATGATGTGCAAGGAGTAACGATCATGGCCATGAAACCCGGCGATATCGAAGACCTGATCAAGGCCGGGATACCCGGTGCCAAGGTGACGATCCGCGACCTTGCCGGCGACGGTGATCATTACGCCGCCGAAGTCGTGGCCGAAGCCTTCCGAGGCAAGAGCCGCGTGCAGCAGCACCAGATGGTGTATGAGGCCCTCAAAGGAAACATGGGCGGCATCCTGCACGCCCTGGCCCTGCAGACATCGGCCCCCGAGTGATCTTCGAGATAACAATGCCCGGTCACAAGCCGGGCATTTCTTTCAATCCACCGTCGGGGAAAAGACCGGCGGGCATGGGACCCGCCGTCAGCAGCGTGAAATCGAAGGGTCCCCGCAAATCCGGCCCCAACACGTATTGCCGGTGCACGCGCAGAAAATCCCGTTTGATCTTTTTGTAGTGTTCTGGCGTCAGCATCTGCTTGACGCGGATGAACTGCATCTTCGCCTGCGGCGCATTCCGATGCCCCGAGGCCGCCACGACCGGCACCTTGTAGAAATGGATCGCGTCTGTCAGGCAGTGCACGTCGAGCCAGAAGACGGATCGGCAACGCGCGATCAGCGCGACACGCGCCCGCAATGCTTTTGCGGATGACAGCAGCGCGCATTGCAGCACCGCCGAACCGAGCGAAGCAAAGGTGACCTTCTTGCCGTCGAAGAGCGCCGGCTCCTTTTCAAGCAGCGAGCCGACGACATGCGCGGCAACGCTCGATCCCATGCTGTGCGAGGAGATTACATATTCGTCGGCATCCTCCTGCAGCGCCTCGCGCACGGCTGATGCACAGCGCTCCAGCCACGCGGCAAACTTGGGGCGATCCATACGCCCGAGTGCAACCGCCATTTCCCAGTCCGCGAAGAGATGCAGGGTGTAGAAGCGTTCGGCGAATGGCAAGAAGATATAAGTGAAAAAGACAGCAGCTGCCGGAAGGCTCCAGACGAGATGCCAAACCTCAAGGCTGAAGCCGATCGGCGCTGCCGCGATCGTGGCCGCTAGCATAAGGCCGAGGAGCATCAGCAGGAACGGAAAGATGAAGAAAAGGCCAAAGCGCCAGGCATGGCGGAAATAGCCGTTCAATCCCCCGTCCACGATGATGCTGCCACAGGCGGCAAAGCCGTCGAGAATGCGCTTCGTCACCGGTTTGGCACTAAGATGCCGCACCAGCACATCGTGATCGAAAACATGAACCCTGCTTGCCGTCTGCCAGAGATCGGAGGCTGCGCGTACATCGAATTTCGCAAACCCGTCGCAATCGTCTATCTCGCCTATCTGCGCCTCGAAGCCCCAAACCTTTCCGCTCTGTCTGGCGGTTCGCTCGTAGCGCGCCCGGTGCGCCTTCCCGTCCAGCGGCTCGAAACCCGGGAAGTGAAGCACCACCCTCTTGCTGATCAAATTCATAAATATATCTTTCCAGCGAGTCCGCGCCGCCAACTCGCAGATCGCGCATGCATGGGAAATGTGGCGGAAAAAGCTCTCGTGCCGTTGAAGGGCGCTTGCTAACGGAAAGCATCCGGAATTCAATAGCCTCGGAGCGTTTTTAGTGCGGGAGGGGCCGATGGCCGATATCGTGAAGGAACTCGTCAGCGGCGTGGTCGAAAGTGTGCTTAAGGAAATCCTCAAGAAGACGGCGGGCCGCACCACGACCAAGCGAAAGAAGCGCCAGACGCGCTCGGCCACGACCGGCCGCTTCACCCGCAAGGCTTCGACCGCAAGCAAACCCGCCAGGAAACAGGTCAGCAAACGCCGCACCGTCGCGACCCGCAGCAGGCAGCGCGGCCGCTAGTTTTTTCAACATTGCGCATCGGGTAGCATGCTTATCTTTTTTTGGTTTTGGCGGCTGGAATTTGGGCCGTCACATGCTATTTAAGGCTAACGATTGAAACGGCGGGCCTTTAACCTGCCTGTTGAAAGGATTGGGTCTCATGAGCGGTATCAACGAATTCATCGACAACGAAGTCAAGACGAACGACGTCGTCCTTTTCATGAAGGGCACGCCGCAGTTTCCGCAGTGCGGTTTCTCCGGCCAAGTCGTCCAGATCCTCGATTACCTCGGCGTCGACTACAAGGGCATTGACGTGCTCGCCGATTCGGAAATCCGCCAGGGCATCAAGGATTATTCGAATTGGCCGACGATCCCGCAGCTTTACGTGAAGGGCGAGTTCATCGGCGGCTGTGACATCGTGCGGGAAATGTTCCAGGCCGGCGAGTTGCAGCAACACTTCCAGGAAAGCGGCGTCACGGTTCGCGCCGCCTGACAGGTCACCGGGCGTTCGCCCGGTTTCCAAATCTGTTCAAATTCGAGTTCGAGGCGCTGTGCTGAACAGCGCCTTGACCTGTTTATGGGATTTTCATCGTGACAGATTCATCTCAAGCCGTGTCCGCGGGCCAAATGCCCATGGGCAAGCGTGAATTCATCGCGCTCGCCGCATTTTTGATGGCAACCAATTCGCTGGCGATCGATATCATGCTGCCGGCTCTGCAACAGATCGGCGCCAATCTCGGCGTCGAAAGCGAAAACCACCGGCAATTCGTCGTCTCGACCTATCTTCTTGGCTTCGGCGCCGCTCAGCTCTTCTACGGGCCGATTTCCGATCGCTTCGGCCGCCGCTTGCCGCTTCTCGTTGGTCTAGGGATTTATATCGCGTCCGCGATCGGAATCGTTTTCATACCCTCGTTTGCCGGCTTGCTCGTGCTGCGTTTCATTCAGGGCATCGGCTCGGCCGCAACGCGCGTCATCACCATTTCGATCGTCCGCGACATCTACGGTGGCCGGCAGATGGCCGAAGTTATGTCTCTGATCATGATGGTGTTCATGATCGTACCGGTCATTGCGCCAGGCAGCGGCCAGATCATCATGCTCTTTGCCAGCTGGCATATGATCTTCGTCTTCATAGCCGCAATGGGGGCGGCAATCGCTGCATGGACCTTCTATCGCCTGCCAGAAACGCTCGATCCGCGCAACGTTCGGCCATTCACGGCGCGCTCGATCCTCGGCGGCTTCAAGCTCGTTCTGACGAACCGCATTGCGCTCTGTTACACGCTTGCCACCACCTTCATCTTCGGCTCCCTGTTCGGCTTCATCAACTCCGCGCAGCAGATCTATGTCGGCATCTACGATCTCGGCGTCTATTTTCCCTTCGCCTTCGCCGCCGTCGCGATCTTTATGTCCATTGCCTCGTTCCTCAACTCGCGCTTCGTCGGCAAGTTCGGCATGCGGCGGCTGTCGCATGGATCGCTGCTCGGCTTCCTCGCCGTCAACACGCTTTGGATGATCGTGCAGGTCGTTGGCCCGCAACCGATGCCCTTCGTCCTTTTCATCGGCTTCTTCGGCATTGCGATGTTCCAGTTCGGCTGGATCGGCTCGAACTTCAACTCGCTCGCCATGGAGCCGCTCGGCCACGTGGCGGGCACCGCCTCCTCCGTGCTCGGCTTCATGAGCACGATCGGCGGCGCGCTCATCGGCGCGGCCATCGGCCAGGCCTTTGACGGCACCGCGCTGCCCATGGTCTCCGGCTACTTCGCCGTGTCGATCATCGGACTGGTCTTCGTCCTGATCGCCGAGAAGGGCCGCCTGTTTCAACCCCACAATCCGCGTGCCTGAGCGGGCCGTTTTTTTCTATTTTACATTGATCGGATTTGAAGAATGACCGCGCATAAACCGCACGCCGAAAACCAGGGCTCCAGCCGCATCGGCATGGGCTTCACCGAATTCGTCATCACCATCGCCATCATGACCGCCAGTATCGCCATGGCGATCGACAGCATGTTACCCGCCCTGCCCGCCATTGGCCGCTCGCTGAGCGTGACGACGACCAATGATGCGCAGCTTGTCATCGGCGTGTTTTTCTTCGGTTTCGGCGTCTCACAGATCGTCTTCGGCAGTCTTTCCGACACCTTCGGCCGCCGCCGCATCCTGCTTGGCGGTCTTGCCGTTTATGTGCTGGCGATGTTCGGCGCAGCACTGACCGGCAGCTTCGAGATGCTGCTCGTGATGCGCTTCGTCCAGGGCATCGGCGGCGCGGCCGTCCGCATCACCACGATGGCGATCGTCCGCGACTGTTTCGGCGGCCGCGAAATGGCCCGCGTCATGTCCTATGTGATGATCGTTTTCATGATCGTCCCGATCGTCGCGCCTTCCGTCGGCCAGCTGATCATCAGCTACGCCGACTGGCATTGGATTTTCAACCTGCTCGGTGTCGTCGGCTCGATCCTCTTCCTCTGGGCGCTGTCGCGACTGAAGGAGTCGCTGCCGGCCGACGAGCGTATCCCGCTCTCCGTCGGTTCGATTGTCGATGGCTTCAGGACCGTTCTCACGAACCGCATCACCTGCGGTTACATGATCGGGCTCACGATGTTCACGGGCGTGATCAGCGCCTACGTCATCTCCGTCCAGCAGGTCTTCGGCGAGGTCTACGGCCTCGGCGATTGGCTGCCAATCGCTTTTGCGGCAACGGCAGGCGGCATCGCGGTCGCGAACTTCGCCAACGGCTTCTTCGTCCGCACCTTCGGCATGCGCCGCATCTCGCACACGGCCATGATCCTCTTCACAGTGATTTCGGCATTCGGCTACATCATGGCGCTCGGCGGACGTGTCAATTTCGCGCTGGACTATGCGCTGTTTTCGATTCTGCTGATGATGTTTGCAGTGATCGCCACGAACTTCACGGCAATCAGCCTGGAGCCGATGGGCAATCTCGCAGGCACGGCGACCGCCATCACCGGCTTCGTCTCGACGTCCGTCGGCGCACTGCTCGGCGGCGCCGTCGGCCAGCTCTTCAACGGCACTGTCCAGCCGCTCTTTGCCGGCTTTGCGGTCTTCGGCGCCGTCAGCATCGTTGCGACGCTTTGGGCCGAAAACGGCAAGCTCTTCACCCATCCGGGCGACAGTCCCCAACTCGACCCGGGTGTTGCGCATCTCTGATGGAGCAAGCGCCTTCGTTCCGGCGGGAGGCGCTGCGGACCTGGCCTGGGTCGCGGTTGCAGGCTGCGCGATGAGGTGAGCTGCTACCACAGATTGTTGCGCATTCCAATCATATGCAACCTTGTATAAAGTCCTGCACATTTGATGATTGCAGGTTAGTGCAAAAGGCTGAATTGCAATCAGCCTGAAAACATCGCCTCATAAGATGGGGGATTTTGACACCACCAATCAAACGTCAAGCCCGGTCGGGGCATGCGGTTCTGTTGCGACGGTCCTGGGATATGCGGATGATAGTCATAAATGACGTATCGGTCGTGCGCGGCGGCGCAACAAAGGTAGCTATTCAGTGCCGGCAGACACGCCGCAGCGCTGGCATCGATTGCACATGCATGGAAACCTACCTAAGGCCGGCTCCTTTCCGGCATTTCACCAGATTGCGCAGACCCACGGAACCGTTGACGCGGCTGTCAACTGAGCTCTGGCGCAGAGAGCGCATCGTCTTCCTCGGACGGATGACCCGGGAGAAAAGTCTACGCACGCTCGGTAGCGGGATTCCCGTAATCGTCAGCAGCAACGCCCTCATTGCCGAAGACATTGAAGGCAATGGCGCGGGCCTCGTCTTCAAGAGCGGAGACGCGGGCTCGCTTGCCGGGGCGCTGGTGAGAATCAAGAGCGATAGCCTTGTGAAAAGGCTGGCCGAAGGCGCACGGGCTTTCGGAAAGAAAGTCGCACCAAGCCGACAGGATTGGGAGCGTCGATTTATTGGCATCTACACCGGCGAAGCCGCCCGCCCTTGTGACGGTTTAGGAGAATCATGGTGCGTGCACTTGTGACAGGCGGATGCGGTTTTGTCGGCCGACATCTTTGTGATCGGCTTCTCGCGGAAGGACTGGACATTGTATGCGTTGACTCGCTGAAACCGAGGACAGGCGCAAAGCACCCGGCTCTTTGGAGGCGCCCAAGCAAGCATTTCATCTTCCTTGAGGAGGATTGCAGATCATTCTTCGAGACCTCCTCCCAACGTTTCGACTACGTCTTTCATCTTGCCGCCCTCGTCGGCGGACGAATGACGCTTGAGAACGAAACGCTTCTCGTCGCCGAGGACCTGTCGGTCGATGCCGCGCTGTGGCGATGGGCGGGCTGTAACAAGCCCGGGAACGTTGTCTATTTCAGCTCCAGCGCAGCGTATCCGGTGGCGTTTCAAACCGAGGAAATGCAGACACCGCTTTCGGAGGAGATGATTTCGTTCGAACGGTCGCTTGGCGTTCCGGATCTGAGCTATGGTTGGACTAAGCTGACTGGCGAGTACCTCATGAAGCTCTATGTCGAGCGATACGGCGGCCGGGCCATCGCGTATCGGCCATTCAGCGGCTACGGCGAAGATCAAGATATCGCCTACCCGTTCCCAGCAATCTGCCAGAGACTGGTCAAGGAATGGGGAGCAGCCGAGGTCTCCGTTTGGGGCTCCGGCCGTCAGCGCCGCGACTTCATTCACATTGCCGATTGTATCGACTTCATCTGGCAAACCGTGCACCGGCTGCCAACGGGAACAAGCATGAACCTTTCGACCGGCGGCACGACGTCCTTCATCGAGCTCGCAGTCCTGATCAGCCAAGAATTGGGCTGGTCGCCGGAAATCGCCGGAACGACCAGCCGTCCCGAAGGTGTGTTTTTCCGGTGTGGCGACACTGCTCTTCAACAGCGCTTCGGGCTCGCTCCACGGATCAGTCTTCAAGAAGGTGTCAGGCGCTCACTGGACTCTATCTCCGCATTGAGGCAGCCGCTTACATCTGAGAATGAACGCTGAGCCCTGCTGGTATGCTTCAGACGACGTATTCCAGGTGCGCCTCGCTGGCCGCGACCAGGAACTTCTTGCGTACTTCTTCTGGAGGTATAGCGCCGTTGAAGGCGTCAAGGCAGGTCACCTCGGCACGATAGAGCGCCGGACCATCATGGATCGGCCATTCCATGACCATCAGCCTATAGGCATCGTGAACCGTCCTGACGACGCGATAGCGTCCGCCAAGTTTGATCCTGACGGGCGGGAATTTCCGGATATCCTTTTTCTCCATGACGCTATACCTCACGCAAAACATTCCACTCAACGAATCACCGGGGTACTCGTTCCGGCGGAACCGCTCGGGAACCCCGAGCAATTTCACCGCACAACGGCACGCCGTTCACGGCAATACGAGTATTCTCCATGATGTTTTGTTCATCTGGCGTTCATATTTCTTGTGGCCATCGCCCTTTCGGGCTAATCTGTCTTGGCAACGATGGAGCAAGAGATGATCAGGACCACCGTCGCGGCTTCTGTATTTGCCGCTTATGCCTTTACGATGTTCGCAATTGCATCCCTCCCGCAAAACTCGCCCAGCATTCCGGTCGACCGGATCACGACAAGTTCAACGAACTAAGCCAAGGCTAACACGAAAACCCCGCTCTGAAGCGGGGCGGTATCGTGATCAAAACGCCTTGGGAGGAAATATGCATTTCTCCCTATATGTCGGGCATGGATCGAGGCTTGCGACCTCAATCCTCAGAGCGTGAAAACTTCCCGCCGCAGCAGTTCCCATGACGCCTTGTCCGGAGCGACCAGCAAGCCGCCGCCGACGTGGTGCGGCAGATAGGGCGAGCCATCGAAACGCGCCGCATGGGCGCCCGCCTCCTGGCAGATCAGCGTTCCCGCCAGATGGTCCCAGGGCATCAGCTTGTTGTACATCAGATAGTGCACGTGGCCCGACGCGAATGTCCGGTATTCATGCGCAGCGCAACGGTAATTTACGAGGAAGCGGACCTTCGCAAGATTTGCGAGAATTTCCGGCCGCTTTTCCTTGGGCAGATATCCGGTGGACGCCATGCCGACCATCTGTTCTAAAGCCACCGGCGTGGCCACCGACAGCCGTTCCGCCTCGCCCTCCGGCCGCCGCAGCCAGGCGCCGCCGCCCTTCTCCGCCATCACCCAGTCGTCGCCCATCGGGTCGTATATGATGCCGGCGACAGTTTCGCCCTTCGACACGACCGAAGCCATGACGCCGAAGGCGGGAATGCCGGAAGCGAAATTGAAGGTGCCGTCGACCGGATCGACGACGATCGCGAGGTCCGCTCCCTGCAACTTGCCGAGCAGCGCGGGGTCGGCCGCAACCGACTCCTCGCCGATGAAGACCGCGTCAGGCCAGCGCTTGGCTACCTCTGCCTTCATCATCCGCTCAGCCTGCTCGTCGGCTTCTGTCACCAGATCGGTCGCCTCGGTCTTGATCCGTACGTCGCCGCTGCCGAGACGCCGGAAACGTGGCAGTATCTCGGCCTTTGCCGCCCGCCTGAGGAGATCGGAGAGCGCTGTCACATCAACTGTCGAAGTCATGGCATGTCCTTGCTTTAGAGCGTTTCGCCCAGTTACACGCTTGCCGGTGACGGTCCCGCGACCATCAGGCTGGAAAAATCGAAGAGCTTCGGATCGAGCAGGTGCGAGGGGTTCACATGCGCGAGCGCCCGCAGCATCGTGTCCTTGCGGCCCGGCATGCGCCGCTCGATATCTGCAAGCATATCCTTCATCGCATTGCGCTGCAGGCCGTCCTGTGAGCCGCAGAGGTCGCAAGGGATGATCGGAAACTGCATGGCAGCCGCAAACTTCGCCATGTCGTCCTCGGCGCAATAGGCAAGCGGCCTGAGCACCATCAGGTTACCCTCGTCATTGAGCAGCTTCGCCGGCATGGAGGCAAGGCGCCCTCCATGGAAGAAGTTCATGAAGAAAGTCTCGAGAATGTCCTCGCGGTGATGGCCGAGCACCAAGGCGTCGCAGCCCTCCTCCCGCGCGATGCGATAGAGATTGCCGCGGCGAAGACGGGAACAAAGCGAGCAATAGGTGGCCCCCTCCGCCACCTTCTCCTTCACGATCGAATAGGTATCCCGATATTCGATGCGATGCTTCACACCGATCTCGGTCAGGTAATCCGGCAGGATATGTTTCGGAAAGTTCGGCTGGCCCTGATCGAGATTGCAGGCGATCAGCTCGACCGGCAGCAATCCACGCCATTGCAGGTCAAGCAGCAGCGCCAGCAGCCCGTAGGAATCCTTGCCACCCGAAACGCCGATCAGCCACCGCTTCTGGCCCTTCAGCATATCGAAATCGTCGAAGGCCTGGCGCACCTGCCGCAGCAAGCGCTTGCGCAGCTTGTTGAACGACACGGAGCGCGGCGCATCCGCAAACAGCGCATGGCCGATCACGCCGTCTTCCGCGGCTTCCTTGAAGGCCTCATCAATGTTGGCTGCGATATTCATCGTCCCATCCAATCCAACGGACTCTGCCTTAGCAGAAAGCCGGGTTTCAACGAAGCTTCAATCGCCGAAAACCGACCAGCCGGTGCGCGCTGCGAGCATCTCCAGCGCCACGGCCCCGAGCTGCGAATTGCCAACCTTGTTCAAGCCCGGCGACCAGGCGGCGATCGAGGCGATCCCCGGAGCAACGGCGAAGATGCCGCCGCCGACGCCGCTCTTGCCGGGCAGGCCGACATGATAGGCAAAGTCGCCCGATCCGTCATAATGGCCGCAGGTGAGCATCAGCGCGTTGATGCGCCGCGCCCGCTTCGGCGAAACGACCGAATGGCCTGTCATGGGATTGCTGCCGCGTGCTGCAAGGAAGAGCCCTGCCCGCGCCAGCTGCTCGCAGCTCATCGACAGCGCACACTGGTGGAAATAGACGCCGAGCACGTGTTCGACGGGATGGTCGATGTTTTTGTAAGCGCGCATGAAACTGGCGAGTGCGAAATTCCGGTATCCTGTCTGCGTTTCGGAGCGCGCCACCTTGTCGTCGATGGTTATGGATTCATCGTCTGCCAGATAGCGAACAAAGCGCAGCAGTTCGCCGATCGCCTCGCGCGGCGCATGACCGGCCATCACGACGTCGGTAACAGCAATCGCGCCGGCATTGATGAAGGGATTGCGCGGGATTCCGTGCTCATGTTCGAGCTGGACGATGGAATTGAAGGCGGAACCAGACGGTTCGCGCCCGACCCGCTTCCAGAGGCCCTCGCCGACCTTGCCGAGCGCCAAGGTCAGCATGAAGACCTTGGAAATACTCTGGATGGAGAAAGGCACCGCGGCATCGCCGGCGGTGTAGACCCTGCCGTCGACGGTGACGACCGCCATACCGAACTGGTTCGGATCGATCTTGGCAAGCTCAGGGATATAGTCCGCGATCCTGCCCTCGCCGATGCGGGGCGTCAGCTCCTTGTAGATGCTGTCGAGGACGGCCTGCAAATCCACCATGGCTTCTCTCCAGAGAACAAAAAAGCCGCCCAGGAGGCGGCTTTTCCGTATGCGAAAACGCCTCTCGCCAATTAGCGAGAATAGAATTCGACCACCAGATGCGGCTCCATGACGACCGCATACGGAACGTCGGAGAGCGAAGGAACGCGTGCGAAGGTCGCAACCATCTTGTTGTGATCAGCTTCGATGTATTCCGGAACGTCGCGTTCGGCGAGGCTGATGGATTCCAGAACCGTAACGAGCTGCTTCGACTTCTGGCGAACTTCGATGACGTCGCCGGCCTTGCAACGGTAGGACCCGATGTTGACGCGGACGCCGTTCACGGTCACGTGGCCGTGGTTCACGAACTGGCGGGCAGCGAAAACGGTCGGAACGAACTTGGCGCGATAGACGATCGCGTCGAGGCGGGACTCCAGAAGACCGATCAGGTTTTCCGAGGTGTCACCCTTGCGGCGGTTGGCTTCGTCGAAGATCGCACGGAACTGCTTTTCGCGCAGGTCGCCGTAATAGCCCTTCAGCTTCTGCTTGGCGCGCAACTGCACACCGAAGTCGGAAAGCTTGCCCTTGCGGCGCTGACCATGCTGGCCCGGGCCGTATTCGCGGCGGTTCACCGGGGACTTCGGACGGCCCCAGATGTTTTCGCCCATACGGCGGTCAATCTTGTACTTGGACGATTCGCGCTTGCTCATCGTATTTCCTTTCAGAACGTTAGGGCGGTTTGTTGCCNCCAAACCGCGCGAAGGAAACACGCCCTCCTTTGGCTTTCTTCCGAAAGCCCGACAGGACCATCCTATTACGCGAACAGGACAAATCCACGGGACATGTCAAATGAAACACCGGACATTGCTGCCCGGCGTTCGGGCGGTCTTTAGGGGTTCGTCATGAAAATGTCAACAGCGGAGCGCGTTGAGAGATATCGCGTTTATCGCCATATCGAAAGCAAATGGCCGGAGACTTGTGAAACGACCCTCGCGATCGATGGTGATGTGCTTGACACAGCCAAGGCCATGCCCGCGCAGCAAGATAAAAGCCTTGGCGAGATTATCTCTGACTTGGCTCGCAATCGCTGATCCAGACCCGATCACCCGTAATGCGTAACGGCATTCCGCTTATAAAAGAAGATCCAACGGGGCGGGCGATTACACCTGAATTTGTCAACGAATATCCGTGACGTTCCTTCTCGACGTAAACGTTCTCATTGCCTGTTCTCGCGACTCTCGACCGTCGGATAGGTGCGTCGCTTGCGGTTGATGGCAAAGCAAGGCTCTACCTTGTCGAGACATAAGCTTATTCCGCCGCTTGTGGCGCATCGCCTTGATCGGGCGCATTCGCATCGCCTGGCGCCGTCTGGCAGTTCATGTCCGGGAAAGCCACGACGCGTTTGCCCGTGAAGTCCGTGTGCACCACGACGGTGCCCTGCTCCTCGAAATATCCGAGGAGACGCCTGGCCCGTCGCGCTGAATGCGTACCGTAGGCGCGGGCTATCCGGGCGTCGGACGGGCAAGGCTCGCCGCAGACTGCCGCCTTCGCCAGCATCAGAAATACGCCCTGCAGATCGTCGGTCACACCGGCTGACAACGAAAGTGCCGCCGCCCAGACTTCGGTCCCGGCCGTTGCGGCATCGACGCCAGACCGCGAGATCGCCACGCGCCGGCGGAACTCCGGCAGCGACATCGGCGACCCGGGCACGCGGCGCATGCGCAGACGCACCAGGAATTCCTGGTAGAGCACCGAATCCGTCCGGAAACCTGAACCCGGATCGTCGAGGATTTCCGAAAGCACGGCCGCAAGCCGTTCCTCGCGCTCCTCAGCGGAAAGTTCCCGCTGGCTTGCACGCGCCTCTGCGGGCGCAGCGGTCGCCGCAGGCGCCGAGCGTGAAAGCTCTGCCAGAATGTCCGTCGTCGGCCGTGGCGCCGGCGGCGCGCGGCGCGCGATTGGGCGCTGGAATTCCTCCGGATCGGGCGTGAAGATCAGGTCCTCGACATCCTGCGGCGCGTCCGGCAGCGGCATCAGCTTGGGGCTCGACGAGCGCGCCGACGTCTCCACGGCACCGATCTGGATCGGCAGCGGGCGGCGCGACAAGGCCGGTCCAAGCGCCACGAAGTTGCCGCGCCTCAGTTCGCGGAACATTTCTGCCTGGCGCCGGTCCATGCCGAGCAAATCGGCGGCACGCGCCATGTCGATATCGAGGAAAGTGCGGCCCATTAGAAAGTTCGAGGCTTCCGCCGCAACGTTCTTCGCAAGCTTCGCTAACCGCTGCGTGGCGATCACGCCCGCCAGCCCGCGTTTGCGGCCGCGGCACATCAGGTTCGTCATGGCGCCCAGCGACATCTTTCGGGCATCTTCGGAAACATCGCCGCCGACCGACGGGGCAAACATCTGCGCCTCGTCGACAACGACGAGCACGGGATACCAGTATTCGCGATCGGCATCGAACATGCCGTTGAGGAAGGCGGCCGCCGCGCGCATCTGCTGCTCGATGTCGAGGCCCTCCAGCGTCAATACGCAAGAGACACGGTGCTGGCGGATACGGTTGGCAATGCCTGCAAGCTCCGCCTCCGTCCGTTCACCATCGACGACGACATGGCCAAAGCGGTCGCTGAGCGTGACGAAGTCGCCTTCCGGATCGATGATGACCTGCTGGACCCACTGCGCGGACTGTTCAAGCAGCCGTCGCAGGAGATGTGACTTGCCGGAGCCGGAATTGCCCTGCACAAGAAGGCGGGTCGCCAGCAGCTCCTCGATATCGAGCGTCGCCGGGGTGTTCCCTGACGCCATTCCCATATCGATACCAACCTGCAATGCAATGACCTATTCAGATGAGACTCAATGATGCGAAGCGCCATTGTCCTGAAACGGCGCGCTTCCGTCTATCAAAGATTTCCGGGCATTTCGCCCACGCGTTTGCAAAACCCACAGCGAATGCGGACAGTTGCGGCCTAGCGCTTATCACCGCGCCGGCTTCCTGCGTTGCGCATGCGCCCACGCCATGCACAACGCATTCTCGAGATCCTCCTCGCCCAACTGCGACAGATCCGCGGTCGTCCAGCCCTGCCTGCCCCAGGCATTCGGCACCGGCGAAAAGGCATCCGCCAGCATCATGCATTTGAACTGCTGTTCGTCAGGCGTGAAATTGAAGTTTGCCGTCCGGCCATCGGCGGCGAGCGTGACGTAGATCCGCGCGACCCTGAATGCCATGCGGTCGAAATGCGGGGCCTCGATCGTACCCTCCAGCGATAACGCGATGCGTCGCAAGTCTTCGCCTGTCGCCATTGCACCCACCTCCGACGGTTCGCGCCATCCTATCACGATTGAAGCTGGACGCGTCACCGGACCGTCAGCCCGAAGCCCTGCATCAGTCGCGTTGTGGCGAAATCCGGATTGCCGGAGGTAAACACAGCGAAATCAAAGTTGTCGGGGTGAACGCCATCGGCCACCTGCGGCACGAGGCTGCGCGCGCGCCGTGCGATGGCCTCGGCGGGGTCCAGCCAATCCACTGGCCAGGGTGCCAGCCGCCGGAAGAGGTTCGCCATGAAGGGATAATGGGTGCAGGCGAGCACGACGATGTCAGTCTTGCGGCCGTCCTTTTCGACGAAGCACTGCTCGATTTCCGTCATGACAGCCTCGTCCGAGACGGTATCGCCGCGGATGTAGGCTTCCGCCATGCGCGCCAGATTCTCCGAGCCGACGAGGCGGACGTGGCATTGCTGCGCAAAGGATTGGATCAGATCCCGCGTATAGGCGCGTTTGACCGTGCCGGGCGTGGCAAGCACCGAGACGAGACCGGAACGCGTGCGCTCTGCGGCGGGCTTGATCGCCGGCACCGTGCCGACGAAAGTCATCTGCGGGAAGGCGGCGCGCAGATCGGCACCAACCAGCGTAAAGGCCGTATTGCAGGCGATGACACAGACTTCGGGATCGTAGTCCTCGAGCAGCCTGTCGAAGATCGTGATGATACGCTCCTTCAGCGCCTGCTCTTCCCAGCCCCCATAGGGAAATCCCGCATCGTCGGCGATGTAGATGAAGCCGCGCTCCGGCATCAGCACGCGGGCTTCGCGGAGCACAGTCAGCCCCCCGATACCGGAATCGAAGATCAAGACCGGTTTCAGCTCATTCGCTGCTGATGTCATCTTTCGGCTATTCCTTGGTGTCTGCAGGCGGACGGCTTCCGCGCGGATACTTGCGCGAGAAGCGGTCAAGGGAAGATATCACGCCGCGCAGCACGCTGATTTCCTGTTCCGTGAAGGCGCGGCGGGAAAGGACCGCGCGCAGATTGTCCACCATTTTCGGCTTTTTCCCGGCAGGATGGAAATAATTGCGTGCTTCCAGCGCCTCTTCCAGCTGGTCGAAAAGTCCGAAGAGCTGCTCCTTCGTCGATTGCGTCTGCGACGTCGCCTGGAACGGCACGGCACCAGCATCCTCCATGCCGGATTTCATCCACTCGTAAGACATCAGAAGCACGGCCTGCGCGATGTTCAGCGAGGCGAAGGCGGGATTGACCGGGAAGCTCACGATCTCATCGGCAAGAGCCACTTCCTCGTTGGTCAGCCCCCAGCGTTCACGGCCGAAGAGGATGCCGGTGCCCTCGCCCGCGCGGAATTTCGCCCGCAACGTTTCGGCAGCAACCACCGGAGAACGCACCGGCTTGAAGCCATCCCGTTCCCGGGCCGTCGTCGCATAGACGAAGTTAAGATCAACGACAGCCTGCTCCAGCGTGTGGTAAACCTTTGTGCCTTCGATAACGTGATCGGCTTTGGAGGCGGCGGCTTGTGCCTTCTCGTTCGGCCAGCCGTCGCGCGGATTGACGAGGCGCAGCTCCGCAAGGCCGAAATTCGCCATTGCGCGCGCCACCATGCCGATGTTCTCGCCCATCTGCGGCTCGACCAGAATGATGACCGGTCCTTCGGCCAAAAGTTTGCGCTCGCTATTCGTGCCCGCCATAAATGCCGTCCTTGCTGTCATGCGGGGAATAGCTTTGCAAAGCCGAAACGGCAAGGCCCATGCCGCAGGATTGACCTGTCCGTATACCGTCGATCAAATCAAACCTGCTTTCACTCGCCCAGTTCTGGACGGTTGCATCCATGACTTCCTGCACCGGTGCCTCGATCTCCGCGCCATCGGGGACGGCGGGCAAACCGGCAAATGCGACAAGCAGAAGGGCGATCGTCTTCATGATGAAATATCCGGTTCGAAAGGCAATTGCGTGGAACACTAGCCGAACCTCCGGACTTGGCAAAGGCACGCCAAAATGCGCTTTGAACGGCGCTTGCGGCTTTGCGTTCCCGGCTCACAATGCTATAGCGCTCGGGATTTTTCATCACCCACCCTGGGACGGTCGTCCCTTCCAAGCTTGAACGAGGCAGATACATGAAGAAGATCAAGGTCGCCAATCCCGTCGCCGATCTCGACGGCGATGAAATGACTCGCATCATTTGGCAGCTCATCAAGGACAAGCTGATCCATCCGTATCTCGACCTCGACATCGACTATTACGACCTCTCGGTCGAAAACCGCGACGCCACGAACGACCAGGTCACGGTCGATGCCGCAAACGCCATCAAGAAATACGGCGTCGGCATCAAGTGCGCGACGATCACGCCGGATGAAGCCCGCGTGCAGGAATTCAACCTCAAGGAAATGTGGAAGAGCCCGAACGGCACGATTCGCAACATTTTGGGCGGCGTCATCTTCCGCGAACCGATCATCTGCAAGAACGTTCCGCGCCTCGTTCCAGGCTGGACGCAGCCGATCGTCGTCGGCCGTCACGCTTTCGGCGACCAGTACCGCGCCACCGACTTCAAGTTCCCGGGCAAGGGCAAACTCACCATCAAGTTCGTCGGCGAAGACGGTCAGGTCATCGAAAGGGAAGTGTTCAACGCACCGGGCGCCGGCGTGGCCATGGCCATGTACAATCTCGACGAATCGATCCGCGAATTCGCCCGCGCCTCGATGATGTACGGCCTGATGCGCAAGTGGCCGGTCTACCTGTCCACCAAGAACACCATTCTCAAGGCCTATGACGGCCGCTTCAAGGATATCTTCGAGGAAGTCTACGAGACCGAATTCAAGGACCAGTTCAAGGAAGCCGGCATCACCTACGAGCACCGTCTGATCGACGACATGGTCGCCTCGGCGCTCAAGTGGTCCGGCGGCTACGTCTGGGCCTGTAAGAACTACGACGGCGACGTGCAGTCCGACACGGTTGCCCAGGGCTTCGGTTCGCTTGGCCTGATGACCTCGGTCCTCTTGACGCCGGACGGCAAGACGGTGGAAGCCGAGGCCGCCCACGGCACGGTCACCCGCCACTACCGCCAGCACCAGAAGGGCCAGGAAACCTCGACGAACTCGATCGCCTCGATCTTCGCCTGGACCCGCGGCCTGGCGCACCGCGCCAAGCTCGACGACAACACCGAGCTCGCCCGCTTCGCCTCCACGCTGGAAAAGGTCTGCGTCGACACCGTCGAAGCCGGCTTTATGACCAAGGACCTGGCGCTGCTGATCGGCCCGGATCAGCCATGGCTCTCCACCACCGCCTTCCTCGACAAGATCGACTCCAACCTGCAGAAGGCCATGGGCGCCTGAGGCACCCGGAGACATCGAACAACGAATGCGGCGGGATCTTCCCGCCGTATTCGTTTCAGGCACAAAAGAGGAGCATGGACATGACGACCATCCGCCTGCTACAGCCGTCTGACCGCGCCGCCTGGGAGCCTCTCTGGGTCGCCTACCAGCGCTTCTACGAAGTCGTTATTCCGCCGGAAACGACGGACCTGACTTGGAGCCGCTTCCACGACCCGGCCGAAGAGATGTACGCGCTAGGCGCCTTCGACGCGGGCGGCCGCCTTGTCGGCATCGTTCACGCCATCTTCCACCGGTCCTGCTGGCTGCCACGATGGACCTGCTATCTGCAGGACCTTTACGTCGAAGCCGACCGGCGGGGCTCAGGCACCGGCGCAGCTCTTATCGAAGCCGTGGCAGATCTTGCACGGGAGAACGGCGCCGGCAGGCTCTACTGGATGACCCACGAGACCAACGCGACGGCACGGCGGCTCTACGACCAGATCGCCGAGAGCTCCGGTTTCATCCAGTACCGCAAGGCGCTTTGAACGGCAGGCTTGATTTTGCTCCGGGCCGCGCTAGACCGGAAAAGGAACAGGAGGAGGAAAGCATGGCTGAAGAACTCGTATTCTATACGAACCCGATGTCGCGCGGCCGTATAGCCCGCTGGATGCTGGAGGAGACCGGCGTTCCCTACCGCACGGAAATCATGACCTTCGGCGGCACGATGAAGGCGCCGGACTATCTGGCCGTGAACCCGATGGGCAAGGTGCCGGCGATCCGGCATGGCGAAACGATCGTGACGGAATGCGCCGCGATCTGCGCCTATCTGGCCGATACTTTTCCGGAAAAGGAGCTCGCTCCGAAGCCTCATGAGCGCGGCAGCTATTACCGCTGGATCTTCTTCGCCGCCGGCCCCTTGGAAGCTGCTGCCACCAACCGTGCGCTCGGCTTTGTGACGCCCGCCGAAAAGAGCCGAATGGCCGGTTACGGCAGCTTTGGCGACGTCATGGATACACTCGAAAAAGCCGTCAGCGCTTCGCCCTATATTGCCGGCGACCGCTTCACGGCCGCCGATGTCTACGTCGGCTCGCATATCGGCTGGGGCATGGGCTTCGGCACGTTCGAAAAGCGCCAGGCCTTCGCGGACTATGTCGCCCGCGTGACCAACCGCGAAGGCTACAGGCGAGCCACCGCGCTTGATGACGAACTCATGAAGCAGATGCAATAGGAGCCGCTTTACGCGAGCGGCATGTGAATATCCGTGAGCAGTTCGGTCGGCGGAACGCCGCGGGGATTGTTGGGATATTCCTGGAACATCACGCTGTCCTTGACCTGCCTGCCGGATTTTGGGAGCTATTCCGCTTAAAGCCATTGATCGGCCTTGTGCATATCGGCGTAAGGTCCCTTTGTGGCGGAGAACAGCATATTCGCCAGCATCGAGCCTATGCCGTTCGAACGGCGGCTCTGCCGGAACGCCCGAGAGGCCGGTCACGCAGGCGATGGAGCACAGCTTTTCCGCCGGCACGATATCCGCATCGTCGAAACAGACGCCGATCCTCCGCATGTCGGGTTTGCCAGGCCGCGGGCACCGAGCGTCCCGAACAGCGTCTCGAACGCCTTGCTGATCTGCATGTAGGAGCCATTATGGAGAACGCCTATCAATTCGATCGGCTCTATCTTCCGTAAGGTTACATCGAACATGGCCGCTTTCTTCCCGTTACGTGAGGGTTCAAGGGCTCTGTGGCCTCCCTCTTTCCGGTAGCGCGCCGGCGCAGCCCGTAGACTTGATCCTCCCCACGGTCGCTCACTCTTCCGCAGTTGCGCTTCTCTTTGCTCCCTATGACCAGCTTACGGCGGGACTGCACCACAAGAATGCACCCATGCTGGGCGCACAACAAAAAGGCGGAGGATTAGCCCCCGCCTTTCAAACCTCATCGGCAGATGAAATCAGCTTGCAAGTGCTGCCGCAACCGCTTCGATCGCCTCGTCGGCCTTGGAGCCGTCCGGACCGCCCGCCTGTGCCATGTCCGGCCGCCCGCCGCCGCCCTTGCCGCCGAGGGCAGCGGATGCAACGCGCACCAGATCGACGGCGCTGAACCGCGCCGTCAGGTCCGGCGTTACGGCAACGACCGCGCTCGCCTTTCCGTCATCCGATACGCCGATCAGCGTCACGACGCCCGAGCCGATGCTGGACTTGCCGTCATCGGCAAGGCCCTTGAGGTCCTTCGGATCGACGCCCGTCATCGCCTTGCCGAGGAATTTCACGCCGGCAACCTCGCGCGCCGCGTCCGTCGAGCCGCCTTGCCCGCCGCCCATGGCAAGCTTGCGCTTGGCGTCCGCCAGTTCGCGCTCGAGCTTGCGGCGCTCGTCCATCAACGCTTCGACGCGCGAAAGCACTTCGGCAGGCTGAACCTTCAGCGACGACGCGAGCGACTTCACGCGCTCGTCCTGCTCAGCCAGATATTCGCGCGCAGTTTCACCGGTGACCGCCTCGAGGCGGCGCACGCCCGCGCCGACAGCGCTTTCGCCGAGGATGCGCACGAGGCCGATCTGGCCGGTCGCCGCCACGTGCGTGCCGCCGCAAAGCTCGATCGAATAAGGCTTGCCGGCCTTCGTGCCGCGCACGCCCTGCCCCATCGAGACGACGCGCACTTCATCGCCGTATTTCTCGCCGAAGAGCGCCATCGCACCTTCGGCGATAGCGTCGTCGACGCTCATCAGCCGCGTAGTGACCGGTGCGTTCTGCAGCACGATCTCGTTTGCCATGTCCTCGACGACCTTGAGTTCTTCGGCGGACACCGGCTTCGGATGCGAAACGTCGAAACGCAGGCGTTCCGGCGCGACCAGGGAACCCTTCTGCGCCACATGCGTGCCGAGCACTTCGCGGAGCGCCTCGTGCAGCAGGTGCGTTGCCGAGTGGTTAGCGCGCAGGCGCGAGCGGCGGGCGTGATCGACGGACAGCGCGACGGCATCGTCAGCCTTCAGCGAACCTTCGATGACCGTCCCGGTATGGACAAACAGGCCCTCGCCTTTCTTTTGCGTATCAGTGATCTCCACCTTCGCATGGTCCGAACTGATGATGCCGGTGTCACCCATCTGGCCACCGGACTCGCCGTAGAACGGCGTCTGGTTGACGACGATCTGGACCTTGTCGCCGGCCGAGGCGGATATGACGGCAGCGCCATCCTTGACGATCGCCTGAACGACGCCTTCGGCGGTCTCGGTGTCGTAGCCCAGGAATTCGGTCGCGCCATGCTTTTCCTTGAGCTCGAACCAAATAGTTTCGGTCGCCTTGTCACCGGAGCCTGCCCAATGCGAGCGGGCCTCGGCCTTCTGGCGCTCCATCGCATCCGTGAAGCCGGCAAGATCGACGCCGATTTCGCGGGCGCGCAGCGCATCCTGCGTCAGGTCGAGCGGAAAGCCGTAAGTGTCATAGAGCTTGAAGGCCGTCTCGCCGTCCAGCATGTCGCCCTTGCCGAGCGCCGTCGTCGCGTCGGAAAGCAGCGACAGGCCGCGCTCCAGCGTCTTGCGAAAACGGGTTTCCTCGAGCTTCAGAGTTTCGGAGATCAACGCCTCGGCGCGGGCGAGTTCCGGATAGGCGCGGCCCATCTGCTGGACGAGCGCCGGTAGCAGCTTCCAGATCAGCGGCTCCCTGGCGCCGAGAAGCTCCGCATGCCGCATGGCGCGGCGCATGATACGGCGCAGCACATAGCCGCGGCCTTCGTTCGAGGGCAGCACACCATCGGCAATCAGGAATGCGGAAGAGCGCAAATGGTCGGCGATGACGCGATGGCTCGCACGGCGCTCGCCCTCGGCGTTGACGCCGGTTGCCTCTTCCGAGGCTTCGATCAGCGCGCGGAACAGATCAATGTCGTAATTGTCATGCTTGCCCTGCAGCACGGCCGCCACCCGTTCCAGCCCCATGCCGGTATCGATCGAGGGCCGAGGCAGATCGACGCGCTCTTCCTTCGTCAGCTGCTCATACTGCATGAAGACGAGGTTCCATATCTCGATGAAGCGGTCGCCGTCTTCTTCCGGAGAGCCGGGAGGACCGCCCCAGATGTGATCGCCGTGATCGTAGAAGATTTCCGAGCACGGGCCGCACGGGCCGGTATCGCCCATCGCCCAGAAATTGTCGCTCGTCGGAATGCGGATGATCTTTTCGTCCGAAAGACCGGCGATCTTCTTCCAGAGGCCGAAGGCCTCATCGTCCGTGTGATAGACAGTGACCAAGAGACGCTTGGCATCGAGGCCGAACTCCTTGGTGAGCAAGTTCCAGGCAAGCTCGATCGCCCGCTCCTTGAAATAGTTGCCGAAGGAGAAGTTGCCGAGCATCTCGAAGAAGGTATGGTGGCGCGCGGTATAGCCGACATTGTCGAGGTCGTTATGCTTGCCGCCGGCGCGGACGCATTTCTGCGCCGTCGATGCCGTCTTGTAGGGGCGCTGCTCCAGGCCGGTGAAGACGTTCTTGAACTGCACCATGCCGGCATTGGTGAACATCAGCGTCGGATCGTTGCGCGGCACAAGCGGGCTCGACGGCACGATCTCATGGCCGTTCGTCTTGAAATAGTCGAGGAAGGTCGACCGGATATCATTCACGCCGCTCATGCTATGCCCTTCAGTGCTGCCCAAGGCAGGTCAAAACTCAAATCCAGTGGCTTTTATCGTTCACCCTTGCCACTGTCCAGCAGACAAACAAAACCGGCCGCATTCTGATCAAGGAATGCGGCCGGTTTCGATACAGCAAAGCTGAAGCTACGAATTACATATCCGTGTCGGTGTCGCCATCATTGGCGTCCGGCCCGCTATTCTGCAGGAAGCGGTCGGCAATGAGCCCGGCATTCTGGCGAAGCGCTGTCTCGATCTCGCGGGCCATGTCCGGATTGTCGCGGATGAAGAGCTTGGCGTTCTCGCGGCCCTGGCCGAGACGCTGGCTATTATAGGAGAACCAGGCACCGGATTTCTCGACGATGCCGGCCTTGACGCCGAGATCGATCAGTTCGCCGGTCTTGGAAACGCCTTCGCCATACATGATGTCGAATTCCACCTGCTTGAAAGGAGGCGCCATCTTGTTCTTGACGACCTTGACGCGGGTCTGATTGCCGACCACCTCTTCGCGATCCTTGACCGCGCCGATACGGCGGATGTCGAGACGGACGGAGGCATAGAACTTCAGCGCATTGCCGCCTGTCGTTGTTTCCGGCGAGCCGAACATGACGCCGATCTTCATGCGGATCTGGTTGATGAAGATCACCATGGTGTTCGATTTGGAGATCGAAGCCGTAAGCTTGCGCAGCGCCTGGCTCATCAGGCGTGCTTGCAGGCCCGGCAGGCTGTCGCCCATCTCGCCTTCGATTTCAGCACGCGGCGTGAGAGCCGCAACGGAATCGACGACGAGAACGTCGACGGCGCCGGAGCGCACCAGCGTATCGGTGATTTCAAGCGCCTGCTCACCGGTATCCGGCTGCGAGATCAAAAGGTTCTGGAGATCGACGCCAAGCTTGCGAGCATAGACCGGATCGAGCGCATGTTCGGCATCGACGAATGCGCAGATGCCACCCTTCTTCTGCGCTTCGGCGATCGTCTGCAGTGCAAGCGTCGTCTTGCCGGAGCTTTCCGGCCCATAGATTTCAACGATACGACCCTTCGGAAGACCGCCGATGCCGAGCGCGATATCGAGGCTGAGGGAGCCGGTCGAAATCGTTTCGACCTCGATGACACTCTCGTTCGCGCCGAGTTTCATGATCGAGCCCTTGCCGAACGACCGCTCAATCTGTGAGAGTGCCGCTTCAAGCGCCTTGCTTTTGTCCACCGATTTGTCCTCTACGAGCCGCAATGAATTTTGAGACATCCGATCCACCTTTAGGTTATTGAAGCCGCTTGAGCAATATCGAGTTTGTACCCCATTTGTTCCAGCTGTGCAATGGGCGCCCAAACAATTGAAAGAAAAAGGTAAAACGTCCCGTGTTCTATATTTGTTTTATCGATGCAAAGCAACGAGTTAGGCAACGTCGGGCTGAGACTGCGGCATCCGGCGCCTCTGTACGATTCGCTTCTTCCACCGGCTGGGAGCATTCAGGACGATGAAAAGAATCCTCGTTTTCGGCGGCGCGCATATCGATCGGCGCGGGCGCATTTCCGGCGAGACGGCGCCGGGCGCCAGCAACCCCGGCACCTGGTTCGAGGAACCGGGCGGCGGCGGCTTCAACGCCGCAAGGAATCTAGCGCGCCTTGGCTTCGACGTCACCATGATTTCGCCGCGCGGCGGCGATCCGGCAGGGGAACTGGTGACGGAGGCGGCTTATGCGGCCGGTATCAGCGACCGACCCTTCGTCTTTCTCGATCGCAAGACGCCGAGCTACACGGCCATTCTGGAGCGGGACGGCAACCTGGTGATCGCCCTCGCCGACATGGAGCTTTACCGCTACTTCGTGCCGCGCCGGCTGGCGATCCGCTGGGTCCGGGAAGCCTTCGCGGCAAACGACCTCATCCTTTTCGATGCGAACCTGCCGGAAGAGACGATCGCGGCGATCGTCAGCCGAGCCAATGCGCTCGGCATACCCGTGGCCGCGATTGCCATATCGCCGGCAAAAGTGGTCAAGCTCAAGGCGTGTATCGGCGGCATCGACTATCTCTTCCTCAATGAGGCCGAGGCCGCAGCCCTGGTCGGCCAGCTCCCTGACAAGCCGGAGGATTGGGTGTCACTGCTCGGTGACACCGGCCTGAAGAGCGGCGTCATCACACGCGGGCAGCGCGAACTGATCGCCTTCGGCAGGGACGGCGCTTTCTGCCTTTCGCCGCCGTCGGTCGAAACCGTCGCCGACGTGACGGGCGCCGGAGATTCGCTTGCGGCCGGCATCCTCTCCGCCCTGATGCAGGGCCTGCCGCTCCAGGAAGCCCTGCGGCACGGCGCGGCGGCCGCTGCACTCACGGTCCAGTCGCCCTATGCCGTCAACGAAAAACTCTCGGCGAAACTGCTTGCGGAAACGCTTGCCCTTGTTCAGCGTGCCAGAATTCTGCATTGAAGCGGCAATATCGATGAAACGGAAGAGATAATGACGAAACCGATCTCCCCCCTCCTGCCGGTCTCCTATTCCAAGGAGGTTGCCGCCGCAAAGCAGCGCGGTGCGCCGCTGGTGGCGCTTGAATCGACGATCATCACCCACGGCATGCCCTACCCCGGCAATATCGAAATGGCCCGTAGCGTCGAAGCGATCATCCGTGAGCAAGGTGCCATTCCGGCAACGATCGCCGTCATTCACGGCGTTCTGCATATCGGCCTGGAGCCGGAAGAGCTTGAGAAGCTCGCGAAGGAGAAGGACGTGATGAAAGTCTCGCGCGCCGATCTCGCATTCGCCATCGCCGAGCGCCGCACCGGTGCCACGACGGTTGCCGCAACGATGATCGCCGCCGCCCGCGCCGGCATCAAGGTCTTTGCTACCGGCGGTATCGGCGGCGTGCATCGCGGCGCCGAAGAGAGCTTCGATATCTCGGCCGACCTGCAGGAGCTCGCCCGTACCGGCGTCATTGTCGTTTGCGCCGGTGCAAAGGCGATCCTTGATATTCCGAAGACCCTGGAAGTCCTGGAAACCAGCGGCGTTCCCGTCGTCACCTACGAGAGCGCAGAGTTCCCGGCCTTCTGGTCCCGTTCCTCAGGCCTGCGCAGCCCGCTGACGCTGAACAGCCCGGCCGCCATCGCCAATTTCCAGATCACCCGTGAGCAGTTGGGCATCGACGGCGGCATGCTGATCGCCAATCCGGTTCCGGAACAAGATGAAATTCCGCGCGAGGAGATGGAAATCTACATCGAACGGGCGCTGGACAGCGCCGAACGCGACGAAATCAGCGGCAAGGCCGTGACCCCTTATCTTCTCGGCACGATCTTCGATCTGACGGACGGACGGAGCCTCCAGACGAATATCGCGCTCGTCGAGAACAATGCCCGCCTGGCGGCTGAAATTGCCGTGGCGCTCGACGATTGAAATCGGACGGGCGGCGGTTACCGCCTCCCTATTCGCCTTCCAGCGTTTCCTTGACGACGACGGCGAGCTGCTTCAGCGAGAAGGGCTTCGGCAGGAAGCCGAACTTGGCGTCCGGCGGCAGGTTGCGGGCGAAAGCGTCTTCAGCATAGCCGGAAACGAAGATGAACTTCATGTCCGGATATTTCTTGCGCAGCTCGCGCAGCAGCGACGGCCCGTCCATCTCCGGCATGACGACGTCCGAAACGACGATGTCCACCTTGCCGTCCAGTTCCTCCAGAATGTCGAGCGCCTCGACGCCCGAGCCGGCCTCGTGGACGGTGTAGCCGCGTGTTTCCAGCATGCGCTTGCCGCCGCGGCGCACCGCCTCCTCGTCTTCGACGAGCAGAATGACGGCGTTGCCCGTCAGGTCTTCCGGCTGTTCCGGCTGGCCTGCGGCCGACTTCTGTGCAGCCGCCCCGGCTTCGGCTGCCGCAATGGCGTCCGCCTCGGCGGCGACGGCCGGATCGACGACATGGCGCGGCAGGAAGACCCGGAAAGTCGTTCCCTTGCCGACTTCGGATTCCGGCTGAATATAGCCGCCGGATTGCTTGACGATGCCGTAGACCATCGCCAGCCCGAGGCCCGTCCCCTTGCCCACTTCCTTGGTTGTGAAGAAGGGTTCGAAGATCTTGTCCATGATGTCGGGCGCAATCCCGGTGCCGGTATCGGCCACCTCGATCAGCACCATGTCCTCATGCGGCATGTAGGAATAATTGAAACCGGCCACTTCCGCCGCCGTCACGTTGCGGGTGCGCAGCGTCAGCTTGCCACCCTCCGGCATCGCGTCGCGCGCATTGACGCAAAGATTGATCAGCACCTGCTCGAACTGCGACAGGTCCGTCTTCACCGGCCAGAGATCGCGGCCGTATTCGACATCGAGCTTGACGTTGGTGCCGGACAGCAGCCGGTCGACAAGCATGCGCAGGTCGCCGACAACGTCGGTGAGGTTCAACACCGTCGGCCGCATCGTCTGCTTGCGCGAAAAGGCCAACAGCTGGCGCACGAGAACCGCGGCGCGGTTCGCATTGCGCTTGATTTCCATAAGGTCGGCAAAGCTTGCATCCGACGGCCGCGCCTGCAGAAGCAGATGGTCGGACGACAGGAGGATCGCCGTTAGCACGTTGTTGAAGTCGTGCGCGATGCCGCCCGCAAGCGTGCCGACCGCATTCATTTTCTGCGTCTGCGCCATCTGTGCTTCCAGCGCCTTCTGCTCCGTCATCTCGACGGCATAGACGATCGCGGCCTCTTCCGGCGCCTCGTCGCTCTGGTCGATGACGGCGTTGACGTAGAAGCGGAAATGGCGCGCCTCGTCGCTCGGCATGCGCGAATCGATCGGCGGGATATCGCCCTGGCGGTCCTTCGCCGCCGCCAGGGCGTCCTTCAGCCTCTGCCGGTCGGTTTCCTGAAGGATGACTTCGAGCGCTGCGCCATTTTCGACGTCATCGCGCGAAACGATGCCGGAGAAGAGCTTCAGGAACGGGGCATTCGTGCGCAGGATTCGCCCGTCGCCGTCAACCGAGGCAATTGCCATCGGCGTGTTGTTGAAGAAGCGTGTAAAGCGCATCGCGGCGGCGGAAGCGGACTGCTCGTTCTCGGTGCCTGGCTGTCTTCTCAGCACGATCGTCCGGCTCTCGCCCGGCGCGCCGTCGCGCATGGAGGTCACGCTGTGGATGAGCTGCACCGGCAGGCTCTGCCCGTTCGCCTTCTTGAGGTCGAGGTCGAGCGTATCGGTTTTCTTGAGGCCGGGCTCGGCCTGAACCGACTGGATGAGCGCCAGCCCGCCGCCCGCCACGAGATCCCCGATCGTCATCGAGCCCGGCACGAACTTCGTGAGATCGAGCCCGAGCCACTCGGCGAGCGTTGCGTTCAGGTAGAAGATTTCGCCCTTGCGGCCTGCAGAGAAGAAACCTGCCGGCGCATGGTCGAGGTAGTCGATCGCGTTCTGCAACTCCTTGAAGAAGCGCTCCTGGTCGTCGCGCTCGGCGCTGATGTCGCTGATCTGCCAGATATGCAGCGGCTTGCCGGCACCTTCCTCGGTTCGCAGCGTCCGCGCCTTGAGACGGTACCAGTGAGCGCCGGAATTGTTCGTTGCCGGGCCAAGAGCACGCAGCAGGCGGAATTCCTCCTGCCCTTCCCTGCCCTCGCGCAGCCCGTTCGACAGACGGTAAAGCGCTTCGTTCGATTCCCGGTGGCGCGAAAGCAGCGCTTCGAGCGTCTGCACCTCGGTCGGTTTGCGGGCGCCGGTCAGCTTTCCGTAGGCGGCGTTGGCATAGATGATCCGCCCTTTCTCGTCGGTGATCAGCGAACCGTCCGGGTGGCTGTTGAGAAACGACCGCGCAAGGCTATCCGATTGCCGCTGCGGCATGACCTCGATGAAGCCGATAACCGACGAAACGAGGAAGAAGATGCCGACCATGGCCAGCACGCCGAGGACGCCAAGAACCATCTCGTTTTCAAGCGAATCCTTGAAGTAGACGAAGGCGGCTGCGGCTGCGACAAGCACAAGCGCCAGAAGAATGATGCGAACAGCCGTTCCCGAACGTCCTCCGCGATCCACGATCGGGGCATTGTAGTCGTCAGCCTGACGTGGTGTCGTCATCTATTCCTCGCATGAGCCTGTTCAGCATTCGCTTATATTCTCAAGAGAAAGCAGGAATCAGGCGTTCGTTCCTTCTTAGCAAGTTGCTGCGTCCGCCAAAACAGTATGAAGAGCCAAGAATGCTTGAATTCACAACGAACGGCGCCACTTTCGACAACCAGAAACAGGTCCTTGTGTTCGGCCGTGACTGGACAAGCAGGCAGCCTATTGCCTAAGGAGCTGAAAAGCCGTCATGTTATGGCGAATGCCGCAACCGGAGTAGAAGACCATGTTCGACGAAGTAATGGGCGCCTATGGCAGCCGTTTCCTCCTCGCAGCGGGCGGCGTCGGCATCGCGCTGCTGCTCCTGATCGGCATCATGTGGATCCTCCGCAGCCGGGCGCCTTCGCCCTTCGTGCGCGGCGGCAAGAACCGGCAGCCACGTCTGCAGGTGCTGGATGCTGCAGCCGTCGATACGCGCCGCCGGCTGGTGCTCGTGCGCCGTGACGACGTCGAGCATCTGATCATGATCGGCGGCCCGACTGACATCGTTATCGAAAGCCGCATCCTGCAGGATACCGACGACGGCTCGGAGCGCGCATTCATAGCCCCGCCGGCGCCCCAGCCTCAGCCTGAACCGGTCGTCGCGATGCCCCAAGAGCCGCGTGCCGAGCCTGCAAGGCCCGTCGCAGCCTTCGAGCGCGAACCCGAAGCTGCTGAACCCTACGCTCCGGCACCCGCGCCTGCCGTCGAGCCGCGTCTGCATCCCGCAGTGGCCGCTCCTTCCGCGGCGCCTGCTGAACCAGAGCCGGCAGCAACATCGACCGTGGCGGCAAACATCGCACGGGAGCCTGCCAGCCCCACTGCTCCGCCACCGATCATTCCGAGGCCACCTGAGCGCCCCGTCTCCCCGGTGATCGAGGCAGCCAGCGCCGCCGACATCCTCGACGCGGCCCGCCAGCGCGTTCTGCCGCAGCAGCGGGTGGAGTCGCAGGTCTCGACGCCGCCGGCGCAGAGCCTTCCGACCGTTGCCGAAGGCGTGCCGGTTGTTACCGGCGACGCAGCCGCAGCTCCGAAGGAATCGCCCAGCGATTTCGAACGCATTCTTCAGGAAGAGATGAACAATACACTCGCTGCGCAGCGCATCGTTCCCACACCGAACGCGCCCACCCGCCCGGTTCCGCCGCAATCCGGCAGCCTGCTGCGCCGCGATCCGGAAATGGCGCCGATCACCGGCGCCGATGCCGACCTTCAAAAGGAAGTGGCCCGCATCTTCGGCGAAATGAGCGTCAATCGCGAAAAGTGAGCGATCGGGATAGGAACCTTGCGGGTCCGCCCCTCCCACACCACCCTGCGTACGGGTCCGTACAGGGCGGTTCGGCTGGTTATGCGGCCTTCGCGGGCACAACGGAAGCGAGGCCTATGCTTGCGAGGAAAGCGTTCGGCAGGGCGCTGTGGTGTCAGTCACGATCTGGCGGCACAAACCGCCGGCAGTGCACACGGCCCATGGCGCATCAGCAACACCCCGCGCTCGCCATTGCTGGGTAAAGGACTTACACCTCCAAGCTGTCGATCATGCTCGGCACACAGAAAAAAAGGCACAGCAAACCGCGGTGCCTTCGATATTCTGCAACGAGGCCGAAAGCCTATTCGTCGCGATAGACCTTCTCGCGGCGCTCATGACGCTCCTGCGCTTCGATCGACAGCGTTGCGATCGGACGTGCGTCGAGGCGCTTGATGCCGATCGGCTCGCCGGTTTCCTCGCAGTAGCCGTAGGTACCGTCTTCGATACGCTGCAATGCTGCATCGATCTTGGAAATCAGCTTTCTCTGGCGGTCACGGGCGCGAAGTTCGATCGCCCGGTCTGTTTCGGAAGAGGCCCGGTCCGCGAGGTCCGGGTGGTTGGCGCTTTCTTCTGCGAGATGATCGAGCGTCTCGCGCGCTTCTCTAAGGATATCGTTCCGCCAGGCTACGAGCTTGGCTCTGAAGTAAGCCCGCTGGCTTGCGTTCATGAATTCCTCGTCTTCCGAGGGAACGTAACTGCTAAGATCGATCTTCTCACTCGACGCGATTCTCCTGAAGAACATCTCATATGGCGGGGTGTATATCCCAAGCGCCATCGCGGATTCAAGCCAAATACGACAGGTAAACAGATTTTTAAATCTGTCATATTTTGAAGCTAACAATTTATTTTTGCATCACTATTAGGATTGTTGGTTTTTGCTTCCCGTTCAAGAAGGTGTGTTGGGCTTGCTGTTTTGCGCCGCCGCTGTGCCGATGCGGTTGACGCCGGTGATCCGCGGACGCTACTGAAAAGGCTCCTTCGCTCGTGGATTCTTCTATGGCCGCAACCTTGCCTCCACCCTCACGAATCTATCTGTTGCGGCACGCAGAAGCCGCCTGGGCGCAGCCCGGCGAACGGGATTTCGACCGGCCCCTGAACGATAGGGGCTATGACGACGCCGAACTCGTGGCAGACCGCGCAGCTGATAAGGGCTACCGGCCGGATCTTTTGATCAGTTCCACGGCAAGGCGCTGCCGCGAGACCGCGGACGCCGTGCACCGCGCCATGGGCCTGTCGCTCGACATCCTCTACGTCGATGAACTCTACAATGCCACCCCCGATGTCTATCTCGAGATCATCAATACCCAAAACGTCGGCTCCGTCATGCTGGTCGGCCACAACCCGACGACCGAGCAGGCGCTCGAAGCGCTCATCGGTTACGATGCCCTGCTGCGTGCGTTGCCGAATGGCTTTCCCACGGCCGGCCTTGCGGTCGTCGATTTCGACGACGCAGCCGCAGAGTGGAAGCTCACGGACTTTCTGCACGACTGACGTCTTTCGCGTCGCTTCTTTTTCGGGCAGCATCCGCATCCTATATGCTTGAGCACTGACAACCGGAAACCCGCCTTGCCGCCAAGCTTGACATCACTGACCGACGACGCGCGCATTGCGCTCGATAACCTCGCAGACCGCGCCTCGAGTCTTGTCAATCCGGCTATCCGCCTTGGCGTCACGGGGCTTTCCCGGTCCGGCAAGACCGTCTTCATCTCGTCACTTGTGCACAATCTGCTGCATGGCGGACGCCTGCCGCTTTTCGAGCCGGTTCAGTCCGGCCGGGTATCGGCCGTGCGGCTGGAACAGCAGCCGGACGACGCCGTGCCGCGCTTCCAGTACGAGGACCATATCCGGGCGCTGGTGAAAGACCGTGTCTGGCCGGATTCGACCCGCGCCATATCGGAACTGCGCATCACGCTGGATTATCAGAGCGCCAGCGGCTGGAACCGGCTGTTCTCGCCCGGCCGCCTGTCGATCGATATCGTCGATTATCCCGGGGAGTGGCTCCTTGATCTGCCGCTGCTGGCCAAGGACTACCGGACCTACAGCGAAGAGACGCTGGCGCTTGCCCGCAGCGGCATCCGCGCTGAACTCTCCCGCGGCTGGCTCGCACCGACCATAGCCACCGATGTCAAAGCCGCCGCCGATGAGATGCAGGCGCGCGATCTCGCGACGGCCTTCACCGATTACCTGAAGGCCTGCAAGGCCGACGAGCGCTCGCTTTCGACATTGCCGCCCGGCCGTTTCCTGCTTCCCGGCGACCTTGAAGGCTCGCCCGCGCTTACTTTTGCGCCGCTCGCCTTGCCTTCCGAAGGCAAACCGCCCCGGGGCTCGCTCTGGGCGATGATGGAGCGCCGCTACGAGGCCTACAAATCGGTCGTCGTCAAACCCTTCTTTCGCGAACATTTTGCCCGGCTCGACCGCCAGATCGTTCTCGTCGACGCGCTTCAGGCGATGAACCGCGGCCCTGAGGCGATCCAAGACCTGGAGCGCGCGCTGACGGATGTGCTAGCCTGCTTCCGTCCCGGCACGAACTCGCTGCTCTCGTCGCTCCTCGGCCGACGGATCGACCGCGTTCTCGTGGCAGCCACCAAAGCGGATCATCTGCACCATGAGAGCCACGATCGCCTCGATGCGCTGACGCGCCGCCTCGTCGAGCGCGCCATCCAGCGGATCGGTATGGCGGGTGCCGGCATCGACGTCATGGCGCTTGCCTCGGTGCGCGCCACGCGGGAGGCGACCGTCAGGCGCGACGGCCACGACCTACCGGTGATCGTCGGCACGCCGATCGATGGCGAGACGATCGCCGGCGAACGCTTCGACGGCATCAGGAAGACGGCGATCTTCCCCGGCGACCTTCCGGAAGACCCCGAGAGCCTGTTCGACGGCATTGAATCTGCAAGCCGCAATGTCCAATTGCCGGATGTGAATATCGTACGCTTCCGGCCGCCGCAGCTTGAGGAAACCGGCAGCGGCATCAAGCTTTCAGTGCCGCATATCCGGCTCGACCGGGCCATGCAGTTTCTGTTTGGAGACCGCCTCGCATGAGCAAACCCGCTTCTGGAGATTCGGATCGACCGGGCCGCACACCGGCGGCCTTTGCATACGACGACGATCCGCGCCCGATCGAGACGGACAGGAAACAGGAACACCGCAGGCCCGCAAGCTTCGGTGGCGAAGTCGTCCTCACATCGGACGAAGACGACCCCTTCATTAACCCGGACAAGGATATCGCCCCTTTGCCGGTCGCCGTGCCGCGCAAACGGCGCACGTCCTTTGGCAAGATCGCGCTCACTGCCTTCGGCGTGCTGTTGTCGCTCGCGTTCGGCCTCTGGACCGACAGCCTGATCCGCGACCTCTTTTCGCGCGCCGACTGGCTGGGCTACACGGCGCTCGCGGCATTCGCGATCGGCATCCTTGCCGTTATCGCCATCGTCATCCGCGAAACAGCAGGCATGATGCGTCTGGCAGCGGTTCAGACGATCAAGGCCGACGCGGAAGTGGCCATCCTGGAAACAAAGCCCGCCAAGGCACGCGCCCTGGTGAAGAATCTTTCAAACCTGCTTGCCGGAAAGCCCGAAACCGCCAAGGGCCGCGCCACCTTGAAAGCCGCCGAAGGCGACATCATCGACGCGCAGCATCTCGTGGCCCTTGCCGAACGCGAATTGCTGGGCTCGCTGGACCGCCAGGCGAGAGCGCTGATCGTCAATTCGTCGAAGCGTGTTTCGATCGTCACTGCTGTCAGCCCGCGCGCGATCGTCGATCTGCTCTACGTGCTTTTCGAAGCCTCGCGCCTGATCCGCGCCATGGCCGAGCTTTATGGCGGCAGGCCGGGCACTCTCGGCATGATCCGCCTGATGCGGGACGTTCTGGCGCATCTTGCCGTCACCGGCTCGATCGCCGTTGGCGACAGCCTTGTTCAGCAGGTCCTGGGCCACGGCCTTGCTTCCAAGCTCTCGGCCAGGCTCGGCGAAGGCGTCATCAACGGCTTGATGACGGCTCGCATCGGGATAGCCGCGATGGATCTTTGCCGTCCGCTTGCCTTTCGCGCCTTGAAACGGCCGGGAATCGGCGACTTCATCGGCGATCTAGCGCCCTCCGTGGTGCCGCGGGCCGGTAGCAAATAAGCGGCAGATAACATTTTCGCGCTTCCTCGACTTGCGTTACGGAAAGGGTCGAAAAAACCAGAAAGTTCATGATTCTAGCGGTCTGAATTGACGGTGTTGATCGCTCCTAAAGCCCGTCATTTTCACTGTGCTTCGTCCGCCGGAAACCAACCGTTAACCATTATTCGGCAAAACTCTGGGTCAGTAACGGGTGGTGTTTGGGTCAGGAAAAATCCATGTCTTCGCGCAAGTTTCTCTTCGTCTGCGGCCTCGCCGCTGCGGCATTGTCTCCGGTGGCGGATGTTGCCCCTGTTGCGACTGCTGCAACACGCGACAAGGCCTTCTTCGAATCTGTCGCGGGCTCATGGAGAGGTCCGGGCGAGATCGTCGCCGGCAAATACAAAGGCACGAAATTCAGCTGCAATCTCATCGGTTCTGCCACGAGCGACGGCGGTGCCGGCATCAAGCTCGACGGCTCCTGCCGCGTCGGCGTCTTCAAGCAGCCGATGTCCGCCCTCATCACCCAGTCGAGCAGCGGCTATAAAGGCAAATTCCTCGATGGCGCCGCCGGCAAAGGTCTCGACGTCGTTTCGGGCACCGTCACACGGGATACCGTGGTCGTCGGCTTGAACCGCGCCAAGCTGAACGGCGCGATGATCGCCCGCGTCCGCGACGACAAGACGATGAACGTCACCGTCTCGGTCAAGGTGGAAGACCGCATGATACCGGTGATCGGCCTGACGCTGACCCGCCAGATCGATGAAATGACGGTCGGCTCGGTCGAATAGCGACGGCAGATAGAGATAGACACTTCAAGCGGCGGGCTCTCCGCCGTTTTTTCATTTCACGCGCTGCGCCACCAATCGCGATTGGCATCCGCGATTTCGATGCCCTGGGTATCCGCCTCGCAAAGCCAGTCTGCAACGGTCCGGCCCTTGACGATGAGGTTCGAGGCAAAATCTGCAAGCGGCATCAGAACGAATCCCCGGTCGGTCATGCGCGGATGCGGCAGTTCTAGCCTCGGCGCTTCCTGTTCGACATCGTCGTATGTCAGCAGATCGATGTCGAGCGTTCGTGGTCCCCAGCGCTCGATGCGCTCACGCTTCATATTTCGCTCGATGCCGAGACAGACGTCGAGAAGCGCTTCCGGTTCGAGCAATGTGTCGAGTGCCGCGCATGCGTTGAAGAAGAAGGACTGGTCGGTCTTGCCCCAAGGCGGCGTTCGATAAAGCCGCGACACCGCAGTCACCCGGCAATCATCACGCCTGTCGAGTAGCCGCAGCGCCGCAGCCATCGACTTGACGGGATCGCCGAGATTGCCGCCGAGACCGAGCATCGCGGGCCTGAATCTGTCAGGCGGCAAAGTGTTCAATGCTCACCTGTACGAAATCGAGAACGCCGGGCACCGGCGCATTCGGCTTGCGCACAGTGATCTTTGCGCGCGTGATCTGATGAAATTTCTCGCAGAGGCCCTTGGCGATATCGAGCGCCAGCGCTTCGATCAAATAGCGGCGCTTGCCCGTGACGATCTCCTCGATCACCGTAAAGGCGATCCCGTAGTTCACGGTATCGTCGATCGAGTCGCTTTCGAGCGCGCCCGCCGCCACGACGTCGAGCTCGGCATCGACGAAGAACCGCTGGCCGAGGAACTCCTCCTCGTCGTGAACCCCGTGACGCGCAAAGAAGGCGCAATTCTGCAGCGTAATTGTATATTTCGTGCCCATCAGCCCTATCTCCGCTCGAAATCCAGACGCGCGGCCAGCATAGCATCCGCCATCGCCAGCGCATCCCTGTTGATTGCGACATTGTGCACCCGAAAAACCGCAGCCCCTTGCAGTCTGAGCAGTGCACTGCTCGCCGCCGTCGCAACATCACGTTCAGCCGCATCCCGCCCCGTGACCGCCCCGACGAAGCGCTTGCGTGACGTGCCAGCCAGCAGCGGCAATCCGAAACGCTGCAATTCGGCAAACCTCGCCATTAGCTCCAGGTTCTCGTCGGCGTCCTTGGCAAAGCCGAAGCCCGGATCGAGCACGATCCGCTCGCGCATGACACCTGCTTCCGCCGCGATCTCCAGGGAGCGAACCAAGAAATGATATTGGTCCGCAATCACGTCCGGAAGCTTTTCGCGGCCCCGACCCGTATGCATGAGACAGAGCCCGGCGCCGGTATCGGCCGAAACCTTGGCGATCGCCTCCTCCTTCTGCAATCCGTAGACGTCGTTGACGATATGCGCACCGGCCCCGACGGCGAGCCGCGCCGTCTCCGCCCGGTAGGTATCGATCGAAATCAGCGCGTCGCTCCTGCCACGCAGCGCCTCGATCACCGGCAGTACGCGGGCCTGCTCTTGCGCAGGGCTGACTTCGGCCGCTCCCGGACGTGTCGATTCCCCGCCGATGTCGACGATCGAGGCCCCCTCGCTGACGGATTGAAGTGCGTGCTCCACGGCGGCATCGACGCTTGCGTAGCGTCCGCCATCCGAAAAGGAATCCGGCGTCACATTGATGATCGCCATGATTACGCCGCGCGGCCCGAGTTCTATCTCGCGGCCGTGCGCCACGCGCCAGAAACTGCTTTGAAGCTGTAGCATCGGGGGTTATCCCATTGATTATAAAAAAAGCCGACGCCCCTGTATTGCGCTCGCCGTGGCTATGCCCCAAGCTTCGCCGAACTTCAACACGGGTAGCGTCAAGAATGCCTTCCGCATCGCGTTATATGCGTTTCGTCCTCGCTTTTTCCATGACTGTTGCCCTCTGCATTCCCGCCTCGGCTCAGGTCGTTGCGACCAAGAGTTACTCCTATTTCGACATCCGCGGAAAGAGCGCCGGCGAGCTCGACGAGGAGCTGAGCCGCCGCGGGCCGACGGCGAGCGGCTCGTCCGCGCGTCACCCCGGCGCGACGAAAATCCGCTTCGGCGGCGAGGCGACCTACCTGCAGAAGAAGGGCCGCTGCCGCGTCACCAGCGCGAAAGTAACCGTTCACACGCAGATCATCCTGCCGCGCTGGCGAAACCGCAACGGCGCAAGCAAGCAACTGTCGATGATCTGGGATACGCTCTCGAGCGACATCAAGAGACATGAGGAGCGGCATGCGGAAATCGCCCGCACACAGGCGCGCGTCATGGAACGGAACATCCTCGCACTGCCGGCTCAGCGCACCTGTGAAGCAATGCAGGAGCTTGTCACGGAAGAATCGAACCGGGGAATAGAAGAACACGATAGGTTGCAGGCGCGTTTCGACCGCGTCGAGGCCGTCAACTTCCAGAACCGGATGATGCGCTTGCTCAACAAGCGAATCAGTTCATCCGGTGGCGAAAGATAGCCCAATTTCTGAAAGGAAACATGCAAGATCGTTAGCTGGGCAACGAAACTTGTGCGAAGCTTTCCTCCTCCCCAGCCTGTTAATGATGAAAATTAGCGATATGCGACTCAACCCGCACGCGCTAATATGAACACATTCGGAAGTTCAGGTGGGATTGACCTGATCTTCTGTCGCTGGGTTCTCCTGGCGCGTTCTAAGCCGCGGGCGGTCCTCCCTCGCCCGATGGTTATGCGCCCGCCTTGCCTCGCACGTCATCCGGCGCGCGAGGCTTTTTTTGCACGGATCAGGCCTGCCGCTCGGGCACATGTACGATGAGTCCGTCCAGCACCGCCTTCATTCTGATCTGACAGGAAAGCCGCGAAGTCGGGCGAACATCGAAGGCGAAGTCGAGCATGTCTTCCTCCATCGCTTCCGGCGGGCCGACACGCTCCGTCCATTCATCGTCGACATAGACGTGACAGGTCGCACATGCGCATGCGCCGCCGCACTCTGCTTCGATACCCGGCACCGAGTTGCGCACGGCATTCTCCATCACCGTCGACCCCTGGTCGACATCCAGATCGAAGCGCGTGCCGTCGAAGGCAACAATAGTCAGTTTGGGCATGATATTTTCCGGTAATCATAGAGGGGAGGATCAGAATTTGTCTTCCAACAAATCTGATGAGCAGTCAACATCGACCGCCTTCACGGTTTCATTCCATATTTAAAAGCGACAGGCTTTTCCGTTTGCGTCATACCGCTGGCCACAAAAAGACCCGCTGTTCCTGAATGGAGCAGCGGGCCGAGCGGCTTAAAATGCCCAGCTCTAGCGGCTGAGCTTGAGAATGAAATTCTCGGCCTCGACGACGGCGGCCCCGACGGCGGCCATGTTCGCCGCATCGCTCCAATTGTTCTCGATCGCCTCTGCTGCTTCGAATACGCCGAAAGCCCCGACGGCGCTCGCCGCCCCCTTAAGCCGGTGGGCCGCGGCTTGGATTCTCTTTGCGTCGCCTGATGAAATTTCGTTCAGGCAGCCGCGTGCCTGGCGCGCGAAGATCTGCAGCACCTCGACTTCCAGCGCCTTGTCGCCCATTGTCTGCTTTGCCAGATGAACAAGGTCGATCGGACGAGCCTTCGAGGGGCATGGCCCCTTGGAATTATCCGGCGCCTCGAATGCGATACTGACTGCTGCCATGTGCCAATACTCCCGTCTTTACCCCGCAGTTGGATTCACACTGCGGTTGGAGAGTGGCGATCGCGTTAAATTCTGGCACATTGAGGGCGGAATTCTCGCGCTATGGTTAACAGCCGCTAAACGCCCTTAAATTGTTGGTTTTTCGACATCCGCCCGCGTTAAATTATGTTAACAACAGATTAATGGACGGTGATTAGCAAGGCTTCATTAATTGTCTCGGAAGCCCGGATGTGTCACTACGATACTAGTAGAGTTGGTTTATGGTACGCGCCTTTGCGGGCCAAGTGGATAGTGGTAATGTTTTGATACCGTCTGTTTGAAAAAGCGGCTATCTACTCTGAAATGACATGCTTATCCGTCCGCCGGCTTGGATGGGAAGCTCAGAGGCAAAGGTTGAAAACCTGGACGCGGCGTTGTCTGGGAAAATGCGGCTGAACCGGCTGGGATGTAACGAGGCGTAACCGAATGGCGAACAACAAGTACAGCGAGTCGATCGAGGACAAGGCGTTCCAAGCATTAGACGAAGCTCTCCAGATCGACTTCAGCCAGCAGAAGGCGCCGTCTCGTGGCGCTAAAACGCCCGACGCCCCGGAGGCCAAAGTGTCCGACACGCCATCTGCCCGCAGCAATCACCAGGACCAGGACGAGAGCCAACGCCGTGGCGGCCGCGGCTCCAGAGCGGCCGAGCAGCAGACGCCCCGTTCCCCGGCCCTGGCCGCGGCGAACGACGCCAACCGCATGACGGCGGCCTCCATTCTGAAATCGCTGGACGGCGGCTCGACGCGTTCGGCCGTCCGTAACGCCACGCTCTTCTCGCTGCTGTGGATCGTCGCCGGCGCCGGCCTGATGGCCCTGCTTTATTCGCCGCAGATTTGGCAGATCCGCTCCGTCGCCGATCTCGTGGCCCTCCCTGGCGTCATTGCCGGCATCATCGGCGTCATCGTGCCGGTCCTTCTGTTCTACGCGTTTGGGATCATGATCTCGCGTGCTCAGGACATGCGCAATGCCGCCCGCTCGATGGCGGAAGTGGCGCTGCGTCTCGCCGAGCCGGAAACGATCGCGTCCGAACGCATCATGACCGTCGGCCAAGCCGTTCGCCGCGAGGTCTCGGCCATGAACGAAGGCATCGAGCGAACGATCGCCCGCGCTTCCGAGCTCGAAACGCTGGTTCACTCCGAAGTCAACGCGCTTGAGCGCAGCTACGCCGATAACGAACTGCGCGTGCGCGGCCTGGTTCATGAGCTCGGTTCAGAGCGCGAAGCGATCGTCAATCATGCCGAGCGAATCCGCAGCTCGATCGTCGGCGTCCACGACCAGTTGAAGGAAGACCTCTCGCTTGCGACGGAAGAGATCGCCGTGCGCCTTGCAACGTCCGGCGAAGCCTTCGCATCGATGATCGACACCCGCGCCGCAACGCTGACGGAAAAGTCGGAAACCGCGATCCAGTCGCTCGGTTCGCTTCTTGCCGCCAAGACCGACTCGCTGCTGCAGACGCTGACCTCCTCCGGTTTTGCGCTGGCGCACGAATTCGACACGCGTCTGGAATCGCTCACCTCCAACCTCAACGATCGCGGCGAGCAACTGCTCAGCCAGTTCGAAACGCGCGCCTCCACGATGGACAGCAGCGCAGAGAAGCTGAATGCGGCGCTGAACGACCGCGCCCGCCAGCTGAACGAAATCCTGATCGCCCGCACGCGCGAAATCAACGAAAGCCTGACCGGCGGCGAACGCGAAATCACCGGCACGCTCGACGACGTGCTTTCCAAGCTCAATGCGTCGCTCGACGAGAAGAGCGCAAGCTTCCGTCAGAGCCTGCAGTCCAGCGCCGACGACGCCATCATGGACCTTGACCTGCGCTCCGGCTTCTTCGACGAGCGCCTGCAGGCAACGGTCGCCCAGATGTCCACCGCATTCGACGAACGCGTGGCGGAATTCGCGAATGCCTTCGACAAGCGCGCCGGTTCGCTCGACACCAAGCTGATGGAAAGCCTCGCGCGCATCAACGAGACGCTGGCCGGCGGCTCGGAATCGATCGACGGCATCCTCAATTCCAGCATCGAGCGCCTTGGCGCCTCGATGACCGACCAGTCCTTCGCGCTGGCGACTGCGCTCAGCACCGGTCAGGAGGTTCTCGAAAGCTCTCTCGGCAGCAAGGTCGACGAAATCTCCAGCGCCCTGTCGGTCCGCACCAACGAGATCACCTCTGCGCTGCAGTCTGCGAGCGGCGAGATTTCTGAGGCGCTCGCTTCGGGCGTCTCCGAGCTGCACGGCAGCCTGTCGGGCCGCGCGAGCGAGATCACCTCCGCCTTGCAGTCTGCAAGCGGCGAGATTTCTCAGGTGCTCGCTTCGGGCGTTTCCGAACTGCATGGCAGCCTGTCGGGCCGCACGAGCGAGCTCACCTTCGCACTGCAGAGCGCAAAGGATGAAATTTCTGAGACCCTGGCGTCTGGCACCACCGATCTGCGGGAGAACCTTTCGAGCCATACCGGTAAGCTGACCTCGGCGCTGAAAAATGCCAAGGGCGAGCTCTCCGAGGCTCTCACGTCCGGCACTTCCGAGCTGCAGGCGAATCTTTCGGGCCGTACCAGCGAATTGGCATCGGCCCTGCAGAACGCCACCGGTGAAATTTCGCTAGCGCTCGCAACCGGCACCTCCGAACTTCACAACAACCTGGCGGCGCGTTCGACGGAATTCCGCGAGACCCTGCTGTCGACCACGTCCGACCTCACCGCAGCCGTCTCCGCCGGTACCGAGCAGATCACCTCCGCCTTCGGCCGCGCCGACGAGCTAAACAACGTCATCTCCCAGCGCGCCGACGCGATCACGCAGGCCCTGGATTCCGCCCATGAACGCATCGACGACGTCATGGCGGAACGCAGCAGCGCGCTCGTCAGCGCGCTCTCCAGCAATCACGACCGCATCGCCGATGCCCTAGACGAAAAGACGATGGCGCTCGCCATCTCGCTTGACGACAGCCAGAGTCGCTTCGACAGCGCGCTCGAGGCCCGCACCAACGCACTCCTCGACACCGTTGCGGGTGCTGAGGCCCGGGTTGCCGGCGCCTTCACCGACAAGGCTGAGGCGATCCGCAGCGCTTATACCGACAACCAGGAACGGCTCGAACTATCGCTCGGCGAACACGCCGCAGCGCTCTCCTCGACGCTCTCCAGCAGCAACAATCGCCTCGAGACACTGACGGGCGAAGCAGCCGCCCGCATGGAAGCGCTCACAAGCGAAGCAACCGCGCGCATCGACGGCGGCCTCGCCTCGGCCCATGACCGCATCCGCGCAACGCTGGACGACCGTGCGAACGCGATCAGCCTTTCGCTCAGCAATGCGCATGCGCAGCTCAGCGATACGCTGTCGGAGCAGGCGACGACCATCGGCGCTTCGGTCGCCGCAAGCGCCAGCATGCTCGAAATGTCGCTGGAAGATCACGAAGCCTCCATTCGCCAGACGATCGACAACAGCGCCAAGTCGCTCGAAGAGCGTCTGCGCGAGGGCGCCGGCCAGATCGCCGGCCGCTTCCAAGATGCAGCAAGCGAAATCTCACGTTCGGCAGAAACCTTTTCCACGCACCTCGATCAGTCGATTGACGGCATGACCGGCCGGTTTGCCGAAACCGGTTCACGCGTCGAAGCAGGCCTTGCTGCTCTCGAAAACCGGATCCGCGACGGCGTCGGCGGTGTCGCAACGCAGGTGGATGCCGCAGGCAGCCGCCTTGCGGAAACACTTAACGACAGCATTTCGCAACTGCGCGAACTCGGCGACGATGCCGCCCTACGCGTTACGACCGTCCTGGAAAGCACAAGCGACACGCTTTCCAGCGCCATCGATGAGCGCACGGCAAGCCTTGCCTCCGCCATTGATGAGCGGGCGACAGCCCTCACCTCTGTGGTGGACGAGCGAGCGAGCGTGCTTGCCGCAGTCGTGGACGACCGTGCCGCAAATCTTGCAACGTCCATCGACGACCGCACAGCGAACCTTGCACAGGCGATGCACCGCGGCAGCGAACATATCGACGAACGCCTATCCACCATGGACCGGGCGCTCACGCTTGGCCTCAATGCCGTCAACCAGACGATCGAAGGCAAGGCAGCCGGTCTCGCCTCGACGCTGCGCAGCGCCGTTGCCGATGCCGCCCAGGGCATGGATGCCGAAGCTGCGCGCACGGCCGAACTGATGGCCCGCACCGGCCAGCAGTTCACCGAAGGTCTCGACCAGAAGAGCAGCGAGTTCGCACGTGCCATGGACGAGCGCTCCGAACAGATCGTCGGCCGCGTGTCCGAGGCGCAGAACCGTCTTGCGAGCCAGGCCGCCGCCGTCGCCCAGACCTTCTCCGAAGCCGGCAATGCGATCGTTAACAAGGTCGCTGAGGCCGAAACGCTCGTCAGCGGCCAGGTCAATGCCATTTCGCAGGCCCTCTCCGAGGCCCAGTCCTCGCTGGAAAGCCGCGGCGACGCGATCCGCTCGACAATCGCCAGCGCCAGCGAAGGTATTGCCGCCACAATGTCGGACGTCGACAAGGCTCTCGAAGCCCGCGGCGACGCGATCCGCTCAGGCCTGACAGACCAGGCCCGTGAAATCGATGCGACCTTGACGGATGTCGAAAAAGCGCTCGAGGCCCGGGGTAACACAATCCGCTCGACAATCGCCAGCGCCAGCGAAGGCATTGCCGCCACAATGTCGGACGTCGACAAGGCTCTCGAAGCCCGCAGCAGCGCGATCCGCTCAGGCCTGACAGATCAGGCCCGTGAAATCGATGCGACCTTCACGGATGTCGAAAAAGCGCTCGAGGCCCGGGGGCACACAATCCGCTCGACGCTCGACGAACGCACCCGCGAGCTCAATTCCATGCTCGCCGGTCGTTCTTCCGAGCTGTCGCGGCTGATCGATGAAACCGCACGCCCGATGATCGAGCGCTATGCGGAAACCGGCAAGGAGGCTGCGGCCCGCATCGCCGCCGCCGCCGAGCAGAGTGCCGACCGCCTTCGCGCCGAAAACGCGGCGCTGGCCAATGCGATCGCGGCCCGCACAGAGAGCGCCGCCACCGCGGTCAACACGATCGAAACGAGCCTGCTTGGCAACGTCAACGCGCTGATCGAGCGCCTGTCCGAAAACAGCGCCTCGATGGCGACGATGATGAGCCGTGCGGCGGAAAATCTGACGGACGTCGATGGCCGCCTCGGCGAGACCACCTCGCGCTTCACCGACTCGGCCTCCAAGGCGGCGGAAATGGTTTCGGCGTCGACCCGCCTGCTCGAAGGCAAGGTCGATCGCCTCTCCGATATCTCCGGCCAGACGCTGGCGCAGGTCGGCGGCATCATCGGCCGCTTCGACGAGCACTCGAAGGTTCTGAGCCAGGCATCGAACCTGCTTGCGGCTGCACAGTCGAACCTCGTGTCGACGCTCGAGGAACGTGAAGGCGCTCTTCAGAACCTCTCCGTCGGCCTCGTCCAGCGTTCCGAAGAGATCGAAACGACCATGCGCGCGCTTTCCAGCATGGTCGAGAACGCCTTCGAGCGCGCCGAACAGCGCTCCAACCAGGTCACCGGCAATCTGCGCCAGGGCGTACAGTCCTCCTTCGCCGATATCGGCCGCGTGCTCTCGGAAACCGAGAAGCGTACCGAGGAAGCCGCCGAGGCGATGCGCAACTCGATCGTCAAGGCCGGCGAAGAAGCGAACGCAACGATCGACGGCACCTTCGGCAATGCCGAACGCCGCGCGAACGATCTGTCGAACCGCCTTCGCGGTGGGCTGACGGCGTCGCTTTCGGATGTCGAGCGCATGCTCGGCGAGGCCGGCCGTGCTTCGGACGGCGCTGCCCAGCAGCTGCGGGAATCGCTTCGCGAAGCCGTCGAGGAAGCGGTCGCCCGCTTCTCCGGCGCTACCGACGAAATCCGCCGCTCGGCAGGCGATATTCGCAAGGAACTCGACATGACGCGCAGCGAATTGAAGCGCGGCGCATTCGACCTTCCGGAAGAAGCCAAGGAAAGTGCGGCCGCGATGCGCCGCGCCGTTGCCGAACAAATCAAGGCGCTGCAGGACATTTCGCAGATCGTCGGCCGCTCCACGCAGCAACTCGAAATCTCCGAGCCGGTTGCCCGCGCAGCCGCACATGCCCAGCCCGCACCGCGCGGGGCAGCTGCGGCCGCCCAGCAGCCTGCCCCGGCGC
>NZ_FWER01000044.1 GCF_900169785.1 Rhizobium sullae
CGGCAAAGATTCGGCTGCTTTCGCGCGCATAGTCCGTGATCATTTCTGCTGAGAAATCATTGAAAACGTCTAATGCGTCAGGTGCGGCCTGCGCGCCCGTCAGGGCGCCGACAAACGCGACGTCCTTCTCGATGCGATCGAGCCAGAACGTGAGGCCCTCGATCTGAAACCGAAGCGCCGCACCCGCGAACCCGGCTTGAAACCTCGTGCTTGCCAAAATGGCAGCGCCGAAGGGGCTGAATTGCGAAAATGGAAGTGGCATGTGCAAACTAGTCATGTGCGGCCTCCGCGGTTGTTCAGAATATCAGGCTAGATTGTTTCTTCGCCGTCGTCCTTGATCTCTCTCAAGCCGGATCGGGCAATGACCGCTGCCGTTCGTGGCGTCCTGTGACAGATCACGCTTGTTTCGCCCCCCCGCCGCATTTGGATCGGCAAGCCTGAGGCGCACTAGTTCAAGCCCGGCATCACCAGATGGGGTCGCGACCTCAAATCCAAGCTTGCGGCACAACCCGAGCATCTTTGCGTTGCCGCGCAGACCGGAGCCACGGACCTCGGCCAGACCCTCTGCGCGCGCGAACATCAGGAGCTGTTGCAAGAGCGCCGTTCCCGAGCCGATGCGCTGTTGGTCGCTCCTGACGGGTGGGTCATAGTCGCCCCACTCCCTCCCCGCGTCAATCACGAGACGAGAAACGCCTACAAGCTGCCCTGCCGGATTGATCGCCACGAAGGCCATCTCCCTCTCGTAGTCGATGTGCGCCATGCGGACAATTGCCGCCTTGGAAAGCCTTGTCTGCCCAAAGCCGATTCGATCCCGGAGCAAGGCGTCATCGGTCTGTCCGATGTCGCGTGGGAGGAGGCGAAGCGCAGCGTGGCAGTTATCCGCCCGATCGCTGAACTGCCGGCTGCACCAGCGCATCTTGCGCGACGAGCTGGAAGGGTACTCGGCCTTACGGAGCGGACAGTCTATGCGCTCATCCGCCGGTATCGCCAATCCGGGGTCTTGTTAGTTCGTTAGCACCCAGGCCTTCGTCACGCGGCAAGGGCAAAGGCCGTCTTCCGCATACGGCGGAGACAACCACAATCGGCATGCTGGCTGGCGCTCGTTTTTGTCTACCGGTCGCTTGCAATGCGCAAGCCCGAACTCAATGCCGGTCCCCACGCCTACTATACGTCAAATCGCTCAAGCATTCTTTTAAGCTGAATATTCTGCAACTGGAGCTTTTGGGCCAGCTCGGCTCTCAGTCGCCTGATTTCATCGTCCAGGACTGCCACCTCATCGAAGAAGGCTCCCCGGGAGGGCGAGGATTGCGCACTTTCATCCTTGTTCCCCGGGGCATTGCTCTGGGAAACCATGTCGGCTCGGGCATTCTTCGCGCGTCCTGACAGCTTCGCCAAGGGTGCTCGCGGGGATTTTTTGCGTGTTGCGCTTCGCGGCACCAACGCATGCGCTTCAGCACCCGACCGACTGACCTCTTGATGCGCAGCTGTTTGGATGTCTTCAGCATCGATTGGCGTCGAGGGTGCTCCTCCGGTGTCCGGATGGCGTTCGCTTCTGTTTGAAGTCGTTGCTGCCCCGAGATCAAAAGGTCGGTTCTCGGCGCGGTCGGATACGGGGAATGCTTCTGTTGAATTTAACGGAAGTACCGTCGATTGTTGCGCTTCGCTTTCGCTGGGCTTGGAATTGGGACTATGCCCGGCCGAACTCTCTCGAACTTCCGCCGGTCGTCGCGGCGACGTTAACTGAGCGAGGAATTTCCATGGTGATTTCATTGTGCTTCGACCTCGAGTGACCCCGCGCTGCGACGTTGCCGCAGCCTCAGGTCCAAGCTCATGACGTGAGCCCGGCGAATTTCTCCTACCGAAAATGTAGTGGCTGGGGCCGATCTCGCAACCGGTCCCGTTGTTACTCGGTGATCAATCGAGTCCAAGCCGCTTGCGCAGATCGGCGTTTTCCGCACGCAGCTTTTCTGCCATAGCTTTCCGGAGCCTTTTATTCTCTTCCTCGAGCTGAATGAGGTCTGCCATCTCATCCATCGTCGAAAGAGTCGCCTTTGCCGTTGGTCCGGGTTGCTTTGCCGTCCTCTTTCTGCCGGTTGCCTCGATGGCGTCCTTCCTCGTGCTCTTGCCGGTGACTTCCGTTCCCACGGGCGTCAGCTTCGCTGCTTCAGCGTGTTCGCCACTCTTCTTGCGACCCCTCGGCAACTTCGCTGAGGCGACTACCGTTGCTTCGGTAGTTGCCTTCTGACGCCGTGGTGCGCGTTGCTTCTTAAGCGCCGGCTTTTGTGCCGCGGTATTCGTTTCGACGCCCTCCGTAGTGGAGCCCGTATTGTTCTGGTCAGCCATCAATTATCCCCTTTGTGCCCGACAGTCTTGTCGGCTGGGCGAAAGGCGGAGTCAACATGATCATTATGGAAAGCCCGCAATTTTCGGATGCACCGCCTAATCGGTAGCGCGTTGGAGCTCGCTCAATTGTTCAATGCTTACCTTGAATTGGGTCGCGTCGCGTGCAAGCGCGGCCCGTCCAGAAAGATCGGGATCGATTTGGGCTCGACGCGGATAATGCGGTTCCCACCGAAGCCAACGCGATCCTGAATTTCCCGCCAATCGTTACCATTTTCGGGCCGGAACCTTATCTCGCCGCGTTATGCCCGCAGACCGACCGCCCTCTATGAAGACGGTATCGAACGTGATCCGTGCGTTTCCCACAAAGTCGAGGTATCCGACGTCGAAGTCACGGCAAAGGGTCCGCGCGTCCTGAGATAGGTAGGGAGCGATGAAGATCGCCACCGCTGGCGGATCAAACTTCTCCGCAGCCCTCCGAAGCTGAAAAACTGCGGAACACACATGCCGCGGCTGGCTGACCGGTTTGAATTCGCAGACGAGGGAGCGGCGGCTCCCTGCTAACCACGCCAACCCAGCAACGCAATCCGGCTGCAACCCTCTACGCCTTGAGTGAATTTGAACCATTGACCCGCGAATGGCATTCTGGGGCACTGGCCTCTAATCGATACTTGCGGTTGTCACGAAGCAGTTCGTGAGCCAGCGTGTGACCCTGCTTCTGTCATTTGAATCCGTGCCAAATATTTCCGGGGAACCTTTCCGGGGATGCTGCATCCAATGTCTGCCGTCGAATACAGGCGTCGCCTGTTTCGGCGCAATAGTTGGACCTTCGGGAGTTAGATCATGTTGAAGCGCATTCTGGCAGCGACCTTCTTCGCGGCATCATTGGCCACCGGTGCGATGGCTGACGATGCCAAGCCGACCGATCCGCAGATCGCCCATGTCGCCTACACAGCTGGACAGATCGACGTCACCGCCGCAGAGCAGGCGCTGAGGAAAAGCAAGAACGCCGATGTCATCGCATTCGCGAAAGTTATGGAACGCGATCACAAGGCGGTCAATGAACAGGCATTGGCTCTGGTCAAGAAGCTGAAGGTTACGCCGGAAGACAATGCGATCAGCCAGTCCTTATCCTCCCAAGCGACAAAGGAGTTGGCAACGCTCGACGCGCTCAATAGTGCCGCCTTCGACAAGGCCTATGTCGAAAACGAGGTGGCTTACCACAAGGCGGTCAATAATGCGCTCGCGGAAACCCTGATCCCCTCCGCAAAAAATGCCGAACTCAAGGCGCTGCTGGAAACCGGCCTGACGTTGTTTAAGGAACACCAGATGCATGCTGAGCATCTGGCCTCGATGATCAAATAGACGCAACGATGACCTCGGCATTCAGAACGGTACTGCTCACGGTGGCGGTTGCGGCAACCTTTGCCATGGCATCGCCTGCTGCTTTGGCGGCGGAATATCAGATCACGATCGCCAATATGGGGTTCGGTGCGCCGGCGGGCTCGCTTCACGTGGGCGACGTGATCATCTGGCGAAACGATGATATCTTCCGTCATACAGCCACGGCGCGCGACAAGAGCTTCGACGTCGATCTTCCGCCGAAGTCGGAGAGACGAATAACGGTCAGGCAGAGAGGAGTCATCGATTTCTACTGCCGTTTCCACCCTGCGATGGTGGGGAGACTGGACGTCCAGCGATAGGGCTGGACGCTGCCCGACAACAGCGAAAAAACGGAGAATTCATGGTTATTCCACTGGTCACGGCCGAACGACAGAATCTCGAAACATTTATGCTCGCCGAAAACCAGCTCGTCGAGCTTGCACGCGAGGGCAACGAACGTGCGATCCGCATGATTATCCAGCGGTACAATCGACGCCTGTTCCGTACAGCGCGCGCCATCATTCGCGACGATGCCGAGGCGGAGGATATCGTGCAGGCCGCGTATGTTCAGGCCTTCACACATCTGGCTTTGTTTCGCGGCAAGGCCCGGCTGTCCACCTGGCTGACGAGAATAGTCCTCAACGAAGCGCTCGGGCGCATACGCCGTCAACGGAAGACCACCGGGCTCGAGGACCTTGACATGCAGTTGAAGAACCATGGAGGCCAAGTGTTGCAGTTTCCAATGTCGCTTGCTGTGTCCGATCCAGAGACGGAACTTTCACGCAGTGAAGTTCGCACGTTGCTCGAGCACGCGGTTGACGGGCTGCCGGTCGATTTTCGCGCTGTCTTTGTGCTCCGCGACGTGGAAGGCATGAGCACTGAGGAAACCTCGGCACATCTCGATATCAGGATCGAGACGGTCAAGACCCGTCTGCACAGGGCGCGAAAGCTGATGCGCGTGGCAATAGAAAAGCAGCTTGCAGGAGCGTTCTCGGCCCTCTTCCCCTTCGATGGCTCCCGCTGCTCATCTATGGCCGATCGGGTTATCGTGGCGCTGCAGTCCCGCACGAAGGCTTGAGATCGGTGCGCTTTTATCATGATATATGAGCTGCATAGCATCCATGGCGACATCATCTCGGAACGAAGGGCGGGTTCATCGGAATCGGCACTTTTGAAGCAGATAACGAGAGCATGGTCAGTCATCTAGACGCTGAACGAGTTGGCAAGTCGCGCCGGCATGTCGCGCGCAGCCTTTGCGGGACGTTTCACGCATCTCGTGGGCCATGCGCCGATGCAGTATCTGACCCTCTGGCGTATGCGGATTGCCGCGCTTCCTTGGCGACAGCTCCATGAAGGTGGCGGCTGTAGGCCGTGAAATTGGTTATGAATCCGAGGCTGCCTTCAGCCGGGCGTTCAAAAAGACCGTGGGCGTTTCACCTGCAGCACGGCGGGGTAATGCCGCTGGAACCGGCTGATTTCGATACGGGCTGCTTCTCAAGCTCAGTGGCATTCGCAGCTCTGGTCGCCTCGGTCACCCATCGACTTTGCCCAATATCGGGAACGTGGGAGTGCGACCTCATGCCGATTCACATGCTGAGCCTGCAGGCGACGGTTTCGTCAAGGCAGGCGACACTGATTGCGGTCGGCGCAGACAGACTGACCCGCAACGTGCTTCTGCAGATATCACTCAATGCTGTTTGCCTGCGAATAAGAGCTGATGATCGGCAGGAACAGATATTGCTGGGCCGCCTGGGTCGATAGCAGTCCAATCGTTGCTTGACGCCAGGGATCTGAAGAGTAGTTAAGTCCTCATGCAACAGCCCCTCATTGCCGCCCAAGCCCCTCCCCCTCAAGGCGTCCTTTTTGTCTGAAGAGCCATCCATGTCTGAAAAAACTTCCCATCGCGGGCTCGTTGTGGTCGCGATCATGGCAAGCATGGCGATGATTGCCATCGAGGCAACGATCGTTTCGACGGCGATGCCGCAAATCGCCGCCCAGTTGGGGCAGATCAACCTCTATTCCTGGGTTTTCTCGTCATTCCTTCTGACGCAGACGGCAACCACCGTTGTATTCGGCAAGCTCGCGGATATTTATGGCCGCAAACCGATGATCCTCCTGGGTATCGGATTGTTCCTGTTCGCATCCGTGCTTGCCGGCTTCGCATGGTCGATGCCGTCGATGATTGCTTTTCGGCTGCTCCAGGGTATCGGCGCCGGATCGATTCAGCCCGTCGCCATGACCGTAGTTGCCGATCTTTTTCCCGGAAACCAGCGAGGCAAGGTCCAAGGCTATCTCGCAAGCGTGTGGGCGCTGTCGGCCGTCGTTGGCCCGCTCCTCGGCAGCCTGATCATTCACAATCTCCCATGGGCCTGGGTATTCTGGATCAACGTGCCGGTAGGACTTCTCGCCGCATTGGGGTTCATACTGTTTCTGCACGAGGAGAAGCGGAGTCGAATAGTCTCTGTCGATGTGCTCGGCGCGACACTTTTCGCCATTTCTATTTCCTCGTTGATGATTGCTTTGACGGAAATGGAAAATGCCGTATCGGGCCAAACCATCGCTGCCCTCGTCGTCGCTGTTGTCACTCTCACCGCTTTCATCTGGCAGGAACGCCGTGCCGAAGCGCCCATGGTCGCTCCTGACCTGTGGCTGAAACGGCCGATAGCATTCGCAAACCTGGCGGTCTTTTTCGCAAGCATGTCGATCATGGGTCTGACGACATTCCTGCCGATGTACGTGCAGACGGTTCTCAACCGCTCGCCTCTCGTGGCAGGCTTCGCATTGACCATGTTGCTGCTGGGCTGGCCCTGCGGTGCAACGATCGCATCCCGCCAGTTTGGCCGCTTCGGTTTGCGACCCATCATGATCGCCGGCAGCGTCTGCATTCCGGCGGGCACGTGCCTGCTGCTTCTCTTGACACCCTCGAGTTCGGCTGTCCTGGCTGGCGCCGGCTCACTTGTGATGGGTTTTGGCATGGGATTACTCAATATCTGCGCCTTGATCCTCATCCAGGAAAGCGTGAACTGGTCTGAACGCGGCAGCGCTACCGCCTCGAACGTCTTCTCGCGAAATCTCGGTAGCACGCTCGGCGCAGCCGTCCTTGGTGCAGTGCTGACCTATGGCCTGGCGCACACCACCAGCGGCCAGGCGATAACGCCGGAGCAACTGCGGGCTCTCTTGAACGGCACGGGTGCTGTCGTCAGCAGTGCAGAAGAGCTGCGGCTCGCCCTTCAGCACGCACTACATTCTACCTTCCTAGTCATGCTGGTGACCGCCGTATTGATCGTTCCAGCCTGCCTGCTTGTTCCGCGACCCGTAGCACGTCTGGAGATGCAACAGGAGACCTGAGCTTAACGCTCGCCCCACAAGCTCGCCAAAAACTACCATCGGGGCACTCGTCGCTCGTAGCCCGGATCAAACTGCTTCATGTAAGCGGTGTCATCGCGCTCCTTCATGTCCGCCTGTTTGTAGAGAGCCGCCAGTTCGGCCAGACTGTCGCGATCAAGGGTAACGCCAAGACCCGGACCATCCGGCACGGTCAAGGCGCCGTCACAAAAAGTGAATGGCGCACCCTCGATCACATCGACGCCGATCCAGGGGTAATGGGTGTCGCAGTCGTAACTTAGGTTTGGTGTTGCCGCCGCCACATGAACCATTGCCGCAAGGGTGATGCCGAGATGCGAATTGGAATGCATGGAAACGCCGAGGCCCAAGGTCTCGCATAATTTGCCGAGATGCGTCGATGCTCGCAAGCCACCCCAATAATGGTGATCGGACAGAACGATCTGCACCGCTCTTTTGCGAAAGACTTCGGCGATCTGATCGAATTCCAGCACGATCATATTGGTGGCGAGCGGGATCGAGGTAGCGGCGGCGACTTCCGCCATGGCATCCGTGCCGATGACCGGGTCCTCCAAATACTCCAGGACGTTCTCCAGCTTGCGCGCAACATGAATGGCCGTTTCGACAGTCCAGCCGCCGTTGGGATCGATCCGCAGTGCATGATCGGGGAAGGCCTCCCGCAGCTTCAACATCGTCTCGATTTCGAGGTCTGGATGCAGCACGCCGCCCTTCAGCTTGAGCGAGCGGAATCCGTGAGCTTTGATCATGACCCGCGCTTCGGCGACCATCTGCTCCGGCGTGAGCACCTCGCCCCACGTATCTTGTTCCTGCCCGACATGGGCGCCGAACTTGAAGAAAAGATAGGCACTGAAGGAGACACTGCTGCGCACCGCGCCTCCGAGCAGGTCGGCCACGGGGCGCCCGAGCAGCTTGCCCTGGATATCAAGACACGGAACCTCGAAGGCGGACGCAACCACATCGGTCAGCTTGTGATCGGCGACTGCGGACCTCGCATTGATGCCGCCGCCTTCGGGCAGCGCCGTTATGACGCGCGACTTCAGCTCGTGAAGATGGAAAGGATCGAGCCCTATCAAAGCGGGCGCCGCACGCCGCAGGCCTTCTAGCGCCTTGGTGCTTCCGTAGCTTTCGCCCAATCCGACCGTCCCGTCATCGCAAATGACCTCGATGACAGTGCGCAGCGCATAAGGCTGGTGGACGCCCTTGCAGTTCAACAGGGGTTTGTCGGGTATCGCGACAGGTGTGAGATGGATTTCGGCTATGCGCATCAGAAAACTCCTTGTCGCCACCAACCACACGCTGCCGTCAGTGCGTCCTCGAGGGGAGGCAATTCCGGATGCCAATGGCGCTCCCATTCCAGACTGATCGGCAGACGGCGCTCGTCCGACGAAAGAAGCGACATCAGCCCTGCCATGGGAAAATCACCCTGTCCCGGCAGGACGTAATGCCGGCGCCCATCACCATCCAGCGCGCTGTCCTTGACGTGCAAATGGACGACGCTCGCCGCAATGCGGCCCCAGAGAGCCTCGGCGCCCGCCCCCTTCGTCCATGTATGATGCGTGTCCCACAAAATTCGCGCTGCCGGCACCTGCTCGACAAACGCAACAAGTTGCTCGAAATCCGCCAGCGCATCGTGGGTCTCGATCATCAGGTCGACCTTCAGACCACGCGACTGCCGCATCGCCTGCCAAGCATCCAGCATGTCCCCGGCTTGCACCATACCGGCTTTGCTCAATCGGCTGCCGCCATCGAAGACACGCAGATATCCGGCGCCCGCCGCCTCAGCCCAGGCGATAAATGGTTTGATCGGGGACAGATCGGGCCCATCGAACAGACGTACGGACGTATTCAGCGCAGCGACTCTTATCTTTTGACGGGACTGGAAAGCCGCCAAGCCGGAAGGCTTGCCGAACTCGGCGGCAAGTGCCGCCGGCAGATCGAGTGTTCCGGAAAGCCCACGCAGTTCTACGGCCTCGATGCCGTTTCGTTTCGCCAGGTCGGCCACTTGGTGCAGGTTCAGGTCCGAGCAGCCAAGGGTGGAGAAGCAATATTCCAATCCCCTCATGCCATGTGCTCCAGATCACGCTTATGCACGGGATGGAGCGGCGGGAGGCCGCCGACGAACCGTTCGATCTCGGTAATCGCAAGGTCGGAAAGCGCCCTCAATTCATTGCCCAACGCCCCGGCGATGTGGGGAGTCAGCACGACATTGGGAAGATCGTAGAACGGGCTATCCGGTGGCAGAGGCTCGGGATCGGGCGTATCGATCAGAATGCGCAACCGCCCCGACCGGGCTTCGACCAGCAGCGCACCATGATCGACAAGCCAGCCCCGCGCCGTATTGATCAACACAGCATGATCCGCCATCAGCGACAATTCGCGCGCGCCGATCATATGGCGGGTCTCGGGCAAAATCGGCGCATGGAGCGAAACCGTATCGGACCATGCGAGAAGATCATGCAGTTCCATCTTCATGGCGCCGAGTGCCGCGGCTTCTTGCGCTTTAAGGAAGGGATCGTAAACCGCGATCTGGAATTTGCTGCGGGCGAGCATCTCGATGATCAGACGGCCAATCCGCGAGGCCCCCACAATCCCGACGCGACGGGAATGATTGCCGAGATAGGGAAAATTCAGGCCGCGCCGGCTGCCGAAGCCACCAGCACCTCGCTCGGCTCGGTGATCGTCGCGCAGGCGGAAGACATCCTTGCCGCACATGATGATCGCCGCAAAGGTGAATTCGGCAACAGGAACGGCCATGGCCGACGCGGCCGTCGTAACGAGGATGCCGGGCGCGTCCCAGAATTCAGCTGGCGCGACCGTGCGCACGGACGCTGCCGCATAGGCGACCATCCTGAGCCGGGGCGCACGCTTGAGACGCGCCCTCGTCAACGCCGGGGTGCCCCAAGCCGCCAAAAGAATATCCGCCTCGGCAAGCGCTTCGGCACCCGTCAGCGTGTCGAAGTCGGTGAAGGGGAAACCCGGAATAACATCCACCACTGCCTTCAACCTCACCCATTCGTGCGGCCCGAAAAATCCCTCGGGAAGTTCGTCCCGCATGGCGACGAGCAGCCTTGGTTTACGCGAGCTTCCCGTCATGCGCGTACCGGACTTGCAACAGGCCGAATGTCGATACGGGAAATCTTGATCTCGAGGGGCCTCGCATCCGCGCGCAAGATGACATCGAGGTGAAGTTCGGGCGCCTTGGCACCGGCCTCGAGCTTCAGCGGCGGTGTCCCAATCGCTCCTCGCCAGGATGTGCTCTGGAACGGAAAAAACGAGCCGTCATCGGCGCAAAATGGCGCGAGCGTAATTGCCTCCTGGCTTGTGTCGGCATCGACGACGATCAGATCGAAATCCGATGCGAACGGCCGCGGCAGGCGGGGCTCGATCTCGATTGCTTTCTGTCCGGAACCTCCGAAATTGCGGCCCGAAAAGAAGCGACTGACGCCGTCGCGATTGCTGGGCTCCCAGCCGGAAACAATATCTGGATCATGATGGATGGGACAAGAAAGCCGGCCGTTCGACGACACCTCGGCCCAACTCATCCAGCCGCGCGCCGAGGTGGCACGCGACGTATCATCACCAATGTGGTTCTGCTGGACAAGCGAGGTGCCGAGAATGGCGATGCGGCCTGCCCTTCGTAGAGACACGGACATCCAGACCTCAGGAAAACAGCACGCCGCCATTGATGTCGTAGCAGGCACCGGTGATGTAGGCCGCGTCGTCCGACACCAGGAAGGCCACCAGCGCCGCGACGTCTTCGCTCGATCCTTCTCGTTTCATGAGCGCGGCACCGGCCACCCGCTCGCGAACTTCGGGCTTGGTGAAGGTGTCATGAAAGGTCGTCGCGATCATGCCAGGGCAAACTGCATTGACGCGAATATTGGGGCCGACTTCCTTTGCAAGACCCCGCGTGAACGTCATGACGGCACCTTTGGACGTGGCATAGGCGATAGCACCTGGCCCGCCGCCATCGCGGCCAGCCTGGGAGGAGAAGGTCACGATCGCGCCCCCCTTTGCCATCCTCGGAAGGACGGCCTTTGCCGTCACGAACAAAGACGTTAGGTTCACGTCGAGGACCTGATGCCAGAACGCCTCGTCCATTTCGGCTATGGTCTTGCGAGCGACCATGCCGCCGGCGACATGCACAAGGCTATGAATGGCACCGAACCTGTCGGAGGCTGTGGCAATTGCCGCTTCGGCATCGGCACGTTTCGTAAGGTCGGCCTTGATTGCTACAGCCGAACGGCCGAGCTTCTCGATTTCGGCCGCTGCGCTCGCCGCCCCCTCTTCGGCACCGTTGTAGGTGAGCACAACATTCGCCCCTTCCTGGGCAAAACGAATGGCGCACGCACGCCCGATATCGCGACCGGCTCCGGCGACGACGACAGTCTTGTTTGTGAAACGCTGCATTGAAAACCTCCGACGGACTAGAATTGCTTGGGAAGAGACAGTTTGAAGCGCTGGTCATCGACATCGGTGAAATAGATGTCGGTGGAGAAGCCCTGATCGTCGATGAAGCTGAAAATGCGCTTCGGCTCCTTCAGGCTGTAGGGAACGAGAAGGGTCACAAGGCTGTGGCGCGTCGCCGCCGGCGCGGTGGCACAAATGTGGTGATGCAGTTCGAGCCCTTCGAGTTCCGCCGGATCGATGCCGGGGAATCCTTCGACGGCCGTGATTTGAGGCATGCCCGCGGAGGAAAAGATGAACTGTCCATAAAAGCCTGCCTTCCGACCATTGTAGCGGAAACTCGATCGGCCGGCCTGCGGCGCGCCCACCGTGTGGCAAAGCCACTGCAGTTCCTGCGGCTCGGAGCACTCCACGTGATCGATAATCACGAAATAGCTGTCGTTGACGAAGTGGATTTCGCGCTCGGCTTTTTGAACTAGCGGATTGGCGACCTGATAAGCAGCCGTCGCATCTCCAAGAATACGAAGATGGCCGGGATTTTCCTCGACCTCAACGATGCGACCGGCGGCGCGGCGGGCAAGCGCCTTATCCTTTTCTGCATACTGCCCCTTGCCGCCGATGAGCACCGCATTTTTCGACCGGGTCTGGCGCCGCCAGTGGAGATGCATGCTGGAATTGAAGGCGATGTAATAACCTGACTGGATCGCCAGATCTTCGCCATAGGCATAAAGAACGAAGGCGTTCTGGTCACCATGGCTGTGGCTCAGCGAACCATAGGGGCTCGATTTGAAGACGAATTGCAGATGCTGGTCGGGATCCTGCATATTGTTCTGGATCGCCACCCAGCCGATATCGTTGAAGACGGCAAGCGCGGGGAGGTCGGCAGGCGAAGTCGCTGCCACCTCCCGATAATCGTGACGATAGACCAGTTCGTCGAAATTCAGGTCCCACCAACCGTAGTTATAGAAGGCCGCTTCCGTGCCGATCGCATCCGCCTTGATGCGATCGAAATACCACTGATAGTGGCCATCCCCGGTCACGCCGGCAAACTGGCGCACATTGTAGCCGACCTTCAGGCCGGGCAGATCGCCCATGGTCGAATCATCGCCAAAACCGGCACGCCGCGTTCCCGGTGCCTTGGTGTAAAGGGGAAACCGGCCGGTATTCTGAAAAAACGGCCGCTGATAGAGATCGAAGCCGATATAGGACCGGATCAGGTTGGCGGCCTCGATGAGATAGGCCATGCCGGTCATCCAGTAATGGGGGCCTTCGGCCCATCCCCCGTCTGTTCCCGCCCAGGGGGAATAGAGGGTCGCTAGGAATTCGACGGTATAGTCGAGCCATTCGACCGCCTCGTCGCTTTCGCCGTAAAGCGCGATGCAGGCCGGCGTCAGCACCGCCGAGAGCGAACGCACCGCATGGCTGTCGTAAGGAAACACGTGGATGCGGGCGTGGGCGATGACATGTTCAGCCACCTCGCGCGTCCGGCGCAGAAGGACGGCTCGAACTGTATTGCGTTGCTCTTCGCTCAAGTGGTCATGAAGCCAGTCATAACCCCAGGCCAATGCAACGACGACGCGGAACGCGGCTTCATCATTATAGGCGCGCGAGGTTGCGCCGGTCGGATCCCATGCCGCAACGGCGAGCAACCAGTCGCGGGATGCGTCCAGCAGATCGTCCCGGCCCAGGACGCGGCCTGCGATGGCAAGATGCCGGATCGCATAGACGGCCTCCTGGCAATCGATGTACATCTGCCGCCAAAGTGTCGCGACGCGCACATTGTTGGGATAGGGCTTGGGTTCCTCGATGATCGGACGCTCAAGCCAGGGTTTCGCGGATTTCGCAAAAAAATCCGACCAGCCGCAGTGATCCGGATCCTTTGCCACGGCTGCCGCAAAAGTTTCGAGCCGATTGGAATTCATCCACAGCCGAGGATGACTGATATGCGAGGCAGTGTGTCGGGCGGCCCTGCCCGGCAGCGGGGTCAGCGGCAATTTTTCACTGATTTCAAAACTGCGCACCGCGCTCCAATTGGAACTGCATGTGGCGGTCTTCGGATCCCAAAGCGCATAGGACCAATGATAGCGACCTTCCGGCAGGGTTTCGTCCGGAGTGAAAAAACTCCAGGCAAGGTCCTTATAGGTCCTCGTCTTGTCATCGGCGAAGCCGGGATCGGCCGACACCCGCAGGATATATCGCCCTCCATCATCGATGTCGGGCAGCCAGGAGAAGCGCGGCGGGTTCTCTGTCGGAGGGCTCTGCTCGCTCGGCGCGTAGCCAATGGTCAATGAACCCGGTCGGGGTTCATCGAGATGAGCTTGTTTGACTATGGCCGGGGCAGAGTGACGCATCGCGGCTCGAACTCCTATGAAAAAGCGTGGTGTGAGGATGGCAGCGACCGGCGCCGCCATCCAGGATAAGGAAGGATTACCGCGCCGCCTTATATTGGCGGTCGTAGGCGGCCTGCATGATATCGATGACCTGATCATAGCCGATGTCGGTCAGGCGCTTCTTGTAAGCGTCCCAGCCCGTATTGATGTCCTGAGCACCGAGGATCCACGTCTGCTGCATCTCGGTCATGTAGGTGAGGATGCTCGGCCAGTAGCGGTCGAAGACGGCCTTTTCCTCGGCATTGAGCGACACGCCCAGGAACTCGTCCTTGAGGCAGTTGCACTGCTCGTACATGTCGATGCCTTCAAGCGCGATCTTGTTGGTCCACTGGCGCTCGTATTCGTAGGTCATCCAGAACCCGCGCGGTACCTGGGCGCCGACCCCCCAGAGCTGCGCGTTCACGGGGTCCTTGTTTTCCAGAACCTCCTTTTTGAACTGCGGCTTCCCGCTGACCATTTCATAGGTCAGGCCTTCAACACCGAAGTTAGACAGAGTGCGGCCTTGGTCGGAGAACCAGAAGTCGAAATATTTGATGGTCTCGACCGGGTGCTCGTTGGTCGCCGAAATTGCCCATCCCGCCGGCTGGACGCGCAGCCGCCGGGCATCCTCAAATCGCTCGCCGGAGGCGGTTTTGGGCGGCAGCATCGGTTTCAAGGCAAAACCCTCAATCTTTCCCGACAATGCGTCGTTGTAGGTCGAGGTGCTGGCGAACCAGTCATGCGTCATGCCGCCGAGATTATTGCCCAGGAGATATTCTCGCGAGCGCGCGCCGCGCGTGAAGATCTCCTTGTCGATCAGCCCTTCCTTGTACCACTGCGCGACATGCGAAATCCCGGTCTTGTAGTTTTCCTCGGCCCAGGGATGGCGAAGTTTTCCATCATAGACGGCGAAATCGCCGTAGCGCTCGGACCCCGACACGCGCGCATCCCAGAGATTGATGAGGCGGACCGCGTCGACTTCCTCGCGGGCAAAATAGGGCACTTCGTCCTTGATACCGTTGCCGTTGGGATCCTTGTCCCGGAAGGCCTTGAGGACTTCATGGACCTCTTCCGGCGTTTCGGGTCGCTTCAGTCCGAGCTTGTCGAGCCAGTCCTGGCGGATAAACCAGCCGCGCGAGAGCTTCCCGTCCGGCACATAGGGAATGAAATAGATCTTGCCGTCCGGTCCGGAGATCGCATTGCGAATTTCAGGATGGCTGTCGAAGAAGGCCTTCAGATGCGGTGCGTTTTCCTCGATCAGGTCATCCAGCGGGATAAAGGCGCCTTCCAACCCGTAGCGAATGAAGTCTTCCTTCAGCCCGCCGGTCGCGTCGCCGCCGACGATATCGGGAAGATCGCCCGAGGCGATTAGGAGGTTGAACGCATCGCGGCTGCTGGTCGTTGCAAGCGACGCCACGTTGCGGACATGGATATTGGTAATCTCTGCCGCCTTTTGCTCCACCGGCCATTTTTCCGAATAGACATATTTGTCGCGGAAGTGGAAATGGATCGTCAGCTCCAGCGGATCCTCGGTTACCTTGCCCGCATCCTGGGCCGAACCGGGCGATGCCATCATCACGGCCGTCATCAATGCCAGTAGGGGCGCTCCTTTGTGCAGTGCTTTCACAGGTTTTCCTCCCTTGTGTTGCTACTCTTTGACCCCGCCCAGCAAAATTCCCTTTGTGAAATACTTCTGTGCGTAGGGATAAATGATGAGGACGGGGATGATGGAGGCGATCATGATCGCCGAGGTGACCGTCTCGAACGAATACCGGGCCGTCAGCAGGCTGGAGGCAAACTCGTCATTCGAGTTGAGATCGACGATCACGCGCTTGAGGTAGACCTGCAGCGGGATCTTTTCCTCGCCGCGCAAAAGTACCATTGCCCAGAAGTATCCGTTCCAGCGCGAGACGATGCAGAAGAGCGCGACGGTGACGATGGCCGGCTTGGAAAGCGGAATGAAGACTTTCCACAGGAGCTGCAATTCGCTCGCGCCGTCCATCTTGGCGGCTTCCTCAAAGGATTTCGGCACCGCTTCGAAGAAGTTGCGCAGGAGGATGACGTTGAAGGCATTCGCGGCAAAGCCGATGATGATGCCGAAACGGCTGTCCAGAAGCCCGAGATCCCGCATGTTCAAGAAGAACGGGATCATCCCGGCGTGGAACCACAGCGTGAAGGCGATCGCGACGTTGAAGAAGGTGCGGCCGCGCAGGCGTTTGCGCGACAGCGCATAGGCACCTGGTATCATGATCGCCAGGCTCATCAGCGTGCCGCCGAAGGTGTAGATGAAGGTATTGCCGTAGGCGACCCAGAACATCCTGTCCGAGAGCACGCGATCATAGGCGGCGAGCGTAAGATCAACCGGCCAGAGCGTCACACGGCCTGCCGTGACAGCCGCGCCGGAGGAGACCGAAACCGCAAGGACATAGATGAACGGATAGAGCGTCGACAGAACGAACAGGCCCAAGAGAATGGCGTTGGCCCAGCCGAAAATCCTGTCGCTGCGGGAATAAAGATTGAAGCTTGCCATCTTCAGCTCCTCACCAAAGCGATGTCGAAGAGACTTTTCGGCTGATGCGATTTGCCGAATAGACAAGGGCGAAAGCGATGGCCGCGTTGAATAGGCCGGCAGCGGTGGCCAAGTCATATTGGGTTCCCTGCAGACCAGTCCGAAATATGAAGGTCGAGACGACGTCGGCGGTTTCATAGGTCGACGGACGGTAGAGTAGAATGATGTATTCGAAGCCGACCTCGACCAGATTGCCGATCCGTATGATCAGCATGATGATGATGGTGGGCAGGATGCTGGGGAGCGTGATGCGCCACATCATCTGCCAGCGTGATGCTCCATCCACCCGTGCGGATTCATAAAGGGTCGGGCTGACGCCCGCGATCGCCGCAAGGTAGACAATCGACTCGAACCCGGCCTCCTTCCAGATCGACGAACCGATGAAGACGGGCCGGAACCACTCAGGCTGGGTAAGGAAGTAGACGGGCTCCAGCCCGAGGCTTTTCACCAAGAGATTGACGACACCAGTGGAGGGCGAGAGGAAGTTGATGACGATGCCCGCAACGATCACCACCGAGATGAAGTGCGGCAAATAGACGACAGTCTGGGCCCACCGGCGCGCCGTCGCGCTCTGAACTTCGTTGAACATTAGCGCGAGGATGATGGGCACCGGAAACGCGAAGATTAGGCCCAGGCCGCTGATGATGATCGTGTTCCCGAAAGCCCTGACGAACATGTCGTTTTGAAAGAGTTCCGCGAAATTCGCAAAGCCGACCCAAGGGCTTCCTTCGATGCCGCGGAAAATCGAAAAATCCTGGAAGGCGATCAGAAGCCCGTACATGGGCTTGTAAAGAAATAGTGCAAACCAGATGATCGTCGGAGCTAGGAGCAGATAAAGCTGCCAATCCCGGCGCAGATCATCCCAAATATCATGCATGCTCTCGCGTAGGTTGTGCTTCATGGCCTCAACCCGCTCCCTGCCTTGAGAGACCGGCCGGTTGCGGCATCGAAGACATGAATGCGCGCCGTATCGATACCGAGCCGCGCCACGGCATTCAGTTCATGATGGGAGTAGAGCGTTTCCGCCTTGGCGATGAAGGAATGCCCATCCGTCTTGCCATGAAGCAGCGCCTCGGCACCGAGGGGCTCCACAAGTTCGATGGCGCAGTCCAGCGTTTCGCGTCCGTCGCCGGTCCGGACGGACATGATCTCAGGCCGGAGGCCGAGCTTGATCGGCTGGCCTTCTGCTGCGGCCTTCGCAAAAGCGTCTGGGATGCTGAGGCTCTGGCCGGTATTGCCTGTCAGCACGGCCTTCACTCCACCGCCGCGCTTTGCAATCACGGCGTCGAGAAGGTTCATGGGCGGCGAGCCGATAAAACCGGCAACAAAGGTGTTTGCCGGTTCGAGAAATACCTCCATCGGCGAACCGATCTGCTCGATATTTCCGCCGTTCATGATGACGATACGGTCAGCCAAGGTCATCGCCTCGACCTGGTCGTGCGTCACATAGATGCTCGTTGCCTGCATGCGCTTGTGCAGATGCTTGATCTCGGCGCGCATGTGGGTACGCAGCTTGGCATCGAGGTTCGAGAGCGGTTCGTCGAACAAAAAGACCTTGGGCCTGCGAACGATGGCGCGGCCCATGGCGACGCGCTGGCGCTGACCGCCGGAGAGATCGGCAGGCTTGCGGGCCAAATAATCCGTCAATCCCAGGATTTGCGCGGCTTCCACAACTGCCTTATCGATCACGTCGCGCTTCTCGCCCCTGACGCGTAGGCCGAAGGCGATATTCTCCGCCACATTGAGGTGGGGATAGAGCGCGTAGTTCTGGAACACCATCGCGACGTCCCGGTCCTTCGGCGCAACCTTGTTGACCACCCGCCCGCCGATCGAAACCGTGCCGTCGGAGATATCCTCCAACCCGGCAACCATGCGCAGCGTCGTCGACTTGCCGCACCCCGACGGACCGACCAGGACCACGAATTCCTGGGGTTGGATCGCCAGATTGATGCCATGGACGACTTCGAGAGCGCCATATCGCTTGACGACGTCGTTGATTTGAACTGCAGACATGAAAGGCCCCTCCTCAAAAGCCTTGGATGTTCAGGCAGGCAATTTGGAGCCCCTTGAGACGCGTTTCTTGGTGACGCGCGTGTTGACCTGTTCGATGTAGGTCCAGATTTTCGGATTCTTGGAGAGTTCAGTGATCTTGGATTCGAGCGATCCGAGATGGAGCTGAACCGCCTCGCGCGCCCGCTCGATATCGCCGGACTCGATGGCGGCCACGATATTCTCGTGCTCCTCGATCACCTTTTCAGTCCGGCGAACCGCAAATACGCGCTTCAGATGCCGCATCCGGTCCATCTCGCCCTTTGCTTGGTTGACGACGCTCCAGGCGCCGGGAAGGCGGGCCGCTGCAAAGATCGTGCGATGGAACTCCTCATCCAGCAGGAAGAAATCAGTGAACTGCTCGTCCTCGGCGGCGGCGCGCTGCTGGCCAAGGCAGGTCTTCAGGCGCGCAATATCCTCCAGCGAATGCCGCTTGGTGGCCTCGACAACAGCCCCCTCCTCCAGCTTGAAGCGGATGAAACAGGCTTCCATGTAGCGCTGCACATCGATCGGCGCGATGTAGGTGCCGCCCTGCGGCACGACGGTGACAAACCCTTCTTCTGCAAGCCGGATGATGGCTTCTCGAACGGGCGTCTTGCTCACATGAAGCAGTGCCGCGATCTCCTTTTCGGAAAGCGCGCGGCCCGGCAGCAGCTTTACCTCGACGATGAGCTTGCGCAACAGCGCGTGAATACGGTTGGTCATGTTCCCCCCGGCCGGCAAATCCTGCGGAGAGACCAGATCAGAAAGCGGCAAGGATGGAAATTCGACAGCGTTCGACATATCAATTCCATAACTGAGATATCAGATCTCTAATTGACATATCTCGGGTCGTCAACACCCTTGATCTGCAAAGAGAAACAAAATGAGACGCGATCCTCCCCGCCCGAGTTCGAAGTCCACGGCGGCAAAGCCGAAGGAGGGCCAAGACGGCCTGCCCTCGGGCGGGTTTGAGGCACCTGGCCAGCTCTGATGGTCGTTTCAATGCGCTAGGTTGCGCGTACAGAACGATGCCATCCGTTGTCGATGTTCCCTGGAACTCGTTCACCTCCCGGCCTTCGAGGGCCCGGTGCCGATTCACATAAGCAGCGCTGCTGCCCCAAATACACCCGCTCGCAAGCTGCTGCGTGACCTCAACGAAAATGCCCGCGATGTCGCCGGAGCGATTGCCGCCACACCCGAAAACGAGCGTTCCTGGCATCGCCGCAAAAAGGTCGATATGCATTTCGTCCAGCTCAAACGCATTCTCCGGATGGCTCGTTTGGGCTGCAAGGTGCGGCGCGCGAGACGAATTCCTGCTTGCTGCAACTGGGCCGGAACCTGAGGAGATTGGCGAAACTCAGACCATCAAGGCCGCCACTCGGCAATTCATCGCCGCATAAACGACTACGAAGACAGCGCTGCGAGAAAGCGCGGGACAGACACCGGATCATCCTCGTCCCAAAAACGCTGAGAGAGTCCTAAAAACGAGCAATCTGCCGAGTTTTTCAACGAAATCCTTGCCTTATCGGAGGTTTTGACGGCGAGAGATTTTCGAGGTAGAAATGCGTTAAAAGGTAGAATGTCGGAGATGGTCATGTCCCTGAACATCAAAAATCCCGCCACAGTCGCTCTCGTTGACGAGCTGGCGCGGCGGCAAGGTATCAGCAAGACCGCAGCTATTCATCAGGCTTTGACCGAACGCTTGCATCGCATGGGATACGGCGGTGTGGCGCAGGAGCGTCTGCTCACCGAGATGCAGGCGATTCGAGGACGACTGGCGCGATTGCCCGAACTCGACAGTCGCAGCGATGAAGAGATCATCGGCTATGATGAGCACGGAATTCCGAACTGATGGTGATTGACACTTCCGCCATCGTTGCGGTTCTGCGCAGCGAACCTGAGGCCGCAGCGCTCGAGAGGAAAGTCGTCGCCAACCCTATTCGCTTGGTCCCTGCGACATGTGTCCTTGAGGCGCGCATGGTGTTGGTCAGCCGGCGCGGCGAACACGCACTGGCCGAGATCGATCTGTGGCTTGCCAGAATCGAGGCCGACATCGTGCCGGTCGACGCCGATCTGGTGGATCTGGCAACGCAGGCTTGGCTGGCCTACGGCAAGGGCCGCCATCCGGCGGGGTTGAATTTTGCCGATTGTTTCTCATACGCTCTGGCAAAGCGCGCAGACGAACCGCTGCTCTTCATCGGCAAGGACTTTTCTCAAACCGATATCGAGGCCGCATGACGACGGCAGACGACGATAGTTCCCCCAAAGATCTTCCTGACATCCTCCCCTCTTCCGGAGGGAGATGGCAGATTACCGGCCATCTCGAACATCTCGCCGATCGGGCCCGCGTTTATGTCGAGCCGGCCAGTTCCATCAACAACCGCAAGGCCTATGCCAGCGAATGGAAGCATTTCGGCGCCTGATGTCGGCGCTCCCAACCTCTGCTTTCTCCCCCGGATCCGCAGACCATAGGGCCTTACATCGCCTGCCTGCGCATCGGGTACGGGTACCTTATCCAGCTGCGCAAGCATTTTGCGCATAAGGTCGAGGTCACCTATTCGGGCACCCATGGCGAACGCCGCTTCGACTGCGGCGTGGCCACGCTCGATGCGGATGCGGGTGGTTTGCGCATGGCGGTGAAGGCCGAAGGCGAGGAGAGCCTTGCGTGGGGGCCAATCGGTTATCGAATCGCATCTCATCCGCTTCGAAGGCCTCGATTGGCAGCGGCAGGACGAGGCCACCTGACGGTTCTCGTCCTCAGGCTAGTGAGGTATGCCAAATGCTGAAATGTCTTTTCCTTGCTGGTGCCGTCGCTCTGATCGCTGTGGCGGTCGGGTCATCTGGGGTGGCGAGCGGTAGGCAGGTTTCCACCTTCCGCAACTCACGATGAGCATCTGACTGCCGTTGCGGCGTGGAGGCAGGCGGAAGCGCGCCACCGAGGCGCTTGGGCCGCTCCTGGCGGGGTCGATCAGGGCGCTCGATTCAAGCTGCAGGGGGCCGGTCATGGTCGTTGTTGTCAAATCGGCGTCGCAACAACCATTGCCGCTAGAACTCACCGCTTCCCATCAGGATTTCCAGCGCCCGATTCGCGCAAGAATGATAACCGGCAAGGTGCCGACGAGAACAATGGCAAGCGCAGCAATCGACGCTTCCTCATAGGTTCCGCGCGCCGCCTCGCCATAGAGATGCGTCGCCAATGTCTCGAAATTGAGCGGCCTCAAGAGGAGCGTGGCTGGCAGCTCCTTCATGCAGTCGACGAACACGAGCAAGCCTGCGGCGACGAGCGAAGGTTTCGAAAGCGGCAAATGAATAAGTCGGAACGTCCCTGTCACATTCTCGCCGAGGCTGCGCGCGGCGTGATCGAACGAGCGCGGAATGCGGCTGAAGCCCGCCTCGATCGAACCGACCGCAATCGCCAGGAAGCGCGCGACATAGGCATAGCCGAGCGCGGCCCCGGACCCGATCAGCAGCAGGCCGGTTGACGTGCCCAGCCATTCGAGCGCAGTTTTATCGATCATCCGGTCGAGCGCAGCGACCGGTACCAATATTCCGATGGCCAACACGGTCCCGGGCATCGCATAGCCGACCGTGGAAATCCGCTGCGATGCCGCCGTGAGGTGACCGGGAAGCGAACGTGCCGCATAAGCGGTGACCAGGCCGAAGAGCAGGATGGCGAGCGTCGCCATCGCCGACAGGATCACGGTGTTGAGCGTTTCCGACAGAAGCCGGGACGAGAGCCCGGTGAAGCGGAAGCGCTTCCACGCCTCGATGGCAAGATAGCTCGCCGGGACGATGAACCCGATGAACACCGGCAAGAAACCGAGCGCAAACGCGGCCAGGCCGGAAGCGGCCCCGAGACGATGCGGCGTGAAGCTCCGCGCCTTTTGAGCGCTCGACCAATAGCGCTGGCGACGGCGCGCCCAGCGCTCGATCGTGACGAGCGCTATCACCAATGACAGCATGACGAGCGCGATCTGCGCCGCGCCCGGCAGGTCGGACCGCGTCACCCATGTCGTGTAGATCGATACGGTCAGCGTCTTCACCCCGAGGAACTCCGAGGCACCGATATCGTTCAGCGCCTCCATCAAGGCCAAGCTGACGCCGACGGCGATCGCCGGCCGCGCCAGCGGCAACGCGACCCGCCAGAAGACACGGCCTTTTCCGCTTCCGAGCGTGCGCGAAACCTCGACCAGACTGGCCGACTGGGTGAGAAACATCGCGCGTGTCGTGAGGTAGACGTAAGGATAGAGCACGAAGCCGAGCAGCAAGATGCAGCCGGCCATCGAGCGGATATCGGGAAGGCGGAAGTCGCGGGGGCTCGCATAGCCGAGCACCGCTCTGATTGCGCCCTGAACCCAACCGATCGGATGGAGAAGGTCGAGATAGGCGTAGGCGATGATATAGGTCGGCACGGCAAGCGGGAGGAGCAACGCCCATTCGAGCAGCCTGCGTCCGGGGAAATCATAGGCTGTGACGAGCCAAGCCGTCGAAGTGCCAAGAAGCGTGACGAGGACCCCGACGCCGACGAGCAGCATTCCGGTCTGCAGGAAGGCTTGCGGCAGCACATAGGCGAAAAGATGCGGCCAGAGTCCGCTTGATCCCTGAAGCGCCTGCCAGAGAAGGGCGAGGACCGGAGTGGCCACCAGGGCGGCGATGAAGACGGACGCAAACAGCCACCGCCGCCCGGAACGATACCGGGCAGCCTTCAGTGTGGAGGAAGGTTGCAGATTGAGATGCGACATCGGCAGATTACCGGGCACGGCGCTGCCGAGCCCGGTTCGTCCATCAGTTGTCGAAGCCGACCTTTTCGGCCAGCTCGCTTGCCTGCTTGCGATGCTTGACGATCTCCGTCATCTGCACGGGATCGACCTTGAGCTCGCCAAACGAGGCGATGATCGGATCGATTGCCGCGCCGGCCTTGACCGGATACTCGTAGTTCGCCTCCGCATAGAGCTTCTGGGCCTCGTCCGAAACGAGGTATTCCAAGAGCTTCACCGCCTCATCTTTGTTCGGCGCGTGCTTTGCGACGGCCGCGCCACTGATGTTTACCTGCGTGCCACCGTCCTCGAAGGTCGGCAGGATGACCTTGATCGCGCTACCCCAGGCGACCTGCTCCTCGCCGCCCTTGCCGGAGCGCATCAGGCCAACGTAATAGGAATTGGCGATGCCGATGTCGCAAAGGCCGCCGAGGATGTCCTTGGCCGCATCGCGGTCGCCGCCGCCCGCCTTGCGGGAGAGATTGCCTTTGACGGCGGCAAGCCATGCTTCCGTCGCCTCGGCGCCATGATGCGCGATGTAATCGGCGAAGAGGGCCGTGTTATAGGGATGCTGACCGGAGCGGATGCAGATCTTGCCCTTCCATTTCGGATCAGCCAGGTTCTCGTAATTGAAGCTGGCGAGATCGAGGTCCTTGGCGGCGTAGAGCACACGGGCGCGCATCGAGAGGGCAAACCAGTTGTTCGCCGGGTCGCGCAGGTTTTCCGGCACGGCGGCTTTCAGAGCGTCCGATTCGACTGGCTGCGTCAGGCCCTTTTCGGCCAGGTCGGCGAGATTGCCGACATCGACCGTCATGAGGATGTCCGCAGGAGAGCTCTCCCCTTCCGAGGCCACGCGCTCGGCAAGGCCGTCCTTCAGGAAGACCGTATTGACCTTGACGCCGCTCGAGGCGGTGAAGGCGTCAAGCAGCGGCTGGATCAGTCCGGGCTCGCGCGTCGTGTAAATGTTCAGTTCGGCCGCCATGGCACCGGCGCCACTGGCGAGAGCGAAAACGCCACCCAGCAGGGCATGCCGCAATACGGAAATGTTCTTCAAGATGCGGTCCTCCATCAAATTGTTCTGGTCTGGCCGACGTACTGACAGCCAGCAAATTGCTCGAACATATATGATCGAAACGGTCAAGTTATTTCTCGAAAGCAGCCGTTTCGGCTCGCTCCGCAGCAAAGACCAGGACGCCTTTTGGATCGACGCTCAATGAAATCCACTCGCCCGGCCGTACATCGGCGCGGCCTGTTGTGCGCAGGCGCAGGAGGTCAGGAACGCCTTCGACCCTGAGCGACAGTTGCTCGATCTCGCCAAGGAACGAGCAACCCACGACAAGGCCGGCAACCCCTTCGCCTCCAGGCGAGAGGAAGAGGGCCTGCGGACGAATGCAGGCAAATGCCTTAGCGCCCTCCGGCAGATCGAGCCGGGCCGGAAAGGCGCCCAGCGCTGTTTCGATCCGGCCATGGCGGTATGTCCCGTTTATCCTGTTGCAGGGGCCGAGGAATTCGGCGGCGTAGAGCGACTGGGGATAATCGTAGATATCGTATCCAGTCCCGATCTGCACGATGACCCCTTCCTTCATCAACACGACCCGGTCTCCCACCGAAAGCGCCTCCTCTGGGTCGTGCGTGACGAGAATCGCCGTCGTCCCCAGGGCCCTCAATGTCGCGATGGTCTCCTCGCGCACCCGCTCCCGCAGGCCACGGTCAAGATTCGAGAAGGGCTCGTCCATGAGGAGGATCACCGGTTTCGGGGCAAGGGCGCGCGCGAGGGCGACGCGCTGCTGCTCGCCGCCCGACAACGTGTGCGGATAGCGGCCGGAAAGCGCCGAGATGCCGATGCGATGTATCACCTCGACCGCGCGGGCACGTGCCTCATGCCGCTGCAGCTTTTTCAGGCCGAACGTCACATTCTCCTCGACCGTCAAATGCGGGAACAGGGCGTAGTCCTGGAACATGAAACCGATTTTGCGGTCCTCGGGTTCGACGAACCCGTTCGCGCCCGCGATCACCGCGCCGTTCAGCAGAATTTCGCCGCTGTCTGCCTTGTCCACCCCGGCGATTATGCGCAGGAGCGAGGACTTGCCGCAACCGGACTGGCCGACGAGACAGACAATTTCGCCAGGCGCGAGCGCGAACGAAACGTCATCCAGCGCCTGCGTCTCGCCAAAACGCCGGCTGACATGCGCCAGCACAAGCATTCCACTGACCCCTTGGATAGATCCGTGCATTTCCAATCCTTCAGTCATTGTGAGCATCAAGTCCATACTGTTCCAGATGGCTCCATCGTGAAACAGAAATCTTCCAACTTCCCCGTGCCGCGCAAAAGGACCGATAGCCCTGATGATCCATGAAGTCCTTGAGGGCGTAGAGCGATGTCCAGCGCCCTCGACGGCGCGTCCGACGCCCGATCATCCTCTTAACCGTGGCTTCTGCCATTGTCGCACATGGTCGATCAACGCACGCAGCTTCGGCGCCATGTTGCGGCGTTGTGGAAAATAGAGGAAGAAACCTGGAAAGGGCGGCAGGAACTCCTCCAGCAGCGGCACGAGTGAGCCGTCTTCAAGATGCGGCTGCAGGCAGTCCTCAGGGGCGAAGGTGATACCGGCTCCCGCCAGGGCGAGCCGGAGCATCAAGCGAAGGTCGTTCGTCGTGATTTGCGGCTCCACCGCGACGTCGAACGGGCGACCGCCTTCGACGAATTCCCAGCGGTGAGGGGCAATCTCTGGCGAGAGGCGCCAGCCAATGCAACGATGTCCGACGAGCTCGCCTGGATGGACGGGCGCACCGCGCTCGGCGAGATAGGCGGGCGCCGCGGCGGCTCGCTCCCGCTGCTCGCCGCCCACGGGAACGGCAATCATATCCTTCTCAATCACCTCCCCCAGCCTGACCCCAGCATCGAACCCGTGGGCGACGATATCGAATTCCTCATCGGTCACCGTCACATCGACGGTCACATGGGGACAGCGCGCGATGAAGCTCGCCAGCAATGGACCGGAGAGGAATGGCTCGGCGATCGAAGTTGCTGTCAATCGGAGATGGCCGCGCGGCTCATCCGCCGTCCCGGTCGCATCCAGCGCACTTCCTATGTCGGTCAACGGCCCTTCCAGTGAGCTAACCAACCGCGCGCCTGCTTCAGTCAATTGCACCGACCGCGTGGTGCGCACCACGAGTGCCGTACCGAGATGATCCTCAAGCCGTCGGATCGCCTGACTGACGGCGGAACGGGTTACACCCATCCGATCGGCTGCCGCGCGAAAGTTCCGCTCTTTCGAGACTGCAAGGAAGAGGGGCAGAAGATTCAGGTCCATTTTCATTGTCCAGTATCGCTAACCAACCAGTACAGCAATTGACATCTACAAACGACGGAAAAGTCGCTCCATCTTGCCGATGACGAAACAAGGAGCCGGACATGGACAAGGTTATTCTGATCACTGGGGCATCCAGCGGAATCGGGGAAGGCATCGCGCGAGCTTTGGGAGTGGCGGGTGCCAAACTCCTTCTGGGCGCCCGCCGCACGAATCGGCTGCAGGCCATCGCCGACGACATCCGCGCGACGGGCAGCACCGTCGAAACCCGCCCTCTCGACGTTACCGATCGCACGTCGGTTGAGGCCTTTGCCGGTGCTGCCCTGGAGACTTGGGGGCGCATCGACGTGCTGGTGAACAATGCCGGCATCATGCCACTGTCGCCACTCGTCGCCGGCCACTACAAAGAATGGGACCGCATGATCGAAGTGAATATCAAAGGTGTTCTGTGGAGCATTGGGGCGGTTTTGCCGCACATGCATGCTCGCGGCGCTGGACAGATCATCAACATCGCGTCGATCGGGGCGTTGTCCGTCGAGCCTACCGCAGCGGTCTACTCGGCAACAAAATTTGCGGTCCGCGCAATCTCGGAGGGCCTGCGAAAGGAACACCCCGAACTCCAGATTACGTGTATCAATCCCGGCGTGGTCGAAAGCGAACTGGCCAACACCATCACCCATGCCGAGACCATAGCATTCATGGACGAATACCGCGCCAACGCCTTGCAGCCAGCCGAAGTCGGTCGCGTGGTGCGCCATGTGATCGAGACCCCGGCCAGCGTCGGCGTGAACGAGATCACCGTGCGGCCTCAGGGCCAAATCGGATGATCAAGGGTCAGGCCCCGGCCCTGAACGCTTATCGGAGTGTGGCGCGGAGAAGGCACGCGTACCGAGTGTTCGGCAAGAACTGGCTCGCTCTCACTGTGTTGGCAATTCTTTCCGCCCCGGCGAACGCCTCCGATGCAGGCAGCAATAGGCATGAAATAAAGGATGAACACAGGATGACAGATCATCCCTACGTCGGCATGTGGACGACCAGCGACAATAGGGTTCGGCACAATCTGCTGCCGAGCGGACGTTACGACGAAGCGCGCGGAAATCGCGAAAGCGCCTATGAAGGTCGCTACGAGATCCGGGGCAATCACATCGAGTATTGGGACGACACCGGCTTCACGGCCGACGGAACCTTCGTCGACCGAAACACCCTTCACCATGGCGGAATGATTCTGCGGCGCCGCTGAAGACCTGAATAAGCTGAGACAACGAACAGCGCCGACTTTCCCTGTGAATAGCTCGCCGTTCGAAACGCGACGGAAAACGTCCATCGCGCGCGCTCGGGTACGAGAGTGCGTTCAGCACAGCACCTTCTTCAGGCGCGTGATGGGATGCTCGCCGAAGTCAGACCGGTCAATGCTCGGTTTTGATTTCCACTAAGAACTGACCCGGCCTTGCGGAATATTTCCATCGAGAATTGACCCATGTTTGAACTTTGCCCCCGCACATGAAAGCAGGCGCCACGAGCGCTTAGGAACTAGGCAGCCTTAACGGACACGCTCGCTGCCCTGAAGGCTATGAGGTCTTCAATCGTGATCAGATGAAGACCATGCCGTTCGGCAAAGCGTTCGAGCTCCGGCAGACGTGCCATCGTGCCATCGTCGTTGGCCACCTCGCAAATCACGCCGGACGGGGATAGACCGGCAAGCTTGGCGAGGTCCACCGCTGCTTCGGTGTGGCCAGGGCGGGAAAGGACGCCGTTCGCATGGGCTCGAAGCGGAAAGATATGACCTGGCCGGGCAAAATCGTCGGGGCGAGAACCTTCCCTGACGAGTGCTCGAACGGTCGCGGCCCTGTCGGCGGCGGATATCCCAGTCGTCGTTTCGGGAATGTAGTCCACGGAGACGGTGAAGGCGGTCTTCAGCACCTCGGTGTTGCGTGGCACCATCAAAGGAATATCAAGCTCATCAAGCCTCTCGCCTTCCATCGCAACGCAGACGAGGCCACGAGCTTGATTCATCATGAACGCGATTGCTTGCGGAGTTACGGCTTCCGAAGCGATCACGAGGTCGCCTTCGTTTTCCCGGTCACGGTCATCGACAACAACGACGATCTCGCCCCGCGCAATTGCGGCGATCGCATCGTCGATTTTGGAAATTGCCATCTTCTTGCCTTTCAAGGGTTAGCCGCTGTGAGCGGCGTGCATGGCCTGTCATAGCCACCATTTTCCCTTGGGCGAACAAGCATACGAAACGCCGCTCTTGAGGCGGCGTCCGCTGCATTGCTCTCTTCCATCCGGACTGTAACCGTCGGCTCCGGCATCTCACCGGATCTGCTGACCCTCCGTATCCACGAAGGCGCTCGCGGGCTCCGAGTTGCCTCGATACCGCCGGTGGGGAATTGCACCCCGCCCTGAGAACGCATGCAACATAGAGGATCGATGCCTTGTTGTGCAAGAGGTCGCCGGCCGCCGACCGAGCGAAAATCCGGTTTTCCCAGTGAACGCACCGTTCCTTATTGTCGAATAAAGCTAGGACATGATCAGGCCGCCATCGACGTTGATCGTCTGGCCGGTGATGTAGCCAGCATCGTCGCTGGCGAGGAAAGTGACGAGACCGGCGACATCCTCACCTGATCCGGCCCGTTTCATCGGAATGCCTTCGACCCATTGCTTCATGAGTTCGCCAGGACCATAGTTCCCGAGGAGCTTCCCCCACGCCTGATCGTTATAAGCCCACATATCGGTTTCGATGATGCCCGGGCAGAAGGCGTTGACGGTGATGTTTTCGGTCGCGACTTCCTTGGCAAGGCTTTGGGTGATCCCGACAACGCCCATCTTTGAAGCGGCGTAGTGTGGCGTGTAGATGAAACCGTCGCGCGCTTGGCCGGAGGCGGTGTTGATGATACGGCCACCTCGTCCATGCTTGCGCATGCGCAGAATTGCTTCCTGCGCGCACAAGAAGACGCCCTTGGTGTTAACGGCCATGACCTTGTCCCACTCACCTTCCGTCATGTCTTCGATGCGGGCGATGGTGATGACGCCGGCGTTCTGGATCGACACGTCCACAACGCCGTAAGCGTTCTCTGCTGCGTCGTAGAGAGCCTTCACGCTGGCTTTGTCGGTGACGTCTCCGACGAAGGAGATAGCATTGCCAGCATCGGTTTTGATCTGCTCGGCGACTGCATGGACCGACTCTTCGTTGGCGGAGACGACGAGATTGGCGCCTTCTTTTGCGAAGCGCTTGGCGATCGCAGCGCCGATGCCGCGGCTGCCTCCGGTGATGACCACGGTTTTGTTCTCAAAGCGTTTCATTCTTTCTTCCTTCCACGTGCCAGACGATCTCGGGCGTCGACCGCAGAGCCGGCGACCCCCTTGGGTCATGCCGCCATCAAGCGGCTGCAGAAATGATCTCGGCGAACTCTGCCGCCTTCAGCGATGCGCCTCCGACCAAGGCTCCATCCACGTTTGCCGCGCGGAAGATGGCGGCTGCATTCGAAGCCTTCACCGAACCACCGTAAAGGATCCTCACGAGGCGCCCATCATCGCCCAGTCGCTCTTCAAGCATCTGTCTTATCGAGGAATGCACTTCCTCGATCTTCTCAATGGTCGGAACCAAGCCGGTTCCAATGGCCCAGACCGGTTCATATGCGATCGCCATGTTCGAGCTGGCGGCGCTCGCGGGCATTGAGCCTCGCAGCTGTCCACCCACGACATCGATCGCCTTTCCATCATCGCGTTCATCGCGGGTCTCGCCGATGCAAATGATCGTGGTCAGTCCGGCCTTGTGAGCCGCGACGGCCTTGCTGGCGACTATCGCATCTGTTTCGTTGTGGGACGCGCGGCGTTCGGAATGGCCGAGAATTACGAATCGTGCCCCCGCGTCGACGAGCATGTCGGCGGAGATGTCTCCGGTGCGGGCGCCGGACGCCTCGGGGTGGCAGTCCTGAGCGCCGACGATAACGGTCGAATCCGTCGAGCGCTTCGCGGCGTTCTCGATCAGCGTGAAGGGCGGGCAGACGACGATGTCGCACGCCGCCTTGCCCGCGAGCCCCTTCAGCGCCTCGATCTCAGCCAGGGAGGAAGCGAGACCGTTCATTTTCCAGTTGCCGGCAATCAACTTTCGCATCGCATCACCAGCAGCAGAAACCGCCGTCGACAAGCAGATCGACGCCGGTTACGAAGCTTGCCGCATTCGACAGCAGGAACACCGCCGGACCGACCATTTCGTCGACCGTTGCCATGCGCTGCATTGGCGTCTGCTCTTCGAAGAGCTTGGTCTGATGAACCATCTCCGGACGCGTGTTCATGGGCGTTGCCGTGTATCCGGGCGAGATCGTGTTGACACGGATGCCGCGACCGACCCATTCCATCGCCATGGACTTAGACATGTGGATCACGCCGGCCTTGGAGGCGTTATAGTGCGCCTGGCTCAGTCCCCGGTTGACGATCACGCCGGACATGGAAGCGATGTTGACGATGGACCCGCCTCCGTTCTTCAACATGGCGCGCGCCTCGGCCTGACAAGAAAGGAAGACGCCTTTCAGGTTGATGTCCATCAACGTCTGGTACTGATCCTCTTCCATCTCTTCCGCGGGATTGGCGTTGGCGATACCGGCGGCGTTGACGGCAAGCGTCAGTGCGCCGAGTGCGGCCTCGGTGCGGGCTACCGCCTCGCCGAGGGACGACTTGCTCGTGACATCCGCTGCGATCTGGATAGCGCGGCGGCCGGCGCCCTGAATGTGTCTAGCCGTGTTGGCCAATCCGTCGTCAGTCCGGCGGTCAAGCAGCGCGACGTCAGCGCCGCACTGCGCGAGACCTATGGCGATGCGCTGCCCAATCCCGCTTCCAGCTCCGGTCACGATGGCAACCTTGCCGCTGAGATCGAAAAGCTTCGGGGCGTTCAGAGTGATGTCGGACACCGCTCTTCCTTTCTTCTGTTTAGATTGTAGCTAGCTCCATGACCGAGACGTCGTTTGCCTCGTCACGATCGAGAATGCCTGCCTGCTTGCCCTGGGCAAGCACGAGGATGCGGTTTGAGACGCCGAGAACTTCCTCGAGGTCAGAGCTTACGACGATGACCGCCACGCCCTGTTTTGCAAGATTGACGATGATGTCGTAGATGCCCGCCCGGGCGCCGACGTCGATGCCTCTGGTGGGTTCGTCGAGTACAACGACCTTCGGATCGCGCATGAGCCACTTCGCGATGACTACCTTCTGCTGATTGCCGCCGGACAGGTCTGAAGCATACTGCTCGGCACGACCCTTTACGCCGAACTTGACAACCGCCCTCTCCGCGAACGAACGCTTGACGCGCGGCGTAATCCAACCCCCACCCAGCTTGTCAAGGTTGGCGTAGATAATGTTCTCGCCGATCCGGTGCCCGACGACCAGACCCTGATCCTTGCGGTCTTCCGGAACCATTACGATTCCCTTGGCGATCGCGTCAGCAGGATCGCGTAGCCTGAGTTCTTCGCCTTCCAGCTTGATCGAGCCTGCACTGATCGGATCCGCTCCCGAAATCGCACGGACAAGTTCCGTGCGTCCGGCGCCGACTAGTCCGGCAATTCCAAGGATTTCGCCTGCCTTCACGTCGAAGGTGACGTCGCGGAACGAATTGTCCGGAGAACTCAGCCCGAACACCTGAAGTACCGGGCGCTCAGTCGGAACGGGCAGAGCCGGGAACAGGCGGTCGAGCGAGCGTCCGACCATGCTCTCGACGATCGTTCGCACGGGCGTCGCGCTGTCGGGGAATTCCTGCACACGCTCCCCGTCCCGAAGCACGACGATCCGGTCAGTGATCTGCTTAATCTCCTCCATTCGGTGGGAGATGTAGATGATGCCAACGCCTTCCGACCGAAGCTTCCGAACCTGTTCGAAGAGAGCTTCCGTCTCCGCGCCACCGAGGGCCGCGGTCGGCTCGTCAAGGATTAGGAGCTTTGCATTGAGAGCCAGCGCTTTCGCGATCTCGATGAGCTGTTGATTTGCGGTCGAAAGGCCGGCGACCCTCCGCGTTGCCGGTATGTGAAGGTTCAGGCGCGCGAGCTGCTCCTGAGCGCGGCGGACCATCTGGGCGCGGTCGACAATGCCGTTCGTCATGGGCCAGCGTCCGATGAAGACGTTCTCTGCGATGGAGAGCTGCGGCAGGAGTTGCAGTTCCTGGTGGATCAGGACGACGCCGTTGTCGATCGCCTCCCTTGGGGTGGCCGGGGCATAAGTCTGCCCCAGCCATGTCATGGATCCTTCGGATGGCGTGCGTGACCCGGCGATGATGCCGGAGAGCGTTGACTTGCCCGCTCCATTCTCACCAAGAAGTGCAACCACTTCGCCCGGATAGACGTCCAAGCTGACATTCTTCAGAACCTGGAGCGGTCCATATCGCTTCGATATGCCCCTCAGGGAAAGAACCGGATCAGTCACGGCGCACCTCCTCAAGATCTCGACTTTGTTACGGATGGCTCGCGATGAAGCCTGTGACGTTTTCCTTGGTCGTCAGCGTGGCGTCCATGAGCTGCACCGGAGGTATCTTCTCTCCGGCGACGAGCTTGGCGGCATTTTCCACCGCATCGCGGCCCATCTTCTGCGTCTGCTGCGTCGCAGTCACGTCGAAGACACCCTTGCTCAGCGCTTCGAGGGCTGCTGTGTCACCGTCGAAACCCCCAACCACGATCTTCTGGGAGGGATTGGCGACCTTGATTGCCTGCGCGGCGCCAAGCGCCAGCGCGTCGGCCTGTGCGAACACGATCGAGACGTCGGGATTTGCCTGCAGCATGTTCTGCATGATCTGGAATCCTTCGTCTTGGCTCCAGATGTTCGAGTACTGCTCGGCGACAACCGTCACGTCCGGATTGGCCTTAAGGGATTCAGCGCATCCCTTGGAGCGGTCGACTTCGGGCGTCGTGCCCTTCTGACCATGGATGATGACCATTTTGCCCTTGCCGCCGGCTTGCTTCAGAATGTAGTCGCAGACGGCCTTGGCAGACGCGACGGAATCCGTGGCAAGGAAAGTGTCGCCTGGCGCGCCGTCAGCATTGCGGTCGACGTTCACCACCGGGACGCCGGCGTTCTTGGCAAGCTTGACCGGAACAGTCGCGGCGGCCGCCCCCGCCGGAATGTAGATCAGTGCGTCGATGTTCTGCGTCAGAAGGTCCTGGATCTGGTTCACCTGCGTCGGTCCGTCGCCCTTCGCGTCGACGGTGACGACTTCTATGCCACGCTTCTTGGCTTCGTCCTCGACAGACTGCTTGATCTGATTGAAGAAGTTTGCCTGAAGGTTAGCAACGGCCAGGCCGAGCTTCTTCAGCTCCGCCGCGTGTACGGGGCCGAGCGTGAGACCAAGCAGTGCGGCAGACGCGAGCATGGTGCGCGCAATTTTCATTGTATTTCCTCCGTTGTTTGATGGGACCCTCGGGTAATACCTCCCCCTCGGGGTATTGATCCGCCCCAACCCTTCGGGGCGGAATTCGTGGCGTCCGCCAACTCGGCGGGCCGCTCGTCAGGCGCGACGCCGACGAATTGTCTCCGTGCCCACTGCAAGTACGATGACGATGCCGATGATCACCTGCTGAAGGAACGGCGAGACGTTAAGAAGGTTGAGCCCGTTACGAAGGACACCGATGATAAGAACACCGATCAGCGTCCCCCCAATACCGCCGGCGCCGCCGGAGAGCGAAGTCCCACCAATGACGACTGCAGCGATGGTGTCCAACTCATATCCAAACCCACTGGACGGCTGGACCGAGTCCAGGCGGGCCGCGAGCACGATGCCTGCTAGTCCTGCGAGGACTGCACTCACCACATAGACGCCGATCGTCACGAGCTGGACGTTGATACCCGCCAGACGCGCGACCTCCGGATTTCCACCCACCGCGTAGAGCATGCGACCTTCGGAACGGAAGTGCAGGAAAAGCCAAGCTGCAAGGACCACGGCAAGCATCAGGAAGACGGTAGCCGTCAGCACGCCGAAATGACGATCGATTGCGAGCATCATGAACCAGTCAGGGAATCCCACGATCTGTTGACCGTCTGTGATCATGTTTGCGACGCCGCGAGCCGCAGACATCATGGCCAGAGTGGCGATGAACGCCGGAACGCTGAACTGCGTCACCAGCAGGCCCACGATCAGCCCCGAAACGGCCGATGCGAGCAGTCCGAAAGCGATCCCGACGGGAAGCGGAAGACCGGCGATGTTGGCGGTCCAGCCCATGACCATCATCGCAAGGGCAAGTACCGAACCGACCGACAGGTCAATGCCGCCAATCAGAATGACGAAGGTCATCCCGACCGCCATGATACCGAGGACGGTGATCTGATCGAGGATATTGAGACCGTTTCTGACCGAAAGAAACGCGTCCGTGCTGAAGCTCAGAAAGACGCACAGCACGAGCAGCCCCACGAGCGGACCGGTGGCGCCTTTGAGCTTGCTCAGCCAGGTGCCGGACGAAAGTCTCTGTTCATTGATGTCGAGCGCCACCATCATTCCTCCCTGGGTGTCGTCGTCAGTAGATATTTGTGCAGGCAAGAATAATTATTCACACATGCCAGAAAATGAATTAACAAGTTGCCTTCTGGCTGTCAACAGGATTTGTCCGCCCCCCTGCTGGCGGTATGTTTTGCGCAAGGGCTTGACTAAACCTCGTCTTGTGCAAAAATATTGCCTAGTGAATATTTATGCACGAGGAATCCATGGATACCATAGAACTTGAGCGCGTCGCTCGCGAGATCCGATTGCGTGACCTTCAGGCAGTCTTCGAAGCAGGTGCCGGCCATATCGGCGGAGAGATGTCGGTCATCGACATCTTGACGGCCCTTTATTTCCGCGTGCTGAACGTTTGGCCCGATCAGGCGAAGCACCCCGATCGGGACAGGTTCGTTCTTTCCAAGGGGCATACGGCGTGCGCCCTGTACGTGACCCTGGCAAAGCGCGGCTTCATTCCGGAAGAGGAGATTTCCACGTTTCTGCAGCCGCACTCGAGACTGAATGGGCATCCCAACTGCAACAAGGTTCCAGGTGTCGAAACGAATACCGGTCCGCTCGGCCACGGTCTGCCAGTCGCCGTCGGCATGGCCAAGGCCGCCAAGCTCTCCGGAGCGAAGTATCAAACTTACGTCATCACCGGAGACGGCGAGATGCAGGAGGGTTCCAACTGGGAGGCTCTCATGGCGGCTGCCCAGTTTGGCCTCGACAATCTAACGCTGATCGTCGATCACAATCGCTTCCAGCAGGGCGCGTCCCTGGCTGATACGAACAACGTTGCGCCGCTGCGGCCGAAGCTTGAGGCGTTCGGCTGGGATGTGACCGAAATCAATGGCAACAGCATGGATGAAATCGTGCCGGCGTTGGAATATCGAGGCTCCCGTCCGCATGGCATCGTCGCCCACACCAACAAGGGCCATGGCATCTCATTCATGCAGGACCGTGTCGACTGGCATCATAAGGTGCCAAGCAAGGAACAGTATGACATCGCAGTAGCAGAACTTTCGGAGGCACTGTAATGAACGCGCCGGTAAACACACCCAAACTTTACGACTGCCGCGATGCGTTCGCGGCGACCCTCGAGGCGCTAGCAGTGACCGATGACCGGATCGTCGCCGTGTGCAACGATTCTGTCGGTTCATCGAAGCTCGGCGGCTTTAAGTCGAAGTTTCCAGACCGGCTCGTCAACGTCGGCATTGCTGAACAGAACATGGTCGGCGTCAGCGCCGGACTCGCAAACGGCGGACGGCTGCCGTTTGTTTGCGCCGCCGCGCCTTTCCTGACGGGCCGCTCGCTTGAACAGATCAAGGCGGATATCTCTTACTCGAATGCGAATGTTAAGCTCGTTGGAATTTCCTCCGGAATGGCATATGGCGAGCTCGGTCCGACCCACCATTCGATCGAAGACTTCGCCTGGACGCGAGTCCTGCCGAACCTTCCGGTGATTGCTCCTTGCGATCGGATCGAGACTGCCGCTGCGGTGCAATGGGCGGCCTCCTACGACGGCCCCTGCTTCCTTCGCCTGTCACGCGTGGGTGTGCCTGACCTTCTGCCGGAAGGTCACAAGTTCGAGCTTGGCAAGGCGAACCTCCTGCGCGATGGTTCCGATGTCACGCTCATTGCGAATGGCACATTGACTCACCGTATGCTGAAAGCCGCGGAAATTCTCGCAGAACGCGGCATCCAGGCAAGAGTCCTCAACCTCGCGACTGTTCGCCCTATCGATGAGGATGCCATCATTGCCGCTGCTGAGGAAACTGGAGCGATCGTGACAGCAGAAGAGCATTCGATTTTCGGCGGGCTTGGCTCGGCAGTTGCCGAGGTAGTGGTCGACAACGCTCCCGTCCCGATGAAGCGCCTGGGCGTTCCGGGCGTCTATGCTCCGACCGGTTCGGCGGAGTTCCTTCTCGATGAGTTCGGCATGGCTCCATCGGCAATCGCGGACGCCGCCCAGATGCTCATCAAGCGCAAATAAGCTGGGTCGCACGTGATCAAGCCGGGACGCTCCGCCGCCTGGCCTTTTAGTTTGTGGAGGATAGGATGCTCGCTATTCTGGCGATCGATCAGGGCACGACCAATTCTAAGGCAGTTCTAGTTTCCGAAAAGGGAGAAGTCCTCGCTAGAGGCTCCGCGGCTGTCGGTATTTCGCATCCGAAGCCCGGCTGGGTCGAACAAGAACCAAACCGTCTCTACACCTCGGTTTGCGAGGCAATCGAAGTCTGCCTGGAAGCGGTCCCGGACGTGACCATTGCTGCTGTGGCAATTTCCAATCAGCGCGAGTCGGTTACCGTTTGGGATGCTGAGACCGGAAAAGCACTGGGACCCGTCCTAAGTTGGCAATGCAGGCGCACGGCGCCTGATTGCGAGCGTCTCCTCGCCGAGGGTCATCTTGATCGTGTGCAGACGCTCACCGGGCTTCCGCTGGATCCCATGTTTCCTGGCTCTAAGTTCCGGTGGCTGCTCGATCGGGTGCCAAGCGGCCGATCAGTTCGGCTGGGGACGATCGACAGTTGGCTGGTGCACTGCCTGACGGGTGGGCGCAGGCACGTCTGCGATGCCTCGAACGCCGCCAGGAGCCAGTTGTTCGACCTCCGGGAGCAGACATGGAGTAAGGAGCTCGGCGAAATTTTCGGCGTCGATACCGAACTCCTGCCAGAGGTGCTCGACAGCTCTGCCGATTTCGGGAGCACGCAGGGGCTGCCGGGCGTGCCGGACGGAACGCCCATCAGGGCGGCAATCGGGGACAGCCATGCGGCCCTGTTCGGTCACGGAGCGTTCAAACCTGGCGATGGAAAGGTAACCTTTGGAACGGGCTCCTCCGTGATGACGACGCTTCCAGGCTTCATCGCCCCACGAAACGGTATCACGACCACCGTCGCTTGGCGCGTTGGCGGAACGCCGACGTTCGCATTTGAAGGCAACATCCTCGTGTCGGCAGCCAGCCTGCCGTGGATGACCAGCATCCTGGGACTTGCGGACGTCGCTGCATTCGTCGATCTCGCAGCAACCGCGGAACCGGGTGGACCGGGATTCGTGCCAGCCTTCGTCGGCTTGGGGGCACCATATTGGAATTCCGACGCGCGTGCTCTCTTCTCTCAGATCAATTTCAGTACGACGCGCGCGCAGATGGCGCGCTCGGTGACAGACTCGATTGCGTTCCAGGTCCACGACGTGATCGCGGCCATGCGCGCACAGAGCGGCGGCGAACTCGGCGCCCTCTATGTCGATGGTGGACCAAGCCAGAACCTCTTCCTGATGCAGTGCGTGTCGAATCTTATCGAACACGCCGTCATCCAGTGCGAGGCGCCCGAGGCGTCGGCTCTGGGAGCCGCATATTTGGCAGGGCTGTCACTTGGCCTGTGGAGCGATCTGGGGGTCATCGCAGGACTGCCCCGAAGCACGCAGATCATTAATCCAGAACCGGTGGACCGAGCAGCGCTCCTGAATACCTGGAATGATGCTCTCGCCCGCTCGACGTTGCGCCAAACACCGGCTAAAGGTGAATAAAAATTCACACCGGGATCAGCTATGTCTCGCCTAAACGAACTCCGCCTCATTTCAAGAGTCGCCCAGATGTATCACATTGAGGGAAGGCGACAGGCGGAGATAGCGCAGCATCTTCGCCTGTCGCAGGCCACAGTTTCCCGAATGCTGAAGCGTGCCGAGGCAGAAGATATCGTCCGGACAAGCGTCATCCCTCCTGTCGGAACCTATAGCGAACTCGAGGGCGCGCTCCGAGATAAGTACGACCTGCCCGAGGCAGTTGTGGTGGAGTGTACGGAAGATCGCGACGGCGCCATCATGGCCCGGATCGGAGAAGCGGCAGCTCATCTCTTGGAGGTCACGCTCGCGCCCGGCGAGATCATCGGAGTTTCGAGTTGGAGTCAAACTATCTTCAAGATGGTCGAAAACATCCACCCTCAGAAGAGCGCGCAGGCGAAATACGTCGTTCAGACGCTCGGCGGCATGGGCGATCCGTCAGTGCAAACGCACGCGACCCAACTTACTACACGGCTTGCGCGGCTGACCGGTGCGGAGCCTAAACTTCTTCCTGTGCAAGGTGTGACCACCTCGCGAGAGGCCAAGCTCCTCATGCAGTCCGATCCATTTGTCCGAGAGACGATGGACTTGTTTGGCAGCATCACACTTGCGATCGTCGGCGTCGGCGCGGTCGAACCCTCCGAGCTCCTCGCACGGTCGGGGAACATCTTTTCGTCGCGGGAGCTTGCTGATCTCGCGGATGCAGGTGCCGTCGGCGACATCTCGCTCCGATTCTTTGATATGAACGGCAAAGCGGTGAAGACGCCTCTGGATGAGCGTGTTATCGGTATCCCTCTTGAGGATCTTGCGCGGGTGGATCGTGTCATTGCCTTGGCGGGCGGCTCGAAAAAGGCGGCCGCTATTGCCGGCGCGCTACGACTTGGCGTCATAGACACGCTGGTGACCGACAAGTTCACCGCTCAGCGATTGCTCGAGCCGTAGTATCGCTCAATGTACTGATGGCGCGATCCCGTGATATCGAGGCGGAAAGTTCAGTCAGTCGACACCGTAATAAGCCCAGCGAAAATAACTCGCTTTTTACTCTCATGCTCGGAACGTTTGTCGCCGGCGCGTTTCTTGCCCGTGTTTTTCCGCTCTCTCAAGCCTCATATTTATGACAGTCTTGGACGGGCGGACAGGACGTTCGCGTTCCTTGCCAGGAAATAGTGGCCGTCGATATCCTTCCCTCTCGCGTCTTGGTTCTCCCTGGAGTGGATAGCCAGAATATATAGGCACAGGTTCGTTGCCTGTGCCCATATATGTTTCGGTACCGCGTTTGCGCCCCCCGTGTGAAGAAGATTGAGCTCGACAGCACACAGGGCCGGATGGTGATGTGAAGATTCGTGCACTCACCAATGGTTGCTTCCATCCGTTGGTTGGAATCCCTGGGAGAACGCGCTGAGGAGAGCGGATTTTCCGCCGTGCCGAACGAATTGGCATACACTTCACTTAGGAGCGGCCGGACTTCGACTGACGAAGTCCACCAAGACTCCCGGCTTGACCATTCCGGCCAGCTCTTCGGCGTCCCAGTTCGTCAGACGTACGCAACCGTGCGATCCAACCTTGTCGATGAGCTTCGGTTCAGGCGTCCCGTGTATTCCATAAGTAGGCTCAGTGAGGTCAATCCAGACGCTGCCGACCGGACCGTTCGGCCCCTTTGGTATCGTCAAAACCTTGTTATTCTTCCCCTGCCTGAAATTAAGCCCCGGGTCGTACCTGTAGACCGGCATCCTCGCGACGCCTTTCACCTTGTGCTTGCCCGACGGGGCCGGATTGTCTTTGCTTCCGATCGTCGCGGGATAGACTGTAAGCAGCGATCCGTTCTCGGCATAGGCCAGGACCTGCCCTGTCGTCTTGCTGGCCTCGATTCTCGCGACTGTTCCTTCTTTCGCAGGGCCGGGCGTCACGACCCAGACCGCGTCGCCAGGAATGAACCGCGAAGCGGGATTGAGGGCTTTCATAAGGTCGACGTCCATGTGGAACCGCTCGGAAAGCTTCTCCTCAACGCTCGTGTAGCCGAGCCTGTGCATCTTTGCCTTCTCGTCGTAATCTTCAGGGATCCTGTCGACGAGACCCGTGGCATCCTCTGGCGAGACGACGTAGCGCTCGACGATGGGCGTATTGCCTTCCAAGCGGGAGACCACCTCCGGGTCCGTCTTCCCATCGACAGGAAGGCTGTTCATCGCCTCGAACGCGGCCACAGCTTTGCGGACATTCTCGCCGTAGAAGCCGTCGATCACACCTGGAGACGAGCCCGCGCGATCGAGAAGGACCTGAAGACGGACAACCGCTGGATCTGGATCGGCAGGCGCTTTTGTCGACCGCTCTGCGACGATGGAAGCGATCGAAGCGGCATCGATGGCTTCGCGCCGGAGTTCTTGCGCGGCAACACCATCAACGGTGAAGACCAGAGCGAGCAGCGACATCGGCAGGGCTGTTTTCATGGACAACAAATGGCCGGTACCGGGAACTTGTTCCACAACCCGCGGGGCCCAAACTGTCCCTTTTCATTGCGGCGGGCATAGCGTTTGTTGGTCCTCCCTGCATACGCATTCAGGGCCAAACGTCTTGCTTTTGCAGGTTTCCCAGAGTTTTGGCTGATCTTTAGCCGTTCCTGCTGCGATACAACAGGATTTCCTTTAAGGCGTCATTTCGCCCCTATCGGAACCGACGCCTTCCCGCGACGCAAGCGATTTTACCAAACTCACGATCTTTTGCCGTATGCGGGCGTTTTTTACAGCAAGAAATGCACGATTGAGTGCGAGCCCCTCGGCGGTGGAAACAAATCCTGTTAGATCGTCTATGCCGTTCACTAGGCCTGACTTTGCAGTCTCGGGCGCTCCCGGAATTGCTTCGAAAAAGAACGAGACAGGCACATTGAGACAGTCGGCAATGCCCTGAAGCCGGCTCGCTCCCACCCGATTGCTGCCTTTTTCGTATTTCTGCACCTGCTGAAACGTGACATTGACCTTTTCAGCAAGCGCTGATTGGCTCATGCCACGGGCAAGTCGGTGCATTCGGATTCGCTGGCCGACCTCCACATCGATTGCATTCGGCTGCTTCACATTCACGGCTTTATTCACGTTCGTCCCTTTCGCCTTGCGGACTTAGATTGAGAATCCGCTGGCCTAAAAATGCTTTTGCCGACTAATCCAATCAAGTTAGCTCTTCAGAGCAATAGGTTACCCCTATCATAGTATACCAGCCCATGCGCCTAGCCCTTGGGCCCGCCATTAGCGTGCTGCGGCGACGGCAACAACTTCGGCGCTCAGCGCCTCCAGCTCGGTGAGCACGACATCCTCATCGGACTTCAGCTCGGTCTCGTCGAGCTCGACAAGCAGATCGCCCGCCGTGAACCCTGGAGAGCCGTTGCTGACCGCAACCGACGTCGTCTTGCCGTCCTCGATCGACTGGATGACCTTCACCGGCCGGTCGACTGGATCTTCCCTGGGCGGTCGCGACAACGCCGAACATGCCGAGATGGCTCCAGAGAGCCGACGACAACTGCAATAAACCACATGAAGCGATGCGGATCGGCGGCGCAGCAGATCACGCCGGCAAATGTCATCCAGTATCTGCTGCAAGTATCTGCTAATGCGCTTTGGTAGACGTCGGTGGGCGCTCGACGGATTTCGGCCCATCGTAGAGAGCAATCAGGAGCGCGGCCAGATCATCGGCGGAACCATGGCCTTGCTTGAACAGATCGATCACGGAACTGCACAGCACGACGGAACATCTCGTGTCGGGTGCCAAACCAAAGTGCCGGTACCAAGCCTGAACCGCACCTGACATCAAGCGCAAGTCACTTTCTCTGAATGAAGCCCCCAGCATCTGACCGCCCCCGGTTATTTCTGCAGACGCTAATTTAGCTAGGATTGAAATATCGTCAACTTGGACTAAGGTCCGACCTTTCTGTCAGCCGAAGGCCGATCGCTTAGGTGTCGTCCACAGACGGTGTCACGTCTTCCCAAACCGGCCGCCGGATGGTCTTGATCTTCACCAGGCGCCTAACCTTCAGCTCGGTCATTTCGCTTGTCATCAATGAATCCAGCGACACTTCCAGATAGTCTTTCCGGCCGCATCTCTCGCATCGGAATTGCCGCGTAACCTTGTCGAGCGCGACGTCGCCGCAAACCTCAAGGAGATCCTGCGGGCGGTAGTGATGCCTTATCTTGCACCGGATGCAATTGATGTTGATCAGCATGTTGCTGCCGTCGTCGTACTGCGACAACGTCGGGATGTGGTATGCCGCCCCGGGATCTCCATGCTCTCGTCTATAGCTCTCAGGCATTTCGGCCTCGATCGTGTTTCCCAAGATTTAATGTCGCTCCAGCTCGGATGGACGCGGCTTTCCTTCGCGCAAAACGGTTTCCGCCAGCGGAACGCAATCCTCGAAAATGTCCTCGTCACCGTCATCCGGATCGACATGATATTCGACGAGCTTGGCGAAAACGCCACGCGAATCATTCAGCATATGAAGCAACTCGATCGACTTTTGCCGCCCGCCGTTTTCTCTGAGCCGGTCAAAGCATTCGCGGCTGACATAATCGCTGAGTGTCATGGTGGCCTCGGCCTCCGTCGCAGTCAGCTCGAGGTCGCAGTTGATCGTATAGCCGTGCATTTGCCTATACCTCCCGTTCGTATTTCGGAGACCACCCGCGCGTGATGCCGCGGCTTAACACGCTCTCCGCCAAGGCCAGCTGGTGCCTGAGGTATTTGCAGTCGAGCAGCAGTGTCTCGATCGCCGCTTTGGCGTCATCATCGTGAAAGGCAAGGATGGCCTGCACCTCCCAGTCGAGGTCGGTGCCTTCGGGCGGAGTCTCTTCGATCGCCAATGGACGCACGTGTATCTTCCTCCCGCGCCGGCGCGCGGTACCCGAGTCTTGAGCTTCATGGAATGCCGCTTGATCGCGACGCCAATGTTCTCATTATGTTCTCATACCGAAATGAGTCAAGGGCGAAAAAACAGATGGGCCTTCAGAGAGCGGCTACATTGCACTGCTCATGCGGTTGCGTCTTGTTTCGCTGCTATACCGTCTCATGCTGGCGGGTAGACGGGCAATCATTCAACCTACCGAAGCGCGCTTCTCGAGTTCCGGACAGGCCACCGCACGAGGCAGGCGATGCATTTCTCAATCGTCTCCAGCGCTCCGATCAGTTCGGCAGGGAATCTCTTCACCTCGACCAGTTCTGCAGGCCGGATCGGATCGATAAGAGCAGCCGTTAACAATTCAGCAGCACAGAATCGCCAAATTCATGGGCGCGGTAGCGGCACGCCGTGAGCGCTGCGGAGGCCTTCGCGAGCAGGGCATCATCGGCGAAGGCGCGCAGGAGCTCGAAGTGGCTTTCGCCGGGCTGGTGGACGCCCGTGAGAATCGCATCGACAACGCGGAGCGGTGTGCCCCGCTCGATGCGCCCTGTCGCAATGCCATTTCCGGCACGCACGCTGCCATCGGGATTAGCGGCCGCCTCGAGCGCGCGCACGACGCTCGTGCCGATCGCGATGATGCGGCTGCCGCGTAGCTTCGCCCGCGCGACCTGCGCTGCGGTGCGCTCGGAGATGCGGTACGGCTCATCGAAGGGAAGGCGCGAGTCGAGCGCAGGATCGCCGGTGGAAGAGACGCCCGCGGCATGCGTGAGTGCTGCGAAGCCGACGGCGCGCCGACGCCAGGCTTGGAGCGTGCGCCAGTCGAGCCCGAAGCCTGCCGACGGCGCCTCGAACGCGAACGGTCGGGCGGCAATCTTCGTCCAAACATCCCACAGCGCCAACGGCTCGGGAACATGCGCGTACTGGATCGGCCGGCCGTGCTGCGCCATTCCTGCAAGCACCGCTGCGCGGTTGCCTGGGAAGCACAGTTCGAGAAGTCGAGGATGGTCGAGAAGGCGCTCGACGACGGCTTCAAGCGGACCGAGCCAGAGGCGGTCGCCTGTTGACAGCGCAGGCGGAGGCAGCCGGTCTTCCGTGCGCGTGCGATGATCGCCCAAGCCGAAGGCAATCGCCACGAAACGGGTGGGATCGGGAAGTGATAGCCAGCCGGCCAGGCGGATCTCGATCGCCTTCCCGCTTGGGACATGCGTGCCTTGGAAGCTGGCAGGCAAGGTCGCGGCGTCATTGGCGACGACCAGGTCTCCGGGATCGAACAGCGTTGCGAGTTTGGTGCGCGGCAGGTCGCGCATCATTCCGTCCGCCGCGACGACGAACAGCCTGGCGGAGTGCCGATCGGGGCGGGCGACGGCAATCATGCGTGTTCCCCGGCGAGAAGCCTGGCCTGGACCGACAACGCGTCGAGCATCTTTTCGATGATCTCGGCAGCCGCCAGCTCGGGGGCCTTCAAGGTCGACGGATCTGCGTCTGGAAGCGCCAGCGCGTGGAGCGGCGTGGCCATATCGCCAGGGTCGAGCGCTAGGAGCCTTATGCCATCGTCTTTCACCTCCTCATCCCAAATCGCCGTTAGGTGCGCAAGAGCGGCCTTGCTCGCACCATACGCCCCCCAGCCGGGATACGCGTTGACCGCCGCGTCGCTGGAGATGTTGACCACCAGCGCGCCGCGGCCCTCGCGTGCGGACGCGGCAAGCGCACCGAACAACGCTTTCGTCAGCCGGAACGCGCCGAGGAGGTTGACGGCAAGCGCTGCTTCCAGCTTCTCGCAATCGGTATCGGCAAGAAGCGACAGAGGGACAGGACCGAGGCTCGATGCATTGTTGATCAGGACGTCGACCCCGCCGAGGCCGGCAGTGACCTGCATCGCGATCGGGTAGATGTCGTCCTTCCTGCTTATGTCGGCGACTATGCCGAGCGCGCCCGTCTCGGCTGAGACGCGCTCGACATTCGCGGCGCTGCGGGCAACGAAGGCGACGCACGCAGCCTTCGCGGTAAGCTGCCGCACAAGCGCCAGTCCGAGGCCGGAGGTGCCGCCCGTGACCGTCACGCGAAGTCCCTGAAGATCGATATTCGTCTGCATTGCCAGTGCTCCTTCAATCCGTAGGACTAGTTGCTACAAGTTCAAGTTAACTTGAAGTCAAGTGGGAATCGTGCTTTCGTTTATGCATGGATCCGATGCTGACCATCACCGATGTATCGCGGCGCAGCGGCGTCGCCTCATCCGCCCTGCGCTTCTACGAACAGCGCGGGCTGATTGCATCCGAGCGGGCCGGCTCGGGGCATAGGCGCTATCACCGGTCCGTGTTGCGCCGGATCGCCTTCGTCATCTTCGCGCAGCGGATCGGACTGACCCTTGAAGAGATCGGCGCCGAGCTCGCCAAGTTGCCAGCCGATCGCGTGCCGTCGCGTCGGGATTGGTCGCGGTTGTCGGGCGAGTGGGCAAAGCGCATCGACCAGCGCATAGCCGAGTTGCAGCGCCTGCGGTCCGGGCTTACCGAGTGCATCGGTTGCGGCTGCCTGTCGATCGACCGGTGTAGCTTGGCGAACCCTGCTGATGTGGCAGGACGCAAGGGGCCGGGGCCAAGGTATTGGCTGGGGTGACGCGGCCTCCGGCAGAAAGGTCAACGATCCTCGGGTGGTTTCCCGCCTCCGCGACTGGGCGTATTCGATCGCGGCCGGAGGCGAAGCGAAGGGAAGGATGGCGCGAATCAGCCTGGATGGTACCGCGGCGCCGCGCCTGTGGGAGTTTACCCGCTCGCCGCCTTCAGGAATAGGTATGCCGATAGCAGCCACAGCGCGACGAAGAACCCGGTCGAGAGCACGATGGCTTCTGGAAAGCTAGGCGCCGTAGATCCGAATTCCGCGGCCAGCGCAATGATACCGACCAGTACTTGAGCAAGCGCAGTTGCGGAGAGCGCCCGCGTCATTCCAGCGGACTGGAAGCGGCCGATGGCTGCGCCGATGACCGCGATGGCGAGTACTCCGCCATACATCAGGTTGGCAGAGTTGTCCTCGCTTCCAATGATGCCGACGGCGAGGTTTATCCAGACGAGGAGGAACGCTGCCGCGACAGCAACACCGACGGCGGCGCGGTAGGCGCTGCTGCCCGTCATCCTCACCGCCAACTCATAGCTGACGCCAGCGCCGAGCAGCATCGCGCCGAAGACCGAAAAGTCGACCATCTCCCAATTCACTCCATCGGTGAATTGCACCGCGAACAAGGGCAGAAGCAAGAGCGCCGCTGCCGCGGCCCAGCCCGCCATCCTCCAGCGCTCCAATGCCGTCCGCCGCTTGAATTTTCTGTCATTGCCCTGCCTCCGTCCAAGAGCGAGGCTTTCAGCTCCCTGTAGGACCCATGAGCAAATTCTGAGGCTTTTGTAGGTGAAGGCGCCGACCGGCGATCGAGATTGCTCCAATGTCAGCAACGGGGTCCAAAATGCGCCGGCGCCTAAGCCAGCTTGAAGGCTTCGTTGAACCAATTCCGCCACCTGCTCTCGTTTGATGCGATCCGCTGCTGTGCATCGTCGCGATAAAAGAAGAGAAGCAGACACGAGCTAGGCAGGTGGATCGACGGTCCGCCGATGGCCAGGCACATCGCCTTGCTGTAAAGTACACCCCTAATCGGAGTCTGCGTTGAAGTTTGACTCAGGCTGGTCGTGAGCGGTCGAAATCTGACGCGTGCTTGCGTGCTCAGAGATGGCCAGCCGGAGCTGCCGTCCATACCAGCTTGCAGCACGGCCGCATCGGGTTTTGAGAGGGAAGCATGAATCGCATTCTCATCACCGGCGCGGCCGGAAAAATCGGGAGTACCTTACGTGAAGGCTTGCGCGGACGGTACGCGGTGCTGCGCCTTTCCGACATCGCGCCACTCGATTCGGCGCGCGCCGGCGAAGAGATCATGCGCGCCGATCTCACCGATCTCGCCGAGGTGGAGGGCGCCATGCGGGGCGTCGATTGTGTTGTCCACCTTGGCGCAATCGCAGGCGAGGATACGTGGGACAAAATCCTGCCTCACAACGTGGTCGGTACCTGGAATGTGTTCGAGGCTGCGCGGCGACAAGGTGTGCATCGCGTCATCTATGCGAGCTCGCACCACGTGGTCGGGTTCTATCGGCGCGCCCGCTTCATCGACCAGACGGTCGCTCCGCGGCCGGACGGCGTCTATGGAGTGAGCAAGGTGTTCGGCGAGGCAGTCGGACGCCTGTTTGCCGACAAACACGGCCTGTCGGTCGCCTGTCTCCGCATTGGCGCCTTTCGCGACAAGCCGGCTGATCGGCGCCTGCTCCCTATCTGGCTCAGCCCGCGCGACGCCGTGCGGTTGGTCGGATGCTGCATCGATGCGCCCGACTATCATTTCATCGTCGTCTACGGCGTTTCCAACAACAGGCGCAACCGCTACCGCAATGCAGGCATCGAGTCGCTCGGTTATCGACCGCAGGACGACTCGGAGGATTATGCGGCCGACATTCTGAGTACGCCGGACATCGAGGATGCCCTCTCGCGGCAATTCCACGGCGGCCTCTATACGCAAATGGGATTCGATGGCGACCTTGCGCGGATCGAGTAGCGTCGCCAGGTCGGACGGAAGCCCAAGTCCTGATCTCCTACGGAGGGGCAATCCTCGGTGCCGAGAATTGCGGACGCAGTTTTCTTGCGCGCGTTGCTCACGGCACACGTCTCTCTCTCTCTCTCTCTCTCTCTCTCTCTCTC
>NZ_FWER01000106.1 GCF_900169785.1 Rhizobium sullae
AATGGCGCAGTGGAAAGCCGTGACCGGCGCAACCGCCTGACGTCTCACACAAGCGCCTTGTTCCGACCTTGATCAAACAACGTGACATCGCCGCATTACATTCTCCCGGTTCCTCCTCGCTCATTCGGCAATCGTGCCACTCGCGATGTGAGTTTGGCAGTTTTTTGGACAGACGCGGGCGCAGGCCCCACATCCGATACAGCGGCCGGGAAAATCGACGACCATGATCACTCGATTGAGCTCGCCATCGAAGTCGTCTTCCTCGCCATTGCAGACACCGAGAATCTCACCTGCATCGTCGATACCGTGAGGATGCATGACCTCCCGTGAGCAGACCTTGAAGCAGCGGCCGCAGCCGATGCACATCAGTCGATCGATGGAAGCTAAATACTCCGGCATCCATTTGGTCCCGTCGCGGGTCACGCATGAGCTTGTCATTTTGAATCCTGCGATGCAGCGAGTTCTCTTTTTGCAGCGTCCAACTCAGCAAAGGCATGAAATGTTTTCTCCGCAACTGCCGTAATTTCGGTCCAGTTGACCGGAAACTCTTCGGCGAGGTCGTGCAATTCCATCTTCGCATACCAAGCGCGCACCTCCAGCTTCCACACCCTTTTCTTCAATTCTTGAAGTTCTGACATGGTCTCGTTCTCCAACACCGTTTCCATCACGACCGCGCGAGATCCGGATAAGCTTCGATGACTTGGACCGCATCGCTGACTAACTGCGTACCGGTCTTGGCGCATTTGCGAAGGTTATTGAAACCGAACCGATGAACGTCACGCAGGGTCTTTGACAGCAGGACCAACCGTTTGGTCGTAAGTAACACCCGCCCGAAGCCCTCTTGGCTGATCTCCATCGTCCGCGACACCAGTAAGTCTGAGCGCTCCTTACCAAGGCCGACGGCGGTGTAAAAGGTTTTAAGCCTCCACAGGACATACGGATCGGGATCGCCGATGATTGGAATTGCGCGGCGCTGGTCCTCCGGAACAGTGAAGTTGTCCAGCAGTTCGACGTCGCACTTGCCTCTCCACCGTCCGTATGTATCTTCAGCGCGGATCAGCCGCACGAGGCATTTGATAAAGGGCTTTTCAAGGCTCTTGTCGTCACTGGCAGCTGGAATAACCGCGGGATTGGATCGCGTTGTCATCATTCACTCCTCGTCTTCGAAGCTGGCTTTCTTTCCGGCGGCGCCCGCTTGGGCTAACACCTTGCGAAGCCACGGTGGGGGCGCCGTCCTTAGCATCGTCCGAATGCGGGCTAGCACATTGTCGATGGGTTCAGGCTGCGGCACCTTGATCGGATGGATCTTTGCCGCAATAACCTTGGCTGCCGCAGGCCCGCCGATAGCCAGGCAAAATAGGAGCTGGCAACCCCTTAGCGTTTCCACTTTTGGAGCGATGTTGTTATCACCATCGGCTCGATGCGTTCCGCTCTCATCGGAAACGTCATCGAACACTACGGCTTCCACGAGACTCCACGCGTCGGGCGTCACGTCGTAGATGGCAAATCGTTTAGCCGACCCGAAATGCGCGTTCAGTCCTCTCATGTCTTGAGTGGCGATTGCTACCCGCAGTACGCCGATTTGCCGTTTTGGCCGCTGTTCGTGGAACCCATCATTGACGAGCGAGAGACGACGAGTTGAGGTCATTTTGCAATTCCCCGCTACGGATTGGATTAGGTGCGCCCGAAGTCGGCGTGTGTTGGTTAGCCTGAAAAATGTTGGCAACCTCGTAGATCATGTCGCGCGTCCCCTGATACAGGATTGTAAGTTTGTGCTGACTGCCTAGGCGGTCGAAGATCGGAAAGCCAATACGCATTAGCGGAATGTCGAGACGCTTTGCAGCTTGCCTGCCGTGCGAGTGCGTGACGAGAAGATCGGCACCCGGGGCGAGGTGTTCCAGGTCACTGAGATCGCCGACCTGAACTGTCTCCGCTGGAACTATTTGCAGTATTTTTGAAGACCCTGTCGTGGTGATGGCGGCTGTAATTTCCGCACCCATGCCAGTGAAAAAATCTGCAAACTGGTAGAGCTGATCCGGCTCGGAGGCGATTGCGATCTTCTTGCCAGCCAGATGGAAATGTCCGTCGAGCATGGCATCCTGCAACTGCATGCGGCTGCGACGGACATTGGCAGGCGCTTGTTCGCGCGACATTGCTGTAAGCAGCCGGATAAGCTGGTCCGCGTTCTTCAGGCCTGTGAGCGACTCGAACAGCACGTATGGTACGCCGGTTAGCCGCTGCAACGCTTCAGCCGGTCGCCGCATCTGCTCGCCGATGGCGATGCATTGCATCGCGGCACCGAGGTCGCGGATGTCCTCTATTTTCGTGCCGCCATACGTTGTGGGGATCCAGTGGTCGGGGATGGTGCCATCAAGCGCGCCGGACACATCGGGCAGTATCACCGGTTTGAGCCCGAAGCCCTCGGCCGTCTCGCGCAGATGCTCTATGTCGGCAACTGTTATGTTCCAGCCGGGCAGTATCGCGATCTTCCTCGGATCGCGATACTGCGTCCGGGGCCGAGTGATTCCCTCGATCATAGCGGTAACAGCTTTGGACCACCCCTCTTCTATCGCACCGTCGAAGTCCGGCGTCCTGGCGAGCACCACTTCCGTACCCGTGAGTTCTGTCGCCCGCGTGCGTTTGATGGTGGCTAGGTCCCCAGCGACATCCTCGTCGCGGGTCTCTACCAGTGCGGTCGTGCAAATCCCGATCAGCCGGGGCTTTGCGCGGGCCTTGAGATTAAGGATGGCCTCTTCGAGGTGATCCGCGCAGCCGACGACAATTGCAATTTCATCCATCGCCGTCGTCTGCAGCGGGATCAATTCCTTAAAATGTCTTCCGAGCAGCACCAGCGCAAAGCTGGTACACCCCTGGCTGCCGTGGAACACAGGCATTGCACCATTGATGCCAAGAAAGGCGAAGGCAGCGCCCAGCGGCTGAGACGATTTCAGAGGATTAATCGCCGCCGATTTAGTTTGGGGAAGGATGCGGGCCATAAGATTACCTCAACAGTCATCACCGGCGGTTTCGCCGGCAAAATTTGATGCACTTGCTGTTCTGTCTTCCAACTTCTCCTCGGTGGTCATGGCCTGCTCCCACGGTGCCGGTTCGCGCACCTGCGCCCAGATCGGATTGTGGATTGCGAGATCGATCTGGCGTGCGAGCTGCACCATGCCGTCATAACCGGCGTAAGCGTGATGTCGCTCCTGATTGATGTCGAGCCAAGGCATTTTCGCCTTCAGCGCGATAAACTGCGTGCGACCGCCCGACAACATGATGTCAGCCTTTTGCTCGGACAACATCGAGTAAAGCTCGCGCGGTGCAACCGACTCGTACAGGTGGTTCTCGTCCTTTAGAATTTGCTTGATTCGCTCCTTATCATCGGCCGTCGATTTCTTGACCGATGTGCCGACGATCTCCATGCCGATTTCCATTAACGATTGGACGACTGACCAGGATTTCACGCCTCCAGTGTTGAGAAGCACGCGCTTGCCTTCGAGCCGGGGCCGATAGACTTCCAGCCTCTTCCACGCTCTTTCCTCTTCTTCCACGACAAGCGCTTCCGTGCGATTAAGGAGCTCGGTGTCGGCGCCTTTCATTACGAGCAATTCAGCGATCCGCCGGAGCGCTTCGGAGGTGGCGGAGATGCCGTAGAAGGAGCCCTCGAAGAAGGGAATGTCCCAGCGCTCCTCCATCTTGCGAGCGAGGTTGATCAGGGCGGTTGAGCACACCATCATAGCTGCACGTGCGCGATGCGCGGAAGCAACTTGCAGATAGCGCGCGTCGCCCGGAATGCAGGCACGGACACGGATGTCAAGCCTGTCCAAGAGCGGCTTCACCAGCCAGAATTCGCCTGAGAGGTTGAATTCGCCAAGGATATTGATGTCGTGATGGCCTGGGTCATCCGGCTCTACCGTACCTATGACGTGGTCGAGTAACACCTCGCCGGCAAGTTTGTTACCGAGGTTCTTAGAACCCGCAAACCCCGGCGCATTGACCGGCACCACCGGTATGGCGAACTTTTCCGCCGCGCGCTTGCAAACCGCCTCGATGTCATCGCCGATCATCGCCGTAACGCAGGTTGCATAGACAAAGATTGCAGCCGGCGCATACGCCTCTTTGATCTCGCGGATCGCTTTGAAGAGCTTCCGCTCGCTGTGCCCCATCACTATGTCGAGTTCGGTAAGATCAGTGGTGAAGCTTGTGCGCCAAAGCGTGGGACCAGAAGACGCAGCGCCGCGATTATCCCAGGAATTGCCTTCGCAGGCGAGCGGCGCATGGATCAGATGCGCGACGTCAGTGATCGGCTGCAGCACGATCTTGGCCCCGTCGAAGGAGCAACCACCGGCTGTCGCTCCGGGGATCAACGGCTTGGAGCAGCCCTTTTTGCGCGCCTTGGGGTCCTTGTTGCGATTTCTCTCGCAGGCAGGCTCGTCGAACGCATCTTGGATTTTGAGGGTGTGCGGGGACATTGCGTTGGCCTTCAGGTTCGATTGGGAGATGGCCGGCCTAAGCCGGCCGCCGCTCTTAGCGAGTGAGGTCGTACGAATAATCTGTCACACCCGGCTGCATCGTCTCGCAATCGAGCTTGTCAAAGATCTTGTCGAGGATGGCCGTTAGGACACGTAGCCCACCTTGATAGCCCATGAGGGGGAAGCGGTGGTGGTGGTGCCTGTCAAAGATCGGAAACATCAGCCGAACCAGGGGCGTGCCGGTGTCGCGCTCAAGATACTTGCCATAGGAATTGCCAATCAAGAGATCCACCGGCTCGGTCAAAAGTAGTGAGCGCATTGCCCAAAGATCTTTGCCCGCCCACACCTGCGCATCCTTGCCGAAGGGCGAGGATGCGAAGAGCTCCTTCATCTCGGTCTCCCAGGCTGAGGTGCCGTTTGTGGCGAGGCAGTGTGTTGGCTCGCCACCGGTCTCCATGATGAACCGGGCCATGGCGTAAACGAAGTCCGGATCGCCGTAGATCGCGTACTTTTTGCCATGTAACCAGGACTGGCTGTCGGCCATTGCATCGATCAATCTTCCGCGTTCCAGTCGGATTGCCTCAGGAATTTCTCTTTTGGAAATCTCCGATATCTTCATCAGCAATTCGTCGGTCGCCGTAACGCCGAGCGGGTAATGAAAGGAGGCTGTCGCCTGTCCGACCTCGTTGCAATATTCCAGCGTCTTGCGCGTATTGTAGTGCTGCAACGACAATGTCGCCTCCGAGTTCAGAGCCGCCTTCACGTCCTCGATCTTGGTTCCTCCGTCGTACATACGGAACTCACCGTCGGAAGGCGTATCGAATTGGTCGGCGGCGTCCTGGATGAACACGTAGGTCACCCGCATCATATCGAGCAGACGCTTTAATTCGCGATTGTTGCCAACGCAGAAGCCGTCGAAGCCCGGAATGATGTTGATGCAAGCAGCGACTTGCGTGCGCGCCGTGCCCTTCCAGAAATTCTCGAGCACGCCTTTTACCATGCTGTCATAGCCATCGACATGGCTGCCGACGAAGGCTGGCGTATGGGCGAAAGGCACGTCGAAATCGCGCGGGACGGAGCCCTCATTTTTTGCATTTTCAATAAACCCATGCAGGTCATCGCCGATGACCTCTGCCATACAGGTGGTCGAGACCGCGATCATCTTCGGGTCGTAGAGCTTATAAGTATTGGCGAGACCGTCGACCATATTCTTTAGGCCGCCAAACACAGCCGCATCTTCTGTCATCGAAGATGAGACCGCAGATGACGGCTCCTTGAAATGGCGCGACAGGTGTGATCGATAGTAGGCAACGCAGCCCTGACTGCCATGGACAAATGACATCGTCCGCTCAAATCCGGCGGCCGCGAAAACTGCGCCGAGCGGCTGGCAGGCCTTGGCCGGGTTCACGACAAGCGCTTCGCGGGCTAGGTTTTTTTCGCGATATTCCCAGGTCTTGGTGAACTCGCGTTGCTCCGAAACAACCTGGTCCGGGTGTGGGCATTCGAAATTCAGCTTTTTCTCGGCAAGCATTTGCCTGTATTCCGGCTCGCGGAATAGAGGAGCGTGATCGAGAACTTTTTCGGCCGATTGCGGCATAGTAGTCACCTCTTTAAATCTGGCCGCGACTTGCGGCGAGAGAGAAACCTTCGAGATTTTTCAAGTCTCCCGCGACGGTTTGCCGCGAGAGACCGGGCTCTCATTCGGCTGCAACTGCCGTTGCAGGCGCCGCCGTTTTTTTCCAAGGCGCGTCGTAGAGACCCCAGACCGGATTGTTGATGGCGAGATCCATGTCACGGGCGAAGATGGCGAAGCCGTCATAGCCGTGATAAGGGCCGGAATAATCCCAGGAGTGCATCTGACGGAACGGAATGCCCATCTTCTGTACCGGGTATTTCTCCTTGATGCCTGAACCGACGAGGTCGGGGCGAATCCCCTCGATGAACTTCTCCAGTTCGTAACCGGTCACATCGTCGTAGATCAGCGTGCCCTTTTTGACATAGTGACCGGTGCGCTGATAGTCGTCGCCGTGGCCGAATTCGTAGCCGGTGCCGACGATCTCCATGCCGAGGTCCTCATAGGCAGTGATGACGTGACGGGGGCGCAATCCGCCGACGTAAAGCATCACCCTTTTGCCATCCAAGCGCGGCTGGTACTTCTCCGTCACAGCCTGGACGAAGGGCTGGTACTTGGCGATGACCTTCTCAGTCCGATCCTCGATCTCCGGCCCAAAATGCTTGGCGATGCTGCGCAAAGAGGCTTCGATCTGGGACGGACCGAAAAAATTATACTCCATCCAGGGGATGCCGTATTTTTCCTCCATGTGCCGAGAGATGTAATTCATCGACCGGTAGCAGTGAATGAGGTTGAGCTTGGCCTTCGGTGCGCGCTCGACTTCGGCCAGCGTGGCATCCCCGGACCAATTGCCGACCACACGCAGCCCGACCTCCTCGAGCAGAATGCGGGAGGCCCATGCATCGCCGCCGATGTTGTAATCACCTATCACATTAACGTCGAAGGGACTGGACTCGAATTCCACGTGCTTCTTGTCGAAGACCCAATCGCGGATCGCATCGTTGGCGATGTGATGGCCGAGCGATTGCGACACACCGCGGAAGCCCTCACAGCGCACGGGCACAATGGTTTTGTTGTGCTCCTTTGCTTTCTTTCGCGAGACAGCCTCGATGTCGTCGCCAATCAGGCCGATTGGGCATTCCGACTGCAAGGTGACGCCGTTATTAAGCGGAAACAGTTCCTCGATCTCATCGATGACCTTCTCCAGCTTTTTGTCGCCACCGAAAACGATGTCCTTCTCTTGGAAGTCTGAGGTGAACTGCATTGTCACGAAAGTGTCGACGCCCGTCAGGCCGACGTAGTAGTTGCGGCGCTGTGACCAGGAATATTGGCCGCAACCGACCGGCCCATGCGAGATGTGAACCATATCCTTAATCGGTCCCCAAACGACGCCTTTTGAGCCGGCATAGGCGCAGCCGCGGATCGTCATCACGCCTGGAACGGACTTAATGTTCGACTTCACGTCGCATTCGGAAACCGCGTTCGCGCCCTCGCTGGATCCCTCTCCGCCCGTTGCGACACCGAGGTGCTTACTGCGGCGCTTCGCCGCCTTGTCGGGATACTGCGATAGTACGTCCTCGATTAGCTTCGCGTGGAAATCACTGTTATTCTCGTAGTCGAGGCTCATTGGGCCTGTCCCCTTTTTTAAAGGTTCGGATGAAGCCTCATCAACGAGGCATTGGTGCGTGGAATGGCGCGCTGCATAAAGCTGCGGGCCATTCTTGTCGGCATGCCTGTTAGTGGACGGCTGCCGCCTTCGCTTCCTTGGCATGAAGCTCGGCAAGCATCTGCTCGTCGGTCTTCATGATGCCGAAGTCGAGCAGCATGTCCTCCAGTTCCTCCATGGTGATGGGCGTCGGGACGGTGCCCTGGCCCGAATTTGCGTGGATCTTTTCAGCCAGCGCGCGATATTCCGCTGCCTGCTGAGATTCCGGCGCATATTGGATCACTGTCATCTTCCTGAGCTCAGCGTGCTGGACGATGTTATCGCGCGGCACAAAGTGAATGAGCTTGGAATTAAGCTTAGCAGCCAGAGCTTCGGCGAGGTCGAGCTCGCGGTCGGTTTGACGCTCGTTACAAATCAGCCCGCCCAAACGCACGCTGCCGGCGCTGGCATATTTCAGAATACCCCTGGCGATGTTGTTGGCGGCGTAGAGTGCCATCATCTCACCGGACATGACGATGTAAATTTCCTGGGCCTTGTTTTCGCGAATCGGCATCGCGAAGCCGCCGCACACCACGTCGCCGAGAACGTCGTAGGAGACGTAGTCGACATTGTCGTAGGCGCCGTTCTCTTCTAGAAAGTTGATCGAGGTGATGACGCCGCGTCCGGCGCAGCCGACGCCTGGCTCGGGACCGCCAGACTCCACGCATTTGATACCTCTGTAGCCAACCTTGAGCACGTCTTCGACCTCGAGGTCTTCCACCGAACCTTCCTTTGCCGCAAGATCCAGCACCGTGTCCTGCGCCTTCGAGTTCAGGATAAGTCGGGTGGAGTCGGCCTTGGGGTCGCAGCCAACGATAAGAATCCTCTGCCCGAGGTCAACAAGAGCGGCGAGCGTATTTTGGGATGTGGTGGACTTGCCAATGCCACCCTTCCCATAGAATGCGATCTGACGCAGAGCTGCCATGTTCTTTCCTTCACTTGTTTGAACCAACGCGGTTGTCCCGCGACGTGGATGCCGTCGGCAGCTTCCGCCGCCTCGCATGAAGTGTTTCAAGAGTCGTGCCAGACAGCTAAATTGAGGTGGGCAAAAAATATCTGCTGCTATTCCAGCGATTTAGACGGCAAAAGGGCGCCGCTTAAGGAAATACAGCGTTGTCAAAGACCCGACAAAGGTGACGACGGTGTCATGAGTTGGTTGTCCGAGTCAGAACGGCAACAAATTCGTGCTGGTCTTAGGGCGCTAGCCTCAGATCGGGGGGGCGCCTCCGTTTATGAAATGCAGTTTTTCAGATGGCAGTTCGAAGATTCTATTCGTTAGGCCAAGCCTCAATGGGCCGAGTGTGACAGTTGAGGCAGTTGGACTGAAATCTCGACGGCCTGCTTGTCGAATTGTGAGCTGCTTCATCTTTCAATCGCGGTGATATTGCGTCAGAGTGTTGGGGATGTGACAGGTATTATTTAAGACAGTGACCGGCACTTCATGCGCAATTTCAGGAAATTGCTGGGATAGTGCCGATTTTCAGGTCGCGCAGGGACCGTCGCAGGTTCATTGGGGACCATCTTGGAGCGGCTGTGATGGCGATGTCACGTTGTTTGATCAAGGTCGGAACAAGGCGCTTGTGTGAGACGTCAGGCGGTTGCGCCGGTCACGG
>NZ_FWER01000255.1 GCF_900169785.1 Rhizobium sullae
GCCGATCCGAAGGCGCCGAAGCTGATCGCGTTTGAATCCGTCTATTCGATGGATGGCGATATCGCGCCGATCAAGGAGATCTGTGATCTCGCCGACAAGTATGGCGCCATGACCTATCTCGACGAAGTCCATGCCGTCGGCATGTACGGCCGGCGCGGCGGCGGCATTGCCGAGCGCGAAGGGCTGATGGACCGGCTGACGGTGATCGAAGGCACGCTCGGCA
>NZ_FWER01000005.1 GCF_900169785.1 Rhizobium sullae
CGCGCTGGAGCGACAGTCTGAAGGCTTGGTTCGTGCCCGGCCGCACCGCCGAAAGGCGCATCGGTCGTTGGCTGGCTGAGATGGAAGCAGAGGCCGACGCTTTTGCCGATGAAAAGGGCAGGGATGCTTTCGCATTCGATCCGATCGAAAGCCGCTATCTCGAAGCAGCGCCTTCGGCCTTTCAGGTCAGGACGCCATACTCGCGCACTGTCGTCAACGAAATTCGAGAGATCCCCTTTGCGCGCTGGGACGCGGATCGCCGACTTTGGACAGTGCCTTATCGAGCGTTCGACAAACTGCGCTCAGAAAAGATCGCCTTCAATCGCGGGCTACTGTGTTGCCTTCGACTCGGCGCCGGAAGCACCGGAGGCGGTTCTCAGCTTGTCGGAAACGAAGACGAAGAATCCAAAGGGCAAGAAAGGCGCGCCGCCTGCGCAAAAGGCCATGCCATCCGCGAATAATCAGCTCGCTTGAGCTTTGTATACGACGTCTTTCCGAACCGAAGCGACTCCCTTTACCGCGCGAAGCGCATCGAGTGCGTCAGGATTGACACTCCCGTTGACAATCATGAAGCGCTCGTGGCTTTGCACCTGTTCGAGGCCTTGCGACTTCAAGTCATCGACGACCTCGCCCAGACTGCGGGCCTCGCTTTTGTCGATTCGAATGGTAACTCCAATTTTATCGGTCGTCATACCTCACCGCTTCCTTTTGCCTGGAGCAGACCCTTACCAACATCCCTGGCAGGGGAAGATAGTGGCTTCGTAAGCTGAATCAAGCGCGCCCACAGCGCCCATCCGCGAAACGTCGGATCAGACTGAGCAATCAGAGCCGCAACGCCAGCAACATGTGGGGTCGCCATGCTGGTGCCATTCCACCGATCATAGTTGTCATCAGGCAAGCTCGAAAGTATGTCGACGCCAGGAGCGGCAATGTCTACTTCCTGGCCAGGATTCAATCCGCCACACGAGAACGACGCTGGCGCAAAGAAGCGATCCACGGCACCAACCCCGAGGATCGTGGACGCGTTCGCCGGAGAACCGACGGGCGCAATATGCTGAGGACGTGAACTTTCGTTCCCAGCGGCGGCAACGACTAAAGCACCCGCGTCTAAACATACCCGCCCAATTTGCTCGTAATCGTCGCTCGGCGAATCTCCAACTTGCGTCGCAGCTCCTAGCGACATCGAAATAACGTGGCAACCTTCATCCAGCGCCCATTCCATGCCCGCAATAATCGACCGGTCAGTACCGAAGCCGTCGTCGCCTAGCACCTTTCCAGCGTAAATTTCCGCTTCGTAGGCGATACCGTAGCGCGGGCCGGTGGCCGGTCGCAATGGACCGCATGCCGTACCGATGCAATGGGTTCCGTGACCGTGCACGTCTCTTTCGGAACTACGCGTTGCAAAGAGCTTCTTAGTGATCAAACGGCCGACAAAATCCTGATGAGTTTCGTCAAATCCGGTATCCAGCACTGCCACCTTGATGCCGGCCCCGCTTAGGTCACTTTCGATAACCTTGACAGCCTGCAGTCCCCAAGTGTTGCTCGTCTCGTCAAAGGCAGCCCGGGCCATAACTCCCTCTGCCCCCTTTCTGCCCAGCAACCGATCGACCAGCTCGTTGACAGCGTCACGATACCCAAGCAGGTAGTCACTGTCCAAAGGAGTTGCAAAGCCGCCCACGGTTACCTGTGCGAGGTCCAGTCGCTTCGACAGTGGGCCGCCGAGGGCACGATAGGATCGCTCTGGCCGAACCGCACTTACGACCTTCTGCTGCATGGCATTTTGCAGCATGGGCTTCAGCTTCTCGCCGTCCCGGCGCACAATCGCGATCCCGAAACGCTCGAAGTACTGAACATCAGCGCCATCGAAATCATTTGGCACCGCGGCGGCGCTTCGAAAGTCCTTGGACGACGCGACACGGAATCCGCCTTTTTCAAGTTGCTGTACACCCTCGCTCTTTGTTTTGGGTGTAAATCGCACCACCATGCCAAGACCCGATGTGCCGTCGCCTTGTGCGTTAACCCGGCCTCGCGTTGATTTAGCCATAGTACAATTCCCCCTTCTTTCACGGTTTCAAAGACGATACGCAATGACAAAACCCGCAAGCTGGAAGCGGCAATCCGTTAGTCAAGCCGACACTCGAGTTCGGGGCAGTGGATGGCTCTGCAGTTAGATCGAAGCGGATTGATTAGGTGGTTTTTTCCGCTGACTGCCGCGAGACCGCAAAGCTTCGCCGACCGAAAATTGGAGCATTCGGCAAAGAAGAAATAGTTGTACCTTGTAGATCGATTTCGGGATGTAGTTCCCCTAGACGAAATCTCGGCGGCAAATATACATCTTATTGTTGAGTTAGCAAGTAAAAGTTCCAGCGAGCGGTTCGCCCGCATTTCATTGCCTTTCAGGTGAAGTATACTTTTGCATCTCATCCCCGTTGGATTTCCTCGTTATTTTGTGCCGGAGGAAACTCAGTCCGATGATCGATACTCAGTGCGATAATGGAAGTTTCATTTTCAGAAAACCGAATCATGCCCGCGAAAAATCGCCAGCGATGCCGGAAATGGCACCCTTACAACGAGGCTCCGGCGGGGGCAGGAACTGTTCTCGCTGCTTTGGAAACATGGCAAGGGATGTGCTCCTTTTGGAGAACATCGTGTAGCAGCCTTAGATCAAGTTCGACGCCGTGAGACGGCGAATGAATCAACCGGGTATACGAGGCTGCAAGGCGAGTTGCCCTGAATCCGGACACACACACTGACTGAGTTTACGGCTAGTTTACCAACTTTAAGGCGAGAAATAACCCTATATGATTAATTGACTTCGCCTTCTAGCTGTACGAATTATCCCGCGGGCTGGAAAACGGAGGGTGTTGGCCAATGGCAATCGTTTTTCAATCGCACGGGGGTACAGAGAAAAAGCGCGCCGTTCCAAGGCCGAGCCTTCGGGCCGCGCCGCCAGCGACGGGTGACGTCGCGGTCGATGAAGAGGCTGACTTCGGCTATTTCGTACCGCCACTAGATGCGCCCGAGAACTACTTGCCAAACACGGCGGAGACGATTGGAGAGCTCGATGAGCTCGGCGAAATGTTGATCGACGTCGTCGCCACGCCGACGAGCGAGGATCCGACGGAAGATTCCACGCTCCCGCCGGTTTTCACCTATTGGGGACAATTCCTGGATCATGAGCTGACGGCCCGAACCGATCGTGAAGGGGCGATTTCGAGCATGGTCAACGCACACCCGCCTGTCGCCTCGTCGACGGTGGAGAGCCAGTTCAGGAATGCCCGCTCGCCCCGCTTCGATCTCGATAGTGTCTACGGCGGATCTGCCGTCGGCGAGGGGGTAGGTGCAGACGTTGTCAAAGTGATTTCTGGTCTTCGCCACCCCACGCTGAAGGACAAAATGCGTGTCGGAACAGCGATCGAACCGGGGCCCTTGCCCGACAGCCTCGACCAACATCGAGACCTGCCTCGCTATGGCCAGGTCCAGTCGTCTGTCCGGGAAGCGGCTCTACGTCTGGCTAAGGCCGCGATGACTCCTGAGGCGTTTGAGAAATTCTCCGATACGTTGCCCCAGCGCGCGATAATCGGGGATAATCGCAACGACGAAAATCTCGTCGTCGCGCAGTTCCATCTGAGTTTTCTTCGGTTCCATAACAAGGCCATCGACTATCTTGCGTCGCACGACACGGGTTGGATCGCCGATTTCAGCTCTGCGCAGGCTCTGACGAGACTTCATTACCAATGGTTGATTGTCGAAGGATACCTCAAGGGCGTTTGCGATCCGGTTGTGGTGGACCGCGTCGTCAAGGATCGGGCGTCTCATTTCTTCAAGTTCAGAGCCGAGTTTGATGCCCGAAGGCAGAATACTCGCCTTGGAAATGCTCTGCCATTGGAGTTCTCGGCGGCAGCTTATCGGTTCGGTCATTCCATGGTCAGAGCGTTCTACGACTACAACAAGATCTTTGGGCGGCCGGGCACAGGTTTTCTACCGCGTGCGACCTTGCAGTTGCTTTTCGAATTCACTGGAGGCGGCGGCAGGCTGGATACCGAGAAGAAGCTGCCCAAGAACTGGATCATCGACTGGACACGCTTTACGGGCGTCGATCCCCATGATGGGAGCGACGGAGAACCGGCCCGTTTCGCCAGGAAGATCGATACCGAACTCGCCCCGCCATTGCACACGATGTTCAAGGAAGGGGAAGACCAGGCCGATCAACAACTCAAAGAGTTGTTCAAGAACCTGGCAAGGAGGAACCTTCGTAGAGGCTACAATCTCAGGCTCCCGACGGGCCAGGCTCTGCACAAGCATCTCAAGCAAATTGGTGCAGTGGAGTCATCGCCGATCCAGGATGTCTCAGCGCTGTTCGCCACGAAGCCCGATCTGCAGAACTTCCTCGCCGGAACCACATCGCGCTTCCACGAGCGCGCACCGTTATGGTTCTACATTCTTGCTGAAGCCGAGGCTGCCGGTGGAAATCGATTGGGTGAAGTTGGGAGCTGTCTCGTGGCGTTGACCTTCGTGGGCGTGCTGCTTGCGGATCCGGACTCGGCCCTTTCGCGCGGGTTCACGCCCGATCAGAGCCCCCTTAAGATGCCGGACAACTCGCCGATCGACTCGATCGCCAAGTGGATGCGGTTCGCGGCCGTCATGCAGTAGTGGCGCGTAAGAGTGCTGCCTCGCCGCACTGCGGCGGGGCAAAGCGACATGCGTGCAGCCTCAAGATCGTTGGTGCTGCTTCTTGCGTTTGCCGGCGATGAGGGTCTTACGCGCATCGAAATCCTGCGATAACAACGGTCACGCCTCCTATAGGATCCAGGTGTCCCGCAAGCATAAATGGACGTCCTTGCAGGCGGAAAGCAAACAATCGCGACCAAAAACAGCGTCATCGCTTGTGGAAACGCTGCCGAACCGTTCGAATGCTGAGATCTGCCGACACCCAACCGCTATCGCGTCATCCTACAACTATTTTCAAAGCTGCGTGGTCTCACCTAGCCGCTCGTTCGGGGAGGGGGCGTCGACGGAGCGCCACCTGTTCGAGTGACGGCGGGATGTACGCCGACCCCTCCAGCAAGCCCACGTCTTCTCCCGGTGGTACAATTTCATCGATCCGGTCAAGAATTTCATCGTCAAGGGATACCTCAACACCAGCAAGAAGGCCTTCAAGCTGCTCGGGAGTACGCGGTCCAATGATCGCTGACGATAGAGCCGGATGCGAAACGACGAAGGCGAGGGCCATATGCATCAGCAAGATGCCTGCTCCATCGGCAAGCGCTATGAGCTGTTCGACCTTGTCGAGGGTCTGTTGGTCAGTCATTGCCTTCTGGAAGAACTTTGCTCGCAGGGTGTCCGGCGTTGGCTCACCTTTCCGATACTTACCTGTGAGCATTCCTTTGGCGAGCGGGCTCCATGCCATGACGCCCATCCCGTAACGCTGGCAGGTTGGCAGCACCTCACGCTCGATTGAACGATTAAGGATAGAGTAGGGCGGCTGCTCCGTGCGGAATCGTGCAAGCCCTCGGCGCTCGGCCACCCATTGCGCCTCGACAATGTCCGACGCCGGGAAGGTTGACGCTCCGATGGCGCGAACCTTACCCGCACGCATCAGGTCAGTTAACACCGAAAGCGTTTCCTCGATGTCGGTGTCAGGGACGGGGCGATGGAGCTGGTAAAGGTCAATATAGTCAGTCTGAAGTCGGCGCAGCGAGTCCTCCACTGCTTGCGTCACCCAGCGCCGCGAACCACCACGCCGGTTCGGGTCGTCGCCCATCGGGCCGAAAACCTTGGTGGCGAGAACAACATCGTCGCGCCTTCCCTTCAGGGCTTTCCCGACGATCACTTCAGAGTCGCCGTCACTGTATCGGTCGGCGGTATCGATGAAGTTTATGCCCGCATCAAGTGCTCTGTGGATCATGCGGGCGCACTCATCGTGGTCGTTGTTGGCCATCTTCCCGAACATCATCGCGCCTAGACAATAGGAGCTGACCTTGATGCCAGTACGGCCGAGAGTGCGATAGAGCATGTTCATTTTCCTTGTGCTTACGGTTGCAACGTTCCAGCAGGCGCGATACAGAGGGTAATCGGAACATTCGTCCGTTTATACGGAACACTGTTCCGTTTTGCAATAGGTATAGTCGCCCGGTGAAGTCAGACGAACAAAAGAACGAGTCTAGCAGCGCGACCCGTCTGGCAGTGCGGGCCGATGCGAGGCGCAATTTCGACGCACTGCTTCAAGCTGCAATGGCTGTCTTCAGCGAGTTGGGCGTTGATGCGCCGATGCGAACTATCGCAGACAGGGCAGGGGTTGGTGTTGGCACGCTCTATCGCCATTTCCCCGAGCGCTCTGACCTCATCAAGGCATTGATCAAACGCGACGTTCTTGCTCAGGCGGACGCTGCGGCGGCTTACGCAGAAGAGCTTGAGCCAGCGGAGGCACTCGCTAAATGGATGACGCGTCTTGTTGATTTCATCTCCACGAAAAAAGCCCTGGGTCCAGCGCTACATTCAGGCGACCCCGCCTACCAGGCACTTCCGGAGTTTGTTCTTGGCCAGTTCACACCAGTGCTTCGACGGCTGCTCGATGCTGCCGCAGCCTCAGGAGCGATCAGGAACGACGTAAACGCAAGCGACCTGCTGAACGCCGGACTGCGTCTCGCCACACCGGCGAGTGACGGTGACACAGAGCAGGCGAGGCGAATGGTGTCACTGCTCACGGACGGTCTACGCCACCGACCAAATCCAAAGAGTTAGCATCACAGGGGAATACCTACAAAGCCCGCTTCCACCAGGTGCCCGTCCAGAGGATCTCTGCTTAGGAAGTCCCTTTCAGCAGTGGCGTTTCTGCCAATGTTATCACCATGTGCTCGATAAAGGCGCGGACGCGGTGAGGCAGTGGGCCGCCGCCCACATAGACGGCATGAACCAGTTCCAGGTCGCCTGGATTCTGATCTTCGAGCAGTGGGATAAGTCGTCCCGCCGCGATCTCATCCGCGACATGAAACAAACCAAGCCGGGCGATGCCGACGCCGGCCAGCACCATCTGTTTCATCGTTTCGCCGTTGTTCACCACGATGCTGCCTTTGACCGGTTGTGCGACCTCCCGGCCTTCGCAGTGAAACGGCCACGACGGCCTTGCACGTCGGAAGTTGAAGGTCAGGCAGTCGTGATGTTCCAGGTCGGCAGGTGTTTCTGGCCGTCCTCTGCGTTCCAGATAGGAAGGTGCAGCACAGACCACGCGCCGGCTCTGCCCCAGCTTGCGGGCGATCAGCCCGCTGTCGGGCAGGTTGCCCATGCGGATGGCGACATCGGTCTTTTCCGCCACCAGATCGACAATGCCGTCAGTGAAGCTGAGATCGACGATCAGATTGGGATTATGCGCAATGAAATCCGGCATTGCCGGCACGATGAACATCGTGCCGAACGGTATCGTTGTGTTGACCCGCAACCGCCCACGGACGGCACCTCCAGCGGCTTCCTGATCCGCATCGTTCAGTTCCTGCAGAATCCGAAGGGCTGCATGGTGATAGGCCTCGCCTTCTTCCGTTAGCGTAAGAGCGCGAGTAGTTCGCACCAGAAGGCGTGTGCCAAGCCGTGCTTCAAGGCGGGCGATCAATTTGCTGACTGCCGATGGCGTGAGGTCAAGGTTGCGCGCGGCGGCGGAGAATCCCCCATCCTGGACAACGCGGGCAAACACTTCCATCTCGCCCGAGCGTTCCATCAGGATACGCGGCATTGATGATCCTCATTCACAGGTGCATGTCTCCTACACGCAATAGTTCCTGTGGTTCTTAGATCATAAATTGTCCGCAGCAACAATCTGGAGACACGACATGGACCTGCGACTCACCGGCAAGACTGCCCTAGTTACCGGAGCCACAGCCGGCATTGGCCTCGAAATCGCCCGCACTCTCGCCGCCGAAGGTGCACGCGTTGTCATCACAGGACGCGACCGTGCCAAGCTCGATAGCGCGCTCGCTGCCGTTAAGGAATCCGGCGGATCGGACATCGCTGGCGTTCTGGCAGACGCCGCCAGCGCCGAGGGTGCCGCGATCATCGCAAGGGCTGAGGCTTCGGTCGATATACTCGTCAACAATCTCGGCATCTACGAGAGCAAGGCATTCGGCGACATCAGCGATGCCGATTGGAGCCATCTGTTCGACGTCAATGTCTTGAGCGGCGTGCGCCTGTCACGGACCTATCTCCCCGGCATGCTGGAGCGCAACTGGGGCCGCATTATTTTCATTTCCAGTGAGTCGGGCCTCGCCATTCCGCAGGACATGATCCACTACGCGACGACCAAGACCGCGCAACTCTCGGTTTCGCGCGGATTGGCGCAACTGACCCGCGGGACCAATGTCACAGTCAATTCCGTGCTGCCAGGACCGACCCGCTCGGAAGGCATTGAGGCTTTCCTGCGCAGTCAGGCAAGCGACCCGTCCGCGCCGATCAAAGAGGTCGAGGCCGAATTCTTCGCCACAGCCCGCTCGGCTTCGATCCTCCAGCGCATGGTGGAAGCGGAGGAGGTGGCAAACCTGGTCACCTATCTCGCCAGCCCCCGCTCATCCGCGACCAACGGCGCTGCCCTTCGAGCCGAAGGCGGCCTCGTCAACACCATCGCCTGAGTAAGGTCTTACCCATGTCAAACACACCTCTGACAATTGTCGCCATCACCACGGCTAAACCCGGCAAGCAAGCAGCCCTCGGTGCCGCCCAGGAAAAGCTGGTCGCAGAGACTCTGGCTGAAGACGGCTGCCTTCGTTACGAACTGCACCAGTCGCTCGATGAAGGACGCGTCCGCATCTTCGTCGAAACTTGGGCAAGCGAGGTCCAATGGCGCGCCCATATGCAGGGCGCTGCCATGCAGCGCTTTCAGGCGAGCGGCGTGGGCGAATATTTCGCCGACTTCACCCTGCACCGGCTGACCAAGGTCGCCGGCTGATAAGCGGCTGCCTTTTCATTCCCAATCGGATTTTCGTACATTCGGAGATAAACCATGAAACTTCTGCGCAGCCTCACCATCACACTTGTGCTTGGTACCAGCACCATCTGTGCCCATGCCGGAAACGTGCTGATCGTCTTGTCCGATTCCGACCGCCTCGACCTGAAGGACGGAAAGGTATTCGAGACCGGCTTCTATCTTAATGAACTGATGCAGCCGGTGAAGGCGCTGCTCGACGCCGGCCACGACATTACCTTCGCCACCCCGAAAGGGACCGCTCCATCCGTCGACATGACGTCCATCGACAAGATGTATTTTGGCGGTGACGAGGCCGCGATGAAAGCCAGCGAAACACTGCTTTCGGACCTGGGCCTCTTGTCGAGCGAGAAGTCGCCAGTCATCAGCCTTGCACGGGTCGAGCAGGTCGGTTACGGCCATTTCGACGCGGTCTACGTCCCGGGCGGTCACGCACCCATGCAGGATCTTCTAGTGAGTTCCGAACTCGGCAACCTGCTCACCTATTTCCATGAAAGCGGCAAGACGACCGCGCTCGCCTGCCATGGCCCGATCGCGTTGCTGTCTACGCTGGCAGATGCGAAGGGCTTCGTCACGAAGTTCGAGACGGCGGGAACGGCCAACGCGCAAACCGACTGGATCTATGCCGGCTACAGGCTGACCGTTTTCAGCAACCGGGAAGAGGAAATGGCGAAGGGGTTGCTGGGCGGCGGCGAGATGAAGTTCTATCCACAGGACGCGCTCACCCAAGCAGGGGGGCAATTCAGTCAGGCCGAGGCACCGTTCGCCGGGCACGTCGTGGTGGATCGCGAGCTGATCACGGGTCAGAACCCTGCGTCTGCTCCGGCGGTGGCCCAGGAATTGCTGAGCCGACTGAAGTAGCGTTCACCGAAAGTTTTGTGATGATGCCCCTATGGGCGTCATCATTTCGGGGTCAGGCCGGAACAAGAACTGTTCCCCGGACATGCTGAGGTCGAACGGACACTGAACGTTATGCTGATGAAACAGACGAGGAGCGGTTGCTAGTCTCGATGGTCCAAAAGTCCAATCATGGCGCGGATTCGTTGAACTGAGGGCGCGTCTGATTTAAAGTCGAATTGCGCCTGATCTAAAATCAGGTGACGTCTGATTCAGATGCAGGCACCGCGCAAAATTCGGAACAGTTGCGTGTAACGCAGGTTCGACTTCCTTCACGAGGACGCAGCCGATCTGTTACGCCTAACATGCATAGATAACTTCCGTTTTAGGTAATGGGTCTTCAGTTGGATTCCCATCAAGGCGGCAAGGACTGAGGGTACCGTTCGATTGTTGGGTTGGCCTCGACGACCAGGACTGACAATCTGCTGGCAGACGCGCCCCGGGACGGCACCGAGGCCTATGCCGAAAGCAAACTGGATAACCAGCGGAACGTGGCCCGAAGTTTTCAGCCCCTCCCGATCTGAACGTCCACTATTTCCGACGACCCGACGCCGTCATGGAACGTTCGGCCCAAAGCTGCCGGCATTCGAAACCCTTCATAGAAGGGACATTCGGCCAACCTCGGCGGCTGGATCCCGGCTGCCAGATCGAAAAGCGGGCGCCGACGGCGAAATTCGACTCCGTGCTTTTTGCGTAGACGCCGGCGATATCCCAGAAAGTTCACCGCCCGCCTAGGGTAAACCATTGGCTAAGTTGTTCCCGAGCGGTTTGTTTTGCGCCACTCTTCGTACTCTCGGCGGGCATCGTCATGCAGCGGATAGTAGCGCTGCAGCGACCCGCCCCCCATAAGCTTCACTCGCGAGAACTCCTCCCAATCGTGATGCTTTTGCGATTCTTCGATTACCTTTGGGGCCATTGCGACTGGAAGCACCACCACCCCGTCATCGTCGGCGACGATGATGTCTCCGGGGATTACCGTGACACCGCCGCAGGCAATCGGAACGTTGACGGCGTTGGGATAGATGCCAGTCTGCACATGATAGTTGGGCGTCCAGCCGCGCAGCCATAGAGAAAGATCTAGCTTCTCGACATTAGGCCGATCGCGCATGCACCCATCGATCACGATGCCAGCGCCGCCTCTGCCTTTGAAATACGTCGACATCATATCGCCGAAGACGCCCGAGCTCATGTCGCCGCGCGCGTCGACCACGACCACATCGCCCTCCTGCACGTGATAAAGCACATGGCGGTGCAACTGCGTCTCCGGATCTGCATATTCTCCCTCGGTGAAGAGGTCCGGCCGCTGCGGCATGAATTGAAGCGTCAGGGCCGGCCCGACGATCGACTTCCCGCGATTCTGCGGCACGGGACCGACCATGTGCGGATTGCGGAAGCCCATGTGGCCAAGCGTGCCGGAAACCGTCGCGGCGCCGATTTCCTTCAGCGCGTCGATCAGCTCTTTGGGCGGTCGCGTAATGTCGGGCGTATGCATCATTCTAGGCTCCGGTGGATGAAACTACCAGTTTGTGACAGAACCGTCGCGGCGCTTCAGGTGAGGCGCTTCCCAGAAACGAAAGCTCTCCGCCTCGACCGCCTCTTCGTTGACCTCGACGCCGAGTCCTGGCAGATCGCTGACCGGATAGTCGGGCCCGTCGAGCCGTGGTTGCACGGGGAAGAAGTCGGAATTATCGAAGCCCAGTTTTGCTTCGGGCGCCCTGGTCTCGAGCCAAGCGAAATTCGGTACCGCGGCGGCGAGATGGATGGTCGCGGCCGTGCAGACTGGGCCAAGGGGATTGTGCGGCATCAGGTCCACATAGTGCACCTCGCTCCAGCCGGCGACCTTCATCGCTTCGGTGAGCCCGCCAACATTGCAAACATCGAGCCGGTTGAACTGATGGATGCCGCGCTCGATGTAGGGCAGGAATTGCCACTTGCTGGCAAATTCCTCGCCGATGGCGAACGGGATGTCGGTCATAGTGCGCAGGGATTCGTAGGCCTCGGGTGTCTCGTCTCGTATCGGCTCCTCGAGGAAATCAAGCACGCCACGGCCGAGCTTGTTACAGAAGCTCGCCGCCTCTGCCACCGACAGCCGATGATGATAGTCGATCCCGAGGACGACCTCGTCGCCCAGCGCCTCGCGCGCCTTGTTCAGCATAGTCGCGGTCGCACCGATCGACTCCCGCGGCTCAAAGATGTCCTTGCTGTTTTGCCCGATGGGAAAGAAGCGGATCGCCCGCCACCCTTGTTCGCGTAGTTCGCGGGCGCGTTCGATGGCAGCCTCGCCCTCGGCCTCGTCACCCGTCGAGGCGAAGGTAGGAATTCGGTCGCGCTGCTTGCCGCCCAACAGTTCGTAGGCCGGCACCCCCAGCGCCTTGCCCTTGATGTCGTGAAGGGCAATGTCGATGGCGGAAATCGCCGCCTGCAGAACGCGCCCGCCTTCGAAGTATTGGCTGCGATAAACTTCTTGCCAGATCCGACCAATCTGCATCGGATCGCGGCCGATGAGAAACTCGCGATAGTGCTCGATCGCGCCGGCCACCGCCTTCTCGCGACCGCTCAAGCCGCTCTCGCCCCAGCCGAAGATGCCGTTGTCGGTCTCGACCTTGACCAGCATCTGGTTGCGCGTTCCTACCCATACTGGATAGGGCTTGATCGCCGTGATTTTAAGCTTCGTAATCATCCACGCCCTCGTTTCACACGCATCGGCTCTGTCTCAGTGGGCCTTGAGGGCCATTTCTGTTTCGCCGTCGAACAGATGCATCCGCTCCTGATCGAACTCGAGCCAAATCTGTTCGTCGGGCGCGACGGCAATGGTCGGCGGCACGCTGACGTTGACGATGGCGCCAGACAGAAACGCCTGAACGAAGGTGACGTCTCCGGTCGGCTCCACCGTGTAGGCCTTGGCAGGAATGCTGCCTGGCACCGCACTCTTGTGCAGCTTGATCGTCGAGTGACGTGCGCCGAGCACGACTTTCTTGGTGGTTGCCCTCGCGACCTTCTGCGCGTTGTTTGGCGAAAGCTCGAGGCGCCAGCCCTCCGCGCTGGTCAACACAGTGTTGCCGCTTTCCGTTGATGCCTCCAGCGGAACAAGGCTCATTGCCGGGCTGCCGACGAAGCTGGCGACGAACATGTTCACCGGGTGGGCAAAGACCTGCGCCGGTGAATCGTATTGCTGCAGGTAGCCGCCGTTCATCACCGCCATCCTGTCGGCCATGGTCACGGCTTCGAGCTGGTCGTGCGTCACGTAGATGATCGTCGCCTTGAGGTCCTGGTGGAAACGCTTGATTTCCGACCGCATCTGCACGCGCAGCTTTGCGTCGAGGTTGGAGAGTGGTTCATCCATCAGGAATACCGCCGGATCGCGAACGAGGGCACGGCCCAGGGCCACACGCTGCTGTTGACCGCCCGAAAGTTCGCGTGGCTTGCGCTCGAGCAGCTGCGTCATGTCGAGCACGCGCGCTGCTTCCTTGACCTTCTTGTCGATCTCGTCACTTGGCAGTTTGCGCATCTGCAGCGGGAAAGCCAGATTTTTATAGACAGATTTCTGCGGATAGAGCGCGTAGTTCTGGAACACCATTGCGATGTCCCGGTCCTTGGGGTCGAGGTCGTTGACCACCCGGTCGCCGATGACGATGTCGCCAGATGTGATGGGGATGAGCCCTGCTACAAGATTGAGCGTGGTTGTTTTGCCGCAGCCTGAAGGGCCGACGAGCGCAACGAATTCGCCGTCATTGACCGTCAGCGAAACATCGTTGACAGCTTTGAAGCTGCCATAGGTCTTGACAAGATCTTTGAGGACCACGTGGGCCACCGGCAACTCCCTAGTGTTTGACTGCGCCTTCTGTAAGGGCGCGTACGAAGTATCGCTGAAGGACGAGGAACAGGACCACGACGGGCACGCTCATCATAAAGCTGGCCGCCATCAGGCCCGGAAAGTCCGTTGTATTTTCCGAGAAGAAGCGCTGGATGCCGACCGGCAGTGTCAACTGGTCGTTCTTGGAGAGGAACGTGTAGGCGTAGATGTACTCGTTCCACGCGCCGATGAAAGAATAGATCGCCGTGGCGATGATTCCTGGCGCCGAGAGCGGCATCACGATCAGGAAAAAGGCCTGGAATCTTGTCGCCCCGTCGATGCGCGCGGCCTGCTCGAGTTGCACCGGGATGTTGTCGTAGAAGCCCTTGAGGAGCCAGATTGCCAACGGCAGGCCGAATGTGAGGTAGGTGAGAATGAGCGACCCATGCGTGTTCACCAGCCCGATCGCGCGCATCAGGATGAAGAGCGGCACGAGAAAGATCACCGCCGGGAACATGTTCCGAAGCAAGACGGCGAAGAACAGAAAGTTCCGGCCCGGGAATGTGAAGCGTGAAAACGCATAGGCCGCGGGAACTGCCACGATCACCGAAAGGACGGTCGTGGCGGTGGAGACAAAAAGGCTGTTCCAGAAGAAGCGCAGGAAGTCCTGGCCGACGCTGTTTTGCGGATCGAGCAGCTTCTGGTAGCTGGCGAGGGTGGGTTGGTCCGGCCACCATTGCGGCGGGAACTGCAACGCAGCGAAGCCTGACTTGATCGATGTGATCAGCATCCAGATCATCGGTAATGTGGTGTAAAGCAGCATGAAGAGCAGGAAGATGCGTCCGCCCCACCGCCATCCATCGATGCGCACACGGCGACGCGCCTGACCTCGATGAGTAGTCTCGGCAATCGTGCTCATTCGCTTCCGTCCTTCCGCTCGTTACCGCTCAGCGCCCGGACGTAGAAGTAGCCAAACGACATCAGGATCAAGAACAGCAGCACCGAGTAGGCCGATGCCACTCCCCAGCGTTGGCGACCAAAGGCGAGTTCGTAAATGTGGGTGATCCAGATATGAGAAGCGTTCGACGGCCCGCCGCCGGTCATGATCCAGGGGATGATGAACGAATTGAAGTTGGCAACTGCCAGCAAAAGGATCGTCACCGTCGAGACATTCCTCACATGTGGAAAGGTGACGTGCCAGAACCGCTGCCATGCATTCGCTCCGTCGACCTTTGCGGCGCGCAGCAACTGGTCGGGGACCGTCTGCAGCCCAGCCATCATCATGATCATGGCAAACGGAAATTCTCGCCAGATATTGACGACGATCAGCGAGGGAAGCACCGTGCTCACGCTGTCGATGAAGTTCGGCGGCCGGTCGGTCAATCCCAGGCTGACCAGCACCGCGCCAATGATCCCAACGTCCGAATGGTAGATCCATTTCCAGATATAGGATGCGGCAACCGCGCTGATGACCCATGGAATGATCAGGACGGCGCGCAGGATGGCGCGGCCGGCAAAGTCACGATGGAGCGCCAGAGCGCTGGCGAATCCCAGGACAAACGAGACGAACGTCGATCCAATCGTCCAGATAAGAGTGTTCGAGGTGACGGTCCAGAACACCGGACTTTTGAGGATGGCGGTGTAGTTGTCGAGCCCGACGAAAATCTTGTCCCGAAGCTGCAGGCCAGGCGGTGTATTAAAGAACGACAGCTCGATCGTGTAGTAGATAGGGTAGGCTATCACGATCAGCATCACTGCGATCGCAGGAAGCACATACGCGTAGTCGGCGCGATGATCCCAGGTCTTTCGCAGCACACCGGACCTGACAAGCAGTCTTCGGGGAGCCTCGGCCTTTCCAGTCAAGATCGTCACTGTGCAGAGCCCTCATCCATGGGAACGAAACCGGCTGCAATCGATGCGCAGCCGGTCAGATCGTCGGACTTGAACTAGAGCCCACCGTCCATCAGGTCTTTGACCTTCTTGGCCGCGTCGTCGGCTGCCTGGTCGACGGTCATGGCCCCAGTCAGAGCATTCTGCAGCATGTCAGGGACTATGATGTTCATGATCTCCGGGGACTGTGGCAATGCCGGGAACGGGATGCCGTATGGCAGCATCGAGGTCGTGACATCAAGGAACTTGATGCTGTCCAGACGTTCCTTCATCCATTTGGTCTTGAAGCCGTTGAGGTTTCCCGGGTTTGAGCCTGCATAGGCCGTCTTCAATGACCATTCGGGGCTCGTCCACATGCAGATGATGGCCTTCGCCGCCGGCTCGTCTACCTTGCCGCCCTCCACATATTCCGGCTTCAGGATATGAATGTTCGAGCCGCCAAACACCACGGCACGTTTGCCGTCGGGGCCAGTCGGGATCAGGCCGTAGCGCATATTGTCGATTACGGTCTGCGCCTTCTGCTTGTCGGTGTCGGTTGCCTTCTTCTGCAGGTCGAGCATGACGTCGTAATCCGAAGGATGGGAGATCATCATGCCGAGCTGGCCACCCAGGAAGAGGGGCTGGTTGTCGGCCTGCTGATTGGTAAGCGCCGAAACCGGAACCGACTTGTCGCGTACATACATGTCGTAGGAGGCCTGCAATGCCGCCTTGCTTTGCGGGCTATCGAGCTCGACCGTCTTATAAGTCGGCTCGGCGGTAGCCTCGTCGAAGACACCGCCGCCATAGGCCCAAAGCTGCGGCATGAAGCGGTAGGGCGTGTTACCTGCATTCTTGCGAGCCACGAGGCCGTAACCGGCAATGCCGAGCTTGTCGTGGATCTGCTTGGAATACTTGACGACGTCATCCCAAGTTGCTGGGGCCTTGTCCGGATCAAGGCCTGCACGCTTGAAGATGTCGGCGTTCCAGATGAACGCCATCGTCTCGTTGTTGGTTGGAATGCCGTAGGTCACATCGTCCCAGGTTACAGCCTTCATGGCGCCGGGCCAGAAGTCCTCGGTCGAATATCCTACATCCTCCGGTTTCAGAGGCTGCAGATAGCCCTTTGAAGCAAACTCGGTGCCACCCAGAATTTGAAGGCGGACCGCCATCGGCGCGGCATTGCCAAGGAGCGCGGTCCGGAACTTGTCCAAGAGGTCGTTATAGGTGAGGGCTTGTTCCTCGAGCTGGATGTTTGGGTAGGTCTTGCGGAACGTCGCGAAGAAATCCTTGTAATACTGGCGCAGTAGGTCGGGGTCGCCCTCGAACACACCCTGATACCAGAAAGTCAGTCGGCCCTTGTAGTCAAGCGGGGTGACCTTGCCGCAATCAGCCGCCGTGTCAAATTCCTGCGTACCGGCAATGGAGCGGACATATTGCGGCGACCACTTGCTCAGGTCGACCGGCGCCCCCAGCGCAGACGCAGACATCAATGATACCGTCAAAGCAGTGGAGACAGTGCCGCGCAGGACGGCACCTCCGAGTGAAATCCTCGTCATAGGTATCCTCCAGGTTTCTCTCCCATGCCGCTCTGCACCAAGGCGAGCGGTCTTTGCTCGACGGCTCAGGACCTCCCAGTCAATGTATTCCTTCGAGCACATCATACGTTTTCAGATCGCCGAACACCTGTCAATCGGGGAAATCGTACATTGTTTGGGCGAGATTTGCGTGATATGCGAGGAAGATGTGTATTAATTGGGGATAGTTTTGACCGATACGAGCGACTTTAGGGCGAAGCCACCCGAGGGCATCGACGCTGACGGGGCATCCAGCCAGGGCGCCTCGCTCTACCAACTGATCCGGGAAGACATCATCGAGGGGCGGCTCGCTGCCAACGAACGGCTCGTGGTCACCGATCTCGCCCGGCGCCACGGCACCTCGACCAACCCTGTGCGCGAGGCTCTGCAACTGTTGCGCGGGGAGGGCTTTGTCACCTTCGTTCCCAACCGCGGAGCGCGCGTCCGGCCCATAGATCAGGATTTTGTTCGGGATATCTACGAGATAGGAGTCTTGATCGAGCCGGCACTGACGCGATGGTTCGTAAGCATGGCCACCGTCGAGGACATAGCTGAACTCGAACGCATTCAGGGCCTGATTGAAGAGAACAACTTCGCTGACACCTTCAGGCACAGCGAGCTGGACACTGCCTTTCATACTGTGATGTACCAGAAGCACTACAACCGCCATGCAGCCGAGCTTTGGTGGAAGCATCGCGAAGTGCTGCGAGCAGTGAGCCGACGTTTTGACTTCACGCTCGCCCGGCGTGCCGCAATCCTTAGCGAGCATCGCGAGCTCATCGCGCATGTGAAGGCGGGAAATGCGAACGAGGCGGCCGAACTCATCGCTCGCCATGTGGAGGGCTCCGGCCGGCACATCCTTGAACATATGCGTGCGCGCAACGCCGCTCGCGCGGGATAAGACGCGCCTGAAACCTTGTTATCCCGAGCACTTCAGAAAAGGCAGTTGAGATGAAAATCACCAGCGTTCGCCCGTGGCTAATCAGGTCTGATGCTTCTTACTGGGGAGAATATCTCTTTGTCGAAGTGACGACCGACGAGGGGGTGAGCGGCTGGGGAGAGATCACCACGACGACAAGGCTCGCCAATCGCGCCCTCTGCACGATCCTGCGGCAGATTGGTGCCGCTCTGAAAGGCGAGGACCCGGCGCGTATCGAATATCTGTGGCACAAGATATTCCGAAGCTTCACCTACATGGGCAGCCGCGGCGCTGCAGTCGAATGCGTCAGTGCTATCGACATAGCCCTTTGGGATATCCGAGGCAAAGTCCTAGGTAAGCCAATATACGAGCTGTTGGGTGGAGCGGTACGGGATGACATTGCGCTCTACACCCACCCCAACCAGGCCAAGTTTACCAGTAAGGAGGCTGTGGTCAGGGAAATCCGAGACATCGTCGATTCCGGTCACACTGCACTCAAGTTCGATCCTTTCCCCCACCAGGGCCGCTTTGATGATGAACAGTCGCGCGAACAGCGGGACGGCTATCTCGATGGCAGCATGACGCGCAAAGATGAGCGCGAAGCTGCCGAACTCACGGCTCTGATCCGCGAAACGGCGGGCTCTGATGTCGACATCCTCATCGATGCGCATGGCCGGTTCGACGTTCCAACCGCCATTCGCCTTTGTCGGAGCCTCGAGGAAGCTGGTCAGATCGACTGGTTCGAGGAGCCCTGTCCGCCGGAGAGCCTCAACGCTCTCAGACAGGTCCGTGAGAAGGTCAGCGCCGCCATCTCTTGGGGCGAGCGCGGCCATACGAAATGGGATTTCGTGCCGGTGCTCGAAAACAGGCTAGCTGATTACATCATGCCGGATGTCACTTGGACCGGCGGCATCACCGAACTCAAGAAGATCTCTGCCCTATGCGAGGCTTACTACATCCCGGTCTCCCCGCATGACGCCGCAGGGCCGATCAACGTGGTTGCGGGAGCGCAGGTGATGATGACCGTTCCCAACTTTTACAAGCTTGAAACGTCGGAGTGGAACCTGGGCAAATATGATGAGCTCATCGACAGGCCACTGGATGTCTCGAACGGCAGCCTCAAGCTTGCGTCAAAGCCTGGCCTCGGCATCGAAATGAACCGCGACTACCTTCAAAACCACGAGATAGAACTGGACTAGACAACGCTCTACGCCGCGCCTGCGTGTGGCGAGGAGTCCCACCGATCAGAACGAGGATCAAATCATGCTAGAGGCAGATGGAGCCGACGAGGCGCTCAATCGGGTGAATACGCGTTCCAGGCCGTCTGACCTTCGCATCACCGACATGCGGGTCGCCGAAATTGACGGCGCGCCGTTCACCTCGGTGTTACTCAAGATTTACACCAATCAGGGCGTCGTTGGGCTTGGCGAGGTGCGCGACGGTGCCAGCGCCACCTATGCGCTGATGCTGAAGAGCCGGTTGCTTGGCGAGAACCCTTGCGACATCGATCGGCTGTTTCGTAGGATCAAACAGTTCGGCGGACACGGCCGCCAAGGCGGCGGCGTCTCGGCGGTTGAAATCGCATTGTGGGATCTTGCCGGCAAGGCCTATGGCGTCCCCATCTACCAGATGCTCGGTGGCCGCTTCCGCGAGAAAGTGCGCGTCTACTGCGATACCGACGCCACCGTGCCGAGCGGCACCGAGACGGGGAGGCGCCTCAAGCAGCGCATGGAGCTCGGTTTCACCTTCCTGAAGATGGATCTCGGACTGATGCAGATCGCGGACGTCCCCGGCGCGGTCGTGTTTCCTGCTGGCTCACTCGAAGGATACCACAACCGTCCTTATCGCGGACCGCTGAAGACGATTGAAGAGCGGCGTGCCCGCAACGCTTCGTATGATTTGCATAATGTCCAGCATCCGTTTACCGGCCTTCACTTTTCCGACAAGGGCCTCGACCTGCTTGAGCAGTACATCGCCGAGGTTCGTGAAGTCATCGGCATGGATGTGCCGCTCGCGATCGACCATATCGGCCATATCTCGATGCAGAACGGCATTCGCCTCGCAAGGCGAATTGAAAAATACGTGCCAGCCTGGCTCGAGGATGTGATCCCATGGCAGTATACGCAGCAGTACCGGCAACTGCAGGACGCAACGACGGTGCCGATCTGCACTGGCGAGGACATCTACCTCAAGGAGGGCTTCGAGCCCCTGCTTAACAGCGGCGGCGTCTCCGTTATCCACCCTGACCTGCTCACCAGCGGAGGCATCCTCGAGACCAAGAAGATCGGCGACATGGCGCAAGACCGCGGTGTCGCGATGGCTATCCACATGGCGGAAAGTCCGATCGCCGCAATGGCGGCGGCGCATGTTGCGACAGCGACCGAGAATTTCATGGCGCTTGAATACCATTCTGCCGATGTCGACTGGTGGGACGATATCGTCACGGGCCTTCCCAAGCCGCTAGTAAAGGACGGCTTCATCACTGTTTCGGACAAGCCGGGCCTTGGGATCGACGACGTCGTCGACGAGGTGATCTCGATGCATCTGCAGCCGGGCGTCGCCGGCATCTGGCAGCCTACGGATCACTGGGACGATGAGTATTCCTGGGATCGCACCTGGAGCTGAGGCGAAAAGGAACAAAGATGAAGATCACCGATCTCCGCTGCGCCGTTATCGGCAAACACCCGATCGTCCGCATCGTTACGGACGAGGGCCTCTATGGCTTGGGCGAAGTCGAATTCACCAAGTCCTACCTCAAGCCCTGGGTGCTGCATTTCCGCGAGGCGCTGGTCGGCGAGGACCCGACCGATGTCGAGAGAGTAATGTTGAAGATCCGCCAACGCGGCTCTTTCAAGCCGTACGGCGCGGCGGTGAGCGCTATTGAGCATGCGCTGTGGGATATTGCTGGCAAGGCCGCGGGCGTGCCTGCCTATAAACTGCTGGGCGGCAAGGTGCGGGACAAGGTGCGCGTCTACAATGGTGAGATTCGCCAGAAACGCACGGGCGACCGGCCGGAGGATTACGCCGCTGACGTCAAATGGATGATGGAGCAGCCGCAGAACTTCTTCATGGTCAAGCAAGGAATCTCGTTCCACTCCAACATGAAGGACACTATCGAGGGCTTCCACTACGGCGTGACGCAGAAGAAGGCCGGCTATCACGGTGCCATGGATCAGGGCGTGATCAGCGAGCGCGGTTTCAATCACATGCTCGACTGCGTGATCGCGATGAAGGAAGTGCTGGGCGATAAAGTCAGCCTGGCGCTCGACTGCGGCCCGGGCTGGATGCTGCCCGATGCGATTAAGTTCGCTCGCGCTGTCGAGAAGTACAATTTGATGTGGCTCGAGGACATGCTGACTGGCGACTACGTGCCGTGGGTCAATCCGCAGGCCTATCGGGAACTGACAACCTCCACCTCGACGCCAATCCACACTGGTGAGCAGATCTACCTGCGGCACAATTTCAAGGAACTGATCGAGACGCAGGCGGTACGCGTCATCGGCCCCGATCCAGCCGATGTTGGCGGCATTGCCGAGCTCAAATGGGTCGCCGAGCACGCCTACATGCACTCGATCCTGATGGCACCGCACGGCACCGCTAACGGCCTGCTGGGCCTCGGCGCGTTGATCAATGTCTGCGCCACGTTGCCGGCAAATTACATCGCCTTCGAATATCCGACCGCCTCCGACCCCTGGTGGGAGGACCTGGTAATCGGCTTGCCGCCGCAGATCGTGAAGGACAGCATGGTAGACCTACTGGAAGCGCCGGGGCTGGGCCTCGATATCGACGCTGAAGGGGCCAGGAGATATCTCAGCGAAGAGGATGCGGGCTTTTTCGACTGAACCTCCCTCCACCTGCCGTGTCTATCTTGTCGGGCGCCAGGTAATAGGGCTTGTCGAAATAGGTGATATCGATCTGTAAACAGGAAATGAAGGCCTCGATCTTCAAGGTCTTGTCGCTATCGGGTGGGGCGGCCGGCGACCTCTTCCGGCTCCAGCACGATATACTGGCCGTTCTCGATAGCCCTCTTCTATTTCACCACCTGCGGCTGGATGATGCGGAACTGGTAGGCATCAGGACTGGCAACTGGCGCGACGTATGCTTGTTCGACGGCTCGCCCTTCGCCCGCTCAGGCAACGTTTTGTGGCACTACGCCGCTGAGGAGCGCTTCGCCATCTTCGGCACGTCAGCCAAATGTATCGACGCGATGCGCAAAGGTGGCATTGCACCGCTGAGGACCCATGATCTCTCTAAGCTTCGTCTCATCACTTCCACCGGCTCGCCCTTGTCTTCCGAGGGCTTCACCTTCGTCTATGAGGCATCAAGGAGGATGTGCAGCTCGCCTCGATTTCCGGCGGCACCGATATCGTTTCCTGTTTCGTGCTCGGCAATCCTGTAACGCCGGTCTGGCGCGGCGAGATTCAGGGGCCCGGCCTCGCCCTCGCCGTCGATGTGTGGGATGACGAGGGCGGGCCGGTGCGCGGCGAGAAGGGCGGCTGGTCTGCACGGGCGCTTTTCCCTCCCTGCCCGTTGGCTTTTGGAACGACGATAACGGCGCCAAATACCGCGCCGCCTGTTTCGAGCGTTTCGACAATGTCTGGTACCACGGCGACTTCGCCGAATGGACGGGACATGGCGGCCGGATCATCCATGGCCGCTCGGACGCGACCCTCAACCCGGCGGCGTGCGCATCGGCACGCCCGAAATCTACAACCAGGTCGAACAGCTCGACGAAGTCCCCGAAGCCATTTGCATTGGCCAGGACTGGGACGACGACGTTCGGGTGATTCTTTTCGTTCGCCTTGGATCAGGCCTGACGCTGGACGCCGATCTCGAGAAGAAGATCAAGTCGAAGATCCGCACCGGCGCCTCACCGCGTCACGTGCCGGCCAAGGTGATCCAGGTCGTCGATATTCCGCGCACCTCCGGCAAGATCGTCGAACTCGCTGTCCGCGAGGTTGTGCATGGCAGGCCAGTGAAAAACAAGGAAGCTCTCGGCAATCCGGAAGCGCTGGAGCTTTATGACGCCGAGTGTGACGAGGCCGATCAGCACTTGGAAGACAATCAGAGCGTTTGAATTCATTTCCGGCACGATCAGCGTCACAAGCTGGCTGCTGGGTAGCGCCAAAAGCGCTACGAGCGCAGTGCCAGCTTTCGTCGCGATGTCAATGGGGTCGCCGATATTGGCATCGGATTGCTCGACGTCACCGAGTTCCAGCCAGTCCAGTATCCACTGGATCGCTTTTGCTCTGCCAGCCATTCAGGATGTCCCTCAATTGAGATTTTAGACGATATCAGCATTTTTGCGTGTTGGCACGCCATCCTCAACCGCATGCTCCAATGCGCACGCCCAAAATCTGTGCGCCGCAAAGTTGCTGCCGCATAGCCAGCGGAATCAAAGACCCTGCCTCGAAAACCATCCGTGAACGAACGCCAGGAAGTCCCCGTAATTATTAGAAATTAGAGGCGAGCTGAATTTAAGAGGAACTCGGCGATCTGCAAGGAACTCTTCGCCCACAGCTTCGTTTGCTCCACACGTGTATCGGATGCGTCGCGTCCCTAAACAGCGAGCGAGGAGCAAAATGTTGATACGTCTCATAGCCGCTACCGCCGCCCCCCTTCTCCTGGCTGCGCCGGCATTCGCGGACTGCAGTCAAGAACTCGCGAAACTCGAGCAAGCTATAGTTTCCGCGGAAACGGGTGCAAGCGGCAGCAAGTCCGGTGTTCCCGTTACGAAGCACCAGGAAGAAGTTATGGCCGGCAAACAGAAGCAGGGCGTCGGAACTGAAATAACAGGATCAACCGGTACCCAGACGAAAGCGATTTCGCCCCACCAGGAACAGGTAACCGGGAAACGGACTGGTGAAAGTGCCGACAAGCCAAGCAAGATCCTGGCGGAAGCCCGCAAAATGGCCCAGGCCGGTGATGAGCAGGGCTGCATGAAGAAGCTGGCGGAAATCAAGGGTCTCATTGGAGAAAAGTGAAGACCTTATCTAACAACGACCTGCTAAAGCGCCTTTCCGACCACTGCTGTGATCGGCCCGGGTATGGGCGTGCGAACGAGTGTCAAATGCAAACCGCCTTGCTGTCGTCGGAATGGTTGTGACATGGTTTGTTTGACCCGGACCGTCAAAGTGCTGGCAGGCCGTCTAAAAAACATCTAGTGGCTGAAGGTAACCCATTAGGATCGCTTTTTTTGGCCGGCCGCGCTGACAGCACCCGCCATTACTATTTTTCGGTCGCGGATCTTATAGAGCAGATCTTTGGGTCGGATCCGTTCAAAGACCAATCAGCAGCTTGGAGCCAGACGGCTTCGTCCAAACACGCTGTTGATTTCCGAAGATGCAATGTGAAAGCGCAGCAAGGCGGGGCGAGACAGCGGCAAGGGGCGAAGCCGTCCCGCCACCCTCTCCAGGCGCTCCCGCCGTTTCTGACGATGCAATCAGCCTTGATGAGGAGATCAGGCTGCTGCGGGACCAACTGGCGCGCAAACGTCAGCTCCAAAACGCACAACTGAAGAGGATGCTGGCGCGGTTCGAGCGCTGAACCTGTTATTATCCGCCCTCCGGACTGCGGACTTGATGAGGGTGTAGAGCACATATCGGTGTAAGCTCGGCCGAAGACCCGGCCTCGGGCCTCGCTCGTCTACCCAGGTGGCCATGAATTGAAGCGCAACAATTTTCTTGCGCCAGCGCAGTCTCCGATTGTTGTTGATTTGGACCAGCAAATGGTCTAGATTAGTCTGCGATGTTGGACCCGTTAACGGTCCGGAATGGGAGGCGGGCGATGCGGGTATCGGTGACAGATGCGAAGGGGCAGTTGACGGAACTGGTTCGTCGCGCGGAGGCGGGAGATGAGATCATCTTAACCCGCCATGGTCACGCGGCCGTGCGCCTAGTGCCCGTCAGGGTCGCGCAGGACCCGAAATCTCGCCGAGCGCTACTCGAATCGGTGCGGTCCGCGGCGGCCGAAAAAGTGACGCCCGGACCGGATGCTGCGCGTAGCCAGGATTTCCTCTACGGTGCTGATGGACTTCCAGAATGATCGCAGTAGATACGTCGGCGCTGATGGCGATCGTGCTCGGTGAGTTAGAAGCGTATGCCTGTGTTCGAGCGCTTGAAGCCGAAGACGATCTTATAATCTCTGCAGGTACGGTGGCGGAGTCCTTGATCGTTTCCGCCAGGCGAAATGTCGGTGAGGAAATGGCGCGGATGATTCACGGGCTTGGCTTCGAAATCGTGAATGTGACCCCGGCGTCAGCGCGGCGCGTAGCAAGCGCTTACGAACGCTGGGGAAAGGGTGTCCATCCGGCAGCGCTGAATTTTGGAGATTGCTTCGCCTATGAGGTGGCGAAGGAACATGCTTGCCGCCTGCTCTGTGTCGGCGACGATTTTTCGAAGACCGACATTGAGAGAGTTCTGTGAAGGAGGAAACGACAGAAGAAGCAAGCAAAGTGCCGGAGGGATGGGTGATAACGACGGCAAGTCCACTTGCACACCATCGTCGTGGACATTACGATCCCAAGCTATCCGCCAGACGTCTCCGAGGAGCTTCGCTTCAGCAGAAAGACTTGCTCGCCCTTTAGCCAATACCAGCTCGGACGCCGGTTGATCATCGAAGCCTTCCTCGATTGCGAACGTTTCGTCGTGGGTCAGGTTACCGCCGGCCGCAACGATTTTTCCTGATGAGTGCGCCGCAATTGCGGACGCGAGAGAGGTTCACTCAATTAACGTGCCTGTTTCAGCTCAAGCGCCTTGAATTAACAGATCGACGATTTCGCCTGAAAGAGTGCTTCCACTCCGGATCAATCGTAGCGTTCGTCGCGGCCGATCTGCTCCTTTGCCGCGTCGCGAACGGTGCCCGCGGCCGGATCAGGATCCTTTTCGTTGGCTTCCTTCAGAAAACGCGCGGCTTCGAACATCGCCACCGTAATCTCGTCAGTTCCCCATCCGGCTTCGTTGGCGGCGTCAATGACTTCTTCAAGCGCATTGCGAGCGGCGGACTTGGCCTCTTCGAAGCGCAGCGACGGTTCCTCGGTTCGTGGTCGTGGGAAGTGCATGGGCTTTTCCTTTCTTTTGAAGACTGAAGAACGCACGAGCGATCATAAAGATGCGAAGAGGCCCCGGTATAACGCGCGGCTTTTCGAACCCACGGACAAAACGTCTTCCACCATCAGGACATATGGATTATGGCGGCCTTGGAGGCATTGGTGGGCCTCGACCGCGCACGTGCCAGCGCTCCGGGCGCTGCCGCAGTACCGCCTTTCTGCCCTGAGTCATAGCCGGATCGAAACCGTCAAGGCGTCCGCCGAGAAATTCGGCTTCGACCACGCGGTGTCGTCGACGGAGGAGCTCCTGAATCATCCGGACGTCGACCTCGTGGTTGTAACCGTTCGGGTGCCGGAACACCTTCAAATTGTGACCGCGGCGCTCGAGGCCGGGAAGTCGGTGTTTTCCGAGTGGCCTCTCGGCATGAATCACTTCGCCGCGAGGCCTGGGCTCCGGCTTGAAACGAGAATAACCCGCTCCAATTCCCTCCAACAAATTCAGCTTGTATTCGGAGGGCGCCGATGAACGTCTTTTCCACTAAAGCCGGATTTCTCTTCGCTAGAATCGGATTGCTCGCGCTTGCCGCGGTCGCCTCCGGCATGGCCCTCGGCCCGGCGCGCGCCGAACTTCTCGCACGTGTTCCCGCAGCGCGCGAAATGGCGGTTTGCGGCGACACATTGTTCGTCGGGACCAAAGGTTCCTCGGTCTATGCCGTGCCATTGTCCGGCGGTCGCGCCCGGCCGGTCGCTTCGGGATTCTCCGCTCCAAACGGGGTCGCATGTTCCCGTGGTCGTTTGTTCGTTGCTTCGAGGAACAGCGTAACCGCGTTCAACATCGGGCGCGGGGGCGCCCTGAGCGGCAGGCGCGACATTCGTCGAGACTTGCCGAATTCGGGAGCCCACAGTTTTCGCTATATCGCTGTCGGCCCCGACTCCCGGCTCTATGTCTCGTTCGGATCGCCTTGCAACATTTGCTTGCCACGCGGGCTGCAAGGCACGATCGTCAGCATGGACCAGGACGGGTCCGACCTTCGACGAGTCGCCTGGGGCGTGCGCAATTCGGTCGGCTTCGACTGGCGCGGCGGCACGATGTTCTTTACGGACAACGGCGCCGACCGAATGGGCGACGATATCCCACCTGACGAGCTGAACGAGTTGCAGCCCGGCGGCTTTTACGGCTTTCCCTTCTTCGGAGGCCAAATCCGGCTCAAAGGGTTCCAGGACGCGTCGCCGCCCGCGCGGCAGATTTCGCCCGTGTTCAACTTTCAGGCGCATGTCGCGACCTTGGGAATCCATTTCTTCCGCAGCCTCGGTGGCGACGCCCTGGTTGCCGAGCACGGCAGTTGGGACAGGTCGGTTCCGGTCGGCCGTCAGGTTGTGCGGGTGCGCTTCCAAGGGGCGCGCCCAGTCTCGGCGACGACTTTCGCCAGAGGCGTCGGCCGGCCGGTAGACGTCAAGGAGGCGCCGGATGGTTCCGTCCTCGTATCCGACGACGCCGGAGGCGCGATTTACGTCCTCAGGCGGTGATGTCCATTGGCGCGTTCCCGCCAAGCGCGGCCTTGTGGGCCATTGGCCACCAGGTCGAACCAGTCAGCTGAGATGCAGCGCGATGCTTCATCAACGAACAGGATCCCAGCAAGCCCATCCCGGCGCGGGCGCCGCTCGATTGAAGGGCGGCAGCGAAAATCACGGCAGCACGGAGACGGGATGTGGCCACGGTGAGGAACTGATTGGTCAGCCACGCATCACCTTCGGCGCCGCTCCTGGCTACCGGACGCTCGCTTCCGATCGCCGGCGGCGGTTCGCCCGTTCAGCCGTCGCAGGAGCTTATCTTGCGCCATCTTCTTGCGACGGGTTCAGCGGGTATAAGCGCGATGCGTTCATCGGCGATATCGAGCAGCCTTCGCTCGATATCGTCAGGATGATAGGCCACGCTGGGGTCGGTATCGTCGAGTCCGGCGAAGGTCCATGCCTGGGGAACCTCTTCAACGATGAAATGTTCTTCAATGCCAATCAACTTCATGGTCATTTCCTCTCACCAACGTCGGCTAGATTCACCAAGGAACAGTCTCGCCGTGCTGGTTGAGGTATTCCAGGCCTGGTCTTTCGCGTTTGGCGAGCAGCACGCGCACGAGGCTGGGGATGCCGTCATCGATTGTGAGTGGTACATCCGGCCCCCCCCCAAGGTCGGTGCGTATCCAGCCTGGCGCCATGACGGCCATTGCGCGCGGTGATTCTGCTTCGCGGGCCGCGAAGCTCCGCATGAACTTCAAATGTAATTCGACGCCAAGGCAGAGGTCACGGCCATCGCCGATTATAACCCTAAAGCGCCAAGGCCCTCCACTGGGACCCTCGGCGACTTTCGAATCCGTAGCGGAGTAATGCCCAATGCGGAGAACGTCGCCGATCTGCGAGGAGTACGATGCTCCGGAAGAGTCTTCAGCGGTCCGTCTGATCAATTATTAGCTTTTTCCGCTTCCGTGCGTTTGAAGGCGTCTCGCCGGCGCGTAACCCCATACTCATGCCCCGGAAAAGATCCCGATCGCCAGTCCGTCGCCACGTGGATCATGTGCGCCGGTCGCCATGCCGTCCTCGTCGATAACGATCACACCTGCCTGCCCTGCAAGCGGGCTCTGCGCCTCGATCGGTGACAGTGCGTGGCCTCGTGCGGCCAGTTCGGCAAGCACTGCTTCGCCGGCATCGCTTTCCAGCTTGAGGCTGTCACGGCTGTCGGAAAAGGTCTTGCCGAGGAGAAAGCGTGGACCGGCCAGCGCTGCTGCTGGTTCCTCGTCGAAGTCGATCAGCCGGGTCAGCAGCATTGCCAGCGTCTGCGGCTGACCGTCGGCGCCCTGCGTGCCGTAGAGCAGCGCAGGCTTGCCGTTGCGCAGGCCGAGGCCGGGATTCAAAGTATAGAAAGGCCGTTTGCAGGGTGCGATGGCATTGACATGCTTGGGATCGGACGAAAAGGCAGCCCCGCGGTTCTGCCAGAGAATACCCGTATCGCCGACCACCACGCCGCTGCCCCAGTCGAAATAGGTGCTCTGCAAGACGCTGACGCTGCCGCCCTCTGCGTCGGTTGCGGCGAAGAACACGGTGTCGCCGCTGCGAAAGAGTGCTGGCCATTCGAGTGCCCGCACGGGATCGATGGAGGCCGCCACCTGCGCGAGATGCTGTGCGCTCAGCCATTCCTCCACCGGCTGCGGCGCGACATCGGGATCGGCGATACCGCCGCGGTCGAAAAAGGCGTGTTTGACGGCTTCCACGCAGAGGTGCAGATGGTCAGCGCTGCCGGGCGTATGGACGGCGAGATCGAAATGAGCAAGAATGCCCATGATCCCCAGTGTCGACAGACCCTGTGTTGGTGGGGGCGGCGCAAGCAGTTCGAAACCGCGATAGGAGAGGCTGATCGGCGCCACTTCGCGTGTTCGGGTCGCCTTGAGATCGTCGGCACTCAGCGGAGAACCCGCCGCCTGCAGCCCTGCCGCAATGCTCGTCCCGAGTTCGCCGTCGTAGAAGGAGCGCGGCCCGTCGGCAGCAATTAGCGAAAGCGACCGCGCCAGATTCTTCTGCCGAAACAGACTGCCTGTCTCCAGCGCCGCACCATCCGGCATGAAGAGCGCGGCAAAACCCGGCCAGCCGGCCGCCTCCTCTCGCCGGAAGGCAAGCCAGAAGCTCTGCGAGCGCGTGACCGGAAAGCCCTGTTCAGCGTGGCGGATCGCATCGGCAAGCAAGGCAGGAAAACCGATCTTTCCGCCCCAGTGCTGCGCGGAATACTCATGCGCGTGCCGCCACGCATCGACGGCGCAGGCCGAGGTCAGCGCCGAAAGCGGCCCGCGCAGCGGAATGCTGCCGCCGAGATCCGGCAATTTCTGCGCCGCCTGGCCGATGCCAAGAAAACATGTCTTCCGCCCGCCACGGTCGGCGACGATCCAGACGGAGTCGCCGCCAAGTCCGCAGAAATGCGGATAGACGACGGCAATCGTGCTGCCGATGGCGATCGCAGCCTCCAGCGCATTGCCCCCGGCCCGCAGGATCGCCGCGCCTGCCTCGCTCGCCAGCGCATGCGGGCTTGTTACCATACCACCGCGTCCGGCCGCCTGCTTTTTAGAATCCCGATCTGTCAGTGTCATCGCGATCAAATCCCCACTCGGTCTATCGCCTATACAGCGCACGATAGGTCCGATAGGCCCGATCATAAACCGCCGCATTGTCGGGGTTGGGCACGATCCTTTCACCTTGGCCGACAAAGGCGGTCACGCCGGACCAATCCTCGGTCAGTCCGGCACCGATTGCCGCCGCCCAGGCGACACCGAGACAGGAGCCGGGATGGCCGGTGAGACCCTGTAGCGGGTGCTGCAGCACGTCGGAAACGATCTGCATCCAGATCCGGCTCTGCGAACCCCCGTCTGAAACGATGAAACGCGTCGTCGGATGACCGATATCGTTCAGCACGTCGATATGATGGCGCAACGCATAGGCATAGGCTTCCAGCATCGCCCGCCAGAGATGGCCGATATGATGCGACAGCGTCAGCCCGTCGATCAAGCCGCGCGCGCCGGCATCGTGGATCGGCGTCTTCTCGCCGAGGAAGTAAGGCAGGATCGTCAGCCCGTCCGCACCGGGCGCGCATTGCGCGGCCAGCCGGTCGAGATAGCGGTGTGCGGATATTCCCTCTGCCTTTGCCGCGACCTCTTCGCGTCCGGCGAAGGTGCTGATGAACCAGTTGAGCCCCGAGCCGCCGGTCGACATGCAGCCGTTCGGCATGTAAAGCCCCGGCACCAGGTGATAATCGAGAAACATGCGAGGATCGGGCAGCACGGCATCCGTCGCCGTCAGGATGTCGACGGCACCCCCGAATTTCAGCAGCACGTCGCCCGCCTTGTTGATACCCGCGCCGAAGGCCGAGGCGATCATGTCGGCTGCCCCGCCGATGACAGGCGTTCCGGGTGCAAGCCCCGTCGCCTTGGCGGCGTCGTCGGTCACATGGCCAAGTACCGCATGCGACACCGCTTTCCCAGGAATGGCGCTTCGCCGAACTCTGGCAAGCCCGATCAGTTCGTCGTCGAGCTTGCCGGTATTGATATCGACGAAGCCCGCTTCCAGCGCCCAGTTCTGTTCGATCGCCTTTTCGCCGGTCAGTTTCCAGTTGATGAAATCATAGGACCCCATGACTGTGGCAATGCGCTCGAAAACAGCGGGCTCATGCCGGGCGATCCAGCGAAGCTTCGCTGTCACCAACTGCTGATTGACGCCGTTTCCCGCTTTGCGCAGAAAATCCGCCTCATCCCACTCGGCCTTAAGTTCCTCGACCTCTTCGCCGCAGCGCCCGTCGCTCTGCTGGATGCTGGGCCTCAGCACCCGGCCGGCGTCATCGAGCAGCACGACGGCCGGCAGCATGCCGGTCACGCCGACGGCCGATATTTCCCTTGCCTCGATCCCGCTCGTTGCAATCAGTTCCCTGGTGATCTCGCAGACATTCGACCACCATTCCGCCGGGTCTTCCTCGGCCCAGCCATGCTGCGGCGAATGAAGCGTCGACGGTCGTGAGGTGAGGCCGAGCACGCGGTTCGGCAGTTCGATCAAGATGCCGATGGTGGAGGTGGTGCCGATATCGAGACCGAGCGTGATGGACATAGCGGCTCCCTTCACTTAGCGCAGCCTCTCGACGATCTCCATGAAGCGCTTTACCCGGTCGCCGTCGACCGGGTTCCACGTATTGCCGTCCACCTTGAAATGCGTGCCGATGATGACGCCGCTGGCAACGCTCAATATGTCGCGCACATTGTCCTTGTTGACGCCGGTATTGGCAAAGACGGGGACATCCTTGACCGTCTCGCAAACGCGCCTGAGGTCCGATTGATCGACGGCCTGTCCGGTCAGTGGTCCCGATACCAGGATGGCATCGGCAAGCGATGAGAACACGGCGCTTTTCGCCCTGAGTTCAATCGGTCGCTGGTCCAGCGAATGGGCAAATTCCGCGTTGATGTTGAAGAGCATCTTCATGTCGTCGCGGCCGAGGCTATGTCGCATCCGTGCCGCCTTGGCGCAATCCGGCTGCCAGATGCCCATGTCTGATGCGAAGACGCCGGTGAAGATCTCGCGAACGAAGCTCGCGCCCGTCACTGCGCCGATCGCAACGCTTGCCGAGGGATCCCAGAGATAGTTGACGCCGAATGGCACGGTCAGTTGCGGCTTCACCCGCTCGACGATCGCGGTCATCGCCGCCAGCCCTTCCGGCGGGGCCTGGAACACGTAGGGCCGGTCGTTCTCGTTGCCGAACATGATGGCGTCGACACCGCCCGCCTGCAACTTCTCGACATCGGAAAGCACGTGGTCGACGAGCTTGTTCAGCCCGCCGGCGGCGTCATAGGCGGGCGAGCCGGGCAGGGCGCCGATATGCGCCATGGCGATGACCGCCTTCTTCTTGACGCCAAAAAAGTCGAAGACCATACGAAACTCCCTGAAGCGAAATCGAGTGGACGGTCATCCGCTGGGGGACGGATGCGGGAAAGGGCAAATCAAAGCAGCGGCTGCTCCTCGGGCGCGATGCGCACTTCGACGCCAGCGGCGGCGAGCGCATCGGCAAGGTCGGCGGGCGGCATGGCATCGGTGATCAGCATGTCGAATTGCTGCAGCGGCGCGATATGCACCAGCGACATGCGCTTGAACTTAGTGGAATCGCAAAGCACCACCTTCTGCGTCGCGCGACGCAGATAGACCCGCTTCATGTCGGTGTCCTCGAAGGAATAGTCATAGATTCCCTGCGCCGTGATCCCGGACACGCCGACGAAGGCGATATCGAACCAGAGCTCCTCGAACTGCGAGACGGCCGACTGGCTGCTGATCGCCATTTCCTCGCCGCGCATGCGTCCGCCGGGCAGATAGACCTCGCCGAAGCCGGTGCCGAGCTGCATGGCGTTGCGCACGCTGTTGGTGAAGATCTTCGTATGCGGCTGGTTGAGCAGCAGGCCGGACAGCAGATAGGTGGTGGTACCAACGTCGAGCGCCAGGGTGCGCGCGCCGGCAGCAACGCCTGCCGCCGCCATCGCGATCGTCCGCTTCGAGGCGGCATTGCGCGTCAGCCGGGATTCGAAGGTCGGTTCCTCGCGATCGACCGTTTCGCTGGCGATCGGCTCGAAGGCCTTGCCGCTGCGCACCGCGCCGCCGTGCGTGCGCACCAGCCTGCCGTCCTTTTCGAGTTCGATCAGGTCGCGGCGGACGGTCATTTCGGAAACGGCAAGCTGGGAGGCGACATCGCTGACGGAGACCGCTCCTTTGCGCGCCAGTGTCTCTAGGATGCGCGCATGCCGCACCTGGGCCAGAACCTTCGGTTTTTCCGCTGCGGCAACCATCTGCTGTTCCGCGTCCATGATACTGTTCTCATCCTCCCGCCGTCGCAACTCGTGGCTACGATTGTCTGATTGTTGCTCCTTATGTATCGAATGAATCGAACAAATTCAAACATAAATTTTTCTTGTTGTGTATGATTTTGTTGTTATATGATCGGTGATGTTTCCAGTCGATGAGGGCGAACATGCAGTCTCCGAGCTTTCCAGAACTATCCGGCATGCGTGCGATCGTAACCGGCGGGGCGACTGGGATAGGGCGCGCGATCGCGACCGCGCTCTCCCGCCAGTCGATCCAGGTGGCGATCTGCGACATCAACCTGGCGGCCGCCGAACAGACGGCGGCCGAGATCGGCAACGGCGCCACTGCCTATGCGATCGATGTTCGCAAGCGCGCCTCCGTCGAGGCGACCTTTTCCGAGGTGGTCGAGAGGACGGGCGGTTACGAGATCCTCTGCGCCAATGCTGGTGTCTCCACGATGCAGCATGCGCTGGAACTGACCGACGAGGAGTGGGACTATAATTTCGACGTCAACATTCGCGGCATCTTCCTGACCAACCAGATTGCTGCTCGCCGCTTCACGAGCACCGGAACCGGCGTCATTGTCAACACCGCCTCGCTCGCCGGAAAGATCGGCGCACCGCTGCTGGCCCATTATTCCGCCAGCAAGTTTGCCGTGCTCGGCTGGACGCAGGCGCTCGGCCGCGAGCTCGCGGCTTCGGGCATCCGTGTCAATGCAGTCTGCCCCGGTTTCGTCAAGACCGGCATGCAGGAGCGCGAGATCGCCTGGGAGGCGAGCCTTCGTGGCGTCACGCCGGAACGCGTCGTTGCGGATTATATCGCCCAGACGCCGCTCGGCCGGCTGGAAACACCTGAAGACGTGGCCGATGTCGTCGTTTTCCTCTGCTCGAATTCGGCCCGCTTCATGACCGGACAGGGCGTCAACGTCACCGGCGGCGTCTACACCACCTGACCCATCCAGGTTCCACGGCAGGTCTCCCCTTCGGCAAGGAAAGAGCATGGCTGAAATCGTCTTCGACCAGATCAGCAAGAGCTACGGCGATGGCTATGCGGCGATCCGCAACCTGAACATGACCATCCGCGACGGCGAATTCTTGGTGCTGGTCGGCCCTTCCGGCTGCGGCAAGTCGACGGCACTGCGGATGATCGCCGGCCTCGAGGAGGTCACCGACGGCCGCCTGACGATCAACGGCGCCGTCGTCAACGACCTCGCCCCGCGCGACCGCGATATCGCCATGGTCTTCCAGTCCTACGCGCTCTACCCGCATCTGACCGTCGCCGAGAATATTGGCTTCGGCCTTCGTGTCCGTGGCCTCGACAAGGCCGACATCGCCCGCAAGGTGCAGGAGACGGCAAAGCTTCTGGAACTCGAGGACTATCTCGCCCGCAAGCCCGCCCAGCTCTCCGGCGGCCAGCGCCAGCGCGTGGCCATGGGCCGGGCGCTCGCCCGCAGCCCTCAGGCTTTCCTGATGGACGAACCGCTTTCCAACCTCGATGCTCGCCTGCGCGGCCAGATGCGCGCCGAAATCGCCCGCATGCAGAGGATGTCGGGCATTACCACGGTCTATGTCACCCACGATCAGGTCGAAGCCATGACCATGGGCGATCGCGTTGCCGTCATGAAGAGCGGCGTCCTGCAGCAGCTCGGCACGCCGCGCAGCCTCTATGATCAGCCGGCCAATCTGTTCGTCGCAAGCTTCATGGGCTCGCCGGCGATGAACCTGCTGGCGGCCGATCTCTTCGCGACGGAGAACGGCCCCGAGGCCCGCTTCGGCCAGGCCTCCATCCTTTTCTCGGGCGAGGTGCTCGCCGAGCGGCCACGCATCGCCTCCGCCGTCGGTCGCGCCGTCGTGCTCGGCATCCGACCGGAAGCGTTCCAGCCGGTCGATGCAGGCGGCCTCACTGGAACCGTTGCCTTCGTCGAGGATCTCGGCGCCAACCTGCTCGTTCATGTCGATGTCGAGGCCGCCGACCGGCTGAAGTCGCTTTCGGCCGAAGAGGACGACGTGGCGCTGTCCGCCCCGCGCCTGCGCGTCATCATTGACGGCACCAGCCGCGTCAAGATCGGCGAGCGCCTGTCGCTCGCCGCCGACCCCGCCCGCGTCCACGTCTTCGATGCCGCGACCGAAGCGGCCATTCGTGGCTGAGCGCATCGCCTTTTAGTGAATGCCTTTCGTCAGGCCCTGCACGAAATAGCGGTTGAGGAAGAGCACGATCAGCACGATCGGGATCGTCGAAAAATGCGCCAGTGCGCCGAGTGTGCCCCAGGTGATGTCCTTCGTTCCGTAGGCTGAAAGCAGCGCCACCGAGATCGGCTTGGAATCGAGCCGGGTGAGAAACATCGGATAGAGGAAGTCGTTCCAGGAAAACATCAGGCAGAACAGTGTGGAGGCGACGACGCCCGAGCGGACCGCCGGCAGCGCCACGCGCCAGAAGGAGCCAAACAGCGTGCAGCCATCCGTCAACGCCGCCTCTTCCAGCTCCTTCGGCAGACTGCGGAAATAGGAAAACATCATCCAGGTGACGAAGGCCGAATTCAGCATCGCGTTAATGAGGACGACGGCAACCCAGCTGCCGAGCAGCCCGATATCGCGCATCATCAGATAGAAGGGGATCAGCGCCGCCACCGCCGGCACCATGCGGATCGCCATGAAGAAATAGGCAACGGCAATGGCATAGCGGCTGGTCGAGCGCGCCAGCGCATAGCCCGCCGGCACGCCGAGAAGCAGTGACAGGATGACGGAACCGCCGGCGATCAGCAGGCTCGACGACACGAGGCTCCAGACGTCGAACAGGCGGAAGACCGTAGCGAACTGCTCGAAGGTCGGTGGGAAGGTCAGTTTCGGCGGGATCGAGAAGATGTCGCGCGACGGCTTGTAAGCGGTTGATGCCAGCCACAGGAAGGGCAGCAGGAAAAAGGCGAGCATGACAAGGATGAAGCTGCGCTCGCCGATGCGGCTGAGGGTGCGTGTGCTCATCGCCCGTTCGCCTTTCTGTCCGCATTGCGGATCAACAGGATGAAGCCTGCCGCAATCACGGCGATGCAGATCAGTGTCAGGTTGGAGATTGCCGAGGCGCGGCCGATATTGAAGAATTCCAGCCCCTGCTTCACCGCATGCAGCATCAGCGTGTTGGTGGCGTTGCCCGGCCCGCCGCCCGTCGTCACGTAGACGCTGTCGAAGATGCGGAAGGCATCGATGGTGCGCAGCGTCAGCGCCAGCAGGATCGAAGGCAGCATCAGTGGAATGACGATGATCCTCAGCCGCTGCAGCGCCGTTGCCCCATCCACTTCGGATGCCTCGAGAATATCGCCCGGCAGCGCTTTCAGGCCCGCAAGCAGGATCAGTGCCACCAGCGGCGTCCATTCCCAGATGTCGACGAAGATAAGGGTCGCCAGCGCCGAACTCGGATTGGCAAAAAGCCCACGCGGATCGGAAAGCCCGAACTCGGCGAGATAATAGCCGACGAGTCCGTAATCGGCGAGCAGCAGCGCCCGGAAGATCAGTCCGACCACCAGCGGCGTGATCGTCACCGGGATCAGGATCAGCGCCAGGCAGATCCGGTTGAAGCGGTCGTCGCGCCAGAGCGCCAGCGCAATGGCAAAGCCGAGCAGTAGTTCGACAGTCACAGCGCCGACCGTGAAGATGACGGTGTTGACGAAGGCCCCGCGTGTCACCGTGTCGGAAAGAAGGTCGATATAGTTGCCGAGGCCGACGAAATGCGTCCGCGCCGGCTTCAGCAAATTATATTCGTAAAGGCTGAACCAGATGCCCTGCGCCAGCGGCCAGACGCCAATGACGAGCACATAGATGACGGCCGGCAGTGTCATCAAGATGAAGAACAGCCGCCTGCGCTCCACATAGGAAACGCTCAAGGCCGGGAAGGGCCTCAGCGCGGAAGTGAGGGATAGGGTCACGTCGTGTCCATCAGGTTCCTGGTTCGATGCGCGCTACCGGGATCGAGCCCGGGGCTCACCCGATCATGAAGCCTGAGGCGCATCGGATCAATGGTCTGGAAACGGCAGGGCCGCGACATAGGCCGCGGCCCCGGGGAGGAACCGTTTTGTTCTCAGAAGAGCTTTGCCGCGGCTTCCTGAGCGGCGTCGAGCGCCTTCTGAGGATCGGCATTGCCGACGAGCACGTCGTTGACGGCGGTGCCGAGCAGGTCCTGAATCTCCGGATATTGCGGGATGCGCGGACGATATTCGCCGTCACCATGCTCAAAGGTTTCGGCGATGACAGGCAGGAAGGGGAACTTCTTCAGCAGATCAGGATCGGTCATCTCGCTCTTGCGCAGGAAGCTGCCGGCGCCCATCATGTTGAACTCCTTGTGCACCGGCGGGCTGACCAGCCACTTGATGAAGGCCCAGGCGGCTTCCTTCTGCGTGTCCTTGATGCCCGCGTTGATCGCCATGCCCCAGCCGCCGATGCCATAGACCTTCGGCAGACCGGCGCCGCGTGGCGCCGTCGTGATCGCCACCTTGTCGACGATCTTGGAAATCGACGGATCATAGTAGCCGGGCGCACCGACCGACCATGTCTGCATGGTCGCGGCAATGCCCTGGCGGAAGCTTTCCTCGCGTCCGCCCCAGTCATAATTAACGGCGCCGGGAGGTGCTGCCTTCATGAAGAGGTCCTTGTAGACGGTCAGGCTCTTGATATTGGCTTCGGAATTCAGTGCCGGCTTGCCGTCGGGACCGAGGATCGAACCGCCCATCTCGGTATTGTACTGCATCCAATCCTGGGCGACCGCCGGGCCTTTCTGGCCGTTGGCGACGAAGCCGTAGATGTTCTTGCTGGGGTCGGTCAGCTTGTAGGCGGCCTCGACCATTTCCTCCATCGTCGTCGGCGCCTTCAGGCCGGCGGCGTCGAAGAGATCCTTGCGATAGGCGAGCACGTTGGCATAACCGGCAAAGGGAAAGGCGACCTGCTTGTCGCCCCAGTGGCCAAGCGCGTTGAGAAGCGTCGGATAGATGTCGTCGAGCTTCAGTTCGGCGGCGTCGCGTTTCATCCACTCGGTGAGGTCGACGGTGTATTTGTTTTCGGCATATTGGCCCGCCCAGACGATATCCATCGTCACCAAGTCGTAGCCACCGGTGCCGCCGACGAAATCGGTCGTCGTCTTGGTCAGCAGCGAGCCGTAGTCGAGAATATCGACCTTGACGGTGGCGCCCGTCTCCTCGGTGAATTTGGGGGCGATGGCAGCCAGAACGGCGGCGAACTGGTCGTTCTGCGAGGCAAGCGTGAGCGTGATGCCCTCATATTTCTTGTCGGCGCCGACGGCGGAGCCCGCAAATGCGACCGAGACGAGGCCCGCGATCGCCAATTTTCGTGTGAAACTGCTGAGCGATTTCATGTTTGCTCCCCTTTTTTGATTGGCTTGGGGCACTATACATCAAACAAAATCGCACTCAAGCGCACTTGACAAAAAATCGTAAACACTAAAAATCACAAAATAGAACATATTCGCGCATAAATGTCCATATTTTGTGCGCGTTGCATAAAAAATAGCGGGGAGTTGATCATTCCCTGCGCGTCTATACTGTCCTGTCCAACGCGCACGAGCTGCACATTCATGAAGACCACTCCGGACGAGCGTTTGAGAGAGCTGGAACGTCGCGCCCATGATGAGATGGCGCGCATAGAAGCGCTCTGCGCCGACTGGCCGGAGCTCGACGATGAAGACCACGACGACCTGCATTCCGTCGTGATTTGTGGCGCCGGCCTCTCCGGCCTTTCGATCGCCTTCGCCCTGAAGCGGCGCGGCATCAGGTCCGTCCATGTGATCGATCAGAGCGAGGAGGGCCGCGAAGGCCCCTGGATCACCTGCGCTCGCATGCAGACATTGCGTTCGCCGAAATATCTGTCAGGCCCGGACCTCGGCATCCCGAGCCTGACGCTGCGCTCCTGGTATGAGGCGCTGAATGGCGCCGACGCCTGGGAAGCGCTCGACAAGATCGGCCGCCACGATTGGATGGCGTATCTCATCTGGTTTAGAAAGACGGTCGGCATCGACGTCGAAAACGGCACGACACTTTCCTCGATCGATCAGGGGGAGGGCGGACTTGCTCTAACGCTGATGAAGGCTGACGGTACCAATCGCACGATCGCCTGCCGCCGCCTGGTGATGGCGACCGGCATCGACGGTTGCGGCGGCCCGCGCATACCTGCGATGGTCAAGACGCTGCCGAAATCCGCCTGGACGCATAGCAACGAGCCAATACCGATCGATTTCCTCAAGGGCAGGGATGTCGCGGTCCTTGGCGGCGGCACGTCGAGCTTCGACTGGGCGGTGGCGGCGCTCGAAACCGGAGCTCGGGAAGTGACGATGTTTGCGCGAAGCGCCGATCTGCCGCGCACGGAGGTTCTCGCCTGGACAAACTTTCCCGGCTTCCTCGGCCATTTCGCCGACTTGCCGGATCTGGAGCGCTGGCGGTTCGCCCACCTCTACTTCAATTTCAAGGTGCCGCCGACGCAGGAGCAATATGACCGGGCCCGCAGCCACCCCGGTTTCACCATGCAGCTCGGCGGTGGCGTCCGCGAGCTCGCAATGGACGGCGGCAGGATCAGGCTGACGACCGCAAACAGTATTCACTATGCCGATCACCTTCTGCTCGGCACCGGTTATGAGATTAATTTCGCACTCAGGCCCGAGCTTGCCGGCCTTGCCGAGACCGCAGCGTTTTGGAAGAACCGGTTCGAGCCGCCGCAGGGAGAGGAGAACGCCATGCTTGCCGGCTATCCCTATCTCGGCCCCGGTTTCGAACTTGCGCCCAGACATGCCGAAGCGGGTTGGGTCTCGCGCATCCATATGTTCAATGCCGGCGCGCTGGCGAGCCTCGGCCCGATCAGCAACGGCGTCACCGGGCTCAAATACGGCGTGCCGCGCATCGTCGGCGCGCTGGTGAAAGCGCTGTTCATCGAGGATTCCAACCGGTATCTTGCAGCATTGGCCGCCTATGACGAACCGCATTTCGATCCCGGCATAGACGAGGACGTCACGACACCAAGGGAGGTTTTGGCATGAGACAGGCTGCTGCCCTTCAATTTTCGGGATTGGAGACCATCCTTTTGCGGGCCCGCGAGGATAGCGTCGAATTTCCCTATCTGCTGGCCAACCACGTTCCGATGGTGCTGATCGCGCTCGATCGCCTCGGCGCCTCGCCGGAACGGTTGGAACAATGGTACGAGCAGTATCGCGAGAGCCATGCACTCCCGCCCGTGCCGCCACCGGTTGCCCCGATTATCAAAGCAGCCTGGACCGAGGCGCTCGGCGATCGCACGCGTGAGACGGATTACCGTGCCTTCTTCATCGCCGAAACCCGCCGGCTCGGCATCGATACCGTTATCCGCACCTATCTGCCCGCCATGGTGAACGGCCTTGCCGGCAGCGCCACGCATCCGCTGATGCGCCTTGCCTATAGTGTGCTCAAGAAGGATGACCAGGAGGTCGGCACCGCGCTCGGTTATTGGGCGGCCTGCTATCTGCCGCTGCCACCCGCGACCGGCGCCGCTCCGGATACGGACGACCCGGGACGGATACTTGCGGATGTCGGCAATATCGAAGGCATTCTCAGCTACGAGCCGGAAACCGATCTGCTCTGGCATAATATCCGCGCCGTCGCCGCACTTCCGGGCTTCCGCCCCATTATCGATCGCCTGGCTTTCAGCCCCGATACGCCGCGCCGCATGGCCGCGACCTCGCTTGCCCTCTTTGCCGGAACCATGGATTTCTCCGCACTCCATTCTGTCACCGGCATGCACTGGCTGCGCCTCGTCTCGCCGCACCTCGAAAACGCCGAGCCTTTCTACCGCGCCTTCTGGCAGGTGATCGCCTCGCTGGTGCCGAAGATCGGTTTTCCGGCACTCCCCACCGCCGAGGCGCTGGAAGAAATGCGCAGTCGACAGGCGCCCGCCTGGGCAGAGATCAAACGCGCCGCTATTGCTTCGGACGACGAACACGATATCAGCCTCGTTTTTTCCGCCTTGCAGGAGGAAGAGGTTTGGCAGGATCCGCTCTATCGCGTCGTCGCGGCGCGCAGGGTCGGGCTGATTGCATAGCGGATGATGGAAGGGTTGATGACGCCGAGCCTCGTAATCGAAAACGCCAGGACCGAAGCCGGCGAGGTCGTCTCGCTCATTCTGGACAATGAAAGGATCGCCGCGATCGGTCCGAATGCGGCGGCCGGCATCGGCCCCGCAGTGCCGCGTTTCGATGCTGCCGGCGGCCTGCTTTGCCTTCCCTTCGTCGACGGTCATATTCATCTCGACAAAACGCTGATCGGCTTGCCTTTCATCCCGCATATTCCGGGTGATACGGTCGCCAAGCGCATCGAGGCAGAGAAAACCCTGCGGCGCACTGTGGCGCTGTCGGTCGAAGCCCGCGGCGGCGCCCTGCTGGAAAGGCTCGCCGCCTATGGCACTCTCTCCGTTCGCAGCCACGTCGACATCGATACCGAGGTCGGCCTGAGAGGCCTCGAGGCGGTGCTCTCGCTGAAGCAGAGCCATGGTCATCTCGTCGACATCCAGACCGTTGCCTTCCCGCAATCCGGCGTGCTGCGCGATCCCGGCACCGCGGCGCTGCTCGATGCGGCGATCGCCGCCGGCGCCGATCTTGTCGGCGGCCTCGATCCCGCCGGCATCGACAACGATGTGACCGGCCATCTCGATGCGATCTTCGCGGTCGCAGCCAAATACGGCGTCGGGCTCGATATTCATCTGCACGATGGCGGCGCACTTGGCGCCTTCGAACTTCGCCAGATCGCCGATCGCACGGCAGCACTCGGCCTTGAAGGCAAGGTTGTCGTCAGCCATGCCTTCTGCCTCGGGGAGTTGGAGGATGCCGATTTCGGCCGCACTGCCGCGGCCCTCGCCGGATCAGGCGTGGCGATCATGACCAGCGCGCCGGGAGCCGTGCCCATGCCGCCGGTCAAGCGGCTTGCCGCCGCCGGCGTCCGGCTCTTCTGCGCCAACGACAATATCCGCGACGCCTGGTCGCCTTTCGGCAATGGCGACATGCTGGAGCGCGTCGGCATCCTCTGCGATCGCCAGGATTTCCGTTCGGATGAGGATCTGGCTGCGGCCTTCCGCCTGGCGACGCAGGCGCCGGCCGAAATCCTCGGCCGCCCCGTCGGGCCGCTCCAAGCCGGTTCGCCTGCCGATTTTATCATCCTGCCTTCCGCGTCGCTGGCAGAGGCCGTCGCCGTTCGTCCCCTCGATCGCACCGTCTTCCGCGGCGGCGCCATCATCGCCCGCGGGGGCCGGCTGGTCGTCTGATTTTTCCGTCAATGCATGGCGCATGGGAGCACCGTAGATGAAGGGCCGACTTTGGATCCAATCGCCGCTCGCCATCATGGCCGAGGGCGCCGAGGGCGGCATCGTTATCGAGAATGGCCGCATAGTCGAGCTGGTCGCGACTGGACGGCAGCCTCAGAACCCGGTCGATGCACGCTTCGACGCCGGCCGGCATGTCGTCATCCCCGGTCTCGTCAACACCCATCACCATATGTTCCAGACGCTAACGCGCGCGCATCCGGCTGCCATCAACAAGTCGCTGTGGCCATGGATCCGCGCGCTCTATCCGATCTGGGCAAGACACATGACGCCCGAAGCCTTCCGTCTTGCGGTCCGCCTCGCGCTGACCGAACTCCTCCTCTCCGGCTGCACCACCACCTCCGACCACCACTATCTCTATGCTGCCGGTCTAGAAGACGCGATGGATGTCGAGGCCGAGGAGGCGGCTCGCCTTGGCATGCGCATCACGCTGACGCGGGGCAGTCTCAACATCAAAGACCAGCAAGGCGTCATTTCGCCGGCCAATGTCGTGCAGGACGACGACGTGATCCTCGCCGACAGCGAGCGTGTGCTCAGGCGTTATCACGGCCGCTCCGAAGGGGCGATGACGCAGGTGGCGCTCGCGCCCTGCGCGCCCTTCGACGTCACGCAGGAACTGATGCGCGAAACGGCGGCACTGGCGGAACGCTACGATTGCCGGCTTCACACCCATCTGGTCGAGACCAGGGCGGAAGCAGAATTCTGCCGCAGCAAATTCGCCTGCACGCCGGTGGAATATCTCGATCGCTGCAATTGGCTGAGCGCCCGCACCTGGCTCGCCCACGGCATTCATTTCGATGATGCAGAGATCGCCGAGCTTGGCCAGCACGGCGTTGGCGTCTGCCATTGCCCGACCTCCAACATGGTGCTTGCATCAGGCATGTGCCGCACCTGCGAGCTGGAAGCCGCCGGGGTGCCTGTCGGCCTTGGCGTCGACGGCTCAGCTTCCAACGACAATTCCAACCTGATGGAAAGCGTGCGCCATGCCTTGATGCTGAACCGGCTGACCTACGGCGCCGAAGCGGTCACCCATCTCGACGCGCTGCGCTGGGGCACCGCGGGTTCGGCAAGGCTGCTCGGCCGCGACGACATCGGGATCATCGCGCCCGGTCGCCAGGCGGACCTTTCCTTCTACAAGCTCGACGAATTGCGTTTCTCCGGTGCCGGCGATCCGCTGGCAGCCCTGGTGCTCTGCGGCGCCACCACGGCCGACCGCGTCATGATCGCAGGCGAATGGCGCGTTACCGACCGTATACCCGCGAACGTCGATATCGAGGCGCTGATCGCCGATCACAACCGCGTCGCCCGCAATTTCCTTCTGTCGGTCTGAGGAGGTCCCATGGCGATCGATTTCGTCATCCGCAATGTCAAAATCGCCGGCTTGACCGAGCCGACCGATATCGCCTTCGAGGCGGGCCGCATCGCGGCGATCTCGCCTCGTTTCGTCTGCGATGCGCCGCAGCATGATGGCGGGGGAAAATTCGCCTGCGCAGGCCTCATCGAAACCCATATTCACCTCGACAAGGCCGCTATCATCAGCCGCTGCAATCTCTGCACCGGCACGCTCGCGGAGGCCGTCAGCGAAACCGCCCGAGCCAAGGCCGCCTTCACCGAGGAAGATGTCTATGCTCGTGCTGCCGCGGTCGTCGGAAAGGCAATCCTCAACGGCACCACCCGCCTGCGCACCTTCGTCGAGATCGACCCGCGCGCCGGCTTCCGCTCCTTCGAGGCGATCAAGCGTCTGAAGGCCGACTATACCAGCCTCATCGACATCGAAATCTGCGCCTTTGCCCAGGAGGGCCTGACGAACGACCTCGGCACCGAGGAGATGCTGGAACAGGCGCTGAAGGCGGGTGCCGATATGGTGGGGGGCTGCCCCTACACCGATCCGGAGCCCGTCGAACACATCCGCCGCATCTTCGACCTCGCCATGCGCCACGACGTCGCCGTCGATTTCCACCTCGATTTCGATCTCGACCCCGCGTGCTCCAATCTCCCTGTTGTCATCGCCGAAACTGTCGCGCGCCGATACCAGGGGCGCGTCTCGGTCGGCCATGTCACCAAGCTCTCGGCTCTGCCGCCGGCGGAGCTGGAGTCGATCGGCCGCCAGCTTGCCGAAGCCGGCATCGCATTGACCGTCCTGCCGGCCACCGATCTCTTCCTGACCGGCCGTAATTCGACCCATCTCGTCCCGCGCGGCGTGACGCCTGCTCACCGCCTGGCAGCGCTCGGCGTCGTGACGACCATCTCCACCAACAATATCCTGAACCCATTCACGCCCTTCGGCGACGTCAACCTGATGCGCATGGCCAATCTCTACGCCAACGTTGCCCAGATCGGCACCGCCGATGGCCTCGACGGTGTCTTCGCCATGATCACGACGCAGGCTGCCACCCTCCTGGGAAGAAAGGGTTACGACATTGCGATCGGCAGCGCGGCAGATATCGTCCTCTTCGACGCCCCCTCGGCTGCCGATGCCGTCGCGACAATCGCCCCGGCGAGCGCCGGCTGGAAAAATGGTCGTCGGAGCTTCCTTCGCCCGCGGCCGCAGCTTTTCCTGGACCAAGGCTAGGCACCGCACACGCTTCGCGCTAGGTGATCGCGCCCGGCAACGCATCAACGACCGGGATCATCTCGCGCGAAGCTCTGGAGAGAGCTTGGCCCCAAAGACGTGCTCGTCAACATGGCACGTGGCAACATGGTGGATCAGGACGCGGTGGTCGAAATGTTAGTGTCGAAGCAACTCGGCGGCGCAGCGCTCGACGTGCTCGACAAAAAGCCGGCTGTGCCCGCCGCGCTTCTCGATCTCGACAACGTCGTGCTTTCGCCGCAACAGGGCACCCGGACGGAAGAGACCCGCCGTCGGGCCATGCAGTTTTGCCGGAACCTGATCGGGATCCCCGGCGATCGCGGCGCCGCAACCGGAGCGGGCGCGGCCGATGCCGGTCCAGAGGTTGTCTTCGACATAGCCCTCATTGCCGGCCTGCTCGCGCAGCTCGGCTTGGCGCCTGACGCCGACGGACTGGCTGTCGAGTGATTTGGCCCAAATGGCCGCACCGGCGGTGTCATCGAGTTTCGACAGCAACCGGTCGGCAGCAAGGCGTGCCTCAGCTTCGGTTTCTCGGACGACGACATGAACGCGGTAGCCGAAGCGGAGCGTGCGGCTACGCTTCTGGGCTCGGTGGCGAAGATCGGCGACAATGTCACGGACGGCTTCCAGCCGGTCCGGCCACATCAGATAGATGTCCGCACCTTCAGCGGCAGCTTCGCGCGCATCCTCCGACAGGCCGCCGAAATAGAATTGCGGGCACTGTCCCGACATCGAAGCGATTCTCGGCGGATCGACCTTCAGCTTCCAGAAGGTTCCGTCATGATCGAGCGGCTTTCCATCAAGCAGCGTGCGCAGGATTGACATGGCCTCAACGGTGCGGGCTTAGCGCGGCCCACTTGCAAGGGTTTCTCCCGGCATCTCGCTGGAGATTATGTTGACCGATAGCCGGCCATTGGCGATGCGGTCGATGGTTGCGATCTGCCGGGCCAGCTTTCACCGACGCGAACGGCCATCAATAGCTTGATCCGGCGAGTCAGGGCCGCGATCGCCGACGCAAAGGCCGTCGTGTCGATGCCCAGCGCATAGCCGGACGGAAGCAGAATAGTGTCAAAGCGCCGCTTTCTGCCTGAAGAACGATATCCCGACAATGTTCGAAGCTCGATTGCAGCCGCGGGCCGGGAGCGCCGAGAAACTCGTAGTCGTCGTCGCACAGAGCGGAAAACAGCTTATTTCGCAGACAGTGGTCATAAAAGTTTGTCTCCGGTCTCGTCGGCGCGCTCTCGCGCGGCATTTCGTTGTCGGCTCGAAATTTGTCCGCACCTTAGGCGGTTCGTGGGCGAATCGAACATGTGTGTCCTAGGCGCTTTGAAGCTTGAGAACTCACAGCTTCGAGCCGACCAAACCAGAGAAGCTCGCGAGGATCTTAACGAACTTAACGAACTTGACGAACTGTCTGGTGTTGCCCATATTTGCGGTTCAGGAGGCTAACACCCATGCCCGTGACGAAAACTATAACCGATGAACCTCGAAACGATTCCTCTATAGCGTTCTCGATGAAACTGCCACGAAAGGCTGATTTCGAGAAGGCCCTTATCAGGCAATATGCCAAAGCGGTTCAACTGAGCCGAAAGGCCGGCCATCAGGTCAGCTTCCGCGTCGTCGTGGACACGTTGGCTGGAGCACAGACCATTTCGATCGTTGAGGAAGAGCCGCTGCCTCAGGACGCATTTCCCGTCGAGGAGGTGCGCGAGCCAGATGACGAGCTGCAGGCCGCGTTGGCGGCCGCGAGGGGACGCGGCCAACGCCGCGTTGCTCAGATTGTCGCCGAGGACGACATGTTGGGTGCGGAAGCGTTCGCGGATTTGCTCGGCGTTTCGCGTGTTACCGTCAACACGAAGCGTCAACACGGGCAGGTTCTAGGTCTCGACGGCGCGAAGCGGGGCTTCCGTTTTCCGGCGTGGCAACTCGATCGTTACGGTCGGCCTTATGCAGCGCTTCCGAAGCTGCAAGAGATCCTGGGCGGTGCATGGGCGGTATATCGCTTCCTAATCACGCCGCATGGCTCTCTCGATGGTCGGACCGGGCTGGACGCTCTGAAGCGTGGGCGTGACGAGGACGTGATTGCAGCGGCCGAGGGCATCGCCCGCGGTGATTTTCGCTGAATGACCGGCATCAAGCCGCCCGCGGGTTTTAACAGCTCTCCGGTCGATATCGAGACCGTTCCCGCCGGTCGTCGATTTGGACGGATCTATGCGAACGCCTTTCCCGACCCATTGGGATATGGAAAGACGCCGAGCCGGTTTAGCGATCCCCGCCGGCGGGACATGGCAAGGCGGTTCGGCGTTCTCTATTTGGGTGAGACGCTCAAGGTTTGTTTCTTGGAGGCGGTCCTACGTGACCGACGCGACGGTCTCATCGGCGACCTTCCGATCGAGGAGAAAGAAATCTACGCGCGCCGTTACGCTGAAATCGAGACGAATGCGGATCTCAGCCTTGTCGATCTACGCGAGGATCACGCGATCAGGATGGGTGTGCCGACCGATGTTGCAAAGTCCTCTCGCCAAAACCTCGCGCGGGCATGGTCGCTTGCTTTTCACCAACACCAATCCGTGCCGGACGGCATCATCTACCCATCCCGGCTGAACGGACATACGAATCTCGCAATCTTTGACCGGGCCATCCCGAAGCTGACGGTCGAGCGCGTGGTGCCACTAATCGGAGCGCCAGGTCTCGCCACGGTGATTAACGATCTCCGTGTGAGTCTGGTTGAGGTTTCCTGAGGCATGTATGCGACCAGATTACTTCTTTTGGCTGGACAACGTGTGCACTAAGCGATTGATATTAAATGTAATAGATCGAGCACATATGAAGGGTGGCAGGCTCACATCCCATCAAGGCGAGGCTACTGGCCGTTGCCATTTCGGACTGATGGCGAGCCTTTAAGTAATTCACCGGGAACGAGGGAGGGCGGGGCGAATAATTCGCCCCGCTGAGTTACTTCGCGATCATTTGACCGTTCGGCAGTTCAATACCGATGACGTCATTGACGCTTCCAGCGCCAGTCGCAGGAGGAATTGCCACCCCAGCTCCTGAAAGGGTGCTGGCAGCGACAGCGTTGTTGGTAAGGGCGTTGTTCGAAAGTGCGTTATTCGACAAGGCATTGTTGGAAAGTGCATTGTTCGACAGCGCGTTGCTGGAGATGGCTGCGGATGCCGGAACGGCCGAAGCGGCGAGAATGGCGACGAGGAGAAGCTTGCGCATGTTCATGATCGTTTTCCTGGTGTTTTGAAGGCGAACCGTGGACCATCCAGCGGTTCGATATTTTCCGGCTTTCGATTTTCGAGGCGGGAAAGGGTGTTGCCGCTAACGGGAGCGGTTGAAGATCAATGCCTTGCCAAAAAGTCCGGCCTTGGCGTTCGTAGCATTGCAGGACGCAGGGCCGAGGCGCTGGTTTAACCGCGGACAGGAGTTCCGCACGCCCTCGACCGTCATGTTTTCGGGGACGCGGGTATGGGCGACGCAGACTGCGCCATCAGCACTCCAGGCGGCTTCGAAATTGAGCTCGTCCGCCCCGGCGCTTTCGGCCTCCCGCTCTATGCCGAGATCGTCGTAGAGATCGATCCTCATGCCGGTTCGGGTGGTGGCCCTGTCGCCGCAATAGTCGGCCCGGACCATCTTCACGCAGGCGCGGTGGTATTCCGCAAGATCGGTGCCGTTCGGCAGCGTTTTCCAGGGCTTATAACCGAAGCGGACACATTTGCCTTGCGCTCCGGCCAAGCAGGTGAGCGTGAAGCCGGATTGCGAAATCATCCGCCCCTCGGGATCCCATTGGCCCTTGAGCGGAAACATCCAGCGGTTTCCATCAGGGTCAGGATCGCAGAGTTCTTTTGCGCCTCCGCAGTCGACGACGGTGACCTTGTGCAGCAGGACTTCATTGTCGGGATCGCGGCTGTCGACCAGGATGTCGTCGAAGCGGACGCGATGGGCGACCGGGTCTCCCGGCAACAGAACCGACAGCGTCGCACCGATGAGTTCCTTGCCCTGGAGGACCCGGCCGCTCGAAAAGGTGAGCCGGAACGCGGTCCCGACCACGTCCGTACTCTCGATCCGCTCCAGCGACCGCGCATCGGTAGCTGCTGCAATCAACGCGTGTGAGAATATCGTGCAGCAGCAGATGGCGCCGAGCGCGAGTTTGATAAGCTGGTTGGCTCCGAGCGTCATTGCCGCATCCTGAAGCCATGTCGTTTGGGGTGGATTCCGGCCGTGACTTTATCCGCAACGTTCAGGACGAACGCCGCAGGGGGGCTGGGCTGGCTTTGGCGGCCGCCATCATTACGCCGGCGACGGTCTCGTAGGCGGATGTCCAGAGTCTGCGGTATTCGAGCGTGAAACGGTGAGCGAAGAACAGGGAAAGGGTCTCGATCAGCGCCTTGCCGACGGTTGCGTAATGTTCGTCGCGCACGCCGTATCCGACGTGCTTTACGGCGAGAGCTTCGAGGGAAGGGACCACCGTCTCGAGCTTGCGGAGCGAACCGACGACCAGGGAAAGTGCCATCATCAGCTTGCGGCCCTGTTCCTTCATGTCGGTATTGGCAAACATCGTCCGAAGCGAGGGGTCGTGAACGAACAGCCGCTCGTAGAACAGTTCGGCCGCCTGCTCCCTGACGGCAGCGACTTCGGCGAAACTCTGTTCTAGCATGACGATTTCGGTTTCCTGCATGACTTCAACTCCAGCTTGGTTTCTGGAGAGCAGATTTAGCCTGGCACTGTTTCTGTCGTAGTTCGCGGCTTTTCCCCGCGTGTTTCAATTGTTTCTTAGGCTTCACGCCGGTGGGTCGGCCCGGACCAGCGACTTGAGAATTCGCTCGATATCGCCCGGCATGAACGGTTTTTCGAGCACGGGGCATCCGGATCGCGCCAGAAACCGGCCGGCGGCGGGGCCGAGCGTATCGCCGGTGATGAAGCCAATACGCTCGGTCAGCGCGGGATGGTGTTCGCACAGCCAGTCGAAAAAAGCCGGCCCATCGCCACCCGGCATGCGGATGTCGCACAGGATGACCTCGATTGGCCGGTCGGCTTGCTCGACGCGGATCTTCGCTTGGTCGCCGCTGGTGGCGACCGTTCCGACGAAGCCGAGTTTGTCGACCATGTCTGCCAGAAGTTCGGCGATCTCGATTTCGTCGTCGACAATGAGGACGTTCCGCTTGGCAATCCCCGGTTCGACACTGAGCGAGGGTTCGGCCTCGCCGACAGCCTCCGTCTCTGCGCGGTCGATCGGTAGAACGATGAGGAAACCGGCGCCACCGAGGTTTGCTGCGGCATCGAGGTCGAGCGTGCCGCCATGCGATTCGATCAGCCCACGCGAAACGGCTAGACCGATGCCGGTTCCAGTGCCCTGTGGCTTGGTGGTGAAATAAGGATCGAAGATGCGGGAGCGGATACTGGCCGGAATGCCGGCGCCATTGTCTGACACCTTCAGCGAAACTGTCTCTCCGGCAGGGTCATGGCTGGTCTCTATACGGATCCGGCGCGACCCATCGGTCTTTTCTTCAAGTGCCTGGCAGGCATTGACGATGAGGTTGACGATGACCTGGTGGATCTGGTCACCATCGATCCAGAGCGACGGCAGGCCGGGCGGCAGATCCGTTTCCACCGTGACCCCGGAGCTTTTTAGATTATAGCTTAAAAGCTCCAGCGCGGTATCGACGATGCCGGCGATCTGCACGGACTTGCGCTGGTGCTTGCGCTGGCGGGCCATGTCAAGAAAGCTGCGGACGATGCGGGCGCACCGATGGGCGGCGATCTCAATCTTGACGCTGCGTTGCGCCAGTTCCTCGGCGATGGGCGAGCCGATCAGCTTTTCGCGCAGCATCATCGTCTGGCCGATGACGATCGACAGCGGGTTGTTCAATTCGTGCGCAACGCCTGCAAGCAATGAGCCAAGCGCTGCCAGCTTGTCCTTCTGGTGCAAAGCTTCGCGCTGGCTCTCTATCTGCGCCTGCGCATGACGGGCGGCGCCCAGATCGCGCAGGTGGGCGGCAAACAGCCGCCTTTCGCCAAGCCTCACCTCCGTGATCGTCAATTCGACCGGGATCTGCTCGCCGTTGGCCCGTAGTGCCTCGAGCTCCAGCCGTCGCCCTAAAATGCGGCTCATGCCGCTTTGCAGATAACTCGCCAGCCCCCGATCATGAGCCGTTCGCAGTGCCTGCGGGATGATCAACTCAGCGATCTGGCGGCCCATCGCTTCGTCGCGGCCATAACCGAAGATCGAGACGGCGGCCGGATTGAAGTCGACGACGGCGCCGGTTTCGTCGATGACGACGATCGCATCGAGTGCATTGTTGACGATCGCTGTGTGATAGGCGTCTGCCTGCGTTTGGGCCTCGATGCGCCGGACCACTTCGGTCTGCTGCGTTTTCAGGTCCGTCAGGTCGCGCCACAGGACGACATAACCCGCGACGGCGACGTTCCCATGCGGATAGCAGGTGATCGTCTGCTTGATGTAACGCCTGCCGAGCGGCCCGAAGTCCAGCCATCCGTCGGTGCCGACGGTCCCTGCGGCCGGAGGGGAGTGCAATGCCGCTTGGTAGGCGCCGTGGACGGCATCTCCCAGCACCTGCGCGACCGTGTTGCCGATGATTTCGGATGGCGGCCTTTTGACGAAATCGAGAAAATGCCGGTTGGCATAAAGATAGCGCCCAGCCGGATCGATGACCGTGGCGCAGTCGACAATGCCGCCGAGCAACGCATCGACGAACTGCTTTTCGCCGATCGGAAGGTGATCCGAGGTGGTTCCACCGCGGGCAGGGCGTTCCTCGGAAATCGGCAGCGGCTCGTCCATCATTCCGTCCGCTTTGGCGGCGTGAAGATGTAACCGGCGCCGCGCACGGTCTTGAGGGCCTGTGGCTTTGCAGGATTGTGTTCGATCTTCTTGCGTATACGGGCGATGCGAACGTCGATGCTGCGATCGAAGGGGTCGTTGTCGCGGTTGTGAGCGAGGTCGAGTAGCCTGTCGCGCGTCAGCACCCGATCCGGGTTCTGCAGGAAGACCTGGAGCAGGTCGAATTCCATCGCGGTGACGGGTTCGCTCATGCCGTCCGCATGGATGAGGCTGCGGGCATTGAGATCAACGAAGAGCTTTCCGAAGGGCTGGATGTGCCGGATGGTTTGCGTTCCGCGATCGTCCCCCGGCATGGCAGCGGAAACGGGCGGCCGGCGGCGAAGCACGGCCTTGATCCGTGTCTTCAACTCTCGCAGGTCGAAGGGCTTGGTCATGTAATCGTCGGCGCCCATGTCCAGCCCGGCGATCTTGTCCGCGATATTGCTGGCGGCGGTCAGCATGACGACGGGCGTGGTGCTCCTGTCGCGGATGCGCCTCAGCAGCGACAGCCCGCCTTCGCCCGGCATGTTGATGTCGAGCACGATCAGGTCGGCATCCTCGCGCGCCAGAAGCATGTCGAGCGACTTGCCGCACGCGGCGGTGCGCACCGACCAGTTCTCCCGCTGCATGTAATCAGCCACCATGTCGCGCAGGTCCGCCTCGTCGTCGACAAAGATCAGGCGCGGCTGGCTATTCATCGACGCTCTCCAAATCGAATTGTGTACTGTGAAAGGACGCGCGCCCCTGCGTCGCGATCATGCAGATCTAGTGCGGGCTCACTCACCGTGTCGTCACCCATAAGTATGATGCAGTGGCTTCACCTTCCGATTAGGTGTCACCTCTCCAGCTTTCGGTTGCATGTGTCCTGGTATTCCTGACATTGTATCAGCGGGAGAGGTGAGGGGATCCAGAGGGCGGGCATGAGCAGACTGAGCGATGAAACACTCTCTTCGATCATCGGCGATATCTATGATTGTGCTCTGAGCCCGGAAGGTTGGACCGGCGTGATGACCCGCATCACCACCACGATCGACGCCGCCTATACGACGATCGCATTGACCAGTATCTCCGACAGCCGCGGCAGGTTTGCGGCGCGGTCCCCTTGGGACGCCGAACGGATGCGCGCGCTGCAGGACTACGAGCTCAGTGAGATACCGGGGCTTGTGGAAGCGGTGATGGGCGATATCGATATGCCCTTGCGGACACTGGCCGTCATCAGCGAGGCGGAACTGGCGCAATCGACATTTTTCCTGGAATGGGCACGACCACAGGGATTGCGCGAAGGCTGTACGACGAAATTCGTCCACACGGCCGACCGGATTGGGTTGTTCAGCAGCACGACATGGGCGGACCGGCCGCCGATCAGCGACGAGCAGCAGCGATTCCTGGCTTTGCTTTCACCGCATCTGCGGCGCGCCTCGCTGATCGGTGACCTTCTCGATCAGACACGGGTGACGGCGGGCCTCTACCGCGGTGCTCTCGACAGCCTCGCGGTCCCCGTCATTCTGGTTGACGGAGTCGGTGCCGTCCTGCATGCCAACGCACATGCCGCCCAGATGCTCACTCACGGAGTGCCGCTGCGATCGCGAAACGGCATGCTTCAGGCCCAGACGCCTGTGGTTTCCAGGGCATTGCTCGAGGCGGTTGCGGCCGCCGCGAGGGCAGATGCCTCATTGGGTTCCCGCGGGATTGGCCTGCCGATTTCCGCTCCGGGGCAGCCGCCGGCGGTCGCCTATGTGCTGCCCTTGAGCGAAGGCACGGCACGCGCCGTCTTCCGCCCCGCCTGCGCTGCCATATTCATATCGACGACGATCTCCGCCTCGCCGCCACAGGAGGATGTGCTGATCACCCTCTTCGACCTGACGCCCGCGGAGGCACGCGTCGTCCTGCGGATCGGACAGGGGCTCTCCACATCACAGTGCGCAGCGGCACTCGGCATCAGCGAGAACACGTTGAAAACCCATCTCGGGCGGATCTTCGCCAAGACCGATACCTCCCGTCAAGCCGAGCTCGTCAAGCTGGTCTCGACGATCGCTTCGCCCGTCATGCCGCAGGCGCCATCGGCGAAATCCATGGAGATCCAGTGACGCCTGCCTGCGACGCCGCGACTGTGGACCGAAACGGTTCGCCGAAACAATCGAAACATTGCTCCGCCTCAACGCGAAGTCCGACTGAAACGCGACATCCCTAATAGCCGCCGGATCCACGATCCCACACTCTTCATGGTGGCTGCATGACCGCGACGCTCTTTCGGACTATCCAACCCGACAACCAGGCCATTCCCGGCCTGCTCGACCTGCGGTCGCCGGCGCTGGCTTTGCTGACTGTCTTCCTGGCCGGATCGGTACTGCTTGCTACGGTCTTCGTCGGGGCAATGCCCTATTCCCGGCGACAGCCTGCGATCGGGTTCGTCGTTCCGGATGCCGGAACCGTACGGGTGATGCCGCCGCAGCAAGCAACACTGCGGGCGCTGTTTGTCGCCGATGGCGCTCTCGTCGAGGCCGGCACTCCGCTGTTCAGCCTAAGCTATACTGCCTCGCTGCAGGATGGCGGGAGCCTGCAGGGTAGTCTCAGCGGGTTGCTGGACCGGCAGGAGTCCCTGCTTCTGGAACAGATAGCCGGCGAGAGCATACGCGTCGATCATGAACGGAGGGGTTTCGATAGCCGCCTAGCCTCTCTGGAGGCGGAACGGGAGAGCCTCCATTCCCAGCGCGCGCTTCTGGAGCAACGCGTGCGCGTTGCCAGCGATCAATTCCAGTCGGGCGACAGCCTACGCCAACGCAGCCTGATCACCGACACCGATCTTCGGGCACGCGAAGACGCCTTGCTCACCCGCCGGCAGGAGCTGACGACGGTGCAGCAGCGGCTCGATTCCATCCTCCATGAGGAGCGGCAGGTCGCCTTGCTTCGAGCGCAGCTGCCCGCCGACAGCCGGGACCGGATCGCCCGCCTCGATGGCACGATCGCGGCGCTGCAGCAGCAAAAGGCCGAGGCGGCGGCAAGGGACGGGGCTATCGTGCGCGCACCGGTTAAGGGACGGGTAACGGCGTTGCAGGCAGTCGTCGGCCAGCAGGTCGATCCAGGTAAGCCGCTGATGTCGCTGGTTCCGACCGAGGTCACAATGCACGCCGAACTCTTCGTATCTCCGCAGGCGATCGGCTTCCTGCGCCCTGCGCAGTCCGTGCGGCTGACCTATGACGCCTTTCCATTCCAGCGTTTTGGCGCCCAGGTGGGGGTGGTCGAACGCATTTCGGAAACCATGCTCGCACCGGAGGAGATCGCCGGCCCGGTGCGACCGCAGGCCCCCGCCTATCTCGTCACCGTTCGCCTCGACAAGCAACATGTAGCAGAGGGCGGCCTCGAACAGATGTTGCGGCCGGACATGACGCTGAGGGCGGAAATCATTCTGGAGCGGCGCTCCGTGCTGGACTGGATACTGGAGCCGCTGAGAACCATTATCGGGAGGACCTATCCATGAGCCGCCATCGTCTGCCGCTGCTGCTCCAGGCCGAGGCGATGGAATGCGGCCTTGCGTGTCTTGCCATGGTGGCCGCGAGCCATGGGCACATGGTCGACATGCCGGCCCTGCGGCACCGTTTCGCCGTCTCAATCAAGGGAGCGAACCTGAAATCGCTGCTGGACATTGCCGCCCGCCTCGATCTCGAGGGGCGCGGCGTGCGGCTGGAGCCCGACGAGATCGCCGGCTTGCAGCTTCCCGCCGTGCTGCATTGGGACATGAACCATTTCGTGGTGTTGAAATCCGTTCAAAGGAGCTGGGGCGGAGGGAGCAGGGTGGTGATCCACGATCCAGCCCGCGGTATCCTGCGGCTGACGATGGAGGAACTGGCCAACCATTTTACCGGCGTCGCCGTGGAATTGAGGCCCGGCGCCGGGTTTCGAAAACTGGATACACGCAAACGGCTTTCGGTGCGAGCGCTCTGCGGCGACCTCACGCCGCTCTGGCCCGCCGCAATCCAGGCGTTTCTCCTCAGCCTCATCCTCCAGGCCTTCGTCATTGCCAGCCCGTTCTATATGCAGCTTGCCGTCGACGAAGCTATCGTTCAGGGCGATCAGGGGCTTTTGACTGCACTTGCACTCGGTTTCGGGTTGTTCACCGCCATTAAGCTGGGCGCGGATCTACTGCGTGGCCGCCTGCTGGCGGCGATTTCGGGGGCGGTCAATTTCCAGGTCGTCGCGACGCTGTTTCATCACCTGTTGCGCCTGCCGCTCGACTGGTTCGAAAAACGTGGCATCGGCGACATGAATTCGCGTTTCGGCGCCACGAAACCGATCACCGAACTGATTTCACAAGGGCTCGTCGCCGCTTTGGTCGATGGGTTTATGGCGCTGATCACCCTTGCGGTCATCCTCCTCTATTCCCCGGCACTCGCCGCGATCGTGCTCGGCGCGCTCGCGCTGCTGGTCGCGCTTCGGCTAGGCGGTCTCGGGAGCCTGCGCCAGCGGCAGGAGGAAGCGATCCGGGATGCGGCGGCCGAGCAGAGCTGTTTCATTGAGACTTTGCGCGCCATGCAGGCAATTAAGCTGGCCGGCGCCGAGACGGAGCGCGAAGCACGCTGGCAGGTGCGATGCGTGCGCCTCGCAAACCGTCAGCTCGCCCTTTTGCGGCAAGGTCTTTCGCTGCGGATTGGCCACGATGCGATCAACGGCCTGGAAAAAATCCTGGTCGTTTATGCCGGGGCGCGGCTGGTCATGTCCGGCGATCTCAGCCTCGGCATGCTGTTCGCCTTCGTTGCCTATAAGCAGCAGTTTCTGGACACCGCCGGCAAGCTGCTGGAGACTCTGATCGCCTGGAGCATGCTCGACCTGCATCTCGACCGGATTGCCGATATCGCACTGGCGCCGCCGGAGCCGGGGCTCGACAATCATGGCTTGCTCGTTCCGGTCCTCGAAGGCGGGCTGGAACTGTGCGGCGTCAGCTACCGCTATGGCGAGGGCGAGACTGCCGTTCTGGACGGGCTGAACTTCAAGGTCGCGCCCGGCGAACTGGTTGCGATCACCGGAACCTCCGGTGGTGGCAAGACGACCCTGATGAAGGTCATGCTGGGCCTGCTCAGACCCTCCGCCGGCGAGGTGCGCGTCGACGGGCGGCCGCTCGATCAGCTCGGTCTGGCCGCCTTTCGCGCGCAGATCGGCGTGGTGATGCAGGACGACCAGTTGCTGACCGGCTCGATTGCCGAGAATATCAGCTTTTTCGCACCGGTCCTCGACGTTGCTCTGATGCGCGAATGCGCGGCGACGGCGGGAATAGAGGCGGAAATCCTCGCCATGCCGATGAACTACAACACCATGATCGGCGAAGTTGGCAGCGGTCTTTCGGGTGGGCAGCGCCAGCGGCTGCTGCTGGCGCGGGCGCTCTACCGCCGACCGGTCATCCTCTTCCTTGATGAAGGCACCAGCAACCTCGACCTTGCCAAAGAGCGGGAAGTGGCGGCGTCACTCGCCCGGCTGCGCATCACCCGGATCATGATCGCCCATCGTCCAGAAACGATCGCCGCAGCCGACCGCGTCGTGGTGTTCGAAGCCGGGCGGATCACCCGCGACAGCGGCCACCACGCGGCATTGGTCGTCATCTAGTCTAGGACGCCTGCAGGTCTGTAAGCGATTTTGGTATGTATCTGTTTCCCTTGGTGGCGAGGTCTTTCCGGAGACCTCGCCATTTTCCTGTGCGGTCAAATGATACCCCCAAAAGCAAAAAAACCGGACATCCTTTCGGATGCCCGGTTTGGCAAAATCATCAGCCTGGTTGATCCGGGCCGATCGATCAATGACCGACGACGTACGGATCCGGCGGGACCGAAATACCGATGAGAATGAAGGGCGGGATGCCGGTTTGGCGGGTCGCAGTGCGCGCAACGAGGTCGCCGGGCGGGTTGTGGCCGCCGCTGACCTGGGCGAGTTCGTCGATGCTGAGTGTGCGGCCGATGGCCTGGGTCTGCTTCTGGGTCTTCATGATGTTCTCCTGCCGCCTCGCGGCCTTGATGGTGTTGCCGATCTTGTTGCCGACATCCAGAACACTAGAGACGGCCTGTTTCCGGATGATTTCCGCTCATCCGGACAAACATTTCTTTTGTTTCAGGTGGGCCAATGAACGAGCTCCGCTTCGTTTCATTGTCTCCGGGGGCAAGGACAATCCACTCGAGCCAACATCTTCGGCAGATTAACGATGCGAAATCAGCGGTCTTCGGCGCCTTCGAAATGTCGATTGCCGGGTTGATATCTCGACGCCTCGCTATCATGGGTCTCGGCTTGGTGGTGACTCATTACGTTTTGATGAGGGCAATGGTCCCTCAATTATCTATCCAAGCTTGCGCTTTGACGTGGCCGGAGGTTCACATCTCTTCAACTGCACCAAACGGGGGCGTCGGCTGGGTCGTACCGATTTACAACTTGCTTCGAGTCTTTCTCGCAACACCTGAGCGGGAACTGTAATCTTGGACGGATTTGGCTGGATTAGAGCGTTTCAGTTGCGGTACCTTAGGACTGCGAAGCAATTTGCGCGAGCGGGACAGCTAGAGAAAGCACGTCCGCACCTCCTGAAGCAGGACCTTGATGAACGCGGATATGATAGCCGCCTGGGCGGTAGAAAATGGATTCCATGCGATGGAGTCCGGGAATTACCGCCGCCATGACAATGCGGGCGTGATCACAATCGAGATAAAGAGGATGTCATTCCTCCTCATCGATGAGAGGCAAGGATTGCAACCGCGCCTCATATCGCGGTTGTTCAAAGACATATCCCTCACAAGCGGGAGCGGCCGCTTGCAGGGTCTTCTTCTTGACCGCAATCCCAATCATTGAGCGCTCACGCTATCCCACAGCCCAGCCGATTCAGGTGGCGGATCGTGGCTGACGCCGATGAGCACCGTCGCAAACGTTCAACACTTTCAATATTTCTTCTTGCGAACGATCTTGTTGCCGCGGGGTCCGCTTACGACCGGTGTTCGGTCGCGGTTTTCGGCAAGCAGGTTCCGCCAGCGTTCGAGGCGATCGGCGACCAGGGCACCGCTTGCGACAGCTGCCTGGACCGCGCATCCAGGTTCATGGGCATGGGTGCAATCGCGAAAGCGGCAAAGCGGCGCCAATTCGGTTATTTCAGCAAAGAGGGTGTCTATACCGTCGGCAACATCACTCACGTAAAGCGTTCTTATTCCCGGTGTATCGATGACCCAGCCGCCGCCTGAAATTGCATGCAGGGATCGAGCCGTGGTTGTGTGTCGGCCCTGCGCGTCATATTCGCGGATGGTGCCTGTTTTTTGCTTTGTGTCAGATTCAGGCCCAGTCATGGTGTTCACCAGCGTTGATTTTCCGACACCAGACGATCCCACCAGCGCAACCGTCTGGCCGACGCCGCACCAGGGCCTCAACAGGAAAACGGCGTCCGCGGAGCGCCCATTCAAGGCAATGACAGGCAGATCGCGCTGCAAAGCCTCGGCTTGCGCCTGGAACATGCCTGCATCTTCCGCGGTGTCAGCCTTCGTCAGCACAATCACCGGGTTGCTCCCGGCCTGGTTGGCCATGATCAGGTAACGTTCCAGCCGAGCAAGATTAAAATCGGCGTTGCACGAGGTCACGATCAACAGGGTGTCGACGTTGGCGGCAACAAGTTGCTGGCCACGTCCGCCTTCCGGGCGTCGTTGAAAGACGCTTTTTCGGTCGAGACGTCTGATAAGCATGCCAGTCAGTGCATCGGCAAGAACCCAGTCGCCCACCGCGTAGTCACCAGTATTGGTATTGGATGGAACTTCCAGTCCGACCGGCCCGGTGACGTCGACCGCCTCGATGCGTGCCCGGTGAACTGAAGCAATGCGTCTGGGGACCAAGTCCGCTTCGCTGGGCTGGACCTGGTTCGCGAAGAATTCAGACCACCCAAGCAGTTCCAGCGGTGAAGAAAGTTGGCAGCTGGTCAAATCTTGTTCCACATTCGGTAAGGCTGCCATAAAGGGTTTTTCAATGATCTTCCGCGGCTTCTCGCCTAGCTGCGTGGATGATCCCGTTTTGGCAACGAGGTTGCGTAGGCAGCAGCTTCGCCGGGGTAGGGGAAATCGTCCCCGAGCTGACGGTCGCCATCGTAGACTTTGAAGGTGGGCCCTTCAACTTCAACGATCTTATAGCCATTCACGTATTCGATCTTCGGTGTTTTCCAGCCCATCAAAAGCTCTCCAGTCCGGTCCGAGGGTTCTCTTTGAAGATGGTGCCACGACCTCACGCTCGGCGGTCTCTGATCTATCAGGTGCTTCACGATTAGCCAACGTCGGTTCGATCCCGTTCAAGGCGACCATCATGATTTTATATGTAGACCGAGAGTCTGGGGGTGCTGGCCCAATCCATTGCGTACTAAAACAATGGCCGCTCGGAAACGCCCGCGATTTTAGCACGTTGATTGACATCAGGTGTTGGTTACGCGTTCGAACTCAAATCTGAAAAGAATGGGGGTGCCGACGCCAGTACCCCCATTCCAACTCACATGGAACCTGAGCCGGATAGTTACGCCGCTCTTTCTTCTGCGGCGTTCGGCCTCCACTTGATGAGCCGTCCCTCCAGAACATCCAGAACTCGATCGATGATGAGAACGAACATCGCAAGGATGATGATGCCGGCGAACACGCCGACCGCATCGAAGTTGCCCTCCGCTTGGGCGATCAGGTAGCCGAGACCCGCGGAGGAGCCGAGATATTCGCCGATGATGGCGCCGACCACCGCGAAGCCGACAGACGTGCGCAGCGAGGACAGAATCCAGCTTGCCGCTGCCGGGAAGTAGACGTGCCGCAGCAGATCGGACCGCTTGGCCCCGAGGATCCTTGCGTTTGCGAGAACCACCGGGTTGACTTCGCGGACACCCTGCATGGCGTTGAAGAAGGTGATGAAGAACACCAGTGTTACGGCAAGCGCCACCTTCGACCAGAGCCCGAGTCCAAGCCAAAGCACGAAAATTGGCGCAAGCACGACGCGTGGAATAGCGTTCAGGCCCTTGATGAAGGGATCGAGAATCCGCGCCGCACTGCGGCTGAGACCGAGCCATACACCGGCTGCGACGCCCAGACCTGTGCCGATGATGTAGCCGAGCACCGTTTCCGTCAGGGTTATCGAGACATGCTTGTAAAAGCTCGGATCAACGACCCAGCTGATGATCTGGTTGAAGATATCGAGAGGCGCCGGGAAAAAGAAGACATCGATGAAGCCGGCGGTCACGCCGAGCTGCCAGCCGCCGAGGATAAAAACCAGCATGCCGAGCTGGATAATGCGTTCAGTCACGACGTTCATAGCTTTTCTCCACTTCACCGCGCAGGGAAGCCCAGATATTGCGATACAGATCCATAAAGCGTGGATCGAGCTTGATCTCAGCCACATCCCGTGGCCGCTCGAGATCCACCGGGAAACTTTCGATGACCCGCGAACGGGGCCCGGCGGCCAGAATGGCGACGCGGTCTCCAAGGGCTATGGCCTCTTCGAGGTCGTGTGTGATCATCACGACGGCGCGGCGTTCTTCCTGCCAAAGCCGCAGCAGTTCGTTCTGCATGAGATGCCGCGTGTGGATGTCGAGGGCCGAGAACGGTTCGTCCATTAGGATCACCTTCGGACCGGCAATGAGCGCTTGCGCCATCTGGACACGTTTGCGCTGGCCGCCGGACAGTTGGTGCGGATAGCGATGTTCGAAGCCTTTGAGCCCGACCTTGGCAAGCCAGCTCATGGAACGCTCGCGGCGCTCGGCGGCTGCAACACCCCTGAACATCAGGCCGAGTTCGACATTCTCAATGGATGTTTTCCACGGGAGTAGCGCGTCCTGCTGGAAGAGATAGCCGATGTCGTTCTGGACGCCCTTTACCGGCGTACCGTCGATCGTCACCGTTCCGCTCGTGGGTTTCAGAAGCCCTGCGATCGCGTTCAAAATGGTGCTCTTGCCGCAACCCGTCGGGCCGACGATGGTGAGAAACTCACCATCGTCAACCGCCAGGTTGACGTCCTGCACCGCGACATAGGAACCAAACGACATTGTCACGGCGTCGATCGATACCATCGACTTTGCGTTTTGCTGTCCCGTCGGGATAGGCATAGGTGTTACGACAGCCAAAGACATGGCCTCCTCCTAGGATCAGTTGGTGGTCTTATCCGTCACCTTGTCCACGAAAGCGTTCGTGTAGGTTTTGGAAAGATCGATTGTTGCAGCAGCAACCTTTTCGTTGAAGCTCTTGAGAACGGCCAACGGCGTCTGCGTGTCGGTCTCGCTGAATTTGCCGTCCACTGAGAAAATCGGTTTGGCATTCTGGACGGCCTTCACATAGGTATCCCGGTCGCCGGAGATGAATTCTTTCGGCAGTTTTTCGACGATCTCTTCAGCGCTATGTGCGTTCATCCACGCCAGTGCCTTAACGGTCGCGTTCGTGACCTTCTGGATGGTTTCCGGGTTCTCATCGATGTAGGCCTGCGTCGCATAAAGGACGGAGGTCGGGTAGATTCCACCGTAAATTTCCTTGGCACCCTCGTCACTGCGGGCGTCGATCAAGATCTTGCCGACACCCTTGGCTTCGATAAAGGTTGCTGCCGGATCGTAGTTGACCAACAGATCAACTTTCCCTTGCTCGAGCGCCGCGACTGCGGCCGCGCCTGAGCCAACGCCGATCAACGAGATGTCCTCGGCCGAAAGATTGTTGCGCTGCAAATAGTAGCGGACGAAGAAGTCCGAGGATGAACCCGGTGCGGTGATACCGATTTTCGCGCCCTTGATTGTCTCGGGTTTAGCCGGATCGAAGGTTGTGCCCTTACCGCCAGCCAGAACCAGGCCCGAATTGCGCGCAAGCTGGACAAAGCCCACGACGGCCTTGTTCTGCGACTGCATCTGGATCGTATGATCGTAGAAGCCGACGGCGATATCGGTCGAGCCGGCGACAAGCGCCTGCAGCGTCTTGGAACCGCCAGATGCAAAGTTTTCGACGGTCACCTCAAGACCTTCCTTCTCGTAGAGACCTAGGCCGGCTGCGACCGGGAAGGGCAGGTTGTTGAGGTTGTAGGACCCGACGCTGATGCGGACGGGTTCCGCAAAAGCCGAACCGGCGAAAGCGACCGTTGCCGCAAGGGCGATCAAAAGTTTACGCATGTGTATTCCTCCCTGATGCGTGGCGCCCTCCCGGCAACCACTTTCGATTATGCCGCGCAAACCATTTGCGCGATAGGTTTTGCAAAGACCCGGCCCTCGAAGAGGCGCCGGGCCGTCCGCAGGATTCCGGCAACTGTCTTGCCGTCGCGGGTATCCAGTTTCACTTCCAAACGACCGCTTGGATGTTCCAGAACGAGAACGACCGGCGGCTTGCGGTCCCCGATCAGCCGCGAGGCGACTGTTCCGTCGCTGATACAGGCCGTGGCAATCCCAACCGCACCGGTCGTTGCAAGAGATGGATGGCACTGATGCGGCATGAAATAGCGCACGCCGAGATCGCCGCCCTTGTCGGGCCTGGAGATCAGAACCGGCTTTGGCGTGACCTGATTGCTAACGTCACCCATACCCATGCGCCGGCCGGCCTCGAGCCTCAGAGTTTCGAGCCGTTCCAGCAAAGAACCGTTGGCGTTGAGCTCGGCCGCAGGTTCGGTGCCCGTCACGCCGAGGGCGGTGGCTTCCAGCAACATCATCGGCATAGCGCAGTCGATGCAGGTGACATCGATGCCGTCAATCCTGTCGCGCGGGTTGCCGGTGGGAAAAAGCATGCCTGTGCGTGCCCCGGCGGCATCCATGAAGGTCAGCGCGATTGGCGCGGCATTGCCGGGCACGCCGTCGATCGAGGCATCTCCCATGTAGGCAACGCGGCCATCAGGGGTCGGAACCTCGGCTTCAATCAATTTGCCGGTATTAACGTTGTGAATGCGCACGCGGGTTACCCCCGTCGCCGCCTTGACCAGGCCGGCCTCAACCGCGAACGGCCCGACGGCCGCCAGCATATTTCCGCAGTTGGGCGAGGTATCGACGAATTGCTGATCGATGCGGACCTGGGCGAACAGATAATCCACATCGGCATCGGACACTGTTGCTGGGCCAACGATGGCGACCTTGCTGGTGACCGGATTGCCACCGCCGATCCCATCGATCTGCAACGGGTGACCGGATCCCATAACCGAAAGCAGGATCTGATCGCGTTGACGCGAATCCGACGGAAGGTCGGATGCGAGAAAAAACGGTCCCTTGGAGGTGCCGCCTCGCATCAGAACGCAGGGGATGGAAATCAGGTCGTTCATGGTTGTGTCCGCATACTGATGTGATTTAAATATCAATCAGCTTCTTTGTTGCAGTAAGCGGCAAAATGATTGATATGTGAAATGCGAATATCAGAGGGAATGATGCGCTGTGAGCATTAATTGTGAGATATTGGATTTGCGCGCGTTTCTATCGGTCGTCGAACTGGAGAATTTCCACCGAGCTGCCGAAGCTCTCAATCTTTCCCAGCCGGCACTCAGCCGACGAATTCAGAAGCTGGAGCTGGCAATCGGGGCGCCGTTGCTCGAGCGCACGACGCGGCATGTCTCGACAACTGCCCTCGGGGCGGAGCTGATCCCCTTGGTGCGACGAATGCTCGAGGAGTTCGACACGTCGCTGTTTGCGGTGCGCGATGTCGGGTCCCAGCGCAGCGGTCTGGTGACCATCGCTTGCCTGCCGACGGCAGCCTTCTATTTCCTGCCGACGGTCATCAAGCAGTTCAGCGCCGAGTATCCCCATATTCGGTTTCGCATCCTCGACCTGCCTGCCACGGACGGGCTGCAGGCGGTCGCCCGCGGCGAAGTCGAGTTCGGCATCAATATTATGGGCTTCTCAGATCCCGACCTTGTCTTTGACCGGCTCATCGAGGATCCGTTCGTGCTGGCAGCACGCAAGGATCATCCGCTGGCGACGAAGAGCGAACTCGAGTGGGATGATCTGGCGCCCTATCAACTGATCACGGTTCACCGGTCCAGCGGCAATCGCACCCTTCTTGATGCAGCATTGGCGAAATCGAACCTGAAACTGCGCTGGTCCTATGAAGTCACGCATCTTTCGACATCGCTTGGTCTGGTGGAGGCCGGGCTTGGAATTTCGGTTCTTCCGAAACTCGCTACACCACAGGAAGAGCACCCGTTCCTCGTCACGAGACCTATTTGCAATCCTCAAATCTCGCGAACGATCGGCATTGTGCGCCGTCGCGGTGGGACGCTTTCGCCGGCAGCCGAGCGCTTCATGACCATGTTGATTGGGACGTGGGCCGAAGGAAACTGAGCCGCAAACGCGTTGATGTCGGCGAGAAGGTGACGTTGCTGGAGCCACAGCTCGGCGTACCGGTCGCCGTCGTGGATTGCGGCGGGCGGTAGGCCTTGTCGCAAGGCCGGCGAATGGGCGCGCCCTCGAGGCATTCATGTCCGCCCATGACGCCCGCGAACCCGAGTTCGAGGTTGCCGTTCTCCCATCCGCTGGTCATCCGGTTTTCCTCGGGGCCACGGGCGTGCCGAAATGCACCGTCCACTCGGCCGGGGGAACGCTTCTGCAGCATCTGAAGGAACACCGGCTCCATTGGGATCTCGTGAGTGGGGACAGGCTCTTCTACTGCACGATGTGCGGCTGGATGATGTGGAACTGGCTGGTTTCCGGGCTTGCGAGCGACGCCACGCTCTGCCTGTACGATGGCTCTCCCTTTGCGCCTGATGCAAAGGTCTAGTGGGACTATGCCGAAGAGGAGCAGTTTTTCCATCTTCGGCACCTCTGCCAAGTATCTCGATGCCCTCGCCAAGGCAGAGTGAAGCCGCGCGAAAGTCATCGGTTGGACTTTGAAACTGCATGAACCGTTTCCCCTAACCGCCTGATCACACGACGTTGCTTGATGCATCAAAGACGTTCATAACGAGTTATCTGCATCTAACTGTCTTTAGCACGAGGTCTGATACGTGTCCGAGTTACCGATTTTGGAACATGAGAATCTGAGCAACACTGTCTATGCAACACTATGCGACGCGTTGATCAAAGGCCGGTTTCAGCCGGGTGACAGGCTGAAAATCCGCGAGATAGCAGAACAGTTGGGCACGAGTGTAACGCCTGTACGTGACGCAATCCTGCGGCTGGCTCACGACGATGCAATCGTTTTTCAATCCCCCCGGGACATACGTATTCCCATACTTAGCAAGCCGCAGTATCTCGAAATACGCGCAATTCGTTTGCGGCTCGAAGCTCTCGCAGCCGAGAGTGCCGCCCGTGTTGCATCGAAGGCAGACATTGAGACCCTGACGGCAATCCTGGCGGAAAACGAAAAGGCGCTTGTTGATGGCGATCGGTTGAAAGGGACAGAACTCAATCAGGCCTTTCATTTCCAACTTTCAAAAATTGCAGACTTACATGTGTTGAACGGAATCCTCCGCCGCCTTTGGCTTCAGATGGGTCCTCTGATCGCTGATGCTTATCTTGAGGGAGGCCGCTCGATGATCGACTTCCACTACCCCATAGTCGAGGCTCTCAAGAGAGGCGACCCCGAGGGCGCGGCGCGGGCAATCATGGACGACATTGAGAAGGGTGGACGAGTTATCCTTGCGCGTGTGAGTGTGGCTGCTGCTTAATGATGTCCGCGTGGATGTCGATACGATAATATTTGAGCGTAGCCAAAAATACATCTTGCGCCAAACGTGTTCTCATTTATGATGCATCATACATCTAGATGAATGAGGGTCTTATGGCAACCGGATACATGCTGTTGACAGGCGCAAGCCGCGGGATTGGCCACGCAACCGTAAAGTTATTTCAGGAGAAAGGCTGGCGCATCCTCACAGTGTCGCGGCAGCCATTTTCAGAAGAATGCGCCTGGCCGACAGCAAGGGAGAGTCACATTCAGGCTGATCTTGCAGATCTCGCTCAGATCGGCCCCTTGGTCGCGGCTGTTAGGGAGCGCCTTCCTGATGGGAAGCTTGACGCACTTGTTAACAACGCCGGCATTTCGCCCAAAGGCCCTGGCGGCTCGCGGCTTGGCATCATCGGAACCGACGCGGATACCTGGACGAAAGTGTTGAACGTCAATCTGATTTCCACCGCATTGCTCGCACGAGCGCTCCTGCCGGAGCTTGAGGCGGCCAAGGGCCACATCGTCAATGTGACTTCAATCGCTGGCTCGCGTGTTCATCCGTTTGCCGGCGTTGCCTACGCCGCGTCAAAGGCCGGCCTCGCTTCCTTGACACGCGAACTCGCACATGAGTTCGGCCCACGAGGCGTCCGTGCAAACGCAATTGCTCCGGGTGAAATCGAAACCTCAATCCTGTCGCCGGGCACCGACGCTTTGGTGGAGCAAGAAGTCCCGATGGGTCGGCTCGGAACGCCCCGCGAAGTAGCCGAGACGATACACTTCCTGTGTAGTGACGCCTCCTCATACATCAATGGTGCCGAGATCCACATCAACGGCGGACAGCATGTCTGACCTGTCGAGGAAACGGGCGGCTTTGGTATACGATTTTTGCATTGTCGGCGGTGGGATCGTCGGTCTTGCCACCGCAATGGCGCTTCAGGAACGCACCGCTGGTGCGCGTATTCTCCTGCTCGAAAAGGAGACCGGATTGGCTCGGCATCAGACCGGTCACAACAGTGGCGTGATCCATGCCGGCTCTACTACCAGCCGGTTCCCTCAAAGCGCGCCTTTGTCGGCAAGGGGCCGAGGCAACCAAGCGCTTCTGCGACGACCACGGCATCCCGTTCGAAAACTGCGGCAAGCTGCTGGTTGCCACGAGCGAGATGGAGATCCAGCGCATGATCGGCTTGGAGGAGCCAAAAGGATTGACTCACCATGACGCATTAAACATGATGCATCATACATTAGGTCTTATTCGCGTGAGCGGTTAGGAAGCACATAATGACAGCAGCACCCAATTCGGCAGAAGCTCGCGACATCGCATACCATCTTCATGGCTACACCAACGCCAAGAAACACTCGGAGATCGGCCCCCTCGTCATTGAACGTGGCGAAAACATTTACGTTATAGATTCTGCCGGCAACCGTTACATCGAAGCGATGGCCGGCCTCTGGAGCACGGCCCTTGGCTTCAGTGAAAAACGGCTGGTCCAGGCGGCGGCGCGGCAAATGGAGAAGCTGCCCTTCTACCACACCTTCACACATAAATCGCACGGGCCTGTCGTCGATCTCGCCGAAAAGCTCGTCAGCATGGCGCCAGTTCCAATGAGCAAGGCGTTCTTCACGAACTCCGGATCGGAAGCGATCGACACGGCCCTGAAGCTCATCTGGTATCGCGCCAACGCACTCGGCGAACATCAGCGCAAGAAGATCGTCGTACGTAACCGCGCCTATCACGGCGTTACCGTCGCCGGTTCCTGCCTGACGAGCCTACCCGGCAACCATCGCTCCTTTGACCTGATCGTGTCCGGCGTAAGCAGGCTCACCTGTCCGCACTATTGGCGTGAAGCGGAGGCTGGCGAAACCGAGGAAAGTTTTTCCACGCGCCTTGCCGAAGAACTCGAGGAGACAATCCTGAGCGAGGGTCCGGAAACGATCGCCGCCTTTTTCGGAGAACCGGTCATTGGCGCAGGCGGGGTCGTCGTGCCGCCGCGCACCTACTGGGACAAGATTCAGGCCCTTCTGCAAAAATACGATATTCTGTTCGTGGCTGATGAAGTCATCTGCGGCTTCGGGCGCACTGGCAATATGTTCGGCACCCAGACCTATGATCTGAAACCGGATACGATGGTGCTGTCGAAGCAATTGTCTTCGTCCTACCTCCCTGCATCTGCGCTTTTGATCAATGACCGGGTATTCGACCCTATTGCTGACGAAAGCAACAGGATCGGTACGCTCGGTCACGGTTACACCGGGGGAGGGCATCCCGTGGCTGCGGCCGTGGCGCTGGAAACCATTCGGATCATCGAGGAGGAAAACCTCGTGGCACACGCCGCCGCGATGGGCGAACGGTTGCGTAATGGCTTGCACAGGTTGGAGACTCATCCACTCGTAGGCGAAGTCAGGGGCGTCGGCTTGATGGCCGCCGTTGAGCTCGTCACCGACAAATCTCTCAAGACGGGTCTTGAATTGCCCGGTCAACTCGGAGCAATCGCCAACAACAATTTTCAGGAGGCTGGCGTGATCAGCCGCATCATGGGCGATGCCCTGGCTTTCTGCCCGCCTCTCATCATCTCCGAAAACCAAGTCGACGATCTTCTTGGCCGTTTCCGGCAGGCACTCGATGCAACGCTCGCATCCCTTCCCGCCGGCTCCGTAAAGGACTGATTTCCTGCGCCTGCCCCCGTGCAAAGGAGCGGGGTTCCAGCCAACAAAAGAGGGAATGAAATGAATCTTTCTATCAAGACCGCGCTCGTTTCCAATCTTGTCATGGCCTCTTTCGGATTGGCCGTTCCGGCGGCTTGGGCTCGCGATCTGACCGTGGCGTCCTGGGGTGGAAGCTATCAGGACGCACAACGTGAAATCTACTTTAAGCCGTTTTCCGAAAAAATCGGCAAGCCACTGCTCGAGGAAGCCTGGGATGGGGGCATTGGTGTGCTCCAGGCTAAGGTTAAGGCCGGCGCACCCAATTGGGACGTCGTTCAGGTTGAGGCCGAAGAACTTGCTCTTGGCTGCGCCGACGGACTTTTCGAGAAGATTGACTGGGACAAGCTTGGCGGCAAGGACAAGTTTCTGCCGGATGCCGTCAGCGACTGCGGTGTTGGCGCAATCGTCTGGTCAACGGCGATCGCCTACGACGGTGCAAGGCTAAAGGATGGTCCGAAATCCTGGGTCGATTTCTGGGACATGAAGAAATTCCCTGGTAAGCGGTCGCTGCGAAAAGGGGCAAAATATACGCTCGAATTTGCGCTGCTCGCCGACGGCGTGAAGAAGGACGAAGTCTACGACGTTCTTGCCACTCCGGAAGGTGTCGATCGAGCGTTCAAGAAGCTCGACGAATTGCGCCCGAACATCGTCTGGTGGGAATCAGGCGCACAACCCCTGCAATTGCTTGCTTCGGGTGAAGTCGTCATGGCGTCAGCTTATAACGGCCGCATCACTGGTATCAACCGCACGGAGAACAAGAACTTCAAGGTCGTCTGGCCGGGAAGCATCTATGCAATCGACAGCTGGGTCGTCTTGAAAGATGCAGAAAACAAGGTACTCGGCCAAGATTTCATCGCGTTTGCAAGCGAGGCCGCAAATCAGGTCATGTTGCCCGGTTACATCGCCTATGGACTGTCGAACGTCGAAGCCGCCAGCAATGTTTCAGCGGAATATGCCTCGGACGTGCCGACAGATGTCAACAATATGACGGACTCACTGCCACTGAACACCGATTTCTGGATCGACAATGCCGAAGCTCTGACGCAGCGCTTCAACGCTTGGCTAGCACAGTAAAAAGTTCCTCCCGGACGGCGCGCGCAGCAGGACTATCTTGAGTGCGCGCCGCCGCATTTCTTCGACGTCGGCCGGCCATTCTTTCATCTCGATATGAGCCGGTCAAAACTACACGGAGAGCGCCTGTGAGTGACCTGCGCATACGTTTTGATCAAATCAGCAAATCCTATGGTCCGCTTTGTGTCATCGACAATCTCGACCTCGATATTGCCAGAGGCGAATTCGTCAGCCTTCTCGGCCCTTCCGGCTCGGGTAAGACAACGCTTCTGATGATGCTGGCGGGTTTCGAGACACCGACCCAAGGCACCATCTTGGTTGATGGCGAGCCCGTCAATAGTGTGCCCACCCATCGCCGCGACATGGGTGTAGTATTTCAGAATTATGCGCTCTTTCCCCACATGAGTGTTGCCGAAAACGTTGCCTTTCCCTTGCAGATGCGCTCGGTGGGCAAAGTTGAGATCGCCGAGCGGGTCACGAGAGCGCTAGACATGGTTCAACTCTCCGCCATGCGTGACCGCTGGCCTGCACAACTTTCCGGCGGGCAGCAGCAGCGGGTGGCCCTAGCTCGGGCATTGGTGTTCGAGCCCCGTGTCGTGCTGATGGACGAGCCGCTCGGTGCGCTTGACAAGAATTTACGTGAACAGATGCAACTCGACATCCGCGCCCTGCATAATCGCCTCGAACTGACCATTGTCTTTGTAACGCACGATCAGTCAGAAGCGCTGACCATGTCTGATCGGATCGCCGTATTCAACAAGGGCAAGATTGAGCAGATCGGCACGCCCCGCGAGATCTACGACCACCCGAGAACGCGGTTTGTCGCGGAGTTCATTGGCGAAACGAACTTGCTCCAGGGTACCATCGAGAGCGTTGACGGATCGCAAGGGCTAATTCGCCTTCAGAACGGTGGCCAGATGAGCGCAACGCTTGGGGATGTGATGCGCGCGGGTCAACAGGTGCTCGTCTCGATCCGGCCAGAACGGATCGAATTAAAAGAGACAAAGACGGGAATGAACAGCTTTGCGGCTAACGTCACCGATAGCGTCTATCAAGGCGATCATCTGAGGGTGCATTTGGACGGGAATGGCAACAGTGTTGTCGCACGCCTTGGCCGCAAATCCCACGAATGGCCCGTCGGTGCCAGTGTCGTTGCCGAGTTCCAGTCTTCGGATTGCTGGACCATCGCATCATGACCGGCAGGGCAATAAAGAATCTGCGGGCAACGCTTCTCCTTGCTCCGCTCCTCCTGTTCAGCGCGGTGTTTTTCATCTGGCCACTAATGACGATGATGTCCCAGGCGGTCTCCGACACGGCGGTGTTACGCATTTTGCCAGAGACGGCGAAAGCTGCAAACTCTTGGGATGGACGGTCGGCGCCGACACCCGAATTGAAGGCGGCCTTGGTCAAGGACCTGAAGCAGGCTACCGATACGCAGGCCATAGGCGACATGGTGCGACGGCTAAACAGCGCTCAGTCTGGCTTTCGCACTTTGATGTCCAAAACCCTGTCGGCCATTAACAGCAACGACCCTCTGCCAAGTCTTGAGCAGATCGATCCACGCTGGCAAAATCCAGAGTTCTGGCGGGCGATCACGGGCGCACTATCACCGACGACAGACCGTCATCTCCTGGCAGCGGTCGATCTCACCCGGGACTCGTCGGGGAGCATCGTCGAAATGCCGCCAGAGGCTTCCGCCAATCGGACAATCATGTTGCGCACCTTCTGGATCGCAGCCTTAGTAACGCTCGCCTGCACCGTGATCGGCTTTCCATATGCGATGCTGATTGCTGCGTGCGACGGATGGAAGCGCCAGATCCTTCTCGCGGCGGTACTCTTACCGCTGTGGACGTCTCTTATGGTGCGGACGGCAGCTTGGTTTATCATCCTCCAAGAAAAAGGCTTGATCAACGAGGTCCTGGAAGCGCTGGGTCTCATTAACAGCCCGCTGCCCCTGATCTTCAACCGCACGGGCGTCATCATCGCAATGACGCATGTTCTACTTCCTTTCATGGTTCTGCCGATTTACAGCGTGCTGATAGCTATCCCGAGAAACCTGATGCCCGCCGCCGCATCGCTGGGAGCGCATCCTATCAAGGCATTCCTACATGTGCTTTTGCCGCTGAGTCTGCGGGGCGTTGCTTCCGGTGCGTTGCTCGTCTTCATGTCGGCCATCGGCTACTATATCACGCCGGCTCTCATCGGGGGGCCGGGCGACCAGATGATCAGTTCCGTGATCGCCTTCTATGCAACCGGTTCGGCCAATTGGAGCATGGCGGGCGCCTTGGGCCTGGTTCTTCTGGTAGCCACCATTGCCCTGTACACCGTCTATGCGCGCCTTGCAGCCGAAGATCCAAGGAGAGCTTGAGTCGTGACCACGTCCTTCAAAATTCTCTTTAGTATCGCCGTCATTGCGTTCTTAATCGCACCACTCGTCGCGATCCTGCCCCTAGCCTTTACGTCAAGCGTTTTTTTGACCTATCCTATACCAGCATGGTCAATGCGATGGTTCGGTGAACTCGTCACTGCAGACGCCTGGAGTCGGTCGATCATCAACAGTCTCATTGTCGGTTTCGGAACCACAGCCGTTTCACTTACGCTGGGTACGGCCGCCTCTCTTGGCTTGCGCCATCGAATGCTCTTCCTCTCGGGAGCATTGAAAACACTCTTCCTGCTGCCGATGGTAGTTCCGGCCGTCGTTCTAGGCGTCGGAATGCAGGTGCTATTCGTCCGGCTCGGCATCGCCAACAGCTATATCGGCGTGATCGTCGCTCACACGGTTGTCGCCATTCCGTTCGTGGTCGTAAGTGTTAGCGCTGCTCTCACCGGAATCGACAAGCGTGTGGAACTGGCTGCCCAAAGCCTCGGCGCCTCTCCAGCCACCGCATTGCGGCGTATCACATTTCCGCTTGCCATGCCGGGCATCATTTCAGGCGCTGTTCTCGCATTCGCCACATCGCTCGATGAAGTGGTTCTGACTCTATTTGTGGCCGGGCCAAATCAAAGAACGCTGGCTCGACAGATGTTTTCGACGATACGTGAAAATATCAGTCCAGCTATAGCAGCGGCGGCCCTGATTCTTATAGCAGGCACTGTAGTGATAGGTTTGATTGGCATTGTTATCGCCAAAGGCCGAAAAATGTGTGAGGCGTGAGGCTTTCCACTCTAGCAAGCGCCTGAGGTCGCTGCTCCGGTGCAGCCGGACTTGCCGGCAACATCCTGATTGGCACCGTCATTGGAATGCATCGTCGACGCCGCTACTGGCGCGGTGGCGGCCTCCACGATGCATTTCTTCACGCCCACCGGCAATCATGAATTGTTGTACCGGCATACTCCTAGGCCTACCTTATTCGCACCCTGATCGGCGCGGACAGCTGAGTTCGGCTGGCCTGAGCGAGCAGGTCTCTTAATCTGTTAATCTGTCTCTACCAGCATCCGTCATTTCAGCCCGGCGCGGACTCCATGCTGCCACGCCTACTGCTGAGATACCAAAAGCGATCCTCTCAAATCCTTATTGTCAAATTGCTGAAGCCAAGCGACTCTCCGTGTAAAGCGCGCGAAGCCTTCTTGAGACGGGGCCAGGCTTGCCGTCACCGATGGTGACTTCATCAATCTTGATCACCGAGGTGGAGAAGTTGGTTGCAGACGTGATGAAGGCTTCCGCCGCCACCTGAGCTTCTTCCACAGAAAATGCCCTTTCTTCAACGGCCATTCCAGCGCCGCGAGCGAGATCCATGATGCTCGCGCGGGTGATCCCGTGTAGCAGCGCATTCGACAGGCCACGTGTCACGAGCGTTCCGTCGGCTTTCACGATGTGGGCTGTTGCAGCACTGCCCTCGGTGACAAGCCCATCCTCAACGAGCCACGCGTCGTCGGCACCGCGCCGCATCGCCTCCATCTTCGCCATGGATGGATAGAGCAGTTGCACGGTTTTGATGTCGCGTCGCTCCCAGCGCCAGTCCGGAACGGTGGCGATCGAGATGCCAGTCTCGCTCCGCGGATTGTTCAGTATCGGCTTTGCCTGGGTGAAGAGTACCAGCGTCGGCTCCGCCTTGGTGGGATAGGCAAAATCGCGATCCGCGGCACCACGGCTGATCTGTAGGTAGATCAGCCCCTCATCCAGCCCGTTGCGATGGACGATCTCCCGATGGGCGTCCAGCAGCGACGGTTCGGAGAGCGGGCAGGGAATGCCGAGCTCTGAAAGGGACCGCTGAAGACGGGCGCTATGGCCATGGTAGTCAATCAGCTTGCCGCCGATGACGGCTGTGACTTCGTAGATGGCGTCAGCAAACAGAAAGCCACGATCGAAAACGGACACTTTCGCATCGGCTTCGGGAAGCCAGGTGCCATTCAAATAAACAATGCGGCTCATTACGTCCTCGTTCAGATCGCGGGTTTTGCAAAGGGAGCGATATTGACGCCATGGGCGGCGAGTGATGTGCGCAAGGCGCGGACCATCGCTACAGCATGGGGATTATCGCCGTGAACACAGATCGTCGCCGCTTCTACGGGCAACCTTCTCCCGCCCACGGTGGGAATAACGCCATCCCGGACCATCGACACAACCTGGTCGACGCTCTGCTGCGGATCGTGAATGACCGATCCTTCCATCTGCCTGGAGGTCAGCATGCCGGCATCGTCATAGGTCCGGTCGGCATAGATTTCGCAGGCGACGCGAAGACCGGCGACTTCTGCTGCCTTCATCGTTTCCGAATAGGGAAGGGTAATGAACACGAGCGTTGGATCGACTGCCTTGATGGCGCGAACGCAGACGGCGGCGAGTTCGGCGTCAATCGCCGCCATGTTGCCGAGGGAGCCATGGGTTTTGACATGGGTTATCGGCCAGGACAGGGCTGTCGCCATGCCCTGCATGGCCGCGATCTGATAGATGATCTGCGCTTCCAGATCTTCAGGACGTTCGCCGGCAATGCGGCGGCGGCCGAAGCCGTAAAGATCCATAAAGGACGGGTGGGCACCGATCGCCACGCCTCTGGCCTTGGCGGCCAGGATCGTGTCGCGCATAACCACGGGGTCTCCCGCGTGAAATCCGCAGGCAATGTTGGCGGTGGAAATAAGCTCTAGCATCGATTCGTCATCGCCCATCTTGTAGGCGCCGAAGCTTTCTCCCATGTCACAATTGAGGTCGATGGTTGCCATGCGATAGAACTCCTTGCAGGGTGGACCTGCGTTGCAGCAATTATGGTTTCCCTGCGCAATTTAAGTTTGGCGCGTTGCATTTAAAGCAGTTTTTGTTGACATACAGTTGGTATACTGAAATAGCAATAGCGCGCGATAAGCGAGAATCGCACCTGTCAGCAACGGACGAAGGGGAACTGCATACGATGTTCAAGATGTTTCCGCGCATTCTTGCGTGCGGCGACAGCGCCTTGTCTGTTGAGTTGTGCGACACCATTGACGAGGCAGTGAGCGAGCGAGTCATAGCGCTCGCACAAAATCTAGCGGATGCGCCGGTGAATGGTGTCGAGGAGCTCGTGCCGACCTACCGCTCGTTGATGGTGTTTTATGATCCTGAAACGGTTCGTGGGCACAGTCTCGCGATGACGTTGCGTCAGCGGTTGGATGCCCTTGTCGTCGGCGATAGCCACATGCGGCGTTTCCACGTGCCTGTCGTCTATGGCGGGACAATGGGTATGGACCTGCAGGAACTCGCCGACATGAAGGATTTGACGGTTTCCCAGCTGATCGAACTTCATTCGTCGGCTGAATATCGGGTCTTCATGATCGGTTTTGCGCCCGGCTTTGCCTATCTCGGTGGGCTGCCGGAAATCCTGCATACGCCACGTCTTGCAACGCCCCGGCAAAGGATAGAGGCAGGCGCGATCGGCATCGGAGGCAAGCAGGCGAGCATCAATTCCGTTCCGGGGCCGAGCGGCTGGCGGTTTCTCGGCCGGACGCCACTGCGGCTTTTCGATTCGGCAAGAGCCGAGCCATTTCTGCTCAAAGCCGGCGATCGCGTCACATTTCGGCCTGTCAGCGAGGACGAGGCCGAGACGCTTGATCGAGCGATCGCTGCGGGACGGATGACGGGCGAGGCGGTGCCGCAATGAGCTTCATCGACATCAGGCAGATAGGGCCGATGACAACGGTCCAGGACCTCGGTCGAAAGGGCTTGCAACATGCAGGCGTATCCGGTTCGGGCCCGATGGATGCCCCGTCCTTCCGTATCGCCAATGCCTTGGTCGGCAATGATCCGATGTGCGCCGGGCTGGAGTTTGCCGGCGTCGGCGGCAGTTTTACTGTCTCACGTCCTGTGCGTTTCGCGGTGACCGGCGGTGACGTCGATATCAGGCTCGATGGCATGAGGGCACATCCCTGGGAAAGCTACGATCTTCTGCCGGGTGTGACGCTGACGATCGGCGCCTTGCGGGAGTGCCTCTGGGGCTATCTGGCGATATCCGGAGGCATCGACGTGGCGCCGGTCCTCGGCTCGCGCTCCACCCATCTTCGCAGCGGGCTTGGCGGCCACCACGGGCGCCGGTTACAGGCTGGCGACCGGTTGCCGATCGGTGACGCCGTTGGTTCAATCAATCTTGCCTTGGGGCAACCCTGGCGCCGCAGCGGGCGTCCCATACGGGTGGTTTGCGGACCGCAGGACGATTATTTTGCCGAAGACGTCAGGCAGACATTTCTGGAGACGCCCTTCATCGTGTCCCCCACCCGGGATCGCATGGCGCAGGTGCTGGACGGGCCGCCGATCCGGGCAGCCGGAGGGCACGATATCGTCTCCGACGGGACATGCCCGGGCTCCATCCAGGTGCCGTCTTCCAACAAGTTGCTTGTGCTGATGGCGGAACGGCAGACGGCGGGCGGTTATCCGAAGATCGCCACGGTAGCCTCTGTCGATCTGCCGAGGCTGGCCCAGGTGGCAACCGGCCGCACAATCCGCTTTGCTCGCATTTCGCAGGGGCAGGCCGAGGAATTGTTGATCGCCGAACGGCGGGCCCTGCGCAGCGTCCTCGCAAATCTGGTAGCCAAGCCGGCCAGCAACGATCGACCGGGAGAGATATTGCAATGAACCAGCCGCTTGCTCAACAGGCCTATGGGAAGATCATCGAGATGATCCTGTCCGGCACCTTGATGCCTGGCGATGCGCTGCAGGAAGCAAAGCTGGGCGACACATTGGACATGTCGCGCACCCCGGTGCGTGAGGCAATCAAGCGGATCGAAGCGGAGGGCTTGGCTGTTCAGGATGGCCGCTTTCTGAAGGTGCGAACGCTGACCGCCGCCGAAGTCGAGGAAATCTTCTTCCTGCGTCGGGTATTGGAATCCCACTGCGCCAGACAGGCAACCTCGGTTGCCGTTTCCGTACTCGACGAACTGGATGCGCGGGTTCGCCATCTGCTGCAACATGGTCCGGGCGAGGAAGACGAACAGCGCCGGGTCGACGATGACCTGCATCGGACGTTTGCGCTGTCCACCCGCAACGAGATGATGGTCAGCACCATAGCCGACCTGCGCCGTCGCACCTGCATGTTCGACCACAGCAATTTGCCGCACCGTTTTTTGAAGAGCTGCGAAGAGCACCTGGAAATGCTCGATGCCCTGCGGGCTGGCGATGGTGACCGGGCAGGCCTCCTGATGGCGGAGCACATCAACCACGCCCGCGACGCCATTCTCGAAAGGCTCGCACTATCCCTTGAAAGGACCGGGGAATGAAATGCCTGATCGTTCAGCCGATTCATGCCGAAGGGCTGGAGCTGCTGCGCCAGGCCGGCGTCGAGCCGGTGCTGTGCCCGAAATCTGACATGCAGACGGTCGCGCGGATGATTCCGGGTTGCGATGCAGTCATCACGCGGGATGCCGGTTTGTCCGCTGCAGCCATTCAGGCCAGCAACGGCCTGCGCGTCGTCGTTGTCCATGGTGCCGGTCATGATGCGGTCGACAAGGATGCGGCAACGCGCAAGGGTGTTCTCGTCTGCAACACACCGGGTGCCAATGCCCGATCGGTCTCCGAACTGGCGCTGGCTCTGGCGCTAGCGGCCGCCCGGCGCGTTCCCGCCGCCGATCGCAGCGAACGAACCGGCGCGCATGGCTTTCGCGAGCGTGAGACGTTCTTCGAGCTTTCGGGCAAGACAGCACTGATTGTCGGCTTCGGCGCAACGGGCGCAGGGCTCGGCCATATGCTCAAGGCAGCACTCGACATGCGTGTTCTGGTGTACTCGCCGCGTGTTACCGACCTTCAGGGCTTCGAAAGAGTGACCAGCCTCGAAACCGGCCTCTCCCAAGCGGACCTCGTGTCGCTGCATACACCGCTTCGTCCGGAGACGCGCCATTTGATCGGCGAAACGGCGCTGTCGGTCATCAAGCCGGGAGCAATCCTCGTCAATACTGCGCGTGCCGGCCTTGTCAACGAAGAAGCACTGGTCGCGGCCATCGACGCCGGCCGTGTTTTTGCGGCGGGTCTCGATGTCTATACCCATGAAGCACCGCTTGGTCCGCTGGCGGCGGGCGGGCGGGTGATCTTCACTCCGCATCTTGGCGGCGCGACCGAGGAGGCACTACGCCGTGTTGCCGTGGGTTCGGCCCGCAACGTCTTGACCGCTCTCTCTGGCGGACGCCCGGCGACTGCCCTTAACGTTCCCGTAGGAATGCCGGCATGACGGATACGCTGATCCGGGAGACAGTTGACCGGCTGCTGGATAAGATCAACTCCATTTCCGCGCCCGGGCCGGGATATACCCGGCCGTCCTACAGCACCTTGGAAACTGATTCCCATCGCGTGATAGCCGAAGAAGCAGAGGCCCTTGGCCTTGAAGTAACACGTGACGCGGCTATGAATCTCTATGCGCGGCTGCCGGGCCGGGATCGAAAGGCGCCTGCGCTCTACGTCGGCTCGCATCTGGATACAGTTCCGATGGGCGGCGCCTATGACGGCACGGCCGGTGTTGTTGGGGCCATGGCGCTCGCCACGGCGTTCGTAAAGAGTGGCAAAACGCCGCCGACCGATCTCGTCGTTACAGTAATCCGAGCCGAGGAAAGCGTCTGGTTTCCCGTCTCCTACATCGGTTCGCGATCGGCGCTTGGTCGCCTGACGGCGTCGGAGATGCAGGCCAAGCGCACAGACACCGGCCGCACGCTCGCCGATCACATGCGCGAACAAGGCGGCGATCCGGACGCGGTTATCAGTAACTCGGGGCTCCTGCCCGCTCGCTTCCTCGAACTGCACATCGAACAGGGGCCGGTCCTTGACGACGCAGGCGAAGCCTTCGGGATAGTTGAGGGCGTGCGTGGCGGCCTGCGCTACCGGGACGCCCGCATCGAGGGTGTCTGGGCGCATTCCGGCGGTGCACCACGCGCTTCGAGATCGGATGCCGTATTTGCGCTTGCAGATCTCATTGTGGCGATGGACAAGGCTTGGGGCACTGTCCTGGAAGAGGGGCATGACCTTGCGGTGACCTTTGGCCGCGTCGATGCGGCAACGGCCGAACATGCCTTTGCCAAGGTCCCGGGCCGGGTTGATTTCTGCATCGACATCCGCAGCGACGATCCTGCAATCATGGAACGGGTCGGCCGGATTTTGCATGACGAGATTGCCAGGATAGAAAAGGCGCGAGGGGTGCGCGTCGTCACCGGTGCGCAATCGCGAAGCCAGCCGACCCGGTTGTCTCCAGACCTCGGTCAGACCATCACCGCCGCCGCTGTCGCACTCGGTCTCAAGCCTCGGACGATGTTATCCGGTGGCGGCCATGACGCCGCCGCCTTCGCCCAGGCTGGCTGGGACTCGGTCATGGTGTTTCTGCGCAATTGGAATGGCAGCCATAATCCGGATGAGGCCATGAACCCCGCGGACCTGATACAGGCCGTCAAGGTTCTGCATCATGCCTGGTCGAAATCGTGAGAGTGGAAACATGAGCGAAACCCTGGCCCAGCAAGCCTACAAGGACATCAAGCAGCGCATTCTCGAAGGGGCCATCAAAGCCGGGGATCTGCTGACCGAACGGACTTTGGCGATCGAATCCGGCATTTCCCGCACGCCGCTTCGTGCGGCGATTTCGAGGCTTCAAAAAGAGGGTGTCATCTCACGGCTGACCAACGGCACATTGATGGTCCTGCCCGTCACCGTCGAGCAATTGCTGGAAATCGTCCAGATCCGCCGTCTTGTCGAAGGTGCAGCTGCCGCTCGCGCCGCCAAGCGTCCGATGACGCCGGCGCTCGAGCAATCGCGCAAGATCATGCAGGCCTATGTTGAGGGAAAGGACGTGGCCTTCGATCATTTCTGGACGGATGACGACGCGTTCCACGAAGCCGTCGCCGAGGCGGCCGATCTGCATCTTCTCCCCGCCATGCTCAGGGAAATGCGCAGCATCGCCCGGCGCTGTACGATCACCCGCACTCACGACCGCTTTGCCGAGCAGGCCGCCGAGCATATCGCAGTGATCGACGCCATCGAGGCGCGTGATCCAGCGGCAGCGGCAGGGGCCATGGAGGCCCATTTTGATAGCGTGCGTAGTCGGTTTCTGCGATGGCTTGCCCGGCCTTAGCGCCAGCATTCGCCGATGCGATACGATTTTCGAAGGGAAGGCTGCCGACTGCATCACTCACCATATTGGATTTCCAAAATCCGCCTGCCTGTCTCGATAGAGAGACGCCATTTCCTGAGCCGAGTAAGATTACATGCCTGAGCTTGCCGAATTCCGAGGTTGCGAAGCCTCTTTCCCGAAAAACGAGTTCAGGGCCCGACAGGCCCGCGCCCGGGCCGCAATCAACGCCGCCGGATACGACGCGCTGATTGTCACGACCCCGGAAAACATCTACTGGCTGACGGGCCGCCAGACGGCGGGCTATTTCGCCTTTCAGGCTCTGATCATGCCCGAGGAGGGCGAGCCGACGCTTTTGGTTCGCCAACTGGAATTGGTCGGATCTATCGCCAACACCTGGCTGGACGATATTGCCGTCTATCAGGATGGAGAAGAGCCGGCCTCCCTGCTGGTCCAGCTTCTGCGGGAACGGGGCATAAGGCGATCGGCCATCGAGCTTGCCGGCTGGTTCTTGTCGCCGATGCTGGCACAAAAGATTGCCGCCGAAATCGGCGTCGAGACCATGCCGGATGGCTCCGGCATTCTGGTGCCGCTCAGAACGGTTAAGTCACCCGCAGAATTGGCAGCCATCCGGTTGGCCGCGACTTACGCGCAAGCCGGTCTTGCCGCGGGAATTTCGGCCAGTGGCGCCGGCACGGACGAAAATGCCATCGCCGCTGCCATGCTCGATGCTGCCACGCGGGCGGGATCCGAGGTGATGGCAATGGAGCCGCTGATCTCTTCCGGCCCGCGCAGCGGCTTGCCGCACATGACGTGGCGACGACGACGACTTGAAGAGGGCGATCCCGTGTTTCTCGAATTGGCAGGCAGTCATGCCCGCTATCATGCTGCGCTGATGCGAACCGTCTGGATCGGTCAGCCACCCGTTGAGGCGCGACGAATGATGGATTGCTCGCTGACCGCGCTCGATGCAGCACTGTCCGAGATAAAGCCGGGGGCGTCCTGCGCAGCGCCACACGAGGCAGCACAGCGGGTTATCGACGCGGCAGGCTACACGGCCGCCTTCCGCAAGCGGATCGGCTATTCGATGGGGGTCGCCTTTGCGCCGGACTGGGGGGAGGGCGGCATCCTTAGTTTGTTTTCCGGCGTCGACCGGATCATCGAGCCCGGCATGGTCTTCCATCTGCCGGCGACCCTGCGCAGCTACGGTGTGTGGACCGTTGGCGCCTCCGAAACCGTCATCGTGACAGAGAACGGCGCCGAGCCTCTGTCTAATTTGCAGCGTGATCTCACCATCCGCTAAAACCGGTTCTACAACTTCAGCATTCCAACATCGCAAGGAGCCATCATGCGTTCGCTTTTCCATCTCGCCTATCACGTGACCGATCTCGACCAATGCCGCCAGTTTTACGGCGGCGTCCTGGGGTGTGAAGAAGGCCGGTCAACCGACACATGGGTCGATTTCGATTTCTTTGGCCACCAGATCTCGCTGCATCTCGGCAAGCCGTTTGAGGTTACCCGCACAGGCAAGGTTGGCGACCACATGGTGATGATGCCGCATCTCGGCGTCGTCTTGCCGCTGGACGACTGGTTCGCCCTGTCGAAGCGCCTGCAGGACGCCGGCATTGCCTTCGACATCCCGCCGGTCGTGCGCTTTGAGGGCGAACCGGGCGAGCAGCGCACGATGTTCTTCTTCGACCCGAGCGGCAATCCGATCGAGGTCAAGGGCTTCAAGGATGTCGACGGCGTTTTCGCGCACTAGAAAGAAACCCGGCGCCAAAGGTCGCCGGTTTTCTCATCACCGTGGATTTTGCGAAGAGATAAGCCTCCCGCTTACCACCAATGGGTGGGCGAGGGCGTCAGTAACTCGTTGCTATCCTTGCCGATGATGATGATGTCCTCGTAAAAGGCCGCGCCGACGCCATCGTGCGACAGGAAGGCCTCGACACCGAACACCATGTTTTCGTCGACGACATCTTCCGGCAGAGACATCACGGTGGAAATGCGCGGCTGCTCGAACCCCAGGCCGATTCCGTGTCCGTAAAAAGGGAAGTTCTTCATGATCGGCGAGATCGATCCGCCGAAGGCCGCCGTCAGCCGGTCACCTTCTGCAGCGACATCAAGAAGCCTGACCCCAGGGCGCATCATTTCCGAGAGGCGGTGTACGAGGTCCGCGACCGCATCGATCAACCTTCGTTGATCTGCATTTGGCCTGCCGCGAACGCCCGTCCGGCCCGGATCAAGATAGTAACCCTGGTGCAAGGCGCCATGGAGGGTGCCGGTGACGATATCGCCGGGTTTGGGCGTATCGGCGCTATAGCCCGTCAGCGGAAACCGCTGGTCGAAGCCGAGCGTTTCGCCATGGTTCGTTCCGATCATCTGCACACGACCACCGCGCCGCACCACTTCGCGGGCAGCCTCGCCCGCGGCTTCCTGCTCTGAAAGGCCGCTGATCAAACCCTCCATCAAACGGTTCAGACCGGCCGTGGCAGTCTCGCCGCCAATGCGGTAACAGTCCTGCTCACGAGGACTTTTGATCCGCCGTGCCGAACGGACGAGATCATCGGCAGGGATCCATTGAATGTTCGGCGCGTCCTCAAGAAGCTGCTGATAGAATTTCATCGGGATAAACTGTGTGCCCACCAGTGCCACGCGCGCGGTAATGCCCCTCTCTGTGAGTGCTTTCGCCACGCTACGGAAGGGATGGTTCGAACAATGTGCGTCCGAGATGGACACGAGATCGGTGCGCACCTCGGGTTCGTCGATATGGAGTTGTGGCTCTGTCCCCTGCTGAAGGATAACGCCGGAGAACGAGCGCGCCGACCATATCAGCGAGTCCATGCCGCCGCTGATGGCATAATGATTGGAGAGATAAAGAATATCGCCGCAATTATCCGTGGTGCCACCACCGCGGCCGAAGACGACGGCGGTTTCGAAGCCGCGCAACTGCATTTCCTTAAGAACACGATCCCAACGGTTTTCATATTCTTCCTGTGGGAAATAGGGAGTCATCAGGTCTCCTGAGAACGTCAATCAGAACGGGAGCGACACCTCTTTCGAAGTAAACGTGCGTTGTCGCAGCGGCAATGGATTGAAGCGCGCGATCACGCCGCGGCAGTTAAATGATTTCGGTACACCGACTGTGTTCTGACGTCAATTGCTCGATCAACCCAATCTGCTCATAAATTATGTCTGATGAAAATTGCATCATTCGGAGTCCTTCAATTGTGCATTATGCCTATAAGATCATCATAAATATCTGAATTTTATAGTTGAATTCCAGTGGTATACTGAATAAGCTTTTCTGTACGCGGCCGAATGACGTTGTAGATCGCTTCCGCAGGCCGTTGCGCATCGTGACCTGAGCATCGTTGGGTAAGTGAATAATGACCGTGATTTCTGAAATGGTGCCGGCGAGCCATGGGCGCGCATATCGCATGCAGGCTGGGCAGGTTGCCGTGATTGCCAATCTGCACGGCAACCAGGTTGTGGACGCCTGGGCCTTGTCCGAGACCGATCCATTGGAGTTCAGCTCCATGGATCACACCCGCTCGGTCAACAGCAGCATCTACCTGGAGAAGGGTATGAAGGTCGTCAGCAATCGGCGGCGGCCCATGATGACATTGCTCGACGATAGCGCGCTGCTCTGTCACGACACACTGCTCTGCCCCTGCAATGCGGAAATCTACGAACAACTCGGCTGCGATGGCTATCATCGCAGTTGCTCCGACAACTTTCATGAAGCGCTTGCCGCCAAGGAGAGACAGCTTCCTTTCACTCCTGCCTCGCTCAATCTTTTTATGAACGTCCCGGTGCACGCCGACGGCAGCCTTGAGCGGCATGCGCCCGCGTCGAAGGCAGGAGACTATGTCGCGCTACGGGCTGAAATGGATCTGCTTCTAGTACTCTCGGCCTGCCCTCAGGATATCACGGTCATAAACGGCGACGATCGCACGCCCCGGAACATAGCAATCCGGATTGCCGGTGAATATCCGGAGGCTTTACAATGACCGGACCGCTTCTTGCGCTCAAGGACATCAAAAAGAGCTTCGGCGAAAATGAGGTCCTCAAGGGTGTCTCACTTGACGTACAGGCCGGTGAAGTCGTGTCGATCATCGGTGCCAGCGGCTCCGGAAAGAGCACGTTCCTGCGCTCCATCAACGGTCTCGAAATGCCGCAGGAGGGTTTCCTGAAATTCGAAGAGCTATCCTTCGATTTTCGCACGGAGTCCCGCTTTCTTCCCACGCCTGCGCAAATGCAATCGCTCAGGCAGCGGGTCGGCATGGTTTTCCAGAGCTACAATCTGTGGCCGCACATGACGGTGCTGGAAAACGTCATCCATGCGCCCATGGCACTGTTGAAGCTTCAAAAAGCGCGGGCAATCGAAGAGGCGGAGGCGCTTTTGTCGCGCATCGGCCTCTATGACAAGCGGCACAGCTATCCGTCTCGGCTTTCCGGCGGTCAGCAACAGCGCGTTGCGATCGTCAGGGCGCTCGCCATGAAGCCGCGGCTTATGTTGTTCGACGAAGTCACCTCGGCGCTTGATCCGGAACTGGTGCACGAAGTGCTGGTGCTGATGGCTTCGCTTGCCTCGGAAGGAATGACCATGCTGCTGGTCACGCACGAGATTGCCTTCGCACGCGACGTTTCCTCGCGCGTGCTGTTCTTTGACAAGGGCGTGATTGCCGAATGGGGAGCGCCCGATATCCTGCGAAATCCTCAAAGCGACCGGCTGCGGCAATTCCTTCATCGCATTCTGCATGATGGCCTGGCTTACGGCAGTGCAGCAGCGGAAGGAGCTTGATCATGCTATCTAATTCTCTGGCGGATGTCAGGCTCTACGGTTTCGGGTTCCTGATGGCGTCCTGGACGGTTTTCTGGCTCACGGTCCTGACCATCATCGTCAGCTGGATTTCCGGTCTGCTGGCCGCGCTCGGGCAAACCTCGAGATGGCGCGCTGTTCGCTCCGTCACCGCGTTTTACATCTGGTTCATTCGCGGCACGCCGACGATCATCCAGATCTTCATCGTCTATTTCGGTTTTCCTCAGATAGGGATCAGGCTTTCGCCTTTTACGGCCGGGGTTCTCGCACTCGGCATCAACAGCGGCGCCTATGTTGCGGAAATCATCCGCAGCGGGCTCTCGGCTATCCCTCGGGGCCAGACGGAATCCGCCCTCGCGATCGGCTTCAGCCAGGCCGCGACAATGCGCAGCATTATCCTGCCGCAGGTGTTTCGCATCGTTCTTCCGTCGCTAACCAACGAGGCGATCTCGACGCTGAAGAATACCTCGCTCCTGTCGACGATCACCGTCATCGAGTTGACGCTCTATGCCCAGACACTGATTGCGATGACTTTTCGCCCGTTCGACTTCTACATTGCAGTTGCGGTGATTTATCTGCTGTTGACGACTATTCTCACGCAGCTCGCCGCTTGGCTCGAGCGCCGCTATGCAGTGCATAACTGAACCATTGACCTATTCCTCGAGCATCGTGCCCGAAGAACCTAACCCCTCTCTGCCAGCCGGCGAGGGGCCTCGAAGAATTAAAAAGGGAACAGAAATGAAACATCAGATAATCGCCCTTGCCTTGACCGCAGCCGCCGCCTTTTCCAGCCACGTTGCCGCCTCGGCCGCCGAACTCGAGTTGCTCCAGCCCGGCAAGTTACTCGTAGCCACCGAAGGTACTTTTCCACCCTTCAGCATGCGCGCTGCTGACGGCACCCTGGATGGACTTGAGATCCGCGTGATGAAGGAAATCTGCCAACGCCTCGACCTCGAATACACGCCTGTCATCATCAAGTGGGAATCCTTGTTGATCGGACTTCAGGCCGATCAATACGACATCACCAGCGATGCGATGGACATCACGGCCGAGCGCCAGAAGCAGGTCGTCTTTGCCAACGGGTGGCTCGAATCCGGCGGCGTCGTTGTTGTTGCGAAGGGCTCCGCAATCAGGACGCCGGCTGACCTGAAGGGCAAGACCGTCGGCGCTCTGGCGTCTTCCACGTTCGCCAAGATCGCAGAAGACAAGGGTGCTACCGTCAAGGGATACAAGGCTGAGACCGACGGCATCCAGGATCTGATCAACGGCAACATCGACGCTGAAATCACCGATGCGATCGGCGCCGGCTACATGATCAAGTCAGCAAACATGCCACTTGAGGTCCTTCCGGATTTTGTCAGCCATGTCCAGAAGGGTTTCGCCGTCAAAAAGGGCAAGCCTGAACTCGTCAAGGCGGTCAACAAGGCGCTCGCCGACATGGTTGCAGATGGTACCTACGCCAAGCTCACGACGGATCTGGTGGGCTTCAATCCCGCGCCGAAAGACCCGATCAAAAGCATTCAATAATCAGAGGCGCAATTCTATCGCCGTGGGATGCCACGCCTGCCACGGTGAGCCTGCATGTTTCGCTCATCAAGCCGCTGAAAATCGGCTTGATCTCTGTCTTCCGTCGCAAGGGCGCAAGTCTAAGCCGGGATTTGGGCGAGGACTTGTATTGACCTTCGCGGGATCGATCAAAAGCTCCGGGCTTATGAGATGCGGCCGCCCCACAGCTTTCCATACAATGCAAAGACACCCAACAGGACAACTCCACCGATGATCACAAGCAGCTTATGCATGGTCGTTCCTCCTCGTCGCCCGTTCAAATGAAAGCCACGTTTGTTGGAGAGCAACTGCCGGATGACCGGCAGTGCATCCGTGTTTTTAGTGCGCATTGGTGAAGCGGCCCCGTAGCCGTTGCGAATCCCAGCCCGCGCGATGACAAGCTAACGTCGAGGAACCGAATGCCCTTCGTTGCGCGAAAGATCGGCGATGCATCGGAGCTTTCCACTTGCGGAATGGACAAGAATGGTCGTAATGGATAATAGTTCGTCACGCTGACGAACACTGCGTGACCAGCACTCTTGGACGGATGTAGGAATTTTAGCATGGGCGCCGGGCCTTCTGGATTGAATGCAGTAGCGCAGGCCCGACGAACGACTGCTGAGACGGCCGGCGATGACAAAGCGAAAGCCGCAGTCATGATGCTAATTGCAGTGACGCTATTTGCATGCCTCGACAGTACAGCCAAGCTCGGTGGCACAGTTGTCCCGGCAATCGAAGTCGTCTGGTTCCGCTTTACAATCCACTTCGTTCTGGTCGCTATCCTGCTTAATCCGTGGCGTGCGCCGACAGCATGGCGGACCACCGCGCCGAAACTTCAAGTCGCCCGTGCTGCGGTTCAGATTGCATGCACAGGACTGAATTTTCTTGCGTTGAGCTATCTCCAGATCGCCCAGACATTGTCGATCCAGTTCATGGGACCGATCTTTGTCACGCTTCTCTCCGTTCTATTTCTAGGAGAGGTTGTGGGGCGCTATCGTTGGAGCGCCATCTTCATCAGTTTCATCGGCGTTTTGATCATCACGAGGCCTGGGATTGGTGAATTCAACCCGGCCTTCGGGTTCATCATTTTGTCTGTTTTGATCGGTGCGAGCTATAGCATCATCACGCGCCGGCTGGCTGCGACGGAATCTGCGGGTAGCATGCTGCTCATCATGGCCGCCCTTCCCGCGATTATCTTGACGCCCCTTATGCCGTTCATCTGGGTCTGGCCAGCGGACTACGCCGATTGGCTGCCGCTCGTCGGAACAGGGTTCTTTGGTGCCATCAGCCACTATTTCCACATTCAGGCTCATCGGTACGCGCAGGCATCGTTTCTGGCGCCATTGCAGTACTTTCAGTTTCTCGCCGTGCTCGTTCTCGGCTTTGCGATCTTCGGCGATGTACCGACAATGTGGACTTTGCTGGGGACGCTGGTGCTCGTCGGCTCGGGGCTCTTCATCTGGTACCGAGAACGAAAAATTGCGCAGGCGGAAAACCGCGAGCGTCTTTCTCAAATCGCTCTCGGCGCCGCTTGACTCAGGGCGCTCTTCTCCATAGTAAATTCGTCAACGTACCGAACAAATGAGGAATCGAATCAGTGCCTAGTTCGGCGATGCCTGTTACTGTCGAAATGCTGATATCAGTAAATCCAAAAGGATCGAGTGAACCTCGTCTGGTAGGGCGGATCGTCGGCGTCGATCTTGGCGGCACCAAGATCCTCGCCGGCATTGCAGACGCTGACGGTCGCATTCTGGCGACACGCGAAGAGGCGACGCTGCACGGTGAAGGTGCGCCGGTTCTCGATCAGATGGCTCTCCTGATCCATAATCTGGTCGCTGACATCGGAAGCAGCATCAACGATCTGGATAGCGTTGTGATTGGCATCCCGGGCGCGGTGAATCCGGCAACGGGCCTAGGTTCACTGTCGCCAAATCTGGCACTTCCTGCGGATCGGTCCCTTCGCGATCTCATGGCATCGCGTATTGCATGCGAGGTTGTCGTTGAGAATGATGTTAACCTGGCCGCCTATGCCGAAGCTTCCGCAGGGGCGGGCCGGGGTGAGAGGTCGCTCGTCTTTATTTCATTTGGAACCGGCGTCGGAATGGGATTGGTGCTCAACGGCGACTTGTGGCGTGGTGAATTCGGCCGGGCGGGGGAGATCGGATATCTGCCGGTCGGCGAAGCTCCGCACATGATCGCTCCTTTCTCCCAAAACGGCCTTTACGAAGACGCTGTGGGAAGCCGTGGCATAAGGGATCGCTTTACCAGCAACGGAGACACGGTTTCGGATCTCTTTGCCGCAGCACGCGGTGGAGACAACCAAGCGCTCGTTGCGCTTGACGAAATCGCCCGATCGGCATCCGTTGGCCTGGCCGCCATCCACGCGCTGCTGGATCCGGCCATTACAGTTGTCGGCGGCGGCATTGGTAGCCAAGCCGAGTTCTTTGAGCTTCTGAAGGTACATCTGACACCACTGCTGCCCTTTGCATGTCGCATTGAACACAGTCACTTCGGTCCAAGGGCCGGCATGGTCGGCGCAGTCATGCTGGCCGCCAGACATCTCGCCAAAGGACCTGAACAACGTTCCCATCTCGCAAGCTGATCCCTGCGGGGCACCGCATGTGTGACGGACAACTGCAGCGGAGGCTGTGTCATAGGAGAGCGAAATGCAGACGATGCCGATGGCGAATGCCCGTCCTGATGGTCTGGTTGAGAGCACTTTGCCCTTGCAGTATGCCTTTATGGCGCCGCGCCTTCAGGGAGACCTCTTCCCTGACGGTCGTCTTGAAGTGTCCCTTTGGGGTTGTGGAAGGATGGCCAACGTCTTCCTCGAGCCTTGGACTGGACCATTCGTCTACGCGCCCAACCGCATAACAACAAAGGGTCAAAGCCTCCACGTTGCTCAATCTGCGCCGGTGCTCGTCATCACCGGCGCTGCGATCAAGGCGATACGCCCTGCGCGGCGCTGCGCCTGGTGGGGTACGCTTACCCAGCCGCAGAAAGTTACCCGAAAAGGTGCCCGTCGCGTTGCGACAACGCCCTGGGGCGTGACCATCGTCGAAGATCGCGGCGCGGGTGTCGTTGTGATTGCTGCAGGCGCAAGCGTTGCCGAGGCCGAGCGCGGCATGGCACTTCCGGCAGAGGCGATCATTGCCGAGGCGAATGCCTATATAGAGCGCTGCGATCTTTTGCCGGCAGCGCCTGCGTTGATGCGCAGCATGGCAATCCAGAGCGCCCATGCGTGCCTGTCGAGCATTCGACGCGGCCAAGACGGCTCCTTCCTTGGGCTCGCTGCCGGGCAGGCATATAGTGCCCCGACACGCACCTATTATCGCGACGGTTACTGGACTTTGCAGGCGCTGTTGTTTCTCGATCCAGAGGCAGTGCGCGACCAGATCGACCTTCTCGCAACGGGCATCCAGCCGGATGGCGAGGCACCGAGCGGCGTCATCCTGACTGGACCGGAACAGGGACTAGAATGGGAAAAGTTCCGCACCACCGCCCCGGAATACAAGATGGAGCACCTGCGTCCGACGGACTGGTGGAGCGATCATTTCGACAGCCCGCTGTTCTTCATCCTGACCATCGGTGACTACATCCGCACTACCGGTGACGATGCAGCGCTGGTCAAGCACTGGAAGACGGTCGAGGCGATTTTCCGCCGCTACCTCGGTTTCGACAAGGCAAGGAACGGACTGCCGCAGAAGCCGCGCCATGACCGTGACTGGGCCGACAATGTCTATCGTCACGGCTATGTGGCCTATGACCTTGGTCTTTGGGTGGGAGCGCTGGATGTCATCGCAAAATACGGTGTAGCCGTTGATGGCAAGCTTGCCGACGAAGCCAGGCAGACGGCGGTCAAGGCAAGGGCGTCGCTCGATAACGTCTTGCTGACGCCAGCTGGCTGGTACGCGGATTACGGCACCAAGCAAGATTTCCTCGAGGATCACCTGACGCTCGACAGCCTGACGCTGTTGCGTTTCGATGCCGTTTCCGAAGATCGGGCCAAAACAGTCCTCGCTCATGTTTCCGCTTTGCTCGAGACCCGTAACAATCCCAAGCAGCCCTACGGCGATTGGGGCGTCATGTGCACCTGGCCACCATTCAAACGCTCGGCTGATACCCGCGCCAAGTCCGCGTTTGCCTATCGCTATCACAATGGCTCGGACTGGCCCTATCTGTCGGGCCTCTACGCCGAGCAGCGGCTCAAGTACGGGCTCGATGGATGGGACTATCCCATGCTGCGCTGGTGGCGGACGAGCCTCGAGAATGGCTGGATAGGTTCCGTCGAATATTTCGCGCCGCCATTTGGACGTGGCTCGCTGCTTCAGGGCTGGACCGGTATGTCAGCTGCGGCCATCTTGGAATACAAGCCGCAGATCGAGGCGGCCATAGCCGCGGGCAAGTTGGAATAAAGCGGAAAGGCCGGCGTACGGCCGGCCTTTCCAGCCTGGATTGAATTTTCAAAGCGCTCGTCTAGGCCGCCATCCGCAGGCCCGCCGCGGCCCGGTCGAAAAACCAGCTGACCTTGTCGTGCTCCTGCAAGGCGGACGCCGGGCAATCGGCCTGAAAGCCGCCGCTGGTCGCGCGACGGACCGCATCGGCTTTCGCTACGCCCGTCGCCGTCAAGACGATCTGCTTTGCCGAAAGAATGGTGCCGATACCCATTGTAATGGCCGAGGAGGGCACGGGCCGATCGGAGAAGAAACGGGCATTCGCCCGAAGCGTATCCTCATGCAGCTCGACCAGCCGCGTACGGCTGTCCTTGGCCGATCCCGGTTCATTCAAGCCGATATGACCATTTCGTCCGATGCCGAGCAATTGCAGGTCGATGCCGCCGGCCTTCGCGATCATGCGTTCATAGCGCTCGCCTGCTTCATCCGGCTTGTCCACGGACGCCTCGGGCAGGAATGTCCGGTTCTTGTCGATGTCGACGTGATCGAAAAACAGCGCATTCATCGTGCTGCGATATGAACGCGGATGACTCGTCGGAATCCCCACGTACTCATCCAGATTAAAACTCGTGACACCGGCAAAGCTGACATCACCGCGTTTGAACGCAGCCACCAGGTTGGCGTAAACAGGCTCCATGGTCGCGCCCGTTGCCAGCCCGAGAACAGCGGCGGGTTTACGTCCGATGATTTCCACAATCAGATCGCCGACAGCCTGGCCCACCGCGGCCTCTGTGGAGTATGTCAGGCGTTGGGAGGAGGACACGAGCATGATGAGGTCAGACATTACTTTTTACGCGGCGCAATGATGCTGCCATCGGCGCGGCGCTTGGCAAAGGAGAGACCGCTTTCACCGTGGAACAGATGGAAGCAGGCCGGCTCGACGCCGAACTCGATGACGTCTTTCGCGGCGACAGGCACGTGATCGGGCAAGTGCGCGACGGTTGCCGTGTCATTGCCCTCGATCTGTCCGTAGACATAGGTCTCGGTGCCGACGCTTTCGGCATAGCTGACGCGGAAGCGCACCATCTGGTGGGCATCGGAGGCCTGTGGCAGAAGATGGAAGTGGTTGGGTCGGATGCCGAGCGCGACTTTGTCGCCGACCACCGCACTCGCGCCTGAGACCGGAGCCTGGATGAGCCCGAGGCCGTCGACGAAGACAGTGACCTTTTCGGCTTCGACAGCACGGATGCTCCCATTGTAGAAGTTCATTTGCGGCGAGCCAATGAAGCCGGCAACGAACCTGTTGGCCGGGAACTCGAACAATTCGAGCGGGGCGCCGAACTGTTCGAGGTTGCCGCCGTTTAGGACGGCAATCCGGTCCGCCATGGTCATGGCTTCGATCTGGTCATGCGTGACATAGACCATTGTCGCGCCAAGCCGCTTGTGCAACCGGCTGATCTCACCGCGGGTCTGGACGCGAAGTGCGGCATCGAGATTGGAGAGTGGTTCGTCGAAGAGAAAGATCTTCGGGTCTCGAACGATGGCACGGCCGATCGCGACACGCTGGCGCTGACCGCCAGACAGTTGCTTGGGATGACGCTCGAGCAATGGATCGATCGCCAGCATGCGGGCGGCCTCTGAAACCTTGCTGTCGATCTGCTGCTTGCTGAGTGAGAGGTTCTCAAGACCGAAGGAGAGGTTCTTGCGGACGGTCATATGTGGGTATAGCGCATAGGACTGGAAGACCATCGCAATGCCTCTGTCGCCAGGCTGGAGGCCGGTGACATCCTCGTTGCCGATCAGGATCTGTCCGTTAGTCGTTGGCTCCAGGCCGGCAATGATACGAAGCAAGGTTGATTTGCCGCAGCCTGACGGGCCGACCAGAACCACGAATTCACCGTTTTTGACGGCAAGGTCGATTCCATGAAGAATGGGGTGGGTGCCGTACTGCTTCACCACGTTCTGAAGCGTCAAACCTGCCATTGCTCGTTCCCTTATAAGTCGAACTGCTGCCTGTTGGTCTTCAGCAGCACCCGCGGCCACTCTGCGCATCTCTCCATAGTTCGTCAAGGTGCCGAACATAACTTTAATGCTCCATGCTTCGATTGGGACTCCGGCGCAGGACGACTCCTGCGCGCCGCCAAAAGAAGGCTTGACAGGATCGGCGGCCCGTATTTAATTCGTCTTGGTAACGAACAAATTCGGTCCGCATTGGATACTCCGAGGCAATCAGCCTCGAACCTTCAGTGGAACACGACATCCGGAAAGCGCCGGAAAGGGGAACGCGATGAATATCTTCAAGTTGATGAGCAGTGCAGCCTTGGTCACGTCCATCACGATGTCGGCAGCATCGGCTGCTGAACTTAAACTGCTGTGGTATGTTGAGGACGATGCGCAAGAGGCCATTATCCGCAGCGTGCTGGACAAATATACGGCGGGGCATCCTGAAACCACATTCGATCTACAGATCACGCCCTATAGCGGCATGATTCAGAAGTTCCAGCAGTTCGCTGCCTCCGGCATCATGCCGGATGTTTCGCTGACCTCCTCGATGGAACCGGTCATTCGGCCTTTTCTGGCGGATCTAAATCAGGAAATCGGTCCCGATTGGATCAATGATTTCGTTAAAGGCTGGGCCGATGGCGCTCGTTTTGAAGGAAAGGTGATCGCGGCTCCGCTTAACGTCAGCTCGACCGGCATTTTCTACAACGTCGATGCCTTCAAGAAGGCAGGCGTCGAAATTCCCGCGCAGGACAGGAGCTGGACCTGGGAAGAATTCATTCCCAAGGTCAAGGAAGTCGCTGAAAAGTCCGGCACGCGCTATCCACTGGTGTGGGATGTCTCGGCCAGCCGCTGGATTGTCCATCAATTCCAGTACGGCAACCACATTTTCTCCGAACAAGCGCCCGTCAAGGTCGTGATGGATGAAGCCAAGTGGCAGAAGTCGCTGGATGATTTCATTGCGATAACCAAGGATGCCATGCCGCCCGGTCTCTGGAGCGGCGCGAGCTCCGACAGTCCCAAGGAGATTTTCTTAGGGGGCCAGGCCGTCGCCTACATGTCGGGCAGTTGGCAGATTCCGGCGCTTGCAGCCAACGCAAACTTCGATTGGCAAGCTGGCCCGACCCCTTATGGAACCGTCCGCTCCTCAATTTATGGCGGCGACTATCTCGTTGCCTTTAACACAAGCCCGAACCTGAAAGAGTCCGTCGAGTTCATCAAGTGGATGACGAGCCCGAAAACACAGGCCGAGTATGCCAAGCTGATGGGCGTCATCCCTACCAATCTGAAAGCGGATGCCGTCGACTACGGAAATGCGAAGGCCTCCCAGGCGGTCAAGATCATGCAAGGCGAGCTCGACGCCAGTCCAGCCTTCGCCGCGACCGATCAGGCCTGGCCGGAGATGCAGGCGGTCTGGGGCCCGATCAAGTCGGCGGTAACCCAAGCTGTCGCCGGTCAGATCACCTCTGCGCAAGCCGTGGCTGAGATCAAGAAAGCCGCGGACGCTGCGGTCGAAGCGGCGCAGTGACCGAGCTCGTCGGCCCAATCACACGGACGATGGCGGCCGCAAGGCCGCCGTCGTCCCGTCGGCTTGGCGACATTAGACGCAAGGTCTGGCCCTATTTCCTGATGTTGCCGACGATGGGGCTGATCGTCGCATTCACGCTCTATCCGCTTGTTCAGGGGCTCTATATGTCCCTGTTTAAGCGAGGCGTGGTGGTCCTGCCTCAGGCGCCGCAGACCCTGCCGCAATATGTCGGCCTGGACAACTTCGTCAGCCTGATCGACAACGCCGATTTTCGAATCTCGTTGCTGAAAACGGTCATCTTTGTTGTGGTGGCTGTGCCGCTCAACGTCGTGCTATCGCTGGCACTAGCCGTGTTGCTGCAGCCGCAGACCAAGCTCTTCGCGTTTGCCCGCACCGTGGTCTTCTTCCCGTCGATGATCAGTTTGCTGATCATCGGCATCACATGGCGCTGGCTGTTCGGCTTGAACAACGGTCTTGTGAACTATGTCCTGTCGCTGGCAAGCATCGCGCCCGTTCCGTGGCTCGAGCAGGACACCCTGGCGCAGATCGCCGTCGTGGTCGCCTGGGTCTGGTGGCAGGCGGGCGTCAACATGATGATCTTCCTTTCGGGTCTGACGGCCATCTCGCCGGATTATTATGAGGCAGCATCTATCGATGGCACCAGAAAATGGCGCCAGTTCACCCACATCACGTTGCCGCTTCTGCGGCCGACCATGGCTGTCGTCGTGGTGCTGTCATCGATCGAGGCCTTTAAGGTCTACGAACTTGTCGTCTCGCTGACCGGTGGTGGCCCCGGCAAGGCGACCGTCTACCTCATCCAGACGATTTACGACACCGCCTTCCAGCTCCCGATGCAGGCGGGCATCGCGGCCGCACAGTCAGCGGTCCTCTTCGTTGTCCTGATGGTTCTTGCTATCGTTCAATTGCGTCTCGCAAGGAGCAAAGCATGACGAACGTCTATTCGCCTACGCGCCTGGCGCTTGTCGCTCTCGTTCTTGTGGTCTTTCTTCTGCCGCCTGTCTGGCTCCTCCTGTCGGCGCTTAAGCCGCAGGCCGAGATCTTCCAGTGGCCTCCGACCTTGTGGCCGGCGAATCCGACGCTGGAAAATTTCGTGAACACGATCTCGCGCGCCAAGTTCCTGCTTTTCTTCAAGAACTCGGCCATCGTTTCGGTCCTGTCGGCCTTCCTGTCCGTCACGATCAGCGTAATGGCCGGCTATGCGCTGGCGAAGTTCAGGTTCAAAGGCGACACGATCTTCTTCCTGTTGATCATGTCCTCGCTGATGGTACCTCTACAGATCATCATGATCCCCGTCTTCCTGGTCTTGCGTGATCTCGGGCTCTTGGAAACACTGGCAGGCGTCATCATCGCGCCGGCCGCCACGCCGACCGGCGTGTTTCTGATGCGGCAGTATATCGTCAACATCCCAGACAGCCTGCTCGAAGCAGCGCGTTTGGACAAGACGCCGGAATGGCGTATTTTGTGGCGCATCGTCGTTCCGCTGTCGTTGCCGGCGATCGGAACCCTGCTGGCGTTCAACCTGGTCTGGCGCTGGAACGACTATCTCTGGCCGTTCCTCATCATCACCGATCAAGATCAGTGGACCGTCCAACTCGCGATCGCCAATTCGATCGGACGTTTCGGTATCGATTGGCCGAAGCTGCTCTCCATGTCCGTGCTGTCCGTGCTGCCGGTGCTCGTGGTCTTCACCGCGCTGCAACGCCTAATGATGGGGGGCATTATGGCCGGCGCAACCAAGGAATAAGGTCCTCCCGACCTCAGCAACAAAGCCCGCGGATGAGAGATCCTCCGCGGGCTTTGTGGCGCGTTCAGAATGGCCGCATGTTTATGTCGTGAGTGTCGGCAGGCGCATTTCGCTGGGCAGGTCCTGCGGCGAAAACAGGGCGTTGTGCAACTGGTTGAGTGCGATGGCGACCGCACCCATCAACGTGGCGCGCGAGCCGAGCGCGCTGGCCTCGACGGAAATCATACGCTTGGTGCAAGCAGGCAGCGCCTCTTGGATGAGACGCACCATCAAGGGGTGCCGCCCGACATTGCCACCCAGAATGATCTTCTGCGGGTCGAGCATGGCATCGACGGAGACGACCAGAAGGGCCGCCAGCCGTGCCGTTTCCTCGACGGTCGTAAGAGCCTGGACATCGCCATCCTCTGCCTGCTCGAGTACATCGCGAGCCGTCAGGTTGCTTTCATATGGGCGATGGCGTTCGACAATGCCGCGTGCGCTGATTGCGCATTCCAGTGCACCCCGTTCAAGGCTTTCCGGTTCATACGGATCCGCACCGAAGGGGAGGTAGGAGATTTCGCCGGCGGCGCCTTTTGCGCCCCTCATCAGCTTCCCGTTCACCAGCGTTCCAAGGCCGATCCCGGTGCCGAGCGAGATGAAGGCCAAGGAATCGAGCCCTATACTGCTACCCTTCCAGCTCTCGCCAATGACCGCTGCATTGATGTCGTTTTCGATAATGACATCGCAGCGCAGAATCTCCCTCAAGGTTTTTGCAACGTCCAGGCCGCCGAAATCTGCCATGTTGGGGGCAAGCGACAGCGTGCCCCTCTCCGGATCGACGACACCCGGCGTCGCTACTGCGGCGAGCAGTACCTTGTTGCGGGGAGCTTTTGCTTTCTTCAGGCTTGCTTCGACAAGCTTGTTCAAATGGAGAACAAGGGCTTTTCCGGTGTGGCCATCCACCGGGGCTTCGATCTCCTGCAGGATCCTTCCGGCAATATCGACCACGCCGACACGGACGGTCGTGGAGCCAAGATCGATGCCAATCACATACCCCGCATCCGGAGCCACCTCGTAGGTGACGGCACTTCGTCCGACCTTTCCTGAGACGACACCTTTGACGCGCACCCAACCGGATTCCTCGAGCGTGCGTATGACCTCGGACATGGTCTGCTTCGAAAGCCCGGTCTTCTTCGCAAGTTCGGCGCGTGAGGTTGGTCCCTCGTGCAAGAGGATTTCCATAGCAGCGCGAACTGAAATCTGGCGAAGCATGGGAGGGGCATTGGTCCAGACGTTCATTGTTCTCACTTTCATTCGGCACGTAATCTTGGGTCTGACTCAAATTTGACGCGTCAGACCCTAATCTTGGCAGCCAAAATATCGCATGCAGGGTGACCGTGCAAATCGTTCGTTAGACTGACGAATAATACGGAAAGATAGCGGAGAAACAATGCGGTAGCTTTGGCCGGTTCGCATTCACGTCGGATACCGGAAGAGCGCCGGCATCCCTACCTGTCGCTCGATCCGACATAGAAAGCGAAGCTGGGGGGCAAGCCACGCATTCGTCCAACGGGTAGTCGCAGCGCCCGAGGCTAACGATGCCGAGCTATAGTCTAAAGGTTCGCCATTTATGTGCGCCCTCTGTGATCGAAAGAGGGCCTTCAACCGATACCAATGAACCACCGGGGATCAGCGCGAGACGATCGTGTGTACGCCCGGTGGCAGCCGGATGCGGCCCTTTGTTGCGACGAGCGATGGACGACCTTCGGTGACAATCCGCCAGATCTCGACTGCTCCGAGCGGAGAACTTTCGTTTCTGTATCGGTTGACACCGACGAAAACATTCCGCCCGCTGCGATCGAAGGCGAGGCCCTGTGGAAGCACGGACGAGATCGGCCACTCACCGTGAAGCGTCAATCGGCCGGTTTCGGCATTCAATTCGTAGAGGCTGAGGGAGGCCCGCTCCGTCCAGTCACGCGAACCGTCCGGCTTTCCAGTTCCTCGGAGATTGGACGTGACCAAGAAGCGGCCGTCGGGGCTGAAGGCCATCGTCTCCGATCCCCAGCCGCCAAGAGCAATGTGGGGAACCCTGTGCCGCGCAGCGTCACCGGAAGAGCCGACATCCGCGAGCCTGATGGATGTCAGAATCCCCTCCTGTACCCCGTAAAAGCCATCTGTATCAATTCCCCACTGAAGGTCAGAGGTGATGTAATAGCGCCCGTCCGGTGAAAAACGGCCGACGAACGGGAATTTGTTTGTCTGGACACGATTGCCCCACGGATGGATGTTTGCGACGTGACCAGACTGATCGCGAATTACCTCATAGAAGGCGACCTGATTGCGGTCCACCAAATTCACCGCGACATAGCGGCCGCTTGGATGCCACTGCACCCAGGTCGACTTCAGCGGGATGAAGCCGGTTGGTGGCTCCAGGCCAAGGTCGAAGCTCGCAACCTTGCCGAAACGACCGCCATCGACCGAAACAAAGGCAAGCTCGCGATTGTTTTCGACCGTAACCGCGGCGATAAGATCCCCCAATGGGCTCACCTCGATCGCCTGCGGCCGGCTCCCGATTTTTACGCTGTCGACAACTGCGCGGTCACTGTTGAGATTTAGGGAGCGGATCGTATTGCCTGGTGGCAGTTCATCGAGACGGGTCGCTCCTGTGGGCCGCTGGAGGTATGTCTCCGCAACAAAAGCGAAGCCGCCGTCCGGCGAGAGATCGAGAGCTCCTGGCGGCCCATAGGTCGAGTTCGAGATTTCCATCCCTGTTACCGAAGGCACCGGGCTCAATGGCGACGTGATAACAGACAGCGTGTCCTTGCTGTTCATGTCTGGAGGACCGAGTTCGCCGGTTTCGTAGACAGTCGGGACCATATCTGTATCTGACAACACGTAAACAGCCTCGGCTTCGCTGCTGGAAGCCTCGGAATGCGACAGCAATATCGTTAAAGCCAAGAGGCCTGAGCATATTCGCATGATTGTGGCTCCTGATGATACGACTGGCTTTGTCTTCCAGTTTTCGGCTCAATCGTCCAATCGATATTGGGAATCTGTATATTCCTCGCAGCTATATATCGATGTAGGATGGCGTCATGAACTTGGCTGCAATCGACTTGAATCTGCTTGTCGCTTTTGACGCCCTGCTGGGCGAGGGGAGCGTCAGTGCCGCGGCGCACCGCATCGGCCTGAGCCAGCCGGCAATGAGCAAACGGTTGGCTCATTTGCGGCAGCTTTTCGCTGATGATCTTTTTATCCGGCATGCAGATGGAGTGCGCCCAACAGAAAAGGCGCTGGACCTTGCCGATCCCATCCGCTCGGCGCTGCGCCAGATTGAAGAAGCGTTGGGCGGCTTCGGGCAATTCTCGCCAACACGGTCTGGTCGGGTTTTCAGGATTGCGACGACAGATCACCTTGCAGCGACTTTGATGCCGAGTTTGATGGCGTCTCTGCGATCAATCGCGCCGAGGATTGCGATCATCATTCGAAATCTTCATCGGCAGGACGTCGTTGATAGCCTTGAGAAGGGATCTGTTGATCTTGCCATTACTATCTTGCCCGACGCGCCGACGAGCATCAAACGCGCTCCTCTTTTTCATGTGAAGTGGCTTTCGATTGTTTCAGTGAACCATCCCGAAGTCCGTGATGAACTGACCCTGGAGTTGTTCTTGAAATATCCGCACTTGCTGGTCACCCACGTGGGTGACTTGAAAGGTTACATCGATCGGATGCTGGACGACCGTGGCCTCAAGCGGACGGTCGCGATGAGCTTGCCCTACGCTCTGGCGGTGCCAGCCATCATTTCTCGTACGGACATGATTTGCACCCTGTCATCCGGCGTGCTCGATTTGGCGGACTGGCCGGATGTAAGGTCCTTTCCTGTGCCTCTCGAATATAGCGGTTACACGGAAACCATGCTTTGGCATAGGCGAAATGATAGTGACCCCGGTCAAGCTTGGCTCCGGCGCTTAGTCGCTGGCGTAAGCGCGACTTTGAATCCCTCCTAATGGCGCCTTAGGATTGTCACGGTGGCTTCCAGTTTGTGAATCGGCATCGCGGTCCCGGTGCCGATCGGCAGGTTAGATAATTGTTTTTGCTGAGGTGACGGGGTTATTGCACAATGCCTATTCACAGTCGGCCACCAGCTGTGTCTGCGCGTTTTGGAGGGCCGCCAGGGCCGCGTCTCAGGTTTGCGAAGGCGGTACCCGAACAGTCTTTCCAGGGTGAATGTAACAATCACGTTCGATCCGTTCCCGGCTGCGGGCCGGTATAGCGGAGTATCCAGAGCCCCTGGTTCTTGTCACTTATATAAATGAAGCCGCGCCGATCCACGACCACGTCCTCGGTCTGAACAACCAGCTTATCTTCCGGCATGGGGCCGTAGCGTCGGTTTGGCTCCGGCGGAATGAAGTAGCCGACCTCGCGAGGAAGCCGAGTATTTGAGACGTCGTAGACCCTCAGCCCCGCATTGAAATGTGCGATGTAAAAGAGATCGCCCTGTTTCTGCACGTCGGGGTGATGCTGGTGATGATTGATGTTGTGCGGCCCGCGCCAGCCGCCACGAGTCGTGAAGTCGGTATAGGAAGCTCCTTCGGGCGGTATGGGCTCGGGCAGAAGCGACAGCAGGAATGGTTCCTTCGGATCGGAGATATCGATGATCGACGCGTGGTGCATCGGGCCGCGTCCGTAGGTGACGTTCTCCGAGTTGGCGAAAGCGATGCCACGTTCTTGGATCGGCAGCACGCCGTGCACGCCGAAGCGCGAGTGGAAGGGCGGGCTGAAGCTCAGACCGCCGATCCGCCTCGGCTGCGAGACGTTTCTGATGTCAAGCACGACAATGCCCGCCGCGCCATAAGGCAAATAGGCATGATCTCCCACGACATAGGGAGGGCCGTGCAGCGACACGTCTTCGCCCGCACTCGCACAGAAAGCGCCGCACATGCATTGCGCTCGAAGCTGCAACCGATAGCGGTCAGTCGCCTCACCGGATTCAGCGACGGAGTCCGTCGATCCGATTGCCTCGCCTCCCGCCTCGTGCTGGCCTGGAACCCACCAGCGTCCGGCTTCGCGGGGATTCGCGCGATCCGAAATATCGAGCATGACGTAGATGTTGCCCTTGTACCCAGGCATGCCAGCAGCAAGGTGGACATAACGCCCGCCGGGATAGAGATTGCGATGCGTGCCACTACTGCCGGTCTGGTAGTGACCGAGTTGTTTCGGATTGATGGGATCAGCGATATCCCAGATCAGAACGCCTTCATCGAAAGGCGCGGCGGGGTCACCCCCGAAATTTGCAAAGGGTCTCTCAAGAGCGGTCACCATTGTGTCGCCGGACAAGTCCATCTGCAGAGTCCAAGTATTCGTATTGGGATAAGGCATGAACTTGACGACCTCGGGCTTCGCCGGATCGGTCACATCGACGATGCTCCAGCCCGAGTGCCAGAAGTGGCCGGTGTAAAGATACCAGCGTCCGCCAACATGCCTGATCGCCATCTTGAAGGCTGGACGATGTTCCAAATCGGTATAGCCCACCGCTTCGACATTGTGGGCAAATGCGCCAACGGGCGCTGGCGAGGCAGCAGGAATGGGCTGGGCAAGCGCCTCGCAGGCAAGACTTGATTGAGACGCCGCGGCAATCGTTGCAATTAGGGGCGCCTTCAGCATCTGGCGGCGTGAAATCTCGGAATCGTTCAAAAGCATGTCTCCCGGTCTTGCAACTTTGCTGATTTTGCATGCTCGATATTTTGCGTCCAATATCGTTTGAGCAATCAGTAATTCGATTTGGGAATTAAAGGATGGACTACAAGCTGATGCAGTCCTTCGTGGCTGTTGCGGAAGAGCTGCATTTCGGGCGTGCTGCGGCGCGCCTGCATATCTCGCAGCCGCCTCTGACAAAGCAGATCCAGCAACTGGAACAGTTCATGGGTGTGCGCCTGCTGGAGCGCACCAAACGTAAGGTCGAGCTGACTCCGGCGGGGCGCGTGTTCCTTGATGAAGCGAGGGCCGTGCTTCATCAGACAGAGCAAGCGGTGGAGCTTGCACGCAAAGCCGATCGCGGTGAAACCGGCCATCTGGCCGTCGGGTTCATCGACGCGGCTATCTACAGCGTGGTGCCTTCTGTCGTTCGGCGCTTCACCGAGCACTATCCTGAGGTCGAGTTGAGCCTGACCGATCTGCGCATTCCCAATCAGGTCAGGGCCGTGGTCGAACGCCAGCTCGATATAGGTTTTATTCATCCTCCCGTCGTTCACAAGGCATTGAAGGTCGAAAGCATACTGGTCGAACCGCTGATCGTGGCCCTGCCGGAAACGCATCGGCTGGCCTCCGAAGCAGAGGTCCCGCTAGCCGACCTGGCCTCCGAAGCGCTGATTCAATTCCCACGCAGCATCAATCCGTCCCTCTATGACGAGATCATCGGGCTGTGCCGTTCATCCGGCTTCAGCCCGAGGATCGTGCGCGAAGCAACGCCCAAGCAGACGATCATCGGACTTGTATCGGTCGGGCTGGGCGTCTCGCTGCTACCCGCCTGCCTGCAAAACCTGCGCCGGAGCGGCGTCGTCTATCGCCCTATTCAGGGCCGAAGCTTGTCTATCGACACGTCGATCATCTACCGGCGTGAACAGCCCTCGCCGGTGCTGAAGGCTTTCCTCGAAATCGTGCGCGAGACGTTGTGAAGGAAACAAGGCCGCAATGATGCGTTATCAGGGGAAGTCATAGAGGGAGGGCGCAATGAGTGTCGCCGGACATGCCAACTACCTTCAGAATCTCAGTTCTCGCGCCAGCGAACACAGCACCTTTGCCTTTTCGGATGGACAATTCGATGTGGCGCGTCGGGGCTATACTGATCTTGTAGAGGGCTCGATCCTTTCGACCAGCCACCTTGTTATGGGCACCTTGGAAGGCGGTGCCGCTCGCCACCGCTACGTGACCGATTGCGGATACCGCTACGATGGCATCGATACGCCCGGCTCCGTCTCCGTCTTGCCGGCAAATTCCCAGCGTCGCCTCAGGCTTGAAGCCGTGTCATGGCGCTGGGCAGGTGTCGCGATCTCGCCCGGCCGGTTCCGAGACTTGACTGACGGCGCCAAAATTCGCGCGTTCAGCACTAGGGATGACCGGTTTTTGGCCGCTTTGCTGAGCGAACTCGCTTGGCACCAAGACCAGGATGGTCATCTTGATCCCGCATACCTCGATGGGATGTTGATGGCGCTCGCCCAGCATCTGAAGATCCGCTACGGACCGGGAAACCGGCCGGCTGCGCAGCGCCCCCTGAAGCTGCCACCACGGATGCTCCGCCGCATCGCCGACTACATTGAGGCTCAGCTGCCTGGAGAAATCCGCGTCGCGACATTAGCGAGGTTGATTGACCTGTCGGACGGTCACTTTCATCGCGCCTTCCGCGCATCAACCGGACGAACTCCTCTTCAATTCGTAAACGAGTTGCGGGTGCAGAGGGCTGTTCAAATGCTCGCGCGACACCCGACCAATATTGCAGAACTCGCGTTTTCGGTCGGATTCTCAAGTCCAACGCACTTCGCGCGGGTATTTCGCAGAGTAGTGGGATGCCTTCCGTCAGAATATCGATCTCACTGAAATGTGTTTGAACGGTCTGGCGACATTTTCCAAAAAATATCAGTTTTCCGCGCTCCCGATCAGGATCGTGAGCGACCTTCCGCTGCGAAAACTCTAATCCTCGAGTCTGGTAAACAAGGCACGGAGACTGAGATGCGACGAGTTCACAGGCGGACAATCTTGCAGGCTGCGGGCGCGGCGATCGGCGCGATGGCAGTCGGGTCCATTGGTGGCGGCCACGCATTTGCCCAGGCGACAGCCGATCGGTCCATCATCCGGCGGGCGATCCCGAAGACCCGGGAGGAGATTCCGGTCGTCGGCCTCGGCACATTCGAGACGTTCGACGTGCTCCCGGGCGAACCCCGCGCGCACATCCGTGAGATTATGCGCCGCTTTCATGAGGCTGGCGGACGGGTGGTCGATACGTCGCCGCTGTATGGCATGTCGGAGGTGAGCGTCGGCGACTTCGCGACCGAACTTGGTATCGCCGACGATCTCTTCATCACCAACAAGACGTGGACGACCGGAGAATGGCTTTCCGATGAAAGCCATTCGGAAGCACAGTTCCGCCGTTCGATGGAGCGGCTGTGGCGCAGCAGGATGGACGTCCAGCAGGTTCACAGTCTGGAAAATGTCGATCAAGTCCTGCATACGCTTCGGCGATGGAAGAGCGAGGGGCGCGTCCGATATATCGGCGTTACGCAGTGGAGCCCCGAATATTACGATACCATGGAGCGGCTGATCCGCAGTGGTGATCTCGACTTCGTTCAGGTCAACTACACGATTTTCTCGCGCCAGGCGGAGGCGCGCATCCTGCCAGCTTGCGCGGACAATGGCGTTGCCGTCCAAGTCAACATCCCGTTCGAGAAGGCGCGGCTCTTCACCTGCGTCGAGGGCAGGCCGCTTCCCGAATTCGCCGCAGAGTTCGGCGCAAAGAGCTGGGCGCAGTTCTTCCTGAAATTCATAATCGCCCACCCGGCCGTCACGAATGTGATACCTGCGACGAGCAATCCCGACCACCTGACCGACAACGTGGGCGCTCTCTACGGCAATCTCCCGGATGAAGCCATGCGGGCGAGGATGTTCCGGCAGATGGAAAGTATCAAGGGCTTCGCCAATACGCTGCGCCAGCCGCCCTATCCGGGCAAGAACTATGGTGGGGTTGTCACCTGGCCGTTCAGGAGGAGCTGAGCGTGGGAATTGGGTGCGGAAAGAAGGCCTTGCTTTTCATCGGACTCACTGTCGGTTTTGCGTCTGCAGCGGGCGCCGAAGTCGGAGGGCGTCTCGCGATCGGAGATTTCGTGATCGATGCCAGCGAGGTCACCATCGGGCAGTTTCGTGAATTCGCGGAAGCGACCGGTCTTAAGACCGCCGCCGAGAAATCGGGCGGCGGCTTCGAGTGGGGTTCTGGCTGGGAGCGTCGCGCCGGTTGGACCGTCTATCGCCCGTTCGGCGTTGAACCAGCGTCCCTTGACGAGCCGGCCGTACATGTGAGCTGGGACGAGGCGTCCGCATTTTGCCGCTGGCGCAACGGGCGACTGCCAACCGCACAGGAGTGGCGTCGTGCCGCCTACACCGAAACGCGGGCATCATCAGCCGGCTTCGAAGCTGGGCGTGTCTACCGCTTTCCTTCCGGCGAGACAGCCGACGGGATGAACACGCGAGATGGCGATCCCTGGCCTCGCCATGCGAGCGTCGGATCGACGCCCCCGGGCGTCAACGGTCTCTACGATATGGGAGGCAATGTCTGGGAGTGGATTGCGGATCGGCGCGGCGGAGAGGCGCTCACGGCGGGCGGCTCGTGGTGGTATGGCAGTGAACAGACGACAGCTGACGCCATGCAGTGGAAGCGGTTCGACTTTTACGCAGTCTATGTCGGATTTCGTTGTGCGTATCCGTCGCCCTCGTGATTCTGGCTGTTTCAAACCAGTCATGGCGGGGTCTCGCGCTCGGCCTTCGCTGCCTTGAGTGCACGGTGAGGGCGACGACCGGCTACGGCATTCTCAGGCTCGGCCACCAATGAAATCCAACACCATGGGTGTAAGCGCGGCGGGTGTTGGCGGAACTGGTGGCTTCGACATAAGCGTGGGCGCGCTCCGTCAGATCCAGCAGATGCGCTGGCAGGGAGGGGGTTCGCTCGGAGCAGGAACGATGTGGGGCTGTGTCCGGTTAACCGCGCATCGTCGGCTATGACCAGGCCGCCTGGATATCGGTTTGAGAAAAGTCGTCGCCCTTGAACAGCAGCGGTTCGCCAGATGCCTTGGCCAAAGCATAGGCAAAGCAGTCGCCGAAATTGAGACCGGCTTTGTGGCGGCCTTTGCCGAAATCGAGAAAAGCCTGTCGTGCCAGTTCTCCATGCTCGACGGTGACGGGCTCGACGATAATGCCGGCACGCCGGAAGAAAGCTTCAGCCTGGCGCATACCGTCAGGCCCGAGCTGGCTTTCCACCACCATGGACAACTCAACATAATTCGCGACGCTCATCCTGGCGGTTTCGGCGTCGTGGACAGATTTTACAAAGCTTGCAGCTTCGGGCTCGCGGTAAAGGATTGCGACCAGTGCTGAGGTATCGACAATCATTTCGGAATGCCGTGTTCGTCATAGAGAAGATCAGCGTGATCGACATAGGGGTGTTTCACGTGCGCGGCGGCGCGGTCAGCAATCGCCAGAAGTTCCTCGACGCTCGCTCGGCCCTTTCGGCGTTCGATTGTCGCAAGGCGCTCGCGCAACGCCTCAGTCACGACACGAGTCATGCTTTCTCCCGTGGCGTGGGAGATTGCCTGTGCCAAGCGATGGGCTTCCGGATCCTTGATGCTGAGGCTCATCAGCGCCAACCTTTGTCTAGAAAAACAGCATTATTTCTAGCTTTCTACATAAAAACCGCGCCGATTTCAAGCCTGCAAAATAACGTCCGGTGGGCCGAAGCTGAAAACAGTCCAGTCTCCTTCGCGCCGTAGCGGACAAGTCATCTTCAGACAGCAATTCTCTGAGCGAACACCGAGCAACCGGGCATCAACGTCTCTAGCCCATCGACGAGCATGTCCGACGCTTCTGCAAGAGCATCGTCTGGCATCGTCTCAAGGCTTTCCAATACAAACCACATTCGTCCAGCCGCAGCATCCAGTCGAGTGCGGGTGCCCTGCCGCCAGTTCCATCGCCGACATGTTGCGCCTGCGTCGTCTCGCCAGATGACCTCTCCAGGGAGGGGATTTTCGATCACCGCTTCGCCGTTCATGACCGTTTCGAATGTCTCGCTTCCGTCGGCCACAGTCAAAAGCGGACGTCCGAGATAGGCATCGTAATTCTCGCCGCCAACGGGAATGGCATATTTGAGACTGACAGCGTTGTAGAGATCGACGATGGGATTGATAGAAGGGATTGATCCGTCTTTTAACACCCGCCTTCTCAGCGCCTGCGCCGAACATGGCGTCCGTTTAGGCTTTGATCCAAATCGGACATAGGCGTCGGCCCAACTCGCCAAATGGGCCTCAGCCCAGGTCGGGCCGCCCTGCAATACATAATTGCAGGCATCTGTCAGAAGTTTTGGTGAGAGGCTCCCTTGCCCAGCGTTTGTCGCGTCGACATGAATGCTCATCGCCCTAAATCCAGGCGCGATTTCCTTGATCCGTTCGTCGATCACGGGTGACTCACCATCTATTGCTAACATCAGACTTCCACTCAAACCCAATTGCTCACCTTAGACCGGGATCATGTCCGAAACGATCTGGGCGGTATGGCTGGGGCTATCGCCGAGCCCTTGCTTTACCCCTTTTCGATCAGCCTCAGGCCGATTTTGGCTCATCTTCCGCTTCCCCTGCAGCGAAACGATCGGCATGCGAATGCCGACAATGCCGCGTAGCTGAGCCTTGATGTAGGCTTCGGGGGCATCCGTGACGGCCCACGGCAGCGGGCGTGACGCCTCGTGAATGCCCGTAAGGCGCGACACGACCTCAAGCAGTCGATCGGCCTCCGTGAAGAACTCCACCGGCCCACTCGCATGGATTGCTGTGTAGTTCCACGTCGGGACGACCTTCCCGTGCTCGGCTTTTGAGGCATACCAAGAGGGGGTCACATAGGCGTCGGGTCCCATGAAGACTGCAAGTCCATGTCCAATGACATTGGCCTGCCACTGCGGGTTCGGTCGAGCGAGATGCGCATAGAGGACGCCCTTTTCTGCCTCAGTCTCATCGAGGAACATCGGTAAGGGTGTGGCCATCGGGCCATCGGGTGTAGCCGTTACGAAATCGGCGAGGCGACATTGCCGCATCATTGCATAGAGTTCGGCCGCGTCTTCCACGGCAAAGGCTGGCGGGGTGTACATAAGCATCTCCTTGACGTGAGCGCATTATTCACATCAGGTGGCCCAAAATACACCGCCAGTTAGGGAATGTTTTGTTGGTCCAGTCTCGAAAAGGCTCAAGAAAAACCGGCGCGACCCGCCGCATCTACCTTTCCTTGCGTGACCAAGTCATGTCTGGCGTTTACGCGCCGGGCGACAGATTGCCTTCGAGCCGCGCGCTTGCGGACCAACTCGGTGTCTCCAGGACCACCGTAACGGCTGCCTACGACCAGTTGATCTCTGAGGGATACATTCAGGTGCGGCAGGGTACGCGGCCGACGGTCACCTCTAGTGGGCGACCTGCCGATACTGGAGAAGCACCGCAGGGGCGGGAAACCGCGCCTCAGGTGTCTGAGTATGCCTCGCGCGTAATGGCGTTGCCGAAGAACATCAGCGCCGAACAGGAAGCCTTGCAATACGACTTTCGGTACGGAGACATCGCTTCATCTGACTTTCCCAAGCTTGCCTGGCGGCGTGCCTTGAACTCCGCAGTTCTGGCTCACAAAGAACGGCTTGGCTATGAGCACCCAGCCGGGAATCTGGCACTTCGCCATGCCTTGCAAGGTTATCTCTGGCGAGCCCGTGGCATTGAATGCGATGTCTCGCAGATGATCATCGTCAGCGGTTCCCAGCAGGCGTTGGACCTGTGTGCGCGGGTACTTGTCGATCCTGGAGGCTTAGTTGTCCTCGAGGAGCCTTGCTACGCGATGGCCCGGAACGTGATGCTTGCTACAGGGGCAAAGTCCATTCCAGTATATTGCGACAGGGACGGAATGGATACCACTCAGCTTCCCGATCCGAAGGGTGTCGCCCTGGCATTTGTGACGCCCAGTCATCAGTTTCCGTTGGGTGGCGTCCTACCCTCTCATCGTCGCCAGGCCCTTATTGAATGGGCGAACGCCGGGAACACTTACATCATCGAGGACGATTACGACGGCGAGTATCGCTATGACGTACGTCCGATCCCCCCGCTGTCGATTACCGGTCAGGGTCGGGTCATCTATGTCGGCACCGTATCCAAGACCCTGTCGCCGACACTTCGACTTGGTTACATAGTGCTGCCTGGCAAGCTTGTCGACCCCTTCGTACGTTGCAAGCAGATCACGGATCGCCACAGCTCGAGCTTCGAGCAAGAGGCGCTCGCCGCAATGATCGAATCGGGAGCATATGAGAGCCATGTTCGGAAGATGAGGCGACTGAACGCGGAAAGACGTGCCGTTTTCTTAAAAGCAATGGCGGACGCGTTTGGCGGCGAGGTTGATATCGTAGGAACGTCGGCGGGTCTTCATGTCGTCGTGTGGTTCAACCGCATGGCGGCAAGCGATGAAGAGAGTTTCGCCGCCCGTGCCAGGAAGGATGGTGTCGGCATCTATCCAATCTCGCGCTTGTTCGAGGCTCCAACTGATCAACGCGCGGGCTTCATATTCGGATACGCGTCAATCGCTGTTGCGCTGATTGCAAAGGGGATAGATAACCTAGCACGAGTCTACCGATCCAAGTTATGGTCGGCATGACCGGTTTGAGCCCGAGCGGACATGGTGCTGCGGCTGTACAGCCGTTTTCTGGCAAAGGCTGCCGGTCAAAGTCACTTGAGGTTCTGAAGAGGTCGTACCAACGATACGCCAATAGGGAATGGTTCCGTGGATCGATTTTCGTCACTGCAGTTGTTCGTCCGGGTCGTAGATCATGGCAGCTTCACCCATGTCGGTCGTGAACTTGGTATCGGACCGCCTGCCGCGAACAAACAAATCGCGGGGCTTGAGGCTCATTTCGGGACGCAATTTCTCAGCAGAACCTCTCGCGGGCTGCCACCTACTAACGCCGGGCAAGAACTCTTGGCGAACTAGGGGAAGCCGAAGTTCGCATCGGTCAAAAGAGCGGCACCGAAACGGCGAGACTCTACGATATCAGCGTGCCGACCGTTTCACGCATCGCGGCCGAGCATCGCAAGAACCTGGAGATTTTTCTATGCCAACCAGCCCTGACCTCAAGGGGCTCATGAAATTCCTCGCCCGGGACGAATGGAGTGAATGCTTCGACGAGGTGTTTTACGACCATTTCGGGCCGGTCCTCGATGCCAGCGGCATAGACTTCGAGGACATTGCCGAAATCCTCGGTGAAGTTTGGTCCATGACACTCTCGGGTTGCGCCTTCGAGGATTTCCTCACTCAGGATTTTGAAGTCGAGGGCGGTAACATCGTCGATGAATATCTCAAACGCCGCGGCTGGAAGGAAAATGCCCAGGCAAAAGCCTATATGACGGCGCTGCGAACCTCCGTCATGAGCTTGTACGAGGTCAGTGAGGTCGTTCCGGGCAAGTCTCTCATGGCGCGTGACCTCATTCGGGGTGGCGAGCCGCTCGCCGTCAGCGAGGGAACGGCCACGAAAACGCTGAAGCAGTGGGACAGGATTGCTGCCCGCATTGTCTCCGTCATGGGAAAAGATGTCTTTGCCGGCGGACTTTTGCCGTTCACGCCGCAAGCTACCGACGCACTGCTCGATGGCCTGCGGCAGGTGTTCGGCAAAAAAAACGCAAAGAAACTGCCGGCCATCAAGGATGAAGACCTGCAGGCCGCAGCCCCCATGTTCACCCACTCATGGCTGATCGACACGCTTGAGCGGACAATGGACATGCCGCGGCTCCAGAATGCCGACGGGGACGATCTCGTCTTCCACGATGTGAGATTTCCGCTAGCATCCGGCACAACCCAGAAGGACATTGCTCCTCGCGTGAACAGCATTCCCGGCATGTCGCAGGAGAGCGCAAAGTTCTGGAACTGGTTAGAGGACCCACCGCAAAGCAAGAACAAGAAGAACGCCGGGCTTTCTCTCGACACCACCATGGACAGCGGCTTGCGCGTGCTGGGAAATGTTGAGCTCAAGAGTCGCTTCCGCATCTGGCGACCAACTCAACTGAGCGTGCGGAAAAAGGAACGGCCCTGATCCAGAAGATCCTCGGCGATCTCGTGCTCACTCCGCTCACGGAAATCCGCACCGCTGAGCAGATGATGGCCGAACGTTCTTCTCCCGATCAGACAGAAGCGAGATCCGACATTCCGCCCGAAATCGCAGAGCAGATCGTCCATCAGTTCATGGACCGCCAGTATCGTGAAACCCTCGACCAGCCGGTCGGCATGCTCGGCAACAAGACGCCGCGCCAGGCCGCAAAATCAGCATCCGGTCGCCAGCAGGTTGCCGAGTGGCTGAAATATCTCGAAAATCAATCCGCAAAACGGCCAAACTCCGCAGACCCCATGGCGACATACAGTTTCGAGTGGATGTGGCACGAACTCGGCGTCATCGATCTGCGCCAGTAACCCTACCGTCGGTCTGTGTCCTAATACTGCACCGAGACTATCGGCCGCGCCACTGCAGGTAATCCGGATGTTTTCCTGTTCGACGAACCGCTGTCGAATCTCGACACTGAATTGCGCGTCCATATGCGCTCGGAGATCGCACGGCGCCGCCGCAGGACATTTCAGTGACGGTAGAGTGAGGCTCGTCGGCCGACAGTGTTGGGGCACGTTGTGATACAAGCCGCAAGCTTCGATGCCGGCGAGGAAGAAAATTATTTCAAGGCGCCATTTACTGAATTCTAATAAACGCAATGGAGTTTAGGCGCATGGCTCGGTGAGGTCCCCAATTTTATCAGCCCGATGGACGTCGAAATCGAAGGCAACGGACGATATCGACACTCTGATACAGTCGAGGATCTCACCGGCCATGCTTCTAAGTAGCAAGTGGTTGAGCGACCATTATGATGTCCGTGAGAGTTTTAGAGCTTTTTCACGGTCGCAACGACAGCGAGCGCGTTTTCGTGGCGCGCGAAACAAGTTCGCGTGTTCTCCCGGACGATGCCTGGTGATGACGCGCTGGGAAAAGAAGCCCCGCAAGGGTACGGGGCTCAAGAAATGATGAGCAGCGCCCTAGAGCGGGCGACGTCGGAAATTACGCCTCATAGGTCGCATCTTCAAGATGCACGAACTAAGGCTTCAAGCTGCGTCTACGGCCAAGCTTTGTCGTTCGAAGCCTCTCTTTTCCACCGGAAAACTGCTCTGCTCACCTGCAGGAAAACCGCGCGATGCCGCGCAACCGAGCCTTCCCCACATTTTGGCTTTGCCGAACCATCGCGACGTGGCCTGTGCAACTTCCTCATGATTGGCAGCAGCCTCACCACCTTTCTCGCGTGTTTGATCTCAGGAGGCCTCGTGGCTTCATGCAGAGGACCGTGGCGCGGCGCCAGCTTTTGAGAGGTCGTTCGAGATTTGAGAAGCTGCCTGAATAGCCGCGCTGTTCGATATTGTGAAACAGATACCGTCCGCGGCGATTGCCATCTTTCCAGCACGCGGCCGAGAGACACCCGAAAATATAAGGGTGGAACGACGGCAAGGACAAGAATTACAATGTACCATGGACGCTGGTGACGGCCGGGAACGTCGACCCGCTTCTGTCCACGCGCAAGCAATTCCATCCAGGGGTGGGTTTTCACCCCTCATTCCGACAGGTCGGGAAAAGAACCATGACTGATCCAATACAGGTTGATCTGAACTTTTCGCTGAGTTGTAAGGTCGCCCTGGTCACCGGCGGCGCGTCCGGAATCGGCAGCGCCATCGCCTCGGCGTTGGCGGCGAAGGGTGCTGTCGTCGGCGCGTGGTGAGGCGCTGAAGCAGCGCATCCCAACCGGCCGTTTCGCCTTCCCGGAAGAAATAGCCGCCGCCGCCGTGTTTCAACGGCGCGGACCTTTTGATCGACGGCGGCTACACGATTGTCTGACGAGCGGAGAACAGGAGTTACAATGCAGCGGTTCATCAATAATCCTGACGAAGTCGTCGAGGATACGGTTAAGGGCTTCGTCAAGGCGCATGCCGATATCGTCAGGCTCGCAAGTAGCAATCCGCGCGTTATCGTCTCCCGCCATGCGCCGGTCAGCGGCAAGGTCGGCGTCATCACCGGCGGCGGATCGGGCCACGAGCCAGCGTTTATCGGTTATACCGGCCGCAACATGCTGGATGCCGTCGCGGTGGGTGAATTGTTTTCGTCGCCGACCGCCAAGAGTTTCCTTGACGCGGCGCGGGAAGTGAATGGCGGCAATGGCGTCGTCTGCCTCTACGGTAACTATGCCGGCGACAACATGAACGTCAAAATGGCAATCAAGCTTGCGGCGAAGGAAGGCATCACCATCACGACCGTCGTCGCCAATGATGACGTGTGTTCGGCCGGGCCAGACGAGCGGGAGAAACGCCGCGGCGTCGCCGGGGAGATCTTCATGTGGAAGTGCGGTAGCGCCAAGGCGGCAGAGGGTGGAAGCCTCGAAGAGGTTCAAGCAGTCGCGCAACGGGCGATCGACAACTGCCGCTCGATCGGCGTCGGCCTCAGTCCCTGCACCCTGCCGGCTGTCGGACATCCCAATTTCTCGATCGAGCCCGGGACTATGGAGGTCGGCATCGGCCATCACGGTGAGCCGGGCGTGCGGGTCGAACCGCTGAAACAGGCAAGCGAAGTTGCACGCGACATGGCGAATGCCGTTCTCGACGACCACAATCTCGCTGCCGGAACCGAAGTCGCGGTGATTGTCTCAGGTCTCGGAGCCACGCCTCTCAACGAACTCTATATTCTCCATGACACGATCGAGTCCGAAATCACCGGACGCGGACTGAAGATCCAGAAGACCTATATCGGCAACTATTTCACCTCGCTGGAAATGGTTGGCGCGACGCTGACCGTCATGGCGCTGGATGAAGAATTGAAGCGGCTCCTGGACGTCGACGTTCAGTGCCCGGCCATGCTTTGAACGGAAAGGCAGACGAAATGCAGCAATTCCAGAACGCCACATCCGGAGACATCGTCCTTTCCGTAGCTGACCGGATCATCGAGAACCGCGCCTATCTCAGCGAGATCGATGGCAAGATCGGCGATGGCGACCATGGCGTCAACATGGCCAAGGGTTTCGGCATGGCGGCCGAGAGGATCAAGGGCAACGGAATGTCATTGGCCGGCGCCCTCGATACGCTGGGCACGGTCCTCATGACCGAGATCGGCGGCTCGATGGGTCCGCTCTACGGCGTTATGTTTATCCAGTTCGCCGAAATTATCGAAAAGGCCTCAATGATCGATGCGGCAATGTTCAGCAAAATGCTGCACAGCGGGCTTGACGGCATACAGGCCATCGGTTCCGCGAAGGTCGGCGACAAGACGCTTCTCGATACGCTGGTGCCTGCGATCACGGCATTCGATACGGCAAACGGCGACGGCAAGTCGTTTGCGGAATCGCTGAATGCCCTGGTTGCCGCCGCCGAGGCGGGCCGCGACAGCACCCGTGATCTGGTGGCAAAGGTCGGCCGCGCGAGCCGGCTTGGCGAGCGCTCGCTCGGTGTCCTTGATGCCGGTGCGACGTCCTGCGCGCTGATCCTCAAATCGCTGGCGCTCGGCATCGAGGACAGGCTGCAGCCATCCGCATGAAAATCTTGGGCTTTGGCGAGAGCAGGTCGCTGGCCCGCTCGACGATCGCAGGATCGGCATGTCGCACGACGTCCTGAAGACGATCGGCACGCATGGCGGTTGCGGGTGGTTTCGACAATGTGCCGGCAACCCCCAATGTCCGGACCCCGGCGCCGCAGTCAGCATGGACTAACGGGCCTTGTACTTCGCGTCGAGATCATCCATGGCTTTGACATTGCCGGCAGAACGACCGTTGTCATCGAAGGTATGGGCGAGAAACGCATCAGCGATCGACTTTGCAAGCTCTGTTCCGATGACGCGGGCTCCCATCGTGATGATCTGCGCATTATTGGAAAGCGCGGCGCGCTCGGCAGAGTAGGTGTCGTGCGTCAGGGCGGCGCGGATGCCCGGAACCTTGTTGGCCGAAATGCAGACGCCGATGCCGGTGCCGCAAACGAGGATCGCTTTGTGGTAGGTGCCGTCGATGACGCCCGAGGCGACGCGGTCCGAAAGGTTGGCGTAGAAAGGATCGGCACCGGCGCTCGTGCGCGAGACTTCGTGCACTTCAAAGCGGTCTTTTAGATGGTCGGCCAGAACTTTGGCGAGGTCTTCGCCGGCGCTGTCTCCTGCAATGGCAAGCTTCATTGTTCTTTCTCCTCAGAGTTTGGCGGCGCATTTTGCCAGGATGTCGAGGTAGCCTTCGACATTCCAGGCCGAACGGCCAATGAAAAGCCCGTCGATATGCGGGCTCGCGATCAGTTCTTCGCAGTTCTGCGGGTTGACCGATCCGCCGTAAAGGCAGGGGATCTTCCGGCCTAGAATAGCTTCGGCAACGGCGATGATTTCAGACTGGCGAGCATCCGCATAATCCGCAGTCGCCGGAATGCCCTTTTCGCCGATCGCCCAGACGGGTTCGTAGGCCAGCAGGATTTCGGCGTCCTTCTGCCCGCTCGAAAGCTTCGAAAAAGCGCCACGCACCTGGGCCGCCAGGATTTCGGCAGCCTTCCCGCTTTCACGGCCGGAGAGCGTCTCGCCAATGCAGATCAACGGAATGAGACCGTGGCGAATGGCCGCTTCGGTCTTCAGGCCAACTGTCTCGTCGGTCTCTCCAAAATGTTCGCGCCGCTCGGAATGGCCGAGCTCGACGAGATCGAGATTGCAGTCCTTCAGCATCACCGGCGAGATTTCGCCCGTCCAGGCACCCTGGTCGCTCCAATGCATGTTCTGCGCGCCGACCTTCACGGAGGTCTTGGCAAGCATCTCCTTGACCTCGCGTACCGCCGTGAAGGGCGGAATCACGAAGCGCTGGATGCGCGGGTCGCGCGTGGCATCGGCGACTTCGAGGCCGCGCGTGAAATGCTCGGCTTCCGCAAGCGTCTTATTCATCTTCCAGCTGGTGCCAATCCAGAAGCGCGGTTTCTCGGTCATGTCGGATCCTGCGTTGATGCGATGGTGAGCGTAATGCCCGCCTGCTCGAATTCCTCCAGGAAAGCGGCATCCGGTGCGGTGTCGGTGATAACGGCGTCGAAGTCGGCCAGATCCGACATGACATGCAGTGCGGTGTGGCCAATGCGCTGGTGGTTGACCAGAAGGCAGGTTCTGGCCGACGACGCGATCATTGCCCGCTTGGCGCGCACGACGTTGTCGTCCATGTGATAGGCGAGCCTGCCGCTGACTGCCGGCGTCGAAATGAAGGCGATGTCGGCCCTCAGCCGCGATAGTGCCTCTTCGGTGACGACGCCGAGATAGGCGTTAAACTTCGCCGAATAAATGCCCCCGAGCGCGATCAGCGTGATGCCGCTTTCGCCTTTCAGGCGCTCCATGATCGCCGCGTTGTTGGTGATCAACGTCAGCGGACGCTTCTGCAGCAGCATTTCCCCGAGCACGGCCGCCATCGAGCCATCGTTTACCATCACGGTCATTCCCGGCTCGACCAGGCCCAGCGCGGTCTGCGCCATTGCGAGCTTGGCTTCGGTGCCCTGGCGCTCGCGAATGCGGAAGTCGCTTTCGAACTGCATTCCAGCATCAATGGTCGCGCCCCCGCGAACCTTGCGCAGGACGCCAGCCTGCTCGAGATCATCGAGGTCGCGATGGATCGTCATCTTCGACACGGCGAAGCGATCGGCAAGGTCGTCGAGATCGACGGTCTTGTTTTCGATGAGCAGGTTAACAATCAGCTGCTGCCGCTCTTCCCGCCTCATCCCGGTCCTTACATTGTTTGATGTCAAAATAACGAGAAATTTCGTGATACGCAACATTATTTGTGTTATTTTGCGATAAATTTGTGTTGCCGCGACATGCTAACTCAGCAGTATCTGGGCGGTGCGCTCGTCCGTGATGAGCCCGAAAAGGCGGCGGCTGTTGAGAATTGCCCGGATGGCCGGCACTTTCGCCTGTCCACCTGCCAGCGCCACAAGCCGCTCGCTCTTGGTTTTAGGGAAAGACGCGGAGAGCGTGCGCGCTGTTAGCATCGTCTCAAGGATGTGGCCGTCGGCGTCGAAAAAGTGCCCGAGGATCTCGCCGACGCCGCCTGCGGCGGCAATTTCCTCCATTTCTCGGGGCTCAACTACGCCGGACAAAACAAGCTGCGCGTCTGCATCGACAGTTCCCAGGCCGACGAGCTTCAGATCGGAATTGTTGGCCAGATCGAAGACCTCCTTGACGGCACGCTGCGCCTTCAACACTTCGCGGTCCTCGCCGGTATTGGCGAAGAAGGGAACCGGCATGACATAGGCATGGGTACCGGTCTTTTCGGCGATGCGGTGCATCACGTCATACGGATTGGCGCCGTAGTTTCGTGTCAGGCCGCCAAGCAACGAGACGAAGCGCAGGCCCTTCGCGCTCACCCTCGGCATATATTGGACGGCGGCGGAAAGCGTGCGGCCATGACCAAGGCCGATGACCGTATTGTCGCCGCGCTCGATCTCGCGCTTGAGATAGCCGGCGCCCGCATGGCCGAGCGCGCGAAGCGGCAACCCTTCCTCGCCGAGATCGGGTGCGACTTCGCAATATTGAAGCCCAAACCGTTCGGAAAGCCGCATCTCCAGCTCGACGCATTCGACGATATCCCCGTCGATGGTGACTTTGACGACGCCATCAGCAACCGCTCGTGCGATCAGGCGATGCGCCTTTACCGATGGCACGCCGAGGCGCCGGGCGACCTCGGACTGCGTGAGCCCACCCGCATAGTGGAGCCAGGCAGCACGCACGGCTAGCGTATAATCGGCGTCCGTCATCACGGTTCCCTTTCGAATGTCACAGGCGGCGATTGCGCCGTATCGCAGTGCTGCCTTTTAAAGATCCGCGCCTCAGATGTTCAAGTCGGCGACGCCAGTGTCGATATGCGGTGCCCAGAAGGCGACGCTTTCGGCGATCTGCGGGATGACCTGACGATCGTTCGGCTCGCGTTCCTTGAAGGAGAGTTCCAGGCAGATTTCATTGTCCTTTGCCCCACCTTCGGCAAGCGCCTGGAGCAGAGCCGCGGGCTGAATGCGGCCCCTGACGTTGAATTCTGCAGTAAAGGGCCGGTGTCCGCCCTTGTCCATCAGGCTCTGCTTGATGTGGATGATCGGTGATACCGGCGGCACGGCGCGCGCCCAAGCATAGGGGTCGTAGTCGTCGGGGTTGGTGGAGGTGACGTCGCCATGATCGATATCCGCCATCATCCACATCGGGATGGCCAATCCGGCGGCTGCCAACCGCCCCTGCAGCGACAGGCAGGCGGCAATCGTCTCGCCGAACTCGCGGCCGATGCTCATCGGCTCCCAGAAGATGAAGGAAAGCCCTGCAGCGCGTGCGTGGTCGGCTATCTCGGCCCAGCAGTCGATCGCGATCTTGACCAGTTCCTCGCGTCTGGCCGGATCGTCGAAGTCCTTGTAGGTGAAGATTGCAAACTGCGTTCCGATGGAGTGACCGCCGAGATCGGCGGTGATGTCGGCAAAAGTCTTGAACCAGTCGATGTAATAGCGGCGCACATCGGCATCTGGATGTCCGAAGTGGTTGAGGCGGCCGTAAGGCCCCGTCATGCCTGATGTGATCCGCACACCCGTGCGCTTCAGCGCGGCGTTCATGGTGCGCGCCAGGCGGCGGATCACGGGCGCCTGCCAGCTAGGATTGATGAACTCGTGGGTCAGCTGGAGGTCGCGGATCCTCAAATCTCGCGCAACCGTCTCGATGAGGTCGTCGAGGTCGGCGAAGCGATTGACCAGTGGATTGGTATTGAGCGAAAGGGTCAGCGCCATAGGAGTATCCTTCAAGCTGCGGCAAGGCGCATTGAAGCAAACCACTCGCCAAAGGCTGCACGTTGCGCTTCGCTCAGATGCAGGTAATGCTTGGTGCGGCGGTAGAGGATGTCGTCGGCCGTCGCGGCCCACTCCGTCGCAACGAGATAGCGGGCCTCGGCCTCATAAAGCTGCCCGCCGAAATGCCGCCCAAGCCCTTGGATGCCAGTCGCACCTGCAACCACATTCTTCGTGCGGGCGCCATAGAGACGGCCGTAGTGATGCACGAGCTTGCGGGGCATCCACGGATAGGCATCGCGCAGGCTGTTGGCGAAGGTCTCGTAGTCGGCATTCGGAATTTCGCCGCCGGGCAGCGGCGCTTTCTCGGTCCAATCTCCGCCCATCGTCGGAAAAATATGCTTGAGACGTTGCATGCCCCGTTCGGCAAGCTCACGGAATGTGGTGATCTTACCGCCGAAGACGTTGAGCAGAGGAGCGCCGTCCGTCTCGTCGAGATCGAAGACATAGTCGCGGGTAACCGCGGACGGATTGCCCTTGCCGTCGTCGAAAAGTGGACGAACGCCGGAGAAGCTATGCAGCACATCCTCCCGGCGTAGCTTCTCTTTGAAGTAGCGATTGACGGCCTTCAGCAGATAATCAATTTCCGCCTCGTCGGCGGACACGTCCTCGGCGCGGCCTTCATAGGCGATATCGGTCGTCCCGATCAGCGCCTTGTCGCCCTCATAGGGGTTAATAAAAATGACGCGCTTGTCGTGGTTCTGGACCAGATAGGCGTTGGAACCGACCCAGAACTTCGGCACGATGATATGGCTACCCTTCACGAGACGGACGTTGCGGCCGGAGTTCGAGCCGGTGACACGATTGATGATATCCATCACCCAGGGACCGGCGCAGTTGACGAGACATTTTGCGCGGAAGGTTCGCGTCTCTCCCGTGAGGCTGTTTTTCGTCGTAACGATCCAGCTGCCACTCTCACGGCGCGCCGAGACTGCTGCCGACCGAGTGAGAACAGTGGCGCCTTTCTCCGCCGCGCTGACCGCATTCAGGATCACGAGGCGCGCGTCATCGACCCAGCAATCGGAATACTCGAAGCCGCGTGTGAATTGATCGAGGATCGGGGTACCTTCCGGATCGCGCAGCAGATTGAGCGTGCGTGTCCCCGGCAGCTTTTTGCGCCCGCCAAGGTGATCGTAAAGGAACAGGCCGAGCCGCACGAGCCACGCCGGACGATCCTGCGGGCTGTGCGGCAGGACGAAGCGCATCGGCCAGATGATATGCGGCGCGGCATTGAGCAGCACTTCACGCTCGATCAGCGCCTCGCGCACCAGGCGGAATTCGTAATATTCGAGATAGCGCAGACCGCCATGCACCAGCTTGCCCGAGCGAGACGAGGTCCCCTGTGCCAAATCGTCCTTCTCGCACAGCGCGACTTTCAGGCCGCGGCCCGCAGCATCGCGTGCGATTCCCGCGCCGTTGATGCCGCCGCCGATGACGAAGAGATCCAGGAGTTCGGGTTCAGTCATGTTATTCTTTCCCTTCGATGCCCGCTGCATCAGAACTTGATTTACTCGCCTGCCGGCGATGTCGTTGCGGCTCCGGCGAGCTTGTCCCAGGCAGGCGCCGTTGCCTGGCGCACATCGGTGTAGGCGGAAAATAGCCGGTCAAACCGGGCAGCCTCGTTCGCATCCGGAATCTCCGCCTCGCCGAGCAGTGGCGTCACCCAGTCGGCAATGCAATCATCCATGCTGGAATAGACGCCGACAGCCACCGCGGCCATCATCGCCACACCGGCGGCCCCCGTCTCATCGCGGCGCGACTGGCGGATAGGTGCGTTCACGGCGGCCGAGAGTGAACGGCGAAGGGCGACTGAGCGTGTTGCGCCGCCCGTGACCCGCAGCTCTTCGGGCATCGCGCCCATTGCCTCGTAGCAATCGCGGGTGGCAAGCCCCAACCCTTCGACCACACTGCGCAGTAGGTCGGGGAAGCCGTGGCGCGTCGAAAGTCCCGTGAAGCCCGCGCGTGCGTTGGCGTTGACGAAAGGCCCACGTTCCCCAGCTTCGGAGATGTAGGGATGGTAAAGCACCGAACCCGGCCGGCTTTCCGCAAACCAGCCGTCGATGCGCGCAATCAGGTCAGCATGCGAAGCAGGCTTGCCTCCCGCCTCGGCCATCAGATAGGCGGCGACGTTCAGGATCCAGTCGATGTTGATCGTAGCGCCCATGTTCGTCTGGACCTGGGTGACGATGCTGGGGATGGGCAGGGCGATTACATAGCCCGTTCCCTCATGATTGAGCTGAACGTCAGCAACAGACTTGGCACGCATATGCACGCCCGTCGAACCGATCGTCGAGCAGGCGGCGTTGCGAGCGCCGCTGCGCACGCCTGCACCGAGCGCTGTCATCACCATGTCGACATAGCCAAGGCAGACCGGCGTACCCGTAAGAAGTCCGCAGGCCCTCGCCGCCTCGGGCGTTAGCGGGTGGCTGATCTCGGTGCCGTCGATGATTTCAGGCAGAAGCGTCCGTCTATGGCTCAGGCCGAGCGCATCGATCACCATCGCATCATATTGCCGTGTTCTGAAGTTGCCGAAAGTGAAGCTCGCTTCGGACGGATCGGTCGCCCGAACGGTTGTCAGGTTGAGATAAAGCCAGTCCTTGCAGTGCAGCGCCGTCTCCGCCCGGTCGAGAAGGTCCGGCGTATAGCGATCCATATGGGCGAGTTGCGCACCCTGCTGGCAAGTGTTGAGGCCGGTGCCCGTTGCCTCGAAGCGGGCACGGTTCTGCTTTCCGCCGGCGAGTGACGTGACTGTCGGTGCGGCGCGCGCATCAAGCCATAGCCAGGCATCGGCGACCGGTGCATTGCCGCGACCGACGAGCCAGGTGCCGTCGCCCTGTCCCGTGACCGCGACGGCTGCGGTGCGTGATGCGAGATCGGGTACTTTTTCTCCGAGGCCGCGCAACGCGCTGGCGCAATCGAGCCAAGTCTGACTCAGCGACTGCGTTGCAGAGCCATCGTCACCGGTCGCGTATCTATTGCGTACGGAGGCCGTGGCGATCTGGCTTCCGGACAGATCAAAGGCCACCGACTTGATGACGGAGGTACCGGCATCTATCCCGATGATGATCTTCTCAGTCGATGTCATCGCAGGACTATCTCGCCACGATTGCGAACGCTTCGGTGGGTGTTGCGCGCGTCCAATTCATCTGAAGTCCTCCCGATCGGCAAATTAGGTTGGGATGAGGCATCCGGCTGCCAACTTCGGTCTTTCTGCCGGATGCGGCAAGCGCGCTGCCTTTGCAATATCCTGGATGGAAAAATGCGAGCCGAAGCTCCGACGGCCCTCGTAAATGAACATAACATAATGATACCATAATGCCAGTAAGATTTTGCTAGAACTGAAATTTTTTTCAGATAAAATGAGTGGCATTAGGAGCATAGCTTGCCGCTTGGAAATGATGGGCTGCCACGCCGTCATCGGCAATCGCCGCTGCCCTTGTCTCAATAATATATAATTAGAACAGCTAGTTATTTATCTTCAGAGGCCAGGGCACGCAGAGATGGATTGTGCATTTGCTTCCAACTATGCTGCTCTGCAGCGACAGAAACTGAACGTGAAGTCTCGCATTTTTGCTCAAGTTCCCGTCAAGCGCCCGTTGACAGGTGCCGAAAAATATAACATTGTTTGCGGCGTAAATAACATATTTCTATCACGGAAGTGCGCTTCCGGATCGAGAGTTGCTGGCTCGGGTGGTTGGAGGAGACAATCGCCGGCTTGCTGAGGAGGCTTCCAAATGAGGATTTTTGTCCAGGGTTGCGGCCCTGCCGGCGACCCGCCGATTCTTGCTCTGGTGCGGCACAATAGGCCCGCCGGTCCGCGATTGTTGCCGCGCTCGTCCTTCTCCTCGCCATTCAAGTCAAAGGCCGTCCGGACATGAGTACACAGCCTGATTATGCAGCATCAAAGCCGAGCAGCGGCAATTTCACGCTCATTGCAAGCGCGGCGCTTGCCGTCATCGTTGTCGGGGCGATTGCGCTCGACACCACGGTCGTCAAGATCGGGTCCGCCGATGATGTCAGGCAACAGGCATTTTCTCCTGAGACTTTCGGCGCAGAGCAGTTCCCGAAGATTAGGGCGAATGTCGGGGATCGTGCTGTTGCGGCCGCCGAGCTTGCTGCCGCAATCGCCGCCGACAAGAAGGCAGCCGCCGAAAAATACGGGACAGCGACGAGCACTGGACCGGTGATCCCTGTTACGCTGACAGGTGTCTTCGGCGCCCGCAAGGCGAACATGAGCGAAATGAAAGTCGATGGGTTGCCTCCCGAGACGGTGGTCCGTGTCCAGACCGGTCCTGCGGTCAACGGCACGGACCTCCGTGACGCGACCGGAACCATCGAGTTCGGGCAGTTTACCAACCAGATCCAGTATCAGGATGCCGGTTCGGCCATCAATAACGAGATGAAGAAGTCGGTCTTTGCGGGCCTCGATCCTGAGACGCTGGATGGAAAGACGGCGACCGTGGTGGGTGTCTTCAAGCTCATCAACCCGAAGAACTGGCTCGTCACGCCGGTGAAGGTCGAGTTCAAATGAGCCAGCCGCTGTGCAACTCCGGAGGCCGTGGCGAGGTTGTTCTTGCCGCTCGCAACATCGCCAAGTCCTATGGCAATGTTCACGCCCTGAAAGGAGTGAACTTTGACATCCATCGCGGCCAGGTCACCACTCTGTTCGGTGAGAATGGCGCGGGCAAGTCGACTTTGATGAAAATCCTTTCGGGGGTCGTGCAGCCGAGTTCCGGTGAGATCATCCTCGACGGCTCGCCTATCAGCTTTACATCGTCGACCCATGCGCGCGAGTGCGGGATTTCTATCATTCACCAGGAGCTCAGCCTAGCGCCCAATCTCAGCGTCCGTGACAATATCTTCATGGGTCGAGAGATCATCAAGGGTGGTGTTGTCGACTTCGCCGAGGAAGAGCGCCAGACACGCGCGCTCATGGAGGAGCTCGAGGAAGACATTGATCCGCTCACGCGCGTCGAGGATCTCCGCCTCGGCCAGCAGCAGATCGTCGAGATCGCCCGCGCGCTTTCGGTGAACTCGCGTATCCTCATCATGGACGAACCGACTTCGGCGCTGAGCGCCACCGAAGTAGAAGTGCTCTTCAAGGTCATCCACGACCTAACCAGCCGCGACGTCTCAATCGTCTACATCTCGCATCACCTGGAAGAGGCTCTGCAGATCACCCACCACGCCGTTGTCCTCCGTGACGGAAACATGACGGCCTATGCGGAGCGCAAGGATATCGACCTCGAATGGATCGTCCGCAACATGGTCGGCGATAACTTTGACCTCGGCAATCCACCGCAAGGCCATCAGTTAGGCGCAGTGGCGCTTTCCATCGAAAACCTCAGTGTTCCCGGTCCTTTCGGCGCTGCCTATAACGCGGTCGACCGCCTATCGCTGCAGGTGCGCACCGGCGAGGTCGTCTGCATATACGGCTTGATGGGGGCCGGGCGGACGGAACTCCTTGAATGCATCGCCGGTCGCCTGCGTTCGAATGGCGGCAAGGTTCTGCTCGAAGGACAGGATGTCGGCGGGCTCAGCATCGCCGGGCGCATCGCCAGCGGTCTCGTCCTTGTACCCGAAGATCGCCAGCGCGATGGCCTGGTGCAGACGATGACGGTTGGATCCAATCTGTCGCTTGCGAGCATCAGCGCCTTTACGAGGGGGCTGTTCACCTCCAGCCATCGGGAGCGCGATCTCGTCAACGATGCGATCCGCCGGGTGCATGTGAAGACCGATGGCGGCGCGGCGGCTATCGGCTCGCTGTCCGGCGGCAACCAGCAGAAGGTCGTCATCGGCAAGATGCTGGTAACCCAACCGAAGGTGATCCTGCTCGACGAACCGAGCCGCGGGATCGATATCGGCGCCAAGGCCGAAGTGTTCAAGCTGCTCGCGGAGCGCGCCAAGCAGGGACTGGCGGTCATCTATTCGACGTCCGAGGTCAATGAATGCCTAAGCATCGCGCACCGCATCATCGTTATGCGCCGCGGCAGGATATCGGCCGAGTTTGGCTCGGACGTTACAAAGGAAAAGATCATGGCTGCCTCCGGCGAAGCCGTGGTCGCGCACGAGCCTGGAACTATGGAGCGCTGAGCATGTCAGTCACTAACATCGCCGAGAAGAAGTCAGTTTCCACCGGGCAGAAGCGCAATACGAACGTCGTGCGCCTCATCCTGGAAGGCCGGGCATTCTTTGCACTGATCGTCATCATCGCAGTCTTCTCGTTCCTGTCGCCTTACTATTTCACGATGAACAACTTCCTGATCATGGCGTCGCACGTCGCGATCTTTGGCATTTTGGCGATCGGCATGCTGCTGGTGATCCTGAACGGCGGCATCGACCTGTCGGTCGGCTCGACGCTGGGGCTCGCAGGCTGCATCGCCGGCTTCCTGATGCAAGGCGTCACGCTCAACTATTTCGGCGTCATCCTCTATCCGCCGGTCTGGGCGGTCGTCGTCATCACATGTGCGCTTGGTGCTTTGGTGGGCGCGGTCAACGGCGTGCTGATCGCTTATCTCAAGGTGCCGGCCTTCGTCGCTTCGCTGGGTGTGCTTTATGTAGCCCGCGGTATTGCGCTTCTGATGACCAATGGTCTCACCTACAACAATCTCGGCGGCCGCCGGGAACTCGGCAATACCGGGTTCGACTGGCTCGGCTTTAACCGGCTTGGAGGCATCCCAATCGGCGTGATTGTGCTTGCGGTTCTGGCAATCGTCTGCGGCATCGTGCTGAGCCGCACGGCTTTCGGCCGCTGGCTCTATGCCTCGGGTGGTAACGAACGTGCGGCCGACCTTTCGGGCGTTCCCGTCAAGCGCGTCAAGATCGTCGTCTATGTGCTGTCGGGAGTCTGTGCCGCGATCGCCGGCCTGGTGCTCTCGTCGCAGCTGACCTCCGCCGGTCCGACTGCCGGTACCACGTACGAACTGACGGCGATCGCAGCCGTCGTCATTGGTGGTGCCGCGCTGACCGGCGGCCGCGGTACGGTACGCGGCACCATGCTCGGGGCCTTCGTCATCGGATTCCTCTCGGACGGCCTCGTGATCATCGGCGTCTCAGCCTACTGGCAGACCGTCTTCACCGGTGCGGTGATCGTTCTCGCCGTCCTCATGAATAGCATCCAATACGGCCGCCGGGTCAAATCATCCTGACGGCTGCGACTGAACTTATCCGCGACGGCAGGCTGGGTTCCACGAAGGCCGATTGGGGAAAGCACCGCCGGGTCTCCGGCAATAACTGAGCAAACGAATGGGAGAGAGACTATGTTTAAAAAAGGTATGCGCATTCTTCTTGCCGCCGCGACTGTGGCACCGCTTCTTGCAAGCTCCGCTTGGGCGGCCGGGATGATGACGATCATTGTCAACGATCCGTCGAACCCGTACTGGCTGACGGAAGGCAACGTTGCCAAAGCTGCCGCCGAAAAGCTCGGCTACACGGCCTCGGTCAGCGCGCACAAGGGTGACACCAACACCGAAAGCAACCTGATCGATACGGCAATCACCAACAAGTCGGTTGCGATTATCCTCGACCCGGCGAATGCTGACGGTTCCGTCGGTGCGGTGAAGAAGGCCGTTGCAGCAGGAATTCCGGTCATCCTCGTCAACGCGGAAATCAACCAGGAAGGCCTGGCGAAGGCGCAGCTGGTTTCCAACAACGCCCAGGGTGCAGCACTCGGTGCCCAGCAGTGGGTCGAAGCTATCGGCGACAAGGGCAACTATGCCGAACTCTTCGGCGCACCGTCGGACAATAATGCGGCGACGCGCTCCAACGGTTATGAGACCGTGCTTTCGCAGTATCCGGACCTGAAGAAGGCTACCAAGGAAGTCGCCAACTGGGACCGTACTCAGGGCCATAACAAGATGCAGTCCATGCTGCAGGCAAACCCGGACATCGTCGGCGTCATCTCTGGCAACGACGAAATGGCGCTGGGCGCCATCGCCGCTCTCAAGGAAGCCGGCAAGCTCGCCAACATCAAGGTCGGCGGTTTTGACGGTTCTCCGGATGCTGTTGCGGCCATCAAGGCAGGTGAACTCCAGTACACAGTCCTGCAGCCGGTTGCCGTATTCTCCGCAGAAGCGGTGAAGCAGGCCGACAGCGTCATCAAGACTGGCAACACCGGTGCCAAGAGCGAGAAACAGCTCTTCGATTGCCTGCTGATCACCAAGGACAACGTGGATGAGTACACGGGTCCTTTCGTCTTGTCGCAGTAATCGCCGAAGGGGGCGCTCGAAAGGCGCCCCTTTTTGCGCCGGCAGCTCGGCTCTTCGCATGCCTGAAACGCCAATTTGCGGCCGCAACCGCCCGTTCCATGTCGTCTTTTTGCCTTGGGGCGGCAATCACTGTACGAAGCTGGCATCCAGAGTTCAGCGACAAGGGTGACCCGTGACACAGAAGACGAGCCAGGGCGAGGATCTGTTGGACCAGCTTACGAGCGACAGCCGCCAGACGCGCCAGATCGCGCGCCGGCGCATGATTGCTGAGGCCGTCATGAATGAAGGCTCGATGCGGATAGAAGACCTCACCGACCGTTTCGGGATCAGCCTGATGACCGCTCATCGTGACGTGGACGAACTTGTCAGCCGCGGTCTCTTCAGGAAGACGCGCGGTATCGTCACTGCGGCTGCCACCAACCTCATAGAATCCAGCGAGGTCTATCGCTCGAACCGCCAGTCGGCGGAGAAGAAGATGATCGCCGAAGCGGCGATGCAGTTCGTTGAGCCGGGGCAGGCAATCTTTTTCGATGATTCGACCACAGTCCTACAGATGGCAGCGCATCTGCCGTCGAAAGTGCCGATCACGGCTATCACCAATTCGCTGACGCTAATGAACGCGCTGAAGGGCATGCACGACGTGACGCTGCTCGCACTCGGCGGGCAGTATTACAACTGGTGTAACGCCTTCATGGGTCGCATGACCATCAACGAGATCAGGGGTCTGAGGGCCGATGTCGCGTTCATCTCCATGTCGGCGATCAGCGACGGCACGGTGCTGCACCAATCCCCGGAGACGGTCGATACGAAGCGTGCCATGTTCGACAGTTCCGTCAAGCGCATCCTGCTTGCCGATCATACGAAGTTCGAGCGGCGGGCGCTTCACAGTTTCGCGGCACTGGATGAGTTTGACGTCGTCATCGTCGACGACAAGACGCAGCCGGTGCACATCGACCGCATGCGGTCCAGAGATATCAACGTTGTCATCGCCAGGGGCGCCGGAGGGCGCTCGTGACTGGGCAAGCCTGTTGCTGGTAACGAGGTTAAAGCGAATGCCGAGTCTGCTCGGGATCGATAGTGGCCTGACGGTCACCAAGGCCGTCATCTTCGATATTGACGGCACGCCGCTCGCAGTCGCCCGGCGCCGCGTCACGCAGTTTATCCCAAAGGCCCGCCATATCGAGCGGGACATGGACGAATTGTGGAGTGCGACGGCCGATGCAATTCGGGAGGCGATCACCCTCAGCAATCGACCGGGAAGCGACATCCAGGGCATCGCCGCAACGGCCCACGGGGATGGCATCTATCTGCTCGATCATGAGCGGATACCTTTGGGTCGGGCCATCCTGTCGCTGGATAGCCGGACCGGTGCCATCGTCGATCAGTGGATGGACAGCGATGTCGCCGACCGTGCCATCGAGCTCACGGGGCAGATCCCGCATGTCTCCGCACCATCGACACTGCTTGCCTGGATCCGCGACATGGAACCCGAGCGGTTCAAAGGCATTGGTCATTTCCTGAGCTGCAAGGACTGGCTGCGTTTTTGTCTGACGGGCATCATCGGTACGGATCGCACGGAGGCAAGTACCTCCTTTACCGACGTGAAGACACAGGAATACAGCCAGGAGGCTCTGAGGCTTTTTGGGCTGCAGGAGCTCGTCCATGCTCTGCCGCCGGCCGCGCGTTCTGATCAGATCATCGGGCGGGTGACACGTGAGGCGGCGCATCTGACCGGCCTTGCAGTGGGAACGCCTGTCGTCGCCGGGCTGCATGATGTCACGGCCTCCGCGCTCGGGGCGGGCGGCTATGCCAAGGGCATCGTCGCCGTTATTGCCGGTACCTATTCGATCAATGAGACGCTGTCGTCGGAACCACGGGTCGACCGGCGTTGGTTCTGCCGCAACGGCATCGCGCCGGGCATCTGGAACAACATGTCAATCTCGCCAGCATCGACCGCTAATTACGACTGGTTTCTCGACAAGCTGTGCGCCGGCGAGCGGACGAAGGGCGAGGCGCAAGGCAGCTCCATTCACGCTTTGCTCGCGCCGGAGGTCGATGCGGCTTTCGATCGGCCATCGACGGCGCTCTTCCATCCCTATCTGTTCGGTTCGCCCTATGGTGCTTCGGCAAGTGCCGGCTTCTTCGGCCTCGGCGGCTGGCACGATCGCGGCGACATGCTGCGCGCCGTGCTCGAGGGTATCGCCTTTAATCACCGCATCCATGTCGACGCACTTCGCGACGGCTTTGCATTTGACGAGGCAAGGCTTGCCGGGGGTATCTCGCGCAACCCGCTGGTCGTTCAGATGTTCGCCGATGTGCTCGGCATGCCAGTGACCGTGACCCAAACGGATGAGGCCGCCGCCTGGGGTGCTGCTCTTTGCGCCGGATCGGGCACCGGCATCTATGCCGATCCGCAGAGCGATCCGCGCGATATCGGCCGCATCGCGAAGACGTGCCAGCCGGATGGCACACGCAGCGCGGATTATGACAAACGCTACCGGGTCTTCCGCGAGATCGCCGACGCTATGATGCCCCTTTGGCCGAAAATTGCCGGCCTTGCGCCGGAGCAATCGGTAAGCGACGAGACGGAAGCCCGGCACTGATGTGCGCGCGATTTAGGACGACAAGATCATGACTCCCGACATGCAGCAGCGCTTCTCGAACCTTGGAGAGGCCGACATCGACGTCCTGATCATCGGTGCGGGCGTCAATGGTGCCGGGTTGTTTCGCGACCTCTCGGCGCAAGGCGTCAATTGCATGATCGTCGACAAGGCCGATTTCGGCTCCGGGACGAGTGCCGCGCCATCGCGCCTCATTCACGGCGGCCTGAAATATCTCGAGACAGGCGAGTTCGGCTTGGTCGCCCAGTCGACGTTGGAGCGCAATCTGCTGCTGAAGAACGCTCCGCATTGCGTCGAGCCGTTGCCTACCTTCATACCGGTCTTTTCCTGGACACGGGGTATTTGGGCGGCGCTGCGCACGCTGCTGGGCTCCAAGACTGCGCCGCGCAGCCGGGGGGCTGTTCTCATCAAGATCGGGCTTGGGCTCTACGATTTGTTTGGATCACGCGACCGGGTCATGCCACGCCATCGGCTGATCTTGAGAAAGAAGGCGCGCAAGGAGATGCCGCATGTCACCCCGGCAATCGTCGCCGGCGGAATTTATTACGACGCCAAGATCAGCAGGCCCGAGCGGCTTGTCTACGAACTTGTCATGGACGGGCTCGACGCAAATGCGAAGAGCCTTGCCGCCAATTTTGCAACGCTGGCGGCAGTCTCCGGCGGGCGCCTGACATTCAGGCAACCGGACGGCGGCGAATTGGCAATTTCCCCCAAACTGGTGGTGAACGCCGCCGGTCCCTGGATCGATCAGGTCAATGGGGCGCTCGGCGCTCCCTCTCGAATGATCGGCGGCACGAAGGGTTCCCACATTCTGCTTGATCACCCTGAGCTGGTTCGCAGCCTGAACGGCCACATGATCTATTTCGAGGCCGACGATGGGCGCATCTGCCTCGTCTACAGTTATCTCGGGCTGGCGCTCGTCGGTTCCACCGATATCCCTGCCTATGACCCGGATAATGTCCGCTGCGAGGAACCGGAAACCGAATATTTCCTCGATAGCGTCCGCTCGCTGCTACCGACGCTTCGCTTCGATCGTGATCAGATCGTCTATAGTTATAGCGGCGTCCGTCCGCTGCCGGCCTCTGATGCGACTACCCCAGGATTGATCAGTCGCGATCATTCTGCACCGGTGAAGGAGCCGGAAGAAGGCAGGCCGTTTCCGATCATCTCGCTCGTCGGTGGAAAGTGGACGACCTTCCGCGGTTTTGCCGAGGAAGTTGCCGATTCCATCCTCGCGCGCCTGCAGCATGTCCGCAAGCAATCGACCCGCTACCTGCCGATCGGTGGCGGAAAGGCCTTCCCGGCGGACGTGCTGCAACGAAGCGTCTGGATCAGGGAAGCCGCGGCGCGGACCAGCGTACCAGTCGAGCGCGTGGACGAACTGCTTGGTCGCTACGGAACGACGGCTGCGGCCGTGCTCTCTTTCTCGTCGGCATACTCCGATGAACAGCGGCTGACGGGCGCGGGGCACTATAGTTTCAAGGAAGTCGACTGGATTGCTCGAAACGAACTCGTCGTACACCTCTCCGATATCGTCCTTCGGCGCACGACGCTTGCGATCGAAGGCCGCTTGACGCTCGAAGGTTTGCGGGAAATCGCCGGTGTCGCCGGGGCCGCGCTCGGCTGGAACGCCGAACGCATTGCAAGCGAGATCGAGGACGTCGTCAGCCAGCTTGAAAAATTCCACGGCCAGACACTCGTAAGCAGGATGCCTGCCACCGGGCCTGAGCAGGCACAGCGCCCGGCGTCAGTATAGACTACAGCTCAAGAGAAGACCGGATCGAGCGAACCGGATTTGTAGCGCTTTGCCATTTCCGACACAGGAAGCGGCGTGATCCGGCTTGCCATTCCGGCCGTCCCGAACTGTTCGAAGCGCTCCTTGCAGAGCTTGCTGAGCGCCGCCATCGCCGGCTTGAGATATTTGCGCGGGTCGAATTCGCTCGGATCTTCTTGCAGCACTCGGCGGATCTGGCCGGTCATCGCCATTCTGCCGTCGGTATCGATGTTCACCTTGCGCACGCCGTTCTTGATGCCGCGCTGGATTTCTTCGACCGGCACGCCCCATGTTGGCTTCATCTGGCCGCCGTACTTGTTGATGACCTCCTGCAGCTCGATCGGGACTGACGACGAGCCGTGCATGACGAGGTGCGTATTCGGCAGTTTGCGATGGATCTCTTCGATGACGCCCATCGCCAGCACGGATCCGTCCGGCTGGCGGGTGAACTTGTAGGCGCCATGCGACGTTCCCATGGCGATCGCCAGCGCATCGACCTTGGTTTCGCGGACGAATTTTACGGCCTCGTCGGGGTTTGTGAGCAGTTGGTCATGGGACAGCTTGCCTTCGGCACCGTGACCGTCCTCGGCCTCGCCCATGCCGGTTTCCAGCGAGCCGAGCACGCCGAGTTCGCCTTCGACCGAGATGCCGCCGAGATGAGCCATGTCTGTTACCATCTTGGTGACGCCGACATTGTAGGCCCAGTCAGCGGGGGTCTTGGCATCCGCCTTTAGCGAACCGTCCATCATCACCGAGGTGAAGCCCGCCTGGACTGCCGTCATGCAGCTCGACGGATCGTTCCCGTGGTCGAGATGAACGCAGACCGGAATATGTGGATAGATTTCGACTACCGCATCCATCATGTGCTTCAGCATGATGTCGTTGGCGTAGGCGCGCGCTCCGCGCGACGCTTGCATGATGACCGGTGCGTGAGACGCATCTGCGGCCTCCATGATGGCGAGTGCCTGCTCCATGTTGTTGATGTTGAAAGCGGGAACGCCGTAGCCTTCCTCCGCAGCATGGTCGAGCAGTTGCCTCAGCGTGATGCGTGCCATCCAAGATTTCCCCATTCGATGGTCGAACGGAACGCCGCCATCCTGTCGAAAGTAGAGCCCGGGCGCTTCGGGCGCCCGTTTTTGAAAGGGCAGAATGGCATGGGAGGAGGAATGTAACAAGCAATAATAACAATATCACAGTCAGTATGATATTATGGGGGAGCCATCTTCGCATGCACTCGACCGATCGCAGCAGCGATCAGGAAGGCCATCGTTCCATAAATGCTCTCTGCGCCGCGCTTTTTTTACGGATCTGCGGTTCCGCCCCTTTCAAGACCCATATGCAGGCCATAGTGGCCCCAAATACCATCGATCTTCCGAGACGTTGCCGTCGAATGCGAGTTTATCCATTGGTGCCCGGCAGGCCGAAAGCCTGCTGAAAATACCGGCGAAAGGCATGCATTGCCGGAGTGAACTCGGTGTTGGCGCGCCAGGCGAGACCGACATCCATCGGTGGCACTGGATCCTTAATGGTGATCGTCTCGATCCGCCGGCCTTCCAACGACCAGGGACGGTGCACCATATCCGACAGGATCGCTACGCCGAGGTTGTTGGCGACCATGGAGCGGACCGCCTCGATCGACGAGGTGCGCAGCATCACGCGCGGCTGATAAGGCGTCGTGCTCCAATATTTCAGCGACGAGTACGCCGCCTCGTCCACCGTCAGCATGATGTAAGACTCCTCGGCGATGTCCTGCAGTCCGACGCCCGCGCGCTTCAGCAGCGGATGCTGCGCCGGCACCCAGAGCCTGCGGACGGAACGCAACAGCGTCTCCGTGGTGAGTGCGGCATTCAAGATATTCGAGGTCAGCAGCACCGAAATGTCGTAACGATTGACCAGCAAGCCTTCTTCGATCGACTCGCGGTTCACCTCGTAAAGCTGGATGCGCAGCTTGGGATAAAGCCGCCGCATGCGCTCGATATGGAGCGGCAGGAAGTAACCGATAACGGTGTAGGTCGCAGCGACAGTCAGATCGCCCTCAATGTCGCTGCTGACATAGTTCAGATGCGTTGCCTCATCGACCTTGGCGAGAATCTCGTAGGCGTAGGAAAGAAACTGCCGGCCAGCGGCGGTCAGTTCCATGCCCTGCGGCATGCGAGTGAACAGAGCCACGCCGATTGATTTTTCGAGCTCCTTGATTGACGTTGTCACCGCCGATTGCGAGATCGAGAGTTGTGTCGCCGCATAGGATATCTGCCCCTGCTCGGCAGTTGCGACAAAATAGCGGAGCTGCCGGAAACTCAGGCTCATAAGTCTATATTCCCATCGAATTTTCTGAATTAGGCGTCAATAAATTCGATTCACTGCCTTTGATTTATGCGAAGCCCCTCTGCATTCGAGGCGAAATGGAAAGAAGCCATTGGAAATAACCATATATTTTTTGCCTTTGATTTAAGCCAAGGTATCTCTTTTCTCGATAATGATGGCGCAAAAATTGAATTTTTCAAATCCAGTTTTGTCACGTAGCGTTTTCGTCAGATGACAACGGCGGAAGACAGCTTGAAAAACATCGTCGACATCAACTGCGATATGGGAGAGGCCTTCGGGCGTTGGCGGATCGGCGACACGCAGGATTCGCTTCTAATTTCCCACATCAGTTCGGCCAATATCGCCGCCGGCTTCCATGCCGGCGATCCGAACCTCATCGACGAGACCGTGGCGCTTGCCGCGGCTCATGGAGTGGGTGTGGGGGCACATCCGGGCTATAATGACCTGCAGGGCTTTGGCCGCCGCAAGATTCTCGGCAACAGCAAAGAACTGGTCAACGACATCATCTATCAAGTGGGGGCGCTCCGCGAGTTCGCTCGCCGTCACAGCGTGCCCGTGCAGCATGTGAAGCCGCATGGCGCGCTCTATATGGAGATGGCGGTCAATTCGGATTTCGCACAAATCTTCGTCCAGTACATGCGCACCGTCTCGCCCAGCACCTTTGTCTTCTGCATGGGCGGCTCGGCGACGCACAGGGCAGCGCTCGATGCCGGACAGCCTGTCGTGCGCGAGTTCTACGCAGACCGCGACTACGACGACAGCGGCTCGATCGTCTTTACCCGCGATGCCGGCCGCCCGGATCCGATGGCGCTGGCACAGAAAGTGCTGCGGGCCTGCCAGGAAGGCAAGGTTCGCACGGTCGCGGGCAATGACATCGACATCGAATTTGAATCCATCTGCTTTCATTCCGATACGCTCGGCGCGCTGGATATCGTTCTCAGCATTCGCGAGCTTCTGATCGGTGCGGGAATCCGGATCGCGCCGGTGTCGCAGATCCTTGGCCAATAGATTTTGCGGAGACCGACCATGAGCAAGATTGAAATCCGTTCGCCCCTGCCGGGCACCTTCTACCGGGCTTCCGCGCCGGATGCTCCGCCCTTCAAGGGGAACGGTGATGACGTCACCGAGGCCGAGACGATCGGCGTGATAGAGGTAATGAAGACATTCCAGGAAGTCCCGGCCGGTGTTTCCGGCAGGGCGATCACCTTCCTCGTCGACAATGAGGAGCCCGTTATGGCCGGGCAGGTCATTGCGGAGCTCGAAGTATGACAATCGGCTCGGTGCTCATCGCCAATCGCGGGGAGATCGCCGTTCGCGTCATCAAGGCGGCGAAGGCACTCGGCATCCGGACCGTGCAGGTGCACAGCGCAGCAGACGCGGATATGCTGGCGGTGCGGCTCGCCGATGAGGCAGTGAACATCGGCCCGCCGGCGCCGAAGAAATCCTATCTCAACATCGAGGCGGTGATCGCCGCCGCCAAGGCCGCCGGCGTCGATGCCGTGCATCCTGGTTACGGCTTTCTATCCGAAAACGGCGATTTCGCGGATGCGGTGCGCGACGCTGGCATGATCTTCATAGGTCCCTCCGGTGATGCTATCCGCATGCTCGGCGACAAGGTTGCGGCGCGACAGGTGGCGAAACGCGCCGGCGTGCCGACAGTGCCTGGCAGTGATGGGCGTGTCGCCGGGTTCGACGACGCGCGGCTACTCGCAGATGAGATCGGTTTTCCTGTCATGATCAAGGCCGCGGCCGGCGGCGGCGGACGTGGTATCCGCATCGTGGATAGTATCGCCGAGCTGGAACAGCAGTTTCCGCTTGCCTCGGCAGAGGCGCTGGCCGCGTTCGGCGACGGGGGACTTTATATGGAAAAGGTCATCGCCCGCGCCCGGCACGTTGAGGTGCAGATTTTCGGCGATGGCCAGAATTTCGTACATTTCTACGAACGCGAATGCTCGCTGCAGCGGCGGCGCCAGAAGGTGTGGGAAGAGGCAACCGCCTTCCTGCTGCCAGCCGACATGCGCGAACGGCTTTGCATGAGCGCCGTGGCACTTGCGCGCGAGGTCGGCTATCGCGGCGCCGGCACGGTCGAATATCTCTATGACGACGAAACGGGTGACTTCTACTTCATCGAGGTCAACACCCGCATCCAGGTCGAGCATCCTGTGACCGAGATGATCACCGGGTTCGACCTGGTGCAGGAGATGTTCAAGGTCGCGGGTGGTGCGGCGATTTCGGTCGCCCAGCGAGACATCGTGGTCAGCGGCCATGCGATCGAGTGCCGCATCAATGCCGAGGATCCCTTCAAAGCCTTCCAGCCATCGCCGGGTACGATCACGTCGCTTTCCGTGCCGGAAGGCGAGGGCATCCGGTTCGATACGATGCTCTATGAGGGCTACACGATTCCACCCTTCTACGATTCCCTGCTCGGCAAGCTCATCGTCCACGCAGAGACACGCAAGGCCTGCCTTGAAAAGCTCGCCGCGGCGCTGACGGCTCTCACGATCGAAGGCGTACCGACGACGGCAGCGCTGCATCTGGCGCTCGCCCGTGACGCAAGCGTCGCCAAGGGTGCCATCCATACCCGCTTTCTCGAACAATGGCTGGAGCATGATTTTCCTGCTCTGGCCAGCCCGACCCAGGAGGTTGCCTGATGCCTGCGCGATATACGTTCGGAGGTGATGAGCACCTGTTCGTCGAATGCAGCAGCGAGATGTCGCTCGAGGCCTTCTTCAAGAGCCTGTCGATGGCGACAGCGGTTCGGGAAAGCCAGATCAAGGGTGTCACCGAGATCTGCCCGGCAAATGCCTCGTTCCAAGTGAAATTCAATCCTGATCTCATCAAACCGGACGACATCCTGCGGGAGGTGCAGGCGATCGAGGGCGCGGCAGAAAAATCAGAGCCGGTCCTGAAGACCCGCATCATCGAAATTCCGGTCTTTTACAACGATCCGTGGACACACGAGACGCTGATGCGCTTTCGCGAACGGCACCAGGAGCCTGGCGGAACGGACCTCGATTATGCCGCGCGGATCAACGGCTATAGCGGTGTCAAGGATTTCATCGCCGCGCATGCGGGTTCACCGTGGTTCGTGTCTATGGTCGGTTTCGTGGCCGGGCTGCCCTTCATGTACCAGATGGTCGAACGGCAGCGGCAGATCGAGGTGCCGAAATATCTGAGACCGCGCACAGATACGCCCAAACTGACGGTCGGCCATGGCGGCTGCTTCGGCTGCATCTATTCGGTGCGTGGCGCCGGCGGCTACCAGATGTTCGGCGTCACGCCGATGCCGATCTTCGACCCGACGCAGCAAACGAGTTATCTGCGCGATTTCATGGTGTTCTTCCGCCCTGGGGATATCGTCAAGTTCAAGCCGGTCGATCGCGACGGTTACAATACTGCGGTTGAGGAGGTCGAAAAGAGGCTTTTCAGCCCACCGATCCGCGAGGTCCGGTTCGATCTGCGCGAATTCAGCAACGACATCGACGGCTACAACGCGGGGCTGGAGGGCATTCTCAATGGCCATTAAGGTGTTGCATCACGGATTGGTGACGAGTGTCCAGGATCTCGGCCGTCCCGGCTATTTCCACCTCGGCATCCCGATCGGCGGCGCCATGGACCGCTACGCCATGCGTGCCGCCAATCTGCTCGTCGGCAACGATGAAGGGGCGGCGGGTCTTGAGGCGGTCTTCATGGGGCCGAAGCTTGAATTCACCGAGGATACACTGGTGGCCGTCACCGGTGCGGACATGCCGGCCAAGGTCGACGGCGTGGCGCAGCCCGGGTGGACAGCTTTCAAGGTCAAGGCCGGCCAGGTGCTGAGCTTCGACCTCCTGAAATCCGGCGCGCGCATCCTGATCGCGGTCGCGGGCGGCATCGATGTGCCGGAAGCGCTCGGCAGCCGCTCCACCTATCCGATCGGCGCGCTCGGCGGCTACAAGGGCAGGGCACTGGCAGCCGGCGACGAACTGCCCGTCGGAAAGGCCAACCTTGCCAAGGAAGGAAAAAGCGTCACCGAAGAGCTGCGGCGCAAGCCCGGAACGCCGGTAGAGCTGCGCGTGTTGCCGGGGCTCTACTGGGACCGGCTGACGGATGCCGCCAAGGCGAGCTTCTTCGCCGACGAGTGGAAGGTGGCGCCTGAGGCCGACCGCATGGGTTACCGGTTCCGCGGCGGGCGCAAGCTCGAATTTCTGGACCGCAAGCAGCCCTTCGGCGCCGGTTCCGATCCGTCGAACATCGTCGACAGCTGCTACCCCTACGGCTCGATCCAGGTGCCGGGCGGGACGGAGCCGATTATCCTCCACCGCGACGCTGTATCCGGCGGCGGCTATTTCATGGTCGGCACGGTGATCTCGGCGGACATGGACCTCATCGGCCAGCTGCAGCCGCATACGCCGGCGCGGTTCGTTGAAGTGACGATGGACGAGGCGCTGAAGGCGAGGGCCGATCGGGCCGCACTGCTCGACCGCCTCCGCCAAAGCCTGTCGTGAGGTGACAACGATGGCCGGCCGATCACTCGACACGCGTCAGGTAGTCGGCGGTCACGCTCGGGCCGGGAATGATGGCGACGATCTTCATCTGGGCGATCATGCGCTTCACCGAAGCGTCGAGATGGGTCTCCAGCATGGCGGCGGCCGCGTCGACGGCGCCGCGCATCAGAAGTTCGACGATCAGCCGCATCTCGGTGATGGCGGTGGGATCATCAGGCAGGCCGAGATGACGCAGCAGCCGCTCGGCGGCGTTGACAGGCAGGAGGTTGTTGCGGATCAACTCGCGGGTCTTCTCGTTTGCCGTCGTCAATACGCAGATGTCGATCATCTGCTCCTGAAGTTCCTCGAGTTTTTCGAGGTGATCGACTGGCTGCGAAGCTTCGAGACCGGCCAGGCGGGTGAAGAGCTCGGTCAGGCGTTCGCGGTTGACGGCGGCAGCGCCGGCCTTCAGGGCTGCTGGCTCCAGCATGCGTCGAAGCGTGAAGTGATCCTTGATCGTCTGGGCTGTCAACGGCCCGGCGATCCAATGGGAACTCAGGTTCTTCCGGACGAGGCCGCGTTCCTGCAGCCGGCTGAGGACGTCGCGCACCACCGTGCGGCTGACTTTGAAATGATTGGCGAGTTCGATCTCGATGATGCGGTACTGGCCGAAAACGACGCAGCCGGCCACGTCGCGCTCGACGGTGTTGTAGATGCGCGCCCAGGACGAGCGGCTCTGCAACGCCTCGTCGGCATGCTGGGCGATGACGAGGCCGAAGGACTTGATATCAGTGCGGTTTGGAGTGAGACCCGCATCCTGAGGGCCGACCAGGAAACCACGTCCCTGGAAGCGGTGGACGAGGCCATCTGCCTCCAAACGCAGCAGGGCGCGCTGCACTGGCGCCCGCGATGTTTGGAGAATGTCGGCGATCGGCCCCTCAAGCAGAACCAGACCCAGCGGCAACTGCCCGCCGACGATATTGTCGCGCAGGATGTGCTCGGCAATCTCGTACCGACGCTGGGCCGTCTGTCCTGGGAGATTGCGTATCATCGGGCTGGGCATCCTCCATCCAAGAGCGGATGGCAACAAAGTGGGAATTCTCTTTAGTTTATTTTGCCGTTTTGGACCATGTCAAAATAAATGTCTTTTGCATACCAAAATTGCATTTTTTTACGTGACGCCGAGTGAAGCGGTACTTTCTGCCAATCCCGACCTTTTTTGCCATGCAAATGGCCGGGAGTTGCGAACGGCTGCGCGACGAAAGCACGTTTGATGCAGAAATATGCGATTTTTAGCGAAAATTTGCGTGAAAACTGCGCGTGATCGAGGTGAGATCCCGTATCCTGTTTTTCGGCCTTCCTCTCATCCAATGCCGCCTTTTTGTGATTTTTTGTTGCCCTGCACAAAATCTCGGGCTGTTTCAGAAAAAGCCTATTGAATACAAAAATCATTTATGCCATCAATTCGGCACAGTAGGGACGCCGCTAGAAGTGTCCCGAGGGTGAACTAGAAAAAAGTCAGACTGCCGATCGATTTCCGCCGTGTGCCTCGCTGCGCACGCACGGTTTCGGCTGCCGTATCGCAGGAGTGCGGCGGCGGAGCGGGCGATCTGTCTCTGACGCAAAATGGAGAGGCTCTTGTCTTCGGTTCTCAAGCTCGCAGGCGTCACCAAGACCTATGGCGCGCTAAACGCGCTCGACGGCGTCGACCTGTCGCTGCCGAACGACAGCTATGTTTCGCTTCTGGGGCCGAGCGGATCGGGAAAGACGACGCTACTGCGCGTCATCGCCGGTTTCGAGCAGCCGGACCTCGGCACGGTGATTTTTAAGGGCCAGCGTATTGAGACGGTGCCACCGCACCGACGCGACATTGGTTTCGTCTTCCAGAATTTTGCCCTGTTCCCACATCTGTCGGTCTCCAAGAACATCGCCTTCGGGCTGGAAAACCGTGTCGAAAACCCCGTGGTCGATCCTGGTATCGTGCAGGCCAGGGTCAAGGACATGATTGCGCTTGTCGGCCTATCGGGTCTCGAAGATCGCGGCGTCGCGCAAATCTCCGGCGGTCAGCGGCAGCGCGTGGCTCTGGCCCGCACGCTGGTGACCGAACCGTCACTGGTGCTGCTCGACGAGCCGCTTGGCGCACTCGACGCCAATCTGCGGGCCCGCATGCGCAGCGAGCTCAGGCTGATCCGCGAGCGCTGCGGCGTCACCTTCCTGCACGTGACCGGCAGCGAGAGCGAAGCGCTTGCCATGGGCGACATGGTGCTGGTGCTGGAGAGCGGCCGGATCGCGCAGGCGGCGGACGCCGACACGATCTACAACCGGCCAAAATCGCTGCCGGTGGCGGGTTTCCTCAACTGCTACAATCTCTTCGAAGGCCAACTCGCCGGCGAGAGCTTCCTCGGCCCTTACGGTGCTTTCCCGCTCGGCGACCAGACGCAATTCCGCAGCGACCGCACCGGCTACGCCATCCGCTACGACCGCGTCGTGATCCGCCCGGCCGAAGCCCCTGTCGCCGATGACGAGGTGAAGCTCGAGGCGACTTTCGTCGCCGACGAATATTCGGGCGCCGCGATCAATTCCTTCTTCTCGCTCGATGACGGCCGCGTCTTCGAAGTGGAATCTCATCTGAGCCAAAGCATGCCGCCCGCCTGCACGCCGCAGTCGCGCTACGCGCTCGTCTGGAAGCGACGGGATGCCCTCGTTTACGCCTGACACTCTTACCGCGCAGCGCGGGACCGGAGACTGATTGATGTCGATAAGTGCCACAACAGCCGAGACCGAAACCACGGTGGAACCGGTCACGAAGGCATCCGGCAAGGCGCTCTGGCTGTTGGCGCCGGGCGTCATCTGGATGCTGCTTTTTCTGGTGACGCCTATCCTGATGATGATCTACGTGTCGTTCTGGACGCAGACGACCTTCAAGATCACCCCGGATCTCACCATCAAGAGCTGGGTGACCTTCTTTACCACGGATACTTATCTCAGCGCACTGTGGACGACGGTCAGGATCTGGTTGATCGTGCTCGCCTCGACGCTGGTCGTCGGCTATCCAGCGGCGCTCTACGTCGGCCTCTTCGTCAAGAACAAGACGATCCAGACGGCCCTTCTCGTCCTCTGCGTCATCCCCTTCTGGACCTCCTTCCTGATCCGCGTCCTTGCCTGGCGACCGATGCTGGGCAAGGAGGGAGCGATCAACCTCATCCTGCAGAATCTCGGGATCATCAACCAACCGATCGAGGTGCTGCTCTTCTCCGAACTGTCGGTCATCATCGGCATGACGCAGATCTACTGCGTCTTCATGGTCGGGCCGATCGCCTTCATGATGGGCCGCATCGATCAGAGCGTCATCGAAGCGGCGCAGGATCTAGGGGCCGGCTTCTGGCGCATCTTCCGCACCATAATACTGCCGCTCACCATGCCGGGCGTGGTGGTCGGCGCGATCTTCGTCTCCGTCATGGTGCTTGGTGAATTCGCAACTGCTGCCGCTCTTTCCGGCCGTAAAGTGAACCTTCTCGGCAACATCATCGTCACACAGGTCGGATCGCTGAAATGGGCCTTCGCCGCCGTGGTCGGTGTCGTGCTCACCGTGCTCATGGGGGTTGTCGTCGCGGCGCTCCTGCGCGTCGTTGATCTAAGGAAGGAGCTCTAACATGCAGGCCGGCGGCATCAAGCTCTCACTCGGCGTCTACACGGCGCTCTTCCTAGTCTTCCTCTACGCACCGATGGTGGTGCTCGCCATTCTGTCCTTCCAGACAGGGCCGGAAGGCGGACCACAGTTCCCGATCATCGAATGGTCGACATACTGGTACAAGCATCTCTTCGGCCTGACGCCGCCGTCGCGCATCGCGCCGCTGCCGATCAACGAAGCCCTGGTCCGCTCGCTGGTGCTCTCGGTGATGACGATGATCGTCTCCACAGTGCTCGGCGTCACCTCCGCGCAGGCCTTCCGTCGCCGGTTCCCCGGCTCGGGCGTCGTCTTCTACCTGATCGTTCTCGGCATGATGGTCCCCGGCGTTCTGGTCGGCCTCGGCATGGCGCTCGTGGCCAATGCGCTCGGCATCGACCGGCACTGGTGGGGAACCGCTTTCGTGCTGCACGTCGTCTACACGTACCCCTTCGCTTTTCTTGTCATGCTGGCGATCCTCAATCGCTTCGATCAGAGCGTCGAGGAGGCGTCGTGGTCGCTTGGCGTGTCGCCGGCGCGCACATTCCGCAAGGTGACGTTCCCGCTGATCTTTCCAGGCGTGCTCTCGGCCATGCTCTTCGCCTTCACTCTGTCTTATGACGAATTCTCGCGCACGCTGTTTGCATCCGGCCGCGACCTGACGTTACCGCTCGCCATCTACGGCACCTTCTCGGTGGAGGTGCATCCGAACGTCTTCGCCTTCGGGGTGCTGACGACGATCTTCTCCTTCGCACTGCTCGGTGTGTACGCCATTTTGATGATGCTCTCCATACGGCGTGCCAAGCGCGTCGCGATCCAGGAGGAGGCATGATGTCGATACCTTCGGCCATCGTCACGGGCGCCGGATCCGGCATCGGCCGCGCAATCGCCGTCCGGCTGTCGGAAGACGGTTACGCCATCATCGTCAACGACCTCCACCCCGACCGTGCGCAGGCGGTTGCCGACGAGATCGCGGCAGCCGGCGGCAAGGCCGTGGCGGTTGCCGGCGACGTTTCTTCCGAGACGGATACGGCGAACGTCTACGAGGTCGCAGTCTCGGCCTTCGGCCACCCCCGGCTGCTCGTCAACTGTGCCGGCATCGTCCACCAGGCGCTGTTCGAGAACCTCGAGGTTGCGGATTTCGACCGGATGTTTGCAATCCATGTTCGCGGCACTTTTCTCATGACGAAGCTTGCTCTGCCGCCGATGCTCGTTGCCGGGGATGGCATCATCGTCAACGTCGCTTCGCAGCTCGGCCAGATCGGCGGCATCGAACTCGTCCATTATGCCGGGGCAAAGGCGGCGATCATCGGCATGACGAAATCGCTCGCGCGCGAGGTCTCGAACCGCGGCGTGCGCGTCAATGCCGTAGCTCCCGGGCCGATCAATACGCCGCTGGTGCGCGAACTCTCGGAGGAGTGGCGGGTCCGCAAGGCCGCCGAACTGCCGCTCGGCCGCTTCGGTGAGCCCGAAGAGGTCGCCGCCACCGTTTCGTTTCTCGCATCTCCCGCCGCCAGCCTGTTCGTCGGCCAAACGCTCGGCCCGAACTCCGGCGACGTCATGCTCTAGTCAGGAAAACAAAATGACCACGATCTCCTCGACACCCCGCATCGTGCTGATCACCGGCGCCGGCATCGGCATCGGCAAGGCGGCCGCCAAGGCATTCGCCGCGCTTGGCGACCACGTGATCGTCACGGATGTCCTGAAGGTCGAGGGGCGCGCGGCCGTGGCGGAGATCGAGGATGCAGGCGGCTCGGCCGAATTCATCGAGCTCGACGTCCGGTCGACGTCCGCCGTCGATGCCCTGGTCGCCGACGTGGAGAAGCGTTTTGGCCGCCTCGACGTGATCATCGCCAATGCCGGCATCGCCCACAAAGCACCGCTCGATGTCCTCGACGACGACAAATGGGAGCTGACCTTGGACATCGACCTCAAGGGCGTTTTCCGAGTGGTCCGTGCCGCCGCACCAGGCATGAAGGCACGTAAATCCGGCGCCGTGGTGGCGCTTTCCTCGATTATGGGTGTCGCCTACGGCTGGGACGAACACGTGCATTATTCCGCCGCCAAGGCCGGCGTCGTCGGCCTCGTGCGCGGCCTGGCGGTCGAACTTGCTCGCGACGGCATCCGCGTCAACGGCATGGCGCCCGGCTACATCCGCACGGCGCAGCTTCTGTCGGAAGAAAACTCGCTCGGACCGAAGGGCGCGGAAGCGGCAAGCGCCTTCATCCCGATGGGGCGGCTCGGCGAACCGGAGGACATCGCCGACGTGATCGTCTTCCTGGCATCAAACAGCGCAAGATACATGACCGGCCAGACGCTGGTCGTGGATGGAGGGCTCCTCGTGGGCCGATACTGACGGCGGGCGCGTCAGGACCGATCCCGTCCTGACGCCGAGGCCGGACGAGAACGATGGGTGGTCATGAAGACCATCCCGGGAACAAAAAAACCGGAGAACGACAATGACAATTTCGATGGACATGAATCGACGCTCACTGCTGAAGCGATCCGCAGGCGCGATGGCGCTTGCCATCGGCGGCGGCACGCACTTCCTCTCTTCGCGGGCAGCCTATGCGCAGGCCGCCAGCCTCGCCGGCGAGCAGCTGCGCACGATCGGCCTTTCGGTCACCGTGCAGGAACGCATCCTGGCCGACTTCAAGGCGGCAAGCGGCGTCGGCACGACGTCCGGCACGGCGGCGACCTTCTCGGACGCGCAGACCCGCATCCTCTCCGGTTCGAAGGACTATGACGTCTGGGAAACGATCGGCGAACGTCTTCCTTCCGTCGTCATGACCGACAACGCAGACCCAATTGAAACCTCGGGCCTGAAGAGCTGGTCGAATATCCGGGAGATCTTCACCAAACCGGATCCGAAGTTCGATGCCGAGGCGCAGATCGTCGGCCAGATCTGGACGGACGAGACGCAGACGGCGCTCTGGATGGTGCCTTCGGTCTTCAACTTCGACTCGGTCGGTTATAATCCGGAGGTACTCTCCGACGAGGAAGCCAACAGCTGGACGGCGATCTTCGACAGCAAGTACAAGGGCAAATCCGGCCTCAACACTGACCCGCTGACGGCCTTCGGCCAGGCGGTCATGGCGATGAACACGCTTGGTCTCTCCAATGTCAAGAACCCCGGAAATCCGACCGCCGCGGAAATCGACGAAGCCGCGAAGTTCCTGATCTCGAAAAAGAAGGAAGGCCAGTTCCGTGCGCTCTGGGGCGATTTCGGCGAACTCGTCAACTTCCTGGCATCCGGCGAAATCGTCGTCTGCGACGCTTGGCAGCCGGCGGTCATGGCCGTCAAGGCGCAGGGAAAGCCTTGCAAATATGCCATTCCGAAGGAAGGCTATCGCGCCTGGTCCATTGGCAACACCATGCTGAAGGGCACGCCGAACAAGGAAGCCGTTGTCGCCTATGCGGATTACTGGCTGTCGGGCGAACCAGGCATCACGGTGTCCGAGCAGGGCTATTATTCGCCGACCACCAACATCAAGGAGAAGATGGCACCGGAGAAATATGCCTTCTGGTACGAAGGCAAGCCGTGGGTCGGTGCGGCTGAGCGCGGCATCAAGGAGGGCGATCTGCGCGACGGCGGTTCGCTCGAGACCCGCGCGGCAAACGTCGCCTACTGGCACCAGTGGCCGGACGAATACGATCACCTCATCCAGAAGTGGGACGAATTCCTCAGCGCTTGATGTGTTACTCCCAGCGCCCGGGCATCCCACGCGAGATGCGGTGAGGGCGCCACCTGGCAGGCGGCTCCGGTCGCCTGTCCTTCCACCCGCAACCCGGAATGATCGACATGATACATGACCTCGAACTCTACCAGATCGGCAAGGTCTACGATAACGGAACGCCGGCCGTGATCGATTTCAACCTCACCGTCGACAAGGGCGAGTTCATCGCGTTCCTCGGCCCGTCCGGCTGCGGCAAGACGACGACGCTGCGGATGATCGCCGGCTTAGAAAGCATCTCCTCCGGCAATCTGATGGTCAGGGGCGAGCGGATCAACGATATCGGCCCGGCTCAGCGGCCGACCTCGATGATCTTCCAAAATTATGCGCTCTTCCCGCATATGACTGTGCGCAACAATATCGGTTACGGCCTCGACGTGAAGCGCATCGAGAAGGCCCAGCGCAATGCGAAGGTCGACCGCATCGTCGCCAAACTCGGTCTCGAGGACGTCGCCGACAAGCGATGCGACAAGCTTTCCGGCGGCCAGCGCCAGCGCATCGCGCTTGCGCGCGGCCTGGTAGTCGAGCCTGATATCCTGCTGCTCGATGAGCCGCTTGGCGCCCTGGACGCCAACCTGCGCAAGACGATCCAAAGCGAATTGAAACTGCTGCAACGCGAGCTCGGCGTGACGTTCGTTTTCGTTACGCACGCCCAATCCGAGGCGCTGGCGCTTTCCGACCGGATCGTCGTGATGAACCAAGGCCGGATCGAACAGATCAGCCCACCGCATCAGCTTTATACGCGGCCGAACACGCCTTTTGTCGCGCAGTTCATCGGCCGCAACACGATCTTCAAGGGTGCGGTCAAGGGCCACGAAAAGGGACATGTCATGGTCGACACGCCGCTTGGCCTTCTCGCCGGCGATGCCAATGGCGCGGTCGCAGACGGAGATGCGGTGAGCGTCGTGATCCCTGCCGAAGCCGTCGAGGTGCATGCGCTCGACAAGGGCGGCCGCGACGCGATCGTTGAGGCCTCCAGCGGCAATATCATCGATGCCAGGATCCGCCGCTTCGAGGTCGTCGGGCATATTTCGCATCTTTCGGTCGTCCTGCCGGATGGACGTATGCTGGCGCTCGAAGCCCATGTCGACAAGTATCCACCCGGCGCGTTTCCGGTCGATGCGCCGGTCACGCTCGCCTTCAAGCCCGAAAATGCCACCGTCATTCCCGCCCACTGAAAAGCCGGCCGATCAAAGCCGGACCAACGAGAACATCACAAGGAGACCCCGCAATGGCAAAAGAAATCTTCTGCAGCTTCGGCATCGACGTGGACGCCGTTGCCGGCTGGCTCGGCTCGTATGGCGGCGAAGATTCGCCGGACGATATCTCGCGGGGCCTGTTTTCCGGCGAAGTCGGCAGCCCACGGCTGTTGAAGCTGTTCGAGCGCTTCGGCATCAAGACCACCTGGTTCATCCCCGGCCACTCGATCGAGACGTTCCCGGAGCAGATGCAGGCCGTCGCCGATGCCGGCCACGAGATCGGCATCCATGGTTACACTCATGAAAACCCGATCGCCATGACGCGCGAGCAGGAGACGGAGGTGCTCGACAAGTGCATCGAGCTCGTCGCCAAGCTTTCCGGCAAGCGACCGACCGGCTATGTGGCGCCCTGGTGGGAATTCTCCAACGTCACCAACGAACTGCTGCTCGAGCGTGGCATCAAGTACGACCATTCGCTCATGCATAACGACTTCACGCCGTACTATGTCCGCGTCGGCGACAGCTGGACCAAGATCGACTATTCGAAGAAGCCGTCGGACTGGATGGTGCCGCTGAAGCGCGGTCACGAGACAGACCTGATCGAGATCCCGGCATCCTGGTATCTCGACGACCTGCCGCCGATGATGTTCATCAAGAAGGCACCCAACAGCCACGGCTTTGTCAACCCGCACGACATCGAGCAGATGTGGCGCGACCAGTTCGACTGGGTCTATCGCGAAATGGATTACGCCGTCTTCCCGATCACGATCCACCCTGATGTCGCCGGTCGGCCGCAGGTTCTGATGATGCTGGAGCGTCTTTACGCCCATATGATCAAGCATCCCGGCGTCAAGTTCGTGACGATGAACGAGATCGCCGACGACTTCGCCAACCGCTTCCCGCGCAAGAAGTAAGAGGCAAAGCCGATGTGTTCGCTCTGCGGCATTCTGGGTGGCAACGAGCACTGGGCCGACGCGGTCGCGCGGCCCGGGGTCTATACCCGCTCCGGCGAGCGGATCGACCGCCGGCGCGAGCGCGCCCGCCGTGTTGCGATCGCCAACCGCATTCTCGACGCCTTCGGTCTCTCCATCTCCGACTGGCAGGGATCCTCCTTCCTGCTGTCGACCCGGACCGGAAAGACCGAGATCATCGAAGATCTCGGACATCTGTGGCCGGCGGCCGAGCGGCTTGCGGGCCGGCCGCTCGATCCGCTGGCCGAGCCGCTTGTCGACGGGCTGGAGGCGAACCGCCATGGCTGATGCGTTTCCGGCCTTCACGCCCGTGACGTTGCTGACCGGTTTTCTCGGGTCCGGCAAGACGACACTGCTGCGCCGTCTGCTGACCGATCCGGCGCTCTCGAACGCCGCTGTGCTGATCAATGAATTCGGCGAGGTCGGGCTCGATCATCACCTGCTCGAGCGCATCGACGACAACATGGTGCTTTTACAATCCGGTTGCCTTTGCTGCACGGTGCGGGGCGAACTGGCCGATGCGATCCGCGATCTCCATTCGAAGCGCGAGCGCGGCATCGTCGCGCCCTTCGACAGGATCGTCATCGAGAGCACCGGGCTTGCCGATCCTTTCCCAGTTCTTTCCACGTTGAAGGCCGATCCGGTTCTGCGGCATCATTTCCGGTCCTCGGGCGTGATTGCCACCGTCGATACCGTCAATGCGGGGAGGCAGCTTGCCGCCTATCGCGAACCGATGCGGCAGGTGGCGGTGGCCGACCTTTTGGTGCTGACCAAGGCCGATATCGCCGAGGCTGGCCAGGTCGCGCGGGTTACGGCGATGATCCGGCAGATCAATCCGGACGCGCCGATTGTCCTGGCGTCGGACGATGTCATCAATCTGCTGGAGGACATGACAACCGGCCGCGCCGAGGCGATGCAGTCACCGGGCGGCTTCTATTGCGACGACCCGGGGCCGGCTCTTGCCGGCGAACATTCCGGCGGCATCCGGTCCTTCGTGCTGGTGAGCGAAGGCACGGTCGACTGGACCGCTTTCGGGATCTGGCTGACCATGCTCCTCAATCGGCACGGCGACCGTATCCTTCGGGTCAAGGGTATTCTCAACATCGAGGGCGAAGACTTTCCCGTGGCGATCCACGGCGTGCAGCATCTGGTCCATACGCCCGTTCATATGCAATCCTGGCCCGGCGGGGACAGGCGTTCCCGCATCGTCTTCATCGTCGACGGCATCGCGCCCGCGGCGATCGAGCGATCGTTTGACGCCTTCAATGGGCTCGGCGTGGCTCAAGTCGCGCCGCGGCGGATCGAGGAACTGCAGCCATGAGAAAAATGCCGACACCGAAGAGCTTTCCGACGCCCGCCCTTCATACAGAGGGCCGGATCAAGCTGCGCATCCTCGGCACGGCGATTTCGCTTCTCGAAGAACTTCGGCTCGGTGCCGAGCGCGATCTCGGCATGGATATCGAATTCGACAATCAGGACTTCATGACGGCCCAGCACAAGGCGGCGCTGGAGCCGATGACCTATGACATCTACGACCAATGCTTCCACAACCTCGACATCGTTTGGTACTGGCGCGCTGTGCAGCCGATCGAGATCGAGCGGATCACGCTCTGGGACGAGATCACCGATCTGACGAAAACGGGCCGCATTGGACCAAATGCGCGGATCGGGCAGGGCGATGCGCCGGTGACCAAGCTTTTCGTGCAACCGAACCTGGCGCTTGCCGAAACGCCCTCGCAACGCATCTCGATGCTGCCGACGACGCATAATTTCGACAGCTTCGCCTACCGGACGGATGCGGCAAATTCCAACCAGATGATCTCCTGGGCAGCACTGCTCGACCCGCGCTGGCATGGTCGCGCTGCCCTCGTCAACGAGCCGGCGATCGGCATCTTCGACGCAGCACTTGCCGCGCAGTCGGCTGGGCTGATGACCTTCGACAACCTCGGCAACATGAGCATCGAGGAGATCGACCGGCTGCTGGATATTCTCGAAGAGCGCAAGAAGGCCGGCTTCTTCCGCGGCTTCTGGCGTTCGGCCGAGGACGCGGCGAACCTGATGACGAAGAGCGACACGCAGATCCAGTCGATGTGGTCGCTCGGCATCAGCAAACTGAACCTGCGTGGCTTCCCCGTCGAACTCGCCAATCCCGCCGAGGGCTACCGCGCCTGGCATGGCGGGCTCTGCCTTTCGAAGCGGCTTTCCGGCCGGATGCTCGATGCGGCCTACGACTATCTCAACTGGTGGATCTCCGGCTGGCCCGGCGCGGTGGTGGCCCGGCAGGGCTATTACATGTCGACGCCGGGACGCTCGCGGCCACACATGACGCCGGCCGAATGGGACTATTGGTACGAAGGTCTGCCGGCTGCGACGGACTTGCCGGGGCCTGACGGGCTCCTCCGCATCAAGGCAGGTGCGGTGCGTAGCGGTGGCTCCTACTGGCAGCGCGCCAACTCGATCGCCGTCTGGAACACGACCATGGATGAACACAATTACCTGGTGCGCCGCTGGGTGCAGTTCGTGGCGGCGTGAGCAAAGTGGAAAAGATAGAATGAAACTCTCTTACGGCGCTCGCTCGATCGCCCAGCTCTCCACCCTCATCCAGGGTGGCAGCGTCGATCCCGTCGCTGTGGCGGAACAGGTCTTCGACGCGATAGAAAGCCATGACGACAAGACGGTCTTCATCTCGCTGACGCGTGAGCGGGCGATGGCCGAGGCGCATGCTTCATCCAAGCGGCTGAAGGATGGCCGTTCTCTTGGCCGGCTCGAAGGCATTCCCGTTGCCTGGAAGGATCTTTTCGACGTTGCCGGCAGCGTCACGTCAGCAGGGTCCAGGCTGCTTCTTCGCGACGAGGCACCGGCTGCGGCCGATGCCGCCGTTGTCTCTGCGCTGGCTGCCGCCGGCATGGTGGCAGCGGGCCGGGTCAACATGAGCGAGTTCGCCTTTTCCGGCCTCGGGATCAATCCGCATTTCGGCACGCCGAAAAACCCCCGCAGCACTGATGTCGCCCGCATCCCGGGCGGCTCGTCCTCCGGTTCGGGCGTGGCGGTGGCGGCCGGTCTCGTGCCAGTCTCGATCGGCTCCGACACAGGCGGCTCGGTGCGCATCCCGGCGGCGCTGAACGGTATCGTCGGCTACAAGGCGACGCGCGGGCGTTATCCGATGACGGGTGTATTTCCGCTTGCCGGCAGCCTGGATTCGCTCGGGCCGCTCTGCCGCTCGGTGCAGGATGCCGCATGGATCGACGCGGCAATGCGCGGGGCAACCGCACCGACGAGCAATCGTCACCCGCTCGCCGGGCTGGAGGTGGTCATCCCCAGCAATGTCGTCTTCGACGATGCCGAGCCGGGCGTTGTCGCGGCCTTCGAAGCGGCGGTCGAGCGTATGTCCGCCGCCGGCGTCGCGTTCACGCGGCTGGAGATCCCGGCCTTCGCGGAAATTCTGCAACTGATGGCGAGCCACGGGGCCTTGGTGACGGCAGAGGCCTACTGGCTGCATCGGTCGCGTATCACCGGACCGGACGCCGGGCTGATCGACCCGCGTGTAGTCTCGCGCACCAGTTTCGGCGAGAAGATCACCCTTTCGCACTACCTCGACATTCTCTCTGCCCGCACGCGGCTGATCGAGGCGGTGGACCGGCTGGTCGGCGACCGCCTGATCGCCTTTCCGACCGTTGCGCATGTGGCGCCGCCTGTCGAGCCGCTGAAGACCGATGACCCTCTTCGTCACGACTAACCACAAGACACTGCGCAACACGCTGCTCGGCAATTTCCTCGATTGGTGCGGGGTGTCGATCCCCTGCGGCACGGGCGACGCCGGCATGCCGGTCGGCTTTCTGCTGTCTGGACTGGCGCACGCCGACGAGCGGCTGCTGTCGGTGGCGCTCTCGGCCGAACCGGTCGTTCGTGGCGAAACGATCTGAAGTCGGCAGCTCCGGCGCTGCGAAGATGAACAAGGAGACTTGCAATGTGCATGGCATGTTATGTCGACGAAGCGACCAAGAGCAAGATCATCGCCTACAATGCCGAATTCCATAAGGTGACGAAGAGCCCTTACGGAAACGATGACGAGATCGGCATGCTGAACCTCATCGACGCCAAGTCACGCTCGGCGATAATCGGCCGTACCGATGCCTCGAGGGTCTTCGACCTGTCGGTCGACCATTTCGTCGGCATGCCCGGCTGGTTCGGCGCCGGTGACCAGCCCTACCAGATCTGGATGACCCACACGCCGCAGGGCGAAATCGTCGCCAACACGATGGGCGTGACGCGCGAACAGAACGAACTCGTCGCCTATTCCGGCGACAGTATCTCGATGTACACCCATTGCGGCACGCATATCGATACGTTCAACCACTTCGGCTACAACGGCGAGATTTTCAATGGGTTCACGGCGCGGGATCACCTGGGCAGCCGCGCCTGGGATATTTGCGGTCCGGAAAAATATCCGCCGATTTTCGCACGCGGCATTCTCCTTGATATCGCGGCCATGCACGGCGTCGACACGTTGCCGCCGAGCCACCCGATCGGCAAGGCCGATATCGAGGGCTGCCTGAAGAAGCAGGGGCTGAAGATCCTGCCCGGCGACGTGGTGCTGCTGCGCACCGGCCAGATGCTGCTGTGGCCCGACATGGCCTTCACCAGGAACACGCCCGGCCTCAACCGCGACGGTGCGGAATATATCGCCAAGCACGGGGCAATCATGATCGGCGCCGACAACCTGACGCTGGAGCAGACGCCGTCGGCACACGAGCTCAACTTCTTCCCCGTTCATACCTATCTGCTGGCGGAAGCGGCCGTGCCGATCCTCGAAATGGCCTATCTTGAGGAGTTGGCCGGCGAGAAGCGTTACGAATTCGCCTTTTTTGGTGCATGCATCAAATTGCGCGGAGCAACCGGCGCGCCGATGCGACCGGTGGCGATGCCGCTAAACTGAGCTCGGGGTAGAAATCGCCCGCCGGGATATTCCAGAGGATTCTGCATTCTGAAATCCATTTCCTAGCGGTTTGGATGTTTACTTGACGCGGCGTTTGCGAAGGAACCTTCAGCCGAAGGTCGATCAGCGTGATCGTGAGCGTGAATTATAATTCACAACATGAATTATATTGACATGCGCTGCGGCTTGCGTTTAGCTGTCCATACCGGACTTCGAGGAGGAAATCCGGTCATCACAGCGATCACCGGCGTCGATTTGGCGCCTTCGGGCTTTTGGGAGGGGCTTCGGCCTCGAGGAGGACACTTGCGCACTTTTCTCAGCACGACCGCGATGGCGGTCCTTACGGCAACGCTTTTTGCAGGTTCCGCGGCCGCCGAAACGGAAAACCCGTTCCGCTGCAAGCCGGGCGAAAAATACGTCATGAACGTCATGGTGTCGGGCGTGGAATACTGGTTCCCCGTCTATGAAATGTTCAAGCAGGCCGGCCGGCAGCTCGGCTGTGAGACGGAATATACCGGCACGCCGGAATATGACGTCAACAAGCAGATCGCCACCTTCGACCAAGCCTTGGCACAGAACCCGGCCGGCATTCTCGTGCATCCGATGAACTCCGATCCGTTCATCGAGCCGATCAACCGCGCGATCGACCAGGGCACAGCGGTCGCCACGTTTGCGGCCGACTCCCCGCTTTCCAAGCGCGTCTCCTTCATTACCTCGGACAACACCCGCGAAGGCACCTATGCCGCCGACGCGATCGCCGAGAAGATGGGCGGCAAGGGCGAATATGCGGTTCTCGAAAATCCGGGCCAGGACAACCATGACAAGCGCATCGTCGCCTTTATCGCCCGCATGGAAGAGAAGTGGCCGGACATGAAGCTCGTCGGTCGCGCGGCTTCCAATCAGGACCCGACCAAGGCCTATCAGGGGCTTTCGAGCCTTATTCAGGCCAATCCGAATCTCGGCGCGGTCTTCATGCCCGAAGCGAACTCGGCGATCGGCGCCGCGCAGGCAAGCAAGGAAAGCGGCGGCAAGGTCCTCGTCATGTGCGCGGACGTCAATGCCAACATCCTCGACATGATCAAGGCCGGTGAAGTCTTCGGCTCGATCAACCCGAACCAGGGCATGCAGGGCTATATGGGCTTCATGCTGCTGTGGTTCGCCAAGCATCCGGAACTGATAGACCCGATGAACGACGCCAAGCGCTCCGGCTTCAACCCGATGAGCATTCCGGTCGTCGATAACGGCCTGTCCATTGTGACGGCGGAAAATGCCGACGACTTCTACTGGGACAAGTACTTGAAGCGTCGCGGCACGAAGGGCATCGAGGAATAAGCTTCTGTGGATTGCCGTCC
>NZ_FWER01000010.1 GCF_900169785.1 Rhizobium sullae
TGACCGAGCTGGGCGGCTCGGGCAGGGTGCTGGAGATCGGAAGCGGTGGCGGGCGAGATGCACTTGAGCTTGAGAAGCGGGGAATTAGCGTCCGGCGCACCGACATTTCAAAGGGGTTCGTCGAACTGCTTCGCGAAAGTGGCTTCGAGGCCGACCTGCTGGACCCGCTGACCGAAGACTTGGCCGACCCGCAGCGTCCCGGCACGCCGTACGACGGGATCTGGGCCTGTGCCTGCCTGATTCATGTCGCGCGCGAGGATTTCGGCACGGTGCTTGGGCGGCTTGCCAAGGCGACCCGGACCGGTGGCCGATTGCACGCCTCGGTTAGAGAGGGCGAAGGCGAGGATGTGTCCACACACGGCAGTGCTGCAGCGCCCCGGCGCTACGTCGAGACGTACTGGCGCGCGTCTGCCCTGCGGTCCGCACTCACAGACGCCGGCTGGATCGTCAGCGAGGTACGTCGGTGCGTCGGAAAGCCCCATGATCGGTGGCTGAGCGTTCGGGCGAGTCGGGCGTGACGCACACAGAACTTGCCGGTGTGGCCGGTTGTGGCGATGAACTCTAGGTGGTCACCGCAATCGGGAGGGCAGCTTATTGACCAAATAAGGCAATCTTCCACGGAAAACGACAACAGCTTATCGCAGCTGCGCAATATATTTCTGAGAACATATCGATAGCCAATCCCATCTATATCGATATATTCATCTCGATATTTCGGACTGTGGAGTGAAGCATGGATAATCGTCGGGAATGGATGAAGCGCGTAATCGGGATGATCTCTGCGGCCTGGATTGGCACCGCAGGGCTGCCGCAGTCGGCAAGCGCTGCGGATAAGGTTGTCGTCTTTGCGGCGGCGAGCCTCAAGAATGCCCTTGATGCCGCAAACGCCGCTTGGACAAAAGAAAGCGGGAAGGAAGCCGTCGCTTCCTATGCAGCGAGCTCCGCGCTCGCCAAGCAGATCGAAAATGGTGCACCAGCCGATATCTTTATCTCTGCCGACGGCGACTGGATGGACTACGTCGCCAAGAAAGGCATGATCAAGGAAGACACTCGCGCAAACTTGCTTGGCAACCGCATCGTGCTCGTGACCGCCAGCGACAAGGCAAAGCAGGTCGGCATCAAGCCGGGGTTCGATCTTTCCGGTCTTCTTGGCGATGGCAGGCTTGCCATGGGAGAGGTGAAATCCGTCCCCGCCGGCAAATATGGCAAAGCCGCGCTCGAAAAGCTCGGCGTCTGGACGTCGGTGGAATCGAAGATTGCCGGTGTAGAAAGCGTGCGTGCCGCCCTTGCGCTCGTCTCCCGTGGCGAAGCGCCCTATGGCATTGTCTATCAGACAGATGCCGCAGCCGATAAAGGCGTAGCAATCGTCGGCACGTTTCCCGCCGATTCGCATCCGCCGATCATTTATCCTATTGCGCTACTTGCCGGCAGCAGGAACGCGGATGCCGGTGCCTATCTCGAGTTTCTGAAGTCGGATAAGGCCGCACTCTTCTTTACTGCGCAGGGCTTTGCGATTTTAAAGTGAAGAGAGATTTTATCCTGCAGTTTCGCTGAGACCTATCGGAGACACCCAACTTGGATTTTGGCCTGAGCAATGATGAGTGGACGGCGATCTTGCTCAGCCTGCGGGTTTCCGTTGTCGCCATGTTCGCAAGCTTGCCGTTCGGCATTGCGGTCGCGCTGCTTCTTGCCCGCGGCCGCTTCTATGGCAAATCGGCCCTCAATGGCATAATTCATCTGCCGCTGATCCTGCCACCGGTCGTCACCGGCTTCATTCTTCTGATCCTCTTCGGCCGCAGCGGACCGATCGGCAGCTTGCTGGATCAGTATTTCGGGATTGTCTTTTCCTTCCGCTGGACGGGCGCAGCGCTCGCCTGCGGCGTTATGGGGTTCCCGCTGATGGTCCGAAGCATCCGGCTTTCGATCGAGGCGATCGACCGCAGGATCGAGGAAGCGGCAGGCACGCTGGGCGCAAGCCCGCTCTGGGTGTTCCTGACCGTCACCCTGCCGCTGACACTGCCCGGGATCATCGTCGGAATGATCTTAGCCTTTGCCAAGGCCATGGGCGAATTCGGCGCGACTATCACCTTCGTTTCGAACATCCCGGGTGAGACGCAGACGCTGTCTGCCGCCATCTATACGTTCACCCAGGTTCCAGGCGGCGACGCCGGCGCCATGCGTCTTACCTTGGTTGCCATCGTCATCTCAATGGCAGCACTGCTGGCATCTGAATTAATGGCGCATCTCGCGGGCCGGAGGATCGATCCGGAATGATGCTCACTATCGAAACCAGACACCGCTTCGGCGCCTTCGCCCTTGACGCCGCTTTTACCTCCGAAGTCGGTGTGACGGCCCTCTTCGGCCGGTCCGGCTCGGGCAAGACCTCGATGATCCGCATCATTGCCGGCCTGGTCCGGCCGAATGAAGGCCGGGTTATCCTAGACGGGATGCCGCTGACCGATACGGCGAAAGGCATCTTCGTCCCCCGACATCGCCGCCGTTTCGGCTATGTCTTCCAGGACGGAAGACTGTTTCCGCACATGAGCGTTCGCAAGAATCTCTCTTACGGAAGCTGGTTCGCGCCGAAGGCTTCGCGGACCGGCAGCTTTGACCATATCGTGGATCTGCTTGGTATTGAAAGCCTGCTCGACCGAAGCCCTTCCAACCTCTCAGGCGGAGAAAAGCAACGTGTGGCAATCGGCCGCGCGCTGCTTTCCTCTCCGCGTCTTTTGCTGATGGACGAACCGCTCGCAGCGCTTGATGACGCCCGCAAAGCCGAGATCCTGCCCTATCTCGAACGCCTGCGTGATGAGACACAGATCCCGATCGTATATGTCAGCCATTCGATCTCCGAAGTGGCACGCCTTGCCAATCAGGTCGTCGTGATGCGAGAAGGCAAAGTTGAGGCGGCAGGCAGCGTAGCCGATGTGCTGAGCCGTCCTTCGGCGGCCGAGGACCGGCGCGAAGCGGGTGCGCTTCTCGAAGGCATTGTCGAAAGCCTCGATGAAAAGCATCGCCTTGCGACGCTCGCATTAAAAGGATCGCACCTTCATGTCCCGGGCGCTACGGTATCGCCGGGCAAGCGCGTTCGCGTCCACATTCCTTCCCGAGATGTCATGCTGGCGACCGTCAGGCCGGAAGGTTTAAGCGCGTTGAATATTATTGACGGTATCATACGGCAGATATCGCCTGCGGAAGACGGAACGGTCGAGGTGCAGGTCGACTGCGGTGGCGATATCATCCTGTCGCGCATCACGGCACTCTCCGCTGAGAGGCTCGATCTTGCATCCAACAAGCCTGTCTTTGCTGTCATCAAGACAGTTGCGCTGCAGCCTTGACTATTTCCTAACCGCCTCCGCCTGACTGCGGTTGCCCTCCAGCCAGGCAAGATCACCCGCAAGAGCTGTTCGCACGGCCTCCTCCATATGCCGGAAGCGCGACAGCAACTCCTCGCCAAATGGCGTCAGTGCGGCGCCGCCGCCCCTTTGGCCGCCGCGCTGGGATTCGACCACCGGCACCTTGAACATTCGGTTCATGTCGCTGACAAGCAACCACGCGCGCCGGTAGGACATATCCATCGCTCTGCCGGCTGCCGAAATCGAGCCGGTTTCGCGGATGTGCTCCAGGAGTTCCATCTTGCCGCGGCCCAGGCGATCCTCATGCGGAAAGCTGATGCGCAGGATGGGAACGAGTTGATGTCTGGCGGCGCTGTCCATGCAGTTCTGCGGTTACGGAAAATCGCGGGCACTGTACGCTTGGCCGTTGGCGCTGTACACCGCCGCCTTCGCTGCCGGCAACAATATAAATCTTGAACGCGAATCTAAGTCTTCGCGAAATGAATAACCGGCTCGTGTCTTGAAAGATTAACGGTTTAGTGCCTATCTTAACCATGATTTGGTTCGCCCAAATCAGTGATGCGCATGTTGTTTATTGCAGGAAAGGAAAAGCACTGACAACAGTACACGCCAAGGGAAGAACGCTCGCCGTTGTCCCGAAGAGCCTGGAACGTGGCGCCGATGCCGCCGCCCGCGCTCTGCAAGCTGTCCTCACGAGCCTTGAGGACTCCAAAGCCGAAGATATCGTCACCATCGACATTACCGGGAAATCTGCGCTGGGCGACTATATGGTCGTCGTCTCCGGCCGATCGAACCGCCATGTCCTGGCGATCTCGGATCACCTGCTCACCGACTTGAAAGACGAGGGCTTCGGTACAGCCCGCGTTGAGGGCAAGGAGGGCGGTGATTGGGTCCTGATCGACACCGGTGATATCATCGTGCACGTCTTCCGCCCCGAAATCCGCGAGTTTTACAACATCGAAAAGATGTGGGCAGCGCCGGATATGGACGAAGAAACGCGGCACTGATAGGCGGTCCGGGTTGTCCGGCGTCTGAGACGCGGCATTTGAACAGGCCGGAAACACGCGAGCCCGGCCGAGAGAGCCGGTACTGTGCCTTCGCGGCGCATGACGGGAGCGGGTGAATGCGGGTTGGTCTTTTTGCAGTGGGGCGGCTCAAATCCGGCCCCGAGAAGGATCTTGCGGCCCGCTATTTTGACCGTTTTGCCAAGGCTGGTCCCGCGGTTGGTCTCGAATTCTCACGCGTTGCCGAGGTTGCCGAGAGCCGCGCCTCGAATGCAGAGACGCGCAAACGCGAGGAGGCAGCCATGCTGCAAAAGACGCTGGCTGAAGGCAGTGTTCTCCTTCTTCTCGATGAGCGCGGCAAGGCGTTGGATAGCGAAGCCTTTGCAAACGTCCTCGGCAACTATCGCGACCAGGGAAAACGGGATCTGATAATTGCCATCGGCGGTGCCGACGGCCTTGATCCCGCGCTTTACGACCGTGCCGACATGACGCTGTGCCTCGGCAAGATGACTTGGCCGCATCAGTTGGTGAGAACGCTCATAGCCGAACAGCTCTACCGTGCCGTCACTATCCTCTCCGGTCACCCCTATCACCGTGCCTGATGGTCACGCAGCCGTGTTTTGCCACGTGCGGCCTTGTCCACCAATCTTTCTGGCAAATGACGCCAAATCAGCTTAGTCTCCGCGCGATTTGAAAGTTACCCCTGAACCCGCATGACGAGAACTGCCCGCAAGCGAAAGCGACTGATCCTACCCGCATTCGCGGCTGGCCTCGGCGTGACGGCGATTTTCGTCCAGTTCGATTTTGGCGGAGCAGGCGCGTTCGCCCAGAACACACCGGCGCCGGCGGCGGCCGGAGCACCTGAACAGCCCGCCGATGCGATTAAGCCGTTGCCAGACCCGGCCGCAGAACTCGCAAGAAAACGTGACGAGACCCGCACCCAACTCGAGGCCTTATCAAGAACGATCAATCTTTCGTCAGATAAAGTGATCGCGCTGCAGAAGAGCATTGCGAATCTGGACAAAAGCAGCACGAATATTCGCCAGGCGCTGATCGATTCCGCCGCACGGCGCAAGACGCTCGAAACGCAGATCCTCGAAAGCGAGAAGAAGCTCGCCGATCTCGGTGTCAAGGAAGACGCTATCCACCGCTCGCTTCATGAGCGACGCGGCCTGCTTGCTGAAGTGCTCGCCGCCCTTCAGCGCATGGGCCGCAATCCGCCGCCCGCTCTCCTTGTGACACCGGACGATGCGCTTGCCTCGGTGCGCAGCGCAATCCTGCTAGGTGCCGTCGTGCCCGGCATGCGCAGGGAGACTGATAAGCTTGCCGCAGATCTGGCCAATCTCGCAGCCTTGCAGGCAGCAAGTGCCGAGGAAAAGGCAAATCTTACCGCTACGATGACGAACAGCATCGAGGAAGAGCGGCATATGGATCTGCTCCTCGCCGAAAATGATAAATTGAGCCGCAGCAATGCTACGGATCTCGAAGCGGAGAAGAGACGCTCTGAGGAGCTGGCGGCCAAGGCGACAACGCTCGAAGGCCTTGTGACTTCGATGGAATCCGAGATTTCCTCTGTACGCGAGGCCGCTGAAGCAGCCCGCCGTGAGGAAGAGAACCGGAAACTCCTCACGGACGAGCAGCGAGCTCAGGCTAGGGCCCTGGCCGAGAGCGGCGTGCCTGATAAAAACCGCATTGCGCCCGCATATCCGTTCGGAGAATTGAAGGCGAAATTGGAGCTGCCCGTGGCGGGCGATATTCTGCGCCAATTTGGCGACGCCGATGGCACTGGACACGAGGCCATGGGAATGACGCTGGCCACCAATCCGGATACTGTGGTGACCGCGCCGGCAGACGGACTGGTGGTTTTTGCCGGCGCCTTCCGCAGCTATGGCCAGATGATCATCCTCGATGCGGGCGGCGGATACCACTTGGTTCTCTCTGGAATGGACCTGATCAGCACCCGCCAGGGAAAATTCGTTTTTGCCGGTGAGCCGCTTGCGGTGATGGGTGCAAAAAGAGTCGCGAGCGCGACAGCATTGGCGCTGGAAACCAACCGCCCAACGCTTTACATTGAATTTCGAAAAGACGGAAAACCGGTCGATTCCCGACCGTGGTGGTCCGCCAAAGACACTGGAAAGGCACGCAATGATTCGTAGGGCTTCTCTTGTTCTGGTCGGCGCATTGATGGGTGCGACCGCCATGGGCGTTATTTATGCAGCTGGGGTGCCGGCCGAAGCGGCCGGAGCATCCACCTACAAGGAACTCTCCGTGTTTGGCGACGTCTTCGAGCGCGTCCGCGCCCAATACGTCACGCCGCCGGCCGAAGACAAACTCATCGAAAATGCCATCAATGGCATGCTTTCGTCCCTCGATCCGCATTCGAGCTATATGAATGCCAAGGATGCCGAGGACATGAGCACCCAGACGAAAGGTGAGTTCGGCGGTCTCGGCATCGAAGTGACGATGGAAGACGAACTCGTCAAGGTTATCACGCCGATCGACGATACGCCCGCCGCCAAGGCAGGCGTTCTTGCGGGTGATTACATTTCCGAGATCGACGGCCAGTCCGTCCGTGGATTGAAGCTCGAAGAAGCTGTCGAAAAGATGCGGGGCGCCGTCAACACCCCGATCAAGCTCACGCTCATCCGCAAAGGTGCGGATAAGCCGATCGAATTGACGATCGTTCGCGACATCGTCGCCGTACAGGCCGTCAAGTCTCGCGTCGAGGATGACGTCGGCTATCTCCGGGTCATCTCCTTCACCGAAAAGACCTACCCGGACCTCGAAAGGGCGATCGCCAAGATCAAGGCGACGGTTCCGGCCGACAAGCTGAAGGGTTACGTACTCGACCTGCGCCTCAACCCCGGCGGTCTGCTTGATCAGGCAATCAAGGTTTCTGACGCTCTGCTGCAGCGCGGCGAGGTGGTCTCGACCCGCGGCCGTAATCCGGACGAAACCCGCCGCTTCAATGCCGGCCCGGGTGATCTCACGGATGGCAAGCCGGTGATCGTGCTCGTCAACGGCGGCTCGGCCTCCGCTTCGGAAATCGTCGCCGGTGCCCTGCAGGATCTGCGCCGCGCGACTGTTCTCGGCACGCGGTCCTTCGGCAAGGGCTCCGTCCAGACGATCATTCCGCTTGGCGAAAACGGCGCACTCCGCTTGACGACCGCGCTCTACTACACACCGTCGGGCCGCTCGATTCAGGGCACCGGCATCACGCCGGACATCAAGGTCGAAGAGCCGCTGCCGGACGATCTGAAGGACAAGATGGCAACCGAAGGCGAATCCAGCCTGCGCGGCCATATCAAGGGTCAGAGCGAGACCGATGAAGGCTCCGGTTCTGTTGCCTATGTTCCCCCGGATCCGAAGAACGACGTGCAGTTGAATTTTGCGCTCGAACTGCTTCGCGGCAAGAAGACCGATCCGGCCTTCCCCCCGAATCCGGACAAGGCGGTTTCCGCCAAGTAAACTTTCATAGGTCATCAGGCCGGATTTTTGATCCGGCCTGATTTTTTGCTGCTTCCCGGTTTTGGAGCGGGCGAGGAAATTGGGAACGGATTTGCATGCACCATTGGGCCAGAACCGCAAGGCTGGCCGAAAGCGGCCGAATGTCCTGCGGATTGGCCGGATTGCCGCTAGCCTCTGCCTGATCACGATCGGCGGCTTTTCTCTCTACACGATGCTCAGTGACGATGGCCTTCAGCGGACAAAGCCGCCTCTGGCCGATCCAGCGGCGTCACCACCAACGGATGCCGTCCAGAAACTCCCCACGCAGAGCCAAGCCGCAAATGGCATGCCTCGCTCCGATCCGCATTCGGGTGCGAATGTCGAGCAGATGGTGACCGGGGACGGCTCTGTTGTGACCAAATACAGCCCGCGGCCACGCCATGACAACGGCCCGGTTCTAGTGGACGCCATGCAGGTCGGCCAGGATCCGCGCATGGCAGCGATGCCGAATGAGAGCCTTCTGGAGGACGGCCCTTTTGGCCGCCTACCCATCATCGGGCCGGATGGCCGTCGCCCGATGGATCAGTATGCGCGTCCATGGTCCGGCGCACGCGGCACCCGTGTGGCGATCGTAGTCAGCGGTCTCGGTCTCAGTCAGACGGGTACGCAGCGCGCCATCAAGAAACTTCCGGAGGAAGTCACCCTCGCATTCGCCGCGAGCGGCAACAGCCTGCAGCGCTGGATGCAGGAAGCGCGCCGCGACGGACATGAGATCCTCATGCAAGTTCCACTGGAGCCCTTCGATTACCCGGCGAACAATCCCGGCCCGGAAACGCTGCTGATTTCGAAGTCACCGGGAAAGAACATCGAAAACCTGCATCGCGCGATGGCCGAAATCACCAATTATACGGGAATCATGAACTACCTGGGCGGACGCTTTCTCTCAAATCCCGATGCCATGGAGCCGGTGATGCGCGATATCAGCAAGCGCGGCTTGCTGTTTCTCGACGACGGTTCTTCCGCGCAATCAAAGACGGAAGCTGTGGCGAAGGGAACAGAGCTTCCCTATGCCTTTGCGGATCTGCAGCTCGACGGTCAGGTTGATGTCAATTCAATCCTGAAAAAGCTTGACGAGCTCGAGCGCATTGCCAAGCGGAACGGCGAGGCAATTGGCGTTGCGTCGGCTTTCAACGAGAGTATTGACGCAATTTCCAAATGGAGCGAAGAGGCGGGCATGCGCGGCATTGAGATCGTCGGTGTTGCTGCTCTTGCTACAGACCCCAAAAATCCTTGAGGAGCCCCCCGTGAATCAGGCGATAGTCAAAGCCGAAGACCTTCCTTACCGTCCCTGCGTCGGCGTGATGATCCTCAACCGCAACGGGCTCGTATGGGCGGGGCGGCGCATTCCGGATGGCAATTCCGAGTATGATGGCTCGCCTCAGCTATGGCAGATGCCGCAAGGCGGTATCGACAAGGGCGAAGATCCGCTCGACGCCGCATACCGCGAACTCTACGAGGAAACCGGCATCAGAACGGTGACCTTGCTCGCAGAGGCCAGGGATTGGATCAACTATGATCTGCCGCCGCAGCTGATCGGCATCGGCCTCAAGGGGAAGTTTCGCGGTCAGACGCAGCGCTGGTTCGCCTTCCGCTTCGACGGCGACGAAAGTGAAATCACCATCAATCCACCGCCCGGCGGCCACGATCCAGAGTTTGATGCCTGGGAGTGGAAATCCATGCACGAGCTGCCTGGGCTGATCGTGCCCTTCAAACGCGCCGTCTACGACCGGGTCGTATCGGAATTCAGCCACTTGGCCGACCTGCGAGCGGCGGACTGACGGCGGCAGCAGTCTCTCGTGTCCAGATCCAATTTGCCGGTCCCCGAACCACCGAGGACGCCCAAGGCTTACCGTCGATGATTTTGGCCTTTCCTGTTCAAGCTCGGAAATTTGAAGAAAACAGGATAGCCACCGGTAAACCTTTCAACGGCAGTCCTGCTTCGCCTCCCGACGCCTCCCTTTTCCGATCCTGTTCAGCATGGAGAATCTTTTGATTTCACGGGGCTGAAGGTTCTGCAATTCATCGAGGGTGGGGGTTACAGTAGACGCGGCCACTTTCTATCAGCCACGTCGCTTTTGTTGCGAGGTCTCAAGCCGGAGAGCGGCTGAGAGCCAAGCGAACCCTGTTCAAAATTGCCTCCGCAGCCACTATACTCTTTGCCTTGGACGGGAGAGAGCTCATGCGTCCACTAGCCCAGTGCCAAACGTTATTGGCCGCGGTTCTGGCGGGAGCTGCCGCTGTGGTTTCGACATCTGCGTCCGCTCAGGATCGCCTCGCCGAGCGTACGGCGATGATCGAAACAATCAATTTGCACGCTCGCTCAGCGCCGTCAGCCGTCGAGGGCCAGGGCATTGATCCGGTGGTACTGAAGACCATGGGGAAGGTGCCGCGCCACTTCTTCGTGCCCGAGGAGCTGCGCGGGGCGGCCTATCGAGATCGACCACTGCCGATCGGATACGGTCAGACAATCTCGCAGCCCTTCATCGTCGCGCTGATGACCGACCTGATCAACGTCGGCCCTGGTGACGTTGTCCTCGAGATCGGCACTGGCTCGGGCTATCAGGCAGCCGTCTTGTCGCCGCTCGCAGCAAAGGTTTACTCGATTGAGATCATACCGAAACTGGGCGAAAGGGCAGCCGCCCGGCTCGCGGAGCTCCACTTCGACAATGTCGAGGTGAAGGTAGGCGACGGTTACTATGGTTGGCCTGCGCACGCGCCATTCGACGGGATCGTGGTGACTGCTGCTGCCAGCCACATCCCCCCGCCGCTGGTCGAACAGCTCGCACGGGGCGGACGGATGGTCGTCCCCGTCGGAGGTCCCTTCGCGACCCAGTTTCTCATGCTGGTCGAGAAGCGAGTGGACGGAAGCATCATGACCCGGCAGCTGTTGCCGGTGAGCTTTGTGCCACTGAGGGGAGGTCAAGCCCGATGAGAGTGGGTCGCCTGCTGCCGGTCGGTCTCATATCGGCGGCGACCCTTGCCCACGAAGTGCTCCTGATGCGGCTCTTCTCGATCATTCAGTGGCATCATTTTGCCTATATGATCATAAGCATCGCGCTCCTGGGCTTCGGCGCGAGCGGTACATTCCTTGCGCTTGCCCACCGCCCTCTGGTGGATCGCTATCCCGCCGCGTTCGCAGCGTCGGCAGCCCTGTTCAGCACTACTGCGGTTGCCAGTGTCGCCGGTGCCGAACGGCTTCCGTTCAACGCGCTCGAGATTATCTGGAATCCGGGGCAGCTCGGTTGGCTCGCGGCCAGCTATGCTCTCCTGGTTCTGCCGTTCTTTTGCGGCGCAACCTGTATCGGCCTTGCCTTCATCCGCCACCCTGGCCAGATTGGACGCGTCTATGCCTTCGACCTGGTTGGCGCAGGGATCGGCGCGCTGGGCACCGTCGGGCTCTTGTTCCTTGTCCCTCCCCCTGCGGCACTGTATTTCGTCGCAGCGCTGGGATTCGCTGCGGCTGCTCTCGCCGCGACGGACATGGCTCGTCATCGGTGGCTCGCCGTCGGCAGTTTGGGGCTTGCAGCCTTGCTCATCGCGGTGTGGCTGCCACCGTCCTGGACGGCCCCCGGCCCGCACATGTCGCAGTACAAGGGCCTGCGCATGGCGCTCGAAGTGCCGAACGCGCGAGTGGTCGAGGAGCGATCAAGCCCGTTGGGACTGCTGACGGTCGTCGAGAGCCCGACCGTGCCTTTCCGGTACGCGCCGGGCCTCAGCCTCGCCAACACCCAAGAGCCGCCCGCGCAACTCGCCGTCTTCACCGATGGCGACAGTATTACGACGATCACCGCCTATGGCGGCGATCCCACGACAGTCGCATATCTCGATCGGACAACAGCGGCGCTCCCGTACCGCCTCCTTAAGCGACCGCGGGTGCTGATCCTTGGTGTCGGCGGCGGCGAGCAGGTGCTGCTCGCGCTGCGCGCCGGAGCCGACACCGTGGATGCCGTAGAGCTTAACCCGCAGATGATCGACCTTGCTCGCAATCGCTTCGCGGATTTCGCCGGCGGCATCTTTAGCCGCCCAAACGTGCATCTGCATTTGGCCGAGGCGCGCGCCTTCGCCGCGGCTACTGGCGAGCGTTACGACCTGATCCAGATGCCGCTCCTTGACTCTTTCAGTGCGGCCGCGGCCGGCGTACAGACCATGCATGAGAACTACACCTACACACTGGAGGCGCTGCGGGATTACCTCGCAGTGCTGAGACCGGGTGGTATTATTGCCGTCACGCGATGGCTGCGGGCGCCGCCACGCGACATCCTCAAGCTGTTCGCCACCGCTACCGCAGCGCTTGAAGCTGATGGCGTGGCCGAGGCAGGCCAGCACCTTGCGCTGATCCGCAGCTGGAACACTGCAACCCTCCTCGTCGCCAGGTCGGCGTTCACCGGCGAAGACGTCGCAGCCATCCGCGGCTTCGCGGCCGAGAATTTCTTTGACATTTCCTGGGCGCCGGGCATCTCGTCGGCCGACGTAAACCGCTACAACCAGCTCGACCAGGAGTATCTCTACGAAGGAGCCCTCGCTCTCCTCGGCCCCGAGCGGACCGACTTCATCGAGCGCTACAAGTTCGATATTGCACCCGCCACTGACGATCGGCCTTATTTCTTCGATTTTTTCCGCTGGCGCGCCCTGCCCGAACTCCTAGCGCTGCGCACCCAAGGTGGGGCAGCGATGCTCGACTGGGGCTACCTGATTCTGGCGACGACGCTCGTCCAGGCCGCGATCCTCAGCGCCATCCTGATTCTGCTACCGCTCTGGCTTCGCCGGCGCGCACTCGGGAGAGGAGTACATCGGCTGCGCTTCGGGCTCTATTTCCTTGCCTTGGGCCTGGCGTTCCTCTTCATCGAGATCGCCTTCATTCAGCGCTTCGTGCTGTTCCTCGGCCATCCGCTTTACGCTGTCGCCGTCGTACTTGCGGGATTCCTTGCCTTCGCGGGTCTCGGCAGCGCCGTAGCCGCACGCTGGATGGCGATCGTCGGACGCGGATCGGCGGTGCGCGGCATTGCACTCGCCGTCGTGGTGATCGCATGCCTGGCTACCACCTACCTCCTAGCGCTCCCTTTGATATTCGAACGGCTGGTGGCACTCCCGGATGCCGCGAAGATTGCGATCGCACTCCTCCTCATAGCGCCACTCGCAATCTTCATGGGCATGCCCTTCCCCCTCGGCCTCGGCCACGTTGGCGCCTCCTCGAAGGAGTTTATTCCCTGGGCGTGGGGGATCAATGGCTGTGCATCGGTGCTGAGCGCAATCCTCGCTGTACTGCTTGCCATGCATATCGGGTTCACTGGCGTCGTGGTGATCGCCACCATCCTCTATCTTGTCGCCCCGGCCCTACTCGCCGGGTCGTGGGACCCCTACGATCAGCAGACGCCGCAAGGCTTTGTCCCAGATCGGAACCGTGCGCGAGTTGAACCAACGCCTGAAAACCGGAACCGGCTAGCGACTACGCCGATCGAATCCGGGAGGGGATGATGTCCTTAGCTCTCGTCGCATGAGGTAATGCCCTTGTTCGTCACTGGCGACGGGAAGAGCCCGTTCCCGCGAATTAATCCTGCCGCACACGCGTCCTCGACGTGAAAAGCCAACCGGCCGCATTTTTGCGGCCGGTTGGCTTTGAAGGTTCAGTTACTCGGCCTCGTTGGCAGAGTCGGCGTTCAGCTGGCCATACTTGGCTTCGCCGATCTTCTCGAGCAAGTCGAGCTGCGTTTCGAGGAAGTCGATATGGCCTTCCTCATCGGCAAGGAGTTCCTCGAAGAGCTTCATGGAGACATAGTCACCGGCGTCATGACAGATGTCGCGCGACTTCTTGTAAGCTGTGCGGGCATCATACTCGCCGGCAAGATCGGCTTCCAGAACTTCCTTGACGTTCTGGCCGATACGCAACGGAGCAAGCGTCTGCAGGTTTGGATGGCCCTCAAGGAAGATGATGCGCGCGACGAGGCGGTCGGCATGATGCATTTCTTCGATGGATTCGGCGCGCTCCTTCTTGGCAAGCTTGGTATAGCCCCAGTCCTCCAACAGGCGGTAGTGAACCCAGTATTGGTTGACCGCGCCAAGTTCGAGGAAGAGTGCCTCGTTAAGCCGCTCGATGACTTTTTTGTCGCCTTTCAATGTCCGCTCTCCTGGTTTCTTCGTGGAATTGTCTCAGGCGGGACATGAAATCAAATATCTCATCATCCGTCGAGTGGCGACCGGCATGATATTCCTCAGTCGTCCGGATGATGAGATCGACGACATTAGGGAAACAGCCGCAGCAACGGCCGCGCTTTTCCATGGCGTGATAGACCTTCGCAGGCACGATAAGCTGCCAACAGTCTTCATCGAGAAGGCTGTTGATAACCTCCCGGATTTCCTTGTCGGTTATATAATTGCAGCTGCAAACGAGCACGTCTTCATTCCAAACATGACACTGACTATCGTGTTTTCTGCAAAAGAAGATGGGGACTGTCAAGAAAAAATCGAGATGGGATGCATATGGATTTTTGTTTGGCATTCACATGGTGGCAAAAACCTCTCGTCTGACATCGTTGGTTTCCCGCTCCCGCTGGCACCTCGCGTGCCTGCCTATGTTTTGGGGAGAGAACATGCCGCTGGGGCTTAGTGGCTGACGTAGTGGCAGGCTCCGGCTGTACGTTCATACTCGACCTCTTGGGACGGGGAACGTCTCCATTTGTTCCAGTTTTGGACAGAGCAGGTGAGCATGGTGTTTTTCAGAGGCGAATGTGTTGAAACCTCTGCTGTTATGAGTCCTGGCAGAGGAAACATCACGGAAATGGACACGGCTGGCAGCCAACGGGCTCGCGCACTGGAACTCCTGAAGGCCCGACATATGCTGCAGCTGAGGGATTTCGCGGCATTATGGCGCAAGTGCCGCAAACCTTATCGGCGGCTCGTAGCACACTTGAGTTTTGGAGATGCGATCACGTGATGATCGGTGCTTCCCAGCGATATTTTGATGGCCGGTTAAGCAGGATCGATCATGCTGACCACTCTGGCGACAATTTCGTCAGTGGTGGAGGTGTCTAGCGTGTCGACATGTCTGGCCGTCTTTTGTTTCACCCGCTCCATGATGTCGAGCGCTCTCACCTGATTGCATAGAGCGACCCCGGTCGTATGACCTGAGATGTTGACGGCAAGTCCAGCTTTGCGGGTAAACGCACCCCCCGTTGTAATAGGAACCGTAAGGCACATTCCCACAAGATTGATTTCGCGAGGGGTGATTACGACACAGCGATGATCATCCCTCATTTCATTACCTACGACTGGATTCAGGTCGACGAGAAAGACGTCGCCACGCTTCGGAACATTGCTCCGGACCATCAGGACACTTCGTTACCGACAGGCGAGCTAACATTCCAGGAGGCTGCTTCCTTGTTGAGCGCGGCCATTTCATCTGCTCCTTCGAGCAGCTCGGCTAAAGTATATCTTCTCTTCGCCTGCTTCGGCGTCGCCACAAGCGACCCATTACTGACAACCAAGGTCAACTCCGTGCCTACTTCGACGCCGAGCATTTTCAAAAGCGCGGGAGGAATGCTAAACACGGTTGCGCCGCCCTGACGGCGAATCTTTGCTGTGTTGCTCATCTGAATACCTACAATTTGTGCTACTTAAATAGCACATTTTTTAAATGAGATAAGGTGTTCTCTCGCAAAGTTCATGAGATGTAATCTTTCTACTTTTCCCATACCATCGCGCTCCAGAGCAATTCGGATCGACTCTCGGTCGCATCCCTGGTTTTCGTCCGCCATGTTCAGATCGATACGAACTCTGGACATATGCGAAGAGGGCCAGAATCTGGTCGATCATGCGACCCTATGTTGAAGCGACGGTGGCTGATGGCGCGTGAACCGAAGAGAAACGTCGGAGCATCGGTACGCGCCGGCTCCTGGATCGGAGAGATATACCCGCGCTACGCCAGATTAGCTTCCTATGGCTGGCCGCCCTGGCGGACATCGTTGGACGACAGTATCAATGAAAATTGCGTCCCCTCGGCATGACCTGTGCGGTCTCCGCGGCATTCGTCTCACCGCTTGCCGATATCATTCGCCTTTCGATGGCCGCTTTTTCGAGAATACCCGCCATCTTTTTTCCACGAGGATCGGCCGTCGGCCGCACTGCCTCGTCGGCGCGCTCGCATGCGCCGAAACGTTGCGCCTCCTTCTGCAGGAGACCGAGAGCGGGCGTCATATCTTCGATGTGCTCGACGACCGTATGAATTACGCCGCTATGACTTTGCAGTCTGCCGTGGATTTTCACGAGACGCGCGCCCATGACGATCGAACGGTATTTCTCGAAAGCCTTTTTCCAGATAATGGCATTGGCAACGCCCGTTTCATCCTCCAGCGTCATGAAGACCACCCCCTTGGCGGTGCCCGGCCGCTGGCGGACCAGCACCAGCCCCGCAATCGTCACCGTCTTTCCGTTCGACACGGTCAGAAGATCGACATTGCGCGTCATTCCAGCTCTCCGGAAGTCCTCTCGCAGGAAGGAAACAGGGTGCGCCTTCAGTGACAGCGAAAGATAGCGATAATCCTCGACCACCTGTTCGCCCGGCAGCATTTCGGGCAGTTTCATCCTCGGTTCGACTTGGAGATCGACATGGGATACCCGATCGAACAAGGGCAGCTTCTCTGCCGCACTTTTCACGTCGAGCGCCCGCGCTGCCCAGAGCGCCTCTCGCCGCGACAAGCCGATGGAACCGAACGCATCTGCATCTGCCAGCCGTTCGATATCCGATTTTTCAAGGTCTGAGCGCAGCCATAGGTCGCGGATCGATCTATACCCGGCACCCCGATTTGCGATCAATTTCTCTTTTATCCTGTCTTCGGAAAGGCCCTTCACCTGCCGGAAACCCAGACGAACCGCTCTCTTCGTCCGAATGACCTCGCACATATCCTTGTGCCGGAAATCGATTTTCGACCTGTCGAAACGGGCTTCCTCCAAGAGGCAATCCCAATCCGAACGGTTGATATCGACCGCCCGAATTTCCACGCCGTGCTCCCGCGCATCCCGGACCAGTTGCGCCGGCGCATAAAACCCCATCGGCTGCGAGTTCAGCATCGCCGCGCAGAAAACATCGGGATAATAGGCCTTGATCCAGGATGAAGCGTAAACGAGCAGCGCGAAGGAAGCCGCGTGGCTTTCCGGAAAGCCGTACTCGCCGAAACCCTTGATCTGGTTGAAGCATTGCTGCGCGAATTCACGGGCGTAGTTCTTTGCAATCATTCCATCGATGAACCGCTTCTCGAAATTGCCGATCGTTCCTGTTCTCTTGAACGTCGCCATTGCCCGCCGAAGCCGGTCGGCTTCTGCGGGTGCAAAACCTGCGGCGGTGATCGCAATCTGCATGGCTTGCTCCTGAAACAGGGGAACGCCGAGCGTTCTTTCAAGGACCGCTTCCAACTCCGGGTTGGGATATTCGATCGGGATGTTGTTTTTCCACTGTTCTCGGCGTTTCAGGTAAGGATGTACCATGTCGCCTTGGATTGGTCCCGGCCGCACGATCGCCACCTCGATGACGAGATCGTAGAATTTCCTCGGTTTCAGACGCGGCAGCATGCTCATCTGCGCCCGGCTTTCGATCTGGAAGACGCCCAGCGTATCGGCCCGGCACATCATGGCGTAGACGGGCTCGCCTTCCTCCCCGTGCTCCTTGTTACCGAGATCGGCAAGGGTCTTCTTCACGTCGTAATGAAGCTGAAGGAGCGAAAAGGCCTTCCGCAGGCAGGTCAGCATGCCGAGCGCCAGGACGTCCACCTTGAGGATCTTGACGTTGTCGAGGTCGTCTTTGTCCCACTCGATCATGTAGCGATCTGGCATCGCCGTCTTCATGATGGGCACGACTTCGTCGAGCCGGTCCCGGGTGATGACAAATCCGCCGACGTGCTGGGTGAGGTGGCGCGGAAACCCGAGAAGCTCGGACGCATATCTGAGAACATTCTTCGTCACCGGATCGCCAATGTCGAGGCCGCCCGCCTTTGCATCGCGCTCGGAGAGACTGTCCTCCGACCAGCCCCAGACGAGGCTACTGATCGCCGACTGAACATCTTCCGAAAGCCCAAAGGCCTTGGCGACTTCGCGGCCAGCCGAGCGCGTCCGATAAGTAGTCACTCCCGCCGTTAGCCCCGCATGCTCTATGCCGTATCTTTTATAGATGAACTGGATAACCTCCTCGCGCCTGTCATGCTCGAAATCGACGTCAATGTCCGGCGGCTCGTCCCGGTCCATCGAGATAAACCGGTCGAAGAGAAGCGTGCTCTTGGCCGGATCGACTTCCGTTATTTCGAGGCAGTAGCAGATGACCGAGTTCGCAGCCGACCCTCGACCCTGGCAAAGAATCTTCAGCTCACAACGGGCATGCTGGATGATCTTGTGAACGGTCAGGAAATAGGACGCGTATTTTTTCTCGCGGATGAGGTTGAGTTCATAGTCGATCTGCGCCGCGATCTTTTCGGGGATACCCTCCGGATAGCGTTTTTGCGCTCCCGCGCGCGTCAACCGTTCGAGCGTTTCGTAAGGCGTCTCGCCGGGATCGTTTTCAGGCGGATAATTGTGCTCCAACTCGCTGAGCGAGAAGGTGAGGCTGGAGAAGAACGTGCGCGTATTTTCGATCGCATCGGGATAGTCCCTGAAGAGACGGAACATTTCGCGTGTTCCCTTGAGGTAGCGCTCGGCATTCGGCGCCAGGAGGAAACCGGCTTCGGCAATCGGCACATGCTCCCGGATCGCAATCACGATATCGGAGAGGGGGCGACGCTCAGGATGATGGTAAAGGGGCTGATTGGTCGCGATCAGCGGAATGCGGTTGCGCGCCGCGAGCATGGCAAGCACTGCGAAGGCCTGCCTGTCGCGGCCGTCATAGGCCGGCACCAGCGCTATGTGGAGTGCTTTGCGGAATCGCTTCCGGAACCGCTCCAGACGGTCTTCCAGCGCCTTCAGTCCGGCAGCGTCGTCCAGGACGGACCGGTCGGGAACGAGAGCGAATACCATCTCGTCTCCCCATTCCATGAACTCCGTCTCCGTAAGAATGCAGGTCCCCTTCTCCGCCTCGTCCTTCAGGTTCCCGGCGCTCAGCAGGCGGCAAAGATGCGCCCACCCCTTCCTGTTCCGTGGATAGGCAAGAACATCCGGGGTTCCATCCGAAAAGACGAGACGTGCACCTGGCTGGATGCGGATTGGATCGGGAATGTTCCTCTCCTTCTCATCCGCTTCCAGAAGGCCGGCTTCCTTCCTCTCGAATTTTTTCCTGATCTCCTCCGCCTGCGCATGCGCCCGCACGACGCCGGCAACCGAATTCTTGTCCGCAATCCCGAGTCCGCCGAGCTTCAGGCATGCCGCCTGCACAACCATCTCCTCGGGGCTGGAGGCTCCTTCGAGAAACGAGAAATTCGTTCTCGCACCGATCTCGAAAAATGCGGGCACCGTGCTCATGCGAAAATCCCATGCATGAACCAGCGTGGAGGAAGTGCATGCCCGTAAAAACCTTCGCGATAGATCCAGAAACGGTGACCCGCATCATCCTCGATGCGGAAATAATCGCGCGCCTCGGCATCCGCGCCATCGATCCACCATTCCATGGCAAGCCGCTCCGGTCCCTCGCTTGTTGCCACGCGATGCTGCATACGCCGCCAGCGGAAGACTTGCGGCGGGCCGTCGGGCACTTCGGCAAGCAGGGCCTCCATTCGCTCCGGCCGGGCAAAAAGCCGCAGGGGACGCTCGCTCCGTGAAGGAAAGGAATTTCCCTCCTCCGCCTTCCGGCGTGCCGGAGGGCCTTCCATGGCGGGAATTGCAGTCACCGCCCGCTCCGGCACGTGGCTCTCGCGCAGTTGAAATCTCTGTAGGCAATCCGTGCCGAGGCGGGCCGAGACTCGGTCGATGAAAGTCGCAAGCGACATCTCCTTCTGTCGGCCTCCTTCGAAATCCCCCTGTGCCGCATCGAATGGATCATGGCGCAGCACATTCAGCCGCAGGATTTCAAAGCCGTAGCCGGCATCGAGATCGTCGTGGATTGCCTGCAGACGCTCGCAGAACAGCGAAGCGATATGCTTCGGATCCCTGAGAGGCTGTGAGGCCCCGACGGGAATCCTGAAGACCCTGCCGTCGACGCGAAACAGCACGAGTTCGAACGCACGGCCGCCGGCGCCGCGTGCCTCAAGCGATGCTTTCAGTGAGGCGGCAATCTGGCCGGTGACGGCGAGGATATCTTCTTCCGTACCAATCGGCTCGATGAGGCGTCGTTCCGCGGAAAGACTGGCAACGGGCCGCCGCGGGGAAACCGGCTCCTCTTCCGCTCCCAGCGCCTGATCGAGCCTGGGCAGGAGTTGCGCGCCGAAACGGCGGGCCAACGGTGCGCGGGGGGCACACAGGAGGTCGCCGATATACTTGAGCCCGAGCTTCTTCAGTGCCTCGACAGTCTCTTCCTCCAGCCGAAGGGCCGCGACCGGCAACGGCGCCAGCACATGTTCCATCTCATCGGCTTCAATGACGCCACCACTCCCGAAGTGGGAAACGGCCCAGGAGAGGCCCGGCGACGAAGAGATCGCGCCGCAAACATCGAGCCCCATATGGAAGAGCCGGGAAAGGATATCCTTGAGCATTGCCCTTTCGCCGCCAAAGAGATGGGCGCAGCCTGTAATATCCAGAAACAGGCCGTCCTTGCCGTCGAACGCTACCAGCGGCGTATAACGGTCGCACCAATCAGCGATGCCTTCGAGAAGCCGGCGATCGGCGGCCGGATCTTCCTCGATGACATCCAGAAGGGGGAATATGGCGCGCGCTTCGGCTACCCCTTGGTTTTTCTTCAGTTTAATCCGTTCCGCCACCTCATCGAGTGCCGTCAGGCGCATGGCATTGTTGAACCGTCCAGAACAGACGATCGGCGGCGCGTCAGGGCGTCCGGCCGAACGCCAGGACAGCCCCCACCTCTTGCGGGCGATTCTGTCGGTTGGAAGATGAGGAAAGCTGAGCGACAGAATGCGCTGATTGGTCGCCTGGAGAGCGAGTGTGCTCTGGTTGGTTAACGGGGAAAAACCGGCGGTCATAAGGATTCCATTCCAGAAGAAAGGAGACGGGAGCCGGGTTGCGGCTCTTCTCCAGGATGAGACGAAAAACCGGATTGCCGAGGCTGCCGCCTAACATCGAACCATCCGGCAGAGGCCGTGCACTGACCGGCGCGGGTTCGGCAAGGAGCCGGAACAAGGCGCTGCTCGCCTCCTCCTCGCCGCCCTGCCGCAACAGAAAAAGCGGACGGCCGGAAGCCTTTGCCCGCAAGCTCAATCGCCGGCTTTCCGTCAGGCCGAAATGAGCGGGATTACCGCGTACCTCCAGGATCGTGACGGGGAAGATGCCGCTTTCGACTGCCGCTTCGGCAAGCCATAGCGCCTCTTCCAACTTGTGTGGCGAAGCAATGAGAAAGCGTTCCGGCTCCAATCCGAAATCCTTGAGGCCGACAGCATAGGGAAGCCCTGCTTCCATCGTGCATATCCTGTCGCCGATCCAGAGAACGGGCATGCCATCCGCCGTCTCCTGTCGCTGCAGCAAAGCCGCAAGCGCCAGCACGAAACCGCTGGCGCCGCCTGCCTCCCTCAGCATCAGAGACCGGACTTCGGTAATGCCGTTAAGCGGCAGACCGCCTTCAAGTGCCTCGTCGAGAATGGGAATGCCGAAAGACAGGCGCGGGGGCGTTTTTGCGGATTTCGAATAGGTATCGTCACCAGTCGCAAAAGCCTCCTGCGCCGCCGCCGCAAGCGCCGGCGCAGGCTTGCCTTCGAGTTTCGCAATGGTTTCGCGGAGCGCAAAAAGCTGCTCGCGCGCCACGGCCGTCTGCGCCATGACGTTCACTCCAAAGTCAGATTGTTCCTGTTATGTTCTTATGGATTCCAGAGCTTGCTAGAAGAGTCAACAGCCAATTCTTGTGAATTTATTCCTGCCTTTGATTCCACACTCGAAAATCCTCCACAAAGGTTCTATATGGGCGCCAAAGGAAGGGATTTTTCATGGCCCGCATAAACCAGAGCGAGGATTGGCGGGACCGCCATGCTCCAACGCTCAGCACATTCGAGTCCCTGGCGATGGAAGCCTATAGCCATTTGCCGGATGAGTTCCGGTCGCTCACCGACAATCTGACCATCGAAATCGAAGATTTTCCGGACGATGACGTCTTCGAGGACATGGCGCTGGAAACGCCGTTCGATCTGCTTGGACTCTTTGAAGGCAGGGGCATTTCCGAGCGTTTCACGCTCGAGACCGGCGAGATGCCCAATCGTATCCGCATCTACCGACGTCCCATTCTGGATTATTGGGCGGAAAATGATGAAACGCTTGGAGACATCATCACCCATGTTCTCATCCATGAGATCGGTCACCATTTCGGCCTGAGCGATGACGACATGGAGCGGATTGAAGCCAGCGTCGAGGAAGCTGCCGACCGCTGAGCTATTGTTCGGAGAGTTTCATCTCCGGATGATAATCCTTGCCTTCGACCTCTTTGACGATCGCCTGGCCGGCAATCACCTGGCCGGTCTGAGCGTTGAAGGTCAGCGACGGCGCACCGTGAAGCGACCAGCCCTTGTTGAGCGCATTGGTTACGCGATGACAGAACGCGGCGTCGTCCTGGCCGGTCAAAAGGCGGTAGAGCTTCATGATAAAGGCTTTCGTTCAGCAGTCTGGCGTTCGGCAATCAGGCGGGCTTTATGGACCAGGCTTTCCGCCTGCACAAGATGCAGCCGCTCGATCATCCGGCCGTTTAAATTGATGACGTTGAGACCTTCGGCCGAAGGATCGGCGAAAGCCGCAATGATTTCTTCCGCCTCCCGGATGGCAGCCGCGTCGGGAGCGAAGTGCCGGTTGGCAGCCTCGATCTGCGCCGGATGGATCAGCATCTTGCCATCGAAGCCCATGGCTCGGCCATGCGCGCATTCGGCCTCGAAAGCATCCATTTCCTTGAAATCATTGAAAACGCTGTCGATCGCATCGAGACCATAGGCCCGCACGGCGAGGATGACCTGCATCAGCCACGGTACGAGATAGGTTCGGCCCGGTTGCGGCAGAACGCCGGTCTCCTTGCGCAGATCGTTCAGTCCGATAACGAAGCAATCGAGCCTCGAGCCCAAAGTGCGGCCGGCTTCTGCGATTGCGGCACCGTTCAGGATGCCACGCGGCGTCTCGATCATCGCCCAGATACGCAAGGTCTCCGGCGCATCCGCGTCGGCAAGAAGGTCGCTCACCGCCATGACGTCCTGCGGTTCGTCCACCTTCGGTAAAAGCACCGCATCCGGCCGGAGAGCCTGCACCAGTTCCATATCGGCATGGCCGAAACTCGACGAGAGCGCATTGATGCGGATGATCTTTTCCTTGTTCTCGAGCGGTTTCCCCGAAAAGAAGGTTTTCAGGTGTTCACGCGCTTCTTCCTTCTTCTCGAACGCCACAGAATCTTCGAGATCGAAAATGACGGCGTCGCAATCGAGCGCACGGGTCTTTTCGAGCGCGCGGAGATTGATGGCGGGAACGCTCAGCACTGAACGGTGCAGACTGAAGGAACGGACGGGCGAATTCTGGCTCATCACGAATGTGTGCCAAGCTTTGTGAAGAGTGGCAAGACAACAAAAAGCCATGCTTGACTTGCAGAGAGGAAAACCAAGGACCACATTCCTTTCGTAGAAAGGTCTAAACTCATGCAGAATATACGTTCCATCTTCCTCATGCTGTCAGGGATCACTGTATTCGTGGCGCTCGCTGCTCTCACCGTTTCGGTGACGCTCGCCATCGGCGGTATCCTGACCGTCCTCATGGTCGGCCGTGCGCTTTCGATGAAGATGAAGCCGGCGCCCGTCCGCGCCAAGGCTGAGGCAAAGCGTGAAATGCGCATCTGGAACGACGGCCGCGGCACGATCATCGATCTTTGATCGCAACCGGCCATTCAGCCCTTCACAAAAATTCTTTATGGAGCTGTCGGTTCCCGTTCTAGTCCCACGTCCTTGAAGCGGTCGGCCGTGATGCCGGACCTTTAAAATCAAGAGACGGAGGAAGAACATGGATAGCAATGAAAACGTCCCCGCCAAGATGCCCCCGGTCAAAAACTGCCTGCTGCCCTATCTGACGGTCGACGGCGCGCTCAAGGCCGCGGAATTCTATAAGAAGGCATTTAACGCCGAAGAAGCCTATGTCGTGCCAGCCGACGAGAAGGGTCGGACGATGCATGTGCATCTTTATATCAATGGCAGCTCTCTCATGCTGTCGGATGCCTATCCTGAATACGGCCATCCCTTCAAAGGCCATGAAGGCTTCGCAATACAGCTGATCGTCGATGACATCGACTCCTGGTGGCAGCGCGCCGTGTCTGTCGGCGCCGAGGTCGTCATGCCGGTCGAACGAATGTTCTGGGGCGACCGCTACGGTCAACTTCGCGATCCATTCGGCGTGCTCTGGGGGCTGAACGAAACGTCCAAGTAACGGGACATGGACGATGGACAGGCCGCGCGAAACGCCGTGTGGCCGCCAATTCAGAAAGATTCTCCTTCATTTCGGCGGGAAACTGGACTAGATGCTGATCAACGAAAGTACATCCGCTGAATTTGGAGCCTAGGTCATGGATAAATTCGTGAAGCTCACCGGCGTTGCAGCGCCCCTGCCTGTCGTCAACATTGACACGGACATGATCATTCCGAAGGACTATCTGAAGACCATCAAGCGCACCGGTCTCGGCAAGGGCCTCTTCGCCGAGGCCCGCTACCACGAGGATGGTTCCGAAAACGCCGATTTCGTGCTGAACAAGCCGGCATACCGCAACGCCAAGATCCTCGTTGCCGGCGGTAATTTCGGTTGTGGCTCCTCGCGCGAGCATGCCCCGTGGGCGCTTCTCGATTTCGGCATCCGTTGCGTTATCTCCACAAGTTTTGCGGACATCTTCTACAACAACTGTTTCAAGAACGGCATTCTGCCGATCAAAGTCAGCCAGGAAGATCTCGACAAGCTGATGGACGACGCTTCGCGCGGCTCCAATGCTGTCCTGACGGTCGATCTCGAAAGCCTGGAAATCACCGGCCCGGACGGCGGTTCGATCAAGTTCGACCTCGACGAATTCAAGCGCCATTGCCTGCTGAACGGCCTCGATGATATCGGCTTGACGCTGGAAAAGGGCAAAGCGATCGACAGCTTCGAGAAGAAGAATGCTGCGGCGCGTCCCTGGGCAGCTTAGTCTTCCAAACACAGCATGCGATCAAGCCGGGCTTTCACCCGGCTTTTTCTTTGCTGCTTGGAAAAATACGGGGATACACGTCACCATCGTGAAGCCACAAACCGTACCGATTCGGCCGTTCTGTTCCTTGAAATGGCTTCCGGCGGGGTCTAAGAAGCCGCAGCTTGTTTTTCCGCGGAGGGTTTCATGACAGCGCGCAATCTTTTCCTGCTGCCGGGCGACGGCATCGGTCCCGAGGCAATGGGCGAGGTCCGCAAGATCATTGCTTACATGAACGAGGCGATGAATGCCGGCTTCGTTACCGATGAAGGCCTTGTCGGCGGCAGTGCCTACGATGCGCATGGCGCAGCCATCTCCGAAGACGACATGAAAAAGGCGCTGGCAGCAGACGCCGTTCTCTTCGGGGCCGTCGGCGGCCCTAAATGGGACAGCGTGCCTTATGAAGTGCGCCCGGAAGCAGGCCTTCTGCGCTTGCGCAAGGACTTGGAACTCTTTGCAAACCTGCGCCCGGCAATCTGCTATCCGGCGCTTGCCTCCGCCTCTTCGCTGAAGCCGGACCTGGTCGAAGGACTCGACATCCTCATCATCCGCGAGCTGACGGGCGGGGTCTATTTTGGCGAACCGAAGGAGATCATCGATCTCGGCAACGGCCAGAAGCGTGGCATCGATACGCAGGTCTACGACACTTACGAAATCGAACGCATCGCCGGCGTCGCCTTCGAAATGGCGCGGACCCGCCAGAATCGCGTCTGCTCCATGGAAAAGCGCAACGTCATGAAGTCGGGCGTGCTCTGGAATCAGGTTGTTACCGAGACGCACAAGGCGAAATACTCCGACGTCCAGCTCGAGCATATGCTGGCCGATGCCGGCGGCATGCAGCTGGTACGCCAGCCGAAACAGTTCGATGTCATCGTCACCGATAACCTTTTCGGTGACATGCTTTCCGACGTCGCGGCGATGCTGACCGGTTCGCTTGGCATGCTGCCGTCCGCTTCTCTCGGTGCGCCGGATGGCAAGACAGGCAAACGAAAAGCGCTCTACGAGCCCGTCCACGGCTCGGCTCCCGACATCGCCGGTAAGGGCATCGCCAACCCGATCGCCATGATCGCCTCCTTCGCCATGTGCCTGCGTTATTCCTTCAACCTCGTGAAGGAAGCCGACAATCTTGAGAAGGCGATCGCCAACGTTCTCAACAAGGGTGTCCGCACGGCCGACATCATGGCCGAAGGCGCAAAGAAGGTTGGAACTGTTGAGATGGGCGAGGCGATCCTTGCCGAGTTCAAGATGCTTTCTGCCTGATATCTCACGTGAAAACGCTTTTCCGCCCTCCGTACCGATCAGTATGGAGGGCTTTTTATTGAACGCATCTGCTGCGGTTCCTATGTCCCATGGAAACGGCGAAGGGATGGCATGAGCAATACCGACGATCACAAACGAGGCTGGCGATCTTATCTGGGCACACGCTACGACGCCCGGCGCACGGTCCATCGCAGAGTTCCCTGGAAGGCATTCACGCTTTCCGCAATCAATGTGGTCGCCATTGCCTTTTTTGTCTTCGACAGACCGCTTGGACAGGCGGCGGAAAGCCTTTCGCCTCCCTTAGTAATGATCGCAGGCAACGTAACGGATATCGGCCGCCTTGCATGGATCCTTGCCGGCCTTTGCACCATTCTTGCCACCGGTTACGCTGTTCGAAGGCGGCTTTGGAAAGTCCGCCGCAAATTCCGCATGGTCTATTTCGTCCAGATGACAGCCTATGTCGGTCTGTCGGTGATCCTGGCCAGCATCTGCGCGAACACTTTGAAATTCCTGATCGGACGGGCGCGGCCGCTTATCTATGAGCAGGAGGGCATTTTCAGTTTCTCGCCCTTGACCATGGATTTCCTGCATCAGAGCTTTCCCTCAGGTCATGCGGCCAATATCGGCGCGCTCTTTGTGGCACTCATCCTCCTTTTTCCGCACGTCAGGCTCATTTTCATCGGTATCGGGCTCTGGCTCGGTGCAACCCGCATCATCATCGGCGTCCACTATCCGAGCGATGTCGTAGCAGGCCTGGCACTCGGTGCCTGGCTCGCATTTGCTCTCTCAATCCTTTTTGCCCGCTTCGGTCTGGTCTTTGCCATCGACCTCGAAGGCCGGCCTGTGCCGCGGCTCAGCAAGCTTATCTGAGGATCTGCTCGTAAAAAACTGTCACTGCCTTCTGCTAGCTAAACATCGGCCTGGATGCGACAGGGCGTGACATACTGGACTCCTGTTGCGCGACCGCTGTGATGATAGTCAGGACAAAACGAAACCACGGCTGAGCCTTCTCACATCCGCTGCCGATCGAGATCCAGATCCCGCACGGCATAATAGAGGTTTGCCTGCCGATGCGAGAGTCTCGCCCAGGCGTCGGCGGCAGTCGGGTCGGGTTCGACCTCTTCGGCGAGGCGCGACATCGCATTGGCGGCGGCGTGGAAGTCTGGATACCAGCCCGCACCGACTGCTGCAGACATGCCGGAGCCAAGCGCGGAGGCCTCGTTCGAGAGGCTGCGGATGACCGGCAGGCCGCTGGCATCGGCGACCATCTGGCGCCAGAGCCGGCTGCCGGCGCCGCCGCCGATCACGAAGATCCGCGTCGCGATCACGCCTGTCCGGCGCATCTCAGCAAGCGAACGGTTGAATTCGAGCGTGATGGCTTCCATGCCGGCGCGGTAGAGGTGAGCCATGCCGGTTTCCGGCCCGAGCCCGACGAAGCCGGCGCGGGCATTCTTGTCCCAGTGCGGGTCCATGCAGCCCATGAGATAAGAGAGTGCGGTCACGCCGCCCGAGCCGACGCCGAGGCCGCTCGCCTCCGCTTCCAGCGACTCGAAAATCGCCGGATTGGTGCGCCCGCCGGCGAAGGTATCGATCAGCCAGTTGACGAAATAGGCGCCTCCGCGCTGGCAGCTTTCGAGGAGATAGCCGTCCCCGTCCGGCGAGACGAGTGTGCGCCAGAAGCGGCTGAGTGCCGGCGTTGCCGACCAGCACCCGCCGACCACCGCCGTGCCGAGATTGAGATAGACGACGCCGGGGCTGATCGCATTGACGCCGAGTCCGGCGCAATTGCCGTCGCCGCCACCGGCATAGACCGGGGTGCCGGGAAGGAGACCCGTTGCCGCCGCCGCCGCTGGCGTGATGCGACCGATCTTCGTACCGGGACGGTGGAGCGCGGGGAGCTTTTCCGGCGCAATGGCGAGATGGTCGAGGATCTCGCGCGACCAGACCTTGTTCTCGATGTCGAGAATGCCGAACGGGTCGCCGCTGGTCCAGCTCGCCTGTGCCGTTCCCGTCAGTTTCATCGTCAGGAAATCATGCACGCTGAGGATCTGGGCGGCCTGGTCGAGGAGCTCCGGCTGGTGTTCGCGATAATAGCGCAGGCGGTTGACGCAGGGGATGACGTCAATCGGCTTGCCGGAAATCGCATGAAGCCGCTCGGCGCCGAGCTCCTGCGCCAGAACCGGCACGACGTCCTGCGCCCGCCGGTCGAGCCAGAGTGTCGCCGGCGCCAGCGGCTTGCGGTTCTCGTCGAGCAGCACCATCGTCTCGCGCTGGTTGGAAATCGCAATACCGTCGACACGGGCGGGATCGATCTTCTGCATGAGCGACGACAGCGCGGCCGCCGCGGCCGTCCACCAGTCCTCGGCGTCCTGCTCCGCATGCAGCGGATGGGGCGTCGAAATCACATGGGCGGCGCGGCCCTCGGCGCGCGGCGTGCCATCGGCCGTCCAGGCGATCGCCTTGACCGATTGTGTCGATGAATCCATGCCAATGACATAGCGTTCGTCCGGTTGCATCCTGATCTCCTCCGCGGCGCGAAGGAGCCGCGCCGTTCTTTTCCCTGTCGCCCGGCGCGTCCTCCCGGCCGGTGCGACAGTCTCTTCTCCCTGACGGAGGCTAGACCGCCAGCAGGGCCTCGCCCGTGGCAATGTCGGTGACGAAATGGGTGGCGTAGCCGGCCCCCAGCGTCGCGATGATCGCCGGGACCTTGGCCCGCCCGCCGGCGAGGCAGATGCGGCTCGGCACCTGTTTAAGCTCGTCGAGCGTGATGCCCACCATTCGTTCGTCGTGGTCCCCGCCCACCGCCGCACCATGCGCATCGATGAAGCGGCCGATGATGACGGCGACGGCGCCGCGGGCGATGTAATCGTCCACTTCCTCCCGGCTGGCGATGCCGGAGGCGCGCACCGTGCTGCGCGGACCGAGATCGCCGACGCCGAAAAGGATACGGTGGGTCGAATGGACCAGATCCATCTGCTTCTTCAGCACGGGTTCTGCCAGCAGCGCCGCCTTGAGCTCGCGGGTCGACAGAACGGCGGGTGCGAGCAGGTTGACGCAGCGCGCGTGAATGCGGTTCGACAGCAGCGACGTGCAGAGTTCCGGCGAGAAATCCGGCTCGCCGGTGGAACTGCCCGAAACCTGCACCACGGTGAGATTGGACAGTGGCCGCGTCAGCGAGATCTGGTCGGCGGCCGCCAGCACCGTGCGGCCCCAGGCGACGCCGATGATGTCACCATCCTCGATCTGGTCGGCGAGAACGCGCGCGCCGGCATCGCCCAGCCGCTGCGAGACGCTCTCCTCCTCGCCGTTCGGAATGACGAAAACGCCGGACAGGCCGAAGCGCTGCATCAGCGCCCGAGCGACGCTGGTGCGCCCGCCCGCCTGCGGGTTGATGTTGACCGAGACGATGCCGCGCTCGCGGGCTTCCTGCAGATGGTTGACGATCGTCGCGCGCGATACGCCGAGGCGCTTGGCGATCTCGCTCTGCGTCATCTGGTCTGCGTAGTAGAGCCAGGCGGCCCACATCACCGCGTCGTCGAACTCCGTGGGCAAGGATGACCCCGCCTCGGCGACGCTGCGCGCCGACTTCATTTCGCGTGTGGTCTTCTCCCGTCCCATCCCGTCCTCTTCCCTCGCTCGTATCAGACAGCGTGCAGTGTCATTTGTCAATCGTGTCTGTCATATGTATTGACAAATGACAGAGAGTGTTGTCATTTGCTACCGACAGCATGTGGAGGCGACCTCGTTGCCGCTTGAGCACGTGATTAGAGCCGTCGAGGAAGCGGTTCAAGGGAGGATGAAGATGCCCGGCAACGCGCCTGTGGGTGGCTGGACTACGCTCATCGACGACATCGTCGCCGGCAAATGGACGAATCCGGAGACCGGCGAGCGCGCCACGGTTCCCTATGAGTCCATCGTCATTGGCGAGAGCCTGCAGGGCCGCGAGGCCGATCTGGTCGCCGGCCTGGAGCTTGGCGAGCGCTATACGATCGTTGCCGACGCGCAGACGTTCGACGCCATGGGCGCGCGGGTGGAAAAGGCGCTGAAAAGCCTCGGGCCCGTCGACACCGTGATCCTCGATCATCCGCACGCCGACATGGCCGCGGTCCATGACCTGACGGAAAAGCTCGCCCGGTCCGAGGCTGTCATTGCGGTCGGTTCCGGCACGATCAACGATCTCTGCAAATTCGTCACCGGCCGTACCAACCGCCGCTATGCCGTCTTCGGCACGGCCGCATCGATGAACGGCTACACCTCGACCACCGCCTCGATCACGCTCGAAAACGGTCTGAAAGTGTCGCTGCCCTCGCACGCGCCGTCGGGCTTCTTCATCGATCTCGGGGTGACGGCGGCAGCGCCTGCCTATCTTTCGGCCGCCGGCTTTGCCGATTGCCTCGTCCGCTCCGTCGCGCAGGTCGACTGGTGGATGTCACACCGCCTGCTCGGCACGCTCTATTCGACTGTTCCCTACATCATCCAGGAGGATGACGAGCGCGAACTGAACCGGCGCGCCGCCGGCATCGCCACGGGGGATATCGCCGCCAACGGCTATCTCCACCGTGTGCTGGCGCTCTGCGGCCTCGGCATCTCCTTTACCGGCATGTCGAACCACGGTTCGATGGGCGAGCACCAGGTGTCGCACTACATCGACTGCTTTGCCAGGGACAAGCATCCCGGAACGCTGCACGGCCAGCAGGTCGGCGTCGCGACGCTCTCCATGGCGCGCCTCCAGCGCATCTTCCTGGACAGCGAGACGCCGCCGCAGATCCGCCCGAGCCGGATCGTTCCGCAGGCGATGGCGCGTCGCATGGGCGCGGAGGTTGCCGCCCAGTGCTACCAGGAAATCCAGCCGAAGATCTTCGACGCGCGCGGCGCGGCGGAGATCAACGAGAAACTGGCCACGCTGTGGCCGGTGCTGCGCGCCGAGCTCAATGCCTTCGCCCTGCCGGTTGCGGAGATGGAGCAGTTGCTCCGTGATGCCGGCGGTCCGATGACGGCCGCCGATCTCGGCCTGCCGGTCGAGATCTATCGCGAGGCGCTGATCTACAGCCGCGAGATGCGCAACCGCTATTCCTTCCTCGATATCGCGGCGGACACCGGGATGCTCGAGGATTTCGCCGGCGGGGAGGCGTGAGCGGATGCGCCCGATTGCCACCATGCCGCTTGATGTTGCAGCCCGGATCAAAGTGCTCTTCGCCGATATCGACGATACGCTGACGAATGAGGGCCGGCTGCCCGCCGTTGCCTATGGCGCGCTGGAGCGCCTGAGTGCGGCCGGCATTGCGGTTGCGCCGATCACCGGCCGCCCGGCCGGCTGGTGCGACATGATTGCCCGCATGTGGCCGGTGGCCGGCGTCGTCGGCGAGAACGGCGCCTTCTATTTCTCCTATGACCAGCAGACCCGCCGTATGCGCCGCAACTTTGCCATCGACGATGCCCAGCGGGCGGCGGACCGCGAAAGGCTTGAAGCTGTCCGTACCCGCATCCTCGCCGAGGTTCCGGGTGCGGCGATCTCGGCCGACCAGCTCTACCGTGAAGCCGATCTTGCCATCGACTTCTGCGAGGATGTGCCGCCGCTTGCCGATGGCGAGGTGGACCGGATCAAGCGCATCTTCGAGCAGGAGGGTGCTGTGGCCAAGGTGTCGTCCATCCATGTGAACGGTTGGTACGGAGCCTATGACAAGCTGACGATGAGCCGCCGCTTTGCCGCCGACATTCTCGGCGTCGATCTGGAGGCTGACAAGTCGCGGATCGTTTTCGTCGGCGACAGTCCGAACGACGCGCCGATGTTCGGCTTCTTTCCGAATGCCTGCGGTGTCGCCAATGTGCTGGCTCTCCGGAACCGCATGGATGCGGAGCCCGCCTATGTGACGACGGCGCGCGGCGGGTACGGCTTCGTCGAGGTGGCGAACCATATCCTCGCGGCACGAAGGGAAGTGGCATGAGCGGCGTGGTCTACGACATCGCCATCATCGGCGGCGGCATCAACGGCGCGGGCATCGGCGGCGACGCGGCCGGGCGCGGGCTGAAGGTGCTGCTCGTCGAACAGGCCGATCTCGGCTCATCTGGCCGCTGCGCTTCGAACGCGAGGCACGCCGTCTGGTCCGGCATTACGGGCTCGAGGCGCGCGCGATCCTCGGCACGGCGAAGAGCCGTCCGGAGCTTGGCCGCGATTTCGGCGGCTCCATCACGGCGGCGGAAGTCGGCTTCGATGACGCAGGAATACACCCGGACGGCGGCCGACATCATCCGGCGACGGACGAAATCGGGCCTGCGGATGAGCCGGGATGAGATCGAGGCACTCGACCTCTACATGCGAGAGCGACGGGAGATCGCCTCCGCATCGGCGGAGTGGCGAGCCCCGGAATAACAAGGCTCCTCCACCTGTCCCTTCGGGGCGGGTGGCGGAGAGACAGGAAGCGCCGATGGCGCTTCAGGAAAGACGAGGAGGACGGGACGCCCGCGGCTGGACTGCGGATGCGCCGCTGTACCCGGGAGGAAGAAGGCAATGCCCATCGTGCAGGTCAAACGCATCGCGATCTCGGATTCGCCATGGCCATGGCTCTTGCCGCTCATCGCGCTGCTGGTGGTCTTCACCATCTATCCGCTGATCTACAATATCTGGCTGAGCTTCCATGAATTCGCCCCAGCCACCCGAGGGCTGAAATTCGTCGGCTTCGCCAACTGGGTGCAGCTCTGGAACGACACGCGCTTCTGGAGCGCGCTCGGCGTCACCTTCGTCTATTTCGCCGTGGCGCTCACCCTCGAGATCATCCTCGGCATGGCGATCGCCCTGCTGCTCGATGCGGAGCTGCCGGGCTTCGGCGTGCTGCGGGCCGTCCTGTCGATGACGCTGGTGATCCCGCCGGCGATTGCCGGCATGATGTTCCTTCTGATGGAAGACCCGCAATTCGGCGTGCTGCCCTATCTGCTTGGCCAGTTCGGCCTGCTCGACAAGTCGACGCCGATCCTCGCCACCTCGTCGCTGGCACTGGCCGGGGTTCTCATTGCCGAGATCTGGCAGTGGACGCCCTTCATGGTTCTGATCTTCATGGCCGGCCTTCGTGCCCTTCCCGTGGAGCCCTACGAAGCGGCGAGCATCGACGGCGCCTCGTCCTTCCAGATGTTCCGCCGGCTGACCCTTCCGATGATGTCGAAGGTCATCGCGGTCGCGGTGCTGTTGCGCGGCATCGATCTGTTCCGCGTCTTCGACTACGTCTTCGTCATGACTTCGGGAGGACCCGGTACGGCGACCTATACGGTCAGCCTCTATGCCTGGCAGCAGACCTTCTCCTTTCTGAAATGGGGCTATGGCGCGACGCTGAGCCTCACCAGCCTCATCATCGTCATGGTGATGGCCAACCTCTTCATCCGCATCGCAAAGGTCAGGTGGTAACATGCAACAGAGCAAATCCGCCCGCGCGCTGCGCACCCTTGCCGGCTGGGTCGTCGTCGGGATCTTCTTCTTCCCGATCTACTTCTGGACCTCGGTCGCCTTCCGCGACGCCAAGGACATCTTCAACTGGCCGCCGATCATCGTCGATTTCGTGCCAACCGTGAAGAATTTCGAGCAGGTCTTCGGCATCTCGCTCGGCTTCTCCTTCGGCCAGCAGGCCGCGGTGACGCCCGGCGGCGGCAATTTCTACATGGCGCCGCGGCTGTGGGACTCGATCGTCGTCGCCTCGATGTCGACGGTCCTCGCCATCACCGTCGCGACGCTTGCGGCCTATTCGCTGTCCCGCATGCATTTCCGCGGCAGGCACGAATTCGTCAACTGGGTGCTCTCGACGCGCATGATGCCGCCTGTCGCCGTCGCCATCCCAATGTTCTTCATCTTCAAGCAGTTCAGCCTGCTCGATACCTATATCGGCGTCATCCTGATCCACGGGCTGATGAACCTGCCGCTCGCGGTGCTGCTGCTGAAGAGCTTCTTCGACGATATTCCCGCCGAGATCGACGAGAGCGCGCTTCTCGACGGCGCCTCGCGCTGGATGATCTTCCGCCGCATCGTGCTGCCGATGGCCAAGGGCGGCATCGCCGCCAGCGCGGTACTCTGCTTCATCTTCTCGTGGACCGAGTTCCTGTTCGTCCTGACGCTGACGCAGACGGGCCTGAAGACGGTACCCGTCGTGTCCTCGACCTTCGTCACATCAATCGGCACCGCCTGGGGAAACATGGCCGCGCTCGGCGCCGCCGCGATCGTGCCGGCCTTCATCGTCATTCTGCTGGTTCAGCGTCATCTCGTGCGCGGCCTGACGATGGGCTCGCTGAAGCAATAATCCGGCAGGCCGAAGGGGCTGGCCTGTCGTGTGAAGAGATACCCGGTGCCAATTCCGGCGTTGGATATGGAGGAGGAATACCTATGAACGAACGTGATAGAAAATCATACCTAGCGGCGGTCACCGACCGCTTCGTCCGGGGCGGTATGGACCGCCGCGAATTCCTGCGCGTCGCCGGCAAGCTCGGCCTCGGCGCCACGGCTCTCGGCATGGGCTTCGGCAACCGCCCGTTCATGCTGAACAAGGCCGTCGCCCAGGAACAGCTGAAGCCGTCGGCCGATGTCATGGCCTGGCTCAAGGATGTTGGTAAACCCTTCGCCGGCACGACGCTGAAGCTTGCGACGGAATCGACCCCGCCGTCGAATGCGATCAACTCTCAGCTAAAGCAGTATTTCGAGGAAGCGACCGGCATCAAGGTCGAGATCGAAGTCCTGCCGCTTGAGCAGGTTCTGCAGAAGCTGACGCTCGACGTCGCCTCCTCGCTCGGCACCTACGACCTCTACTATATCGACCAGAGCTGGTCGGCCTCGTTCAGCAAGGACGTTTTCGACCCGCGCGAGCAGATAGAGGCGAATGCCGAACTCGCCATGCCGAACTACAATATCGACGATTTCCTTCCGGCGCTCGTCGACGGTATCTCCAAGTACGAGGATCGCTGGGTCGGCGTCCCCTACGACATCCCTATCTTCATCATGATCTACCGCAAGGATATCTACGAGAAGCTCGGCCTCAAGGCTCCGACCACCTTCGAGGAACTGCTGAACAACTCGGCGACGATCACCAAGGAAATGGGCCCGACGACCTTCGGTTATGCCGGCCAGATGAAGTCCGGCCACTATGCGCTGGAATGCGAGTGGACCTCGATGCTCTGGGGCAATGGCGGCTCGATCTTCAGCGCCGACAAGAAGTTCGTCGGCAATGACGAACGCGGCATTGCCGCTCTCGACTACTACACCAAGCTGAAGGCCACCATGCCTCCGGGCGTCGACGGCTGGACCTGGGACGGCCAGGGCCAGGCGGTGGCGCAGGGCGTTGCGGCATCCATGCTCTCCTGGGGCGAGTTCTTCCCCTATTTCGACGATGCCAGCCAGACCAAGGTCTCCGGCCTCTGCGAAGCCGTCATCCCGCCGCAGCCGATCGCGCTGCGCAAGCCTTCGGAATGCGGTTACGGCGAAATCCCCGGCGTCGGCCACCAGGGCGGTTCCTCGCTCGCCGTGTCGCGCTATTCGAAGAGCCCCCATGCCGCCTGGATCTTCATGCAGTGGGCGACCTGCGCCGACACCCAGGCGCTGATCACCACGCTCGGCGGCGGCACGGGCCCGACCCGCGCCTCCGTCTATGACGATCCGCGCGTCGTCGCCAACGCCCGCGTCGGCGCCGGCACGACGCGCCACCTGCCGGTCGTGCGCGAGACAATCGCCAAGTACATGGGGTCCGAGCCGGATCTGCCGCAGTGGGCGCAGATCTCCTCCGACACCATCCCGGTCGGCCTCGGCAAGTACTTCGCCGGCAATTACGGCTCGTCGAAGGAAGCCATGGACGACATCGGCGCCCAGATCGAAACGATCGTGCAGGGCTGATGGGTCAGACAGGAGGGGGCGCTGCCAGGCGGCGCCCCCTCCATCCGACATCTTTCCCAGACGACCGAAACGGAGGAGACCATGGCAGACAAACCGTTGATCGCAATCACAGGCGCGAGCTCGGGCATCGGCGAGGCGGTCGCGCGGGCCTTTTCGAAGGCCGGCCATCCGCTGCTGCTAATCGCCCGCAGGCTCGTTCGGCTGGAAGGGCTGGGGCTGCCGAACGCGGTGCTGAAAAAGGCCGACGTGCGCGACCGCGCTGCGCTGGTCGAGGCGGTGCGGGAGGCGGAAGCGCAATACGGCCCCGTCGACATGATGTTTGCCAATGCTGGCGTCGCGCGGCTGGGCGACATCGCCACGCAGCCACCGGAAGACTGGGACGAGATGATCGCCCGCAAGCACGGCACGCTGATGATGATGAGCTCGATTGCCGGCCGGCAGGTCTATCCGGATCACACCGTCTATTGCGGCACGAAATTCTTCGTCCATGCCGTCTCGGAAAGCCTGCGCGGCTATATGGCGCCGCATGACGTGCGCGTCATCGTCATCTCGCCGGGCATCATCGATACTGAAGTGCTCGACGGCGTGCGCGACGAGACGACACTTGCCAACTACAAGGCGAACAAGGCGGCGATCGGCGGCGGTATTTCGGCGGGCGTCGTCGCGGACCTGATCCTTAATGCCTACCAGCTGCCGCAGCGTGCCATCGTCCAGGAAATCGTCATCACGCCGACAAGGCAGACCTATTGAAACATCGGCCGCCTCTGCCGCGAGCGGCGGAGCATGGCGCCCGACACATGGAGTGGAGCCCTATGGCGACCGTGGAATACCAGCGCATCGGAAAGTCCTTCGGTGCCGTGAGGATCATGCGCGACATCTCGTTCAAGATCGAGGACCATGAATTCGTGGTCCTGCTCGGGCCATCCGGCTGTGGCAAGACGACCCTTCTGCGCATGACGGCCGGGCTCGAGGGTATCAGCGAGGGCGACCTGAAGATCGGCGAGAAACGGGTCAACGACGTCCATCCGCGCGACCGCTCGATCGCGATGGTGTTTCAGAACTACGCGCTCTACCCTACGATGAAGGTCTACGACAACATCGCCTTCAGCCTGGAAGTGGCCAAGGTGCCGCCGGCCGAGATCCGGAAGAAGGTGGAGTGGGCCGCCGCGACGCTGAACCTCACCGACTATCTCGGCCGCTACCCGAAGGAGCTTTCGGGCGGCCAGCGCCAGCGCGTCGCCATGGGCCGTGCCATGGTTCGCGAGGCGCACGTGTTTCTCTTCGACGAACCCTTGTCGAACCTCGACGCCAAACTGCGCGCCCATATGCGCACCGAGATCCGCCAGCTTCACAACCGGCTGAAGACGACGACCATCTATGTCACGCACGACCAGATCGAGGCGATGACCATGGCCGACAAGATCGTCGTCATGCGCGCCGGCAAGATCGAGCAGATCGGCTCGCCGGACGACGTCTACGACCGGCCGGCCAGCAAATATGTTGCCGATTTCATCGGATCGTCGGCGATCAATTTCCTCCCCGGAACGGTCGTCGTGGCAGATGGCGTACCCGCCGTCGACACGGCGACCGGACGGGTGCCGATCGACCCCGCGACCACCGCAAAGCCCGGCCAGAAGGTCATCATCGGCCTGCGGCCGACGGATATCCTGGTCGACAGCGCCGGCCCGCTTGCGGCGAAGTCGGTGTTGCTGGAGCGGCTCGGCCACGACGCTCAGCTGTTCTGCGATGGCCCCGACGGCCGTTTCATCGCGGTGGTCGACAAGGCTGCCCGCTTCGCCGAGGGCTCGGACGTCCGCTTCGCGGTTCCGACCTCCAAGGTCCATGTTTTCGACGCCGGGACCGAAGTCCGCATCTGACGCTGCGGCTTTGCTCTCCCTCTTGACGATACGCTGAGCCGGACCGGCGCTGCCCGGCGGCCAGGGAAAGGAATATCCATGAAATCGCGCTGGTCAGACACCGAGTTCCACGCCGTGGTCGACGCCTATGTCGCTAGGGGCATCAACCGCGACCTCGCCATCCGCACCTATACGACCCGGCTTCTCGGCTCGGACCCCGAACTAGTGCTGCATGGCGGCGGCAACACATCGGTGAAGACCGTCTTTGCTGAGATGGACGGATCGACGGTCGATGTGCTGTGCGTGAAGGGCAGCGGCTGGGACATGGGCACGATCGAGCCGCAGGGCCTGCCCGCCGTCCGGCTCGAACCGCTGAAGGCGATGGTGGCCTTCGAGATCCTGTCGGACGACGACATGGTCATGCTGCAGCGCCGGCTTCTCCTCGATCCGACCGCCCCCAACCCCTCGGTCGAGGCGATCCTGCATGCGCTGCTGCCGTTCAAGCATATCGATCACACTCACGCCAATGCGATCGTCTCGCTGACCAACCAGCCGCATGGCGAGGAGATTGTCCGCGAACTCTTCCCCAAATCGATCATCGTTCCCTATGTCATGCCCGGCTTCGATCTGGCCAAGGCCTGCGATGCGGCCTTCCGCGCCAATCCGGAGGGCGACGGGATGATCCTGTTGAAGCATGGCATCTTCACTTGGTCGGATGACCCGCGCGTCGCCTATGAGGACATGATCGCCAAGATCGACCAGGCCGAACAGCGGATCGCCAAGGGCCGGTCGAAGCCGTTCCGCAGCATCGCCGTTCCGGCCAGGCTCGCCCCGGCAGCCGAGATCACGCCGATCCTGCGCGGCGCGCTCGCCATCGATACCGGCGTCGAGGGCGCCCCCCGGCGCTTCGTCCTCGAACATCGCGCCACAGACAAGGTCCTCGATTTCTGCAATGCGGAGACGGTCGAAAGCCTGGTGCGCCGCGGCAATGCGACGCCTGAACATGTCATCCACATCAAGCGCTTCGGCGTGGCCCTGCCGGCGCCCGAAGCCGCCAAGCTGGACGACTGGGCCGTCAAAGTCCGGCAGGCGGTTGCCGCCTACGAGGCCAACTACGAGGAGTATTTCGAGCGCAACAATGCCCGCGTTGGCGGCCACAAGCGGATGCTCGACCCCAAGCCACGGGTCTTCTATGTCGCCGGTGTCGGCCTGTTTGCCGCGGGTGCGGCCCGCAAGAACGCCATCGTAGCCGCCGACGTCGCGGAGGCCACCATCAATGTCATCACCAATGCCGAGGGAATTGAAGCCTTCGAGGCGCTGTCGGAGGCGGATCTCTTCGACATCGAATACTGGTCGCTGGAGCAGGTGAAGCTGACCAAGATGCAGGAGAAGCCGATGACGCGACAGGTGGCGATCGTCACCGGTGCGGCCAGCGGCCTCGGCCTTGCCGTGGCGGAAGCCCTGAAGGCAGAGGGTGCGGAACTGGCCCTCTTCGACATAGCCGAAGAGGCGCTGACCACCACCGCGAAGACGCTCGGCGCGCTTCCCGTCGTCTGCGACATCACGGATCCCGCGGCGGTCGATGCGGCAGTGGCAAAGGTCGCCGCGCATTTCGGCGGGGTCGACATCCTGATCTCGAATGCCGGCGCCGCCTTCCAGGGCAGCCTGCTGACGGTGGACGAGGCGACGTTCCGCAAGGCGTTCGACCTGAATTTCTGGAGCCATCATTATATCGCCCGCGCGGTCGTGCGGGTGATGGAACAGCAGAAGACCGGCGGCGCTCTCGTCTTCAACGTCTCGAAGCAGGCGGTGAATCCGGGCGCGGATTTCGGCCCCTACGGCACGTCGAAGGCGGCGCTGATGGCGCTGATGCGACAATATGCGGTGGAGCATGGTGCCTCGGGCATCACCTCGAATGCCGTTAACGCCGACCGCATCCGCACCGGCCTGATGACCGACAAGATGGTCGAGGATCGCTCCAGGGCACGCGGCCTGACGCCCGAGGCCTATATGCGGGGCAACATGCTCGGCCGCGAGGTGACCGGCGCGGATGTCGCCGCAGCCTTCGTGCATCTCGCCAAGGCCCGCACATCGACCGGCGCGGTCATCACCGTCGATGGCGGCAATGTCGCGGCGATGATGCGTTAGGAAAGATCGTAGGCGGACCTCCTCTTTGTTGGAGGGGGGAAGGTTCGCGCAGGCCGGGCCTGCGTGGTGCATAGGCGCAGGGCAAGTGGAAGACACCGAAAGGAACACAGCATGGCTACTATCCTCATCCTCGGCGCGGGTGTCATGGGATCGGCACTGGCCGTCCCGGCAAGCGACAACGGCCATACGGTGACGCTTGCCGGCACCCCGCTCGACACGCAGGTGATCGCCCGTCTCAAGGAGAAGGGCGGCGTGCATCCCAACCTCGACAAACCGCTTGCCGACACGGTGACGATCCTCGATGACCGGGAGGTGACACCCGAGCATGCCGCCGCCGCCGATTTCGTCATCATCGGCGTCTCGAGCCCCGGTATCGCATGGGCGGTCCGGCGGCTCAATGATCTGCTGCGAATGAGGAAACCGGTCGCCTTCGTCACCAAGGGGCTCGACCGTCAGGGCGACCGCATTGTGACCTATGCCGAAACCCTGCCGGGCCTGGTGCCGAATATCGCCTCCTTCATCGGCATCGGCGGGCCCTGCATCGCCAAGGAACTGTCAAACCGCTTCCCGACGCTGAGCATCTATGCCAGCCGCGACCGCGTGGCGGCGGAGACTGCCGCCGGGCTGATGCGAACACCCTATTACAGGCTTGCCATTGCCGAGGACGCAACCGGCGTCGAGGCCTGCGCGGCGCTCAAGAACTTCTTTGCCATCGGGGTCAGCGCAATGCAGACGCGTTACCCCGACCGGACGCGAGCCGACGGACAGTCAAAGAACCCGACGGCGGGTGCCTTCAACCAAGCTGCACAGGAGATGGCCGCGCTCTGCGAATATATCGGCGGCGCACGCGCCACCGCCTTCGACCTCGCCGGGCTCGGCGATCTCCATGTGACCGTCGGTGGCGGCCGCAACAGCCGGCTGGGCCACGGGCTCGGCGGGAACCGTACGGTCCCGGATGTGATGAGCGGCGAGCTGGCGGGCGAAACCGTCGAAGGTATCGATACGGCGAGGATCGTGGACGCCCTGCTCCAGCAGGTCGACGACGCGGCGACGCGGTTTCCGCTGGCGACGGCTATCACCCGCGCGGTGACGGGCAACGGGACGCTCGATTTCGACTTCGACCGCCTGTTCGGCTGGTAGGCGCCTCTCCTCCCGCCAGGCTCTCTCGAAACGTCCTTCCTCCCCGCGCGAGACGGCTCGCGCGCCTGGCCGGCCGTGGCCGCGTTCGCACTTCGGACTGCTCTTCAAGACGGATCTGGACGGGTGGCGGGTGCCGAAGCGGCTTCTCCAGGCATAAAAAAACCCGGCGCTGTTGAGGCGCCGGGGTTTCGTTTTTCCTGCTTGACGATCTATCTCAATCCATCGCGTGGATATCGCGGTCCTTGGTTTCCGGTAGGAAGAGCATACCGATGACTAAGGTGATGCCCGCAAAGACGATCGGGTACCAGAGGCCGTAATAGATGTCGCCTGCGAAGGCGCTCATCGCGAAGGCGGTTGCCGGAAGCAGGCCACCGAACCAGCCGTTACCGATGTGATAGGGCAACGACATGCCGGTATAGCGGATACGGGTCGGGAAGAGCTCGACCAGCAGGGCAGCGATCGGCCCATAGACCATCGTTACATAGATGACGAGGACCGTCAGCACGGCGATGACACCCACCCAATTGACCCTTGCCGGATCGGCGACCATCGTGAACGCTCCACCTTTGGCGATTGTATAGACCGCCATGTCGGTGACGCCGGTGGCTTCGTCCGCCGTGAGCAGCTTGCCCGCGATGAGCTGGTCGGCCGGCATGGTGGCTTTTTCGCCGGCACGGATCGCTTCCGCATTCAGGCTGAGTTCCGGATTGGAAGCGATAAAGGCGTCGAGCTTGGAGTCCGGCACCTTGGCGGCCGCCCGAACCAGCGGATAGCCTGCATTCTGAAGACCAATATTGACGCCCTTTTCAAAGGCAGCATTGAGCGATTTTGCCTTATCGCCGGCGGCAGCCGCGTCATAACCGGTGATCGTCTCGTTGGCGATCTTCACCGTGGCCGCCGAACCAGCAGGACCTGCGACGACATCATAAGGCACCGAATTCTTTGTCAGGAACGCGGTGGCGATATCACACGAAGTGGTGAACTTCGCTGTTCCCGTCGGATTGAACTGGAACTTGCAATCGCCCGGTGCCGCGGTGACTGTCGCCCGGACCGTTGCCTGTGACTCGGCAAGTGCGGGATTGGCGAAGTTGGTCATGGCCTTGAACAGCGGGAAGTAGGTCACCATGGCGAGCAGAAGGCCGGCCATGATGATCGGCTTGCGGCCGATCTTGTCGGAGAGCCAACCGAAGAAGACGAAGAAGCCGGTGCCGAGCAGCAGCGACGCGGCGACCATCAGGTTCGCCGACTGTCCGTCAACCTTCAGGATGTTCTGCAGGAAGAACAGCGCATAGAACTGACCGCAGTACCAGACAACGGCCTGGCCCATGACGGCACCGAGAAGCGCCAGCAACGCGACCTTGGCGTTCTTCCATTGACCAAAGGCTTCCGTCAGCGGCGCCTTCGAACCTTTGCCCTCGGCCTTCATCTTCTGGAACGCTGGTGACTCGTTCATCTTCAGACGAATCCAGACGGATACACCGAGGAGAACGACGGAGACGAGGAAAGGAATTCGCCAGCCCCAGGCGGCAAACGCAGTGCTGCCGAGCCAGAACTGCACCAACAGGATGACCAGGAGCGAAAGGAAAAGCCCGAGTGTGGCCGTCGTCTGGATCCACGAGGTGAAATAGCCACGCCGGCCATGTGGCGCATGCTCGGCGACATAGGTCGCCGCACCGCCATATTCACCGCCGAGCGCCAGACCCTGCAGCAGGCGAAGGCCGACCAGGATGATGGGGGCCGCGATACCGATCGATGCCGCCCCTGGAAGAATACCGACGAGGAAGGTCGACAGACCCATGATCAGGATCGTGATCAGGAAGGTATATTTGCGGCCGACCAGATCGCCGAGGCGGCCGAAGACCAATGCGCCGAAGGGCCGCACCAGGAAGCCCGCTGCAAAGGCGAGCAGGGCGAAAATGTTTCGTGTCGTTTCCGGGTACTGGCTGAAAAAGGTAGCACCGATATAGGTGGCGAGTGAACCGTAAAGATAGAAATCATACCACTCGAAAACGGTACCGAGCGACGAGGCGAAGATGACCTTCTTCTCCTCGCTCGTCATTGGGCCGGCTTTCGAGCCCTCGAAACTTGTGACATTTGCCATGGTCTGTCCTCCACAGAGTGATGAGCAAACGAGGCGCGTCCCAAATTCTCCTCGAAGTATCCCCTGGACGCGACTCGCCTGACTGGAGTGTGACAGAAAAGAATTCGGAGAAAGAGAGAGGCTTTGGGATTATGACTTTAGTCTAACGCGCGTGCGCAGATTGTCGCAGGCATCTGAGCGTGCGCGTCGCTGGATAGCAAATCTCGCCCGGCTCACGGCTGCATGGCTGACAACGCCGCAAAAACCTTGACTCCTGTGGAAAACCTTTTATGAGCAACGGCGGAAAAGGAATATCCATGGTTCGCGACGAACACGCCATTGCTGCATGCAGTGACCAGGCACCAAGTGCCGGGATGGATATTGCCGTTCCGGTTTCTTCCAAAACCAGGGCCAAAACGACGACGAAAACCGTCTGACGTCTCTGGCCTGCCGCTCTCTCCCCGGCCCGGCTGGGGACAGGAAGCCGCGATCATTTCGCGCCTTCCCCCTCACCAGACAAGAGGAGAGAAGAGAAAGAGAGCTTGAAAATGGGTTTCAAAGTTGCAGTTGCGGGAGCGACCGGAAATGTGGGCCGGGAGATGCTCAACATACTTTCCGAGCGCGGCTTTCCCGCCGATGAAGTCGTGGCGCTCGCCTCCGCGCGTTCGCAAGGAACGGAAGTCTCCTACGGCGACCGGACGCTGAAGGTTTCCAATCTCGAGAATTACGATTTCTCCGACACCGACATCTGCCTCATGTCTGCGGGTGGCGAGGTGTCCAAGAAGTTCTCGCCGAAGATCGGCCAGCAGGGATGCGTCGTGATCGACAACTCCTCGGCCTGGCGCTACGACGCCGACGTGCCGTTGATCGTTCCAGAAGTGAACCCCGATGCTGTGACGCAGTTCACCAAGCGCAACATCATCGCCAACCCGAATTGCTCGACCGCACAACTCGTCGTGGCTTTGAAGCCGCTGCATGATTTCGCCAAGATCAAGCGCGTCGTCGTCTCGACCTACCAGTCTGTTTCCGGCGCAGGCAAGGACGGCATGGACGAGCTCTTCAACCAGACGCGCGCCGTCTTCGTCGCTGATCCGATCGAGAACAAGATGTTCACGAAGCGCATCGCCTTCAACGTTATTCCCCACATCGACGTCTTCATGGAAGATGGCTACACAAAGGAAGAGTGGAAGGTTCTGGCCGAGACCAAGAAGATGCTCGACCCGAAGATCAAGGTCACCTGCACGGCAGTTCGTGTTCCGGTCTTCATCGGCCATTCGGAATCGGTCAATATCGAGTTCGAGAACGAGATCACTGCAGATCAGGCGCGCGATATCCTGCGTGACGCTCCGGGCTGCCTCGTTATCGACAAGCATGAAAACGGCGGCTACATCACGCCTTACGAATCTGCCGGCGAAGACGCGACCTATATTTCGCGTATCCGCGAAGACGCGACCGTCGAGAACGGCCTCAACATATGGGTGGTGTCAGATAACCTGCGTAAGGGCGCCGCTTTGAACGCAATCCAGATTGCTGAGCTCCTCATCAACCGCGGCCTCATCAAGCCACGCAAGAAGGCCGCCTGATACCAAAAATTAACCATAATTTGCTATCAGCCCCGCATATCGCTGGATATGCGGGGCTTCCTGTGAAAACCGGCAGACGGCAATCAGGGTTGCAAGACCCGCCGAAAAGGTGATCGTGACAAAATTATCTGCTGCTGGCATTCTTGCGCGGCGCCAAGCTTATGCAGATCGAGATCGGGGTTTCTCATGAGCATGACTAAATTCTTTGTGGCGGTCGTCGCAGTGGCGAGCGCACTCCACGCTGTTCCGGCAGCGGCAAAGGCTGCCCAATGCGGCAACAACAGCGCGGGCTTCCAAGCCTGGGTTACCGACTTCAAGCAGGAAGCGGCCGCCAGTGGCATCAACCCATCGGTCCTGAACCGAGCCTTTGCCAATGTAAGCTATAATAAATCGACAATCGCAGCCGACCGCGGTCAAAAGAGCTTTAAGCTGTCCTTCGACGCCTTCATGAAGAAGCGGGGCGGTGCAACGATCATCTCCCGCGGCAGAAGCATGAAGCGCTCCAATCAGGCGCTGTTTGCCTCGATCGAGCGCCGCTACGGCGTTCCAGCAGGCCCGCTGATCGCGATTTGGGGTATGGAGACCGGCTTCGGCAGCTATATGGGCAATCAGCACACGCTGTCTGCCGTTTCGACGCTCGCTTACGACTGCCGCCGCTCGGATTATTTCACCGACCAGCTTTATGCCGCTTTGCAGCTCGTGTCTGAAGGCTATCTGAACCCGCAAGCCCGCGGCGCAGCGCACGGCGAAATCGGCCAGACGCAGTTCCTGCCGCGCAGTGTTGTCCGTTTCGGCGCCGATGGTGACGGCGACGGTCGCATCGACATGGTCGGATCGCGTGCTGATGCCCTGGCTTCGACAGCAAACTTCCTCAGAGGGCACGGTTGGCAGATGGGCGCCGGTTATCAGCCAGGCGAAGCGAACTTTTTGGCAATCGCAGGCTGGAATGCCGCCACGGTCTATCAACAGGCAATCGCTTATATCGGCCAGCAGATCGACGGCCAGTGAGCTTCCGCCCGCGAAGATTTATACTTCCGGGCGGATAAAATCGCGCGTTTCCGCGTCCATCACCCATAATTCGCCGGTCGAAATATCGAACCAGGCTCCATGCAGGGCAATCTCTCCTGCCTCTTCCAGCGCCTTGATATCCGGAAAACTTCTCAGGTTGTTGATTGAGTTGCGGATCGAGACGCGCTCGAGCGCCGTCTGACGCTCAGCGGCGGTCATTACGTCATTGCTCTGAATCTGTTCGGCGGCAGGCCGGACGAGCGACATCCAGCGGCCGATGAAGTCGCCGGATGACAGCGGCTCGGCATTGGGATCAAGTGCTGCGCGAATACCGCCGCAGCGGCCGTGACCCATCACGACGATGTCGGAAACCTTCAAGACCTGCACGGCGAATTCCAAGGCGGCAGACGTCGCGTGGAAATGCCCGTCCGGCTCGTAAGGCGGCACCATGTTGGCAACGTTGCGGATGACGAAAAGCTCACCGGGGCCGGCGTCGAAGATAAGTTCGGGTGCGGCGCGCGAGTCCGAACAGGCAATAACCAGCGTATTCGGGTTCTGACCGTTTTCAGCCAGCATCTTATAGCGGTCGCGGGCGTCAGCGTAACGCCCGTTCATGAAGTTGCGGTAGCCGTCCAGAAGGGAACTTGGAAAACGCTGCATGACTGTCGATTAGCGCGCGGACGCAGCAAGATCAACAGCTGCACATGCGAAATGCGCAAACTGGCGTCCGCGGCTAACTTTTCCGCCTCTGGGCGGGGTGTACGAGGCGGCGCATCTGCACCATGGCCATCGGCGTCGAGAGGCTTGATGCGTCGCTTGCGAGCGTAAGCTCGTCGCTGCCGCGCTTGACCGCGCGCACCAGCGCTTCATAGACGCTGGCTGTTGCAAGCTGCAACGCTTTTTCGTCGTCCATCCCGGAAAGAAGCCGTGAGAGGAAGACAGCCGCCAGCAGGTCGCCCAGTCCATTCGGCGCATTGTCGATAACGCGATGCTCGGCAAGCAGGGCATGGCGGCCGGAGAGATAGAGATTTCCGGTGCCGCCGGCCATCATCGCAACAGCGGAAGTGACAAGCATGCGTGAGGGGCCGAGTGACAAAGCAGCTTCCATGACGGCTGTATTGTCCTCCAACGCTGCGCCAACCATCCAGGCCAACTCATAGCGGTTGGGCGTTGCCAGAGAAGCAAGCGGAATCAGGTGGTCGCGGATCGCCTTCGCCGTCGCTTCGGGCACATAGAGGCCGCCCAGATCCCCCATCACCGGATCGCAGACATAAAGCAGCTCCGGACTTTTTTCACGCAATGCGCTGACCAGGCGGGCAACGGAACGAGCCTGAGCAGCGTTTCCGAAATAGCCAGACAAAACCGCCTTCACTTCTCCAACCCACGGTGCACGGATGAGATCGTCGATGGCAGCATCAAAATCGGCTTCCGCAAAAGTGAGCCGGGTCGAACGGCCATGGCCGGGATGCCAGGGCAGAACGATCGTCGGCAGTGCCCAGACCTGATGGCCGAGCGTCTCAAGCGCGAAGACGGCGGCGCGATTGCCGACCGAACCGCGAATGACATGGCTGGAGATGACGATCACCGTTCCTGCAGCACCATTATCCGGCATGACGATTTAAACCCCGAATTCGATGCGCTGTTGATCGTCTTTTTGCCGCGCAGCTGTCAACCATTCTTCATCGATGCGTGGAAATCTCGACGAGCCAGTAAAGCGTAGGCAGCCTGTGGGTAAGACCCATCCTTTAATCGAGAATCTTTCGGAATTTTGCCGAAGCCGGGTCAAAGACGCACAAAAACTGCCTCAGTGGGGCATCTTTTAGAGATTTTTTCGATAATTCTTCTGCTAACTTGCCGCAAATCACACAAATCGGGGGAATGTCTTCAATGGCTGCCAAAAACAATCCGCGACGGGAGAAGCTGATCGAAAGCGCGAAGAAGATCGCTGCTGCAACCAAAGAACAGTATCTCGATCCGGAAATCCTCTTCGGCCGGGCGAGCGGCGACGACCTCGATCGCTACACGCCGGAGATGCTGGCGCTTTCCGCCGTTCATTCTGCTAAGGAGCTCTCGACCTGGGACGGCAAGGTTCCGCGCGTTACGATCGAAACGCTGGCCGGTGTCGAACCCGATGGCGTTGCAGTCTCGGTCCTGACGGTTACCGATCGCAATATGCCGTTCCTCTACGAGTCGGTCATGAGCGAGGTCACGAGTACCTATCGCGATCTCTACATGGCAGTGCATCCGATCCTGGTGGTGGAGCATGGCAAGGCGCCGGTACTTTATTCCGCCGAGGAACCGAGCGATCCGGCAAAACGCGTCAGCCACATCCAACTTCACATTTCGCCGTTGACCGCGACACAATCCGGCGACCTCCTGAAGCGCATCATGATCGTGCTGGAGCAGGTCCGCCAAGCCGTTTCCGACTGGAAACCCATGCTCTCCAAGCTCGACACGGTAATTGCCGAATTGGGCAGCTACAATGCCGGCCGCAAGAAGGCCGACCGCGACGAGGCACTGGCTTTCCTAGCCTGGCTGCGCGACGAGAACTTTACCTTTCTCGGCATGCGCGAATATGTCTATTCCGGCAAGGGCGGCGATGCTGTCAAAGTCGAGCGTCACAAGGGCGCCGGTCTCGGCATTCTTTCCAATCCAGATGTATTGGTGCTGCGCACCGGCAAGGATGCCGTAACGACGACGCCGGAAATCCTTGCCTTCCTGGACGGCCCGGACTTTCTGATCGTCACCAAGGCGAACGGGAAATCAGTCGTCCACCGCCGCGCCTATATGGACTATGTCGGCGTGAAGCGATTCGACAAGGATGGCAACGTCACCGGCGAGCTGCGTATCGTCGGCCTTTTTACCTCGACGGCCTATACGTCCCCCGCGTCGGAAATTCCGCTCATCCGTTCCAAAGTTGCCAAAGTGAAAGATCATTTCGGCTTCGATCCCATGAGCCATTCGGGCCGAATGCTGGAAAACACCTTGGAATCTTATCCGCGCGACGATCTTTTCCAGATCGACACGACGCTGCTCGCGAATTTCGCTGAACAGATCAATGATCTTGTTGAGCGCCCGCGTGTCCGCGTTCTGCCGCGCATCGATCATTTCGACCGTTTCGTCTCGGTCATCGTCTATGTGCCGCGTGAGGAATACGACTCCATCGTTCGGGAAAAGATCGGCACCTATTTGAAGACTGTCTACGATGGCCGGGTTTCCGCCTATTATCCGGCTTTCCCGGAAGGGCGGGTTGCGCGCGTACACTTCATCATCGGCCGGTCCGGTGGCAAAACGCCGCGCATCCCGCAACCGAAGCTCGAGGAAGCGATCCGTGCCATTACCGCCCGCTGGGACGATCGCTTTGAAGCGTTGGCGGGGCCAAGGGCGCCGAAGATCGGCGTCAGCAACGCCTTCCAGGATTCCTTCACCCCGGAGGAAACGGTTACCGATCTCCCGGACATTACCGATTGCGCCTCCGGCGAGCCGATACGCATCGCATTCTATTACCGCAATGATGCAGAACGCGGCCCGATCTTCTCACTCAAGATTTTCCATGCTGGCGAGCAGCTTCCACTCTCACGCCGCGTGCCACTTCTCGAAAATCTCGGTTTCAACGTGCTGAGCGAGCGGACTTTCGACATCGAAGTTCCAGCCGCCGACGGCTCGGTCAACGTCGTCGTGCTGCATGATATGGAACTCGAAGCCCGCAGCGGCGCTGAAATTGACCTCAGCCGTTATGGTGCCCCGTTGGAAGAAGCCTTCGTTTCCGCTTTCGACGGCACGATTGATAATGACAGTTTCAACCGGCTGATCCTTTCGGCTGGGCTTTCCGCGCGCGAGACGAATGTCCTGCGGGCCTATGCGCGTTATCTTCGCCAGGCGGGTATCGCCTATTCGCAGGATTACATCGCAACGACCCTCGACAAATACCCAGAGATCGCCGCTTCGATCTTCCGGCTCTTTTATGATGCACTCGATCCGCAGCTTAGCGAAAAGGCGCGCATGAAAAAGCTCGCCGATCTGCATCGATCGATCGAGGTGGCGCTCGCCAATGTGCCGAGCCTTGACGATGACCGTATCTTGCGCCGCTACATCAACGTCGTCGATGCGACGCTGCGGACCAACTATTTCCAGCGCACTGCCGAAGGCTCGCCGAAGGCGATGCTTGCCTTCAAGCTCGATCCGCATCTCGTCGACGGCCTGCCGGACCCCAAGCCCTTCCGGGAAATCTTCGTCTACGGGGTCGAAGTCGAGGGCGTGCATCTGCGTTTTGGCAAGGTTGCCCGCGGCGGTCTGCGCTGGTCGGATCGCGCCGAAGACTATCGCACGGAAGTTCTTGGCCTCGTAAAGGCGCAACAAGTGAAGAACGCCGTCATCGTTCCGGTCGGCGCCAAGGGCGGCTTCTATCCGAAGAGACTGCCCGCAGGCGGCAGCCGCGATGAAATCTTCAGTGCCGGCCGCGAAGCCTACAAGACCTATATTCGCACCCTGCTTTCGATCACAGACAACATTTCCGGCACCGATATCGTGCCGCCGGCAAATACGGTGCGGCTTGATGGCGATGATCCCTATTTTGTCGTCGCCGCCGACAAGGGAACGGCAACCTTCTCCGACACGGCCAACGCGTTGGCGCAGGAAGCCGGCTTCTGGCTCGACGATGCCTTCGCGTCAGGCGGCTCGGCCGGCTACGACCACAAGAAAATGGGCATCACCGCACGCGGCGCCTGGGAAACCGTAAAGCGTCATTTCCGCGAGATGGATATAGACATCCAGACGACGCCATTTACGGTGGGCGGTGTCGGCGATATGTCCGGCGACGTCTTCGGCAACGGCATGCTGCTCTCCCCGAAGATCAAGCTCATTTCCGCTTTCGACCATCGTGATATCTTCATCGATCCCGATCCGGATATGGAAAAGACGCTCGCCGAACGGCAGCGGCTATTCAACCTGCCCCGTTCAAGTTGGCAGGACTTCGACAAGTCGGTTCTTTCCAATGGCGCGATGATCATTTCACGCGCGTCGAAATCTGTCACGCTGACCCCGGAAGCGGTTGCGGCAATTGGCATCGACAAGGCGGTGGCAACCCCCTTCGAGATCATCACAGCAATCTTGAAGAGCCCGGTAGATCTCCTCTGGTTCGGCGGCATCGGCACCTATGTGAAGGCGCAGTCGGAAACCGATACGGAAGTGGGCGATCGTTCGAACGATCCGATCCGCATCACGGCTGATGAGGTGCGGGCGAAGGTGATCGGCGAAGGCGCCAACCTTGGCGTCACGCAAAAGGGCCGCATCGCTTATGGCCTGAAAGGCGGACGGAGCAATTCCGATGCGATTGACAATTCGGCAGGCGTCAACACCTCGGATGTCGAGGTGAATATCAAGATCGCGCTCGCCAAGGCGATGCATGACGGCCGGCTCACACGGGCAAAACGCGATCAGCTGCTTTCGTCGATGACAGACGAAGTGGCGGCTCTCGTTCTGCGCAACAACTATTTGCAATCACTGGCGATTTCGCTGACCGAACGTAAGGGAACCGCCAATGGCCTTGAGCTTGCGCGCTTCATGAGCGTGCTGGAAGGCGCCAAGCAGCTCAACCGGAAAGTGGAAACGCTTCCCGATGAGGCAACGCTTGCAGAGCGCTATGCTGCCGGCAAGCCGCTCACGCGGCCGGAAATCGCCGTGTTGCTCTCTTACGCCAAGATCGTGCTTTTCGATGCCGTTGCCGCCAGCGATCTTCCAGACGACACTTATTTCGCGTCGACCCTTTCAAACTACTTCCCGGCTAAGATGCAGAAAACCAATGCCTCCGACATCGCAACCCACCGGCTGAAACGCGAGATCATCGCGACGGTGCTTGCCAATGAGGCAATCAATCGTGGCGGCCCAGGCTTTGTAGTGAGCATGATGGATGCGACAGCCGCGTCAGCGCCGGAAGTCGTCCGTGCCGCAATCATCGCCCGCGATGGCTTCGACCTGACCAGGCTTTGGACTGAGACCGATGCGCTAGACGGCAAGATTTCCGGCCAGATGCAGAACCGTGTCTATGAAGAGATCGGCCACAGCTTCACCGTCCTGACTCGCCTGCTTCTGAAGACCGGCATGGCAAAAGGCGGCGTGGCTGAGACCATTAGCCGGCTTCAAACTGCATTGAAGAAATTGAAGCCCTCCTTCGCCGCGCAGGCCCCTGCAGAGTTCGAAGCGCGCGCCATGGAGTATCGCGATGCCGGGCTGCCGGAAATATTAGCTGCTGACATTGCCGGGCTGCCGAGCTTTGCGCTGGTGCCGGAGATCATGCAGATAGCCGAACGTACAGGCGAGGCACTCGGACGTGCCGCCGAAAGCTATTTTGCCGTATCGCAGACCTTCCGCGTCGGAAGGCTCCTGGCCGCCGGCGCCCGCATTCTCACCTCGGATCATTATGAAAACCTGGCGCTGGCGCGCAGCATCGACCAAATTGCCAGCGCCCGCCGCGATATCGTCATCTCGGCGCTGTCCGACCATGGCAAGGAAAAGCTGCCGGTTCAGGCGTGGCATGCAGTCGATCGCATCAGGATCAACCGCATCGCCGAAGAACTGTCAAACCTCAGCGATAGCGGCGATCCAACTCTTGCGCGCATCACGGTGGCCGCAGGTCTTTTGACCGATCTTGCGCGCGACCGGGCGAGGTGACACAGTCCGCCGCGAAAGCGGGAGTGTACGCGTGAGCAGAATAGACTGGACCGGAACGGGAACGCCGGCGCCGCAAAAGGCGTCGGAAAAGGGCATCTGGAGCTGGATGCTCTTCGATTGGGCGGCGCAGCCGTTTTTCACAGTCGTAACCACGTTCATTTTCGGACCCTACTTCGTCGCGCGCCTGACGGCTGATCCGGTTTCGGCACAGGCGATGTGGAGCAACACGGCGACGATCTCTTCGGTGATCATCGCCCTGCTCTCTCCAATCCTCGGCTCCATCGCTGATCAATCCGGTGCCCGCAAACCCTGGATAGCCTGTTTTGCGGTCATCAAAATTGCGAGCCTCTTCGGTCTCTGGTTTGCAGCACCCGGCTCGCCGGTTATCTACCCGGTGATGTTCATGATCCTGGCCTCGATCGCCGCCGAATTCTCGATCGTCTTCAATGATTCCATGATGCCACGCCTTGTGAGCAAAGACGAGGTTGGCAGGCTGTCCAACACAGCCTGGGGACTTGGTTACCTCGGCGGCATGATCGTGCTGATCGCTGTTGTCGGGCTGCTTGCGGGGAGCCTGGAAACGGGAACGACGCTGTTCGGGCTCAACCCGTTGTTCGGGCTTGATCCGCATACCGGCGAGGATGCACGCATTACCGGCCCGATCTCCGCCGTCTGGTATCTCATCTTCATCATTCCGATGTTCCTCTTCACGCCGGATGCGGCGAAGGGGCTGCCGTTCGCTGCTGCCGTACGTTCAGGCTTCAGACAGCTCGGGAACACGATCGACGAGCTGAAGCTCCGAAGAGGTATCCTGAAATTCCTGATTGCTCGAATGATCTATCAGGATGGCGTCAACGGGCTGCTGATCCTTGGCGGCACCTTCGCCGCCGGCATGTTCGGTTGGGCGACGATCGAAATCGGACTTTATGGGATCATCCTCAACGTCGTCGCGATTTTCGGCTGCGTCATCGCCGGACGCGTTGATCACCGCATCGGATCAAAAGCAACGATCCTGATCAGCCTGACGCTGCTGCTGCTCGCAACGCTCGGGATCATTTCGACGGGGCCGGGCTATACGCTCTTCGGCCTGCTGCCGATGTCAACGGCGGACGCCGGCGGGCTTTTCGGCACGACGGCGGAGAAGGCCTATATTCTGTACGGGCTGCTGATCGGTGTCGCCTTCGGTCCTGTACAAGCCTCGTCGCGCTCTTATCTGGCGCGCAGCGTCAGCCTGGAGGAGGCGGGGCGCTATTTTGGCATCTATGCGCTGTCCGGCCGCGCCACAAGCTTTATGGCAACGCTCCTCTTCTCCCTGATGACCTACGCCAGCGGATCAGCGCGTCTCGGCATGGCGACGCTGCTCCTTTTCCTCGCAGGCGGATTGATCCTGCTCGTCGCAACACCTTATCCGGCCGACAGGAAGCAAGATTGAATTGAACCCTGGCTGAGCGCCGGGGTTCTGTCAGCTCAATGGCGGAAATGGCGCATGCCAGTGAATACCATTGCGACGTCGTGCTCGTTGGCAGCGTCAATCACCTCTTGGTCGCGCATCGAGCCACCCGGCTGGATGACTGCCGTCGCACCCGCAGCAATCATCGACAGAAGGCCGTCGGCAAAGGGCAGGAAGGCTTCCGAAGCAACCGCAGAACCGCGTGTCATCGGGGCGGGTAAACCCAGCGCCTTTGCGGCTTCCTCGGCTTTCAGTGCGGCAATGCGGGCGGAATCGACGCGGCTCATCTGGCCGGCGCCAATGCCGGCCGTCTGGCCATCCTTGGCGTAGACGACGGCATTCGATTTCACATGCTTGCCGACCTTGAAGGCAAACTTCATGTCTTCCAGTTCCTGTGCCGTCGGCGCGCGCTTGGTGACGACCTTGAGCTCCAGATCCTCTATCATGCCGTTGTCACGGCTCTGGACCAGCAGCCCGCCGGAGACCGTTTTCGCTGTCAGGCCAGCGGCACGCGGATCGGGTAGACCACCGACAGAAAGCAGGCGCAGGTTCGGTTTCTTCGCAACGATCGCCTTGGCTTCTTCGGTTACGTCCGGAGCGATGATCACTTCGGTGAAGAGCTTGATGATCTCCTCCGCCGTCTCCGCATCAAGCGGGCGGTTAAGCGCGATAATGCCGCCGAACGCAGAAACGGAATCGCAGGCGAGCGCCCGCCTGTAGGCTTCGACAAGGCTCGGCCCCGTTGCGACGCCGCAGGGGTTGGCATGCTTGATGATGGCACAGGCGGGTGCCTTTTCAGGCAGGAATTCAGCGACGAGCTCGTAGGCCGCATCAGTATCGTTGATATTGTTATAAGAGAGCTGCTTACCCTGCAGCAGCGTCGCCGTCGAAACGCCGGGGCGCTTCTCGCCCGTGACATAGAAGGCCGCTTTCTGATGTGGATTTTCGCCGTAGCGCATCTCTTCCTTCAGGACGCCGCCGATCACCCGATGGCGCGGCGTATCGATGGAGAGCGCTTCGGCGAACCAGTTGGAAATCATCCCGTCATAGGCGGCCGTGCGGGCATAGGCCTTGGCTGCCATACGCTGGCGGAACGCATAGCTTGTCTGGCCGGCATCGGCCGAAAGCTGTTCGAGCAGTTCCGGATAGTCCGCGGGATCGGTCAGGATCGTCACGTAAGCATGGTTTTTGGCGGAGGCCCGGATCATTGCCGGACCGCCGATATCGATATTCTCAACTGTCGTCGGATAATCGCCACCGGCAGCACGTACGTCTTCGAATGGATAGAGGTTTATGACGGCAAGATCGATACCTTCGATGCCATGCAGCTTCATGGCTTCCTGATGTTCAGCATCATCGCGGATTGCCAGGAGACCACCGTGAACCTTCGGGTGCAGCGTCTTCACACGACCGTCCATGATTTCCGGAAAGCCGGTAACCTGCGAAACGTCGGTGACCGCCAGCCCCGCGGCGGCAATGGCCTTGTGTGTCCCGCCTGTCGAAAGCAGGCGTACGCCCGTCTCGGAAAGCGCGCGGGCAAGCTCGACAATACCCGCCTTGTCGGAGACGGAGAGCAGCGCGGTTTTGACTTTAACCTTATCGGGGGCGGGGATTTTCTTGGAAGTGACGGCCATGAACCTTCTCCGTTCGGGCTTCAGGAGACATCCGGCAAGGGACGCATAGGGTAATGGCGCCGCGTTAGCACGAGCTCTGCCGCTGCGCAAACAGCGACTAGCTCTTGCGGGACAAAAACCAGCGAATTTCCGGCTTTTCGGCGAAAACGAAGTCGATCTCGATCTGGTCGGAACCGCAGATACCGGAGGCGTCAGCAAAAAAGATATCTTCAGTGACCAGAACTTCGTTCCCCGGCGACGAGAAGAGCCAGCTCTCGCCATCGGGCGCTGTCAGCAACACGGACTCGCGGTCACTCGGCTTCACATTGATGGCCGGATGGATATGGAAGCGCGCTGCCGCACGAAGGGGCTCGTCGCTGACGCGCTCGCCCTGCCGCACCAGCCGATCACGGCCAGTGACGATGGAGCCTGCAGCATTCAGCGTCAGTTCGCGCTCATGGAGCACGCCGAAATTCTTTAGATAGCCGTCGTGACTGACCTTGATGCCATCGCGTCCGTCTTCTGTTTCGGCGCGCTCGACGCTAACGGTCCTCACCGAGTCCGACATGATATGACCGAGAAATTCCGAGGTCGAGAACCGGCTGGATGAGGTGTCGTTCAGCGTCACCGTCGAATGCGTCGCAGTCGTGCGCGCCATCTGCACATAGCGGCGACCGGCGAATTTCGGCGAACCGGAGTTGACGATAAAGCGATGACGGCCTGACGACATTTCAAAGGAAAGGCAGCCCGCATGCGCCGTGCGCGAAAGGAGGCCCACTGCCGGCGGGCCGGTATCGGCGATCAAAACGGTATTTCCCGCCATGAGACGTTGATAGCGCGAATGCGGCATTGCCTTGAAAGGCAGGCCCGCCGTTTCGTCATAACGCAGAACCGACATCAGCTCGTTGGCAAGCGTCGATGTTGCACCGTTGAAGAGCGCGAGATCGCCATTCTGGTGCCGGAAAAAGCGCAGTGCCGGATACATGCGATCAATGCCGGAAATAAGCTTCTGCGGCAGGTCGTGACCGAGATTGACATAGGTCTGGCGGAGCGGCAGGAGATCGAGAAGCAGCTCAAGGCCTGCGCGTGGATTGCGGGATATATGCCCGCCATCGGGCAGAATCTGGCTATCGAATTCATTATCCAGCGCCTGGGCGGCCTTGCGCAGCACACCTTGCCGCGCGGGCATCGCGATCGAAGCCATGGCGAGGGCGATCCGCAGACGGAAGAGAACTTCCCCCGGGGGTGCGAAAGCAGCCATGCGCCGCAGATAGCGAACCTGAAACGCCAAAGATTTCAAGAAACGGCGATAAAAGCCACGATCGGCATTCTGCAGCACAACCGGCGAATGCGAGAGCCAGGCGATCACCCGCTGCGAAGTGACATCGATTTCCCAGGCAATGCCTTCCATGCGGCCAGCATGCAATGAGAGCCAGCTGTCGACGATCGCCCGGGCGACGGCCGAAACCCGGTCGCTCTTATTGGCCCGCATATGACGAAGCCAGCCGAAACCATGCAGGCGGTTGGCAAAGGCGCGTGATGGAAGCGTAAAGCCGAAGGGCGGTTTGCCGTTCGTCTCCAGCAGGCGGCCCGCCAAAGCGAAACGGCCATTCATGATCTCATCGGCTATGTGAGAATCAATTGCACGAAGATCGGTCGGCGCGACGATAAGCCGCTCGGGCACTTGGATCGTTTGGCGGAAAAGGCGCAGACGCAGCAGCGCAATGCGCCGCAACACGCGGCGCCAAGCCTCCCGAACATACAAACTCGAAAACCGCCGGCCGGACTGCATATTCTATTGTCTATTGACCCTCATGATTAAGAATAGGTGAATAAGGGCCGGTTTCAGCGGTAAGACTGCATTAATTTGCAAAACGAAATATAGAAAAGACGTACTCCTGCCCCGCATGAGCGATCAGGCGATCCCGAGTGGCGTCGTCGAGATTGTGGATCGTGAGCGACCCTTCGAATTGCCCGAGTTCTTCGTGGAGTATGTTGCGGGCGATGGCCACATCGACGGCGGCCTGGTCGCCACCGAGGGAGCGGATCGGTTGCAGGTCCTCTTCAGCGGTCTGTCCCATCAATCCCAGCTCCTGTCCCTGTCGCCGCCCCATCTCCAGCGTTAAACTGTTTCTCAAAAACAGTATAACCGGCGAGGGGATAGGGACCAACGTGGGATGTCGTAGGGACCGTCCGGAGACACTAGAGGCGGACGTCGAGCCAGCCGGGAACGTTGTAACGTTTTTGCAGAAACGTTACAACCGACGCAGGGTAAGGCGTGGGAACAGGACCGTCGTACAGCCTCGGGAAACTGCCGCTGGGTTTCGTTAGTCACGAGGCTGGCGGCCTGCCGGAATCTCTCCGGAGCCTCTTCATTTACGACCGAGACACGTATTTCCATCTCGGGGAGGGCTGAAGGCAGTCCCGATCTCGCTTGGATACAATCAAGCAACACGCCGCAACACTGCGGCGTAAAAACCGTCAAGCCCCGAAGCGACCGTTTCGTGCATGCGCAGCATGGCAGGGGTCGTCCGGAATTCGCCAAGCGGAGTGATCGCCATTTCCAATCCGGGCCATCGAGCAGCATCGATCCGGACGCGCTCGATGGTCGGCGTGTCCACCAAAATGCGGCTCACAACGTCCTCTCCCTCGACGGGATCCAGCGAGCAATTTGAAAAAACAAGCGTGCCGCCAGGCCTCAGGAGCGTCAGCGCATGGCGAAGCAGCCGTTCCTGCACGCCGGCGAGCCTTGCAATGTCCTCCGGACCCTTCGTCCAGAGAACATCCGGATGTCGGCGCGTCGTACCCGTCGAGGAGCAGGGCGCATCGAGCAGGATAGCGTCAAACGGCTCTGCCGGCTCAAACTTCAGAAGGTCTGTCGCAAGCGTTTCCGCATCGAGGGCAAGGCGCTCGAGATTCGCGCGCAGGCGCTTCAAACGGCTTTCGGATTGATCGATCGCAGTGACGTTACCTCCGGCGAGAATGAGCTGTGCCGTCTTGCCGCCAGGTGCGGCGCAGAGATCGGCGACACGTTTGCCGGACAGGTTGCCAAAGAGCTTGGCCGGAATGCTTGCCGCGGCGTCCTGCACCCACCATTCGCCCTGATCGAAACCTTCAAGGGAGGGAATCGCGCCGTCAAAGGCCGCAAGACGCACGCCGCCTGTCGGCAGGACTTTCCCATTCAGCCTAGCCGCCCAGCCGGCTGCATCGGATTTCACGGTAAGATCAATTGCAGCCGGCTCGAGCTGGGATTGGGCGATCGCCGCGGCGGCCTCTTTCCCATAGGCCTGTTTAAGCCGTTCGATAAACCATGCCGGCATCGGCGAAATCTTCGCGACATCTTCGAGTACCTGTTCCTTCTCACGGCTAAGACGTCGTAGGATCGCATTCACCAGCTTTGCAAAGCGGCGATTGCGGGGATCCTGATTTGCCTGCTCGACGGCAAGATCGACAGCCGAATGATCGGGAACGTCGAGATAGAGGATCTGCGCTGCTCCAACCACAAGCACATGATGAAGTGCACGCGCGCCTTCCGGCAACGGTGAATCCAGTAAAGAGGCAATCGCCCCATCGATGCGGGGCAGGTAACGCAGCGCGGTGTTCAGGATGGCCCGAACCAGCGCACGGTCTCCTTCCCCAAGAGCCTTATATGCAGGGTTTCCGTGTTCATGATCCAACGCACCATCTAACGGCAGTTTGCGGTCGATGACGGCAGCGAGAATCTTCGCTGCGGCCGCACGCGCCTGCAGACCCGGTTTTGCGGCCGGACGCTCTGCAGGTGGCTTCTTCTTATGGAATGGCTTATTTCTGCCGTCTGAATTCAAGACCAGGGACCTTTTGGCGGTTGAGAACCACCGCGGCCAATACCCGTATTCGGAACCGAGCGCGACTTGCGCGACGGATTAGCAGTACGAACCGTTGCCGTCGAGCCATTCATACCGCTCCCTGCCATTTCCTGAAGTGCCGCAATACGGTTTTCCGTATTTGGATGCGTCGAAAACAGATTGTCCATCCGTTCCCCGGAGAGAGGATTGATGATGAACATATGCGCCGTCGCGGGATTGCGCTCGGCATCATAATTCGGGATATGCGCGGCACCCCGGGCAATCTTGCCGAGCGCGGACGCAAGCCAGAGCGGGTCGCCGCAGATTTCGGCGCCTCGCCGGTCAGCGGAATATTCACGCGTCCGGCTGATTGCCATCTGCACCAGCATGGCGGCAAGCGGCGCTACAATCATCGCCAGAAGCACGCCCACGAAGCCGAACGGATTACTGTTATTCTCGCGGCTGCCGCCAAAGAAGAAGGCGAAGTTGCCAAGCATGGAGATCGCGCCAGCGAGCGTCGCCGTGATCGTCATCGTTAGTGTGTCGCGGTTCTGGATATGCGCCAGTTCATGCGCCATCACACCCGCCACCTCTTCCGGCGAGAGCGCGCTGAGCAGTCCCGTCGAGGCCGCGACGGCAGCATTCTCCGGATTGCGGCCGGTAGCAAAGGCATTCGGCTGCGGACTGTCGTAAAGATAGACCTTCGGCATGGGCAAGCCGGCATTTCGTGCAAGATCGCGTACGATGCGGAAGAATTCCGGCGCGTTTCGCTCATCGACCTCCTGCGCCCGGTAAGCCGAGAGCACCATGCGGTCCGAATTCCAGTAGGAAAAGAAATTCATGCCTGCAGCAATCAGGAAGGCAATCATCATCCCGCCGCGACCGCCGATCAGGAATCCGACAAACATGAACAAGGCCGTCATGAAGGCAAGCAACATGGCAGTGCGAACGAGGTTCATCGAGGTCTCCATCTCCCGTCTGCGGCAAAAGGGTTTTAATCGAGCCGCCAGCGCACTATGATTTGGTCATTCGCCAGCCATTTTCAATATTTCCGGCGGGAGACGCAATTGCAGCCAGCGGACAACGATAATATAGACAGCACTGTGGTAGAAGGGGCAGAACCGCCTCGCAAGGTTCTGTCACCCGCCGCAAAACGCGCGCTTGCCGAAGCCGAGGAACGCCGCAGGAACCAGAAACCTCTGAAGCTGCCGCCGGAGATCGGCGGACGAGGAGGAGCCGAGCCCGCAAGGTTCGGCGACTATGAAATCAACGGCCGCGCCATCGATTTTTAAATAAATATCCTCTTCCTCAGATCGGAATTTATTCCTTCATCGCAAAAGTACTCGCGATTCTCCTGATGGCGCTATTCACGCTCCCGCCGCAGGGTTGGGTTGGCTTGTGACGAAATCGAAGGCCCGTCGCCGCTGCCCGTGAACAGGACGGCAAACGCAAGCCGCGCGCCATCTGTGCCTTCGCGAACTGAAAAGCGGCTCCCGGTTTTCCGGGTGCCGCTTCGATTTCAGGCGGTTACCTTGTTCTGCCTGTTGGCGATGAGGTCCTCGACTACTGCCGGATCGGCAAGCGTGGACGTATCCCCGAGCGAGCCGAAATCGTCTTCGGCAATCTTGCGCAAGATGCGGCGCATGATCTTGCCGGAACGGGTCTTCGGCAGACCAGGCGCAAACTGGATCTTATCCGGAGATGCGATCGGGCCGATTTCCGCGCGAACATGCTTCACCAACTGCTGGCGCAACTCATCGGATCCTTCGTTGCCGGCCATCAGCGTGACGTAGCAATAGATGCCCTGTCCCTTGATTGAATGTGGGTAGCCAACGACGGCGGCTTCCGACACCAGATTGTGCGAAACGAGCGCGGATTCCACCTCGGCGGTACCGAGGCGGTGACCGGAAACATTCAGCACGTCGTCGACGCGGCCGGTGATCCAGTAATAACCGTCCTCATCGCGGCGGCAGCCGTCCCCGGTGAAATACTTGCCCTTATACGTGGAGAAATATGTCTGGATGAACCGCTCATGGTCGCCATAGACCGTGCGCATCTGGCCAGGCCAACTGTCGGTAATGCAGAGGTTGCCATCAGCAGTGCCTTCCAGCACCTTGCCTTCATTGTCGACCAGTTGCGGCTTCACACCGAAGAACGGTACGGTCGCCGAACCCGGCTTCAGGTCGATCGCACCAGGCAGCGGCGTAATCAGGATGCCGCCGGTCTCGGTCTGCCACCAGGTATCGACGATCGGGCAACGGCCATCGCCGACGACATGATGGTACCACTCCCAGGCTTCCGGGTTGATCGGCTCGCCGACCGTCCCGAGCAGGCGCAAGGACGAGCGGGAGGAGCGGGTCACGAAATGGTCGCCGGCACCCATCAACGAACGGAGCGCTGTCGGAGCAGTGTAGAAGATGTTGACCTTGTGCTTGTCGATGATCTCCCAGAAGCGGCCCTGGTCCGGAAAGTTCGGTACACCTTCGAACATCAGGGTCGTCGCGCAATTCGCCAGCGGACCGTAGACAATGTAGGAATGGCCGGTCACCCAGCCGACATCGGCCGTGCACCAATAGATATCGCCATGGTGGTAGTCGAAGACGTATTCATGCGTCATCGACGCGTAAACGAGATATCCGGCCGTCGTGTGTAATACACCTTTAGGCTTGCCGGTTGAACCCGAGGTATAGAGGATGAAAAGTGGATCCTCCGCCTTCATCTTCACAGGCGGGCACTCGGCTTTCACCGTTGCCGCTTCCTGATGGTACCAGAGATCGCGGCCGTGAGCCCAGCCGGTCTTGCCGCCGGTCCGGCGCACGACGAGGACCTTGCTGACCGTCACATGCTGGCGGGCCGCGATGTGGATCGCGGTATCGGCATTGTCCTTCAACGGCACCGGCTTGCCGCCGCGCACGCCCTCGTCGCAGGTGATGACGAATGTCGATTCGCAGTCGACGATACGTCCAGCAAGCGCTTCCGGCGAGAACCCGCCGAAGACGACAGAATGCACGGCGCCGATGCGGGCGCAGGCGAGCATGGCAAAGGCCGCTTCGGGTATCATCGGCATATAGATGGTGACGCGGTCACCCTTCTTGACGCCGTGCTTCTTCAACACGTTCGCCATGCGGCAGACATGCTCGTAGAGTTCGTTGTAAGTGATCTTCTTGTCGATATAAGGGTTGTCGCCTTCGAAGATGATGGCAACCTGGTTGCCGTGCGTTTTCAGGTGGCGGTCGATACAGTTATAGGAAACGTTCGTCTGGCCGTCTTCGAACCACTTGATCGACACCTTGCCGGTAAAGGACGTATTCTTGACCTTCTTATAAGGCTTGAACCAGTCAATCCGCTTGCCGTGCTTGCCCCAGAACTTATCCGGGTTCTCGATGCTCTCCTCGTACCATTTCTCGTACTTGGCCTTATCGATTAGGGCATGGCTCTTCACCGGTTTCGTAACCGGATAGATCTTTTCCGACATGTGACTCCTCCTCAACACGGGCACCGGCGGCTAACTGCGCAAGGCGATCGCCGGAACGCGATTCATGGCATTCATAGCAGGTCAAAAGCACCCGGCAATTAGACAAAGGTCATTTCATTCCTGATCAATTGCAATTCTGCGTCACTACAGTTATATAGCGCCATATTTCCCGGATATTATGGTGATATCCACGGACCGCGACACCGTCGTGGACGACAGAAGGACTATATCCATGGCTCAACAACTGCTCATGCCGAAGGCGACCGCCATCTGGCTCGTCGACAATACGGCCCTGTCTTTCGATCAGATCGCCCAGTTCTGCAAGCTGCATCCGCTCGAGGTGAAAGCAATTGCCGACGGCGAGGCAGCGCAGGGCATCAAGGGCTTGGATCCAATCTCAACGGGACAGCTTTCGCGCGACGAAATCGCCCGCGCCGAAGCAAACCCGAACCACAAGCTGAAGCTCTCGGAGCCGAAGGTTCGCGTTCCCGAATCCAAGCGCCGCGGCCCGCGTTACACACCTGTTTCCAAGCGTCAGGACCGCCCGAACGCCATCCTCTGGCTTGTCCGCAATCATCCGGAACTGAAAGACGCCCAGATTTCGCGCCTCGTCGGCACGACCAAATCGACGATCGAACAGATCCGCGAACGCACCCATTGGAACTCGGCCAACCTGGCGCCGATGGATCCGGTCACGCTCGGCCTCTGCAGCCAGATCGATCTCGATATGGAAGTGGAAAAGGCATCCAAGGGTCGACCGCTGCCGACCGCTGCCGAACTCGGCGCCACGCTGCAGCCCGCCCAGGAAACCGAGCGCATGAGCCCGAGTTTCGAGCGCGAGGAAGAACGCGAAATCGATGCCGATGCCGTCTTCGCCAAGCTCAAGTCGTTGAAGTCTTCCTCCAAGGATGAAGACGAAGACGATCGTTTCTGACATGTCTACATAAACAAACGACCCGCCGGAGCAAATCGCTCCGGCGGGTCTTTTGTTTTCGGCTAGTCCAGAGTTTAGCTGCGGAAGAGCGACAAGATGTTCTGCGATGCCGAGTTCGCAATCGACAGGGACTGAATGGCCAGCTGCTGCTGCGTCTGAAGAGCAGTCAACTTGGAAGATTCTTCTTCCATATCCGCATCGATGAGACGACCGATGCCCGAGTCAATCGAGTCGCTTAGAGCCGAGACAAAATCTTCCTGCAGTTGGATGCGAGTGGAGATGGAGCCCAGCTGTGCACCGGCGCTGGTCATCGCCTTCAGAGCGGATTCGACAGCCGTCAGCGCAAGGCCGACGTCATTAGTCGTGAAATTGGTGATGTCCATCTTATAGACAGAGCCGATCGTACCGTTCGAGGTGCCGATAATGCCCGTGGAGGTCTCGATCAAACCGCCGCTCATGCCGAACAGGACGTTTCCGACGGAGCTGTCATCGAGGATATATTCAGTCTGTTTGACGGATACAGCGTTCGAGCCGTCACGAACAAAGGTCGAAACGACGCTCTTCGTACCCTCGCCAGCAACCCAGTTCTCGCCGGAGAAGGAGGCAGACTGAGCAATACTCAGGAGTTGTTCCTGAAGCTGGTCGATTTCTTCCTGGATCTTGGCCTTGTCGACGCCCGCTTCACTGGCGGCAACCAGCTTGGCCTTGATTTCAGAAACAATGTCGATGGCGCTGTCCATCGCGGCATAGGCAGTGTCGACCTTTGCAGCACCGAGGCCGAGAGCGTCAGAAACGGCCGAAAGCGCCTTGTTGTCGGAACGCATGGTCGTTGCGATCGACCAGTAAGCGGCATTATCAGCCGCCTTGCCGACGCGCAGGCCAGACGAAACGTGATCCTGGGTTTCCTTGAGGCTCTGGTTGACGCCGCGAAGGGTTTGCAGCGCCGCCATTGCGGCAGTGTTCGTTAGGATGCTTGACATCGCTTTTTGTCCAATTCGCTTGGGTGAAAGGGCATTCCGACCAAGGCCGGGAGCGGCGGTGCTTCATGCTCACCTGCAACAGGTGTCCGTAAGCCGAACCTAGCGAAAACATGGTTAACAACTCGTCAACGCCGGTTACAACTCGTCAACGAATCTTACCAAATAGGTAACTTCCTACATTGGAAGCGAGCCAAAACCCTTGCTGCGCAGGGCATCCGCGATTTCATGCAGAATTGCCGGATCATCGATCGTCGCAGGCATTTTCCATGGTTCGCCGTCCGCGATCTTCTGCATTGTGCCGCGCAGGATCTTGCCGGAGCGGGTCTTCGGCAACCGTTCGACGGCGATCGCCGTCTTGAATGCGGCCACCGGACCGATCTGGTCGCGAATCAGTTTGACGACTTCAGCTTCGATCGTCGCCTTCTCCCTTGTCACGTTCTTCTTGAGCACGAGGAAGCCGCACGGCACCTGTCCCTTGACCGGGTCTGCGATACCGACGACAGCGCATTCCGCGACGTCCGGATGCCTTGCGCAGACCTCTTCCATCGCTCCCGTCGACAGCCTATGGCCTGCACAGTTGATGATGTCGTCTGTGCGCGACATGATGAAGAGGTAGCCGTCGTCATCGACATAACCGGCATCCGCTGTCTTATAGTATTCCGGAAACTCCTCGAGATAAGTCGAGCGAAAACGCTCGTCGGCATTCCAGAGTGTTGGCAGGCAGCCCGGCGGCAAGGGCAGCTTGGCGACGATGTTGCCGAGCGTGCCGGGCGGGACCTGATGTCCGCCATCATCAAGCACTTGGATATCATAGCCGGGCATCGGCACCGATGGCGAGCCGTGCTTTACCGGCAGCTTATCAAGCCCAAGTGGATTGGCGGCAATCGGCCAACCGCTTTCCGTCTGCCACCAATGATCGATGACAGGCACAGCAAGCATCTTCTCCGCCCATTTGAGAGTTTCGGGATCGGCCCGCTCGCCCGCAAGAAAGAGTGCTCGAAAATGCGGTTTCGAATAGCGATGCACAAACTCACCGTCGGCATCTTCCCGGCGAATTGCACGAAAGGCGGTTGGCGCGGTGAAGAGAACGCGCACATCGTATTCGCAAACCACGCGCCAGAAAGCACCGGCATCCGGCGTGCCGACGGGTTTGCCTTCGAAGATCACAGTGGTCACGCCCGCAAGCAGCGGCGCATAGACGATATAGGAATGACCGACGACCCAGCCGATATCGGACGCGGTCCAGAAAACTTCGCCGGGTTTCATTCCGTAGATGTTTGCCATTGACCAGTGCAGCGCAACCATATGCCCGCCATTGTCACGGACGACGCCCTTCGGCTGACCGGTGGTTCCGGATGTATAGAGGATATAAAGCGGGTCGGTTGCTTTGACGGCGACACAGGAAATGTTCTTGCCGCGGTGAAGCGCTACGGTTTCTCGGAAATCATGATCCCGGCCCGGCATAAGTTCGGCCGTCAGTTGCGGCCTTTGTAGAATAAGGCAATGGGCCGGCTTTGATTTCGCAGCAGCGATGGCCTGATCGACAAGCGGTTTATAAGCAACGACACGGCCGGGCTCCAATCCGCAACTGGCAGTGACCACAAGCTTTGCACCGGAATCATCGATGCGGGCTGCAAGTTCGTTGGCTGCAAACCCTCCAAAAACGACGGAATGGACGGCACCGATGCGAGCGCAGGCAAGCATGGAGAAAATGGCTTCCGGCACCATCGGCATGTAGATGATGACACGATCACCTTTGCCGACGCCGAATGCTTGAAGGGTCGCCGCGATCGCCTGCACTTCGGCGAGCACTTCGTCATATGTGAAACGCGCCTTGGCGCCGCTCATGGCGCTGTCGAAGATAACCGCTGTTTCGGTGGCGCGGCCTGCCGATACATGACGGTCCAGGCAATTGTAACAGGTGTTGGTCTCACCGTCCGCGAACCAGCGGCCATAAACGCCCTCTGATGGCGAGAAGATCTGCTGCGGTTCCGTGAACCAGTCGATTGCTTTTGAAGCTTCGCGCCAGAATGCTTCCGGATCGCTCCTCCAGCTCGCATAAACCTGATGATAGCTGCTCTGCATTTGCTCCTCCCCAGGACATGCAAACCGTGTAGCCAATCTAGGACAGGGGAGGCTGGACCGGAAGCCCGACGAAAGCAGAACGACTAACGCGCGCCGAAAATAGCAGATCCGACTCGCACGCTCGTCGCACCGAGGGCCACGGCCGTTTCGTAGTCCCCGGACATGCCCATGGAGAGTTTTTCCACCCCGCATCTTCCTGCGATCTTAGCCAGCAGCGCAAAATGCGGACCGGGATTTTCCTCGGCTGGCGGAATGCACATCAGGCCTTCGATCGAAAGACCGAGCTCATTCCGGCAGAAATCGACAAACGCGGGTGTATCGGCGGGAGCAATACCGGCCTTTTGCGGCTCCAGCCCCGTGTTGACCTGGACGTAAAGTCGAAGGCTCTTCCCTTGCCGTTTCATTTCCCCGGCGATCGCGCGGGCAATCTTTTCACGATCGACAGTCTCTATGACATCAAAGAGGGCAACGGCATCCGCCGTCTTGTTCGATTGCAGCGGCCCGATGAGATGCAACTCGATGCCGGCCGTTTCAGCCTTGAGTTCGGGCCATTTGCCTTGGCTTTCCTGGACGCGGTTCTCGCCAAAAATGCGCTGACCAGCCGCAATCGCGGGACGGATGGCTTCCGCATCGAAGGTCTTTGACACGGCAACGAGTTGAGCCGATCCGGCAGGACGCCCGGACTGACGCTCCGCTGCCGCAATGCGCGAGCGAACATCGTTCAACCGCTCTTGAAGTTCCATTGTCTTATCCCGACATGACCGATGGCATGCACTAACCGCGGGTGACCTTTTTGCCAAGAGCCTGCGCCCAAAAAGCACTCTGGCTGCGAGGGATCTGGTGCTTGCAGTGCCCCGCAAAACTTGACGGTACGACGGTTTCATGGTGAAGGTCACCACCAACCTCCCCTGATTTTTCGGAAATTCGAATACCATGACTACCGAACGTTATAATCCGCGCGATGCCGAGCCTCGCTGGCAGCAAAAATGGAACGAGGCGAAGGTCTTTGAGACCGACAACGCCGATCCGCGCGATAAATACTATGTACTTGAAATGTTTCCCTATCCTTCGGGCCGCATTCACATGGGCCATGTGCGCAACTATGCGATGGGTGACGTCGTGGCCCGTTACAAACGGGCCCGGGGCTTCAACGTTCTGCACCCGATGGGCTGGGATGCCTTCGGTATGCCGGCGGAGAACGCTGCCATGGAGCGCGGCGTTCACCCGGCATCCTGGACTTACCAGAATATCGACTCGATGAAATCGCAGTTGAAGGCCATGGGGCTTTCGCTCGACTGGACCCGGGAATTTGCCACCTGCGACGTGGAATACTACCAGCACCAGCAGCATCTTTTCCTGGATTTCCTGGAGAAGGGCCTGGTCTACCGAAAGCAGTCGAAGGTCAATTGGGATCCGGTCGACAACACCGTTCTTGCCAACGAACAGGTCATAGACGGCCGTGGCTGGCGTTCGGGTGCACTGGTCGAGCAGCGGGAGCTCACGCAGTGGTTCTTCAAGATAACCGATTTCAGCCAGGATCTGCTTGACGCTCTGGACACGCTTGACCAGTGGCCGGAGAAAGTTCGACTGATGCAGAAGAACTGGATCGGCCGCTCCGAGGGTCTTTTGATCCGTTGGGAGATCGTGCCGCAAACGGCGCCTGCCGGTGAAACCGAGGTGACAGTTTATACCACTCGTCCGGACACGCTCTTCGGAGCTTCGTTCCTTGCAATCTCTGCCGACCATCCGTTGGCAAAGGACGCTGCAGCGAAAAGTCCGGCTATCGAAGCCTTCTGCGAGGAATGCCGCCGGGCCGGCACGTCGCTGGCAGCCCTTGAGACGGCCGAGAAGAAAGGCATGGATACCGGTATCCGCGTCAAGCATCCGTTTGATTCGTCTTGGGAACTTCCGGTCTATGTCGCAAATTTCGTGCTGATGGATTATGGCACGGGCGCTATTTTCGGCTGCCCGTCCGGCGATCAGCGTGACCTTGATTTCGCGCGCAAATATGGTCTGCCCGTTGTCCCCGTCGTCATGCCAAAGGACGGAGATGCTGCAACCTTCACGATCGGCGATACCGCCTACGATGGCGACGGCATGATGATCAACTCCCGCTTCCTCGACGGCAAAACGGCAGACGAAGCCTTCAACCTCGTCGCCGACCGCCTGTCGAGCACGATGCTCGGCAACGTGCCGCAGGGTGAACGCAAGGTAAATTTCCGTTTGCGCGACTGGGGCATTTCGCGGCAGCGGTATTGGGGTTGCCCGATCCCGGTCATTCATTGCGATGACTGCGGGGTGGTGCCCGTCCCGAAAAGAGACCTTCCCGTGAAACTCCCGGCAGATGTTACCTTCGACCAGCCGGGCAACCCGCTCGACCGCCACCCGACCTGGCGGCATGTCGCTTGCCCAACCTGCGGCAAGGACGCGCGGCGCGAAACGGACACGATGGACACCTTCGTCGATTCGAGCTGGTACTACACCCGCTTTACAGCGCCGTGGGAAGGTGTGCCGACAGATCCGGCTGCCGCAAACCGCTGGCTACCCGTCGATCAATATATCGGCGGTGTCGAACACGCTATTCTGCATCTGCTCTACTCGCGTTTCTTCACCCGCGCGATGCGCGAGACCGGTCATGTCGACATCAAGGAACCATTTAGAGGTCTCTTTACCCAGGGCATGGTCGTCCATGAGACGTACAGCCGCGGTGCCGGCATGAACCGCGAATGGGTGGCGCCTGCCGACATCCGTATCGAAGAGATCGAGGGCAAACGCCGCGCTTTCCTGCTGGAGGGCGGAGACGAAGTCTCGATCGGATCAATCGAGAAGATGTCAAAGTCCAAGAAGAACGTCGTCGATCCGGATGATATCATCGCTTCCTACGGCGCTGACACGGCGCGGTTTTTTGTTCTCTCCGATTCACCGCCAGATCGTGACGTGATCTGGTCGGAAGCAGGTGTCGAAGGGGCGCATCGCTTCACACAGCGCCTCTGGCGTTTGATTTCCGAGGCCTCCGAAGTCCTGGTCACCGTATCGCCGAATCCGGCTAAGGATGGCGAGGGGCTTTCGATTTCCCAAGCTGCGCACAAGACTTTGAAGGCTGTACAGAACGACTATGACAAGCTTTGGTTCAATAAGGCGGTCGCGCGCATCTATGAACTCGTGAATGCCTTGTCTGGCCCGTTGGCGAAAGTAGCGACAGGCGGAGGTGACGTCGCCTATCGCGGTGCCGTTCGAAACGCAGCGGAAATCTTGGTTCAACTCGTTGCGCCCATGACGCCGCATCTTGCCGAAGAATGCTGGGCAGCACTTGGCAACAGCGAGATGCTCGCACGCACCCCTTGGCCTGCCTATGACGAAGCTCTGGTCGTGGAGAACGACATCGTATTGCCGATCCAGATCAACGGTAAGAAGCGCGCCGAATTGACAATTTCTCGAGACGCAGATCAGAATGCCGTAACGCAGGCGGTCTTGAAACTCGACGCCGTCATCAGCGCGATGAACGGTCAGGCGCCGAAGAAAATTATTGTGGTTCCGCAAAGGATTGTGAACATTGTCGTTTGATATCGCTCCCAGGCTCGCACGCGGCGCCGCAATCACCGCCGTCCTTGCGTTCGCAGCCTTACTTTCCGCCTGCCAGGTTCGTCCACTTTACTCGGAAACGTCGGGAGTTGCCGGCAAGCTCGCTTCCGTTGGCTTTTCGGATGCAACGACTCGTGTCGAACAGGAGGTTCGCAACCGCCTGATCTTCCTTGCGACGCACGGCGCAGGCGAGCCTGTCAAGCCGGCCTACGAAGTTGAGCTGCATGTGCGGTCCGATGTAGTCGACGCGCTTCTCACCGAGACCTCCGATGAGTCGCGTGCCGGTCGCGTGACCGTCAGCGTTGATTACACACTGCAGGCGACAGCGGATGGCCAGGTCATCAAGTCGGGTAACCGTTATGTCACCGCGCTTGTCGATTTCCCGACCCAGCAGTTTGCCAAGCAACGCGCGATCCGTGATGCTGAGAACCGTGCAGCGCGCCAGGCTGCCGAGCTCGTAGGCCTCGATATCGCCGGAGCGCTCGGCCGCTGAGGAAAAGAACGTGGCGGAAATAAAATCTCACGAGTTTGAAGGCTTTCTTCAACGTTCGGTTTCCGCCTACCGCATGTTCGTCATCTATGGACCGGATCGCGGTCTGGTTTCCGAGAGAGCTGGGCAAATAGCCGGGAAAACCGGCGTTGCGCTGGATGATGCTTTTTCGCTTATCAAACTCGACATCGGCGACCTACAGAAGCACCCTGGGCGCCTGCAGGATGAGGCAGACGCTATCGGGCTATTCGGAGGTGAAAAACTCCTTTGGATTCGTGGCGCGGCAAATGAAAAATACCTGGTCGATGCCCTCGGCGAGCTTTCTCAAAAGTCGCTCGACGCAACGTCCATCATCGTCGAAGCCGGAGATCTGAAGAAGGGCTCCCTTCTTCGCAAGCTTGCCGAAGGCACACGTAGCATCGTTGCGATTCCCTGTTATCCAGATGATGCACGCGCCTTGAATGCTTTGATCGACAATGAGTTGGCGTCAGAAGGCCTGCGCATCACGCCTGTCGCACGGCAAGCTTTAGTCGAACTGATCGGCGGTGATCGCATCGCCTCACGCAATGAGGTCAGAAAGCTCGCCCTCTACTGCCGCGGCATGGAGATGATCGAAGAGCATCATGTGAGCGAGATTATTGGCGATGCCAGTGCTATTTCGGTCGATGACGCCGTGGACGCTATATTAAGCGGAAACACCGGCAATTTCCTGCATTCCATGCGGAAGATCTCGGCATCGAAGACGGCTGTCTTCCTCGTCATCCAAGCCTGCCTGAAACAGTTCCAACTTCTCGACGCGATGCGCGCAGAAATGGAGGAAAAGCGGCTTCAGACAGCTCAGGTCATGCAGACGCACGGCCGCCATCTGCATTTCCGGCGCAAACCCATCATCGAACAGGCGCTACGCACCTGGAATGCTGACGCCATTCGCCGTGAGACAAACAGGCTGCAATCGGCGATCTTGCAGACAAGAAGGCGTCAGAGCCTAGAGGACAGCATTGCATTGCAGACATTGCTCTCTACAACTCTTCAAAGCAGGCGGAAGGGCTAGGCTTACCGCCGCTCAAGGAGCCGGCAGATTTCTTCAAGCTGCTCCAACGACTTGTAGGCAATGCGGATCTGGCCGCCGCCGGACTTGTGATTTATGGTGACATCGAGGCCCAGCGTATCGGAGAGCGTGCGCTCAAGTGCCAACGTATCGGAATCTTTCTGATCGCGTGGGGCAGACGGACGCTGTGGCTCGGATTGGGCCTTGATATCGTTCTGCGCAAGCTTTTCGGCGTCTCGGACGGACATTCCCTTCGAGACGATCGTGCGGGCGAGGGCCGTCGGATCGGATGTTGAAACCAGTGCACGTGCATGCCCCGCCGACAGACTGCCGGCTGCAAGAAAATCGCGGACAGGCTCGGGAAGCTTAAGCAGGCGCAGAGAATTTGCGACATGGCTTCGGCTCTTGCCGATGATCTCACCAAGATCATTTTGAGTGTAGCCGTATTCCGCGATAAGCTGCTCGTAACCCAACGCCTCTTCGAGGGGATTGAGGTCTGATCGTTGGACATTCTCGACAATGGCAATCTCGAGCGCCGTCTTGTCATCGACATCGCGGATGATCACCGGAATTTCGACAAGGCCCGCGAGCTGGGCTGCTCGCCATCTTCTTTCGCCGGCTATTATTTCATATCGGTTCGTTGCAATCGTACGAACAACGATCGGCTGGACGATGCCATGCTGACGAATAGAGCTGGCGAGATCGTGGAGTTCGCTATCATCAAAAAAACGACGCGGATTGCGCGGATTCCTGCTGACAAATTCGATCGGAATGAGACGGTCTGCACTTACGCTGCTCTTTTCGCCGTCGACCGGCACCGGCTGATCCATTTCGCCGATCAGCGCAGCAAGTCCGCGGCCTAAACGTCTCTTCGATACATCGTCATTCATTTGCGGTACTCACTAAATCTTAAGCGGCGAGACGCTGGCGCTCGCGCTGGATGACCTCCGAGGCCAGCTGCAGATATGCCTGGCTACCGGCGCATTTCAAGTCGTAAAGGATCGCAGGCTTGCCATAGGAGGGTGCTTCGGAAACACGGACATTGCGCGGGATGAGCGTATGGTAAACTTTCTCCCCAAGGTGCATCCGAACATCGCTCACTACCTGCTGGGCGAGATTGTTTCGCGCATCGAACATCGTCAACACGATACCCTGAATATCCAAACGCGGATTTACCGTTCGCCGCACTTGATCAACCGTCTCCAGGAGCTGACTTAATCCCTCCAATGCAAAGAACTCGCATTGTAACGGGACCAAAACGGAATGCGCCGCAGCCATCGCGTTCATCGTCAAAAGATTGAAAGAGGGTGGGCAATCCAGCAAAATGTAAGTAAATTCAAATGCTTGCTGAGTCGTAAGCGCCTTGCGCAGCTTGAAAACCCGATCACTCTGCTGCGCGATCTCCATTTCGACACCAAGCAAATCCATTGTCGATGGTACGATGGAAAGATTTGGCACAGCGGTCGGCATAGCCGCCTCAGTCACCCCGGCCTCGCCAATAAGGAGATCATAAGATGAGAGCTTGCGGTCTTTCCGGTCAATCCCGAGGCCAGTGCTCGCGTTACCCTGAGGATCCAAATCGACGATCAAAACTCGTTCGCCGATAGCAGCCAAGGCAGTTGCCAGGTTAATGGCAGTTGTCGTCTTTCCAACGCCGCCTTTTTGGTTCGCTATTGTAATAATCCGGTTCCGTTCAATGGCCATGGCCGCATCATCCGAACTGTTAAACCAAGCGTTGGAGATTGAAAATCTCAAGTATGACCGAATCTCGCTCGACAACGCTTCGATGTTCTAGCAGATCAAAACGCCACCGACCACGTGCCTTGGCAATTTCAACGCCGTAATCCCGGCCTTTATGGAAGTATGCACGCGTATTTTTGTTGCGAAGCATCCAAGGTTCCGCAAAGTCGCATAGTTTGTCGAGATCGGCGAGGGCGCGGGCGGATATAGCATCGCAGGAGGCGACAACAGCCGGTCCATCCTCAATGCGGATCGAATGCACAGAACCGCGTGCCCCTGTTTCCCGAAGGGCCAGCCTGAGGAAAGACGCTTTCTTGTTGTTGCTCTCAAGAAGGTGAACCCACCCATCGGCAAGCTCGGCCAAGAGGATGGCGGTGATCACGCCGGGAAATCCGCCGCCGCTGCCCATATCCACCCACCGCTTCGGGCCGGGAGCTAATTGAAAGATTTGGGCGCTGTCGGCGACGTGTCTTTGCCACGCGTCATTCAACGTTGAGGGAGCGACTAGGTTGATGGATTTAGACCACTTGCTAAAGAGAGCAACAAAATGCTCCAGTCTATCTTGTGTTTCACGTGAAACACTTTGACCGTTCAATTCCATGAAAGACTCTCAAAAAGTGTTAGGCAACCGACCGCCGCGCAGCCTCTGTTCTTCGCAAATGAACGAGCAGGAGAGAGATGGCCGCCGGCGTCATGCCATCTATCTTTGCGGCTTGAGCGACGTTGAACGGGCGCTGATTGCCAAGCTTCTGCTTGAGCTCGTTCGAAAGGCCAGGCAGCATCGAATAGTCGAAACCCTCTGGGATGAGTCGATTTTCGTCGCGTTGGACATCGACAATGTCTGAGGACTGCCGGCGCATATAAACGGCATATGATGCTTCAATCTCTATGGCCTCTGCGATCGGCTTGCTAAACGCCCGAAGTTCGGGCCATACATTTGACAGCAGAGCCATGTCGAAATCGGGATACGCGAGTAACTCATAGGCAGAGCGCCTCTGCCCATCCAGATTAATCTTCAACCCATACTCGCGGGCCTCATTTGGCGTAATGTGTAATGCCTTAAGCTGTTCTCGCGCACCGTCAAGAGCACATTCATATTCGCGGAATTTGGCACGACGAGCCTCTCCCAAACAGCCGATCTCATCCGCAATTGGAGTAAGCCGCATATCGGCATTGTCCGCACGCAGAGAAAGGCGGTATTCCGCACGCGAGGTGAACATGCGATAAGGCTCGGCGACACCCCTCGACGTCAGATCGTCAATCATGACGCCGATGTAAGAATTCGTACGGCTTAGGTAGACCGGCGTTTGGCCGCCTGCGCGGCGTGCCGCATTAAGGCCCGCCACGAGACCTTGGGCCGCTGCCTCCTCGTAGCCTGTCGTTCCGTTGATCTGGCCGGCAAGATAGAGCCCCGGCATCCTCTTTACTTCAAGAGAAGGTGTCAGCTCGCGCGGATCGACATGATCATATTCGATTGCATAGCCAGGCTGGATGATGGAAGCCTTCTCAAGGCCTGGTATGGTCCGGATAAAGGCATCCTGCACCTCTGCCGGCAGCGACGTCGAAATACCATTCGGGTAGACAGTGTCATCGTCCAAGCCTTCCGGCTCAAGGAAGATTTGATGCCCATCCCGCTCGCCGAACTTCACGATCTTATCTTCGATCGAGGGGCAATAGCGCGGTCCAACGCCCTCGATCTGCCCGGAATACATTGCCGAGCGATGCAGGTTATCCTGAATGAGTTTATGTGTGGCAGTCGTTGTGCGGGTTACCCCACATTCAATCTGAGGATTCGTAATTGCGCCGGTCATGAATGAGAACGGTGTTACCTCGTCATCCGCGCCCTGTCGGCCAACCGATGCCCAATCGATGGTTTTCCCGTCAAGGCGCGCTGGCGTACCTGTCTTAAGACGGCCGAGCCGAAGCCCCAGGCGCGATAGTGTTCCAGATAAACCAAGAGACGGATCTTCACCGACACGGCCCGCCGGAATCTTCTTATCCCCGATATGAATAAGCCCGCGCAGGAAGGTTCCCGTCGTAAGAACCACAGCGCCAGAATTCAGAATCCGGCTATCTTTCATTGTGACGCCGGTGACGCTACCCTCTGATATATCAAGATCAAAGGCATCGCCTTCGATAACGTCAATATTATCAATAGCTTCTATTGCCGCCTGCATGGCGGTTCGATAGAGCTTCCGATCGGCTTGGGTCCGCGGGCCGCGGACCGCCGGGCCTTTCTTGCGATTGAGCATGCGAAACTGGATGCCGGCAGCATCGGCCACACGACCCATGAGGCCGTCCAGCGCATCCACCTCCCGCACGAGGTGACCCTTGCCAAGGCCACCAATCGCCGGGTTGCAGGACATGACCCCGATCGTGTCTCGCCGATGCGTCACCAGAGCTGTACGAGCACCTAGGCGAGCCGCTGCGCTGGCCGCTTCGCAACCTGCATGACCACCTCCGATTACGATGACGTCGTATTGATAGATGGTCATTTCGCCTTCTCACACGCTTTCAGATGTTTCACGTGAATCATTTTCCGATGCAAAACTCGGAAAAGATTATATCGAGTAAATTGTCGACGTCGACGCGTCCCGTAATTCTGCCCAGGGCGTTCCCCGCGATGCGAAGATTCTCGGCTCTAATGTCAAGTCCCGCTGACGGGTCGGCCAACGCTGCCCCGATCGCCTCCAGACATTCCATAAGCGAATCCCTTTGCCGCCTGCGGCTTGGGATCGCCAGGCTATGGCTGCTGACTTGCCGCTCCAGTCGCTCGGCGATGGCGGCGCGAAGAGCGAACAATCCCACATCCGTGACAGCAGATATCGTCAGGTCATAGGCGAACGGACCAGTCGCCGCGGATATATCGGCCTTTGTCCCAACCCGCAAGACTTCCGTATTCGTGATCGGCGAAAGCTCGTTCCTGCCTTGGGTCATATCCTCGAGATAGAGCACAAGATTCGCCTCAGAGATGATCCGCTCGGCCCGCCGTACGCCCTCGCGTTCAACGAACTCATCTGTATCGCGCAAACCAGCCGTGTCATAAAGCTTTACGAGGAAACCATTGATATCGAGATCGACGTGAAGAACATCACGCGTCGTTCCCGCTATATTCGTGACAATAGCAACCTCTCGCTGCGCAAGCGCGTTCATCAAGGTCGACTTTCCGGCATTTGGCGCGCCTGCAATGACGACTTTGAAACCATCGCGAATGATCTCGCCCGCCTGCGCATGCGCGAGGTGGTTCTCTACCTCGGCATGCAGTTGAGCGATATCATCCCACACCAGAGCTGAAACCGAACCGGGCACGTCATCTTCATCGGCAAAGTCGAGTTCAGCTTCAATCAGAGCACGAGCTCGCGTCAATCGTTCCGCCCACGAATCGTATAGCTCGGATAGTTTGCCCTGGCTATGCTCGACCGCCAGGCGCCTTTGCATCTCCGTCTCTGCGGCAATCAGATCCGCCAGACCCTCAATCTCGACGAGGTCAAGTTTGCCGTTTTCAAACGCCCGCCGCGAGAACTCACCCTCCGCAGCCATCCGCACGCCCTCAATCGCCTCTAGTTCCTCAAAGAGGGCATGAATGACGGCTCGACTCCCATGAAGCTGAAGCTCGGCGCAGTCTTCGCCTGTAAAAGAATCTGGCGATGGAAAGAAGAGTGCCAACCCACTGTCTATAACCAAACCGTTACGGGAACGAATCGTTCGCAGAGACGCCCTGCGTGGCGGTGGGGTGTCGCCGATCAGCAGTCGCAAGGCATCGCGCGTCTTCACACCACTGAGGCGGACAACCGCAACGCCGGAAGGAACAGTTCCACTCGATAGCGCATAAATGGTTTCGTTCGACATCCCCGACCACTCTGGCCACGCTCGGATTCCTCATAAGCGAAAGCCGGCCATCGCGAAACGGCCGGCTTTATTTCAGGAATCCGGCTATCTGTTATGTATTCATAGAGTCGAAGAAGTCTGGATTGCTCTTCGTCTGCTTCAGCTTGTCGATGAGAAACTCGATAGCGTCGGTTGTTCCCATCGGAGCAAGAATACGTCGAAGCACGAAGATCTTCTGCAGATCCTGGCGCGGAACAAGCAGATCCTCCTTACGCGTGCCGGACTTCAGAATATCCATCGCCGGGAAGATGCGCTTATCGGCCACCTTACGGTCGAGAACGATTTCCGAGTTACCGGTTCCCTTGAATTCTTCGAAGATCACTTCATCCATGCGGCTGCCGGTATCAATGAGCGCCGTGGCGATAATCGTCAGAGAGCCGCCTTCTTCGATGTTACGGGCAGCGCCGAAGAAGCGCTTCGGCCGTTGTAGGGCGTTGGCATCAACACCACCAGTCAGAACCTTGCCGGAGGACGGCACAACGGTGTTATAGGCGCGGCCAAGGCGCGTGATCGAATCGAGCAGGATGACGACATCACGGCCGTGCTCGACGAGCCGCTTCGCCTTCTCGATCACCATCTCAGCGACCTGCACGTGACGGACCGCCGGCTCGTCGAAGGTTGAAGAAATGACTTCGCCGCGCACTGAACGCTGCATGTCCGTCACTTCCTCCGGCCGCTCGTCAATCAGCAGAACGATAAGGTAGCATTCCGGATGATTTGCGGTGATCGAATGTGCGATATTCTGTAGAAGAACAGTCTTACCGGTCCTGGGCGGAGCGACGATGAGGCCACGCTGGCCCTTACCGAGCGGCGCGACAAGGTCGATGACACGCGCAGACAGATCCTTCGATGTCGGAACATCGAGCTCCATCTTGAAACGTTCATTGGGATAAAGCGGCGTGAGGTTATCAAAGTGGACCTTATGGCGGATCTTTTCCGGATCTTCGAAATTGATCGTGTTCACCTTGAGCAGGGCGAAATAGCGCTCGCCTTCCTTGGGACCACGAATCGGTCCCTCGACCGTATCGCCGGTTTTCAGCGAGAAGCGGCGGATCTGCGATGGAGAGATGTAAATATCGTCTGGACCCGGGAGGTAGTTGGCGTTTGCCGAACGCAGGAAGCCGAAACCATCTTGCAGAACTTCCACGACGCCTTCGCCGATGATCTCTACATCCTGGCTCGCGAGAACCTTCAGGATTGCAAACATCAATTCCTGTTTGCGCATGGTGCTTGCATTTTCGACCTCGAGCGATTCGGCGAACGCCAGAAGATCGGTCGGGGATTTGCTCTTAAGTTCCTGAAGCTTCATTTCAGCCATGAAGTGACCATTACTCTGTATTTCGAAGGGGGGAAGGCTATGTTGCGTCGTTTCGGTGTTGCGAAAGGGCTCGCAGACGACTGAACTCAAAACACATGCCACGAAGATGAGATGCGCGGAAAATAGCGACTAAGCTGAGATGCCGCAAGGGGGCTGTTTAAAATGAAGTAAATTTAAGCGGCGCCCCTTCAAAACGGCTTAACGACAACCAGGATGACGATGAGAATCATGAGTAGCGTCGGTGCCTCATTCATAAATCTCCAATATCGCGCCGTGCGCCGGTTTTCATCCCGTGCGAAAGCATCAACCGCGCGACTGAAGAACAAGTGAACGGCCGTCAAGAGCACGACGAGGGCGATCTTGGCATGAAGCCACGCACCCTGAAAACCGTAGACAGACCAAGCTAGATACAGACCGAAAACCCAGGTCAGCATCATCGCCGGGTTCATGACGATCTTCAGCAGGCGCCGTTCCATAACCTTGAAGGTTTCCGACTGTACGGAACCTGGCTCCGCGTCGGTATGGTAGATGAAGAGCCTCGGCATATAGAACAGCCCGGCCATCCAGGAGATGACCGCAATGATGTGCAGTGCCTTGATCCAAAGGTAGAGGTTGGCTGGGTTCCATGCAAACAGCCCGACGGCAAGCAGCGCAAAAAAGGCGAGGGCGAAATGTGCCCGTCGCCGCGCATAGCTTCCTGTTCGCTCATCCGTCTGCTTTTCCATCATTCAATTCCCGCCACGGCGAACGCGTTTGACAAGCAGACGGACATTTTCCGGATCGGCCTGCGGCGTAATTCCGTGGCCGAGGTTGAAGATCAACGGTCCGCCGCCAAGGTGCATCATGATGTCGTCGATACCCTCCTCAAGCGCGCGCCCACCGGCGACGACGCGCATGGGATCGAGATTGCCTTGGACCGGCCCTTCCTTCTGAAGCTCGGCAGCGAATTCAAGTGGAACGGACCAATCAAGCCCAATCGCGTCAGCATCGGTCTTCTGCCTGTAGGTCTTCAGAAGATAACCTGCACCCTTGGCAAAGGCGATGACCCGAGCCTTCGGGCGCTGCGCTTTGACGCGGGCAATGATCCGAGCAACTGGCTTGACGGCAAACGCCTCAAATTCCTTTTCTCCAAGAACGCCTGCCCAGGAATCGAAAATCTGCACTGCATCGGCGCCGGCATCGATCTGCGCTACCAGATACTCGGCAGAGATATCCGCAAGCAGCATAAGCAGTCGTTCAAACGCTTTCGGATGCTGGTAGGCAAAAAGCCTCGCCGGGGCCTGATCAGGCGTGCCGTGCCCTGCGATCATGTAAGTCGCCACCGTCCAGGGCGCACCGCAAAAGCCGAGAAGTGTCGTCTCTTCCGGGAGTTCCGTGCGCAACCGGCGCACTGTCTCGAACACCGGCTTCAGATAGTCGATAACACCATCAGCAGCCAGACGTGAAATTCCAGCCTCGTCGATCGGGTCCATTTCCGGACCATGGCCTTCCGTGAAACGCACATTGCGCTTCATGGCATCCGGAATGACGAGAATATCAGAGAAGAGGATCGCCGCATCGAAGCCGTAGCGGCGGATGGGCTGCAGTGTCACTTCGACAGCGTGCTCCGGGGAATAACAGAGGTCGAGGAAGCTTCCTGCCTTTGCACGCGTTTCTCTATACTCCGGCAGATAACGGCCTGCCTGTCTCATAAGCCAGATCGGAGGAGGGGAGAGAGTTTCACCGTCGAGAACTCTCATGATTTTCCGGCGCGTTTCGCTCAAGCGCTTCGTCCCTTTAAGAATCTAAAGATATTTTAAAAGGTTTCTATTTCTTAGAGTCGGTGTCTATCAAGGATTAAAATCCATCCACTGCTGATACAATTTGTTGCGCGCATCAAAGATATCAGGACAATATCGATCGCATTCCATCGTAGATTTTGGAGAAGTTCGAATCTAAAAATGATTCCAGAAACTTGCCTCGAAGGGTGAGGCGGCGTTGTCTGTGGATATCCTGTGTATTTCAGATGAGTTCTTTAGCGCCGATCACAAAATCCACAGACTGCCCTTTGGTGCTCTCCAGAAAATCCGAAATGTGGATAAGGGGTCACGTTTTCCCTTGCCTCAAGCCATGCCGGTCCCTTAGCTCTCTATCATCCAGTCTTTTCAACAGGCAGCGGAAAATAGCGTGGAGAACCGCACGAACTTCTTCCATCTGCATCTGATTTCTGACTCGACCGGTGAGACTCTGATCTCAGCCGGTCGTGCCGCGTCCGCCCAGTTCAAATCCGCTCAGCCGGTAGAACATGTCTATCCGTTGATACGGAATCGTAAGCAGCTGTTTGCTGTTCTCGATGCGATCGACAACGAGCCGGGCATCGTCCTCTACACGGTCGTCGATCGGGAACTCGCGGGGCTGATCGATGAGAGATGTGTGGAAATGGGCGTCGCCTCGGTCAATGTGCTTGAGCCCGTGATGGCCGCTTTCCAGCTTTATCTCGGTGCTCCGTTGCGGCGTCGCGTCGGTGCCCAGCACGTGATGAATGCCGGGTATTTTGCGCGTATCGAGGCGCTCAATTTCACCATGGATCACGACGATGGGCAGATGCCCGAGGATTACAACGACGCCGACGTCGTCGTCATCGGCATCAGCAGGACATCGAAAACACCGACGAGTATCTATCTCGCCAACCGCGGCATCAAGACAGCGAACATTCCGATCGTCTACGATGTGCCCTTGCCGGAAGCGCTTCTCACTGCAACGAGGCCGCTGATCGTCTGTCTCATCGCAACGACGGATCGGATATCGCAGGTGCGTGAAAACCGGGTGCTTGGTGCGACGCCTGGCTTCGACCGTAGCCAATATACGGATCGAGCAGCGATCTCCGAAGAACTAAAATATGCCCGGTCTCTTTGCGCGCGCCATAATTGGCCGTTGATCGATGTGACCCGTCGTTCCATCGAAGAGACGGCGGCCGCAATCGTTGCCCTGCGCCCCAAGCTGCGCTAAGCGCTGACATTATCAATCTTGAGCTAGGAGACGCATGACATCGAAACTGATTCTCGCCTCGTCCAGTCCATTCCGGCGGATGCTGCTTGCGAACGCCGGTCTGGAGTTTGAAGCGCATGCGGCAAAGATCGACGAGCGGGCGATCGAAGCACCGCTCGAAAGAGAGGGCGCATCTCCAGACACTGTCGCCTCGGTGCTTGCTAGGGCCAAGGCAGAGGAGGTGAGCAGCCGGTTTCCGGATTCTCTCGTCATCGGCTCGGATCAGACCATGTCGCTTCGTGATCACGTGTTTCACAAGCCGCACGACATGGCTGACGCCGCCAATCATCTGAGAGTACTTTCGGGGCAAACACATCGTCTGAACAGTGCGATCGCCATCATCGGAAATGGTGCGCTTCTATGGGAGCACGTGTCACACGCGTCGCTGACGATGCGCGTTCTGTCGGCGGATTTCATATCGCGCCATCTGGCAAGAGTTGGCGACAAGGCGCTCGGCAGCGTTGGCGCCTATCAGCTGGAAGGCGAGGGAATTCAACTTTTCGACCGGATCGACGGCGACTACTTCACGATCCTTGGCCTGCCAATGTTGCCACTGCTTCAGAAACTAAGGGAATTGGGCGCGATCGATGGATGATTCACGTGAAACATTCGGCCCGAATGCTTTCGTTACCGGCTTCCCGGTGCGGCACTCACGCTCGCCCTTGATCCACGGATACTGGCTGAAAAAGCTTGGACTTCGCGGTAGCTACCGCCCATACGAGGTTGCTCCCGCCGATTTTGCGGCATTCATGGGATCGCTCAAGGATCAAAGCTCCCAATTTATCGGCGGCAATGTCACCATCCCACACAAGGAGATGGCCTGTCGGCTCGCCGACAGGCCGGACGAACTCTCCCAGGAACTCGGTGCTTCCAACACGTTATGGCTGGCGGAAGGAAAACTCCATTCGACCAATACCGACGGGCAGGGATTTACCGCGAACCTGGACGCGCGCCACCCTGGTTGGGATAAACATGACACCGTAGTAATACTCGGGGCAGGTGGGGCGAGCCGCGCGGTCATACAGGCAGTGCGCGACCGCGGCTTTCGGGAGATTCATGTCGTCAACCGAACCGCTGCGCGCGCGCAGGAACTTGCCGATCGCTTCGGTGAGAAAGTCTATGCACATCCAATGGGAGCACTCGCGGAGGTCATGAAAGGAGCGGGGCTTTTCGTCAATACGACATCGCTCGGCATGGACGGCGAAACGGCACCGGCAATCGATTTCCTGCCACTCGACGAAAATGCGGTCGTCACCGATATCGTCTATGTGCCGCTGAAGACACCTTTGTTGAAACAAGCCGAGGAACAAGGTTTTGTGATCGTGGACGGACTCGGTATGCTGCTTCACCAGGCAGTGCCGGGCTTTGAGAAATGGTTCGGCAAGCGCCCGGTCGTGGATGACGAGCTTCGTGCGCTCATCGTCGCAGATATGGAAAAGCACTGATGATCCGGATCGGTCTCACGGGTTCCATAGGCATGGGAAAATCAACTGCGGCAAAGCTCTTTGCCGAAGCCGGTATTCCCGTCAACGATTCCGACGCTGTGGTGCATGAGCTGTATGCCGGAGAGGCGGCGCCGCTGGTCGAAGCTGAATTCCCTGGCACAGTGAAATATGGCGCTGTCGACCGGCAGGAACTTGGCCGCCAACTTTCGCGCAGACCAGATGGCTTCAAGGCGCTGGAGGCGATCGTGCATCCGTTGGTTCGCAAGCGCGAAGCCGAATTCGTAAAATGCGAGCAAGCGCGAGGATCGGAGATAATCCTGCTCGATATCCCGCTGCTTTTCGAAACGGGTGCCGAGACCCGAGTCGACATAATCGTCGTCGTGAGCTGCGATCCACAGATTCAGCGCGACCGGGTGCTTGCGCGTCCGAACATGACAGAGGAAAAATTCAGTATGATTCGCTCGCGGCAAACCCCGGACGCCGAAAAGCGGGCGCGTGCCGACTATGTCATCGATACGGGGCACGCCATCGAAATCACGCGGGCGAGGGTAAGCGAAATCATCGCGGATCTGAATGCGCGGATCGCGAAAGGAGATTTTCGGAATGCGTGAAATCATATTCGATACGGAAACCACCGGCCTCGACAGCCGCATCGATCGCATCATCGAAATCGGCGGCATCGAGCTGCTGAACCATTTCCCGACCGGCCGCACAATCCATATCTACATCAATCCCGGCAGTCAAAAAGTCCATCCCGATGCTCTGGCCGTTCACGGCATTACCGACGAGTTTCTGAAGGAAAAGAGGCCATTTGCCGAAGTCGTTGAAGAGATCATCGACTTCTTCGGCGACGCAAAGTGGATCGCACACAACGCAACCTTCGACATGGGATTTGTCAATGCAGAGCTTGCTCGCCTTGGCATGCCGCCGATCTTGCCGGAGAGGGTGGTCGATACGCTATCACTCGCACGGCGCAAACATCCTATGGGACCGAATTCGCTCGATGCCCTCTGCCGCCGCTATGGTATAGACAACTCGCACCGCACAAAACACGGTGCACTTCTCGACTCGGAACTGCTTGCCGAGGTCTATATCGAAATGATCGGCGGGCGTCAGACCGCTCTTGGTTTGAGTGTTGCGGCTGCAACCGGGTCAGGCGACGCCGAGATTATTCTGGAAGAGGCCGTCGACATCGTTTTGAAGCGGCCCCGCCCCCTCGCGCCACGCCTCAGCGAAGCAGAAGCTCAGGCTCACGACGCATTGATTGCTGCGCTCGGCAGCAAAGGCATCTGGGCCAAATACGATCGTCTAAATTAAAAAATGCCCGGGCTTTCACCCGGGCACTGCAGTCTAATCAGGTACTTCGAACTCAGTTTGTCTGCACCTTTGCGCGCGTCTGCTCTTCAGCGACGCGCTGCGCAAACATCTGTGCGAAGTCGATCGGGTCGATCATCAACGGCGGGAAGCCGCCATTGCGCGTAACATCAGCAATGATCTGGCGGGCAAACGGGAAGAGCATGCGCGGGCATTCAATAAAGAGAACCGGAAGCATGTGTTCCTGCGGGAAGCCGGCAACGCGGAAGACACCACCATAGACGAGTTCGGCATGAAAGACTGTCTTGTCGCCATCCTTGGCCTCGGCGTTGAGCGACAGCACAACGTCGAAATCGCTATCCGAAAGCGGATTGGCATTGACGTTGACGCTGATATTGATCGCCGGAGCCTTGTCGCGCGCCTGAAGCGAACGCGGCGCGCCGGGATTTTCGAAGGAAAGATCCTTCGTGTACTGAGCGAGAATTGTGAGGCTCGGGCTTGTCGAGCCGCTGCCGTTGTTTTCATCAGCCATTGGATTTTCCTCGAGGGGCATTGAATGGTGCCGCCATCTAACATTTCGGGAAAAGGCTTACAACCCTAGGCGAACCCGTCTCTACTCGCCAAGCCGCTTGCCGGACCAAGGAGAATCTTTGTTCGGCTCGCGGCGGTAGTCGTCCTCATCAAGATCGACGACTTTTGAGTCCGGCTTGGATCGGTTGCCGGATTCGGATGATTGCGATGCCGCAAAGCCCTTCTTCGTTCCAACGATAACGAATCGCTTGCGGATGTAGTTCCAGGCAAGGTCACGAATGGCGGGGATGAAAAGCAGGATGGCGATGACATCCGAAATAAATCCCGGAACCATGAGAAGCAGCGACGCAATGACGAGCATGGCCGGCCGCAAAAGGTCCCGGCCCGGCATTACGCCGGTTCGCCCCTCGGCAGACATACGCTGCAGAATGCCGATTCCCTGGCGGCGAAGCAGAGCCATGCCGATTGCAAAACTCAGCACGACGAGGCCAAGGGTCGCCAGCAGGCCGATAGCGCGCCCGACGATCACGAAGCCCGCTATCTCGGCCAGCGGCAACAAAAGAACAAAACCTGGAAGCATTGCAAGTCGCATCGTCTCTCCAACCGGCGTTTGCCGGGCCTCGATCGCAATCGCGAGATTGCGGCTATTTGAATCATCTGTATATGCGGCCTATATGGGAGTACAAATCATGGATGTTAACGGCGGCTGCGGGACGATATGAGTTCAAACGACTTCATCACTTTGTTTTTCCTTGTGGCTGCGGTGCTGATTTTTTTTCAGCTCCGCAGTGTTCTCGGGCGCCGCACGGGAAATGAGAAGCCGCCGCGCGATCTTTTCACGCCGCGCGATGCCGCCGGTCCTGAGCATTCCGATGCCGGCAAGGTCGTAACGCTACCCCGCCGTGATACGCCCGCAGAAGAGGAAGATCGCTTCGCGGCGATCGACGCTTTCGCGCCTGCCGGCACGCCGCTCAATGAATCTCTGCGCGCACTCAGTAAGGTCGATCCGTCCTTTGAGCCAAAGGAATTCCTGAACGGCGCGAAAATGGCCTACGAAATGATCGTCATGGCGTATGCCGACGGCGACAGAAAAACGTTGAAGAATCTTTTGTCCCGCGAGGTTTATGAAGGTTTTGACGCGGCGATCGCGGATCGCGAGGCCAAGGGCGAGAAGGTGAAATCCACCTTCGTCGGCATCGATAAGGCGGACATCACTCAGGCGGAAGCCAGAGGCAGCGAGGCACAGATTACGGTCCGTATCGCCAGCCAGCTGATCTCCGCGACCTATGACAAGGCCGACAAGCTGATAGAGGGCGATGCCGAGAACGTAGCTGAGGTCAATGACATCTGGACCTTCGCTCGTGATACGCGCTCGCGCGACCCCAATTGGAAGCTCGTGGCAACCGAATCGGAAACATGAGTGACAATAAAGCGGACTTCGTTCTGCAAGCTGTCGATTTCGATGAACTCAAAGGCTGGAGGGATGATGATCCCTCCAGCCTTTTTGAAGTCATGGAAACCTGCCGCCGCCAAATTGCCGGCAGGAAACCTTACCGTACCGGATCGCTGGGCCTGAGCGCCGATGATCTTTTGCCTTTGCTACAAGCCGCCCGAAATGCGAAACCCGCCTCGGCTTCCGAGGCGCGATCCTTCTTTGAACAGAATTGTCGGGCGTTTCTCATCAGAAGAGGCGACGGCCGGCGGGGTTTCGTTACGGCCTTTTACGAGCCGGAGATCGCCGTTTCCGGCAAACCTGGTTCCACCTATCGCTTCCCCTTCTACAGACGGCCTGACGATCTGATCGAGCTGGACAATAGCAACCGCCCCGCAGGCCTCGATTCATCTTATGCCTTCGGCCGCCTCGAGGATGGAGAGATAAGCGGCTATCCCGACCGACAGGCGATCGACCAAGGCTTTCTCGACGGCCGAGGCCTTGAAATCGCTTGGGCCAAATCCAAGGTCGATGTTTTCTTCGTGCATGTGCAAGGTGCGGCACGTCTGCGCTATCCGGATGGACGGACGGCACGGATCACATATGCGGCAAAGGCCGGACATACTTTCTCTGCCATTGGCAAGCTCTTGGTCGATCGCGGTGAAATCGATCGTGCGAATATCTCCATGCAGTCGATCCGCGCGTGGCTCGCAGCGCATCCAGAACAGGTCGATGAGGTTCTCTGGCACAATCGATCTTATATTTTCTTTCGCGAGGCGCCGGTTGCCGATTCCGAAGCTGGACCGGTTGCAGCAGCGAAAGTGCCGTTGCTGGCCGGACGATCACTTGCGGTCGACCGCCTGATACATACCTTCGGCTTTCCCTTCTTCATCCGCTCTGAAAGCCTGACACACCTTGATAAGGGGAGGCCGTTCCAGCGTTTGATGCTTGCCTTGGACACTGGCTCCGCGATCGTTGGTCCTGCGCGTGGCGATATTTTTACGGGTTCCGGCGATGAAGCGGGCGAACTGGCGGGTACGGTGCGCAACGACGCAGACTTTGCCATCTTGATTCCGAACGCTGCGGCTGGAAGGTTCGGCTGATGACGAGGGACCGCAAGCTCAGCACGGACGAGCGAATTCTGTGGGGCAAAGTTGCGCGCAGCACGCGACCGCTTGCCGGAAAAAAAGGCGAGCTCACCGAACTTGATGCCTTTCTGGCGAAAGCCGAAACCGAGGTTGGGGATGCCGAGCAGAAATCGTCTGCCGAAATGGAAGCGCAAGCCGCAATCCCCCGCCCAGCAGCGAAGCAGCCTTCCAGCACCCATCATCCGCTGGAGCGGCCAGTCAAACGTAAGATCGCCAAAGGCAGGCTGGCACTGGAGGCGCGTATCGATCTCCACGGCCTGGTGCAAAGCGAAGCGCATGTCATGCTTCTCGATTTCCTCATCCGCGCGCATGAGCGCGGCATGCGGCATGTGCTGGTGATCACCGGCAAGGGCAGTTCGATGGGAAGCGAAGGCGCATTGAAACGGGCCGTTCCGTTTTGGTTTTCGAAGCCGGAGTTCCGCTATTTGATTTCGTCTTACGAAGCGGCTGCGCAGCACCACGGCGGCGAGGGGGCGCTTTATATCCGGCTCTCCCGGCGGCAGGGGGACAGGTCATGACGCCGTTCGGTGAAGCGGTTCGAAAGCTTCGGGTCCGCAAGGGCGTATCGCAGAAGCAGATGGCAGCGGCGCTCAATGTCTCGCCCGCCTATCTCTCCGCACTCGAACACGGAAAGCGCGGCATGCCGACCTTCGACCTGCTTCAGCGGATCGCCGGCTATTTCAACATCATCTGGGATGAAGCCGAAGAACTCTTCCTGCTCGCCCGCGCATCGGACCCGCGCGTAGTGATCGATACCTCGGGTCTGCCCCCCGAATATACGGCGTTTACCAATCGTTTGGCGGCCCGGATTCGCGACCTTGACAGGGCAGCTTTGGCCGAGCTAGCGGCTATGCTTGAAAATCTCGGCAAAGCTGACGGAAAAGCGTCATAATCCCCTGCTTTATGCCCGATTAGCAGGCTCTACCATTGGGAATGGTGCTCAAAAACCTTATATTCCGGAATGAAAAAGGCTGGTGATTCGCGACGCGAATTCAGGCGCTTACAACAGGGAAATTCAAAGACAGTATGACCGATACACCAGCGACGGAAAACGGCGTTAATACCGAATATGGCGCGGATTCCATCAAGGTCCTCAAGGGCCTTGATGCCGTGCGCAAGCGCCCCGGCATGTATATCGGTGATACCGACGACGGTTCCGGCCTGCATCACATGGTTTATGAAGTCGTCGATAATGCGATCGACGAGGCGCTGGCTGGCCACGCCGACATCGTCACCGTCGCGCTCAACCCCGACGGCTCAGTTACGGTGACCGACAACGGCCGTGGTATTCCGACGGACATACACACCGGCGAAGGCGTTTCCGCAGCCGAAGTCATCATGACGCAGCTTCATGCCGGCGGTAAATTCGATCAGAATTCCTACAAGGTTTCCGGCGGCCTGCATGGCGTCGGTGTTTCGGTAGTTAACGCCCTTTCCGTCTGGCTGAAACTGAAAATCCGCCGCCAGGGCAAGATCTATGAAATGAGCTTCACACATGGCGTCGCTGATGCGCCGCTCAAGGTGACAGGTGACGCGGGTAGCGATACGGGCACGGAAGTCAGCTTTATGCCGAGCACCGGAACCTTCACGATGACGGATTTCGACTATGGCACGCTGGAGCACCGCCTGCGCGAGCTTGCTTTCCTGAATTCCGGTGTTCGCATCTTGCTGACTGACAAGCGCCATTCCGACATCAGGCAAGAAGAGATGCTTTACGACGGCGGCCTTGAGGCCTTCGTCTCCTATCTCGATCGTGCCAAGAAACCGCTGGTCGATAAGCCTGTCTCTATCCGCGGCGAAAAGGATGGAATTACCGTCGAAGTCGCGATGTGGTGGAACGACAGCTACCACGAGAATGTCCTGTGTTTCACTAACAACATTCCACAACGCGACGGCGGCACGCACATGGCCGGCTTTCGCGCCGCGCTGACGCGCCAAGTTGTCTCCTATGCCGATAGCTCCGGCATTACCAAGAGGGAGAAAGTTACACTTCAGGGCGAAGACTGCCGCGAGGGCCTGACGGCTGTCCTTTCGGTGAAGGTGCCGGATCCGAAGTTCTCGTCGCAGACGAAAGACAAGCTGGTGTCCTCGGAAGTTCGTCCGGTCGTCGAAAGCCTGGTCAATGAAGCGCTCGGCACGTGGTTTGAAGAGCACCCGAGTGAAGCCAAGGTGCTCGTCAGCAAGGTCGTTGAAGCCGCCGCCGCCCGCGAAGCGGCTCGTAAGGCCCGTGAACTGACGCGTCGCAAGGGTGCGCTCGATATCGCCTCGTTGCCCGGCAAGCTCGCCGATTGCTCCGAGCGCGATCCGGCAAAGTCGGAAGTATTCCTCGTTGAGGGTGACTCTGCGGGTGGCTCTGCGAAGCAAGGCCGTTCCCGTGAAAATCAAGCAATCCTGCCTTTGCGAGGCAAGATCCTCAATGTCGAGCGGGCCCGCTTCGATAAAATGCTGTCGAGCCAGGAAATAGGCACGCTGATCACGGCACTCGGCACCGGCATTGGCAAGGATGAGTTCAACGCCGATAAGCTTCGCTACCACAAGATCATCATCATGACGGATGCCGATGTCGATGGCGCCCACATTCGTACGCTGTTGCTGACATTCTTCTTCCGTCAGATGCCGGAGCTGATCGAGCGCGGTCACCTCTATATCGCCCAGCCGCCGCTCTATAAGGTTTCTCGCGGTAAGTCCGTTCAGTACGTGAAGGACGAAAAGGCGCTGGAGGATTATCTGATCGGTCAGGGCCTCGAGGAGGCGGCGCTGAAGCTCGGAAGCGGCGAAGTCCGTACGGGCCAGGATCTCCGTGAAGTCATTCTCGATGCATTGCGCTTGCGCGCGTTGCTCGAAAACCTGCATTCTCGCTACAACCGCGCTGTCGTTGAGCAGGCGGCAATCGCCGGGGCCATGAACGCGGAAGCAGTCAGCGATCGCGCAAGGGCCGAACGGCTTGCAGATGATGTTGCCAAGCGTCTCGATATCATCGCCGAGGAAACCGAGCGCGGCTGGGAAGGCGACCTGACCAGCGAAGGCGGGTTGCGGCTGGAGCGAATGGTGCGCGGCGTCAAGGAAGCCGTCGTGCTCGACATGGCGCTCATCGGCTCGCAGGACGCGCGTCACATCGATCAGCTCTCGTTGCGCCTCAAAGAAATCTACCAGACCCCGCCGGCGCTTTCGCGCCGCGACGGGGACACCGAGATTTCCGGTCCGCGCGCTCTGCTCGATGCAATTTTTGCCAGCGGCCGCAAGGGACTGACGATGCAGCGCTACAAGGGCCTTGGCGAAATGAATGCCGAACAGCTCTGGGAGACGACGCTCGACCCGAACGCCCGTTCGCTGCTACAGGTCAAGGTCAACGACGCGACGGATGCCGATGGCCTGTTCGCCCGGCTGATGGGCGACGAAGTCGAGCCGCGCCGCGAATTCATTCAAGATAACGCGCTCAGCGTTGCAAATCTTGATATCTAATTGATTTCTCGTGCAAAAAGGCACGCTCACTGGAGCGCCTTTTTGTTTCGGCAGGGTCAATTGGCAATGAATTTTCCGTTGAAGGCCACCTCGGCAAGCGGCATGCGCTGGCTTGGCACTTCGCGTGCCTGGTTGCGTTCTGATAGAACGCTTTTCTCGCCAAGGCGGCCGATGGCTATGCCGGCCTCGACGCGATAGCCTTCCGGGATAGCGAAGGTTTGCCTGATCTCATCGTGTTTGATTCCGCCCATGCCGTGGGCGTAGAAGCCTGAAAAGCGTGCCTGCATGGCGAGATGCCCCCACGCGGCCCCGGCGTCGAACGAATGGGTATAGCGCGGTTTGTTCTCCGAGAAATCGCCGCTGAAACTGCGTGAGATAACGAAGATCAATGCAGAAGCATTCTTTGCCCATTCCTGGTTCGATTCGACGAGCAGGCCAAGATGCTTCTCGAAATGTACCGTGCCCTTAAGAGCGTAGATGAAGCGCCAGGGCTGCTGATTGCTGGAAGATGGCGCCCAATGCGCTGCGTCCAGGATCGTCAGCAATTGCTCTTCGGTTATGATTTCGCCGGTGAAAGCACGTGGCGACCAGCGATCGAGAAACATCGCATCGATAGGGTATTCGGATGTGCGGCTATTGGCTTCGGTCATCGTGTTTCCGGATATTGGTTGAGCGCGCTGGAGCGAATGATATTGCCCGCCCACGAGAGCTTTGCAAGCAAACCCATTGCCGCAGATGCTTCTCATTTCATTCAACCGGCGCCAATTCAGTTCCGGCGAAATTTTTAACAATGCGTACCGCTTCAGCAAAAAGCCGTAATGACACGCTTAGTCGACTGGTTCATAGGTGATGGAGTCCGTTTTCGATGAGGAGGAGATTTTTATGAAGTTGATGCGCGTTGGCGAACCGGGCCGTGAAAAACCGGCGCTACTCGATTCCGATGGCAAGATCCGCGATCTTTCGGCGCATGTTTCCGACGTCGGTGGTGAAGCGATTTCGCCGGCAGGTCTTGCAAAGATCGCAGCGCTCGACACGAAGAGCCTCCCGGAATTGACTCCGGGCCGTATTGGCGCCTGTGTTGCGGGCACCGGGAAATTCATCTGTATTGGCCTAAATTTCTCTGATCACGCTGCCGAAACTGGCGCAACGGTTCCGCCGGAACCGATCATTTTCATGAAGGCCACCTCCGCGATCGTCGGCCCCAACGACAACGTCGTCATCCCGCGAGGCTCGGAAAAGACCGATTGGGAGGTTGAACTCGGCGTTGTCATCGGAAAGACAGCAAAATATGTCACCGAAGCCGAAGCGCTGGACTACGTTGCCGGCTATTGCGTCTCCAATGATGTCTCGGAGCGCGCATTCCAGACGGAACGCTCCGGCCAGTGGACTAAGGGCAAATCCTGCGACACCTTCGGCCCGATCGGCCCCTGGCTCGTTACAAAGGATGAGATCGCCGATCCGCAGAATCTCGGCATGTGGCTGAAGGTCAACGACGAGACGATGCAGAGCGGGTCGTCGAGGACGATGGTCTACGGGGTCGCTTATCTGGTCTCTTATCTCAGCCAATTCATGTCGCTGCATCCGGGCGATGTGATTTCCACCGGTACGCCGCCGGGCGTCGGCATGGGTTTGAAGCCGCCGCGTTACCTCAAGGCTGGCGATGTCGTCGAACTTGGAATCGAAGGCCTCGGCACGCAGAAGCAGACCTTTGTCGCGGATCGCTGAAACTGTCCGATCTTTAACAATTGTGAGTGTATCATATGCCGGGAATCACATTTCCGGCATTTCTTTTTGCGATGCGGATGCCTATGTTGCTATGCAGCAAAAGCCTGTTACTCTCAATTGAAGTGCCCGCAAACGATGGAAAGAAGTGGATGGCTTGCCTGACGGCGCTGTCCTTTCCGCAAAAGAAAGGTGGCGCAAATCATGTTTTATCAGCTCTATGAATTGAACCATGCTGCGATGGCGCCGTTCCGCGCTGCCGCCGATGCGATGCGGCTTGTTTATGCCAACCCGCTCAATCCATTTTCGCAAACGCCGTACGGCCGCGCGATAGCCGCAAGTCTCGAAATGTTCGAGCGGACGACGCGCCGCTACGGCAAGCCGGCGTTCGGACTGAAGGAAACAGTCGTCGGCGACAGGAAGGTCGCAGTGCGCGAAGAGATCGTCTGGTCGCGCGCCTTTTGCAATCTTCTGCATTTTGCGCGCAACACGCCGTCCGGTCACCGCGATCCCCGAATATTAATCGTTGCGCCGATGTCCGGTCACTATGCAACGCTGCTTCGCGGTACAGTCGAAGCGCTGCTTCCGAGCGCCGATATCTTTATTACCGATTGGATCGATGCCCGCATGGTGCCGATGACGGAAGGCACTTTCGATTTCGACGACTATGTCGATTACGTCATCGAGATGCTGCATTTCCTCGGCCCTGATACGCATGTCGTTGCGGTATGCCAGCCCTCCGTGCCCGTTCTGGCGGCGGCTGCGGTGATGGAAGAGGCAAATGATCCGCTATCGCCGTCTTCGATGACACTGATGGGCGGGCCGATCGATACACGCATCAATCCGACAGCGGTCAATAAACTCGCAGAGGAAAGGCCGCTCGAGTGGTTTGCCGAAAACGCAATCATGAATGTGCCGTGGCCGCAGCCTGGCTTCATGCGCCCGGTCTATCCGGGCTTCCTGCAGCTCTCCGGCTTCATGTCGATGAACCTCGACCGCCACGTCATCGCTCACAAGGAGTTCTTCATGCATCTCGTGAAGAATGACGGCGAGCCCGAAAAGCACCGCGATTTCTATGACGAATATCTTGCCGTGATGGACCTGACCGCGGAATTCTACCTGCAGACGGTCGATCAGGTTTTCATGAAGCACTCTCTGCCGAAGGGAGAGTTGATCCATCGTGGCAAGCGCGTCGATCCGGCCGCAATCCGCAATGTTGCGCTCCTGACCGTGGAGGGCGAGAACGACGACATTTCCGGTGTGGGCCAGACGAAGGCGGCGCAGACGATCTGCATCAACATCCCGGACGACATGCGCATGCACTACCTTCAACCGGACGTCGGCCACTACGGCGTCTTCAACGGATCACGCTTCCGTAGCGAGATCGCGCCGCGTATCGTCAACTTCGTCCGCGAACACTCTCGCTCAGGAAAGCCGGCCGTAAAGCGCGTCATCAGGGGCGGCAAATCCGCCTGAGTTAGAGGATGCTGATTTAATGCTGCTCGTTCAAGGCCTTGTCCGATTTCGCGGGCAATCGTCTTGAAGGGCTGGCTGGCGGTTACCACATCGATTTTCAGCGTTCGGTATTCCGCCGGGCGCAGAAAGCGAGGATAACGCACGATGAACCAGTCAGCATTGCTTCGCCCGGATTGGACTCCGGCCACCGTTGCGTTGATGGTGCTCGGCTTCGTGGTCTTCTGGCCTCTGGGCCTGGCCATGCTTGCCTATATCATCTTCGGCGACCGCCTTCGTGGTTTCAAGCGCGATGCGAATAACGCGACCGACGGCTTCTTTGCCGGCTGCCGCCGTTCGCATGGCCGCTACCGCCCGCATTTTTCGACCGGCAACGTCGCCTTTGACGATTGGCGGAAGGCCGAGCTTGACCGTATTGAGGAAGAGCGTCGTAAGCTCGATGAAATGCGTGAGGAATTCGATACCTATATGCGCGAGCTTCGCCGCGCGAAGGATCAGGAAGAGTTCGACCGTTTCATGCGCGACCGCAAGAATTCAAAGCGCAATGACAACGGACCCGCTGCCGAATATCAGACGCCTTAACGGTGTCAGTAGATGATCAGCAAACCGGCATCAACGATGCCGGTTTTTCTTTTTCTATGCCGGATTAGCTGCGAATCGTATAGAAAAAGCACTTATGTTTCCGCTCCTTTCCAAACCGAGACGTACCGTTGCGCGAAAACCTGCTCCGCCCGAAACGCGGACGCTGGACGTTGCAGGCAGGCTGATGCCGCTCACGATCAAGCATCATGATCGCGCAACCCGCATTACGCTGCGTATCGAGCCCGGCGGCAGGGCGCTGAAAATGACGGTACCGAAGGGCCTTGCGCAGCGCGAGGTCAATGCCTTCCTCGATCGTCATCAGGGATGGCTGCTGACGAAACTGGCAAAGTTCTCCATCGACAGCGCGCTTTGTGACGGCCGTGAAATTCTGCTCCGGGGCGTCAAGCACCGGATCGAACACACGGGCAGTCTGCGCGGCCTGACCGAGGCGGTCATGGTCGATGGCCGGCATATGCTCAGGGTCAGTGGCCTACCGGAACATCTTGGCCGCCGGATCGCAACCTTTCTGAAGAAGGAGGCGCGGGCCGACCTCGAGCGGCTCGCCCGCTTCCACGCCCATTCGATCCAAGCGCCGGTCAAATCGATCTCCATCAAAGACACCCGCAGCCGCTGGGGCTCATGCTCGTCGGAAGGAAACTTGAGTTTTTCCTGGCGCATCGTCATGGCGCCGGCCTCAGTGATCGATTATCTGGCGGCCCACGAAGTCGCGCACCTCAAGGAAATGAATCACGGCCCGCGTTTCTGGGCGCTCTGCGAAAAGCTCTGCCCACATATGGAAGAGGCGAAATCCTGGCTGAAGCGCTACGGAAGCCAGCTTCACGCAATTGACTTTGATTGAGCGCATAGCCGCGGTAAATTAAAGCCTCAGTCGCAAATTGGCTCGACTCTTTTGCCTTTTCGTGTCACTCCGCTGCCATGAAACCCGATATCAAAATCTGCGGCCTGAAGAGCGCTGAAGCGATCGATCGCGCGGTGAATCGCGGCGCGAGCCATATCGGTTTTATCTTCTTCGAGAAGAGCCCGCGTTATATCGAGCCGGATCTTGCCGGAAAGCTTGCCGATCCTGTCCGCGGCAAAGCGAAGATCGTCGCCGTCACAGTTGATCCGACCAATGACGAACTCGATGAAATCGTCGCGCTTTTGAAGCCGGACATGATCCAGCTTCACGGTAATGAGAGCCCGGAACGCGTCTTGACGATAAAAGCCGTCTACGGTCTGCCAATCATGAAGGCATTCTCCATTCGCAGCGCCGATGATCTGAAGCCGGTTGAGGCTTATATTGGGATTGCTGACCGGTTTCTGTTCGACGCCAAACCGCCGAAAGGATCCGAACTACCCGGCGGCAACGGGGTTTCCTTCGATTGGAGTCTGCTCGGCTGGCTTGACGACGGCGTGGATTACATGCTTTCCGGTGGGCTGAACAAGGACAACATTGCCGAAGCGCTGGCGATCACCAAAGCGCCGGGTATCGACGGCTCCTCCGGCGTCGAAAGCGCGCCCGGCGTGAAGAGCGTTGCCATGATCGATGATTTTTTCGATGCGGTCGAGAGGGCTTGCGAGCCTGAAACGGCCTCAAGGAGTTGAGAGTGAACCAGACGCTAAAACCCAATTCCTTCCGTTCCGGCCCCGATGAGGACGGCCGTTTCGGCATTTATGGCGGCCGTTTCGTCGCCGAAACGCTCATGCCGCTGATCCTCGATCTGCAGGACGAATGGAACAAGGCAAAGGACGATCCGGAATTCCAGGCGGAATTGAAACATCTTGGCAGCCACTACATCGGCCGCCCGAGCCCGCTTTATTTCGCTGAGCGCCTGACAGCCGAGCTTGGCGGTGCGAAGATCTATTTCAAGCGCGAAGAGCTGAACCATACGGGTTCGCATAAGATCAACAATTGCATCGGCCAGATCCTGCTTGCCAAGCGCATGGGCAAGACCCGCATCATTGCCGAGACCGGCGCTGGCCAGCATGGCGTTGCCTCTGCAACGGTCGCCGCCCGCTTTGGCCTTCCCTGCGTAGTCTACATGGGTGCGACCGACGTCGAGCGTCAGGCGCCGAACGTTTTCCGCATGAAGCTCCTCGGCGCTGAAGTGAAGCCGGTAACGGCAGGTCACGGCACGCTGAAGGATGCGATGAACGAGGCCCTTCGCGACTGGGTCACCAATGTAGATGACACCTATTATTTGATCGGCACCGCAGCCGGCCCGCACCCCTATCCGGAAATGGTTCGCGATTTCCAGGCGGTCATCGGCACGGAAGCCAAGCTGCAGATGCTGGAAGCCGAAGGACGGCTGCCCGATCTCATCATCGCGGCGGTTGGCGGCGGTTCGAATGCAATCGGCATCTTCCATCCGTTCCTGGATGACGCAGGCGTCAAGATTGTCGGCGTTGAAGCCGGCGGCAAGGGTCTGCAAGGCGATGAACATTGCGCCTCGATCACAGCCGGCTCGCCGGGTGTCCTTCACGGCAATCGCACGTACCTGCTCCAGGATGGAGACGGCCAAATCAAGGAAGGCCACTCGATCTCGGCCGGTCTCGATTATCCCGGCATCGGCCCCGAGCATTCCTATCTGAACGACATCGGCCGCGTCGAATACGTGCCGATCATGGACCACGAAGCGCTCGATGCTTTCCAGACGCTGACGCGCCTGGAGGGCATCATTCCGGCGCTTGAGCCGTCGCATGCGCTGGCCGAAGTCATCAAGCGTGCGCCGAAGATGGGCAAGGACGAGATCATCCTGATGAACCTCTCCGGCCGCGGCGACAAGGATATCTTCACCGTCGGCAAGATTTTGGGAATGGGTGTGTAAAAAGCATGACCGCACGTATGGATAAACGCTTTGCCGATCTGAAGGCTGAAGGCCGTCCGGCGCTCGTGACCTATTTCATGGGTGGTGACCCGGACTACGAAACCTCGCTCGGCATCATGAAAGTGCTGCCGGAAGCCGGCGCCGATATCATCGAACTCGGCATGCCGTTCTCCGACCCAATGGCCGATGGCCCGGCAATCCAGATGGCTGGCCAGCGCGCGCTGAAGGGCGGACAGACGCTCAGGAAAACGCTGCAGCTGGCCGCCGATTTCCGCAAAAGTGACAGTACGACGCCGATCGTTATGATGGGTTACTACAATCCTATCTACATCTACGGCGTTGAGAAATTTCTTGACGATGCGATTGCTGCCGGCATCGATGGCCTGATCGTCGTCGATCTTCCGCCGGAAATGGACGACGAGCTCTGCATTCCGGCAATCCGGAAAGGCATCAACTTCATCCGTCTGGCCACTCCGACGACCGACGAGAAGCGTCTTCCGACGGTTTTGAAGAACACATCCGGTTTCGTCTATTACGTCTCTATGAACGGCATCACCGGTTCTGCTCTACCGGATCCTTCGCTGGTTTCCGGGGCCGTGAAACGCATCAAGCAGCACACCAATCTGCCCGTCTGCGTCGGCTTCGGTGTCAAGACGGCCGATCATGCCAAGGTCATCGGCAGCTCGGCCGATGGTGTCGTCGTCGGTACGGCCATTGTCAATCAGGTGGCGACAAGCCTGACTAGGGATGGGAAGGCTACAGCGGACACAGTCCAGGCCGTGGCCACCCTCGTTCGCGGTCTTTCATCCGGGGCACGTTCGGCGCGCCTTGTTGCTGCCGAATAGTGTCCCCACATTGGCTGTAGTCAATCAGGAGTTTTCGACTTGAACTGGATCACCAACTACGTTCGCCCGCGCATCAATTCCATGCTGGGCCGTCGCGAAGTGCCGGAGAACCTCTGGATCAAGTGCCCGGAAACGGGCGAGATGGTCTTCCACAAGGATTTGGAAGACAACAAGTGGGTCATTCCGGCTTCGGGCTATCACATGAAGATGCCTGCAAAGGCACGCCTTGCCGACCTCTTCGATAAGGGCGAATATGAGTCGCTGCCGCAGCCGAAGGTCGCGCAGGATCCGTTGAAGTTCCGCGATTCCAAGAAATACACGGATCGCCTGAAGGATAGTCGTCTCAAGACCGAACAGGAAGACACGATCCTCGCTGGCGTTGGCAAGGTCCGTGGACTGAAGCTCGTCGCCGTCGTGCACGAGTTCAATTTCATGGGCGGTTCGCTCGGCCTCGCTGCCGGTGAGGCGATCGTCAGAGCCTTCGAGCGCGCGATTTCCGAAAAGTGCCCGCTGGTGATGTTCCCGGCCTCCGGTGGCGCGCGAATGCAGGAAGGCATCCTTTCGCTGATGCAGTTGCCGCGCACCACCGTGGCAGTCGACATGCTGAAGGAAGCAGGCCAGCCCTACATTGTCGTTCTCACTAACCCGACGACGGGCGGCGTTACCGCCTCCTACGCCATGCTGGGCGATCTTCATCTGGCCGAGCCGGGTGCCGAGATCTGCTTCGCCGGTAAGCGCGTCATCGAGCAGACGATCCGCGAGAAGCTGCCGGAAGGTTTCCAAACCTCGGAATATCTGCTCGAGCACGGCATGGTCGACATGGTCATCAAACGGCACGATATTCCCGAAACGCTTGCGCGTGTGCTGAGCATCCTAACCAGGAAGCCTGCTAACTCGGTTGCGACGAATGGCGGCGCGATTGCAATCGCAGCGAGCGCTTGATTAAAACCTGCTTGGGCGGGGTGCTGAATGATACCCAGAGGCCAGACCGCAGTGAGTGAAGCAGCGCAGGAGATCGACAAGCTGATGGGACTGCATCCCAAGGGCTTCGATCTTTCGCTCGATCGCGTTACTCGCCTTCTCGAAGTTCTCGGCAACCCGCAGAACCGGCTGCCGTGTGTCATCCATGTCGCCGGAACGAATGGCAAGGGTTCAGTTACTGCCTTTTGCCGCGCGCTGCTGGAAGCCGGCGGCTACGCCGTTCACGTCCATACCTCGCCGCATCTGGTCAACTGGCATGAGCGTTATCGAATCGGTATCGAGAACGGTCGCGGCCAGCTGGTTGACGACGCGGTTTTCGCAGACGCGCTCCGGCGCGTCGCAGAAGCCAATGCCGGGCAGAAAATTACGGTTTTCGAAATCCTGACGGCCGTCACTTTCCTGCTCTTTTCCGAGCACCCAGCCGATGCGGCAATCATTGAGGTCGGCCTCGGTGGCCGGTTCGACGCCACAAACGTCATCTCCGATCCGGCTGTTTCGGTCATCATGCCGATCTCGCTCGACCACCAGCCCTATCTTGGTGACCGCGTCGAACTGATCGCGGCCGAAAAGGCCGGCATCATGAAGGCCGGCCATGCCGTGGTGATCGGCCATCAGGAATATGACGCGGTCCTGGATGTGCTGATGGCGACTGCCGAGCGCTTGCATTGCCCGACTGCCGTCTTCGGCCAAGATTACGTGGCGCATGAGGAGTACGGCCGCCTCGTCTATCAGGACGAATTCGGTCTTGCCGACCTGCCATTGCCGCGGCTTCCGGGCCGCCATCAATATGCCAACGCAGCGGCCGCAATCCGCGCTGTCAAGGCAGCGGGTTTCGTCGTCACTGAAGCGATGATGGAAAAGGCTATGAATTCCGTCGAATGGCCTGGCCGCCTCCAGCGGCTGACCGAAGGCAACCTGATCGCACACGCTCCGCCCGGTGCCGAGATATGGGTCGATGGGGGCCACAATCCCGGCGCCGGCGAAGTCATCGCGGAAGCGATGGCAAATTTCGAAGAGAAGCAGCCGCGTCCGCTCTACCTCATAACCGGCATGATCAATACCAAGGAGCCGATCGGCTATTTCAAGGCCTTCGTAGGCCTTGCGGAAAAGGTCTTCTGCGTGCCGATCCGCGGCAGCGACGCGATGATCGATCCCGTGGTTCTGTCAAATTCTGCCTATGATGCAGGCCTTGTCGCCGAGCCGATGTCCACAGTCGGTGAAGCGTTGGACGTGATCAAGGAAACCCTTGATCCGCAGGTTCCGCCGCCGCGAATCCTGATCGGCGGCTCTCTCTATCTCGTCGGCGATGTCCTTGCTGACAATGGAACGCCCCCCAAATGAAATAGCCCGGTCGAAGCCGGGCTATTTCATTCAGTATGCAATCAAAAATTAAGCTGCATTCGAAATCCAGCTCGAAAGAGCGGTCTTCGGAGCAGCGCCAACCTTGATATCGGCAACTTCACCAGCCTTGAAGATGGCAAGCGTCGGAATCGAGCGGACGCCGAACTGAGCTGCCAGTTCCGGGTTTTCATCAATATTGAGCTTGGCGACCTTAACCTTGCCGGCAAGTTCGATCGCAATTTCCTCGAGACTCGGAGCGATCATCTTGCACGGACCGCACCACTCAGCCCAAAAATCAACGACGACGGGTTCTGCAGATTCCAGAACTTCCGACTGGAAGTTGTTGATATCGACTTTCACGGTAGCCATAGGCTGCTCCTTTAGCGGAATTTACTGTTGATCCACATGTGATGGTGCGGTGCCAAATTTTCAATGTCCGGTATTTCACTTTGTTTTGAGTCCTGCAAGCGCCATTTCGAGCGCGCTCGCGGTCAGGGTATGAACGGTAGCGTTGTCGGTATAAACCAGCATGCAATCGATGCGCTTGCCGGGATAAAGCGGTGCCAGGATTTCGCGGTAGATCGCAAGCTGCGCTTGATGCGCGAAGGGAATATCCTTTGCCGTGGCGGGCGGCACGCGGTTGGTCTTGTAATCGATGATGACCACGCGGTCGTCAAACACGGCCAGCCGGTCGACACGGCCGGAAACGGCATAGTGGCGCCCCTCCAGGGCCAGCGTGCCCATAATCGAGACCTCCGGCTGCGCATGCGTTGCAAAAATGGGCTGAAGACTCTGATCTGCCAGTAGCCGCAGAACCGAATCAACCAGCCCTTGCCGTTCGGCTTCCGGCCAGAAACGTGCAGCACGGGCCGCGTACCGCGCTGCGGCGTCCGCTCTCTCGACTGGAGCGATGTCCGGTAGAGTCTGCAGCATGCGATGGATCAGGCGCCCTTTTTCCAACGATCGGTCCGAGCGTGTTTTTTCCGCAAAGAGCGGCGAACTGATCAACAGGTTATCCGCCTCCTCATCGATGATCGTTCCGGCGCCGGATGGGCTGAGAGGTCTCGGCAGTTGCCTTTGCGGCGGGAGCGGTTTGAGAATGCTGGAGGGCAAGGTTTCCCGTTCGTCCTTGTCTTCTGGTCTCTCGGAGCGCTCGAACGTGCGGCCTACTTGCGGCACGCGCCATTTCACGCCCTGCCATTCGCCATCTAGTCCTTCGAAAGTTGCGGGCATAACGTGCGGGTGGCTGTCCGCCATCGCCGATGAAATCATCATGTGCCAGGTATCGGTGTTTGCCCTGACACCGCGATAGCCGCAGACAATCAATCGGTCGGCGGCACGCGTCATCGCCACATAGAGCAGCCGCCGGTATTCCTCCTCCGCCAATTTCTGAAGCCGTGCCGTATCGGTTTGCGTCATCGAATTGGTAAGGTCGCTGACCGGGACCCAGACCGGTATCAGAGGGGCGTCTGCGTTTGTTTCGAGCAGACGCAGTTTTGGCATGTGCGTATGCGTGAAAGCCTTCGAGCCGCCGTCGACAAGGAAAACGATCGGTGCTTCCAACCCCTTGGAAGCATGTACGGTCATAATCCGCACCTCGTTGCGGCCCTTGTCCTGCTCGCGCTTCACTTCGGGCGCTTCGAGCTCCAGTGTCGAGATGAAGGATTGCAGGCCAGGGAGTCCCGAGCTTTCGTGATCGAGCGCGAATGTCAGGAACTCGTCCAGAATATCGCTGACCTCGGTGCCAAGACGCGCGAGAAACTGCCGCCGGCCGCCGTGAACGCCAAGCAGACGCGAGTAAAAGTCGTGGACGGACAGGTTTCGTGATTGATGAAGAAGTAGCGCGAGCTTTTCAGCCGCGGCCGCATATCGCTCGTTACCGTCTGCTGCAAATTTCTGCAGATGAGTCCAGACGCTTTCATACTCGCCGCGCAGTGCAGCGAGTGCGAAGATATCGTCTTCCGACAGGTCGAACAGCGGGCTCTTGAGCACGGCCGCCAATGAAAGATCATCCTGCGGCAATAGGAGGAAACGGCCAAGCGCCAGCAAGTCTTGGACGGCGATATGGCTGGTGAGCTTGAGGCGGTCGGCACCCGCGACCGGAATATTGTTGCGCCGCTTCAGCGCGCGGGTCAGAGCGTTGACAAAGGCATCACGCTTGCGGACCAGCACAAGGATGTCGCCAGCCTGGATAAGGCGTTCCTTGCCTTTCTCGACGATCGTCTCGTGTCCGACAAGCCGCTCGATCGTGTGGGCCATACGCCGGGCAAGGATCGCGGCCGGGGCGCTTTCGGGCGTCGCGTCGAATGGCGCCGTCCAGTCTTCGTCCTTAACGGTGGTTTCGGGGGCAATCGTCTCCCAGAGATCGACGGCACCCGGGTGACCGATGCGGCTAGAGCGGTGAACGACCGGCTCTTCGACGGCGCTAAGGCCTCGCGCGTTTTCGGGTGATGCAAAGATGTGGTCGACCGCAGCAAGAACGTCGGATGTCGAGCGAAAGGAAAGGGGCAAACGCACGGACGAAAACATTTGACCGCCTGCCGAAACCCGCCTCCTTGTGTGCTCGCTCTCCTCGGAGAAACGCTCCGGGCGCGCGCCCTGGAAGGAATAGATCGATTGCTTCTCGTCCCCGACGGCAAACAGCGTCCGCGCGACGGCCCGTGCACTTTCGCCGGAAAAGAAATCTTCCGCCAGCGACTGGATCACGCTCCATTGGATCGGGCTCGTATCCTGCGCCTCATCGACCAGGATATGATCGATACCCTGGTCGAGCTTATAGTGAATCCAAGGCCCGACACCGCTCTTCATCAGCAGATCCGCGGTTCGGGTGATGAGATCTTCGAAATCCAGCTGACTGCGATGTTTTTTTAGATCCTCGTAATCCTGGTTCAGCCGGTCGGCGAGGATAAGCGCTGCATGCGTGGCATTGAACATGCGCATGATCTTGAGGCGGTCGCGGCAGGCGACGATATGCGCGCGCGCTTCGGAAATCGCATCTGCAAGCTCAGGTGCATCGGAGAGCATGGCTTTGACGGTGAATTGCGAATCCGACTTAGGTTCGCCCTTCGCCGTCAGGAATATCTTTTCCAGCAATTCGGCGCACTTCGCCGCGTTCCGCTCATTGGAAGCCTGCCGCAAGCCGTAGGTGACTTCCTGTGCCTTCGCACCGCCCTTCTGGGCTGCCAGTGTCAGGTAAAGGTCGAGCGTCAGGCCGAAAAGACCCGGCAGCGGCCAGTATTGCGAGATGATCTGGGTCTCCGTCTCGTCGGCCGAAAGTTGCAGTTCCCTGCGCAGCGTGGCCGCAATCCCGCCTCGGTGTTCAGCCGTTGAAATGAAGCGGCGAATGGCGTTACGGTTGGCGACGATCTCGCCAAGCAGTGTCTCCAATCCGGTCTCGTCACCGAGATTGAGAACATAGGAAAAGGCATCAGCAAGTGTGGGATCCTGCTCGGGTGTCGTCGCGGTCAACAGGGAGCGGCGCGCATCGGCGAGCAATGTGGCCGCGGCGCGATCGTCGAGAACCGAAAAGTGTCCGGCGACATTGGCCTCCAGCGGAAACTGATGCAGCAAGGCCTCGCAAAAGGCATGGATGGTTTGGATTTTCAGTCCGCCCGGCGTTTCCAACGCCTTGGCAAAAAGCCGTCTCGCTTCGGCAAGCTTGAGCTGATCCGGTATCGCGCCTTCAATCTGTGTTATCCGGCTTTTCAGTTCCTCGTCTGGCAGCACCGCCCACTCGGCCAAACGTGCGAAGACACGGTTCGACATTTCAGATGCGGCTGCCTTGGTATAAGTGAGGCAGAGGATGGCAGAGGGCCGCGCGCCGGCAAGTAGGAGCCGGATGACACGCTGCGTCAGCACATGCGTCTTTCCAGAACCAGCATTGGCTGAAACCCAGGCTGACCGCGACGGGTCGGAGGCAATCGACTGCTGGATCGTCGTCCAACTGATCCACGTGCGCGGATCGTCGCCCTCTGGAAGTGCGGTCGGATCATTCATCACCGCTCCCCTCTTCATTTTCGGCCGTCGACCACTCGGAGACGCGAGCCAGGTGATCGTAATCGCCGCCGAAATCGAACTGCTGCGCCGGAATTAACCGTGACGTGAAGCCACGCTCGCCGGACTGCAGCAGAGACACGAATTTGACCAATTGATCGATCGATTCCTCTGCCAGGTCGCGGGCCGATTTTGCCTTGTCGCTGCGCGTCGAAGTCTCGTTGTTGACCACGTCAGTGCGGAAACGGCTGCCGGGCCGGAGGCGCACATAGATGAGATCCTGCGGCACCAGGCTTCCGATGTCGCGAAACGCACCGGCACTGAGCGCCGCAGCCTCGAGCGCCAGCTGTGGGTCGAGTAGCGCGCGCGCCTGCGCGGGCGTTGGATTGAAGCCGGTTTTGTAGTCGATGATGTCGGCGGCGTTGGGACCGGTCGCATCGATGCGGTCAGCCACGCCGGTCAACCGGATGCTGATGGGTTCGAGCTCCACGCTGCCGCGCACTTCCGTATAGGTCTTGCGGATCGCCGGCCGCCGCTCCGCTTCCCATTCGAGAAATGCGCGCGCCACCTCCCGGAAACGCGGACGCCAGACCGCGTCGATGTGCGGCGGCAGGCGCTCCACATCGAAGAGTTCCGTCAGAATGGTTTCCATCGCGTCTGCGGCTTCCGGCATACCGGCAGCATGACCTTCACGGACAAAGCGGTCGATGATTGCGTGATAAAGTGTCCCGCGCTCTGCAGCACCCGGATCGCGGTTGAAGGGATCGACCGGATCGAGCCGCAGGATGCGGCGTGCATAGATTGAATAGGGGTCGCGCCGCAAGCGGCCGGCCTCGCTGAAGGAATAGGATTTCGGCTGCAATTCGAGCGGTGGCGTGGGCGAGGGGCGCTGCGCAGGCACTTGGCTCCTGCCCTCGTCCAGCAGGCTTACCCAATGCACGAAGCGGTCGCCGCGTGCTTTCAGTTCCCTTTCGAAAGTCTCGCCACCCAGCGCCAGCAGCCGCTGAAGCCAGCGCGAAGCGACCGTCGGCGTCGAGCCTTGCCGCAGCGAGCGCGAAAAGATCAGATGCCGTGTTCCGCTCGCCATTTCGAAGTCATGGGCGAGTTGGCCGATGCGTCGCTCCGGCGGCTCGAGGCCGATTTCCGTCTTCATTGCGCGCGAGATGAAAGGATTGTTTGCCGTCTGACCGGGCCAGGAGCCTTCATTCAGTCCCCCTAGGATCAGCGTGTCGACGCTTTGCAGCCGCGCCTCCAATGTGCCGAATATGAAGACCCTCGGATGGCTGAGCGCGCGCGGTTTGACCGCCTGGCCTGCCGAAAGAGCCGCCATGATATCGATCCATTGCGGTCCATCGGCTTCGATCTGGCCCTCCGTCTCGATCACTTCTCTCAGCAGGCTTGCAAGTGAATCACCCGCTTCACCAGCCCAGAGATTGGCGAGGGTGCCGCGTTCATCGACTGCTACAGCTTCGAGCGCACGTCCGGTCCGCTCTGCCCAATCGGAAAGGGTGAAGCTGGTCGTCAGTCCACTGCCATCCGGTCGGTGCCGGACGAGCGCGGATGCCAGTGGTTCGGTCGCATTCGACACCCGCCGGGCAAGATTGCGCGCTTGCTCCACCGCTTCCGGCGGAAGCGACCTCCGCCAGTTCGGCGCGTGTCTATCCCGTGCCTGCTCTGAAAGTTGATGATCGAGTAAGGGTTCCAGCGCGGTGATATCAACTTCGGCAACGCCACCACGCAAGGCGAGTAGTTCCAGTGCCTCGATGGCTTGTGTGAGCGCGCCGCGTTCGAGGCCGAAGCGGGCCAGTGGATGTTTGAGCAAGGCCACGATTAAGACCGGATCGCCGGGCCGGAGTGTTGCTTCGAGAAGCAGTTGCAAAAGCGTGCCCTGCAGCATAGCAGCAAGTGGCGTGCCGGCCGAGTCGTCGGCCAAGATGCCGAAACGGGAGAGCTCTGCCATCACGCGTCGGGCGAGATTGCGGTCGGGCGTGATAAGCGCTGCCTGGCTGTCGCCGTTTCGTCCCGGCTGCTCCAATGCCAGCCGTAAGGCTATGGCGATCGCGGTCGCTTCCTCGCGTTCGTTTGCGGTTTCGATCAGCGAGACATCGGCAAAGGCTGCCGCCAATGCATCATTCGGGAGCTCCTTCTTCCATTCGCCCCAATTGCTCGTCGCTTCCGCGGGCACAAGGGCGCGGGAAAGAATTTCTGCGCGGCGATGCAGATCTTGTTCCGCCTCCTCGATTACAACGACGTCGCCGCGCGTGAGTTTCAACCGTTTGAGGAGGGATGAAAGGCCATATTGCGGGTGACTTCGGCTCGCGGGGTTGGTCCGCTCGTCAGCGGTGATCTCTGGCGCAACCATCTGCCAATGCGCATCCGGCATGGATAGATCGAGACCTGGCAGCACGATCACGCCTTCAGGAAGATTGGCGACGGCAGCGATGAGGTCGGCCGTCGCCGGCATCGAGCCAGTGGACCCGGCAATAATAATTGGTCCGGCGGGTTTGGCAGCTGTGAGCCGATTGGCCTCCGCGCGTAGGATGGCATTGCGATGCCGTGCCGGTGATGATTTTCCGAGCTCGGCAAGCCGTTCCGGCCAGAAAGCGCTGGCAATCTGCAGAAATTCGGCCGTCAACTGCCACCACAGAGCGTGATCTTCGGCATCGAGCTTCGAGAGCTCCGACCACTCGCGATCCTCGGTCTCGATGGAATCGATCAATTCGGCAAGATTGCGTGCGAGCCAGATCGCGTCTGCCGGGCTCGCCGGCGCAGCCAAGGGCGAGTCAGCGTGGACACGCCGAACGATGTCTGGCAGCCTGTTGCGCCACGCGAGGATGAGGCGAGCAAGTTCCAGTAGGCGCGCCGTGTTCGAAAGCGGCTGCGCGAGATCGAGTGTCGCAGGTAGCGCCTCCTCGAAATAGCCGCTGTCGTCATCCGTCTCGCCGAGCGGCCGGATAACCGGCAAGATTGCCGAACGGCCACCAAGGAGATCGACGAATTCCGAACGCAGCACGCGGGCAGCGCGTCGCGTTGGCAGGTAAATCGTCACCTTGGAGAGCGAAAGCGGATCATCTGGATCGTGCCGGAAGAGCGGCGCGAGACGGCCGTCGCAGAGCGCCGCGGCAAGCGTCTTCAGGAAAGGCAGACCTGTTGGGATCGTTAGAACGCGGGGCTGGTGCCGTTCGGCCATCCGTCACACAAACGTCCGGAAGCGCCGGATCGTTTCCTCCGCTTCGCCGATCGCCTCCGGCGTCCCGACCGTCAGCCAATGGCCTTCGAGCATCGTACCGAAAAGCCGTCCGCGCTCGATCGCTTTATCGAAGTAGATATTGATATTGAACGGTTCATCGGCGGGCGCGTCGTCCAACAACGATGTGTCCATGACGATCGCGCCGGCATAGACGACGGGATTCGGACCCTCTTCATGATAGCGGGTAAGCCTGCCATCTGGGGCAAGGTTGAAGTCATTCTTGCCGTTGTGGCCGGTCGTATCCGCGAGCTTGACGCAGAGCATCGCCATGTCCATCCGGCTCGCATCGAAGAATCCGGCTAAATGTCGAAGATTGCTCGGCCTGTCAGGGCGCTCGCCGATCCAGAAAAGATCGGCATTGGTGACGAAAACCGTGCCACGATCAAGCAGCTTGAGGCCCTTTGCCAGGCCGCCGCCATTGTTCATCAGCCGGTCGCGTTCGTCGGAAATAATGATTTCGAGCGCTTCGTAGGAATTCAGATGTGCGAGCATCTGGTCGGCAAAATGGTGGACGTTAACAACCGCCCTCTCGACGCCTGCCTCGGCCAGCGAGTCCAATGCATAGTCGATCATCGGCTTGCCGTCGATTTTCACCAGCGGCTTCGGGATCGTATCGGTGATAGGGCGCATGCGGGTGCCAAGGCCGGCAGCCAGCACCATGGCTTGTTTGATGGTCATCTGATCCGGGACTATGATTCGCTCTAACCTATTCCAGCCCTTGCGCACCAATCGCGCAAGGGGGCGAGCGCTTCGTGTTCAAACGCCACCTTGAGATAGGAGAGCGTGCGGGGCATGTGTTTCGTATAGCCGGGCTTTCCGTCGCGCTGTAACAGCCGCACCCAGAGACCGGCAAGCTTGCAGTTGCGCTGGGCCGACATGATCGCCCAGCTTTTCAGGAAGCCGGCTTCCTCAAAGTTGCCCTGTGCACGACGAAGAGCCAAATAGTCGTCCATGAGCTGCTTGAACAGGGCAGGCTCGATGGTGACGCGCGCATCCTGCACGATAGACGCAAGGTCATAGGCGGTCGGGCCAATCATGGCGTCCTGAAAATCGATGAGACCGACCTTCTGAATGCCTTGCTGTCCTTCGCGCCAGATGATGTTTGGCGAATGAAAATCGCGGAGCAACAGATTTTTTTCCGCCGATGCGAGATCATCGATAAGCGCATCCCAGATCGCCAGATACTCCTGACGCTCGGGATCGCTGGCAGCCGTACCGCGCTGCCAGGGGAGATACCAGTCGAGAGCAAGGCGCACTTCCATCTTCATCGCGGTGCGGTCGAAATCGGGAATGTGATGGATGCGGGTTTCGGTGACGCGGATATCGCGTGGAATTTTCATCCCGTGCAGTTGTGCCAGACAGGCGACACTTTGTCGGTAGCGCTGGGCAATGGGCTTGCCGTCCGCGTCGAGTACCCCATCGCTGCCGAGATCTTCGATCAGCAAAATACCCTGATCATAGTCGACCTCGTAGATTTCGGGCGTTGCAAAGCCCCTTTTGCGTAGCACATTGGCAATTGCAACAAAAGGATAGGCATTCTCGGCGATGTGGGCAACCTTCGGATAAGGCTTTCCATCGAGTACTGTCGGTCCCTCGGGAAGCGGCGGCCAGTCCATCAGGATCTTGCGACCGTCCTGATCCGGATAGATGGCTTCATAGGCACGCAGCGACGCATCACCCGTCAGGAAGCGGCGCTTGGCGGTTGGGTGCCCGGCTTTCGTGAGAAAAGCGCGGATTGCGAGAGCCCGGCGGATTCTCTGCATCTGCCCGGGCGGTGCGGCGATCGTTGCGCGCCGGCCACTGCCTTCGTGTTCCAGTTTCATCGCGATGCGATCGGCGGGGAGTTCGCCTTCTGCCATTTCCGGCCATTCGACAAGGCAGATGCCGCTTTGAATGGCTTCGTCGAAGCCGAGCTCCTCCAGTTCCGCACCGTCAGCGAGGCGGTAGAGATCGAAATGCGAAACTGGGATCCGCAAATCGTAGGATTGAACAAGCGTGAACGTCGGGCTCGGTACCTCAAGCCGTTCGTCGTCCGCTATCGCGCGCAGAAGCGCGCGAGCAAGGGACGATTTTCCTGCGCCGAGATCTCCGGAAAGTGCTAGGCAATCGCCGGCTTTCAGCGCGAGCGCCAGATCTTCTCCGAAGCGGATTGTTGCCGCCTCGTCCTTCAGAAAAAGGGAGATTGCGCTGTTTTCCGTGATCATTCTGCCGCTGCGATGGAATGCGGCAGGCTGACTGAGGGAATCCGGCAAATAACCTTCGTACCCCTGCCTGGTTGGCTGTCGATCGCCACCTTGCCATTATGCAGGCTAACGAAGCTGTCGACGATCGAAAGGCCGAGGCCTGCACCACCACGCTTGCCGCTCTTTTCGCCCGTAGCAAAGCGGTCGAAAACCGTTGCGATCATCTCCTGCGGAATACCCGGGCCGCGGTCACGGACCGAGAAGACGAAATCCGTGCCCTCGCGATGGCATTCGAGAGAGATTGCAGCACCATCCGGCGAAAAATTCGCAGCATTGGCGAGCAACTTCAGCAGGATTTGCTTCAGACGCTGAGGATCGGCGACGATCGAGCCAAGGTAGGCAGGCGCCGTGATCTCCAGCGTTACACCGCTTTCCTGCAACCGATCAGCGATCTGCATGGAGACATCATCGAGAAGATCGTTGAGATCGATCTCCGAATAATTGAGCCGCATGATGCCGGCATCGACGGTCGCAAGATCGAGAATATCGTTGACCAACGTCAGCAAAACGGATGAGGACGTCGAAATGTGGTCGATATATTCGGCTTGGCGGTCGTTCAGTGGTCCGACACCTGGCGTGCGCAGCAGATCGGCAAAGCCGATGATATTGGTCAGCGGCGAACGCAGCTCATAGGAGACATGTTGGACGAAATCGTTCTTCAGTTCGTCGGCCTTGCGCAGTGCTTCGTTCTTTTCCGTCAACGCACGTTCGGCGCGGACGCTGTCCGTCATGTTGACGAAGGTCAGCATTGTCTGCGCATTCGGCAGCGGGATGATGGCGTAGTCCAGCACAAGGCCGGAAAGCAATTCCAGTGTTCCCTGGCTGGAGCGGCGCTCGTCATCGAAGCTGGTAATCAACTCTGCAAAGGTCTTCCAGCCGTCCGGCCGGTCATAGGATGGCAAGCACGCTTCGCCGATCGCGCGAATATGCGTTCCCGGCTTGGCTTCGGCTTCTGTAATGCCCCAGAGCATACGGAAGGCCGGGTTCGAAAGGCGCATACGGCCGTCAGGTCCGAAAACGGCAACGCCTTCGGAGAGATGGTCAATCGTTTCACCCTGAACCTTGACCAGCGTGTTGTATCGCGTTTCGAGTGCGACCTGTTCGGTCAAATTCTCGAAGACCCACGTCGCGCCGCCTTGTGGATGCGCGGTCGCAAAGACCCGCAGCGTCTGCCCATTCGGTAAATGCCAGAGGTCCGTTTGCGTATCGAGCGCCCGATAGACGGAAAGCGCGGCCTCCTTCCAGCTTTTCCAGTTGAGCTGATCGGAAAGCTTCTTTGCGGCGCGCAAACGCTCCAGCAGTTCGGCATTGTCAGGTTTGCTTTCGAGGAAAGCGATGTCGAGTTCCCAGAGTGCGACGAAGGCCTGGTTATAGAATTGCAGACGGCGGTCGCCATTGAAGATCGCAACGGGCGTCGCGAGGTGGTCCAGCGTTTCGGCATGGCTTTTCAGCGTGCGTTCAAGCTCTGCGCGAAGCGATTCGGCATCCGAAACGTCGATAGCGATGCCCGCTGAACCGCTCGGCAGCTTTACGTCCACGACGTCGAAGAAGGTGCGATTGCCACGAACGACAGTCGAAATCCTGTCGTGGAAAGGTGATTCCGGCGTGGCGGCAGCACGGATGCGTTCGCGGGCGATCGTTGTCAGGAACTCCCGTCCTTCGTTGATCGCGTGCTGCGGCGACTTCGCCTCGACCGCATCGCCATAGGCCTGATTGACCCAGGCGAGGCGTCCTTCGGAGTCGCGCTGCCAGGCAGGCAGGTCGATCGCGTCGAGCAGGTTCTGGAAGGCCGAGATCGAGGACATCAGCCGGTCGCGCTCGATCTTCAATTCGGCAAGCTCGGCGCGAAGATTGTTGAGTGCCACGAAGCGTACGAAAGCGCGGCCACCGGAAACCCGGCCTTGCGCCTCGAGAATTTCTTCGCGATTGGTTTCGACGACCATATCGAAGCTTTGTGCGGCACTACGCAGACGATCGATCGCCCTTTCGAGCTCCGACGCAGAACGAGGTTTCAGCCACAGGCCGAACGCCAGGAATTCGCTGTCTTGCGGCGCACCGGTCTCGGCTGGAAGCTGGCCGAGCAGCTCTGGCCGCTCGTGGCCGTCCCAGACAACGATGCGGCGATTCTTGTCGGCGATCAGCGCCTGGTATTGCGAAATACGCTGATGCGCATCGGAAAGAGCAGAGCGGATTTCGCGGCTTTCGTTTTCAAGATTGCCGCGCTGGCGCACGAGCCAGAGCGTCGAAAGCAAGGCTGCGGAAATGACGCCGATCACGACGGAAAAACCGACGACCTGCGACGATGTGAAAAGATGCGCGGATGCCATTGCTTCGGATTCGACTTGAGCCAGAACTGGTCGCGCCAAAGCTGCGATAGCCGTCCCGCCTGCGCAAATTCTTGCGAGCCGCGCCAGTGATCCCGAGCTTACCTTCACGGTTGTTCTGGCCGCCGCACAAGTATGTTTTTCACCTGCCTCGACTGAACGGACATCAGGCCAAACGCCCTCGTCCGCCTGTCCCGGCAGGTTGTGATTCACTTTCGACATCAGCGGTATGTCTCCGTCCTTCAATGTGCCGCATTACGACAAGACATCCCATTTTCGGGCAAACCGGATAACTCCGCGCCACGAATCGAGTTCTAAAACAATACTTCGGAAGGGAATCGGCGGAAAGGTGTGTTCCAAAAAATAAGGATGCCGCATATGTCAATGCGGCATCCCCAAGATGTTGTGGATATTGTTGCTCAGATTAATATCTGTAGTGGTCAGACTTGAAAGGACCCTTCGGCGAAACGCCGATATAGGCGGCCTGTTCTTCAGAAAGCTGCGTCAGCTTCACGCCAAGCTTGTCGAGGTGCAAGCGCGCAACCTTCTCGTCGAGGTGCTTAGGCAGGATGTAGACCTGGTTGGAATATTGATCCGGCTTGGTGAAGAGTTCGATCTGAGCCAGGGTCTGGTTGGTGAAGGAAGCCGACATGACGAAGGACGGATGGCCTGTCGCGTTGCCGAGGTTGAGCAGGCGGCCTTCGGAGAGAAGGATAATGCGATTGCCCTTCGGGAACTCGATCAGATCGACCTGTGGCTTTACATTCGTCCACTTGAGGTTGCGGAGCGAAGCAACTTCGATTTCGTTGTCGAAGTGGCCGATATTGCCGACGATCGCCATATCCTTCATCTGACGCATATGGTCGATGCGGATGACGTCCTTGTTGCCAGTCGTGGTGACGAAGATATCAGCCGACGAGACGACGTCCTCGAGCAGCACGACTTCATAACCGTCCATGGCGGCCTGCAGCGCGCAGATCGGATCGGCTTCCGTGACCTTGACGCGGGCACCGGCGCCGGAAAGTGACGCCGCCGAACCCTTGCCGACGTCGCCATATCCGCAGACGACGGCAACCTTGCCGGCCATCATCACGTCAGTGGCGCGACGGATGCCATCGACCAGCGATTCCTTGCAACCGTACTTGTTGTCGAATTTCGACTTGGTGACCGAGTCGTTGACGTTGATCGCCGGGAAGGGCAACAGGCCCTTCTGGCTAAGCTGGTAGAGGCGGTTGACGCCAGTGGTGGTTTCTTCGGTGACACCCTTGATCGCATCACGCTGTTTCGTGAACCAGCCTGGTGAAGCGGCAAGCCGCTTCTTGATCTGTGCAAAGAGGATTTCTTCTTCTTCGGAATGCGGGTGCGAGAGCACGTCTTCGCCAGCTTCAGCACGCGCGCCGAGCAGGATGTACATGGTAGCGTCGCCACCATCGTCGAGGATCATGTTGGAGAGACCGCCATCGCCCCACTGGAAGATCTTGTCGGTGTAGACCCAGTAGTCCTCGAGCGATTCGCCCTTGACGGCAAAGACCGGAACGCCGGAAGCCGCGATTGCGGCAGCGGCATGGTCCTGCGTCGAGAAGATGTTGCACGAGGCCCAGCGGACTTGGGCGCCGAGCGCCACCAGCGTTTCGATCAGAACAGCCGTCTGGATCGTCATGTGCAGCGAGCCCGTGATACGCGCGCCCTTCAGCGGTTGCGACGGGCCGAATTCGGCGCGGCAGGACATGAGGCCCGGCATTTCGGTTTCGGCGATCGTAATTTCCTTGCGGCCGAAATCCGCCAGACCGATATCGGCGACGACATAATCTTTTTCAGTGCTCATCGAGGTCTCCAGCTGAAAAGCGTCTCATAGTCAAAGCGCGCAGTGATGGCGCAATAGCTCGAGCGCGTGCATGACGCACGGCCGTGCTCGCCGTGTAGCAGGCTTCATAGGCAATGGCAACAAGGATATAAAGAAGTCTTTATATGTTTATATGAAGCCCGGAAAGCTCACATTTCTTCGCCGAACTTGTCCTGGACCAATTGATCCAATGCGTTCAGCGCTTCGGCGGCCTGGTTGCCGCACGCGGATACGAGAACGGTCGTGCCCGGACTCGCAGCAAGCATCATCAAGCCCATGATCGAGGTGCCGCCGACCGTCATGCCGTCCTTCGAGACTGTAACGGCAGCATCGAATGTTTCGACCATCTGGACAAATTTGGCGGAGGCGCGCGCGTGAAGTCCGCGTTTGTTGACGATGAGCAGTTCCCGGGAAAGCGCGGTCATGGCGGGGCTTGTGCTCATCATTTGCCGCTCAGAACGCGGCTGGCGACATTGATGTATTTCCGCCCGGCCTCCGACGCTTCGACGAGCGCCTTTTCCATGTTGTTTTCGCCGCGTACGCCGGCAAGCTTGATCAGCATCGGCAGGTTCATGCCGGCAATCACTTCCGTATGACCGCTGCTCATCACCGAAATGGCGAGATTGGAAGGAGTTCCCCCGAACATATCGGTCAGGATGACGACGCCGTGGCCATCGTCCGCGCCAGAGACTGCGTGCAGGATATCCTGCCGTCTCTGATCCATATCGTCTTCGGGGCCGATGCAGACCGTCTCGATAAATTTCTGAGGACCGACGACATGCTCCACGGCATGACGAAACTCTTCAGCCAGCTTGCCATGAGTGACAAGCACAAGTCCGATCATGATTTAACTGCTCCCAATGGCATATAAACGGTGGCCCCAATATCGCAATGCAGCAATCGCGTCCACCGGTGGGGGCACATCTTGGCCATCAAAAGCCGAAGTGCAAGATAAAAATGCAGAGATATGGGGCGAATCCGCCTGTATAGCAGGCACTATCGACCTATGTCCGGTGCCTTTGCCATCAAAATCGCGAGAGGTACTGTAGCGTTTGCCAGCAAGCGAAGAGCCGGCAGCGAAAAATCTTCTGCGAAATGCGCGATGTCGTTGTCGGGCGGGAGGCGATTCTCGCCCGACGCACTGCCGGGCAGCACGGCGTAATGCATCGGGGCGAGCGGGGCGCTTTCGCATTTGACGATGCCGGTACCGCGCAGTTCGATCAACCCGGAGATTGCGGGAGGACATTCAGCAACGATCTCACCATCGCGTTTCGACAGAAATACCTGATCGTCGGCGACCAGCAAGGCAGCCAGCCCCATCCGTTTCGCTTCCGTGATACAAGTGAATGCCAGCATGGATTTACCCCAGCCCGAGGGGCCAACGAAGAGCAGACCGGTCCTGTTGATGACGATCGCCGTGGCGTTGACGTTGAAAGCCGCGCCCATCACGACGACATCGAGACTGCGGGCAGGGCGAGAATGAAGCGGGCGCCAAGCACTTCAGCCGTTTCCGCATCAACGATGTTTTCGGCGCGCAACGAGCCGCCATGCGCCTCCGCGATCTGACGGCTGATCGATAGGCCGAGACCGGAATTCTGCCCGAAGCCTTCCGATTCCGGCCGGTCGGTGTAGAAGCGCTCAAAGATACGGTCGATATTTTCCGCCTGGATACCTGGGCCGTTGTCTTCGATGTAGACGATGCAACGGGACCGCGTGCGAAACAGCCGGACTGTGATCTTGCCGCCTTCATCTGGAACGAAGGAGCGGGCGTTCTCGATCAGGTTGGTGATGATCTGTCCGATACGAAGATCATGGCCGTTAACAACGAAGCGCGTCTTGATCCCAGGCTTGCGTTCAATCGCGAACTCTATCTGCACGTCCTTGTTCTTATGGCGAATCTGTCTGGAAACCTCAACCAGATCGCTGAGGAAAGCCTCGAGATCGACGGATTGGGCATCGACACGGGCAAGCTCGGCATCAAGGCGCGAGGCGTCGGAGATATCGCTGATGAGACGATCGAGGCGGCGGACGTCATGTTGGATCACATCCATCAACCGTCTCTTGGAATCATCCGACTTGGCAAGCGGCAGCGTCTCCACAGCGCTGCGAAGCGACGTCAGCGGGTTCTTGAGCTCGTGGCTGACGTCGGCGGCAAAACTCTCGATCGCATCGATGCGGTCATAAAGTGCGGTGGTCATTGCGCGGAGGGCGATCGAAAGGTTCCCAATCTCGTCCTGGCGGGCCGAAAAATCGGGGATCTCCTCGCGCTCCTTCGCGCCGCGCCGCACGCGGATCGCCGCAGCCGAGAGACGGCGAAGCGGATTGGCGATAGTCGAGGATAGAACCAGCGACAGCAGAACGTTGACGAGCGTCGCCACACCGAAGACGCGCATAATCGCCAGTCGTTCAGCATGGACGATGTTGTCGATGTCGCCTGCCTGCGTTGAAAGGAGCAGAACGCCGAGAACGGCGCGAAAACGCTGGACCGGGACAGCCACAGAGACGATCAGCTCACCCTTTTCGGTGGTGCGTACAACGGCGCCGCGCACACCAGTCAGCGCATTCATCACTTCCGGATAGATTGATCCGTCGCCGCCCGGCGCTTCCTTGTAGACCGGCAGGTTTCCAGGTTGCAACGCCTTGTTGAAGAGCGTCGTAAGCCATTCGCCCCAAGTCTGCTTTTCCTCTTCGACCGGCGGCAGATTGAAGCGCAAAACCTGGCCGCGCGAATAAAGATGGCGGGAATCGAGAAGCAGGTTGGCATCGGCATCGAAGATGCGGGCGCGCGTTCGCGTTGGCGAAATTAGCCGCCTGAGAACCGGTGCAACCTTTTCCGGATCGATAGGGAACTCCAGATCCTCATCATTCGGGACAGGCGTAATACTTTGCCCGGCCTGCAACTCGAGAAGCTTCTGCGGATCGATCGTGATCGAGTTGGTATCGACGGAAGCCGATGCCGAAACCGCGCCGGCAATGATTTCGCCTTGCGTGAGCAAGCTTTCGACGCGGGCGTCGATCAGCCCCTCGCGAAACTGGTTGAGGTAAAGAATGCCGCCGACAAGGACGAGCAGTGCTGCGAGATTGAAAAAGAGAATGCGGCGCGTCAGGCTCGAAAAGACCGCATTGCCGAAGATCCGGCGAATGATGGTGAAGGGATGCGACCAGCGCCTTCCCCTGACACGGCGGCCGCTCAAGCCTTCCGCATCATCCAAATCCCTTTCCTGCACCAACTGTGCCAACGACAGGCCCTTTCGGAGGGCGCGGCCGTTGCCGGCCTGCGGCCCTCGACAATACTCATGCGCCGCGCCGTCCGGCGTCAGGCTGCTTCGCGGAAGCGGTAGCCCACTCCGTAAAGCGTTTCAATCATATCAAAGTCGGTATCGACCATCTTGAATTTCTTGCGAAGCCGCTTGATGTGGCTGTCGATGGTGCGGTCGTCGACATAGACCTGTTCGTCATAGGCCGCGTCCATCAGCGCATCGCGGCTTTTCACTACGCCCGGACGCTGTGCGAGCGAGTGAAGGATCAGGAACTCGGTCACCGTCAGCGTTACCGGTTCGCCCTTCCACGTGCAGGTATGGCGTTCCTGGTCCATGACAAGCTGGCCGCGCTCCAACGAACGCGCAAGCTGGGCAGCGCCCGCCTTAGGCGCAGCGCCGGCGCCCGAAACGGCCGTTGCTTCCCGGCTGGAGGCGCGACGAAGCACGGCGCGGACCCGTTCCACAAGCAATCGCTGAGAGAATGGCTTTGTGATGAAATCATCCGCGCCCATTTTGAGGCCGAAGAGTTCGTCGATCTCCTCATCCTTCGAGGTGAGGAAAATCACCGGCATATCGGATTTTTGCCGCAAGCGGCGTAAGAGCTCCATTCCATCCATGCGCGGCATCTTGATATCGAAGATGGCAAGATGCGGCGGGCGCGCGATAAGGCCATCGAGGGCCGAGGCGCCATCCGTGTAGGTTTCGACCTTGTATCCTTCGGCTTCCAGTGCGATCGACACCGAAGTCAGGATGTTGCGGTCGTCGTCAACGAGCGCGATTGTCGCCATGGTGTTCGTCTCCGTCATCTATGCGCATCTCCCGGAATTTTTGATGTCCCCAGGCCGGCCCCAACGACCGGATGCGCTTATGGAGGATAAAGGTGGAACAAATTGTGGCAAAGATAAAGGGTAGCATTGTCGCAATGATCAAAACGGCAGGACACAAGTGTTGCGATAAAAATCGATCCAAAATGCTCAGTTCAAACGATTTAAAATGAATAAAATAAATTTAAATCGATTAAATATTTGATATCATTATATTTTCTTCATTTAGCGCTATTGCTTTTTAAAATTCGTCACCTTACTTTTTCTCTCAGTTTTAACGGCGGGAGCCTTGGGCGAAAGGAAAAGCCATGGAGACGTTCGGAATTCACAACCCGGCGATAGCGCTGGCGACGATCGGTTTGGGACGCGCAAAAAGCGTCCGCTATAACCTTACCGCCGCCTCCCTTTATGAAGAAGCGATTCGCCGCGGTGAAGCCGAACTCACGGCCCAAGGCGCCCTTCGTGCTCTGACAGGACAGCATACCGGCCGCTCGCCACGCGACAAATTCGTCGTCCGCGATGCCAATACGGACGGCAAAATTTGGTGGGACAACAACAAGCCGATGTCGCCGGAGCATTTTGCGTTGCTGCATCAAGATATGCTGGCGCATGCCGTCGGCAAGGAGCTTTTCGCTCAGGACCTGGTCGGCGGCGCCGACAAGAAATACGCGCTGCCGACGCGTGTCGTGACGGAATTTGCCTGGCACTCGCTTTTCATCCGCAATCTTCTGATCCGTCCGGAGCTTTCTGCCCTTGCATCCTTCGTGCCGAAACTGACGATCATCGATCTGCCGAGCTTCAAGGCTGATCCGGAGCGCCACGGCTGCCGCAGTGAAACGGTGATTGCATGTGATCTCACGAACGGCCTCGTTCTGATTGGCGGCACCTCTTATGCCGGCGAGATGAAGAAATCCGTCTTCACCGTGCTTAACTACTTGCTTCCAGCAACCGGTGTCATGCCGATGCATTGCTCGGCGAATGCCGGCCCGGATGGTGATTCTGCGGTTTTCTTCGGCCTCTCCGGCACCGGCAAGACGACGCTCTCTGCTGATCCGACGCGTACGTTGATCGGAGACGACGAGCATGGCTGGGGCGAAAATGGCATCTTCAACTTCGAAGGCGGCTGCTATGCCAAGACGATCCGCCTTTCGGCGGAAGCGGAGCCGGAAATCTATGCGACGACGCAGCGTTTCGGCACGGTGCTTGAAAACGTGGTGCTCAACGAACGGCGTGAGCCGGATTTCGACGACGGTTCGCTGACGGAAAACACCCGCTGCGCCTATCCGCTTGATTTCATTCCCAATGCCTCGAAGACAGGCCTCGCCGCGCATCCAAAGACGATCATCATGCTAACGGCAGATGCTTTCGGCGTCATGCCGCCGATCGCGCGTCTGACGCCGGATCAGGCCATGTATCACTTCCTTTCCGGCTATACCGCAAAGGTCGCCGGCACGGAGAAGGGAGTGACGGAGCCGGAAGCGACATTCTCGACCTGCTTCGGTGCGCCGTTCATGCCGCGTCATCCGACTGAATACGGCAATCTCTTGAAGCAGCTGATTGGCCGCCATGGTGTTGATTGCTGGCTGGTCAACACGGGCTGGACGGGCGGCGCATACGGCACCGGCAAGCGCATGCCGATCAAGGCAACGCGCGCCTTGCTGTCGGCAGCTCTCTCCGGCGAACTGGCCAAGGCAGAGTTCCGCATTGATCCGAATTTTGGTTTCGCGGTCCCCGTTGCTGTCGCTGGCGTCGAAACCAGCATTCTCGATCCGCGCTCCACGTGGGCCAACGGGGCGGCATATGACGTTCAGGCAGAAAAGCTCGTCTCAATGTTCATTTCGAACTTCGCGAAGTTCGAGGCACATGTTGATGGCGGCGTGCGCGATGCGGCACCCGGTATCAAGGCCGCTGCCGAATAGGCCACAAGACATTGATGATTCACGTGAAACCCGGCGACCTTCGCCGGGTTTTTCTTTGCATGTTTTAAAATTCCTGCCGATATGAGATAGAAGCGCATGGCTAGCGACGCGCTCTATATCAACGACAGGATTACCATCGCTGGATGGGAGCTGACGGAACAGTTCGTTCTGGCTGGCGGTCCCGGCGGCCAGAATGTCAACAAGGTTTCGACTGCCGTCCAGCTGTTCTTCAACATCGTGAATTCCCCCTCGCTTCCCGAGCGTGTCAAGACGAATGCCACGAAGCTGGCGGGCAAACGCATGTCAAAGGAGGGCGTGCTGATGATCGAGGCAAGTCGTTTTCGCAGCCAGGATCGCAATCGCGAGGATGCGCGGGAACGCCTCAAGGAATTGATCCTCGAAGCCGCCAAGCCGCCACCGCCACCGCGCAGGAAAACAAAACCGACCAAAGGCTCGATCGAACGCCGCCTGAAGGAAAAATCCGGGCGGGCCGAAGTGAAGAAGATGCGCAGCCGTCCTGGCGGAGAATGATATGCCGGAGCTTTCGAATGGCGTTCGTCATTTCCCCGAGTACCTTGACCGTGCCCGGCAGGAAGAACTCGTCGAAATGATTCGCTCCATCGTCGCCGAAGCGCCGCTTTTCGTGCCCGTGATGCCGGGAACGGGCAGGCCGATGTCGGTGCGGATGAGCAACTGCGGACCGCTCGGCTGGGTCACGGACAAGGAGCGCGGCTACCGTTATCAATCGACGCATCCGGTCACTGGCATGCCATGGCCGGCAATGCCGGAGATGCTTCTCGACATCTGGAACGATGTTTCCGGTTACGGAAAACCTCCGCAGGCTTGCCTGATCAATTTCTATTCCGACGATGCAAAAATGGGCCTGCATCAAGACAGGGACGAGCGGGATCTGACGGCGCCCGTCGTCTCGATCTCTCTCGGCAACAACTGCCTCTTCCGCGTTGGCGGGCTTTCCCGCACCGACCGCACGAAGTCGATCAAACTCGCCAGCGGCGACATCGTGGTGCTTGGGGGCGAAGGGCGTCTGTGCTTTCACGGCGTCGACCGCATCTATCCGGCGACATCGACGCTGCTCAAGCATGGCGGGCGGATCAACCTGACGTTAAGGCGTGTCGATACGTGAATCCGGCTAAAGTTTCCTGAGCGCGACCTGCTCGATAAGGTGGTTCTCGCCTTTGCGCAGGATCAAATCAGCGCGTGGGCGGGTCGGCAGGATGTTCTGCCGGAGATTCTTCAGGTTGATGTTGGCCCAGAGCCCCTCCGCGATCGAAAGCGCTTCTTTCTCGCTGATCGAGGCGTAGCGATGAAAATAGGAATTCGGATCGCGGAAGGCGGTTTCGCGCAGGCGCATGAAGCGTGTGACGTACCAGTTGTGGATCAGTTCTTCTTCGGCATCGATGTAGATCGAGAAATCGAAGAAGTCGGAAACCATCGGCACGATCTTGCCGTCGGCAGGAAGGTCACGCGACTGCAGAACGTTGATGCCTTCGAACACCAGGATGTCTGGCCGGTCGATGATCGTGTATTCGTTCGGAACCACGTCATAGACAAGGTGAGAATAAACGGGGGCTTTTACATTCGGCTGCCCGGCCTTGATCGCGGAGAGAAATTTCAGGATGGCGCCTGTGTCGTAGCTTTCCGGAAAGCCTTTGCGCTGCATCAGGTTTTCGCGTTCGAGTACCGCGTTCGGATGCAGGAAGCCGTCCGTCGTGATCAGGTCGACTTTTGGGCTCGACGGCCAGCGCCGCAGGAGCTCCTTCAAGATACGCGCGGTCGTCGATTTGCCGACGGCGACAGAGCCGGCGATGCCGATGACAAAGGGCGTTTTTGTCACGTCGGACAGGGTCAGGAATCGGTTGCGCTGCTCGAAGAGCAATTGCGATGATTCGACGTGTGAAGAAAGCAGACGCGACAGTGAGAGGTAGATGCGCCGGACTTCGTCGAGATCGACCGGATCGCCCATCGAGCGTAGTCTCGCGACTTCCTCGGCCGTTAGCGTGAGCGGCGTGTCGGCGCGGAACTTCGCCCATTCCTCGGAAGAAAAGAAATTGTAGGGCGAATAGGAATTCGCCTGGAAGTGATCGAGCGCTTCTGGCGCCCCAAGAATTTGCGTCGCGATACTCATGAACTCTGCCGGCTGGCCTTTTCCTTGAGGCCGGATTGAGCGGTACGTCGCTCAAGTTCCGCCATTACATCCTGCAACGGAATGCCTGCTATCTTCAATACGACCAAAAGGTGATAGAGGAGGTCGGCCGTCTCGTAGGTAAGATTGTCGCGATCGTCGGTCACGGCAGCCATAACGGCTTCAATGGCTTCTTCGCCGAGTTTCTTCGCGGCCTTCTGCTGCCCGGCGGCAACGAGCTTTGCCGTCCAGGATTCATCCGGTGGGGCCTTCGACCGTTCGTCGACGATTTTTTCCAGATCGGAAAGGGAAAATCCGGTCATTCTGTCACTTTCAATCAGTCGAGGCGCATCGCGATGCCGTGCGAAGACATATAGTGTTTCGCATCGCCGACGGAATAGGTGCCGAAGTGGAAGATGGATGCAGCAAGCACGGCATTGGCATGGCCATCCTTCACGCCCGCGACCAAGTCGTCGAGATCGCCGACGCCGCCTGAAGCGATGACGGGCACGCGGACGGAATCGGCGATTGCCCGGGTGAGTTCAAGATCGTAGCCGGCTTTCGTACCGTCGCGATCCATGGAAGTGACGAGAAGCTCCCCGGCCCCGCGCGCAACCATCTTCTGCGCAAATTCCAAGGCATCGATGCCGGTCGCATTGCGTCCGCCGTGGGTATAGATTTCCCAGGCGCTCAAGTTGTCCTGGCCAACGGCTTGGGTGCGGCGCCGCTTGGCGTCGATCGAAACGACGATGCATTGGTCGCCGAACTTGTCAGCCGCTTCGGCGACGAAATCCGGGTTGTTCACCGCCGCTGAGTTGATCGAAACCTTGTCGGCACCGCAAAGAAGTAGCTTGCGGATATCGGCGAGGCTGCGCACGCCGCCGCCGACGGTCAGCGGCATGAAGCACTGCTCGGCAGTGCGGGAAACGACGTCAAAAATGGTTTCGCGGTTGTCGGAAGAAGCCGTGATGTCGAGGAAGCAGAGTTCGTCGGCGCCGGCTGCATCATAGGCTTTCGCAGCCTCGACCGGATCGCCGGCATCAATCAGATTGACGAAATTGACGCCCTTGACGACACGGCCGTCCTTGACGTCGAGGCAGGGGATGACGCGGGCTTTCAGGGTCATTGTGCATTATCCTTTTGCCGCGCCGCCTTGATCAGCGCCAAGGCTTCCTTGGGGTCGATACGCCCATCATACAGCGCGCGGCCGGAGATGGCACCTTCCAGCTTGCGGGCGTCGGGCTGCAGCATGCGCTTCACATCCCGGATCGAAGCGAGCCCGCCCGAGGCGATCACCGGGATCGAAACGGCATCGGCAAGCTCCAGCGTCGAGGCCCAGTTGATGCCGGTCAGGATCCCGTCGCGATCGATATCCGTGTAGATGATCGCCGCGACGCCGGCACCTTCGAATTTCCTGGCAAGTTCGATGACGCCAAGCTCGGACGCTTCCGCCCAACCTTCGACGGCAACCTTACCGCCTTTCGCATCGATACCAACGGCAACGCGGCCGGGAAACTGCTTGCAGGCTTCGATAACGAGCGCCGGATCGCGAACGGCGATCGTGCCGAGGATCACGCGGGTCAGGCCACGTACCAGCCAGCTTTCGATATGGGCAAGCGTCCGTATGCCTCCACCGAGCTGCATCGGGTTCGTCGTTGCCTTGAGGATTGCATCGACAGCGGCTCCATTGACGCTCTCGCCAGCAAAGGCACCGTTGAGGTCAACGACATGAAGCCATTCGAAGCCCTGATCCTCGAAGGTTTTCGCCTGTGCGGCAGGGTCGGGGTTGTAGACCGTTGCCTGCTCCATGTCGCCGAGCTTCAGGCGAACGCAGTGGCCGTCCTTCAGGTCAATGGCGGGAAATAGTATCATGTGATTCAGTCCTTGCAGGTTGCGCGAGCCTAAGGCTTCCAGCGCAGGAAATTGGTGATCAGGGCAAGACCAAGCTTCTGGCTTTTTTCCGGATGGAATTGCGAACCGGCCATATTGTCGCGTCCGACGAAGGCCGTCATCGGCCCGCCATACTCTGTCGTCGCAATGACGTCACCGGCGTTCCTAGCGGCCAAATGGTAGGAATGCACAAAATAGGCATGCAGACCACCAGGCCCTGTCGGAATGCCTTCGAAGAGCGGATGCGGATGCTTGAGGTCGAGCGTGTTCCAGCCGATCTGCGGTATCTTGAGATCGGGATCGTTGGGGTTCATTTCGACGACGTCGCCAGGAATCCAGCCAAAACCTCGCGTCACCGTCTTTTCGAGGCCGCGTGACGACATCAGTTGCATACCAACACAGATGCCGAGGAAGGGCCGAGCCTTCCTTTCGACCGCTTCGATCAGCGCCTCGGCCAAGCCGGGAACAGCATCGAGCCCGTGGCGGCAATCGGCATAGGCACCGACACCCGGCAGAACGATGCGGTCGGCCGACGCGACATTGTCGGCCTTGTCCGTCAGGTCGATATGCGCGTCGATGCCTGCCTCGCGGGCTGCGCGCTCAAAGGCCTTTGTTGCCGAGCGCAGATTGCCCGAGCCGTAGTCGATAATTGCGACGCGCATTAGCGTGCTCCGTTAAACCCAAAGAGACCAAGCGAAGTCGTATTGCCATTGCGGCGGGGGGAAGGCGGATGTCGCTCCCATTCGGGCGCGGGCATGCTGTCGCCATCTGCATTGGTCTCAAAATTCGAAAAGTAGATCTCTTCTGCGGTCGCAAGCGAATCCGCGGTGATCACGGCTTCCTCGTTCCAGCCTTTGGAAGCGAGATTTCGGATCCGCAGGTTCTGGCCCTCGAAACCGGCCAGAATGCAGGTACCAATTGTGATCGCAAAACCTGCCGGCCAGAGCCCGGGCCGATCCATAAGAACACCGCCCAGGCCTTGAAGCAGGAATGCTGCAATCGCATGGAGCCAAAGCCGGTGCGCAAGAAGCCATAGCCAGGGGAAAAGAAAGCCGAGCAGGGTGAAGCCGTCGCGGATGACGCGCGTCTTCTCATGGGTGACATCCGTCCCGCCCGGAGGCGTCAGAACCAGATAGCTGGAAGTCATATCGTTCAAGCTCCCTGAAGGGGCTCAGACGAGCGTGCCCTTCGTCGAGGGAACACGGCCCGCCTGTCTCGGATCGATCTCTGTCGCCATGCGCAGCGCGCGGGCAACGGCCTTGAAGCAGGTCTCTGCAATATGATGGTTGTTGGCACCATATTGGTTCAAGATATGCAAGGTGATGCCGGCGTTCTGCGCCAGTGCTTGGAAGAATTCGCGGACAAGTTCGGTGTCGAAGGCGCCGATCTTCGGCGCGCTGAAGGCGACATTCCAGACCAGGAACGGACGACCGGAAAGATCGACAGCAGCTTTCGTCATCGTCTCGTCCATGGCAAGGTCGATCGAAGCATAGCGGGTGATGCCGCGGCGGTCGCCGAGCGCTTTTGCAATCGCCTGGCCTATCGCGATCCCGGTATCTTCGACTGTGTGGTGATCGTCGATATGCAGGTCGCCCTTCGTTTCGATGTCCATGTCGATCAGTGAGTGTCGCGAAAGCTGGTCTAGCATATGGTCGAAGAAGCCGACGCCCGTCGAAATCTTGGCTTTGCCGCTGCCGTCAAGATTGACGGAAACGGAAACCGAAGTCTCTTTCGTCTTGCGGGAAACACTGCCCGTGCGGCTTGCTGCAGTATCGGCCATATGGCTGCTCCATCGGGAATGACGGCCGTTCCTTATCAGGCGTTCCGCAAAATATCCAGAAGCGCACCGGCAGAAAAACCCGCCCATTTGCAATCGGCATCGGCAAACTTACATAGGGCTCACAGGGGCCGGTGAGCGGCTCGGCGTAACGCCCGCTGATCCGGGCAAGGATGTTTTGATGACAACGATTATTACAATTCGAAAGGGCGGCAAGGTGGTGATGGCCGGTGACGGCCAGGTCAGCCTGGGTCAGACCGTTATGAAGGGCAATGCCCGCAAGGTGCGGCGTATTGGCAAGGGCGAGGTCATTGCCGGTTTCGCGGGCGCGACCGCGGACGCCTTTACGCTGCTCGAGCGCCTTGAAAAGAAGCTCGAACAATATCCGGGCCAACTGATGCGCGCAGCCGTCGAACTCGCCAAGGACTGGCGCACGGACAAGTATCTTCGCAACCTCGAAGCCATGATGCTGGTCGCAGACAAATCGATAACACTGGCAGTCACCGGCAACGGCGATGTTCTGGAGCCCGAGCATGGCGCTACGGCGATCGGCTCCGGTGGCAACTTCGCCTTGGCGGCAGCGCGTGCCCTGATGGATACGGACAAGTCCGCAGAAGAGGTCGCTCGCCGAGCGCTGGATATCGCAGCCGACATCTGCGTCTATACGAACCACAACGTGGTGATGGAAACACTGGATGCTGAAAGCTAAGCCTGTCTCGCGATATCGTTTCCGCGACGTCTGCCGAGAGGATCTCCCGCTTCTGGCGCAATGGCTTACAGAGCCGCATGTCGCGAGATGGTGGGGCGAACCTGCAACGGAGCTTGGTTCGATCGAAGAGGCAATGACGAGTAAGGAAACCCGGCCGATGATCGTGGAACTGGACGGAAGGCCTATAGGCTATCTGCAAAGTTACGATCCTCATCTCGAGGAGGGCCATCCCTATCGGGATCAGCCGAAGGCTACGCTCGGCATCGACATTTCGATCGGTATCCCCGAACTGACGGGCAAAGGCCACGGTGCTGCGATCATCCGCAAGCTTGCGTCCGAGCTTTTCGCAGGTGGCGCCAAGCGCATCGTGATCGATCCGGATCCTGAAAACGTTCAGGCGATCAGGGCTTACGAGAAGGCGGGCTTTCGCTACGTCGATAAAAGAACTTCCATTTACGGTCCGGCCCATTTCATGGCACTGGACGCACCCGGAGAAACGGAATTACCATGACCACCTTTTCCCCTCGCGAGATCGTTTCCGAACTCGACCGCTACATTATCGGTCAGCATGAGGCCAAGCGCGCCGTGGCGATCGCGCTCCGCAACCGCTGGCGCCGCCAGCAGCTCGATCCAAGCCTGCGCGACGAAGTGATGCCGAAGAATATCCTGATGATCGGCCCGACCGGCGTCGGCAAAACGGAGATTTCGCGCCGTCTTGCCAAACTTGCCGGTGCGCCTTTCATCAAGGTCGAGGCGACCAAGTTCACCGAGGTCGGCTACGTCGGCCGCGATGTCGAACAGATCATCCGCGACCTCGTCGAGATCGGCATCGGGCTCGCGCGCGACAAGAAGCGCGCCGAGGTCGAATCGAAGGCGCATATGAGCGCCGAGGAACGTGTGCTTGATGCCCTTGTCGGGTCTACCGCTTCTCCTGCCACGCGTGACAGCTTCCGCAAGAAGCTGCGCAATGGCGAACTGGACGATAAGGAGATTGATATCGAGGTTGCCGATAGCGGCGCGGGCATGGGCGGCTTTGAAATCCCCGGCATGCCCGGTGCCAATATCGGTGTTCTCAACATCTCGGAAATGTTCGGCAAGGCGCTGGGCGGGCGTACCAAAAAGGTCCGCACCACCGTTAAAGCCTCCTATACCGATCTGATCCGGGACGAGTCCGACAAGCTGATCGACAACGAAGTCATCCAGCGCGAAGCCGTGCGTGCCGTCGAGAATGACGGCATCGTCTTCCTCGATGAGATCGACAAGATTGCAGCTCGCGACGGCGGGATGGGCGCCGGCGTGTCGCGCGAGGGGGTGCAGCGCGATTTGCTACCGCTCGTCGAAGGAACGACCGTCTCCACGAAGTACGGGCCGGTGAAGACCGACCACGTTCTTTTCATCGCCTCGGGCGCCTTCCATGTCTCGAAGCCTTCCGATCTCTTGCCGGAATTGCAGGGCCGCCTGCCGATCCGTGTTGAACTTCGTCCGCTGACCAAGGAAGACTTTCGCCGTATCCTGACAGAAACCGAGGCAAGCCTGATCCGCCAGTATCGCGCGCTCATGGAAACAGAGAACCTGAACCTCGAATTTACCGACGACGCGATTGATGCCTTGGCCGATGTCGCCGTCCATCTGAACTCATCGGTCGAAAACATCGGCGCTCGCAGGCTGCAGACCGTGATGGAACGTGTGTTGGACGACATCTCGTTTAATGCCCCGGATCGCGGCGGTTCGGCGGTGAAGATCGACTCCGCCTATGTGCGTGAGCATGTCGGCGATCTGGCGCAGAACACGGACCTCTCGCGTTTCATCCTGTGATATTGCCGCATCGGTCGAAACCTTTGCGGGTTTCGCGCCGGATTTCGGCAGTCTGAACTCTCGACAGCGGGCCTTTTACTACTTAGTGAAGGCCCGTTTTGTTTGTGGACGCGGCTTTATTCGGCCAAGATTCTGGTCCAGTCAGCGCGCTTCGCCATGAAGACGATATATAGCCAGAGGACGGAATAGCTGATCGTGCGACGCCTTTTGACATGCCTCCTGATCGCCGTTGCGGCACTTACATCCGTGCCCGCCCATGCGATGCAGGTCGTGCCGCCCGGCAACCGCAACGTCGAGCAGCCTGCGGTCCCTGGCGCATCCGTCCGCCGCACCAAGGGTACCAAGACGACCTTCGATCGCAAGTATGAGAAGGTTTATGAGCTACTCTCCACCGATCACGAGCTGATGAGCAAGATCAGGAAGACGGCGGCCGCTTACGGCATTGAACCCATCCACATCATCGGGGCCATCGTCGGCGAGCACACCTATAACGTCGACGCCTATGACCGCCTTCAATCCTATTACGTCAAGGCCGCTTCCTACGCCGGCGAGAGCTTCCGTTTTGCCTATGAAGGCGAGGATGTCGACACCTTCGTCGATCGTCCACAGTTTGCCGAGTGCAACGGCAAGCGCGATTCCTATCTGCTTTGGAGCTGCCGTGAGGATGTCTGGGAAAGGGAGTTCCGCGGCAGGACCGTCGGCGGCAAGAGCTTCCCGAACAACCGCTTCAGCGCCGTGTTCTTCCAGCCGTTTTATGCCGGTCAAACCTTCGGTCTCGGCCAGGTGAACCCGCTGACGGCATTGATGCTCTCAGATCTGGTCAGCCGTGTTTCCGGCTATCCGAGACTGAACGAAAAGGATGCCGGCGCCGTTTACCGCGCCATCATGGAGCCGGATATCTCGCTCGCGTTCGTTGCGGCCTCCATCCGCCAGTCGATAGATGATTACAAGCAGATTACCGGCATGGATATTTCGAACAATCCCGGCCTGACCGCCACGCTTTACAATGTCGGGAATTCGCGCCAGCGCGCATCGGCTCTTGCCGCGAGGAACCAGGTCGCAGGTGCGATAGTCTGGCCGGAGGAGAATTATTACGGCTGGCTGATCAACGACAAGCTGGACGAGCTTGAGGGCCTGCTCTAACGTTCGCCTGGCGGGAGGCTGTAATCTTCCGCGAAAGGCTTTGCCATGGATATGCGACCGGAACCGTTTGTTCCACCCGCGCCGCTGCCGCGCTCCGTGCCACCGTCGCGGCTGGAGATCATCCGCACGATCTTTCGCAATCCCTTGGAGCTTTGGGGCGAGCCGTCCTACACACTTCCCTGGATCAAGGACCGCTTCTTCGGCGACAGCACGATCATCGTCAACGATCCCGCCCTCATTAAATATGTGCTGGTCGATAACACCGCGAACTACCGCATGTCGGATGTCCGCCAGCTCATATTGCGCCCCATATTGCGCGATGGATTGCTGACGGCTGAAGGCGAGGTCTGGAAGCGGACGCGGAAAGCGGTTGCCCCCGTCTTCACGCCCCGCCACGCCAACGGCTTTGCCGCGCAGATGCTGCAGCAGTCCGAGGCGTATGTGCGTAAGTACGAGGCGGCGGGAAGCGTAGGCCGGGTATTCGAAATCGCCAGCGATATGACGGAGCTCACCTTTGCAATCCTTGCCGATACGCTGTTTTCCGGTGAAATCGTCACATCCTCGGACAGCTTCGCTGACGATGTGAACGCGCTTCTGCACCGCATGGGCCGCGTCGACCCCATGGATCTCCTGCGCGCGCCGAGTTGGGTGCCGCGGGTGACGCGGGTCGGCGGCCGGAAGGTTCTCGACAAGTTCCGCAACATGGTGCGCGAAACGATGGACGCCAGGCTCCGGCGCATGGCTGCCGATCGCGCCTCGGCGCCCGAAGATTTTCTGACTCTGCTGCTCGACCGGGCATCGGCGGGCGGCCTCACCAATGAAGAAATCGAAGACAATATCCTGACGTTCATCGGCGCTGGTCATGAAACGACGGCGCGGGCGCTCGCCTGGACGCTCTATTGCGTGGCGAACAGCCCGCATATCCGCGATGGGATGGAGGAAGAGATCGGCCGCGTTCTTGCAAGCGGCGCCGAGCCCGTCGAATGGCTCGATCTGATGCCCCTCACGCGCGCCGCCTTCGAGGAGGCCCTGCGGCTCTATCCGCCGGCGCCGTCGATCAACCGTGCGGCGATCGCTGACGACAGCTGGACAGATGCCAAAGGCGAGAAGGTCGAGATCCATGCCGGCATGACGGTGCTCATCATGCCCTGGACCCTGCACCGGCATGAGCTCTTCTGGGACAAGCCGCGCGCCTATATGCCCGAGCGCTTTTTTCCGGAAAACCGCGGCAAGATCGGCCGGTTCCAGTTCCTGCCATTCGGCGCCGGTCCGCGTGTTTGCATCGGCGCCACCTTCGCCCTGCAGGAAGCGGTCATTGCGCTGGCCGTATTGATGAGCCGTTTCCGCTTCGACGTGACGGAGAAGACCAATCCTTGGCCGGTGCAGAAACTGACGACCCAGCCCCAGAACGGTCTGCCGATGCGCGTCACCGCGCGCACTGTTTCCTCATGGGCATAAATCTTTCGAACTATTGCAGAATTGACTATGAATGAAAGCGGCGCAAAGTGAACAGTATGTGAAAACGTCGCCGTCTGCGGGAGGAGAATTGTATGCGCCGCATTGAAAAGAACGGTCTTTTCGTCGAAACCGTCCTTCATGATTTCATCGTCAATGAAGTGCTTCCAGACCTTCGGGTTGATGCGGATGCATTTTTCGCCGGCTTTTCAGCAATCGTTCATGATCTCGCGCCGAAGAACCGCGAACTGCTTCTGACGCGCGACCATCTCCAGCAGCAGATTGATGACTGGTATCGCAAGAATGGCGCGCCGACAGACTTGGATGCCCATCAGGCATTTCTGCGCGAAATAGGCTATCTGCTGCCGGAAGGCTCTGATTTCCAGGTTTCGACCAACAATGTCGATCCCGAGATCGCCTCGATTGCCGGGCCGCAGCTCGTCGTCCCGGTCATGAATGCGCGTTACGCGTTGAACGCCGCAAATGCGCGCTGGGGCTCGCTCTACGACGCGCTTTACGGCACGGATGCCATTCCCGAAAGCGACGGCGCGGAAAAAGGCAAGGGCTACAATCCGAAGCGCGGCGAAAGGGTCATCGCCTGGGTTCGCGACTTTCTGGACGGCGCCGCTCCGCTCGAAGGCGCGCGTTGGAAGGATGCCGCTGCCTTTAAGGTGGACAGCGGCAATCTCGCGATCACTTTGACAGATGGCGAAAGACTGGCCCTCAGCGATAATCGGCATTTTGCCGGCTACCGAGGAAATGCCGAAGCGCCGACACATCTTCTCTTGAAAAACAACGGCATTCACATCGAGATTGTCATCGATGCCTCGACGCCGATCGGAAAGAGCGATCCGGCGCATATTTCCGATGTCTGGCTCGAATCAGCGATCACGACGATAATGGACTGCGAGGATTCGATTGCTGCCGTCGATGCCGAGGACAAAGTCGTCGTCTATCGCAACTGGCTGGGCCTCATGAAGGGCGACCTGCAGGAGGAAGTAACCAAGGGCGGCTCGACCTTCATCCGCAAGCTCAATCCTGACATCACCTATCAGGCGCCGGACGGCTCCGCCTTTGATTTGCATCGCCGCTCGCTGATGCTCGTCCGTAATGTCGGCCACCTGATGACGAATCCGGCTATCCTCGACCGTGACGGTCGCGAAGTTCCCGAAGGCATGATGGATGCCGCCATTACCGGCCTGATCGCGCTTTACGATATCGGTCCCAACGGCCGCCGCAAGAACTCGCGCACCGGCTCGATGTATATCGTCAAGCCGAAGATGCATGGGCCTGAGGAAGTGGCGTTCGCCGTCGAGATTTTCTCACGCGTCGAAGAACTTCTCGGCATGCCGAAGAACACGATGAAGATGGGAATCATGGATGAGGAGCGCCGCACGACGGTAAATCTCAAGGAATGCATTCGTGCTGCCCGCGAGCGCGTCGTCTTCATCAATACAGGCTTCCTCGACCGTACTGGAGACGAGATCCATACCTCGATGGAGGCCGGTCCGATGATCCGCAAGGGCGACATGAAGCAGGCGGCATGGATATCGGCCTACGAGAACTGGAACGTCGATATCGGCCTCGAATGCGGCCTGTCCGGTCACGCGCAGATCGGCAAGGGCATGTGGGCGATGCCCGACCTGATGGCGGCTATGCTGGAGCAGAAGATCGCCCACCCGAAGGCCGGTGCCAACACCGCCTGGGTTCCCTCGCCAACTGCAGCGACACTGCACGCGACGCATTATCACCGGATCAACGTGGCCGACGTTCAGCGCGGACTGAAGGATCGCGCCCGTGCCAAGCTCTCCGATATCCTTTCCGTTCCAGTTGCCGCCCGGCCGAACTGGACGACGGAGGAAATCCAGCGAGAACTCGACAACAATGCGCAGGGTATCCTCGGCTACGTCGTCCGTTGGGTCGATCAGGGCATCGGCTGCTCGAAGGTGCCGGACATCAACAATGTCGGGCTGATGGAAGACCGCGCAACGCTTCGCATTTCCGCTCAGCACATAGCCAACTGGCTGCACCACAAGGTCGTCAGTGAAGCACAGGTCATCGAGACGATGAAGCGCATGGCCGCGGTCGTCGATCAACAGAATGCCGGCGATCCTGCCTATATGCCGATGGCGGAGAATTTCGACCGCTCGGTAGCCTTCCAGGCTGCCGTCGACCTCGTCTTGAAGGGCAGGGAACAGCCGAGCGGCTACACGGAGCCGGTCCTTCATCGCCGCCGTCTCGAGCTCAAAGGCAGGCAGGCCGCATAAGGCTCATGATCAAACAAAAAGGCCACCGTAAGAAAATTCCGGTGGCCTTTTTTATACCGAATTCGCTTTCTAGCTTACTGGATAACGATGACCTTGGTCGCCTTGCCTGGGCGTACGCGGCTGTAAAGGTCGATCACGTCCTGGTTCATCAGGCGGATGCAGCCGGACGAAGCCGCGGTGCCGATGGAGGCCCATTCGGGCGTGCCGTGAAGGCGGAAAAGGGTATCCTGGCCCTTTTCGTTGAAGAGATACATGGCGCGTGCGCCGAGCGGATTGGTGAGACCCGGGCCCATGCCGTCCTCAACGTACTTTGCAATGTCGGGCTTGCGGACAGCCATTTCCTTCGGCGGATGCCAGGTCGGCCATTCCTGCTTCCAGGCGACATAGGCCGTGCCGGCCCATGCGAAGCCCTGCTTGCCGACGCCGATGCCGTAGCGCATCGCCTTGCCGCCCGGCAGGATGTAGTAAAGGTGGCGCTCGCGGGTGTTGACGATGATCGTACCCGGACGCTCGGTCGTCTCGTAGGAAACAATCTGTCGGCGGAACTCCGGCTTGACGCGCTGGATCGGGATCGCGGGCAGGGCGTATCCGGCATCCGTCCTCACGCCGTAGGCTTCATCGAAGATTTGTGCCGTCTGGACAGTCGGGCCGGCGGCCTTGTCTTCGAGGGAAGCGCGATCGGAATTGGTAGAGCAGCCGGCCAGAGCGAGGGTCGCCATTAGGCCGAACACAGGGAATGCATTTCGGATGCGCATGAATATCTCTTTAGGATTGGCAGTGAGGAAACGGTCTTGGAACCATCTTTGATTATGGTTTATTTTCGATTAACTTCGTCTTTGCAAGATGTTGCAGTGCGACGAGAGTTACCGGCAGCGGCAAATTAGAACCGCATGGTTTTTTTGCAACAACGGGCGATACGTCCTCACGGTTATCCATGACGATTTTGAGCGTTTACAATAACAATCCGTTAATAGATGGGCGGCAATCGGACAGAGCCATGCTCGTGCGCCGCGGGACTCAGATATTACTTCACGACATGCGCCATGCGGTTCTGCCTGAACTGCCGCTGGCGAGCGGCCGGCGCGCCGATTTGATTACCATTTCGGAAAAAGGCGAAATCTGGATCATCGAGATCAAAACCTCGATCGAGGATTTTCGCGTTGATCGCAAGTGGCCCGAATACCGGCTGCATTGCGACCGACTGTTCTTTGCGACGCACAAGGATGTACCGCTTGATATCTTCCCGGAGGAATGCGGACTGTTTCTGTCCGACGGCTATGGCGCGCATATGATCCGCGAAGCACCCGAACATCGGCTTGCGCCGGCAACCCGCAAATCGGTCACACTGAATTTCTCCCGCGCCGCCGCGCAGAGATTGATGCTGGCTGAATGGGCGAATGGCAAGCCGCTTGCCACCGACGATATCTAACAGCGGCTACTTCGGGGCGCGTTTTGCGAGAATTCGCTGTAGCGTGCGGCGGTGCATGTTGAGCCGCCGCGCCGTCTCGGAGACGTTGCGCTCGCACATTTCATAGACGCGCTGGATATGCTCCCAGCGAACCCGGTCGGCCGACATCGGGTTTTCCGGAAGCTCCGCCTTCTCGCCCGGCCGTTGCGTCAAAGCTGCGAATACGTCGTCTGCATCGGCAGGCTTGGCGAGATAGTCGACGGCCCCGAGCTTCACGGCTGTCACTGCCGTTGCGATATTGCCGTAGCCCGTCAGCACGATGATCCGCGTATCGTCCCGGCGCTGGCGGATCGCCTCGATGACGTCGAGGCCGTTGCCATCACCGAGACGCAGGTCGACCACCGCATATTTCGGCGGATGGCTCTTCGACTTGGCAACGCCCTCCGCAACCGATTCGGCGGTCTCGACCTGGAAGCCGCGTGTCTCCATCGCGCGTGCCAAACGTCGCAGAAAAGGCCCGTCGTCGTCGACAATCAAGAGGCTCGCATCGGGGCCAATATCGTGCTCGCCGGCGGCAAGGGTTTCGTGGCTTTGTTCGGTCATGGTCTTCGATCCTGGCGGTTTACGCCCACCTGATATTTGTCAGCTACGCATATCTTCATTATGCCGATAAAGTCATTTTGTCGAATTTGCATCGATGAGCATGCGCGGCCATTCGACACGGATACGCGCTCCTTCACTTTCCGGATCGCGGTTTTCGAAAACCAGCGTTGCACCGGAACGCTCAAGCAGCGTCTTGGCGATGAAGAGCCCGAGCCCAAGCCCGCCCGCAGTATCCTCTTTCTGCCTTTTGGTGACGTAAGGCTCGCCGATACGGGTGAGAATATCCGGTGCGTAGCCGTTGCCATCGTCCTCGATGACGATAAGAACCTTACTGGGGTCATGTTCGACGGTGACTGTTACTTTCTCGCGAGCATAATCGACGGCATTTTCGATGAGGTTGCCAAGCCCATACATGATCCCGGCATTGCGCTCCGTCACCGGTTCACCCTTGCGCGTGCTTTTTTCGATCAGCTCGACTTCAATCGGAAATTCGCGAAAAGGCGCAATGATCTCCTCCATCATCGAAGATAGCGGCAGGCGCCGCATATGGGCATCGCCCTCTGCAGAAAGACTCGTCAGCCGCTTCAGGATATCGCGGCAGCGTTCGCTCTGGCTGCGCAGCAGATGCACGTCTTCGCGGAACCGGTCGTCATCCTTCAGCTCGCGCTCCATTTCCTTTGCGACGACGCTGATCGTCGCAAGCGGCGTTCCGAGCTCATGTGCCGCCGCCGCCGCCAGGCCATCGAGTTGCGAGAGGTGCTTTTCCCTCTGCAGAACGAGTTCGGTTGCAGCCAGCGCATCCGCCAACTGGCTCGCTTCCATGGAAACGCGATAGGCATAGAAAGCTGCAAAGGCCATGGTCGAAGCGATCGAACACCAGACACCGAACTGCATGACGTTGTGCACATTGATCTCGGCGCCGTTGAACCATGGAAGCGGGAAGGGCGAGAAAGCGAGGATCGTGATGCAGACCATCGCAAAGACGATGAGGGCGACGCTGTAGCGGATCGGTTGGGAGGCAAAAGAAATGATGACCGGCACGCAGACGAGCGCCGCAAACGGGTTCGCCAGGCCGCCGGTGATGAACAGCAACGCGCAAAGCTGCAGAAGGTCAAGTCCAAGCAGCGCGAAGGCGGCTGGTGGTTGCAGGCGATGCGTTGGTGGATAGCGGATCGTCAGAAAGAAATTGACCAAGGCAAGCGCTGCAATCAACAAGCTGCTTGTAACCAGCGGCAACGGGAATTTCAGCCAAAAGGCGACGATGAAAACGGTCACCGCCTGTCCGCCGACCGCGAGCCAGCGCAAGCGTACCAGCGTCTGCAGGCGCAGTCTGCGGCTGCTGTGGCGGTTATCCTGAGGCTTGCTGTTGGCGTCATCAACCATGGCCGGCTCCTCGCACTGCTTATGTACCACGCGGCTTAACGCGTGTCGTCGGCAAGGCCTCCTCCGGCCGCTCCGGCCACGGATGCCGCGGGTAGCGGCCCCGCATGTCGGCGCGCACGTCTTTCCAGGAACCTGCCCAAAACCCCGGCAAGTCGCGCGTCGTCTGGATCGGCCGGTGCGCCGGCGACGTCAGTTCGAGAAGAAGCGGCAGCCGTCCGCCGCCGATCGCCGGATGCTGCTTCAATCCGAAAAGTTCCTGTACGCGAATCGTCAGCAGCGGCTCCTCGCCCTCGTATCGGATCGGATGCCGCTGACCCGTCGGCGCTTCGAAATGCGTCGGCGCCAGCCGGCTGAGGTCGCGTTGCAACTCGTGCGGCACAAGCGCCATCAGCCCGCTGGTGAGCGATCCGGCGGTAATATCCGAAAGCCCGCGTGCATCGCTCTGGTAGGGCGTGAACCAGTCGTCCAGCCGTTCCAATAACGCAGCGTCGCTGACATCCGGCCATGGCGCGCCTATCGTTCGATGCAGGAAGCCGATCCGCTCGCGCAGCTGGATAGCCTCCTTGGAAAAGGGCAGGGCGTCGAGTCCGAGTTGCCGTACGCCGTCCGCCAGTGCCGCGGCAACAGCCTCGCCCGTCGGCCGGGGCAGCGGCGTTTCATCGAAAACGATCGCCCCGAGCCTCGTCGCGCGCCGGGCGCGGATGCGTCTGGTCTGTAGATCGAAATAGGTCTGCTCGCCGGTCGTGATCAGACCTGGCAGCTCGGCTTCGACATCGCTGCGCGAAATCTCCGCCGCAGCCAGGATACGCGCTTGCGCCGCGCGCCCGGTCAGATCGGCGATCACCAACATCTGGCTGCCCGCCAGACGTTCCGTCTCCGGCAATTCGGCGCCACGGCCGTTTACCATCACGTATCGTCCCCGCCCGCCGCGCTGCAGGGCAATTCGATCCGGAAAGGCATGCAGCAGGAGCTGTCCGGCAAGCGGCGGCGCGCTTGAGGAAACCTTGTCGAGCCCGCGCGCCAGCCGTGCAGCAAGGCGCCGTGAAGCATCCGCCCTTTCGCCCTTCTCCGTCTTGAAGCGTCGCAAACGGTCCTCGATGTCGATGCTCGTACCGCCGAGGCCCTGCTCTGTCAGAAGAACGGCGAGCATCGCGGCTTCTTTTGCGTGCCCGCTTTCCCCGGCCGAAACCACCATGGCGGCCAGCCGCGGCGGCAGCGCAAGCTCGCGCATCATTCGTCCACGCGCCGTTAAGGTTCTATCCTCGTCCAAAGCTCCAAGTTCCTGTAGTAGCGCGCGCGCCTCCTTCAGCGTCGTTTCCGGCGGCTGGTCGACGAAGGCAAGCGATGCCGGGTCCTGAACACCCCAATGCGCCAGATCGAGCACGAGACCGGAAAGATCGCTCGACAGGATTTGCGGCGGTGTAAAAGGAGCCAATGCGGCCGTCTGCCCCGGATGCCAGAGGCGGACCGCAATGCCGGGCTCCGTTCTGCCGGCGCGCCCGGCGCGCTGGTCGGCTGAAGCCTGCGACACGCGCGCAGTCTCCAACCGCGTGATGCCGGTCGAGGCTTCGAACACCGGCAGTCGCTGCAGCCCGCTGTCGATCACGATCCGTACGCCGTCGATGGTGATCGAGGTCTCCGCGATCGATGTGGCAAGCACGATCTTGCGCATTCCCTTAGCCGGCGGCCGGATAGCCGCATCCTGCTCCCTCTGACCAAGATTGCCGTAGAGAGGGGCGATCAGCGTATCCGGTCCGAACCGCCCCTCAAGCCTTTCCGCTGTTCGGGTGATCTCGGCCTGTCCAGGCAGGAAAGCGAGGATCGATCCCGTCTCATCCGCATGAGCCTCGATGATTGCCCGTGTCACGGCATCCTCTATGCGCTCGCCGCCCGGCCGATCCCGATAGCGGATGTCGATCGGAAAACTCCGACCCATGCTTTCGATCACCGGCGGATGACCGAGAAGCACTGCGACACGCTCGACGTCAAGCGTTGCCGACATCACCAGAAGCCGTAGATCGTTACGCAGCGCCGACTGCACGTCGAGCGCCAATGCCAATCCAAAGTCTGCATCGAGCGAACGCTCGTGAAATTCGTCGAAAATGACCGCCGAAACGCCGGAGAGTTCCGGATCATCGAGGATCATGCGCGCAAACACCCCCTCGGTGACCACTTCGATCCGCGTCTTGCCGGAAATACGATTGTCGAGCCGCATGCGATAGCCGACCGTCTCGCCTACCTGTTCGCCGAGCAGAAAGGACATGCGGCTCGCCGCAGCCCGCGCTGCCAGCCGCCGTGGCTCCAGCAGAATGATCCTGCCGTCATTGCGCCATGGTTGATTCAGCAGGTAAAGTGGCACAAGCGTGGTCTTCCCGGCGCCGGGTGGTGCGGAAAGAACGGCTCGTCCGCTTTCGGCAAGTGCGGCTCCGATTTCGGGCAGAATGTGAGAAACCGGAAGTTCCGGCAAAACAGGCATGCCAGTTATTTCCTGCCGGTGACAGTTTCATAGGCTAGGATTGCTCCCGCGAGATCCTCGAGCGCGGCACCCACGGACTTGAAGAGCGTGATCTCTTCCGCCGCGCTGCGGCCGCTTCGCGTGCCGCGAACGAGCTCGGCGAGCTCTGCCTTGATTGCGCTCTCCTTGAGAACGCCGCTTTTAAGCGGCTGAACGATATCGCCCGCTTCCTTCATCGCACCAGCTCGCGTATCGACGAAGACGGACGCGCGGCGGATCGCCTCGTTGTCGCTCTCGCGCATGCTCGGCTTGAAGCCGCCGACGAGATCGAGATGCGCCCCGGGTTTCAGCCATTCGCCGCGGACGAGCGGCTCGCTTGAGAGTGTGCCGCAGGAGATGATGTCGGCGGCTCGCGCCGCCGTTTCGATATCGGAGACTGCTTTGGCGGGAAGTCCGAGCTCCCGCGCTTCGGCCGCAATCTTCTCCGCGCTCACAAGATTGCGTCCCCAGACATGTATATGTTTGATCGGCCGGACGGTGGCATGCGCCTGCAGCAGGTTGAGGGAGAGGCGACCCGTTCCGCAGACAAGCAGCTCGGCCGCATCCGGCCGCGCCAGATAGCGTGCCGCCAATGCGGAGGTCGCAGCCGTCCGCCGTGCCGTCAGCTCGCCACCGTCGATCGCCGCAAGCATTTCCCCCGTCGTGCCAGACGAAAGCAGATAGGTTCCGAAGATTGCAGGCAGCGCGCGCTTGGCGTTCCCCGGAAAAACCGAGACCATCTTCACGCCGGCGTAGCGCCCGGGCACCCAGGCAGGCATCAGCAATAGCGTTGCTTCCTCCTCGCCGGGAACCTCCATGTCGTGATGATGGCGCACGGGCATGACGCATTCCCCGGCAAACATCGCCGCGATCGCGTCGATAAGCTCCCCCCAGGGAAGCGCCGCGCGCGTCCGCTCTTCATCGAGGACAAGCATTCCAAAATCTCCATGGCCGAATATCCAGGACGCCAAACTAGCGATTGGCCGCGGCTGCGCAAGCGGATCTGGAAAGTGATGACGATGCTTCCTATATAAGGCAGGCACCCCAAATCGACGGCGTGACGACGGATTCTGAAAAATGAATCTCTCTCGCTCCGGAATTGGACTGAAATTTGCTCGACTTTTGACTCTGTCGAAAAATCCCTTGTGAAAACAGTCTGTTACAAAAATGTCAAAAAAGTTGGATTGGTGGTGTTGACTAGTTCGTGGGGCGGGGTCTATAAGCCGCGTCACTGAACGAGGGCGGCGGCGCTGCTGGCGACGAAGTTAC
>NZ_FWER01000030.1 GCF_900169785.1 Rhizobium sullae
ACAACACTCCTGATGCTTTCGCCGGAATGCATGAGCTCGAAGCCCTTGTTGATGTCTTCGAGCGGCATTGTGTGGGTGATCATCGGATCGATCTGGATTTTGCCTTCCATGTACCAGTCGACGATCTTCGGCACGTCGGTGCGGCCGCGCGCACCGCCGAAGGCGGTGCCCATCCAGCTGCGGCCGGTGACCAGCTGGAAGGGACGCGTCGAAATCTCCTGGCCGGCGCCGGCAACCCCGATGACCACCGACTTGCCCCAGCCGCGATGGCTGGCTTCCAGCGCCTGGCGCATCACCTTGGTGTTGCCGGTGCAGTCGAAGGTGTAGTCGGCGCCGCCGATCTGGTCGGCGCCGCGCTTTGTCATGTTGACGAGATAGGGCACGATATCGTCGCCGACCTCCTTCGGATTGACGAAATGCGTCATGCCGAAGCGCTCGCCCCATTCCTTCTTGCCGTTGTTCAAATCGACGCCGATGATCATGTCGGCACCGGCGAGCTTCAGCCCCTGGATGACGTTGAGGCCGATGCCGCCGAGACCGAAGACGATGGCCGTTGCACCGATCTCCACCTTGGCGGTGTTGATGACGGCGCCGATGCCGGTAGTCACGCCGCAGCCGATGTAGCAGATCTTGTCAAAGGGGGCGTTAGGATTGACCTTGGCGAGCGCGATCTCCGGCAGCACCGTGTAATTGGCAAAGGTCGAGCAGCCCATGTAGTGATGGATCTTGTCCTTGCCGATCGAAAAGCGCGAGGTGCCGTCCGGCATCAGGCCCTGGCCCTGGGTCGAACGGATCGCGGTGCAGAGATTGGTCTTGCGCGACAGGCAGGACGGGCATTCACGGCATTCCGGTGTATAGAGCGGGATGACGTGGTCACCCTTCTTGACCGAAGTGACGCCCGGGCCGACATCGACGACGATGCCGGCGCCCTCGTGGCCGAGGATTGCCGGAAAGAGACCTTCCGGATCGGCGCCCGACAGGGTGAAATCATCGGTATGGCAGATGCCCGTCGCCTTGACCTCGACCAGCACCTCGCCGGCCTTCGGCCCTTCAAGCTGCACGGTCATAATTTCCAGTGGTTTTCCAGCCTGAACGGCTACGGCGGCGCGAACGTCCATCGTCTGATCTCCTCGTGATTTTCCGGACGAACCTTGGCATGCCGGGCGCGAGCGGCTCAAGCGAAAAAGGCAAGGCGGCGATAACATTATTGCAAAATCAGCTGCTTGCGGCAGCAAGTTTGCTCAAAGCGTCAAAAGAGCTTTTCCGCGGAAAGGACAACGGCATAACCATGTATGGCGATTGCGGCGTAAAGCCCGAAGGCGACGAGCATGCGTTCGCCGGCCCTCATCTCCTCAAGCTTGTGGCGCGGCTTGAGGGAGCCCGCGCCGATCATGCTGAGCAGGATGAAGACCGCGAGGGCAGCCGCCAGGACACCGCTGGAAACGCCGATCTCCCAGCCGATACCTAGAACACAGGCCGTTGCGGCAAAGCTCGCTCCGATCAGCGAGCGGCGCGTCCTGAAGATTTGCCGCAGGACCTGACCACCGTCGAACCTTTGCATCGGCAGAAGATTGAGCAGGTTGAAGGCGCCGAGGATAAGCAGGAAGATCAATAGCGGACCGCGGAATTGCTCCGGCAGCAGGCCATGTGCCGCAAGGTTATCCCCGGCAATCAGGATCGGGACGAAAAAGGCCGAGATGCCAGGCCCCATCAGCGCACAGGTGGCAACCTCGAAATGGCTTCTGTACGGTCTGCCGCCAATTGCAATACCGCCGAGGAACGGCACGAAAATCATGCGCACGGATTCGTGCCCGAACGTCCGGTAGGCGGCAAGATGTCCGAGTTCGTGCAGGGCGATGACGAGCGTGAGAAAGGTCGAGATCATCAGGCCCCCGACGGTAAGACCAAAGAACGGCCAAAGCAGCAGCGTCGATAGAAGCGCCAGGCAGCATTGAACGGCAGGATGTTCGAAATGGCCCTGAGGGACGGACTCTCCGGTCGCCAGCCACCCCTCCAGGGCACGCAGCTCGCGGCGCAGGACGAAGTACCGGAAGAGAAGGAACGCGAGGCCGCGATAACGATCCGTCTGCGAAATTTCGATCTCGGCGCCGTCCGGCGCACGGCGGACGATTCTGCTTTCGCTGAAGTCCTGCCAGAACGTCGCATCGAGCGTACTGTCGTCAGTTACCCGCGCGCGAAAGCCGCGGCCGCCGGCAGTGGGCAACGGCTCCAAAGCGAGCAAGCGGCGCAGAGGCTCGCCGTTGCGGTCCAGATGGCTGTAAAACTGTTCGACGATACCCTTACGGTTTCCAAGCGGCTTGCTGCTGATAACGGAATGGTGCCAGTCGGCGTCGCTGCCGGCGGGATTGATCGCTTTCCACAGCTCTTCCGGCGAACGCCGGAATGCGCGTTTCAAGCGAATGGTGCGCAGGCCGAGCGGTATGCGTATGAGCAGCCAGAGAAGGCCAAGATTGATGAAAAGCAGCAGGGCGGCAGATTGTAGTGCCGTCATTCGTTACTCCGGCCCCAGCCACAGGACGAGAACGCTCCATCTTAAACTGCAAGACCTTAACAAAAGCGAAGCCGCATTCACCGCGGCGCGGATGGGCTTGTGCCAATCCGGATCAGGCGAATTCCAGGATAACGGCATCGACGGCGAGACTCTCGCCGGGTTTCGCATTGATCTTGCCGACGACCAGATCGCGTTCGGCGCGCAGCACGTTTTCCATCTTCATGGCTTCGACCACGGCAAGTGTCTCGCCGGCCTTTACTTCCTGGCCTTCCGCGACGGCGATCGAGATCACCAGTCCCGGCATGGGGCAAAGCAGCAGCTTCGATGTATCCGGTGGCAGCTTGACGGGCATCAGGCGGTCGAGTTCGGCGTGGCGCGGCGTGAAAACGCCTGCGCGGACGGCGAGACCCTGCCAGTCGATCAGCATGCCATTGAGAACGGGCCGCACCTGTGCCGTCACAGCCTGCCCGCTGACTGCCCCGTTCCAGACCGGATCGCCGGGTCTCCAATCGGTGATAACATGCAGCGTTTCTCCCACTGCTTCCATCTCCATGTCGAACGGGATGGTCACGAGTCCGTCGATCAGCCTTACCGGCACGTAGCTTCCGCCGATCTTCACAACCCATTCCTGGCGGAGATCGCCGTCCGACGCGCGCAGACGGTCGACATGGCGTTCGCGCCGGTTTGCTTCGATCAACGATGCCGAGAGAGCCACGGCAGCCAGCATCGTTTCCTCCCGCTGATCCGGCACCATCGGCGCAAAGCCGTCCGGATATTCCTCGGCAATGAAGCCCGTCGAAAGCCGGCCTTCGCGCCAGCGCGGATGCGTCATCAATGCCGCAAGAAACGGCAGATTATGCGCAATGCCGTCGACCACGAAGCCGTCGAGCGCCTGGCCCATGGCGTCGATCGCCGTCGGACGGTCTGGCGCCCAGGTGCAAAGCTTTGCGATCATCGGGTCGTAATACATCGAGATTTCCGCGCCCTCGAAGACGCCGGTATCGTTGCGGACAATCGTGTTTCCGTGCCTGCCTTCCGCCGGCGGACGGTAACGTGTCAGGCGGCCGATCGAGGGCAGGAAGTTGCGATAGGGATCTTCGGCGTAGAGCCGGCTTTCGATCGCCCAGCCATTCAGCTTTATGTCCTTCTGGCTGAAGGGAAGCGTTTCATCCGCAGCGACGCGGATCATCTGCTCCACAAGATCGATCCCGGTCACCAGTTCCGTCACCGGATGCTCGACCTGCAGCCGCGTGTTCATCTCGAGAAAATAGAAATTTCGGTCGCGATCGACGATGAATTCCACCGTGCCTGCGCTTTGGTAGTCGACGGCCTTAGCCAGCGCGACAGACTGCTTGCCCATCGCCTGCCTGGTCTTTTCGTCGAGGAAGGGCGAGGGCGCCTCTTCGACGACCTTCTGGTTTCGCCGCTGGATCGAGCATTCCCGCTCGCCGAGATAGACGGCATTGCCGTGCGCATCGGCCAGCACTTGGATTTCGATATGACGCGGGTCGACGATGTATTTCTCGATGAAGACGCGATCATCGCCGAAGGAACTCCGCGCCTCCGAGCGGGCGCGGTCGAAGCCGTCGCACACCCCCGCCTCGTTCCAGGCGACGCGCATGCCCTTGCCACCGCCGCCGGCCGAAGCCTTGATCATCACCGGATAGCCGATCTCACCGGCGATCTTTTCGGCATGCGCGGCATCTTCTATGACGCCGAGATAGCCCGGCACCGTCGAGACCTTGGCGGCATTGGCAAACTTCTTCGATTCGATCTTGTCGCCCATCGCCCTGATGGCCTTCGGTTTCGGCCCGATGAAGACGATGCCTTCCCTTTCTAGCGCCTCGCAGAAGGAGGCTCGTTCCGAGAGGAAGCCGTAGCCGGGATGGACGGCTTCGGCACCGGTCTCCTTACAGGCGGCGATGATCTTTTCGGCGACGAGATAACTCTCGGCCGCCGCGGCCGGACCGATATGCACGGCCTCATCGGCCATCTCGACGTGGAGGGCATCCCTGTCTGCGTCCGAATAGACCGCGACCGTTGCAATACCCATGCGGCGCGCAGTCTTGATCACGCGGCAAGCGATCTCGCCGCGGTTCGCGATCAGGATTTTCTTGAACATGCAGACTCCACCCGAAAAATGCGTCCAGAAGTTCTACGCAGAAACGTCGAGACGCACAATCGTGCGAAAGTTGACGGTGAGGAGGGGACCTGTCCTAACGGAAGTCACGCGACCGCTTGTTCGTCGTCCACGATCCGCAGCCAGCGGCTGGTGCGCGGTTCGACATATTCGCGGAGTTCGAGAGCCTGCAGGATGTCGGTCCAGCGGGGATGATTGGCGGCAGGCAGCGTTGCCGCTTCGATCCGGTGCAGAACGTTGTAGGTAAGCAGTGAAACCGGAAGCACACCGCCCTCACAGATGTTCCTCAGCACACGCATGACGAAATCGACGTCCTGACGGGTGACGCCCTTGCGATCCACTGCGCGCGACAGCTTGTAGCCGCCGACATCGTCGGTGATCGCGAGCCGCAGCTGATCGAGCGCAAAGGCGCGCAGATCGTCCGGCACATGGGCGGAAATCTCCATGATATGTAGCACGAGCTCCAGTTCGAGCGCCGAATTGACGACACCGCCAGTCGCGAACATGCGCATGATCCATGCGACATTGATTTCGTCCAGCGAGCCTTGCGGATAACTGTAGTTGACGATGAAACCGGCGAGTTGCTCCACAAAGAAGGAGTTCCATTCCGGGCATTTTTCAGGGCAGGAATTGTTCAGCGCAAGCATGACAACGACGTCGTGCGCCGTCCGGACGCCGTCCGGAAAGCTGTGCCTGCGCAAGAGGCCGATATCGTCGGCGGCCAACCGATGCTTCCCGGCGATCACGCATGCCGGAAAAGCCAATCGGAATTCGCTCATCTTTTATCTCCAGGCTTCATCATGAAGCCTGAAACAGCTCTAGCGCAGCGGAATTGATGAACCATCAACAACAAAAGTTAACCGATTATGCAGGCGTCTCCGACGATTTTAGCGATCGTGATTGAACGCGTTCGCGCCAGATGATGAAAAGACCTGATGCGACGATGATGAAAATGCCGATCCATTTGGAAAAATTGGGAAAATCGTCGAACAGCGCGTATCCGAGCACCGTCGCCGAGATGATCTCGAAATATTGGAACGGGGCAAGCAGCGACAGCGGCGCCAGGCGGAATGCCCTGACGACCAGCATATGTGCATATCCGGAAATGGTGCCGAGGATCAGCAGAAGGAAGAGGCCCAGCGTGGAGGAAGGGAGCGACATCTCGAAATCGGGTATCGCAAGCGCATTTCCGCCAAGGAGCGCGGCGCCCATAAAGAGCGTTCCGCCGAATCCGGCCATGGTCTGCATCGTCAATGGCGAATCAGCCTCACCGATCGCGCGGTTAAGGAAAAGATAAAGAGAAAAGAGGAAGGCGCAGCACACCGGCAGCAGCGCCTTCAGGCCGAAGATTTCGTAGCTCGGCTGGATGACGATCATCGCGCCGCCGAATCCGACGACGATCGCCATCCATCGCCGCCAGCCGACTGTGTCCCCGAGAAAGAGCGCCGAAAGCGCCGTCAGCATGAAGGGCTCGACAAAATAGATCGCGAAGACATCGGCGAGCGGCATGTATTTGACCGCGACGAAGAAAAGCAGGCTGGCTGCACCATGCAAGGCGCCGCGCAAAAGGTTCATCCACGGCCGCTTGGCCGAAAGCGCCTTCCAGCGGAAGACGGCAAACAAGATAGGAAGCGTGCAGGCAACCTGAAAGAAGAAGCGGTAGAAAGTCACTTGGCCAGGCGACATCGCCTCGAAGGTCGCCATGTATTTGGCGATCGCATCCATGGCGGGCAGGACGACCATGGCGCCGGCCATGATGCCCATGCCTTGAAGCGGATTTTGCGGAGACTGTTCTTGGGACATCGTGCGGCTTTCGGGAACGAAGCCATCAACCATAGGAATGCATGCCGATCAATATGGCTTAGCGCTCGCCCACCGTTTCGCCGAAGACCGTTCCGAAGGCTTCCCGCAGACGGATATCCACATCCGCCATCATCACCGGCAGGCCGAGATCGACTAGGCTCGTCACGCCATAGGCGGAAATCCCGCACGGCACGATGCCAGTAAAATGATCGAGGTCCGGATCGACATTGAGCGACAGGCCGTGAAACGTCACCCATCGGCGAAGCCGGATGCCGAGTGCGGCAATCTTGTCCTCGCTCATGCTGCCGTCCGGCAGCAGCGGTTTCTCCGGCCGTCTTACCCAGACCCCGACGCGATCCTCGCGCCGCTCGCCGCGCACATTCATCGAATCGAGCGTGCGGATCACCACTTCTTCCAGCGCTGCAACGAAAGCGCGCACATCTTGACGACGGCGCTTGAGATCAAGCATCACATAGGCAACGCGCTGGCCGGGGCCATGATAGGTGTATTCGCCGCCGCGGCCGGTCGCAAAGACCGGGAAACGATCCGGCTGCACAAGGTCCTTTGCATTGGCGCTGGTGCCTGCCGTATAAAGGGGCGGATGCTCGACGAGCCAGACAAGCTCGTCGCCGCCTTCGGCGATCATCGCCACCTCGCGCTCCATCGCTCCTACGGCCTCTTCGTAGGCTACGAGACCATCGGCGATGCGCCAGCGCACCGGTTTTGAGCCTTCAAGCGGAAACATGGAGAATTGCAGATCGGTGCGCAGCATGACTTTCCCTCGCCGCACGGCGATCACAGGCGGCAGACCGCCTATATGGCCCCGTTCGACGTGCAATTCAAATGCTGTGATTTGTTTTGCAAAAATCTGTCATATCGCCCTTGTGCACCCCAAATGCTTTTGCTACATGCTGCCCCGCCGACGCAGTTCGGCACCTACCACGATGCGGTCGTGGCGGAATTGGTAGACGCGCAGCGTTGAGGTCGCTGTGGGGCAACCCGTGGAAGTTCGAGTCTTCTCGACCGCACCATTTCTCTTCCAGAGAGAATTTTAAGACGTCCCATCGCGCGGACAGCATGAAAAATGGGCCGGGTTTTCGGTCCTTTTTCGTTTGCCGGCATGCTAGACGGTTCGTGCCGCCTTGATTGTCAGGGTCTTCAATCCTCGTCCGACAGATGCGAATCGACGCCGATCGTTTCCAGGCGGTTGCGGACACGGTGGACGCCATCGACTGAAAGAGCCCCGAGTTCAACCTTGCGGGCCATGCCGATGGTTTCGACCGCGCCTTCCAACGTTACGGTGTGGCCGTCAGCGTGAACATCGATGCTGTCGAGGTTCAAATCCGGAATGTTTTCCAGGTTCTCCGTCACGCGCGCTTCGAGGTCATCGCTTTCGTCGCGGTCGATCGTATTGGCCCTGAGCGAATCCTTGAGCCGGTTTTCGTTACCGTCTTTATCCGTGCCGTCAACGCGAAAGCCGCCGTTTGGATCGCGGTCGAAATTTGCCGGCGTTTCGCCGTAGGCTCGATTTCCCGACCCGGCCGATCTTGCTCCGTCGGAGTAGGGCCAGCCCTCGTCAAGATTGCGTTCTTCGTAATCGCGATAATCGTCTTCGCGCGAAAAGGTTGTCTTGTCGTTCTTCCTCGGCATCGTCGTTCTCCCTCAGGCGTTACCTTGATCGAAGAACGCTCACGGTCCGGAATGGTTCGCCAAAGTTTCGTGAAATCACCGCGCCGCTTTTTCCCATTTCCGGATCAGTCGGTCGCGCTTCAGCTTCGACAGGCGCTGAAGCCAGAATATGCCGTCAAGTTGGTCCACTTCGTGCTGGATGCAGATTGCCAGGAAGCCATCGGCATCGTCTTCATGCTGGACGCCGTTGATGTCCTGATAGCGAAAACGGATCGCGGCGGGCCTCGCGACATCGTCGGTCACTCCGGGCATTGAGACGCTTCCTTCGGTCTGGCGCGTGAGTTCGTCCGAAACCGACGTGATTTCAGGATTGATATAGATCCGAATGCCGTCTGCCTTGCTGAGCTCGATCACAGCCACCCGCAGGAAGACACCGACATGGGCGGCCGTGATGCCGACGCCGGGTGCGGCGCGCATCGTCTCCAGCAGATCGTCCGCAAGCTCGCGCAGCGCCGAATCGAAGACTGTCACCGGTTCGCAGACTGTCTTCAAGCCGGGATGCGGATAATGAAGAATGGGACGAATGGCCATCGGCGGGCGGTCCTGGTTTGCTAGCGCGCGGAAACTATCGGCAAGACGGCGCATTGTCATCTGCGGGGACGCGCTTGGCGCTAGACGGCGAGGCGTGTTTCGGCTAGCAGGGCTGGAATTCGAGCGGGCCGGGAGGCAGGCGGAATTCGCTTATCCGGTTGTTGACAATACTCTTTCAGCCGCCATTCTCGAATGCGGCGCGACAGTCGTTAATCTTGGAACGCGAGGACGACAGATGACGGAAACCGGAGAAGACGACCGCATCCGCAGACGTCCGGACGACGAAGGCGCCGACATCTACGACGAGGACGGTAACGTCCGTAGCGACTTTCTGGCGCTTGTCGGCGCTGCCATCGCCGACCGTGACACGATCTTTCTCCGGCAGAACGTCGCGCGCCTTCACGAGTCGGAAATAGGCGACCTGCTGGAATCGATCCAGCCGGATCAGCGCCTGGCGCTTGTCCGCCTCCTCGGCGACGATTTCGACATGACGGCGCTGACGGAGGTCGACGAAGCGATCCGCCGCGAAATTGTTGACCAGATACCGAACGAGCAGATTGCCGCTGCAATTGGCGACCTCGATTCGGACGACGCTGTCTACATTCTCGAGGACCTGGACAAGGAAGACCGGGAAGAAATCCTGGCGCAGCTGCCGTTCACCGAGCGGGTGCGCCTACGCAGGGCGCTGGACTATCCGGAAAGTTCCGCCGGCCGCCGCATGCAGACGGAATTCGTGGCGGTGCCGCCATTCTGGACCGTCGGGCAGACGATCGACTACATGCGCGAGGAGGAGGACCTGCCTTACTCCTTCACGCAGATCTTCGTTATCGACCCGACCTTCAAGCTGCTTGGCGCCGTCGATCTCGACAAGCTTCTCCGCACCAAGCGGCAGACGAAGATCGAGGCGATCATGCGCGAGACGACCCATCCGATTCCGGCCGAGATGGACCAGGAAGAGGCGGCCCAACTCTTCGAGCAATACGACCTTCTCTCAGCCGCCGTCGTAGACGAGAACGATCGCCTTGTCGGTGTTCTTACCATCGATGACGTGGTCGACGTCATCCACGAAGAAGCGGATGAAGACATCAAGCGCCTCGGCGGCGTCGGTGACGAAGAGCTTTCGGACAATGTCATCTCGACCGTCCGCTCGCGCTTCCTCTGGCTGGTGATCAATCTCGGCACGGCGATGCTGTCGGCCAGCGTCATCGGGCTCTTCGATGCATCGATCGAGAAGATGATCGCACTTGCCGTGCTGATGCCGATCGTGGCGTCCATGGGAGGCAATGCCGGCACGCAGACGATGACCGTGACGGTGCGGGCGCTGGCGACCCGCGACCTCGACATTTACAATGCCGGCCGCATCATCCGCAGAGAGGCGGGCGTCGGCATCATGAACGGCATCGTCTTTGCGAGCATCATGGGCACGATTGCCGGCACGTGGTTCCACGACTATCAGCTCGGCATGGTCATCGGCGCCGCCATGATCATCAATCTGATGGCTGCGGCTCTCGCAGGCATTCTTTGGCCGCTTCTTCTGGACAAGGTCGGCGCGGACCCGGCCATCGCGTCGTCCGTTTTCGTGACGACCGTCACCGATTGCACTGGCTTCTTCGCCTTCCTCGGCATCGCCACCTGGTGGTTCGGAATCTGAGCCGAACCTGCATAAATTGACTATTACGTAAAAGTCAATATTATGGGGCACGAGAGTGGGAAACCAATGCCAGTGAATAAATACTATAGCATAACGGAGCTGACGCGGGAATTCGGTGTGTCGACCCGCACGCTTCGCTTCTACGAAGACGAAGGCCTGATCCATCCGGAACGCCGCGGGCGCACGCGCCTGTTCCGTCCGGCCGACCGGCGCCTGATTCAGGAAATCCTGCGCGGCCGCCGCATCGGCTTCACCATCGCAGAGATTCGCGAGATCATTCAGGTCTACAAGGATCCTCCGGGGGAACTCGGCCAGCTCAAGCTTTTGATGAAGCGCATCGACGAAAAACGGGAAGACCTGCGCAAGAAGCGCAAGGACATCGACGATACGCTGACGGAGCTCGACAATATCGAAGAGGCCTGCCTCGGCCGTCTCGCAGAAATCGGCGTGGGCACCTGAGCGTCAGATCGAACCTCTGGTTCTTCTGCAATAGCCTTCGAAATCGCAGCCGAAGCGGGCCTGCAGGTGCCGTTCTTCCCGCCGACTGCGACCTAGAACCAACTATTTCCCGTCACGAGGCCGCAGGCGATCGTTGCAAGCGTGTAGCCGAGATAGATCGGATTGCGCGTGCAGCGGAAGGGACCGCGGGTGAAGAGACGGGCTGTTGCGCGATTCCGCATGATCGTCGTCCCGCTCTCCAGCAAAGTCTTGATCGCCCATATGGCGGCGATGAGAATTTTCCACCTGAATGGACGGCATGCGCAACAGCAGGTAGCTTCAGTCGCGACAGGCACGGTCTGCCAGATTAGCTACCCCTTCCTTTATCGCTGCTATGACGGGAGCGCTCGACGCACCTGGACTATGCCTTTCCACGAGGTGCTCCGGGTCGGCGTAGGTGAGTGCTGCACCAATGATCCAGGCAAAGGCGGCATGCATCCGGGGTACCGGAAGCCCGACGATTTCGCCAAGCAGGAAAGCGGAGAGTAAAGCGTGGCCGTATAGAACCGGCGGCCATGGAAATTTCAGCGGCTTCGAACGATAGGCATTCATCGAACGACCGTCATTGCGCTTCGGTGCTGCACTCCAATGCGATACGCTGTACCCTTTCATCTTTATCCGCCTGGATTGCGCCAGACTGGAGCGGCGTGAACAGGTTTTCGCCCTGCAATCTTTCGAGCGTGCACTGGCAGAAGCTGCGGCAAAGCGCTTCTCCTTCCTGGACGACGCAGGAGGATTGGCACTGCTGCAGGTAGGTCTGCACGGGATCCGGCTTTGCGGGCGGCGCGACAATCGAAAGCGCATATGCGATCGAGATCAGGACCGGCTGGTGGATCAGGTAGATGGCGAGGCTGTGGCGGCCGGCTTTTGCAAGCAAAGTGGTGCCTGTGCCAAACTTTGCGAGCCATTCTGCCCAGCCCTGTTTCAGCGTTATGCTCGAAACGCCCATACCGATGAGAAAGGGCCCGATCCATGGCAAAACAGGCACATAATCGTTCGATCGCGGCACAGTCTGGGAAAGGCCCACCCACCAAAGCCACGGCGTGTCGAAGAATGAAGAGCGCAGATAGAGCGGGGCGACGACAGCCGCAATGCCGGCGGTGATGATCAAAATCCCGGGCAGGCGCAAGAAGAGCAGGCCGATGACGCTTGCCGCCGCGATACTGTGCAGAATGCCGAAAAAGATCGCGCCCTGCGGCATCGCAATTGCCGTCGCGGCCGTGATGAGAGCCGCGGCCGAAACGATCATGCCAAGCCGCCGGAGATAGGCCTGGCGCCTGATGCTTGGTGTGCCGGCAAACATCAGGCTGACACCGGCGAGGAAGAGGAAGGTCGACGCGATCGCACGGGCATAGATCTTCAGCCACCCAGTCTCCGCCGTCCCGCGCGCCAGATAGCCCATGAACTCCATGTCCCAGGTAAAGTGGTAGGTCGCCATCGCAATCAGCGCTGCGCCGCGCGCCGTATCGAGCAGGCCGATGCGCGGTGGCCGGGCGGACGTACCGTTTTCGCTCGCAGAAATAGTCATCACAATCCCCCGGACAAATCACTTCCGCTATCTTGCGGCGTATCGCGGCGAATAGCAGAAAGGTGGAGATCTGATGGCGGGTTGGCATCCATGATAGCCAGACGCGCCTCCGAGAAGAACTGCCGGCGCGTCAGCACGACAACGATGACCGCGGTCGTCGCCATGAAAACGTAAGCATTCACGAACCAGCCGAGATAACCGATCGACAGGAAGATCGCGCGAAGACCCTCGTTGAAATGTCCGCCGGCAATGACGTTCATGCGAATGACACGTTCAGCGGCGCGCTCGGCAGCGATGATATCGGTCTCGCTGTCGCGCACCATTGGGATCGAGCCGAAGAGTATACTGCAGTAGTTGAAGAGCCGGTAAGACCAGCCGAACTTGAAGAAGGCGTATGCGAAAAGGGCCGCCAGCCCGCCGACCTTGAGTTCGAAACTCGCGGTGCCGCTGCTGAATACATAAGGCAGATCGGCGAAGATGGCACTCACCTTGTCCGTCGCGCCGAGCAGTGCAAAGCAGCTGCCGATCGCAAACATGGAGGTCGATGCAAAGAAGGCCGTGCCGTTCTGCAGACCGGCCATGATCTGCGTATCGATCATCTTCAGGTCGCGGCGCAGCGAATTATAGATCCATTCGCGCCGCCGCTCGGTCATGGCATGGGTCAGGCTCGTGCGGCCGAAGAATGTCCTGCCGCGCAAGAGCCACGAATAACCGAGCCAGAGCATGGCGAAGAAAGCCAGCGCGATATAATCCGCAACCGTCAGCATCAATGTTACAAATCCCGCATTCGACGCCGCCACTCTACAGATGCAATTGCCTGCTGCAATGACTGGTAAGACGTGCCTATTCGTTTTAGTGTCGCGCCAATTAAACGCGATGTCGGTTCGTCGCGAGCGCCGAACTAGCCTTTTGGATAGTCTGACGGAAGATTTTCACAGGAAACACACATGTTCCTTTCGGTATTCGACGTTTTCAAGATCGGTGTCGGGCCGTCGAGCTCGCATACGATGGGGCCAATGTCGGCAGCCAACCGCTTCCTCGACCTAATCCTCTCGAACGAGTGGCCGCGTCCATCCTCCGGCGCCCAGGTTGCGGCGATCAAGGTCAGCCTGCACGGTTCGCTTGCCCATACCGGCATCGGCCACGGGACGGGCAGGGCGGTCATTCTCGGCCTGATGGGCGAGAAACCCGGTAGCGTCGATCCGGACAAGATGAACGGCATCATCGACCAGGTGGAGCGCTCCGGCCGCATCAACCCGCCCGGCCACCCAGCTTATCTTTTCATGCCGAAGAACGACCTGGTCTTCGACAAGAAGCAGCCGCTGCCGGGCCACGCAAACGGCATGTCCTTCTCCGCCTACGACAAGGACGAACGTCTGCTCCTGAAACGTATCTATTATTCCGTGGGCGGCGGTTTCGTCGTCACCGATACCGAGCTCGAGCAGATGCGCGCCAGGAAGAAGGCCGTCGCGGGTGCGACCAGGGTTCCTTATCCCTTCGCCACCGCCAAGCAGATGCTGGAGATGGCGGAGCGTTCGGGTCTGAGCATTGCGCAGATGAAGCGCGCCAACGAGGAGAGCCAGCGCAGCCGCGAGGAACTTGATGCGGGACTCGACCGTATCTGGGAAGCCATGCGCTCCTGTATCGAGCGCGGCCTCAAGGTCGACGGCGTCATGCCAGGTGGATTGAACGTCCGGCGCCGTGCGCGGAAAATCCATGACAAGCTGCAGGAAGAGTGGAGGAGCAACCGCATCAATCCGTTGCTCGCCAACGACTGGCTGAGCGTCTATGCCATGGCCGTCAACGAGGAGAACGCGGCAGGCGGCCGCGTGGTGACCGCGCCCACCAATGGTGCTGCGGGCGTCATTCCGGCAACGATCCGCTACTACGAGCATTTCCACGAAGACTGGGATCAGAATGGCATTCGCGACTATCTGCTGACGGCTGCTGCCGTCGGCGGCATCATCAAGCACAATGCATCGATTTCCGGCGCCGAAGTGGGCTGTCAGGGCGAAGTGGGTTCTGCTGCAGCGATGGCAGCTGCGGGACTTGCGGCGGTGATGGGCGGTACACCGGCGCAGATCGAGAACGCCGCGGAAATCGCGCTGGAGCACCATCTCGGCATGACCTGCGATCCGGTTGCCGGACTCGTCCAGGTGCCGTGTATCGAGCGCAATGCGCTCGGTGCCGTCAAGGCCGTTACCGCCGCGTCGCTTGCCGTCAAGGGCGATGGCCAGCATTTCGTGCCGCTCGACGCCTGCATCGAGACGATGCGCCAGACGGGTTACGACATGAGCGAGAAATATAAGGAAACCTCAACCGGCGGGCTGGCGGTCAACGTCGTCGAATGCTGAGCCTGTGGACTTGCGACCGGTAGTCGCTTGACGCTGCCCGTCAAAAGGATTTCAACGGGCGGCATGGCATTGCATCTGATCAAATTATGCGTCGGCGCCGACTCGATCGAGGATCTGCGCGAATGGGTGGCGGAGCGTGTGCTGCGGGCGATTGCGGCCGACCTCGAGCCGCATTCCGTTCATACGACGCGCATGGTTCCGAAACGCGTGGATGAACTGCTTGACGGCGGCTCTCTTTATTGGGTGATCAAGGGCCAGGTGCAGGCGCGCCAGAAGCTCTTGGACATCCAGACGTTCAAGGACGGCGAAGGAATCGGCCGGTGCCACCTGATTCTCGGCCCGGAAGTGATCGAAACCGCCGCACAACCAAAACGCCCCTTCCAGGGCTGGCGCTACTATCCGGAAGAAGACGTGCCGCGGGATATTGCGACACTTGGAGATGGCGTTGCAGAAATGCCCGCGGATTTGCGCCGCGAGCTGTCGGAGCTCGGATTGCTGTAACTTCAGCGCAGCCGCAGCATGACCGGCGATTTACCGTCCGGGCAGGTGACATGCAGATGGATGCTGGCTTCCGGCTGCGAGTAGCGCCAGGCGCGCGCGCCGTGGCAGAGCAGCAGGTTGATGAGATCCTTCGTCTTTGCGGACTTTGCTCTCGGCCGGTGCAGGCCGATCTCCGCAAGCCTGAGCGCGGCCTCGTGCAGCGGATGAAGGCCGAACCGCGCCGGCTTGCCTGAACTGCGGGGCGGAAAACCCGTTACATTTCCATTGGTGGCCATAATCGTCCCCGTACGCATTACAAATCGAGGTTATGAACTGTGGCCGGCGCCGCTAACACCGATTCCGACCGTGAACGGCGCCGTCAGGAACACTGGCGGCGCCGTATCTCTCATTGGGCAGCTGCCCAGCATTTGACGCCTGCGCGCTTGAGCGCCTTGCAGGCATTGACGGCGTCGCGCTGGTCGTCGAAGCCACCAAAGCGGGCGCGATAGACCTGATCGCCGCCGTTTGCGTAGGCGACCGCGAAGGGTTTCACAGAACGCAGCGCCTTGCCGCCCTTGCTCTTGGCATTCTCCAGCAGGTCCATCGCCATTTCGCGGCTGGACGATACGCCGATCTGGACGACCCAGCCGCTGGGACCCTGCTCGGTAACCGGAGCCGGCTTTGCGGCAGAGGCCGCAGGGCCAACCGAAGCTGTCGTGAGAGCATCGACCGGATTGCCGGCGGGCTCGTCCGGCGGCATGTAGGCCGGGGCGGAAGTGGGGACAGCGACGGAGGCTTGCTTGAAGCTCTTGGTTTTCACCTTGGTCGGAGCAGGGATCTCCGTCTTCTGTCCGGCAAGAAGCGGGTTTTCGGATTTCGCGGCGGGCGCGTCGGTATAGGCGACGGCAGCGGACGCCACCTCATAGCGCGTGTCCGGCGTCGGGCCTTTGCGCGGCAGGTCGACATCGGTGGCCGCAACAGGAATTTCAGCTACAGAAGCGGCAGGCGAGGGAATTGGCGTCGGCGCCGTCTGCGCAATCAGGTTGGAGCCGCCGCGCGTGGAAGCCTTCGGAAGATAGGTCGCAATCAGTTTGCGCATCTGTCCATCGCGGGCAGGCGTGGAGGCGCCGCCCATGACGACGCCGACGATCGACTTGCCGTCGGCCTGCACGGAGCTAACGAGGTTGAATCCGGCAGCCCGGGTATAGCCGGTCTTGATGCCATCGACGCCGCGCACGGAACCGACAAGGCGATTGTGGCTGCGGATGACGCGTTTGCCGAACTTGAAGCTGCGCGTGGAGAAATAGCTGTAATACTGCGGAAAATGCTGGCGAAGGGCGATTCCGAGACGGGCCTGATCGCGCGCCGTGGTCATCTGCGCAGTGTTCGGCAGGCCGTTGGCATTGCGATAGGTGGTGCGGGTCATGCCGAGCGCATGCGCCTTTGCCGTCATCATCTGGGCGAACCGGCTTTCGCTGCCGGCAAGCAATTCGCCAAGCGCGGTTGCCGCGTCATTGGCGGAGAGCGTCACAAGACCGAGGATGCCCTGTTCGACGCTGATGGAGCCGCCGGCCTTGACGCCGAGCTTGGTCGGAGCCTGCGCTGAAGCGTAAGCCGAGAAGGGAACGCGCGTGTCGAGACGAAGGCGGCCCTGCTCGAGCGCCTCGAAGACCATGTAGAGCGTCATCATTTTTGTCAGTGACGCCGGATACTGCAGGCGGTCGGCATTCTCGCTGTAGAGAACGTTGCCGGACTTCGCATCGACGACGATGCCCGCATATTTCGAATTTGCGGCTTCTGCTTCGGCCGTAACCGACCCGACGAGGAAAGCCGTTGTTGCGATCGCGATCGCCGCGAGCATCTTCACCAGGAAACTGCCGGATCGCGGCGATGATACGAAGGATATTGACCTTGACACTATTTCACTCTTCGCTTGCATTTTCAGATGTTTGTACCGGCCGCACATCTCCTCGTCGTCGCGGCCATCGTCTCTTGAAATTAACCGGGCGGGGTTACCAATCCGTTTATGATTAATCGTTTGTTTCGCCGTCCTGACGCATTTTAGCGGGGTGTTGTGGAATGGGTCACAAGACGGGCCTCCACAAAGGTGCGAATAGCGGCATCAATATGGTCCCAGTCCTGCAAATGACGGCTTGAGAAGCGGTAAAGAACGCTGAGGCCTTTCCCGGCCTTGATGTCGCGCTGGCAATCCCCGCTCGTGGCATTGGCCGCGGAAGACGACAGGATGCAGCGCACGGCATAGGCGGCCTGGTTCGTTCGCGGTGCCGTCAGCAGAACTTCGCCGCCATAACCTGCCTCGGCTTTCAGATTGTGAAGGGTCAAGCCGTTGCCATAGAGAACGGCGGCGTCTTCCATCAGGTGCGAATAAATGGGCTCGAGGCGGCCGGACATGTCCTGCGACATCGTGCTCTGGGTGATTTGAAGGAAGATGAGATTGGCGGACTGCGAGACGTCGTCGAAGCGTCCGCGGTGTTGCTTCGTATAGCCCTGCAGTTCCGGCCAAGTGAGATAGACATCGGCACGCTCGGCAACTCCGCTGCGTCTCTGGCTCGGGAAGCGGATAACGTTCTCGGGCAGATTGAGCGTGTCGCGCCCGATGGTGATCATGACGGCGGCCGTATCGTCGGTATTGCCAGCGAGCGTAATGTGCCGGCCGATCCAGCGGCCACCGATGCTGATGCCAAGCGTCAGCATTGCAAGCACTGCAACGACTGCGGTCAGCCAGAGGGTGAAGTCGTTCGAGAAGCGAGGCGACTCGTCGGATGCGCCGGCGCTGCGGGCGAGGTTGCTCATGGCGGTTCTTCGGTGTCTGACCGCCGCAAACGAAACTGGAGCCGCCGGTGCCTGGATGAATCTCACCGCATCATCGGGTGGATGCAGTTAAAGAAAGATTAACCCTGATTGCCGGGCGTCCCTCAAAAAGGATGAGCCGCTCCCGGGACAGCAGGAGCGGCTCCAGGGCGCCGGTCGGGACGGGGATGCGGGGTGACTGACCGGGCCGAGTGGGACCCGCCGGTATTTCCGGCCGGGCGATTTGCCTTAGCGTACGCTACCAACCGCGACGGCACGTCCGTCCTGCAGCTTCGTCCAGCGTGCGGGATCATCTGCGGACTGGCGCTTCAGAAAAGTGTATTCGGTGTCCGCCCAGAGCATCACCTTGTTGCGCATGTTGTCGAGAATGAAGTCGCCGTGGTCGGTGCGGACCGTCAGAACGGCATGGCCCTCGCCGTTCGGCTGCATGACGACCGTTATCAGCGCATCGGATGGAGAGATGCCGGCATCGATCAGCATCTTGCGCTTCAGTAGCACGAAATCCTCGCAATCACCGACAGTGCGCGGGTAGGCCCAGCGTTCTTCCACGCCGAAGATTTCCTTGTCGGTCATCGGCTGGATCTGCGAGTTGACCTCGTAGTTGATCTTAAGAATGGTCTTCCAACGCTCCTGGGTCAGGATCGCGGGGCCGGCGTCGCCACCGTCATAAGCGCATTCACTCGCGTTTACCTTGCAGAATTCGTAGTGGCCGATCGGCGGGCTTGCGTTGCCTGCAAGGGTCATATTGGCAGGCGCCGCTTGTCCCGAGCCCGTCATTGCCATCATCAGGATACCGGCCAGAAACGTGCCTTTGAGTGCATTGAACATTGTCTTTGTCGTCCCCGTTTTGTGAGGATGACAATGACAGGGACGTTTTTATCCTGCGCAAAATTTCGCAGTAAAATTAATAGCTTAGTTGATTCAAAAGCACGTAAAACCTAATTAAAAACAAAATCAAATACGCATAAAACTCGATGCAGTTTCGAATAAAATTTTACATATCGGCACAAGATTTACTGATGCTGCAAGCGCTGCGTTTCCGTGATAAAGTTAACGGCAGAGACCGATCGCCGTAAATTCTGTCTCCAGCCGCCAGGCACCCGCGCGCGGCGCGACACACCGAGCGGCACACCAGAACAGCGAGCGAGGCTTATTTTTCGCAGCGGCGCCCAAGAATTATTTTCGGAAAATTTCGCGAAATTCGTCGGTTGCGCCAACGATGGCGGAGGAGATTGTCGCGTTTGACATCGAGTGGGCGGCGTTCTCAATCACGACAAGGCGGCTGCCGGGCCATGCTTCGGCGAGCTCCCAAGCAGTTGTCAGCGGGGCTTCCAGGTCGAGGCGGCCTTGGATCAGGATGCCGGGTATCCCGGCCAGCCGCCCAGCGTTGCGGAGCAGGAAACCATCTTCAAGCCATGCGCCGTTATAGAAGTAGTGCGTGACGATCCGCGCACGGGCGAGCAGATAGTCGGGATCGTGCCAGCGGCGGGGAAATCCATCCGGATCGGCCAGAAGGATCGATGCAGCCTCCCAGCCGTGCCAATCGCGTGCCGCCTTCATGCGGGCTTCCTGATCAGACGCATTCAGCAATTGGTGAAAGGCCGAAAGCGTATCGAGATGGCGGAGGTTTGGCGGTATGGCTTCGCGCAGCCACCGCCATTCCTCGGGAAAGAAGCGTGCCATGCCATGGCAGAGCCAGTCGATTTCGGTGCGGCGGGTGGTCGTTACTCCAGCGATCGCCATGGCTCGTACGCGATCGGGATGGCTCTCAGCATAGGCGAGGGCCAGCGTCGAGCCCCAGGAGTTCGCGAATATCACCCAGCCGTCGACATCGAGGTAAAGCCGAAGCCGCTCTATGTCGTCGACCAAATGCCACGTGGTGTTTGCCGCAAGGTCCGTGCCGAACTCGGCGGCACTCGGCAGGCTGCGGCCGCAATTGCGTTGGTCGAAGAGCACGATGCGATAGGCTGAAGGATCGAAGTAGCGTCGTGCGGTCGTCGAGCAGCCTGAGCCGGGACCGCCATGGAGAACCAGTGCAGGCTGGCCGGCAGGATTGCCGCAGCATTCCCAGTAGATCCGGTTGCCAGCTCCGGCCTCCAGGAATCCTGTGTCATAGGGCTCGAGTTCGGGATAACGCGATGACATGCAAAGACCGCCTGTTTCGGGCTGCCTTCATCAGTCATAGCCGTAACACTGAAATGACAAAGGCCGCTTAGAGGAATTCTCGCAGCGTCTCACGGGACTGCAGCGAGAGGAACTCTAGCGCAACGCCCTCGCTGAAATGTCGAACGACGCGGCCGCGCATGTTGCCGAGGCGAACCGGCGTGCCGATCGCGGGGCGCACCTCCATGTCGACCGCAGCACCCGACAACGACAGGTCCATGATGCGGCAGGTGTAGCGCGTGCCGTCCTCAAGCGTCAGCTCGGTCTTCGTTTCACGCGGGGTCAGACGATCATGACGCCGGTCTTCCGGCAGGCCGAGCTCATGCTTGTTGGCAAGCCAGGTGAGTTGCGCGGCGAGCTTCTCCCGCTTACGCTCGGTGGCGTTGATCGACATCGTGAAGCCGCGCGCATCCACGGTCAGAACGTGACCTTCGACGCGCCCGAGATGATCGATATACGCGACGACGCGCTCATTGGCACGCGGGCGGCCGGCACAGGTGACATACATGTCGCCCGGCGACATATCGATCACCGTACATTCGTATTCCTCGTAATTCGCAAGCATGAGGCGGCCCTGCATATTGATGGGCACACGCTGGAAGACACCCTGCTCAGGGCGCGGCACTGTTGTCCGTGGCGTCTGGGCTTGCTGGAATGAGTGCATGAAAGCGCTTCTTCATAAAATGTTATACCGCAATCATTACCCGCAATCCCTTAACAGAAGGTTGTCCTGAAGGGGTCAAATACAGCCTGAAGCATAGGATAAGGCTGTGCCGGAATGAGACGGTCAGCGCGGCGCGCCGGAAAACAATGAAGACATCATGCGGCCGAGGACAACACCGAAGCCATCCCGACGTTCGGCGGCGGCTGTGAATGGCCAGTTGCTCCCACCGCCGTTCTGCCCGGGTTTGTCGCGGAGCAGGCGGCTGCGGTCGAGTGCCAGGAAATCGAGCGGCACGATTTCCAGCCAGCTTGCCGCGACGGATGGCGCAATGGCGCCGAAAAGCCGCGCGCGGCAGCCGTTCTCGCAGCGCAGCGGCATGACGATGATCTCGAAGGTTGCCTGATGGCCTGCCGTGCTGTAGCCGGTGGCATTGAGCAGCGTCGGGATGACATGATGCATCGCGCCCAGAAGCGTTGCCTCGATGTCATAGGCATGGCCGTCGCCGAAGAGTTCGGCAAAGCTCTCGTCGCGCAAATCGCGGCCGAAGAGATCGCAGATGCGCGTGCCGGCAAGCCGGAAGGTGACGGCGCCCAGGTCGTCGTTCTTTTCGAGAATGAAAAGGCTCGGCAGAAGGTGGCCAAGGGCCGACGGTTCGATCTGTGATTTCAGCGGCGCGTCGCAGGCACCGCGCAGGCGGTTCCAGTAATCGTAAATATCGATGATCGTCTGATGACGCACGGCGCACCAACCTGTTTCATTTCGGTTCAAATTCAAGCCCGAACGGCTCTTCTGATCCTTACCATGCGGATTTCATGCCAACCGCAGGCAGTTAAGGTTAAGGAACGGTTTCAATTGCCGCCGATCACATGCCGTGCAACTGTTGTGTATCGCTTCGGAAACGAAGTTCAGCACGTTCACTGATCGGGCGCGGGGTCATTCTCGGGGGACGCTCGGCAAGCCGTCCGGCTCGTCCGGGCGGCTTTTTTTTTGATCCTCGCTCCTGTAAGGCTGGGGCCTCAATCCGGCGAGGACGCATATGGACGATCACAGGACGGAGCCGGAAACGGCTGAGGAAATTCCAGTTGAAAAGACCCGGACGCCGGTTTTTAATTTGCCTGGCATCCTGCTGGTGACGCTCTGTCTGCTCGGTGCGATCTATGCGGTCCAGTCGTTCATCCTCTCCGCAAACGCAGTCGAATGGCTTTTCATCACCTTCGGCTTCATCCCGGTGCGCTACGTGATTCCTTTCTCCGAACAGGGACTGCAATGGCTCTGGTCGCCGGTGACCTATTCGCTGCTGCACGGCAGCGTGGAGCATATACTCTTCAACGGGCTGTGGCTGATGGCTTTCGGCGCGCCGGTCGTACGACGCATCGGTGGCTCGCGCTATGTCATCTTCTGGGTTCTCGCGTCGATCGCCTCCGCAGCGCTTCATGTAGGATTGAACTGGGGCGATCCGACCTTGCTTATCGGCGCTTCCGGCGTGGTTTCCGGGCTGATGGGAGCCGCCTGCCGCTTTGCGTTTCCGCCAGAACGAAGAGTGCCGCGTCCGGCGCACCTCAATCCGCGGCTGTCGGTGATCGAATCCTTCCGCAGCCGCACGGTTATCGTGTTCACGCTCTTCTGGATGATCGGCAACGGACTGATCGCGGTCGGCATTCCGCTGATCGGCGACCCCAACCAGCCGATCGCCTGGGACGCCCATATCGGCGGTTTCATTTTCGGATTCTTTCTCTTCCCGTTCTTCGACAGGAATATTCCGGCAGAGCCTGAGGTTTCAGAAGAACCGGATATATTGCAATCTTGAGCTTTGGAGTGCACCATCCGAAGTGATCCGCGTTGGGACGAACAGCCCTTCGCAGGTGCCTCGGTTCAGTTAAGTGTTTCACTTTCGATATGGGAGGTTTCGAATGTCCAACACCGTAAAAGCCATCCTCGACCTGAAGGGCCGCAACGTCGTCACGGCCGGGCCGAACACGACCGCCGGCGAAGCGGCCAAAGTGCTCAGCAGCCGCAAGATCGGCGCAGTCGTCATCGTCGGCGTGGAGGGCCGTATTGCCGGGATCTTTACCGAGCGCGACCTCGTCAACGCCGTTGCGAAGTTTGGCAAGGACTGCCTCGATCAGCCGGTTGTCTCGCTGATGACATCCAGGGTCTTCCGCTGCCACGAAGACACGACCGTCAACGAGTTGATGGAACTGATGACCAGCCGACGCTTCCGCCACCTACCGGTTGAAACCAATGGAAAGCTCGTCGGAATCGTTTCGATCGGCGACGTTGTGAAGACGCGCATCGCGGAAGTCGAGCGCGAAGCAGAAGAAATCAAGGCCTATATCGCGGGCTGAGGTGTTCGCCGGCCGTCACACCTGGCTGGCGAATGCTTCCTGCATCCGCCGGAGTTCGGGAAGCCGCGCCTTGGCTTCCTCGTATCCGCGATCGATCGCTTCGCCGGCCCGATGGAACTCCGAGAGGCCGATGTCGCTGAGACGCGGATGCAGCGAAATGTCCGGCGGATCGCCGGCAAGGCGCGCCCGCGAAATCCTGTCCTGGATGATATTGAAGGCCTGCACCATCACGCCGGTCATTCCGAGGCGCGCGTAAGGTGCTTCCTCCTGCTTCTGCACTTCCTGAAGCGTCAGGCTCGCATTATGCTTGACGACTGCGGACCGGCCGAAGAGGTCGTAGTTCAAATTGACGGCCACGACGAGCTGCTGTTCGTAGCTGCGGCAGACCGAAACCGGCACCGGATTGACCAGCGCGCCGTCGACCAGGGTGCGACTGTTGCTGCGAACCGGTTCGAAGATGCCGGGCAAGGCATAGGATGCGCGCAGCGCCGTAATCAGCGAGCCGCTGGAAATCCAGACTTCGTGGCCGGTGTTCACCTCCGCAGCGACTGCCACGAAAGGACGGTCGAGGTCTTCGACGTTCAGACCTTCGAGATGCTCCTGCATGCGTTTCGTCAGACGCATGCCGCCGAAAAGTCCGCTGCCGCCGATCGTAAGGTCAAGTAGGCTTGCGATGCGCCGCATCGTCAGTGAACGGGCGAAGGCCTCCAGTTCGTCCAGTTTGCCGGCAAGGTAGCAGCCGCCGACCAGCGCACCGATTGAGGTTCCGGCGATCATGCCGACTTCGATGTTCGCCTCGTCCAGTGCCCGCAGCACCCCTATATGTGCCCAGCCGCGCGCAGCACCGCCGCCAAGCGCCAGCGCAATCTTTGCTCTCTTAGGGGGAAGGGCGGACGTCAGAGGAGCTGTCATATCTGGAACTGTCGAGGCACCGGAACCTGAATCACCTGCTTCAGAGCTCTGACGATGCAAACTCCAGTTCAGCATGGCGTGCCTCCTCCAGGCATAAAATATTGCGGTTTATTATAGTGTCTCCGTTCCTTTCCAAATCGTATACGGCAGCGCTTCCTGTCTCAATAACGAGCAGACAACTGATACGTGCGCTACTTTCCGTAGACGTCTTTCGGGTCGAAATGCCTCTCGTCATCAACGATATCGAGCATTGGTTTCCCGTCGCGAAGCGTCACTGTACGGTAGAAGCAGGAACGGCGACCAGTATGGCACGTCGCGTCGTGCCCGGCGACCTCTACTTTTAGCCAGATTGCATCCTGATCGCAGTCGGTGCGGATTTCCTTCACGGTCTGAACGTTGCCGGATGTCTCGCCCTTCATCCAGAGCTTGCCGCGCGACCGGCTGAAATAATGAGCCTTGCCCGTCTGAATCGTCAGCGCCAGCGCCTGCGCGTTCATATGCGCAACCATCAGGATCTCGCCATCGTGCACATCGGTGACGATCGCGGTGATCAGGCCTCGATCGTCGAAGCGGGGCGTGAAATCGCCGGCATCTTCCAGCTCGGATTTGTCGTCGGACGGCGCATTGAATGCAAACGGCATCATTCGGCTCTCTTAGTGGAGCCGTATTAGCGGCTCCGCACCATGGTCATGAATCGCACCTGTTCGGCAGGCTCGGCTTTGAAGGTCCCGGTAAAGGTTGTCGTCAATGTGGTGGAACCCTGCTTTTGTACACCGCGCATCGCCATGCACATATGTTCGGCTTCGAGCATGACCGCAACGCCGCGCGGAGCAAGCGTATCGTCGATCGCCTTGGCAATCTGCGCGGTCATGGTTTCCTGTGTCTGCAAACGGCGGCCGTAGATCTCGACGACGCGGGCGATCTTCGAAAGCCCTAGGACCTTTCCGTCGGGTATATAGGCGACATGCGCCTTGCCGATGATCGGGACCATGTGATGTTCGCAGTGCGAGTAGAACGGAATGTCCTTCACGAGAACCATATCGTCGTAGCCGGCAACCTCTTCGAAGGTGCGGCCTAGAACGTCTTCCGCGTCCATGTCGTAGCCGGCGAAAAGTTCGCGATAGGCTTTGGCAACACGGTTAGGCGTGTCGATCAATCCTTCGCGCGACGGATCGTCACCAGCCCAGCGAAGCAGAACGCGAATTGCGTCTTCCGCTTCCTTCTGGCTGGGGCGTTCGGAGTCACGGTTGTTGTGCGGAAAATTCTTTACGATGGCGTCCATACTGCTCAAGTCTCCTGGTCCGCGAGTGTGCAGACCGTCTTTCGGACTCGCCACTGGTATCCCCTGTCAGGAATGTTGCACCTTTGGCAGGCTCCGGGGCTTTCGGGGCGGCTCATAGCCCGTCCGGCACGGTTTCCCAATCAAACTTACCCGAGGCCATTGCATTTTCATGGCCTTCGAACGACATACATATAGGAAGACGGCGTCTTCATGTAAGTATGCTAGCACGACACGGTGTGTTTTTTGTTTATGATACAATGACCGCCGATATGGGCCGATCCGCGGCAATCTGGAGCGGAATTCATCATGGACGACATCTATAACAGCAAAATCCTCGAATTTGCAGGCAATATTCCGCTGACAGGCAGCCTTGCCGATGCCGACGCAAGCGCCCAGGCGCATTCGAAACTCTGCGGCTCCAAGGTGCGGATCTGGCTGAAGATGGATGGCGATACCGTCACGGCTTTTGCCCATGACGTCAAGGCGTGCGCGCTCGGCCAGGCATCGTCCTCGATCATGGCCCGCCACGTGATCGGCGCAACGGCTGGCGAACTTCGCAAGGCCCGTGAAGACATGCTCGCGATGCTGAAGGCGGACGGAGAAGGTCCGGAAGGCCGATTCGAGGACATGCGCTACCTGCGGCCGGTCAAGGACTACAAGGCTCGCCACGCATCCACCATGCTGACTTTCGACGCTGTCGTCGATGCGGTTGGGCAGATCGAAGCGAAGCGCGCGGAAATGGCGGAGGCGTGAGCGGCGTAAGCGATGTGCGAATTCTGCTCGACAAGCCATGATAAGGACGAAGGCGGCGCGGCAGCTTCGCAAAGAAAGCCTTTGCGGTTTTCCCGAAACTATACCGGCCCTTTCCGCAAGACCCCCGATCGCCTGCTCGGCATGGGATTGATCCGGCTTTATCAGCTGACCTTGTCCGGCTTCATCGGCAATTCATGCCGGCATATTCCGACATGCTCCGAATATGGCTACGAGGCGATCGCACGCCACGGCCTCTGGGCCGGCGGCTGGATGACCGTCTTCCGCGTCGGGCGCTGCGGGCCGGGCGGAACGAGCGGTCTTGATCCCGTACCTGAAAGGCTGGAGCAGCGCCTTCATTGGTGGACGCCGTGGCGCTATTTCGCGCTCGGACGGAAAATGGGCTGACGGCACGCCGATGCCACATAAGATCGCCTATGTCGCGCTCCTTCACAGCATTGTGCTCGCGCCCGGACGCCGGGTGGTGATGTCCGATCTTCGCGACATGGCGGCGGCTCTCGGCTACCGCAACCCGCGCACGCTGGTTTCGACCGGCAATATCGTCTTTGAAGCAGACAATGCACCACTCGGCGACATCGAGGCGAAGCTTGAAACTGCCTTCAAATCGAAGTTCGGCAAGCCCGTCGATATCATCGTCCGCAAGGGTGAGGACTGGTCGAGGCTGGCGAACTCCAATCCATTTCCGGATGGCGATGGCAGCCAAGTGATCGTCCGCGTCATGCGCAAGCCGCTCGAACGGCCCGCTCTCGACGCGCTTCAGAAGTACGTCGAGGCCAACCAGCGTTTGGCGCTTGCCGATGGCGATCTCTGGATCGATTTCGCCGGCAAACCCAGCGAATGGAAGCTGCTGTCGGCGCTCACCACCAAGCGCATGGGCGCCGGCACGCTGCGCAATTGGAACACGGTGCGTGGCCTTGCCGAAATGATCGGCTGAACAGGGTCTGCCTTTACTCAAAGGCCAAATCTCGGTATCAGGCGGCAGCGCGTTCGTGCGGACGAAGCGCTTCATTGCAACCACCCGCATTCGTTGGCGGGACTGGACAAGGAGAATATCGATATGTCCCAATCCGTTTCCCTGACTTTCCCCGATGGCAATCAACGCAACTTCGACACCGGCACGACCGGCCGCGACGTTGCCGAATCCATTTCCAAGTCGCTTGCCAAGAAGGCCGTCGCCATTGCGATCGATGGCACCGTGCGCGACCTTTCCGATCCCGTGACGACGGGCAAGATCGAGATCATCACCCGTAACGACGCGCGCGCGCTGGAACTCATCCGCCACGACGCAGCACACGTCATGGCGGAAGCCGTGCAGGAGCTTTGGCCCGGTACGCAGGTGACGATCGGCCCGGTGATCGAGAACGGCTTCTACTACGACTTCGCCAAGAACGAACCCTTCACGCTGGACGATCTGCCGAAGATCGAAAAGAAGATGAAGGAGATCATCGCCCGCAACGCGCCCTTCACCAAGCAGGTCTGGTCGCGCGAGAAGGCGAAGGAAGTGTTTGCCGCCAAGGGCGAGCAGTACAAGGTCGAACTCGTCGATGCGATTCCGGAAGGCCAGGATCTGAAGATCTACTATCAGGGCGACTGGTTCGACCTTTGCCGCGGCCCGCACATGGCATCGACCGGTCAGATCGGCTCGGCTTTCAAGCTGTTGAAGGTTGCAGGCGCCTATTGGCGCGGTGACAGCAACAATCCGATGCTCTCCCGTATCTACGGCACGGCCTTTGCCGAGCAGTCCGAACTCGACAACTACCTTCACATGCTTGCTGAAGCCGAGAAGCGCGACCATCGCCGCCTCGGCCGTGAAATGGACCTGTTCCATTTCCAGGAAGAGGGCCCGGGCGTCGTTTTCTGGCATGGCAAGGGCTGGCGCATCTTCCAGGCGCTGGTGGCCTATATGCGCCGGCGTCTGGCCGCTGACTATCAGGAAGTCAACGCGCCGCAGGTTCTCGATACCTCGCTCTGGGAGACCTCTGGGCACTGGGGTTGGTACCAGGAGAACATGTTCGCGGTGAAATCGGCGCATTCGCTGACGCATCCAGATGACAAGGAAGCCGACACCCGCATCTTCGCCCTGAAGCCGATGAACTGCCCGGGTCATGTGCTGATCTTCAAGCATGGCCTGAAGTCCTATCGCGAACTGCCGATCCGTCTTGCGGAATTCGGCACGGTGCATCGCTACGAACCGTCCGGTGCGCTGCACGGCCTCATGCGCGTGCGCGGCTTCACGCAGGACGACGCGCACATCTTCTGCACCGACGAGCAGATGGCCGCTGAGTGCCTGAAGATCAACGACCTGATCCTCTCGGTCTACAAGGATTTTGGCTTCGACGAGATCACCATCAAACTCTCCACGCGCCCGGACAAGCGCGTCGGTTCGGATGAACTCTGGGATCGCGCCGAGAGCGTCATGATGGACGTGCTCACCACGATCCAGCAGCAGTCGAACGACATCAAGACCGGCATTCTGCCGGGTGAGGGCGCGTTCTACGGCCCGAAGTTCGAATATACACTGAAGGACGCGATCGGCCGCGAATGGCAGTGCGGCACGACGCAGGTCGACTTCAACCTGCCGGAACGCTTCGGGGCCTTCTATATCGACAGCAATTCGGAGAAGACGCAGCCGGTGATGATCCACCGCGCCATCTGCGGTTCTATGGAACGCTTCCTCGGCATCCTGATCGAGAATTTCGCGGGCCATCTGCCGCTCTGGGTTTCGCCACTGCAGGTCGTGGTCGCAACGATCACCTCGGAAGCGGACGGCTATGGCGCGGAAGTTGCCGAAGCGCTACGTGAGGCAGGGCTCAACGTCGAGGCCGACTTCCGTAACGAGAAGATCAACTACAAGATCCGCGAACATTCCGTTACGAAAGTTCCCGTGATCATCGTCTGCGGCAGGAAGGAAGCCGAAGAGCGCACCGTCAACATCCGCCGCCTCGGCAGCCAGGAGCAGACCTCGATGCCGCTTGCCGAGGCGATCGAGAGCCTTGCTTGGGAAGCGACGCCGCCGGATATCCGCCGCAAGATCGAAGCCAAGAAGGCGATAGCTGCCTGATTTCTGTCAGACGGCTGTCATCGCTTTGAAATATAGCCGTCCGGTCTTTTACGAGAGGCTGGGCGGCTTTGCGATTCAAACAGCTATCTTATGCGAGCGAAAGCGATCCGCGTCTCAAGCGCTGGCTGATCCGCTCGATCGAGGGGCTCTCCGGGCGCGACCGTTACGTGCGGCTCTACGCTATCTGGCGCAGCGATATCGTTCCAACGCGCGAGCGCGTCTTCGGCAAACTGCTCGATCTCCTTGACGTGCGCCTTGACATCAATGGCGCGTGGCCGCCGGAAACGGCCGCAGACCGGCCGCTCGTCATCGTCGCCAACCATCCGTTCGGTATTGGAGACGGCATTGCCGTGCTGGCTCTTGCCGAACAGCTTGGACGACCATTTCGCGTTCTCATACACAACGAATTGCTCAAGGTTCCGGAAATGGCGGCCTATTCGCTTCCGATATCCTTCGATGAGACGAAAGAGGCCATCGCCCTCAACATGGAGACGCGCCGGGCGGCGGTCCGGCTTCTGAAGGAGGGCGTTGCCGTCATCATCTTCCCAGGCGGCGGCGTCGCCACCGCAAAAAACGGCTTCGGCCGAGCCGAAGATCTGCCCTGGAAGATGTTTCCTGCCAAGCTCGTCCAGGCGGCCGGTGCCAGCGTTCTGCCAATCTATTTCGAAGGCCAGAACGGGCGGCTCTTTCATATCGTCAGCCGCTTCTCGCCGACGCTCCGCCTCTCACTGCTGATCCGCGAATTCCGCCGGCTATCGGGCAAGACGATTGTCGCGCGCGCGGGCCAGGTACTGCCTTATGAAAAACTGCGAAGGAACGACCGCAAGGATCTGCTGGCAGCGCTTTACGATGCGGTCTTTTCGTTGGATTTCGGCACCAAACGAAAGCGCGTCTGAATTCAATCGGCGTCGGCGCCTGCCGTGCCGTTGCCCGGCAGCAGTTGCTCGTAGGAAGGCAACGGCGCCGGTGCGGAATTCTGCTGCTCGCCGGCGGCTGATGGCTGCGGTTCCTGCTGCAGCGTCGTCGCGGCGCTTGCCGGCTCCTGCGGCTGCTCGTTCTTCATCAGCACTTCGACATCGGTATTCTTGCCGGCCTCGACCTTGAAGTCGCGTTGATAGATCTTGTCCTTGTTGCGCGCGACGGCGGAATATTCGCCTTCGGCCAGAACCATCGTCGGAAAAGCGCTGACGCTTTCGCCGACGCTGTCGCCCGCGGCCGTCAGGATCGACCAGGCCGTATCGGCGATCGCTTCACCGCCGGCTTCGGAAACCAGCTTGAAGGTGATCTGCGCCGCGCGGTGCTGGATGGTCGCTTCCGTGAGCCCTCCGGCTTCCACCTGTATATCGGCGCGGATGACGGCGTTGACATCGCCATATTCGGAAACGATGTGATAGGTGCCGGCATTCAGCCTGACGACGGTGTTCGGCGAGACGTCTGCCGTCACCAATCCGCGTTCGCCGTCATCACGGACTTCCGACGAGTAGATGGAGAAGCGCAGCTGATCCGGGCGGATGCGAACGTCGGAGCCGGAAATCGCGTTGAGCAGCAGACCGCCCGCATCGAGCACCATCACTTGCTTGTCAAGCTTGCCGCTGTCGGGAACATTCACCTTGCGTGTGACGCCGGCGCGGCCGAAGGAGACGTTCACCAGATAGTCGCCCGGCGCCAGCTGGAAAGCCGCCGACCCGCCGCGCGCGCTCGCCACCAGCGGCAGCTTGCCGTCGCCCCCGGCGATCGGGCTGAACACGTACCAGGAGAGGCCGTCTTCCAGCGGCTCGCCGTCGGCCGTCAGCTTCGCCTCGATCTCGACCTCCTGCAACGCGACTCCTTGAGGCGCGCTGCCGGGGGCGATGAACGCGTTGAGCTTCGGCATTTTTGCCGTCGTATCGAGCTGCTTAAACTCCTTGAACGCGTCCTGCGCGCCTGCGCCGAAAGGCAGCGAAGCCGCCAGAACAAGTGCAAAGGCCATACGCGCAAAAGGCAAAATGCCGAGCATGTCTTTCCTGAACAGATTGACTTCTGAAATCACAGAGGCCACTTCAAGACCAACGCGATGGCAAATTCAAGACCCATCCCTACCGCTGTCATGAAAATGAAAGTTTCCCCCGCATGAAATCCGATATCAAGTTGATCGATTACCTCGCCGTGCGCCGTTCCATCCCTGCCTTCCAGATGTGCGAACCCGGACCGGAGAAGGCGGAGATCGAGGAAATCCTCCGTCTGGCATCTCGCGTTCCCGACCACGGCAAGCTCGCGCCCTGGCGCTTCATTGTCTATCGCGGTGAAGAGCGTGTTCGCATCGGCAAAGAGCTTCTGAAGCTCGCACTCGAAGCCAAGCCCGATCTTTCCGAGGAAATGATAGAGGTCGAGCGCACGCGCTTGACGCGCGCGCCGGTCGTCGTTGCCGTGGTCAGCAAGGCCGGTCCGCATCTCAAGATCCCGGAATGGGAACAAATCATGTCGGCCGGTGCCGTTTGCCTCAACATCATCTTCTCGGCGAATGCCCATGGCTGGGTCGCAAACTGGCTGACCGAATGGTTCGCTTACGACGACCGTGCCTATCCGCTGCTTGGGGTCCAGCCCGGCGAAAAGGTTGCCGGCTTCATCCATATCGGCTCGACAGAGTTTCCCGCGGTCGAACGCCCCCGCCCGGAACTCACCGAGACGGTCACCTGGGTCGGCGGGGAAGATTGATGTTCTATCCGACCGACAGCAATATGCACGGCCTCTCGCACGATCCGTTCAAGGCGATCATCACGCCGCGGCCGATCGGCTGGATCGGCACGAAGGGCAGGGACGGCTCGCTGAACCTTGGGCCCTATTCCTTCTTCAACGCCGTTTCCGACCGGCCGAAGCTGGTGATGTTTTCCTCCAGCGGCCGTAAGCACAGCCAGCGCAACGCTGCTGAAACCGGGGTCTTCACCTGCAATTTCGTAAGCCGCAATCTTGTCGAGCAGATGAACCTCTCGTCGGCAACCATGCCTTACGGCGTCAACGAATTCGAACTAGCGGGACTTACGGCAAAGCAGGGCGAGCTTGTCGATGCGCCCTATGTAGCCGAAGCCTTCGCCGTGCTCGAATGCAAGGTGACCGAGCTGATCGAACCCAAGACCCTTTCCGGCGAACCTTCGGAGAGCGTCATGGTTTTCGGTGAAGTTGTCGGCATCCATATCGATGAATCGATCATCCGCGAGGGACGCCTGGACATGTCGATCGCCCGGCCTGTCGCGCGCATGGGGTATATGGATTACAGCGAAGGCAGCGACGTCTTCGAGCTGCTGCGCCCGCAAGTGCCGAACGATCTGATCGCGGCGGGCAAGGGTTAATGAATATGGTGAACCAATCATAAACCATTTGCCGATAGCCTCATTCCAAAGGTAGAGCGCGAAGGAATCGCGTTCGAAGGTTGGGGCGTAATGTGATCGTAGAAGCTTTTCTGCGCTGGGTTGAGACTGCCAAGGCTGGAGACAGGGCCCGCGCCGCAAGCGCACTCGGCCGGGCCTATCTGCAATCCGAAATGCTTCCCGAGGAGCGCCGGGCCGCCGAAATGGCAATGACCTTCCTGCTCGACGATCCGTCGCCGGGCGTGCGCTTGGCGCTGGCGGAGGTGATCGCCTGGTCGAGCGACGCGCCCCGCGGTATCATTCTTGCCTTGGCCGAAGACCAGCCGGAGATCGCCTGCCACGCCGTGACGTGCTCTCCGCTGCTCTCAGACGCCGATCTGGTCGATCTCGCAGCCCGCGGCGGCAGTGTGACTCGCATCCTGATCGCCGCACGTGCTTCGATATCCCGCGCCGTTTCAGCCGCTCTGGCGGAAGTCGGTGATGAAGAGGACATCCTCTGCCTTCTCGAAAACGAGGGTGCCACGATTGCTCCAGCATCCCTGAAGCGCATTGCGGAACGGCTGGGCGACTGCTGCGATATCCGCAATCTGCTGCTTGATCGCGCCGATCTTCCAGCCGATGCCCGTCAACTGCTGACGCAGCATGTCAGCAATGCCTTGGTCGCCCTACCGCTGGCGCGGGCGGTTATCGGTCTCAATCGTTTGCAGCGCATCAGCCGCGAGGCGACTCAGGCGGCTGTCGTATCGCTCGCCGGCGACATCCAGCCGCGCGAGATCGCCGATCTCGTCGAGCACCTGCGTCTTACTGGTCATCTGACGCCGTGCTTTCTCATGCATGCCCTCTGCTGCGGCAAGGTGGATTTCTTCGCGGGCGCCATCGTCAATCTTACCGGCTGCACCGAAAAGCGCGTTCGCTCGATCCTCGCTACCGGCCGCATGCATGCGGTACGTGCCCTCTACGAGGCGGCCGGGCTCAACCGCGAGATCAGCACAGTGTTCGTCGAAGCGACGCTTCTCTGGCGCGAAGCGTCCAAAAAGACCGGAGGCACCATGCTTGCCAATGTGTGCGGCAGGTTGCTCGAACGCTTCCGTCACCACGACGGCACCCATAACGCCGTCGGCGAGCTGCTCGATCTGGTCGAGAAGCTTCATATAACCGAGCAACGCCAATCGGCGCGCAGCTACGCTTCGCTGACGGCGCTCGCCGCCGCCTAGTCTTAATTCTTGAAACGCTGAACGGCCCAGGAATAGCCATCCGAAACAAAGTGTACCGGCTTCTCCAGCGTATGCTTGACGCTTTCGCCGGTGGGCAGGCGTGTGCGCACTCGGTCGGCAAAGCGGAGAGCGAAAGCGCGGATGCCGGTCTTTTCGATGTCCTGAACCGTCGGCACCGGGGCAGGGGTGGCGTTGGCAATTTTGGGCGGCTCCGCCGCGACAGCGGGCTTCGGTGCTTCGCAAACAGCGATCACGGTCGGGTAGTTGGCATTGGCAAAGGATTTGAGCCGCTTTTCCGACTCGGCGTCGCACATCGCCACCGTTTCCCAGCGCTTATCGATCGTTGCGACATAATTACATTGCGTGACCGAGTCATTGCAGCCGAGGATGGTCATGGCGACGAAGACCGCTTGCATAATCGAACCCTTTGATTATTGAAATTCCTTGCCTTAGACGAGGCAATTCCAACCGAAAGATGGCGGCCACATTAACCTTTTGTCATGCGCCGCCGCCGCAGAACCTGAGAACACCATGTCTGTCACCGTCGCTCTTGAATCGCCGCGCCAACCGGAAATCATCCGCCTTCTCGACCTTTCGGATGCCTATGCGCAGTCGCTCTATCCTGCCGAAAGCAATCACCTCGTCGGTCTCTCGACCCTGGAGAAGCCTGCCGTAAGTTTCTTCGTTGCGCGGAATGCAGGAGCAATCGTCGGCTGTGCGGCACTCGTGGAGGCAGGTGACGGCACGGCGGAGATCAAGCGCATGTTCGTCGATCTGGAGGCGAGGGGATTGAAAGTCGCAAGCCGCCTGATGGACCGGCTCGAGGAACGCGCCCGGGAACTCGGCCTCGATGCGCTCCGGCTCGAGACCGGCATCTACCAGCCGGAGGCGATCGGCCTTTACCGCAAATACGGCTATGCCGACATCGAGCCCTTCGGCTCTTACCTGCCGGACCCGCTCAGCCTCTTCATGGAGAAGCGGCTGAAATGATCAGCCGTCTGCAGCGCGCTGCACCGGCGGTGCGTGCTCGTCGATCATGACCTCGGGGCCAAGGCCTGCGGTCTGGTCGCTGGTCTTCACTTCATGCATCCATTCGCGCCAGATCGCGACGAGCAGCGCCATCAGGACCGGGCCGATGAAGAGGCCGAGGAAGCCCATGGTCTTCACGCCGCCAACGAGCCCGAAGAAAGTCGGCAGGAAGGGAAGCTTGATCGGGCCGCCAACGAGCTTCGGACGCAGCGTCTTGTCAACGATGAAGAGCTCGACCGTGCCCCAGGTGAAGAGCGCAACGCCGGCAACATGCGATCCGCTGGCAACGAGATAGATCGAGACCAAGGTGAAAGAGAGCGGCGCGCCGCCCGGGATCAGGGCCATGATGCCGGTGAGGACGCCAAGTGTCACGGGCGAGGGGACGCCTGCGATCCAGTAGGCGACGCCGAGCACGATACCTTCGCCGATCGCGATCAGCGTCATACCCATGACGGTCGAGCTGATTGTTGCCGGAACGACGCGCGAAATCCGCTCCCAGCGATTAGGCAGGATGCGCTCGCCGAGCATGTCGATCTGACGCGAGAAGGACGCGCCGTCGCGATAGACGAAGAACAGCGCGATCAGCATGAAGAGCAGCGTCAGAAGCAGGTGGAACGACGCACCGCCGGCTGCGAGAACCGCGCGGTAGATATTGCCGATATTGGCGCCGCTGACGGCCTGGATGACCTCGCCCACGGAGCCGGGGCTGCCGATATATTTCACCCACAGATCGTCGAGATAGGGCCCTGCAAAGGGCAAAGCGAGGATCCACTGCGGCGTCGGCGCGCCTTGCCGGTTGGCGTGAATGATCCAGGCGACCCATTCGCGCACCTCACCTGTCGTATAGGTGATCGCAAGTCCGATCGGAATAACGAGGAAAGTGACGATCAGAAGGATCGCGATCGTGGCAGCGATTGTCGTATTGCCGCCGACGCGCGCGAGAAGCCTGCGATAGAGCGGCCAGCTCGCGAAACCGATGACGAGTGCGGCCAGCACCGGAACGACGAAACCGTAGAAGAAATAGACGCCTGCCGCGACGATGAGGATCAGCAGCCAGCGGGCAGCAGAAATCGAGGGAATGAGCGGCGTACGTGTAGACGCGGACGGCCCAAGCCACCGCGGCTCGCCAGGCAGTTTCTTGTTGTTCGAGAGGCTCACGTCGCTTTTTATTCCTTCTTCTCAATCACGGATATGCGCCATACGAAGCCCGGACGCAAGCTTATCGATCGTCTAAGGGCCGGCCTCGTCCAATCGAAAGGTGCGCCAAGCCGTCAGGTAGCGACATATCTTAAACCTCTATACGGAATGTGACGGAATTTCCTCTGAACCTTGATAGCCGGTGAAAATGGCAGCAGGTTGGGCATCAGGATTCATAAGGATCGTTCGAACGATGACGACATTTTCAGCAGAAGTATCATGGCAGCGCGGCGAGGGCAGTTTCACGGACGGCAAGTACAGCCGCGGCCATGTGTGGAATTTCGACGGCGGCCTTTCGGTGCCTGCCTCGGCATCGCCGCACAACGTGCCGCTTCCATACGCGGTCGCCGAGAACGTCGATCCCGAGGAGGCTTATGTTGCGGCGCTCTCAAGCTGCCATATGCTGTTTTATCTGTGGCTCGCCTCCAAGAAGGGCATGGTCGTCGACAGCTATGTCGATGCGGCGACCGGGATCATGGAGAAGATCGACGGAAAAATGCTCGTCAGCCGCGTCGAGCTGAAGCCGGCGGTGGTCTATGCTGGCGAAGCGCCGAGCCGCGAGATGGAAAAAAAGCTCCATCACGAGGCCCATGATCTCTGCTTCCTCGCCAACTCGGTGAAGACGAAGATCGACGTCCGTCTCGACTAGAGTTCAAATATCGAGGTTTTCGGCAAAGGCGGCACGCTCCTGAATGAAGCGGAAGCGCGCGTCCGGTTTCGTGCCCATCAGGTCGTCCACCGCCGTGCGCGTTCCCTCGAAATCAACCTCGTCTATCACCACGCGCAGCAGAGTCCGCTTGCTGGGGTCCATGGTGGTTTCCTTGAGCTGCGCCGGAAGCATTTCGCCGAGACCTTTGAAGCGGCTGACCTCGATCTTCCCCTTGCCCCTGAATTCCGTTTCCATGAGCTCCTGCCTGTGGGCGTCGTCGCGCGCGTAGGCGGACTTGGCACCCTGGGTGATCTTATAGAGCGGCGGCACGGCCAGGAACAGGTGGCCGCCGCGCACAAGCTCGGGCATCTCCTGGTAGAAGAAGGTGATCAGCAACGACGCGATGTGAGCGCCGTCGACGTCGGCATCAGTCATCACGACGATGCGCTCGTAACGCAGGTCTTCCTCTCGATATTTGGAACGTGTGCCGCAGCCGAGCGCCTGTACGAGATCCGCCAATTGCTGGTTGGCGCCGAGCTTTTCGCGGCCGGCGCTCGCTACGTTCAGGATCTTGCCGCGCAGAGGCAGGATCGCCTGATTGGCGCGGTTGCGCGCCTGCTTGGCGGAGCCGCCTGCCGAGTCGCCTTCGACGATGAAGAGTTCGGCACCCTGTGCCGTGTTCTGTGAGCAATCGGCCAGTTTGCCGGGCAGGCGCAATTTGCGCACTGCCGTCTTGCGGTTGACTTCCTTTTCCTTGCGGCGGCGCAGACGCTCTTCGGCGCGCTCGATGACCCAGTCGAGTAACTTTTCGGCCTCATTGGGATTGTCCGCCAGATAGTGATCGAAGGGATCGCGAAGCGCGTTTTCGACGATGCGCTGCGCCTCGACGGTCGCGAGCCTGTCCTTGGTCTGGCCGACGAATTCCGGCTCGCGGATAAAAACGGAGAGCATGCCGACTGCCGAAATCATCACGTCATCCGTGGTGATCTGCGCGGCGCGCTTGTTCTGCGTCAGGTCGGCATAGGCCTTCAGGCCCTTGGTCAACGCGATGCGCAGACCCGCTTCATGCGTGCCGCCCTCCGGCGTCGGAATGGTGTTGCAGTAGGAATGGATCTGCTGGTCGCCGCCGTACCAGGTGATGGCCCATTCGAGCGAGCCGTGGCCGCTCGCCTTCTCCGTCTTGCCGGCGAAGATTTCGCGGGTGACGGTGAATTCCTTGCCCATCGTAGCCTGCAGGTAGTCCTTCAGGCCGCCGGGGAAGTGGAAGACTGCCTTGTCCGGGATTTCGGAGCCTTCCGGCAGGACGCCTTCGTCGCAGCTCCAGCGGATTTCGACGCCGCCAAAAAGATAAGCCTTCGACCGCGCCATGCGGAAGACGCGCCCGGCATCGAACTTCGCATGGTCGCCGAAAATCTGCGGATCGGGATGGAAGCGCACGCGGGTGCCGCGGCGGTTATGCACATCGCCGAGCTCCTCGAGGCCACCTTGTGGCAGACCGCGCGAAAAGCGCTGACGGTAAAGCTTGCGGTTGCGCGCTACTTCGACCTCGAGATCGTCGGACAGCGCGTTGACGACCGAAACCCCGACGCCGTGCAGGCCGCCGGAGGTCTCGTACGCCTTGCCGTCGAACTTGCCGCCGGCATGAAGCTTGGTCATGATGACTTCGAGCGTCGATTTGCCGGGAACCTGTGGATGGTTCTCGACCGGGATGCCGCGGCCATTATCGCTGACCGTCAGGTAGCCCTGGATATCGAGATGCACCTCGATGAAGTTCGCATGGCCGGCGACCGCCTCGTCCATTGAGTTGTCGATGACTTCGGCAAAGAGATGGTGCAGCGCCTTTTCGTCCGTGCCGCCGATATACATGCCGGGGCGCATGCGCACCGGTTCCAGCCCCTCCAGAACGCGGATGGAGGATGCGCCGTAGTCGTCCGAGCCCGCAGTGGACGGGGCAGGGCGCGGAGCAGACGCCGCAGGCCTTTCGGGGGGCGCGGCGGGCTTTGCAGCCGCCTCCTGCTTGGGCGTCAGGGGTATTCCGGAGAAGAGGTCGTTGCTGTCATCCATGGAGTCGTTCAGATCTTCAATCCTGTTTTGGGCTGGAACCTCCGAGTGAGGACACGACCCAAAATCACCGCGTTTGATGTCACGTTAGCGAATCAGGCAGATTCTGCCAGAAAGCGCCTCGTTACGCGACGCCGCCCGATTTGGCGGAATTCTGTGGAATTGGTTTGCGTTGCCGGGCCCGGAATGGCAAGCGGCCTGATGTGTTAGGAAACCGCCCGCATGAGAATGTCCACAAGTCATTGCACGATTATCGCCGCAATTGCGGCCTTTTTCCTGTCCGCCGATATCGGCACCGCTGCAGCCGATGCTTTACCGCCCTACAAGGACGAACTTTTCTCTAGACAGAACGTGCTGCAGACCGCCGACGGCGGCGCCTTCGAAGCCATCGAATACGACGAGATGCGCGACATCAACGGCCGCGACCAGATCCCCGAAAAGCGCGCGCAGCAGAAATACGTGTCGCTCGGCGTGCGCAAGCAGCAGCAGGACGAAACATTGTCACTCAATGGCCGCAGGGTGGATGTCACCAGGGTGGGACCGGGAGATAATGCGGCGTTCACCGCCATCTTCATCCACGGGCGTGGCGGTGACCGTCGGCTCGGCGCCAACGACTACAGCTTCGGCGGTAATTTCAATCGCCTCAAGAACCTCGCGGTAGCCAATGGCGGCGTCTATTATTCACCGACCGTGCGCACGTTCGACGGCGAAGGCGTAGCAGACATCGCCGAACTGATCCGTTATGCGAGCGAGAAATCCGGCCACCGCCCGGTGATCCTTTCGTGCGCCTCCATGGGCAGCCAGATTTGCTGGGGCATTGCGCGCGACCCAGGCAGCGTCAAACGGCTGAAAGGCATGATCGTCCTGAGCGGCGTCACGGATCCGGATTTCGCAAGGAGCGCGTTCTATAAGGCGAGGCTACCGCTTTGGTTCGTCCATGGCAGCCGCGATCCGGTCTATGCGGCTGCCGGCCAGCAGGCGTTCTTCAAAAGGCTTCATGAGACGAAATACCCTGCCCATTTCACGCTCTTTCAAAACGGCAACCACGGCACGCCGATCCGGATGATCGATTGGCGAAGAGTTTTGAACTGGTTCCTCGCCTCTTAGGCAAAGCGTCGGGCAGATTTTACGCATTTTGCGCGTCAAATCTTCTTATTTCCCTTACGTAAGCGGCGGATCGCTTTCCTTTCCGTGATGCTTTTGCTAAGGCGCAGGCTTACGAGAAAAGTTGGAAGGCTGGCATGACACCTGACGTGCGCCCGCTCGTGGCGGGAAACTGGAAAATGAACGGCACGCGCGCCTCTCTCGATCAGATCAAGGCGATTGCGGAAGGCGTGAATTCGCCGCTCGCCAAGAACGTCGAGGCGCTCATCTGCCCGCCCGCGACGCTGCTCTATGTCGCGACCGCGCTTTGCACCGACAGCCCGCTCGCGATCGGCGCGCAGGATTGCCATCAAAACCCGTCGGGCGCTCATACCGGCGATATCTCAGCCGAGATGATCGCCGATTGCTTCGGAACCTACGTGATCGTTGGCCATTCCGAGCGCCGGAAGGACCACGCCGAGACCGACCATCTCGTCCGCGCCAAGGCCGAGGCTGCCTTTGCCGCCGATCTCACCGCCATCATCTGCATCGGCGAGACGGCCGACCAGCGCAAGGCAGGGCAGACGCTCGACATTCTCAAGCGGCAGCTTTCGGCCTCTGTACCGGATAGCGCGACACCCGAAAACACCGTGATTGCCTACGAACCCGTCTGGGCGATCGGCACCGGCCTCACGCCGACAGTGCGGGACGTCGAGAAGGCGCACGCCTTCATGCGTTCGGAACTTGTCGCCCGCTTCGGCGCGAATGGCAGTAAAATCCGCATCCTCTATGGCGGCTCCGTCAAGCCCGGCAATGCCGGGGAACTGATGGGCGTTACCAATGTCGACGGCGCGTTGATTGGCGGCGCGAGCTTGAAAGCATCCGATTTCCTCGCCATCTACGGCGCATACGAAGCGCTGCTCGCGTGATGACGTGTATATTCTGGGCCTAAGGGCTTGGAATAGCGGATCACCTCATGTAAACAGCGCCAGATTTTATTCGATGCCCGCCGCATGCGGGCAGGACTGGACCCATGCAGACAGTATTGATTGTCATTCACCTCATGATCGTGCTGGCGCTTGTCGGCGTCGTGCTCATCCAGCGTTCGGAAGGCGGCGGCCTCGGCATCGGCGGCGGCTCCGGCTTCATGTCGGCGCGCGGCACGGCTAATGCGCTGACACGTACCACCGCCATCCTTGCCGCGCTGTTCTTCGTCACTTCGCTCGGCCTCGGCATCCTGACACGTTATCAGGGCAGCCCGACCGACATTCTCGACCGCATCCCGGCAACGAGCGGGCAGGGCAACGGCATTCTCGATTCGCTTGGCGGCGGCACTCCGCAGCAGCCCGCGAACCAGCCTGCCGGCAATGGCGTTCCGAATGGCGGCACAGCAGCTCCCGCTGGACAGGCACCGGCAGCCAACGCACCTGCAACGCAGACCGCGCCGGCGGCACCGGCTGCTCCGGCCCAACCGGGCGGCGTCCCGACCGGGCAGTAAGCCGGTCGACGAAATAAACCGCCGGCAGGCCCCAGGGTCTGCCGGTTTTCTTTTGTTCAGATTCCATGCCGGCGCCAAAAGTTCTGGAAAAGAATTTTTGGGCTGGTGGAATCGTTTTTGAAAAGGTATCCGGTGACTCCCATGGCGCGATACGTATTCATCACTGGCGGCGTGGTTTCCTCTCTCGGTAAAGGAATTGCGGCTGCGGCTCTCGGAGCGTTGTTGCAGGCCCGTGGTTATCGGGTGCGGCTTCGCAAACTCGACCCCTATTTGAACGTGGATCCGGGCACCATGAGCCCGACCCAGCACGGCGAAGTCTTCGTCACCGACGACGGCGCGGAAACCGACCTCGATCTTGGCCACTACGAGCGCTTCACCGGGCGTTCGGCAACCAAGACCGACAACATCACCACCGGCCGCATCTACAAGAACATCATCGACAAGGAACGCCGCGGCGACTATCTCGGCGCCACCGTCCAGGTCATTCCGCACGTCACCAACGAGATCAAGGATTTCGTAGTCGAGGGAAATGACGATTACGATTTCGTCATCTGCGAGATCGGCGGCACGGTCGGCGATATCGAGGCGATGCCCTTCATGGAAGCGATCCGCCAGCTCGGCAACGACCTGCCGCGCGGCACCGCGATCTACGTCCACCTGACGCTGATGCCCTACATTCCGGCCGCCGGCGAGCTGAAGACCAAGCCGACGCAGCATTCCGTCAAGGAACTGCAGGCGCTCGGCATTCATCCCGATATCCTGCTGGTGCGCGCCGACCGCGAAATTCCGGAAGCCGAGCGCCGCAAGCTCTCGCTCTTCTGCAACGTCCGTCCGTCCGCCGTCATCCAGGCGCTCGACGTCGCCAACATCTATGACGTGCCGATGGCCTATCACAAAGAGGGCCTCGACGGAGAAGTGCTTGCCGCCTTCGGCATCGAGCCGGCGCCGAAGCCGCGCCTTGAGCCGTGGGAAGAGGTCTGCAATCGCATCCGCACGCCGGAAGGCGAAGTCACGATCGCGATCGTCGGCAAGTACACCGGCCTTAAGGACGCCTACAAGTCGCTGATCGAAGCGCTGCATCACGGCGGCATCGCCAACCGCGTCAAAGTCAATCTCGAATGGATCGAGTCGGAGATATTCGAAAAGGAAGATCCCGCGCCGTACCTCGAAAAGGTCCACGGCATTCTCGTTCCTGGCGGCTTCGGCGAACGCGGTTCGGAAGGCAAGATTCATGCGGCCCGGTTTGCCCGCGAGCGCAAGGTGCCGTATTTCGGCATCTGCTTCGGCATGCAGATGGCGGTCATCGAAGCAGCACGCAATCTCGCTGACGTCGAGAATGCCTCCTCCACAGAATTCGGCCCTACCAAGGAACCGGTCGTCGGCCTGATGACAGAGTGGATCAAGGGCAATGCGCTGGAGAAGCGTACAGCAGCCGGCGACCTCGGCGGCACCATGCGCCTCGGCGCCTACAAGGCGGCGCTGAAGAAAGGCACGAAGATCTCCGAAATCTACGGATCGACCGATATTTCCGAGCGCCATCGCCACCGCTACGAAGTCAACGTGGATTACAAGGACCGCCTGGAAAACTGCGGCCTCGTCTTCTCCGGCATGTCGCCGGACGGCGTGCTTCCGGAAACGATCGAGTATCCGGATCATCCGTGGTTCATCGGTGTCCAGTATCACCCGGAACTGAAGTCCCGGCCGCTCGACCCGCATCCGCTCTTTGCAAGCTTCATTGAAGCCGCCACCGAGCAGAGCCGGTTGGTCTGAGCAACAAAAGGCCGCTTCGCGACATTTGCGGGAGCGGCCTTTAAAACAGGTGCCCCTCTGCTATCTTGCGCCGCACGAGCGCAAACCGCAGCATTACCGTCTCCCGCATCATCCACGCGCCGCCGTGTGCGATATATGCTGCCTTCCTCGATCCGGAAGCGGTTGCCACCTGGCTTCCACCTGGTGATATGCGCGGCATCGTCCATGAATTCGAGGGCAGGGAAGGCGGTGCCTTCAACATGTCGCTGGTCTATCCGGATGACGAGACGGAGATGAGCGGCAAGACCTCGGAAAAGACCGATACCTTCCGCGGACGGACCGCCAAGCTCATTCCGGATGCCCTCGTCGTCTGGAAGACGGTGTTCGATTCACCGGATCCGACCTTCGCCGGAGAGATGACCGTCCGCACCCATCTCGTCCCTGCGGCGGGTGGCACCCAAGTCACGATGGTAACCGAGGATATTCCGGAAGGAATTCGCCTGGAGGATAACGAAACCGGCTGCCTTCAGACGCTGGAGCAACTTGCCGCCTATGTCCGCGGCTGGGCCGGAAAAGCCCGGCCCGGCGGCAGGCGTGAACCTACCCCGGAACCCCTGTTCATGCAGCGAGCGGCAAGAGCCCGACATAGACCGATTTCGGCCTGATCAATCGGCCTTCGAGCAACTGTTCGCGCGCATGCGCAATCCAGCCGACGGTGCGGCCGATCGCAAAGACGCCGGTGAAGGCCTCGCGCGGGAAGCCGAGCGATTCCAGAAGCAGCGCCGTATAGAATTCGACATTGACGTCCAGCGGGCGATCCGGCTTGCGTTCCTTGAGGATGGCGAGCGCCGCCTTTTCGATCGCCTCCGCCAGCGCTATCCGTTTCCGGTCGACCTGGCCGGTTGCAACAAGCGGCTTCAGCGCATTTTTCAAGGCGTCGGCACGCGGGTCGCGGACGCGATAGATGCGATGGCCGAAACCCATCAGCCGCTCGCCGCGATCAAGGGCAGCGGCGAGCCATGTTTTCGCATGGTTCTCCGTTTCGATCGCATCCAGCATATCGAGGACCGGTCCCGGCGCGCCGCCATGCAACGGTCCCTTGAGTGCGCTGAGCGCCGCAAGCACCGAAGAGGTGAGGCCGGCATGCGTCGAGGCGATTACGCGCGAGGCGAAGGTCGAGGCGTTCAACCCGTGATCGGAAATCGTCACCAGATAGCCGTCCAGCGCAGCCGTCTGTTCGGCGCTCGGCATCCTGCCCGTCATCATGTGCAGAATGTCCGCGGCTTGCGAAACCGAGGCGTCCGGCGGAACGGGCTTCTCTTCGCGTTGCATGCGCAACACCGCCGGCAGGAACACCGCGGGTGCAGCGAGGAGCCTCAATACCGTTTCGAAATCCTCGCCGTCTGGCAAACGAGCAATCAGCGCCCGCATCGCATCGACCGGCGGCAGCTTCAAAAGCGCTTCATCCATGGCCCGGACATGCGTGAAAACTTCCGTACGCATACGGCCGAGGCGGGTTTTCAATTCGCCGGCGGCAGCGGGGACCTCCAGCAGGTCATCGAGCAACAGGGCTGCCGTATCCTCATAGGTCGCGCGCTCCACGAGGCGATCCAGCGACACCCCACGAATAATCAGGCGGCCGAGTTCTCCATCCACATCCGATAATCGGGTTTCTGCGGCAATGACGTCTTCAAGTCCGTTCTTCATGGGTGTTTCTCCTTTACGAGGAGGATGATCGGGCCTAGTCTTATTGACGTCAATCTTGATGCAATCGATCAATATGAACACGCTCTGGATCACCACCGAAGAGGCGCTTGCCCGCCTCGGTACAAAGCCACAGACGCTTTACGCCAATGTTAGCCGCGGACGGATCCGCGCCAAACCGGATCCCGCCGACCCGCGTCGTAGCCTCTACCAGGCCGACGACGTCGGGCGACTGGCGGAGCGGCACGCAGGCCGACGGCAGTCGGCAGCGGTGGCAGCCGAAGCGATCCGCTGGGGTGATCCCGTTTTGCCGACGGCGATCTCGACGATTTCCGATGGAAGGCTGTTCTATCGCGGCCGTGAGGCGGTCGCTCTTTCCGAGCATGCGACGCTGGAAGAGGTCGCGGCACTCCTGTGGGGCGGCGGAAATATTGCGTTCGAAACGGGCGAAGGCGGTGAGGGCGACGCATCCCGCATGGCGAATGCCTTCACGCTTCTTGCAGCGCGCGTCACCACCGACCTGCCGGCCCTCGGTCGGAATCCGGCAGTTCTTCGAGCAGAGGCAGCGGACGTGCTATTAACCGTGGCCGGCGGACTCGCCCCCTGGCATGGCGAGCCAATGCCTCTGCATCAACGTCTTGCGCGTGGCTGGCAGCGACCCGAGGCGGCCGATCCGATCCGCCGGGCTCTGGTGCTCGCCGCCGAACATGAACTCAACGTCTCGGCTTTTGCGGCGCGCGTCACCGCATCTTCCGGTGCGGCCCTTTCGGCGGCGACGCTCTCGGGTCTAGCGGCGCTCACAGGCCCCCGCCACGGCGGGGCGTGGCTGAGTGTCACGCTGCTTACCGAACAGGCCGCTTGCGTTGGGGTGCGAGAGGCAATCCGTGGAGCGCTATCGTCCGAAGGAGTTGTGCGGGCTTTCGGCCATCGGCTTTACCCGCAGGGCGATCCTCGTGCGAAGGCGTTAATGGCAAGCTTCGAAGCGCCACGGCTTTTTGGTTCTCTGGCGGAAGCAGGCGAGGAATTGCTCGGCGAGCCAGTCAATGTCGACTTCGCGATCGCCGCCCTGACGGCCACCTTCATGCTTCCCGAAGATGCGCCGCTTATCATCTTCGCTCTCGCTCGCACCTGTGGTTGGCTCGCGCATGCCATGGAGCAGGTCGAAGATGGCCATCTTATCCGTCCAAGAGCACGCTACACAGGACCCATGATTGAAACTTCTGGTGGGTAACACTCGTCAACCTTGCCAGCTTGCGCTTTTCTGCATACGAAAATCCGGTTTTGTTTTATGATGATAGGGCCGGGGCAAGCAGGTGACCGCATGGCGAATACCATGCCGGATCATGACGTTTGTGCGATGTGGGGGCGGATCATGAGCATAATCTCAGCATTCCTTCGCGGTTTTGCCGCAGCCGCCCTTGCGGCACTTCTCCTGCCGGCGGGCGCCGCACTTGCTCAAACGGGCGGGTGCACTGTCGAGAATGCAGCGGGCGGGCGTGAAATCCTCCGCTGCCCGAACGGCGTAACGGTGACGGCCGAGGCCGGTGCTTCCTTTAGGCTGAATGACCGCAACCGCGACGGCAGCCCCGATGTTGTGTCGCTGCGCGGCAAGGCAATCCTGGTCGATGTCGACGACGCTCGCCACACAGGCAGCTTTCAGGTGGTGACGCCTCAGGCGATCGCTGCCGTACGCGGCACGCAATGGGCAGTCGACGTTGCAGGCGGCCGGACGTCCGTGCTCGTGGTGCAAGGCTCCGTTGCCGTGCGCCGTCCTGCGGGTAATCCGGTCGTACTCCGTCCCGGCGAGGGAGTCGATGTCACAAGCGGCGCAGGCGCGCTTGAAGTGCGCCGCTGGCCGGCCGCCCGTGCCGCCGCGTTGCTTGCCCGCCTCGGCCAGTAGAGCTCATGCCCGACAAGAGATTTTCGATCACTGCTGCCATTCTCCTGTCTGCACTTTGGGGAGGCTTTCTTGGCTCCCTGCATCTCACGGGCAGCGCCGGGTTCCTCGACCGGATGGAAGCTTCGCTGACGGATTTCCGGAGCGTGCTGATCGGCCGCAAGATGCCGCCGCAAATGGTCGCGATCGTTGCGATCGACGACCGCACGGCCGCATCACACGGCTATCCTGTCGACCGGGCAACGCTTGCCCGCGCGGTCACTACGGTTGCCGCCCTAAGGCCGAAGACGATCGCTCTCGATCTGCTCTTCATCGACCCGAGCACCGAGCAAGGTGATTCGGCGCTCGTATCCGCGCTCCGGCTCGTGCCGTCAGTTATTGCCGCCGCGGCCGTCTTTCCGCAAAGTACCCAGACGGTGGCAAGCGACCCGAACGACCCGCTTGCTGGGATCCCCTTCGCCGACAGCCTGCTCCTGCCGCTCAAGCGTTTTTCCGATGTCGCCGCCACCGGCGTCGTCAATGTCGCAACGGACGAGACAGGCGTCCCCCGTTTCATGCCCCTGATCTCGCGCAGCGACGGACGCGTCGATCCATCATTCGCGTTGCGGACCGCATCGCTGGCGCTCGATCGCGATCCTGCATTCCAGCCGGGCAGCATCTCCTTTGCCGACCGGCATATTCCGACCGATACCGGTCAGCGTCTGCCGCTCACCTTCTATGGCCCACGCGGCACCATCCCGACATTCAGCCTGGCAGACGCGCTCGACGGCAAGGTGCCTCCAGACGCAATTGAGAACCGCGTCGTCATCTTCGGTTCAACGGTCACGGCCGGCGGCGACGTTTTTCCGACGCCTTTCGATCCGGTGTTACCCGGAGTCGAGGTCATTTCGACAGCCATAGCGCATCTGATCGCAGGCGACAGCATCGTGCGCGATCACAATATCCGCCGGCTGGATGCCACTGTCGCGGTGCTTCTGCCGCTGGCGCTTGTCGGCCTGATTGCCTGGCGGCGCAGCATTATCGGTTTTGCGCTGATCGTGCTGGTTCTCGTTACCTGGGCAACCGTCAATCTCGCCATGTTCAGGGCGGGCTATTGGCTCAGCGCATCGCTGCCGATCGCTGCCGCTCTGCCTCCCGTTCTCGCTTTCGGTGCAGCGCAGCTCCTTCTCGGCCGCCGTCAGGCCCGTCTTTTCGCCGCCCAGAGCGAGCTCCTGCAACGGGTCGAAGCCCCAGGCCTCGGCGAGTGGCTTGCCCGAGACCCGTCCTTCCTCGCCGTACCGGTAAGGCAGAACGCGGCGGTGGTGTTCATCGATCTGTCGGGTTTTACGGGTCTCAGCGAGGCGGTCGGCGCGGTGACCGTGCGCGAGATCCTGAGCGGCTTCTTCGAGATCGTCGATGAGGAGGCGAGGGCGCATGGCGGCGCGATCACCAGCTTCATGGGCGACGGCGCGATGATCCTGTTCGGACTGCCGCATCCGGCGGATGACGATGCCTCACGTGCCGCCGCCTGCGCGCTGGCGCTCGCAGACCGGATGCGCACCTGGCTCAATTCTCACGCGGACCTGCAAGGGGAGCGCAGGATCGGCTTCAAAATCGGCGCCCATTGCGGCCCGGTCGTCGCCTCGCGCCTCGGTACCGGTGACCGCCAGCAGATCACCGCGACCGGCGACACCGTCAATGTCGCCAGCCGCTTGATGGAAGTCGCGGCAAGCCGCGGCGCAGAGGTCGCCTTCAGCGCAGCTCTCGTCCGCGTCGCGTCCAGCGACGGCGGCCCGTTGCCCGCCGGTCCGCTGGAGGGTCCGCTCGAGACGCATATCCGCGGCCGTTCCGGCAGCATCGGCGTCTGGCTCTGGCGCCCAGCCACCTGATTTGCCGCTTTGACATTTGCCGTCTTAGCGGGTAGGAACGCGCCAACCGTTCTGCCGGCAGGTTCCGGCCACGGCGCTTCTGCGCCCGATATTCCGAAAGACAGACAGATGACAGATCTCAACAGCGTCGTTCCGGCGATCGCCAAGGCGTTGGCGAAGCGCGGCTATGCAGCGCTGACCCCAGTTCAGAAGGCCATGCTGGATCCGGCGCTTGCCGCCTCGGATGCGCTGGTTTCGGCGCAAACCGGCTCGGGCAAGACCGTCGCCTTCGGGCTTGCGCTTGCGCCGACGCTGCTCGAAGGCGAAGAGCGATTTGCGCCCGCCGCCGAACCGCTCGCGCTGGTAATCGCGCCGACACGCGAGCTTGCCCTGCAGGTGAAGCGCGAGCTCGAATGGCTCTACGAGATGACCGGTGCGCTGATCGTCAGTTGCGTCGGCGGTATGGATATCCGCAGCGAGCGCCGTTCGCTGGAACGCGGCGCCCATATCGTTGTCGGCACGCCCGGCCGTCTCTGCGACCATATCCGCCGCAAGGCGCTCGATATGTCAGCACTGAAGGCCGTCGTGCTCGACGAGGCGGACGAGATGCTGGACCTGGGCTTCCGCGAGGATCTGGAGTTCATCCTCGATGCCGCACCCGGCGACCGCAGGACGCTGATGTTCTCGGCAACGGTTTCGTCCGCCATCGCCAAGCTCGCCAAAAGTTACCAGCGCGACGCGGTGCGCATTTCGACTCAGACCGAAGAGAAGCAGCATGTCGATATCGAATACCGCGCGCTCGCGGTTGCGCCCGCCGATCGCGAAAACGCGATCATCAACGTGCTGCGCTACTACGAGGCGACCAATGCCATCGTCTTCTGCTCGACCCGCGCTGCGGTCAATCATCTGACGGCCCGCTTCAACAACCGCAATTTCTCGGTCGTGGCGCTCTCCGGCGAACTGACGCAGAACGAGCGGACGCACGCGCTGCAGGCGATGCGCGACGGCCGCGCCCGCGTTTGCATCGCAACGGATGTGGCTGCGCGCGGCATCGACCTTCCCGGCCTCGATCTCGTCATCCATGCCGACCTGCCGACCAATCCGGAAACGCTGCTGCATCGCAGCGGCCGTACTGGCCGGGCAGGGCGCAAGGGCGTAAGCGCGCTGATCGTCCCGCTCAATGCCCGCCGCAAGGCCGAGCGCATTCTCGATGCCGCCGGGATCGCCGCCGCCTGGGCTCTGCCGCCGTCGGCCGAAGACGTGATGCGCCGCGACGACGAGCGCCTGCTTGCCGACCCAATCCTCAGCGAGGCCGGGCGCGAAGAGGATCAAGTGCTGGTCAGCCGGCTCATTGCAAATCACGGCGCGGAAAAGCTCGCCGCGGCCTTCGTGCGCCTCTATCGCTCCAATCAGTCGGCGCCGGAGGATCTGATCGAAGTCTCGATCGAGGGCGACCGCAAGCGTCAGCGCCGCGATGATGCCTTCGAGCCGCGCGAACCGAGCCAGAAGGGCCCGCGCGACGATTTCGGACCGAGCGTCTGGTTTTCGGTTTCCGTTGGCCGCAAGCAGAATGCCGAACCGCGCTGGCTGATCCCGATGCTCTGCCGCAACGGTAATCTGACGAAACGCGAAATCGGCGCGATCAAGATGCAGCCGGAAGAAACCTATGTGGAAATCTCTGCCGATAGCGCCGAAGCCTTTCTGCAAGCGGTCGGGCCGAACAAGACGATGGAGCGCGGCATCCGCGTGACACGTCTGAACGGCACGCCGGATTTCGGCCGCCCGGCCGCCGCGAAACCTTACGGCGGCAAGAAGCCATTCGGCGAGCGCCGCGACGAGACGTCCCATGATGAGCGCCCTAAGGGGAAGTTCAAGAAGGATTTCAAAGGCAAAGCCACTCCGGCGAATGGCGAGCGCAACGAAAAGCCCTGGAGCACGGCAGCCGGTAAGCCAAAATTCGAGGGCAAGGGCGGCTTCGCGCCGAAGGGCAAATTCGCTAAGAAGAAGCAAGGCTGAGGAGAAAAGGACTGACAATTGGTGCCTTCCGTATGTGCCCACTTGAGAGGCAACCGTGACAGAGACATTGATTTTATCGGTTCCGCTCTTCAGCACCTTGTGCAACGAAGCTTTCAAGCTGCGTCGTGCCGTCTTCATCGGCGAGCAGAATGTGCCCGCCGACGAGGAATTCGATGAAGCCGATCTCAGCGCCCAGCACATCGTCGCCATCCATGCCGGCGAAGTCGCGGGCACGCTTCGTGTCGTCTATCTCGACGATCACGTGAAGATCGGCCGCGTGGCCGTCGGAGCGCAATGGCGCGGCCATGGCATCGCAAGCGCGATGATCCGCTTTGCGATGGAGGCGCATCGCACGGCACGCGGCAATCGCTTTTACCTGACGGCTCAAAGCGACAAGATCGCGCTCTATGAGAAGTTCGGCTTCACTGCGTTCGGTGACAAATTTCTCGACGGGGGCATGCCGCACCTCGCCATGAAGAACTACTAATTCCGTGGGCGCGATGGATATAGGCGCGCCGATGACAGGTAAAGACCGCCCGGAATATCTTGCGGCAGCAGATTTCATTCGCGAAAACCTCCGCCTTCAGCGGGTACCGGCAATTCCGGAGATAGTGCTCCATCTCGCGCATTCGGGAAGCGGGCTTGGGCGATTGACAAGTCTGGATGGCGCGGCACCCTACTGGGCCTATCATTGGGCTGGCGGAACCGTGCTCGCCCGCCATATCCTCTCGCAGCCTCAGACCGTTAACGGCCGCCGTGTCCTTGATCTCGGCTCAGGCTCGGGCCTTGTCGCTATTGCCGCTGTGAAGGCAGGTGCTATGCATGTCACCGCCGTGGATGTCGATCCCCGTGCCATCGCCGCAACAGACCTCAACGCCGCTGCCAACGGCGTTGCGATCGAAACCCTGCAAGCCGATATCCTCGACGCGTTGCCTCCCATTTGCGACGTCATCCTGGCAGGCGACGTGTTCTACGATGCAAGGCTTGCAAGCCGCGTTCTGCCATTCCTTGCCCGCTGCCGCGCCGCAAGCATCGATATCCTGATCGGCGATCCCGACAGGGCATCTTTCCCGCGCGAGCAGTTCCGCCTCGTCGCAACACATGCTGTCACAGATTTTGGAGATGCAGGTGCGGACAAGGTCAGTGGGGTTTATTCGCTTTAATACGGCGAAGGTCCGACGGATCGCACTAAACGTCAGCCGAGAAGCTCAGGCCGGAGCAGCATCACCGGGCAGGGGGTTCCTGCCGGAAGCTGCGGTGCATGGGGCGGGCGGACGATCAGGCAGTCGGCATGGGCGAAGACCTTCATCATCGACGAATCCTGCTTGCCGAACGGCTCTACCAACCAGTTGCCGGAGGAGGATTTGGCGAGCTTCGCCCGCACATAGTCCTGGCGCTGATCGTTGGCGGCAAGGGTGACCGCCGCCTCGACCGTTGAGTCGCGCTTCACAGGCGGCAGGGAGGCAAGCTTGCGGATCAGCGGCTCGAGGAACAGCAAGGCGCAAACGAGGCTCGACACGGGATTGCCCGGCAGGCCGAGCACATGCGTGCTTCCGAGGCTACCAACCATCAGCGGCTTGCCAGGCCGCATGGCGATCTTCCAGAAATCGAGCGTCATGCCCGCTGCAACTAGTGTGGCCTGCACGAGGTCATGGTCGCCGACGGAGGCGCCACCGAGCGTCACGACAACGTCGGCCCCGGCAGCCTGCGCCCTGCGGACCGCTGAAGTGATCGCCGTCTTGTCGTCAGCTACAATGCCGAGGTCCAGCACGTCGCCGCCGGCCTTGCGCACCAGTGCCGCGATACCGAACGTGTTCGACGCAATGATCTGCGAAGGACCCAGATCGCTTCCGGGCGCCAGCAGCTCGTCGCCGGTCGCAAGGATTGCCACAAGCGGCTTGCGCAGCACGTCGAGCGAGGCATGGTTCATCGCGGCCACCACCGTCAGCCGCGTGAAATCCATGACGGTGCCGGCCGCGAGCACCGCCTCGCCCTCGGCAAAGTCCTGACCACGGGGACGGATATGCTGGCCTTGGCGAACGGGAAATTTCGTGCGGATGCCGCCGTCGATCTTCTCCGCGTCCTCCTGCAGCAAGACGCTGTCGGCGCCTAAGGGAACCGGTGCGCCGGTAAAGATACGAACTGTCTCGCCTTTGCCCACCGTGCCGTCGAAAGCGTGTCCGGCAGCGGATGTGCCGATAAGCTTGAGCTGAGCGCCGGGTTCCGGTGCATCCTCGCGGCGCAACGCATAGCCGTCCATCGCAGACGCGTTGAAGGGCGGCTGCGTCAGCCGCGCCGGCAAGCCGTTCGCGAGGACGCGTCCATCGCCGTTGGCAAGCGAAACGGTCTCGACATCGGAAATCGGATTGGCGCTGCCAAGCAGCCTGCCTTGCGCCTCTGCGACCGGAAGCAGGCTCATCGGCGAGCCTCCGGATGGCGGAAGTCGCCCGATTTGCCGCCGGATTTTTCGAGCAGCCTGATGCCGCCGATCTCCATCGCCTTGTCGGCGGCCTTCGCCATGTCGTAGATCGTCAGGCAGGCGACGGACACGGCCGTCAATGCCTCCATCTCGACACCGGTCTTGCCGGTGAGCTTGGCGGTCGCGGTGACGCGCAGGCCGGGCAGGGCGGCGTCCTCATCGATCTCGACGCTCACCTTCGTCAGCATCAAAGGGTGACAGAGCGGAATAAGGCTGGACGTCTGCTTGGCCGCCATGATGCCAGCAAGTCGCGCGGTGCCGATGACGTCGCCCTTCTTCGCATTCCCGTCACGGATCAATCGCAACGTTGCTGCCGCCATTTTCACATGGCCCTCTGCGGTCGCAATGCGAACCGTATCGGCTTTGTTTCCGACATCGACCATGTGGGCCTCGCCCGAGGCAGCTATATGGGTCAGGCTTGGCTTTTCGCCGCTCATGTCATTCCGCCGCGATTGCCGCTTCGCCGAAGAGCAGAGCGCGGGTCGCAGCCGTCACGTCGTCCTTGCGCATCAGGCTTTCGCCGACGAGGAAGGTGTCGATGCCGGCCGCCTGCAGCCGCTTGCAGTCGGCATGGGTAAAGATTCCGCTTTCGCCGACCAGCAGCCGGTCATCCGGAACCATCGCCGAAAGCTCCTCGCTGACGGTCAGGCTGACTTCAAAGGTGCGGAGGCTGCGATTGTTGATGCCGACGAGCGGCGAGGAGAGTTTCAGCGCCCGCTCCATTTCCGGTGCATCGTGCACTTCGACCAGCACATCCATGCCGAGCGCAAAGGCTTCATCCTGCAGCTGCTCTGCCTCGTCATCGGAAAGCGAGGCCATGATCAGCAAAATGCAATCCGCGCCCCAGGCGCGCGCTTCGTGCACCTGATATGTCTCGAACATGAAATCCTTGCGCAGCGCCGGAAGGGCGCAGGCGTCGCGGGCCGCCGTCAGGAACTTCGGCGCGCCTTGAAAGCTTGGCGTGTCGGTCAAGACCGACAAGCAGGCGGCACCACCGGCTTCATAGGCTTTGGCGAGCACCGGCGGATCGAAATCCGGGCGGATAAGGCCCTTGGAGGGGCTTGCCTTCTTGATCTCGGCGATCAGGCCGTACAGTCCGGCAGCGCGCTTGGCGGCGAGAGCCTTGTGGAAGCCGCGCGGCGCGGTTTGCCCTGCCTGCATCGCCTTCAGGTCCGCAAGCGAAACCTTCGCCTTGGCGGCGGCGATTTCCTCGCGCTTGTATGCCTCGATCTTTCGCAGGATATCGGTCATCAGGCAATCCTAGTCGATATCGTTCGAAACGGCGATCAGTTTATCGAGTGCTGCAGCGGTCGCGCCGCTGTCCAGCGATTCGGTCGCGAGTTTCATGCCCTCGGTGATCGTCTCCGCCTTACCGGCAATGACGAGCGAGGCAGCCGCGTTTGCAAGGGCGATATCGCGATAGGCGTTCCTCGCGCCGCTCAGCACTTCGCGAAGGGCCGCGGCATTGGCGACGCCATCGCCGCCTTTGATCGCGGCAAGCGCACAAGACGAAACACCGAAATCGGCCGGCGAAAGCTCAAAGGTGCGGATTTTGCCGTTTTCGAGTGCGGCGACACTGGTCTTGCCGGTCGTGGTGATCTCGTCGAGGCCATCGCCATGCACGACCCAGACGCTCTCCGATCCCAGATCGCGCATCACTTCGGCAATCGGCACGACCCATTGCGGCGCAAAGACGCCGAGCAATTGGCGGCGCACCCCGGCCGGGTTCGTCAGCGGGCCGAGCAGGTTGAAGATCGTCCGGGTGCCGAGCTCGACGCGCGACGGGCCGACATGCCGCATCGCCGAATGGTGCTGCTGGGCAAACATGAAGCCGACGCCTGCCTCGCTGATGCAGCGGGTGATCACTTCAGGTGCGATCTCGAGTTTGACTCCGAGTGCGGCAAGGCTATCGGAGGCGCCGGATTTCGAACTCAGGGCGCGGTTGCCGTGCTTGGCGACCGGAACACCGGCGCCGGCGACGATCAGCGCCGCCAGCGTCGAGATATTGTAGGTGCCGCTGCCGTCACCCCCGGTGCCGACGATATCGATCGCATCGGCAGGCGCTTCCACCCGCAGCATCTTCGATCGCATCGTCGTCGCGGCTCCGACTATTTCGTCGACCGTCTCGCCGCGGACGCGCAGCGCCATCAGGAAACCGCCGATCTGCGAGGGAGTCGCCTGACCGGACATGAGAATTTCGAAGGCCTCGCGGGCCTCGTCACGGGTCAGCGGCTCGCGGCTCGCAGCCTTGGCCAGAAGCGGCTTCAGATCGGTCATGCGCTACAGCTCCTAGCGAACGGCTGCCTGATCGGCGAGCGTCTGGTTGATCGACGCACCGTAGTGCGTTTGCAGCAGGTTCACCATCTGGTCGAGAATATCGTCGCCGGCAGCATTGGCCATGGCGGTGATCTGCGCATCCTGATTGTTCAGCACATCGCCGGTCGGTTCCGTGTTCACGCTGGTGACCTTGAGCAGGATCTGTGTGCCGGGATCGCCGCCGACGGCGCTTGCAACGGTATCAACCGGACCGGTGAAGGCAGCGGTCACGCCGGCACGGCCGAGAACGGCATCGTCGGTGCTGCGCGTGATGCCGCTCTTGCTTTCGACCGCGATGCCGAGTGGAGCCGCGATGTCGGCAAGCGTCTTGCCCTTCTGGGCTTCCTGCTTGAGCTCGCCGGCCTTCTTGGCAAGTTCGAGCTTCTGCTGTTCGGCGGTCCAATCCTGAACGACCTTGTCGCGCACTTCGGCGAGCGGGCGATCGCGTTCCGGCGTGATTTCGCGCACGTCGAACCAGGCATAACCGTCATTGCCGAGCGGCAGAGCCGGCGCCTGAACGCCGGATTCGGTTTTGAAGGCTTCGCCGATCAGTTGCGGCTTCGCGGGGATGTCCTTGACCTCGTTGCCGTCCTTGTCCAACCCGCTAGGATCGACGGCGTCGATCACGATGGCCTTCAGCTTCAGCTGTTCGGCGATCTGCTCGAGCGTCTGGCCGGAGCCGCGCAGATCCTCGATACGGTCGTGGACGTTGATAACCTCCTGCGACGCATTGACTAGCGCAAGCTGCTTGCGGATGTCTTCCTTCACCGCGTCGAAGCTCTTGACACTCTCGGACTTGATGTTGGTGATGCGCAGGATGACCGGGCCGAAGGAACCTTCGACGACAGGCGTCGTGCCGCCGTCCTTGGCGACTGCGAAAGCAGCATCGGCGACGGTCTGGTCCGGAACCTTGTCCTTGGTGAAATCGCCGAGCAGCACGTCGCTTGCCGTCTTGCCCTGGTCGGTCACGAGCTGGTCGAAGCTGGTACCGCTCTTCAGCGCCGTTTCGGCAGCCGTCGCCAGATCCTTGCTGGCAAAGGTAAGTTGCTCGATCGTGCGCGTTTCCGGCGTCCGGTAGTTATCCTTGCGCTTGTCGAAGTCTTCGCGGATCTGGTCGTCCGTGACGGTCGCGGCATCCGCGATGTCGGCAGGCTCGAGCTTCAGATAGGCGATCTTCCGGTATTGCGGTGCGCGGTAGCGACTCTTGACGCCCTCGAACCACTTCGAAAGCATATCCTCGGCCGGTGCCTTGATGGGCTCGATATTCGCGTTCGTCAGCAGCAGGTATTCGATGTCGCGGCTCTCCTGGCGGTAGAGCTTGAGCGCGTCGACGAGCGTCTTCGGAGGCGTGAAGCCGTTCGAAACCGCATCGACGATCTGGCTGCGCACGGCGACCTTGCTGCGCTCGCTGATATAGTCCGCCTCGCGGATGCCGGCGTTGCGCAGGCGCGACGTAAAGAGCGTGCGGTCGAACTGGCCGTTGACGGCCTTGAATGCCGGATCATCAGCGATCAGCTGGGCCAGGCGATCTTCGGAAAGGCCGAGATTCATGTCGGCAGCAAGCTGGTCGAGCGAAGCGCCGGCGACGAGCTGGGCGATCACCTGCTGCTCGACGCCGAAGGCCTTGGCCTGCTCGGGCGTCAGACGCATGCCGAACTGCTGGCTGAGACTTGCGACCTGCCGCTGGTAGGCAAGGCGGAATTCGGTGGCGTCCACCTGCTGGTCGCCGACGGTGACCACAGCCGTGCTGCTGCTGCCGGTGAGCAGCGAACTGGAGATGCCCCAGATGCCGAATGAAGCGACCAGGAGAAGCATCAGGAGCTTGGCGACCCAGGTCCGGGCGGCTATTCTCAGGAAATGGAACATCGAAACGCAAACCTCGCATTATTTTCGCCGTTTCACGGGCAAAGCTTTTGACGTTCCTTAGAACAAACGCGTCAGGAAATGAAGCGCCCGCGCGCGAAAACATGGCAGGTGCTGGAGAGAGTCCTGGAAGGCGATCGCGTTTAAGAAATGAAGCGGTGCAGGGAACCTTTCGGCCCTCACTTCGTTGAAGCCGCATCCGCAAAAAGAGGAGCAGACAATGGCCGAACTCAAGACCGCCTCCGGACAAACGACGGGCGCACGCGTGAAGGCGGAAATCGCAGCAGACGATCTTTCCGCTCAGGTCGCTGCATTGCGTGAGGATTTGGCACGGCTGTCCGAGAGCGTCGTCGCCTTGGGGCAGGGCGCAAAGACCGCCGTTGCCGACGAGGCTTCTGTCATGACCGAGCGCGTGCGCGAGAAAGTGCGTGAAGAGCCAATCTTCGCACTCGCCGTAACCGCCGGCATTGCCTACGTCTTCGGCCTGATGAGCCGCCGCTGAAACGGCGCGGCAATATGCAAACGTGCAACAAAAAAGCCGGGAGCTGTGGTCCCGGCTTTTGCGCGATTGAAATCAGCGTCGTACGAGGCGTCCGAGCGCAATAAGAATGCAGGCGCCGACGAAGCCGGTGATCAGGTATCCGAGCCAGCCTACGAGCGGCTGGATATTCAAAACGCCGAGAATGAAATTGGCAACGATCGCGCCGACGATGCCGAGAACGATATTCATGAGCACGCCCATATTGCTGCGCATGAATTTTTCCGCGAACCAGCCGGCGATACCGCCGATGATGATGGCCGCAATCCAACCTACGCCTTCGCCTTCCATTGTGATCTCCCTCCTAGAGAAGCAATAAAATGAACGCAAAATCTGCAGAAACGTTCCTTGCCGGGTCAGGGTAGCAATGTTACCGGCATATGAAGCACGTAAGCTAACCAACTGAAAAATCAGGCCGGAGCGCGCACCCGGCTTCACGCTCAAACTCTTGTCTCACGCTTCTACTCAACCCCGTGATTCGAAAAGATAAATCATTCGCCTTGCGGAGCAAGCCAAATATTAACAGGCTGTTAGGCGTGGAATTTGGATCGAAGGCAGCTTTCTTCCGCATGGACGGCCGAAAAGCGCCGCCGCACTCGGGATTTCCGCGTTGTCGCCGATCGATAAAAGTGTGTCCGCTTAGCGGAAGGTGAAGCTGCGCCAGTTCGACAGGCGGGCCTTGACGAGCACGATCTGCGCCTCTCGCACAAGAAAGAGGGCGCCGAAGATCGCTGCGATCGTAATGAAGTCCCAAAACATTGGCGCGCTCCGTTGCGAGAAGAAAGAGCGGGTCGAAGCTTGCGCCCCCGCCGACGCTACGACCCGCTCCAAACCCGAGCGCCCGACAGGCGCTCAAGGACATACAACCCTTATAGGGCGCCAATGAGACCGGATATCGTAAGATATAGGGATGCGGGGATTATGATAACCATATGATGTTCGAGAAAATCATAAATTATATAACAAAATCACGTATGTACTGGCGCGGCGAGAACGGCGGAAACGGAGAACTACGTCTACGCTATGGCCCTCCATGACACTTCTGCGATCGCTCGCATGCCGAAGCGGCGGCAGCGATCGCCAAAATCTCGCAAAATCTCGACGGTCATGCAAAGTTGCTTGCCTTGTACTTACTGAGCCGAAGCCACCAAAACACTACTATTCCGGCTGGTGGGCAGCACTTGTCCCCAAGGCGTGAACGAGCGCCTGGCGTCCGCTCCCGGCAAGCCAAGATCGGAAAGAGAGGATTTCTGGATTGATCTCCCGCATGGCGTTTAGATCGACACGTTCTGCCAGCGGGCCATCTTCCAGGCTCTTAGCCATGTGTGCGAGGTCCGCATTGGCTGCGAAAACGTCATCCGGAAGGCGTGCGTAAGTTATCGGGCGACCGGCGACTTCAGTAAAGGCGGCTTCGAGCTCAAGACCTGTAACCACGTCGCTTGCGATCTTCAAAGTCACCCCACCGAACCGAGGCTTATCGGCGAACATGGCTGCAATGAACTTTCCGATATCGTCCACGGCAGTGAGCTGGATCGAATGATCTGGCCTGATAAGCGAGTGCAACCGCCCTTCGTCCAATCCTAACCCGGGTCGCACAAGCATCTCCATGAAAATCATGGGCCTGACGATGGTTGCCGTGACGGGCAACTTGCGGATATGCGCCTCTATGCGAGGCTTGGCATCGAACCGCGCCACACCTGTCAGCTTATCTCCGACGCTGGCACCCGAGGAGTAAACCAGATGAGCGACGCCACTTTCGGCGGCCAGGTCCGCGATCGAGGTGCCGTAGCGTACTTCTTCCTCTGCCGCCAGATTCGCCGGCAGCACGATGAAAACACCATGAGTGTCTTTCACCGCCGCCCGGATTACATCCGTGTCCTCGAAAGATCCGGGCACCAGTTCGACGCCTGCGTCTCGTAGGGCAATCGAGGCCGGTTTCAGGGGATCCAGTACAAGTGCGCGAACAGGCCACCCTGTCTTCAGCAAGGCTTTAGCGACCGATCCGCCCTGTCGGCCGCTGGCGCCGAATACCAAAATTGGACGTATGTCATTGGTCATTGAGAACCCTCGTGTTGAACAAGGGGCATCCATATATACGAATGGAAGGCCATCGGAAGACGGCACATTTTTCAGCATCAGGCACAGGGATGATACGCATGGACAATTCCATTCATGCCCGCTCACATCAAGCGCCAGAGGGCAATCGGGAGTTCAAGCCAATCCCATCAAACGGGATCTGCACGCGGCTCGGCGATAAATGGACTGTCCAAGTCCTGTGGCGTCTCTCCCTCGCAGATAAGCGACGGCTCCGCTTTTCAGCGCTCAAGAAAGAAATCGACGGGATTACCCAGCGAATGCTGACGCTGACACTGCGCAATCTAGAGCGCGACGGGCTTGTCGTGCGACACTATTTTCCCGAAGTGCCACCGCGGGTCGAATACGAATTGACCGACATGGGAACCGGCGTTTTGGACGCCCTTGAAGGACTCAACTTTTGGATTCGAGAAAACCTGCCTACCATTGAAGAACATCGTCACGCCTACGACAAAGCTGAGCAGTAACTTCTAGGACCCGCCGCAGCTTCGACCCGCTTCTAAACCGAGTTTTCTGCTCAGATGTGGTGTGCACCATGCGTTGCATGCACAAGATGGCAGCTTTCGGCAGGCACCAATCCNAACCGAGTTTTCTGCTCAGATGTGGTGTGCACCATGCGTTGCATGCACAAGATGGCAGCTTTCGGCAGGCACCAATCCAACCCTGAATGGCCACTTTGGTGGCGAATGCTGCCGCTATTGTGCTGAACCAGCTTGTAATCCCGAGCCGGACGTGCAAGCGCCGGCGAAGCTCAACTTGAGCCAGATCCTCGCCGACCAGACGTCGGAATCAAACGGGTCGAAGGCCACNTGCAAGCGCCGGCGAAGCTCAACTTGAGCCAGATCCTCGCCGACCAGACGTCGGAATCAAACGGGTCGAAGGCCACATATGGCTCGCCAGCTTCACGCATTGTGATCTGGGATATTTTCGACCTGGAGCAGAGGACCTTGCAAATCAACGACACCCGCTCGGCACGAGGTTGTCACCCATGTCTTAGGTAATTTTTGTTACCTATGTCTCCGGGCCGGACATGTTCTGGATGGCGGAAGAGGTGGCCGTATATTCTCTATGCGTAGTTGCGCATAATAACGCAGAATCAAATATTTCTGCCATTTTTTTATAGCGCCGTCGTGCGCCTAATTGCGTATTCCTACCCATCATGCAATTATAAAAGCAATGATAGTGGGATTCGAACTATGACGGGCAAAGTTAGAAAAATTTTGGGATTCGAACTCAATCCCAATTCCCCGCTCTCCAAGCAAATGTTGAAAGAGGGCGTGACCACGCCAGCGGAAATCAGGACGCCCGGAAGCTATCGGAAAAGCTATTTGCTTTATTACGTCGTACCCAAGGGCGGCGGCGGATCATGGGTATTCGTAAAACAAGGGCGGGGGCCAAATGGGCGAATTGGCCTCGGCACCGGGAAGCTGGTGTCGGAAGAGCGAGCCGAAGCGCAGGCCGCCGAAATACGCCGCCAAATTGGGGACGGCCGCGACCCGTTCGCTGAACGACGCCGGGAAAAGGAAACGCGCGTAACCTTTGCCCGGTGCGTGAAAGAGGTTTTGAGCATAAACCGACCGACTTGGAAGAGCGAGGTTCATGCGAAGCAGTGGAGTTATTCCTTGGAGGTGATTTGCAAACCTCTTCTCAAGAGGCCCATAGCCGGCCTCGGCGTAAATGACGTTTTGAAAATTATTGAGCCAATCTGGAAGACCACGCCTGAAACGGCAGACAGGACGCGCGGGCGCATCGAGCGCGTCTTCAATTACGCAATTGCCAAAGGATATCACGCCGGCCCAAACCCGGCGACAAAGGACTTGCTGCGCGACCTCTTGGGCAAGCGCAAAAAACTCACGCGCGGTCACCACGCGTCGATGCCATGGAAGCAGCTACCCGCCTTTACAGCAGAGCTTCGCGACAGCGTGGGCCAAGGTGCCCGCGCGCTTGAAATGTTGATACTGACCGGAGCCCGAACCGGCGAAATTCTAGGCGCTGAGTGGAGTGAAATCGACCTGCACGAAAAATTATGGGTGGTTCCCGCCGAACGCATGAAGGCGGCGAAGCCACATATCGTGCCGCTGACCGCCCCCGTCCTGGAAATCCTCGAAACGCTGCCCGCGCGCGAAGGCCTGCTGTTTGCAAATCCCAAAGGAAAAGAGCTTTCCAACATGACGCTATCGGCGGTTCTCAAGCGCATGAAAGTTGAAGGCGTTACCGTGCATGGTTTCCGTGCGTCACTTCGGCAATGGGCGGGCCATGCCAGCTACGACCGCGATATTGCGGAGGAGGTATTGGCTCACAACGTCGGTAACGCGGTGGAGCGCGCATACAGGCGTGACGCATACGTTGAAAAGCGGCGTGCGCTTCTGGAAGGGTGGGCGGAGTTCCTTGAAGGCGAAACAGAAAAGGAGAAAAACTGAGGAATTTGAAATTTCCATTTAACTTTTGGCCATATCGGAAATAAATTCCTACACTTTCGCTAATTACCGTAAACTTCCCATTTCGAAAATTTGGATAGCGCGTGGTCACGCGACATAATGAGGTTGCCTGAATAAAGAGGAGAGACGCAATGGCGACCCCAAAACACAAAACGTGGCTGCGACCCACGGCGTTGTTGGCTAAACTTGCCCCGAACCTTGGCATCCGTTGGTTTCACGACCACAAATACGACCCCGGATTTCCCGAAATTAGATATGCTGGCCGCACCCCACTTATCGCGCTTGAAGATGGTATCGAGTATTTCAACAACCTTCCGACTAAACCGACTATGCGCAGCAAGGAAGAGCCAAAGCCGCAAGCCGTCGATGAAAACGGCGAACCCATCAAGCGCCGACGCGGACGCCCACGGAAGCAGCCGCTTGCACAACAAGCAGCCGAGTAAACGAAAGCCGCCGGGGGGCAGCGGTCCCATATGGCGGCTCTCGGAATGCATCGCTTTCTGACCCCTTAATTATATGGCATTCCGAACCCGTCGCAAGACCGCCCCCGGCCTTCCCATAGCGAAAGCCGAAGATGGATGCCTTTCCTGCTTTTCCCTCACGCCCGTTTTACATGCCGCCCGGCAATCGCCAGCGGAGGCATGCCATGACGCGCAACGGCGGCAATCGGCTCGGCTCCATGAAAGCCAAGCTCGTCAAGCGCTTCAATTCGCCGCCGCCTAATACCCCGTGGCTGTGGGCCACGCATGAGCTACTGGAAAGCGTGCCGTTCATCGCCCTTTCCGATCACGCCAGAAAGGGCTTGTTGCGCCTGATGCTTGAGCATTCGAAGCATGGGGGGCAATTGAACGGCTCCCTTATCGTCACCCATGACGATTTCAAGCGCTACGGCATCAACCGGAATTACATCGCTGACGCAATCGACGAACTTCGGCACATGGGGTTTGCGCGGGTTGCCCGTCGCAAAGGCGAGGACGGTTTATCCCGCGCCAGCCGCTACACGTTGACATTCTTCGGCACCGAAGACGGCGCGCCGCCGACCAACGATTGGAAGCGCACGGACGACAAGCACATCCAGGCATGGCCCAAGAAACGGAAAGAACTCGCAGAGGCGCGCCGGAAGCGAAATCGCCCAAAATGAGCATTTTCACCGATTCCCGGATTCGGGAATCAACCACTCCCGGATTCGGGATTCAGTAGCCCGCCGCGATTGGCAGGCCAGAAAGGGAAAAAGGCAATGAAATCAAAACAGCCACCGATTCCCGGATTCGGGACTCCTTTATATATTATGGGAGGGGAAGGGGATTCACGCCGCAGTAACACTCGAACCATGAAAATCGATGATTTCAGGGGCGAAAACTGGATTTTGCCCTCCGGGAAATCAAAAACGGCCGCCATTTCCGGCAAATGGGAGGCGCGGCCATGGTGAGGGTAACTGTTGGCATGCGCTCAAGCTTCAACGAGCAAGAATATCGCTGCATCGGCGTTACCGCGCATGAGCGGGCCAATGGCCGCATGACAGAATTGGCCATATGGGAATCGCGCTGCCCCGAGTGCGGCGATCCCTTCACATTCCAAACCTCGGTTACGCGCGGGATCGTCAGCCCGAACAGAAGATGCGCGCGGCATCGAAAGCCGGGAATCAAAGTCAAATCGCTGAACGCCAACGCCGGGGGCGATGGCCCGGCTAGCAGCATGGAGGAATGAACATGGACACAACCGCGCCCAACGCGACGGTGCAGTTTACCGTCGCCTCAGAAAATGGCGTTGCTCATTGCCGGGTGACGCTGCCCAATGATGTCCTTGGCAAAGATTGGGTGGTGAAATACGGGAGCACCCGCGATTGGGCAATCGTATCTCTCACGAGGCACAGAATGCACATCGATGGGGCCGAACTGACGGAGGAACTGCTTTCAACCTGGCCGGAAGAACGGTTGCTTCTTTGGGCATGCGTTTGTTTAGGGGTTGTCGAAAGAGAACCTTCGCCGCTCGAAGAATGGAGCATCGATTTTCCATCCACCACCGTTACCGTCCAGTGCAGCCCGGCGCATCGAAAGCCGGGGATTCGGGTTCGCATGAACACCGAGCCAAGCAGCCGGGCGGGGGATTGATAGGCGCGGCCATTAGCGCCCGTTCTCCCGGCTATACTTTTGGGAGCGGAAACTGCATCCTATGAATCTGGCTTGGGGGCGTTATGAAAAAATACATCGATCCTACGGAAGCGCGCATCGCGCTCGACGATGAAGAGCGCAAGAAAAAGCGGAAGTCGCAGAAACCCAACAATGCGAAGGGCCTTGCAAAATCCGCCTTCAGGGAAGCGGCTGGCAAGGGCAAGCATGGGCCGATGAAAACCACAGAGGCCGGATATAGAGCTGCCGCACGGGATCCGCGCAAAGTCCGCTAACGTGTGGCTTTTGCTGCCTGTCGATTTCCTCTTGTGAGCGCACGGCAGCGGAACGGGTTCTGCTGTTTCCAGACATTGTAAATCGGCGGCTTGAACGCCTCGTCGGCATGGCTCGCCAGCGTTTGTTCGGTTTTTGAAAGTGATGGCAAATCTGCCGTTTCTTTCAAAACTTGGCCAATTGCCTGCGAAGTCATCCCCTTGCTTTCGGCAATCTCCTGCTGCGTCCAGCAAGCGAGCCATTTTCCGAAAATCCGCTGGTCGCGCTTAGCCTTCGAGTCCTTGTCGATGCGCCATTTCGTAAACCTCGGAAAGCGGCATAGTGCCGAGGCGAACCTTGTCGGCCAATTCGCGGGCGAGGCGATAGAAAATCCGGGCGCATGGGCAAATCGAGCCACGGCGCGGGCTATGATGCCACTTAAGAAATTTGTGGTGAAAACATCCGAGAAGCAGCTGGACACCGTAGCCACCATGGTCTACCTCGGTCACTCAAGGAGAAGCTAATGAACCCATTCGTTCTGTTCGTCGTCATCCTCGGGAGTGCCGCCGGTCTAGCCGTGGTGTCACTGCTCGGGTACATCGTGATCAAGGGGTTCCGTGAGGGGAACATGACCGGCCCCGGCTTGGTCCTTGGCGCGGTGGCTCTGGTTGCCGCTGGTCACCAGCTCTTCCCTAATCTTCAGCCTTAAAGCTAACCTTCCGTGGCGGCGTTTTCGCAGATCGTCGCGAAAGAGGTTCTGCTTGGGGAAGGCAGCGCCGCTAAAATCTTAGCGGCGCATGGCGATGCATTTAGATCAGCACAGAAGAAAATAGCCGCCGACGGCCCCGGCAAGGATTTGCTTTACCGCGCCATGAACGGATTCAACCGCAAGGACCGGGCCGCGAACAAGAACGCCGAGCAGATCACTGAAACTTGAAATCAGCCGGTTTCCGACGCGGCAACGATTTTGCGATGAACCGCCTCGATCCTCGCAATCGTTCGCCAGAGCGGTGCCCGGCCTTCGCCATTGGCAAGCCGCCATATCGTCTGACGGGAAACACCCGCTTGCCGCGCGATTTCGGCGTGGCTCATGCCAGCGGACTCCAACCCGGCAATCATCGCCTGGAATTGTTCGGTTTGGCTCGCCATGAGCGGGATTATAGACCGGCGCGCACCGAATTCGGTAGCACAGCAGCTTACGGCCCAATGCAGTCATTTGAAGCGTGGCAGGAGTTGTTTCGCAGCCACGTTGACGCGCGTCCGCGCGGAACTGAACCTCCCTCTAAGCACCGTCGTCATTTCGACTGGAGATTGCGCGCAATCTGCACCAGTGCGGCGTCGCTGGCATCTGCGCTGTCTGTTTTTCTTCCTGCATCCAGCCATGATTGGGTCATGACGCTCAGAATTTGCTCTTTGGATTGAACCACGCCCGCGGCATCGAAGTCCCTGCGAATTATGGCCAACACGTCGTTGCGTTTGACGTCGAGCGTGCCCCTCGCGAGGTCATTCGAGTAGGCCGTGGCACTTTCGCCGACTAACCCCAATTTTTGCGCCGCCCACATCCCAACCAGCTTATTGCGCCGCACCATTCGCAACGTATCCATTGAGATTCTCCATTGCTCGCCTTCTGGAATTATATCAGAAACCCACTACGGATCATCGTAAATGCAACAGCCGGGGTTCTGTCAGGCACACTGCGGCTCTGGTCCACACCTGGCGCAATGCCGCTATCCCCACTTGATCGCCAGCCAAGGCCGCACCCATTCTCCCGGCGTTCGGTCGAGATCGCGGTCACCTTATTGCTGATGAGATATGCACATTTAGTATGGCTAAAACCTAACGCAGCGGCAATTCAAATGCCACCACGCTTGGTCAAATACACGGTAGGGCTGCATCCCGGGGCGGGAGTTCGAAAAGGAGGGCCCACCGGGTTTATGACCGCCCCCTCTTATTCGCGCGAACTTTCGCGAAATAAATTCATGCCCTCCTAAGCCGACCCGCTATTGATCCACTGCAACCGACAGTTATCCTTCAGCCATGCTATAGAAACATAGCTCGTTGCGTGGGGGAAGTAAGAATGGTACATTGCCAAGCAAGTAATTCGCAGGGATGGCCGGACGCGAACGGCAAGCAATCGGATCGAAATCGCCATCCCTCAAAGCGAGGGATTTTTTATGAGCGACGACGCCGAAATCCTCGATCTGCGACGGAAGGTCGAGCACGCCAAATCGATTGGCATTTCCGCACAAAGGCAGATTGCCGGGCTTCGGCAAGGAAACCGGCAAGGCCGCTCACCCGATCCCGCCACGCAAATCATCCGGGCCATGGCCGCTTCGCTGAAAGCGCGGGTGGCCAAGCAGGATTTCACAGCCTACGTCCTAAGCAATTACCCGGAAGCGGTCGCGAAAGCCGTGCTCGAAACCGCCGCAAATCCCAACGGAATTCTGAAAGCCGCGACAAGCCCGGCGCAAACGAGTGTTGCCGGTTGGGCGGCAGAGCTTGCCGACACGACGATTGGGCCGATTGCTTTCTTGGCACCGCAAAGCGCCTTTTCGCAACTTGCGCGCCGTCCCGGAACCCTTCGGCTATCCTTCACCGGCAACGCTGGCGTAACGCTTCCCGCGACGACAGCGGGCGACCTTGCGGGCGGCTTCCTTGGCGAGGGCCAATCGATTCCGGTTCGCAAGGGCAGGCTGGTCGCCGCCGCCGCCAACCCCTCAAGAATTGGGGTGATTTCGACCTACACCCGCGAAATGGCGAAGGCGAGCGGAGAGAGCTTTGAAAATCTCGTGAAGAGCGTTACCGCCAGCGATATTCAGGCGGTGGTCGATGCCGTGATGCTATCCGCCAACGCCGCAGCCGGGGCGACGCCCGCAGGCTTGCTCTACAGCGTTGCGCCCTTGCCAGCGTCGGCGGAAACCGGCGCGGCAGCAATCGCCGTCGATCTCGGCGCGTTGGCCGCCGCCATTCCCGGCGCGGGCGATCTGGTTTTTCTGTCCCGCGAGGAAGTCAGAGTCCGCGCGCTCGTCGCCGCGCCCGGCGCTGCGCTCGTGCCGTGGATCACCGCGCCGTCGCTTGCTGAAAATCAGATTGTCGCGCTGGACGCCGCCGCGCTGGCGATTGGCGAAGGCGATCTGGAATATTCGATTACCGAGGAAGCGCTGATCGTAACCGAAGATTCTGAGCCGATTGCCGAACCGTTGACCGCTGAAACGCAGTCGCTTTGGCAGGTTGCCGCTTTCGGCTTGAGACTGCTGACCGACGTTTCATGGGCCATGCGCGGAACGGGCCGGATCTGTTTTATCGAAGAAATCGGCTGGTAACGCCATGGGAAAGCCGGTTCTTACGCGGGGATTCTACGAAACGTTTGCCACCGAGCTTGCCAAGCTGCTGGACGAGGAGCGCGCACTTACCAACGCGGCGATGGAAAGGCTTGAAAGCCGCATGCTTGCGAAGCTTGTTACCGAAGTGCGAGTCCTCCGGGCGCAAATTGCTGCGGTAGAAAAGAGGCGGCCATGAAATGGCAGGAAGGAACGGAAAAAATGAAGACCACCGAAATGGAACGCGCCGAAGATTCAAGCATCATGGAATCTTTGGCCGACGCCGGTCTGGACGATATCGCCAGAAGACCAAGAGAGCCGTTCGCCGCAATCGATCCCAACGGCGATAAGGCGAAGCGCGACGAGGCGCTATTGGCGCTCGCGGCCAAGCTTGCAACATGCGCCGAACGCATGGGCGACGAGGTTGCCGATATCAGCTTCAACCTGACCGGAATGGGCGAGCTTTCGTTCCGAGCTTATCGGCGGCGGGCAAACGCCACGCCGGAAAAGGCGTCTTGACACTCTTTGAGGCCAAATCCTGAGGTCAGCGGCGCGCCGGTCAGTTGGTGGTGGGCCGAACTTCAAACGAACCGGCGAATGTCACGGATGCCGATTCCTGCTGCTCTTTTTCGGCAGAAAATTCCTCGGCTGAGTTGGCATACATTTCAGCTGCCCTTTGAATTATCGTCTCCGGCGACACACACTCCATCCCGATCCGACTAATCATTTGCCTCGATATATCACTTAAACCCGCGCCCCCGACTAGTTCGAATTTCAGTGGATAACTAGGGTCGCTTTGCTCATCGTAAGCTGCGTTTAGCCCAATTTCCGCTGCGATCTCTTTTAGTCGGTCAATTTCCAAGACCACCATCACGAACAATTTGCCCTGTATAAAATCCCAAAGTGCATCCTTGTCTTCAATGGTTAGCGTGAACGGGACGAAGGGTACCCACGTCTGTTGGGACTTTTCAATGTTCCAACCAAACACAAGCGGCTCTCGCAGTCCCATATCCGCAAAAATCTCCTGGATGGTTGGAGCATCGTCCCCCATGGCGACATAGAACAAGCCTTTTTCTGGCTGCTCAATCCCGTAGCCGTATTCCCTTGCCTTGCCGATGCACATGTTCATCAGGTCCACATGATCTCGCTCGGCGACCCTCGATCCTCGACGCCGAACCTCCTCCATTCCGCGCAGTCCTTTAGCTCTGTCAGTCGTGAAGAACGTGTTTAGCATTTCGAGACTGCGGGTCTGCTTTCGTCCCCTTGGGTTGAGCTTCTTCTTCGATGCCTTCACCTCGACCAACATCGGATCTGGGCCTGCCATCACGCAGATATCGCCATGACGTATTGTGTTCGTAATGTCCACGAGAAGCGCCGGAATTCTGGCGTCGACGAATGAATCCAAAACAGCTAATTCCGTTCTGAGGCCATCTTTCCCACCAATGAAACCCGCACTCTGCTTGGCGTTATAATTGTCCGTGTTGTAGAGGGTTTGCTTCAGCGCGTATTTGTCCATGTAGAGGAAGGCGATTGCGTCTCCAAAACAGCGCCAGATAAACGCACACCTTCGCAGGCCTTCAATCCGATTCGTCAAAAACACAAAACGTTTGAGGTCCGCATCCGGTGCATCCGGATCAATTGTTTTTAACTCCATTTTTAGTGGGCGAATGCGTTCTTCCGTTAGAATAATCTCACCCAACAGCAACGCCTGCATTTCTCTGAGAGCGGCGAGATTATTCTGATCGTTTCGTAAGGTGGTGAGGAGATCATGTGCACGGCCAAACGACCGTTTTCGATATCCAAGCATGTTGACCTATGACTGTTTTGCTTCTGGCTCGTCCGGCCCGTAATTGCGGGAAATCCATTCGCCATTATCGTCACGCTTATAGTCGATGCGATCTACTTCATCATTTCCGACAAGCCGCATTATTCGCACCAACTCAGCTAGCTCATACTCATACAGGCATTTGCTCCGGTCATAGTCCGAGTTCAAGAAGAAACCTTCTGCATGAAAGTCTGTTTCGCACCTAGTAGTGGGGGCGAAAACGAAACTATGAACCAGCTGATTTGTCAGAAACGACAATTTCACCGTCGCAGATTGGCGATTTGCGACGTCGTAGAACTCGCTCGGCCAATGCCTGGTCATCCGGTCGGGTATTCGAGCCGGATCGAGCAGAGCAAGTTTCCGGCATTTCACATCAGAAAGCGCCGTTCGATCCGTTAGTTTTTTTGCCTCAAGCAGTTTGCGGATGGTGAAGCCTGCCTGAAAAATGGCTCTCTCGTAGTCAACATTAGCCTGCTCGTCGTCTTCTCCCAAAAAGAAGCCATCAAGTTTTTTTGCGTCCCTAAGCAGGGCTTGCTTCCATGGCCAACTCTCCCAAATCAAATTCGTCCCCCTACGCTTAGCTCGCATAGTCGTTGGGCTAGTATGATTGTCAACAGGGTTGGGTCGTCGCTGTTGCGGGAGGCGGCAGCGGGCTTACTGGACTAGTTACCAGCGGCGCGGGGCTTGCTGCGTCTGCAACGACAATGATGGGTCTTATGAGCGCTTGCGCTTTGCCAAAGTCCAGCGACCTTGCCGGGCTTTCCAATTTCGCCGGGCGCTCGAAGGAAACCGGGACAGAGAACGTAACGAACAATTACAGCAACCGGACCTCCATCCGGGTTGACGCCGGAACCGGGGAAACGCGGATTACCACAAATCAGGGCATCGCGTTTGCGAAGCAGTTGTATGCAGCCGTTCAGCAGGTACTTGTTCGCGAGCAAAGGCCGGGCGGTTCGCTGTACTAACGCGGGCCGCATAGCGGGCGCATAGGCTGAATAATTTCGAGCTTTCGGGAATGAATTATAAAATCTGTTATAACGAAAATTGTTTATTTAATTTAATAGCAAAAACAATAACTTACTGGCAATTTGGCGGAAGAGGTGGGATTCGAACCCACGGTACGGTTTCCCGCACGCCGGTTTTCAAGACCGGTTCCTTAAACCACTCGGACACTCTTCCTTGTGCGCCTTATGGCGCAAAGGGCATGGCCAATGCAAGGGTAGGGCGGAAAAATCTGCGGCCGGAAGACCGGCCGGTTAACGGTTGAGCGAAGCGCTGTTAGGATTCTGTAAACCATGATCATTAAAATTGTTGCTATCGCCAGGAAATCATTTCGCAAATTCGCCATGACTGTCGCCGAGTTAAAGTCTCGTTAGGTGAGTGGGCGTACGCAATATTGGCCCGTCATCGGGCAGTTGCTTAACCATACGATCTTGGGCGGCGTGGGACATATGAGACTGGAATACGGGGCGGCCTCTTTCGCAATGGGTACGCGGTGGCTGGCGCTGGCGCTGATGTGCGCCACCGTCACGGCTTGCGGTACGGCTTCGCAGGCGCCGAAAAAGCGCGCTCACGGCAAGGAATATTTCTCCGAAAAGGAATATGGCGTCAAAGCAAGCCCGCGCGTTGCCAGCGGCGCCAACATACCGAAGGGCGGCGGGCGCTACATCGTCGGCAACCCTTACGAGGTCAAGGGCAAGTGGTATTATCCCAAGGAAGACTTCGCCTATAGCAAAGTGGGCGTCGCATCGTGGTATGGCTCCGCATTTCACGGCCGGCTGACGGCAAACGGCGAAGTCTACGACCAGATGCACCTTTCCGCCGCGCATCCGACCTTCCCGCTGCCGAGCTACGCGCGTGTCACCAATCTCGAAAACGGCTCGTCGGTGGTCGTGCGCGTCAACGACCGCGGCCCCTATCACGAAGGCCGCATCATCGACCTTTCCAACAAGACGGCGACCATGCTCGACCTGCAGCACAGCGGCACCGGCAAGGTGCGCGTTCAATATGTCGGCAAGGCGCGCATGGATGGGCACGACATGCCTTACCTGATGGCATCCTACGTGCCGAAGGGAAGCCGGGTTCCGGGCGTCAATCCGGGAGGGCAGATCGCAACCGGCGTGATGGTTGCGTCGAACAGCAAGAAGATCACCGGCGATCAACTGCAGAGCCTTGGCTCGTTGACTGTCGATCAGGCTAAGGTGCCGGTGCCTATGTCCGCGACGGCCTACGGCGGCTCGACGCCAAGCGCGCGCTACAATGCGGCACCCGTGCCCATGCCATCTCCGACCTTCGGCAATTCAGGAGGGGCGTTCGAGCAGATGGTCGTGCTGCCGCAGATTGGACCCATTCCCTATGAGCGCCCTTACGGCTACGGGCAGGGCGGTTCGCCCGCCATGGGCTACCAGGGCGGGGACGAGAAGACGGTGACCGTCGAGCTCGCCTTCGACGCCGTCATGGTCCGCAATGACGGTCTGACGCAGGATTCGATCCTCGCCTCTTTCAAGCGCCAACAGGCAAAACAGATCGCACCCTGATTGGAAGCGATTGCGCGCGCCGCGCGCTGCCTCTAACGTCGAGAGTCGAACCTTCGATCCCATGGAGCCTCGATGTTGAAGCGTCTGCTTCGTCTGTGTGCGTGCCTTCTGCCCTTCGCTTCGCAATCGAACGCTGCCGAAACCGCGCCCGCCGGCTTTGTGACCAAGGCCGCGCAGGCCTATATGATCGAGGCATCGACCGGAACGGTGCTGCTTGCGAAGAATGAGGAGCAGAGCTTCTCACCTGCCTCGCTGGCAAAGCTGATGACGATGGATCTGGTCTTCGGCTCACTGAAGAAGGGCGAGATCACGCTCGATACCGAATATCCGGTTTCCGAACATGCCTGGCGCACGGGAGGCGCACCATCGCGGACGGCAACGATGTTCGCAGCGCTGAAATCCCATATTCGCGTCGAGGACTTGATCAAAGGCGTTGCCGTCCAGGGCGCGAACGACGGGTGCATCATCCTTGCGGAGGGCATGAGCGGCACCGAGGGCAATTTCGCTGCCGCAATGACGCGACGGGCGCAGACGCTCGGCATGCAGAAATCGATCTTTACTAACTCCACCGGCCTGCCGGACGGCAAAAGCAAGGTGTCCGCGCGTGACCTGGTGGCGCTCGCGGTCGATCTGCGGCAATCCTACCCCGAATATTATCATTACTTCGCGCAGCCGGATTTCGAGTGGAACAAGATCTTCCAGCGCAACCGCAATCCCTTGCTGGGCTTAGGGCTTGGCGCCGACGGGCTGGCAACCGGCTTTGCCGAGGGCGAGGGATATTCGATCGTCGCCTCGGCGGAGCGTGACGGAAAGCGGCTCTTCCTGGCGCTCGGCGGCATTGCTTCCGACAAGGAACGGACCGAGGAGGCAAAGCGCATCTTGGAATGGGGGCAGACCGCTTTCGAGGATCGTCAGTTGTTCGCGGACAAGGAAGTTGTCGGCGCGGCCAGCGTCTATGGCGGCCAGACCGGAAAAGTGGACCTCGTCGCGAAGGGGCCCGTCAGTGTCTACATTCCGGTCAGCAATCCTGACAGGCTCTCAGCGAGGATCGTCTATCGCTGGCCGCTGACGGCGCCCGTTGCTGCCGATGCCGAAGCGGGCACGCTGGTCATCTCGGCGGGCGGCCGCATATTGCGCGAAGTGCCGCTTTATACCGCACAAGGCGTCGCGCAGGGTTCGCTGACGAGCCGGGCGTTCGATGCGCTTCTGGAGCTCGGCGAATCGCTGCTCTTCTCATGGCTCTGGGACACGGCCGAACCCACCTGATCGCCATATTCATTGCCTAAATTGCCGGGGAAGGAACGGAAGGTGTCCAGCCTGACGGTTTCGCTTGGCCCTGTCTTCGGATAGATAGGAAGAAAGCCCAGTGGCGCGGGCGCTGAAGAATGCGGGAATGTGTCATTGTCATCCGGTACGGGATTGTTCGTTACGTTTGAAGGCGGGGAAGGGGCTGGGAAGTCCACGCAGATCCGCCGGCTGGCGGAAGCGCTGAGGGCGCGCGGCCATGAGGTTCTGCTGACGCGGGAACCCGGCGGCTCGCCCGGTGCCGAAGCCGTGCGCCATGTGTTGCTGTCCGGCGCCGCGGAGGCCTTCGGCACGCGCATGGAAGCCATTCTCTTTGCCGCGGCCCGCAATGATCACGTCGAGGCGGTGATTCGCCCAGCGCTTCTTCAGAGCAAGATCGTGCTGTGCGACCGCTTCATGGATTCCTCGCGCGTCTATCAGGGCGTGACGGGCAATCTCGAGGCGGATTTCATCGAGACGCTGCAGCGGATTGCCGTCAACGGCGTCGTGCCGGATTGCACGCTGATCCTCGACATTCCAGCAAGGCTTGGTCTGGAGCGAGTAAAGAAGCGCAGTGCGGCGACGGCCAGCGGACCGGACCGCTTCGAAAAGGACGAACTCGAAATCCACGAAAAACGCCGCGAAGCCTATCTCGACATAGCCGCGCGCGAACCGGAACGGTGCCACGTCGTCAACGCGACCCAGGACGAAGAGGCGATTGCCGCGGAAATTCTCGCGATCGTCAACCAGCTTCTTGCACCCGTTGCCGCCGCGAAGATGCCGGAGGCCGCGCATGAGTGACGAGCGACCGGGACTTCTGGACGGCGCCATCTGGCCGGCCGAAAACACTAAACTCTTCGGGCATGACGGCGCACAAGCCTTTCTTTCGCAATCCTACCGCTCCGGCAAAGGCCATCACGCGGTCCTGATCGAGGGGCCGGAGGGGATCGGAAAGGCAACGCTGGCTTTTCGCTTTGCGAATTACGTTCTGTCGAATCCCGATCCGGCAATGGCGCCTACAGCGATCGGCGATCCCGACCCAGCCTCTTCCGTCAGCCGCCAGATCGCTTCAGGGGCCTCGCATAACCTGCTCTATCTTTCCCGTCCCGTCGACGAGAAGACAGGCAAGGTGAAGTCGGCGATCACGGTGGACGAGGTGCGGCGCGCCGGACGCTTCTTCTCGCAGACTTCCGGAACAGGCAACTGGCGCATCGTCATCATCGATCCGGCAGACGACATGAACCGCAACGCGGCAAACGCCATCCTGAAAATTCTCGAGGAGCCGCCGAAACGGGCGCTTTTCCTCGTGCTGTCGCATGCACCGGGCAAGCTTCTGCCGACGATCCGTTCCCGGTGTCTCCCGCTCAGGCTTTCGCCGCTGGATAACAGCGCTTTGGGTGCGGCGCTCGCCACTCTCGGCGTAACCGGCAGCGATGCCTCGATGCTATCGGCGGCGAAGGGAAGCGTCGGGGAGGCATTGAAGCTTCTGAATTATGGGGGCGGCGAGATCATCGCGGCTTACAGCGAGGTCCTGTCGGCTCAAGGTCCGACGGCTCGAAAGGCGATGCATCGCCTGGCGGATGCCTTGTCCGGCAAGGATAGCGACACGATCTTCGAGTTCTTCACGAGCTATGTCGGCGACGATCTCATGAGCCGGGCGCGCCAAGCGGCGCGGGTAGGGCAGCTTTCCGCCGCCGAACGGCTGGCACGGCTGCAATCCGATATCAACGAGCGGCTTGCCGTTTCCGACGCTTACAATCTCGACCGCAAGCAGACGATCCTTAGTATTCTCGGCGATATCAAGCAGCCGGGGCCCTGATCAGCCTGTGAGCAGCTTCCACGCGACGATTACAAGCGTGAGTGCAAGAACGATGCGGATCGTGCGTTCATGCAGCTTCGGCGCCAGGAGACTGCCGGCGATGATGCCCGGAATCGAACCGATCAGCAGCGCAATCAGCAGTGGCCAGTCGATCTCTCCGATGATCCAGTAGCCCATGCCGCCGATCAGCGTCAGCGGCACCGCATGGACGATATCGGAGCCGACGATTTCGCGGACATCGAGCCGCGGATAAAGGACAAGCAGGATCGTCACGCCCAGTGCACCGGCGCCGACCGATGTCAGCGTAACGAGGATGCCGAGCGCCAGTCCGAGGACGGTGGTGAGAATGACAATCGTCGCCGGGCGGGGCGGGGCGCGCTCGCCGGTGACCCGGCGGGCGAATACGAGGATCTGCGCCCGGAAGACAAGCATCACCGCTGTCATGACGAGCAGCCAGCCAAGTGCAACGGTAATCGTATGGGCAACCTCGACGCTCTTGCGGTCGACGCCTGCCATCAGCCAGAGCATCAGAAGCGCTGCCGGAACGCTGCCCGCGCCCAGCGCGCCGACAACACGCCAGTTGATGCGGCCATGCATGCCATGAACCGCCGTGCCCGCCGTCTTTGTGACGGCGGCATAAAGCAGGTCAGTGCCGACCGCGGTTGCCGGATGGATGCCGAAAAGCAGGACAAGCAGCGGCGTCATCAGCGAGCCGCCGCCGACGCCAGTGATGCCGACAAGCGCGCCAACGAAAAAGCCGGAAAGCGAATAGAGCGGCTGAAAATTTTCGAGAAACGTCAAGCGACGGGCCTCTGACGGACAGAGAAACGGCTTTTGTCCGCTGCTGGAAATCTCACGTCGATTGCGCCCCGTTCTTTATGTTCGCAAGGCCTAGAATGTGGCAGAAAGCGAGTCAAGCTCAGCGCTCCGGCAAACCGCCAAATCACAGTCGCTTTGGAAACTTAGTGTTTCTCTTCTCCATGACATGCGCTAAGAGCGGCTGATATTTCGAGAGAGCAAGCCGGACACGATGGCCGCCATGACAGACAAGACGCCTTTCTACATCACCACCGCGATTTCCTATCCGAACGGCAAGCCGCATATCGGCCATGCCTACGAGCTGATCGCGACGGACGCCATGGCACGCTTTCAGCGCCTTAATGGCCGCGATGTCTTCTTTCTGACGGGCACCGACGAGCACGGCCAGAAGATGCAGCAGACGGCACGCGCTGAGGGCATCACCGCCCAGGAGCTTGCCGACCGCAACTCCGGTGAGTTCCAGGCGATGGCCAAGCTGCTGAACGCCTCGAACGACGATTTCATCCGCACGACGGAAGCCCGCCACCACGAGGCCTCCAGGGACATCTGGAACCTGATGGCGGAAAACGGCGATGTCTACAAGGATTCCTACGCCGGCTGGTATTCGGTGCGCGACGAGGCCTATTACCAGGAAAACGAAACGGAGCTTCGCGCCGACGGCGTGCGCTACGGGCCGCAGGGCACGCCAGTCGAATGGGTGCAGGAGGAAAGCTACTTCTTCAAGCTTTCCGAATACCAGGACAAGCTCCTCAAGCACTATGAGGATAATCCCGATTTTATCGGCCCGGCCGAGCGGCGCAACGAAGTGATCTCCTTCGTCAAGTCCGGCTTGAAAGACCTTTCGATTTCGCGCACGACCTTCGATTGGGGAATCAGGGTACCCAACGATCCGGCGCACGTCATGTATGTCTGGGTCGATGCGCTGACCAATTACATCACAGCGACCGGCTATCTCCAGGATCCGAACGGCCCGAGAGCGAAATACTGGCCGGCCAACGTTCACGTCATCGGCAAGGACATCATCCGCTTCCACGCGGTCTATTGGCCAGCCTTCCTGATGTCGGCAAAGCTGCCACTGCCGAAGCGGGTCTTTGCGCATGGCTTCCTGCTCAACAAGGGCGAGAAGATGTCGAAGTCGGTCGGCAATGTCGTCGATCCCGTCAATCTGGTGAACCATTTCGGTCTCGATCAGGTGCGCTATTTCTTCCTGCGCGAAGTTTCCTTCGGTCAGGACGGCAGCTATAGCGAAGAGGCGATCGGCACGCGGATCAATTCCGATCTTGCGAACGGCATCGGCAATCTCGCGAGCCGCTCGCTGTCGATGATCTTTAAGAACTGCGACGGCCAGATTCCGGATTGCGGGCAGCTGATGGACGAGGACAAGGCGATGCTGGCTCAGGTCGACGCGCTGCTTGCCTCCACGCGCGACGATATGGACAAGCAGATGATCCACAGGGCACTCGCTTCCATCATAGCGGTTGTTTCAGAAACCGACCGCTATTTCGCAGGCCAGGAACCGTGGGCGCTGAAGAAAACCGATCCGACGCGGATGGGCACCGTGCTTTATGTGGCGGCTGAAGTCGTCCGCCAGATTGCGATCCTGCTGCAGCCGTTCATGCCGGAATCGGCGGGCAAGCTGCTCGACCTCGTCGCCGCACCTGCCGACAGGCGCGATTTCGCGGCACTGGGCGAAGCCGGACGCCTTGTTCCCGGAACGCCGCTGGAGGCTCCGAAGCCTGTCTTCCCGCGTTATGTGGCGCCGGAGGCCTGAGGTCTGCCATGCTGATCGATACGCATTGCCATCTGGATTTCGCCGATTTCGAGGAGGAGCGCGATGAAATCGTGTCTCGCGCGCATCAGGCCGGCGTGAAGCAGATGGTGACGATCTCGACCCGGGTGCGGAAGCTCGAAAAGCTGCTCGCGATCACCGAGAAATATCCCTCGGTCTTCTGCTCCGTCGGCACGCATCCGAACAATGCGGATGAGGAGCTCGAGATCCAGACCGAAGATCTCGTGCGTCTCGCCAATGCCCATGAGAAGATCGTCGCGATCGGCGAGGCTGGGCTCGATTACTTCTACGACACCCAGAAGCCGGAGGATCAAAAGACCGGTTTTTTGCGCCACATCGCTGCCGCACGCGAAACGCAGTTGCCGCTGGTGATCCATAGCCGTAGCGCTGACGAGGACATGGCGGCGATCCTGACAGAGGAGACCGGGAAGGGGGCCTTCCCCTTCATTCTCCACTGCTTCTCGGCCGGCCCCGGGCTTGCCCGAACCGGCGTCGAACTCGGCGGCTACATTTCCTTCTCGGGCATCCTCACCTTTCCGAAATCCGAGGAGTTGCGGGCGATCGCCAAAACGGTTCCGCACGACCGGCTGCTGGTCGAAACCGACGCGCCTTACCTTGCGCCTAAGCGCTGGCGGGGCAAGCGCAACGAGCCGTCCTATGTGGTGAATACCGCCGAGATTCTGGCTGAAACGCTCGGCGTCAGCCACGCCGAGATGGCGCGGATCACCACCGAGAACGCTTTCCGGCTCTTCTCGAAGATGCCGAAGGTCTAGCCGCGTGCGTTACCGGCGGCGCTTCACCATTCTCGGCTGCGCGTCGTCGCCCGGCGTGCCGCGCATCACCGGCGATTGGGGCGCCTGCGATCCGGCCAACCCGAAGAACCGCCGCACGCGCGCAGCCTTCATGGTACAGCAATACGATGACAACGGCGGGGTCACGACCGTCGTCATCGATACCGGATCGGACTTTCGCGAACAGATGATCGCCGCCAAGGTAGAGCACATCGACGCCGTGCTCTATACGCATCCGCATGCCGACCATATTCACGGCATCGACGATCTGCGCGGCTATTTTCACAACGCCCAGCAGCGCGTGCCGATCTATGCCAATCCATTCACGATGGACCGCATTCGCCAGGGCTTCAGCTACTGCATCGAAACGCCGCCCGGCAGCAACTATCCGCCAATCGTCGAACCGATCCTGATCGAGGATATCGAGATACCGATCGCCATCAGCGGCGCCGGCGGCACGATTCCGTTCAGGCCGCATCTGCAGCAGCACGGCGATATCCACTCGCTCGGCTTCAGAATAGGCGATGTCGCTTATTGCAGCGATATCAGTGACTTTCCACCGGAGACTATAGAAAAACTTCAAGGTCTCGACACCCTTATCATCGACGCCCTGCAGTATCGCTACCATCCGAGCCATCTGTCGCTTGAGCAATCGCTAGACTGGATCGGGCGGCTGAAGCCGAAGCGAGCAATCCTGACACATATGCATACGCCACTCGACTACGACACCTTGATGGCCGAGACGCCGGATCATGTTGTGCCTGCCTATGATCAGATGCAGTTCGAGATCGAACTGGACGAGCTTCGCGCGATTTAGAGGAGGGGCTTCCAGGCCTTCCGGAACGTCGATCCAGGCCTTCAAGCACTTGGAATAGCGACGATTTCCTTTATAAGGGATTGGGTTTGAAAAAGGCCCTTCTATGACGAAGATTTTCAATCCGCCGTCGGTTCGCCGACCTTTCGGAAACTATAATCACGGCCTGATGGTGCCGCCTGGCGCTTCGCTGCTGGTGACATCCGGCCAACTCGGGATCGGTCTCGACGACAGTGTGCCCAAGGGTGTGACGGCGCAGGCGGAACTGTGCTTCGAGGCAATCAAGGCCATCCTTGAAGACGCGGATATGAGCTTTGCAGATGTCATCCGCATTTCTGGCTTCCTGACGCAGCGCGAGGACTTTCCGGCCTATATGGCCGTGCGCGACCGCTATACAGCCGACCCAAAGCCGACGTCGACGCTCATCATCGTCAGCGGGTTCACCCGGGCGGAATTCTTGGTGGAAGTGGAGGTAACGGCCGCCAAGGTCTTTTAGAACCCCTCCATAGCGGTCTTCACCCTTTCGAGGAAATTTGCGCGGGTTTCCGGCGTGCAGTTGTTCATGTCATAGTGGGCAAGGAAGGTGACCGGCTTCAGCGGGTTTATCTGGGCGCGCAGTACGCGCTTGACGATCTTCTTTGGCGGATTGCCTGCCACAAAGGCACGGAAGGGCGTGGCGCCGTAAGTCAGGACGGCTCCAAGCTTGCCGATATGGCGGAGCCGGGATTCGACCTTTCCATCAACCAGTTCGAAAGATACGCCCGGCAGCCACACGCGATCGAAATATCCTTTCAGGATTGCCGGAAAACCGAAATTCCAAACCGGTGTGACGATCACAAGTCCTTCCGCCTGCTTGAGCCGATCGACATAGGGTTTCACCAAAGCAATATTGTCCGGATAGTCGTGATAGGCGAGGCGATCATGGCGGGAGAGCACCGGATCGAAATTCTCCGCATAGAGATCGCAGCCGTCAACTTCGTGTCCGGCCTTCGTGAGGCTTTCGACTGCCTGCCGGTAAAGGGCTGCGCCGTAGCTTTCCTCAACCGGATGCGAATGAAGGACAAGAACCCTCACGAGGGCTCCATGACGCTGGCAAGCCCCGGGAACAGATAATTCTTGCCCGCCGAGAAGTCGAAATCGGGATTCTCCCAGGCGATCATCTTGCCTGGATTGAGCAGTCCCTTCGGGTCGGTCTCATGCTTGAAGGCAAGCTGAATCTTGTCGGTGCGCTTCATGCCGCCTTCCTCCAGCGTATAGCGGTGCGGGTTGAAGATCGGGCAGCCGTGATCCTGATGTATGTGGATGATTTCTTCGAGGCGCTCTTCCGTCGTGTAGCGCACCAGCGGCAGGCCCGAGCACTGAATCTGGCCATCGAACCTGATGAATTCGAGATGCCCAGGCACTTCGTCGCCAAAGATTTCGACCATCTTCCGAACCTTCTCGACATGATCCGGCCCCGGATATTGCACCTGCAGATAGGTGAAAGTCGGATCGATCTTCAGCGCGCGCAGCGTCGTATGGTTCCAGGCAAGCTCGTAGGCGTGCGGAATGCCCCGCATGCTCTCCACCTTGTCGGAGCGAAAGATGATCTCACCCTTCTGTGATGCAGCAAAGGCGAGGAATGCATCCATGGAATGCGGCGCGATCATCAGGACGACGACCGACTGGTCCTTGCGAATGTAGGGTCTGTGGCGGGTGAAATAGTCTTGCGGGATCGGAGCGGCAATCGGCGCGATCTCCTTGACGAGGATGCCGTTGCACCGTGCGAGCGCATCGGAGAAGCGGACGGCCGCCATGAAGTCGTCATAGCCGACCAGCACATCCGCCCAGTCGTAGGCCGGCGCGAGCGGCATTTCGATCTCGGTGATGATACCGTTGGTGCCGTAGGCATGGCTGACTTTCTGCAAGTCCCACCCCGTCAGGTCGAGCACCCGTGGCTCGGCTTCCATGGTGACGACGCGCAGCCGCAGGATATTGCCGAGGTCGCGCAGTCCGCCCCAGGTGATCGAGCCAACGCCACCGGAGCCGCCGGCAATGAAGCCACCAATCGTCGCCGTCTGCGCCGTCGACGGATGGAAGCGCAGTTCCTGACCGGAATGGGCCTTCGTCTGCTTGTCCAACTGGGCGATGACGATGCCGGGCTCGCAGATGACGCGGCCCGGATGGATTTCCTTGATCTTGTCCATGGCCGCAAGGTTGAGCACGATGCCTCCCGAAAGTGGCATGGCCTGGCCGTAATTGCCTGTGCCGGCGCCGCGCGGCGTCACCGGGACGCCATGCGCGAAGGCGACCTTCAGCGTCTGGATGACCTCCTCCTCGCTCTTCGGGGTGACGACGAGATCGGCGGTCACACTGTCGAGCTGCGCCTTCAGGATAGGCGAGTACCAATAGAAATCGCGGCTCTTCTGTCGCACGAGCGCCGGATTGTCCTCAACGGCGATGCCTGCAAGTTCCTTTTTGATCTTCTCGTAGTCCGGCATGTCAGGCTCCAACGATGCTATCGAGTTCACGGTAATCCGGCAGGCTGCGGTCGATCACCTTGCCGCGTCGAAGGACGACGCGGTCAGACTGCGGACGGGAAAGGAATTCGCTCCAACGCCGGGCGCTGAAGAGGACGAGATCGGCGGGGCTTCCCGCCGCGATCCGGCCGATATCCGGGCGGCCGACGATCGACGCCGGCGACGTGGTGATGACGCGGGCGGCGGTATCCAGCGGATGATCGAGATGCAGGATGCGTACCGCCTCGCGGAACACCTCGACCGGATCAAGGTCGCCGTAGGCATAGAAGGGATCGCGGGCATTGTCGGAGGCGACGGCGGTCTTGACGCCGGCTGCGGCAAGCTCCTTGAAGAGCGTCACTCCGCGCCAGCGCGGTGTCCTCCCTGGATAGCGGTCCTGCAGATACAGGTTGCACATCGGAAGCGAGATGATCGAGAGGCCAGCTTTGGCGACCAAGTCAACAGTCCTCCGGGCGAGACCGTCATCCTGCCGCGCGAGCGAGCAGCAGTGGCCGGCTGTGACGTTGCCTTGAAAGCCGTTGCGGATCACCGCATCGGCGATTGCCTTCAGCGTTTCCGCGCCCGGATCGTCGGTCTCGTCGACATGGAGGTCGACATCGAGTCCATTGTCCGCTGCGGTTCGAAACAGCGTATCGAGTTGCCAGACGAGGTCAGGCCCAGTCCTCGTGACCCCGCCAAGCAGCCCGCCTTTTTCGCGAACCACCGTCACGAGATCGGCAAAGTAGGCGGCATCCACCATGAATTCCATCGGGAAGAGTGCGACGGCCTGCAACGTAATCCTGTCCCTCCAGGCCTCCCGTAGCTCATCGAAGACATCGAACGAAATTCGATGTTGCGGCGCGATGGAATCGAGATGGGTACGGATGAGGCTAGTGCCGTGGGCATAGGCGGACCGCAGCGAGAATTCCATGCGCGTCCTGACGTCGGCGGCGGACCAGTATGCCTCGCGGTCGGCGCGCACGGCTTCCAATGCCCCCATGAAGGTGCCGTCGGGATTGGCATTGCGCGACCAGATATGTCCTTTGTCGAGATGCGTATGAATGTCTGCGAAGCACGGCCAAACCATGCCGCCCTTGAGGTCAGACTTTGCATAGTCCGCCGGTGCTTCGCCTGGCGGCAGAACGGCGGAAACCAGACCGTCGGCGACGACGATATCGGCTCTGACCAGTCCCTCTTCGGCTGGCGCGTCATAACGGCCAACAGCGGCTGCCGGAAGCGTCGCATTGCTCAGCACGAAGCGGCCGGCATTGGGAGGCGAGATGAAGGAATAGGTCATCAGTTTTCGCGCCTCAGGCTGCTTTCATGCCAGCGATGCAGGCTAAGCCACGAGATGAAGGACGTGACGGCGAAGATTGCGACGCCGAGCATCGATAGCATCAGCAGCGCCGCAAAGAGCCGGGGTATGTTCAACCGGTACTGGGCCTCGAGCAGGCGGAAGGCAAGGCCGGAACCAGCACCTGCCGAGCCTGCTGCAAATTCCGCCACCACGGCAGCAATCAGCGCAAGTCCGCCGCCGATCCTGAGGCCGGTCATAAAATAAGGCTGAGCTGCGGGCAGTTTCAGATAAAGCAGCGTCTGCCAACGCGAGGCGCCATAGAGTTCGAAGAGGTTGATCAGATTGTGATCGACGCTCTTCAGGCCCTGAACCATGTTGGAGAGGATCGGGAAGAAGGCGACGAGGAAGGCACAGATCAACAGTGCAACTTGCGTCGATGGTGCGTAGATCAGGATGAGCGGTGAGATCGCCACGATGGGCGTCACCTGCAGGATCACCGCGAGCGGATAGAAGGCGATCTCGATCCAGCGGGATTGCACAAGGAAGATCGCAAAACCGACGCCGCCGACCAGCGCCAGCATCAGCGACATGAAGGTAACCTTGGTCGTGACCCAAAGGGCAGGGGCCAACGTTCCCCAATCCGCGACAAAGGCGTTGGCAACGGCGAGCGGACCGGGCAGAATATAGGGCGGAACACCAGACAGTGTGACGTAAAACCCCCAAATGACGACCAGAACGATGATGGCGATGAAGGGAACCGCGATCCTGAGAACCAGATCACGCCGCTTGGCATTGACTGTATTGGAGATCGACGGCGCGAGGGCCTCGGCTGTGTCCGTGCTCATCAATCTTCCTTTGCCGCGTTGATTGCCCCGATCAGCGAGTAAGAGACTGTTTCGCAGGCCCGCCGGTATTCCTCCGAGGTGCGATAATGGGCGTCGCGTTCCCGGTTTGTGACAAGCGGGAGGTCCGCATGGACCCGGCCAGGGCGCGCTTTCATGACGATGATCCGGCTGGAAAGATAGGCGGACTCGAACACCGAATGCGTCACGAAGATCACAGTGATGCCGGTCATCTTCCAGAGCAGCAGCACGTCGTCGTTTAGCTTCTGGCGGCTGATCTCGTCGAGCGCCGCGAAAGGCTCGTCCATCAGGAGCAGCTTCGGCTTGGTTACCAGAGCGCGGGCGATCGAGACGCGCATCTTCATGCCGCCGGAGAGCTCACGTGGGTAGGCTTCCGCGAAGTCCCGCAGGCCAACGGTCGCAAGCGCGCTCATGATCTGATCGCGGGCCGCCGCCTTCGAGACGCCGCGCAGCTTCAGCGGCAGGTAGACATTGCCGAAGACGCTTTTCCACGGCATCAGCGTCGGTTCCTGGAAAACGAAGCCGATATCGCCCTCCGGCAATCCTTTGGCGTTGATGCGTGAACTCGGCCAGTCGATCGTTCCGGACGTGATGTCGCCAAGTCCAGCGATGATGCGAAGCGCCGTCGACTTGCCGCAACCCGAAGGGCCGAGCAGGCTGATGAACTCGCCGTTCTCGACGGTGAGCGACATGCCGGAAAGCGCAACCGTTCCGCTGGAGAAGACCTTCGAAACGGATTGCATGGCAACCAGCGGCCGTTTGCGTTTTTCCTTGAGAGGCGCCGTCTGGATTTCGGCTAGGGGCATTGCGGGTTCTCTTCGTTCGAAGACGGTGCAGCCTGACGCTTGGACGCGGCAGGCCATCACAAAGCGAGCGCAGGCTTACTTCTTCAGCGCCATGCCGCTGCCCTTGCAGACGAATTTCGTCGTAAAGGCCTTCGTGTAGTCGGTGTCCGCCTTGAAGATCTTGATCCCAACCATTCCCTCGAAGAATTTCTTATAATGGGCGTCGGTGATACAGCCGATGCCCTTGTCCAGAGCCTCGCCCGATTCGACGATGCCGAATTCCTTCATCTTGGCGATGGAATAGGCGATCTGGCCATCCGTCATTTCCGGATTGTCCTTCTTAATCAGTTCATTCGCCTTGCTGTTGTCGCCGTAGAGATAATTGTACCACCCCTCGATCGAGGCATCGACGAAGCGCTGGACGACGTCCGGCTTCTTGTCGATCATCGTCTGCGTCGTTGTGATCATCGTGGAATATGGGGTGTAACCGTTGTCCGCGAGCAGAAACAGCTTCGGCTCCCAGCCCGTCTGCTTCTGGATTTCGTAGGGTTCGGACGTCAGGTAACCTTGCTGTGCCGACTCTTTGTCGGCAATGAACGGCGCGGGATTGAAGTTGTACGGCTTGTACTGTTCGTCCTTGAAGCCCTTGTAGTTTGCCTTCATCCACTCGAAGTAGGTCAGGTAACCGTCCTTGCTGAGGAAGAGCGTCTTCAGCTTGGCAAGGTCTTCGAACGTCTCGACGCCGGCGTCCGGGTGCGCGATCAGCACATGCGGGTCCTTCTGGAAGATGGCCGCGACATCCACCAACGGAATGCCTTGCTCCACGGCCGTGATTTCGCCCTGCGGGCCGCCCATGTAGAAGTCGATCTTGCCGGAGATCAGCAGCGCGCTGTTTGCCGCGTTCGGACCGCCCTGAACGATGCTGACATCAAGACCATACTTTTCGTAAGTGCCATCAGCGATCGCCTGATAGAAGCCGCCATGCTCGGCCTGCGCCAGCCAATTGGTGCCATAGGTCACGTTGTCGAGCGCGTAGCCTGACGGGGCCGCGGCAATTGCAGCACCGAGACCAAGGAGTACGGTGAATGCAATATTTTTCAGTGCATTGGACATGTTCGACATTCCCCTTTGGTGTCAGGGATCGCCGTAATCAGCGTCCCATTTTCTTCATTTGAGCGATTGCAATGCTCTTTGAAAAGCATCAAAATTCGTGCGCAACGATGCCTTTTTGGCATCTCAAAGAGCGCGCGCGCCTAATTTGTGCTGCGTGCCTAAAATTGATGCACCGAGGGCGCGATGCTGCATTCCAGAAAACTTCTCTACATCAACGAAATCGCCCGGTCGGGCTCCATCCGCAAGGCAGCGGCGCGGCTGAACGTCGCTTCGTCCGCCATCAACCGGCAGATCTTGGCGCTGGAGGAGGAAATGGGTGCTCCGCTCTTCGAGCGCCTGCCGCGCGGCCTGAGGCTGACAGCGGCCGGCGAACTGTGCATCGAACACATTCGCGAAGTTCTGAAGAACTACGATCGCCTGGAGGGCCGCATTCGCAGTCTCAGGATGCAGCAAGCGGGCAAGGTGCGGCTGGTAACGACGGTCGGGCTTGCCGCCGGGCCGCTCGCGGAAATCATCAGCCGCTTTCAATCGGAGCATCCGCGCGTCTTCTTCCAAATCAGGAACGATGCCGGCACGATGACCGTCAATCCTGTACTGTCGGGCGAGGTGGATATCGGGCTTGGCTTCAATATTCCCCCGACACCCGGTATTCGCACGCTCGGGAATTTCGATATCCCGATCGGCGTCGTCCTGCCGCCGGGGCATCGTTTGATCGCCCCCGGCCCGATCAATCTGGCGGACGTGGTGCAGGAGCGGCTGGTGCTGGCACAACAGGGCACCAGTCTTCGTGACGTGATAAATCTGGCTTTTGCCCGGCTCGACGTCCATCTCGAGCCGGTTCTCGAAACCAACGCTTCGGAGATGCTGAAGAAACTGGTGAAATCCGGGGCAGGGCTGACGATGCTAAACCCGCTCGACGTCATCACCGAGTGCAGAAACGGCGAGCTCGTCTTCCGGCCGATCGCCGAGCCGCATGCACGCCAGCAGCCGATGAAGCTGTTCGCGCGCGCCCGCGCGCCGCTGGATGCGGCAACGAGCCTCTTCGTCGAATACCTGCTGGCCGAGCTTGCAGGACTTGTGCAGGAGCTTCAGGTCAAGGGCCATATCGCGTCGGACAAGTCGGCCGCGGATTGATCTTACTTCGCGTAAAGATTTGAGAGCGGATAGCGCTTCAGATCATAGAGCATCTCGATGAAGCCTTTCACCTGATGGCTGCAGATGGCCGCGCCTTTTTCCGCGGTGCCGCGCGAGGCGTCGCCGACGACGCCGTATGGATTGAGATCATGGGCGATCCAGGCAAGAGAGTGCGGGGGCAGAGGCTGAATATAGTTCGACTGTTCCCGCATCCATTCCGCCTTCGAGATAAAATTCTGCGCGTTGTCCATGCGCACCAGGTCCGGCCGGAAGTGCAGCATCAGGGAGGTCTCCACCTCGCCGCCATGAATGCCGTATTTCGTTTCATGTTCGCTGATCATGCCCTCCGGATGGCCGAAACGGCCCCATTGCGTCGACAAAACGGCCATTTGGTAACGTACGCGCAGTTCCCGGGCGACGATGCTCATAACGTCGAGATTGCCGCCGTGCGAATTGACGATCACCATCTTTCGGATCCCGGCTTCGGCGACCTTCGCACCGATCGCGGTCCAGACGGGGATCAAAAGCTCAGCCCCAAGCGAGAGCGTGCCCGGGCCGTAGATATGTTCGTTCGCCTTGCCAATCTCCTGCGTCGCCAGCACCAATATGTCGAGGTCTTCCGGCCGCTTCCTTTTCAACTCCGAGAGCATGCCGTTAGCGATGGCGACATCGGTGGCGATCGGGAGATGCGGGCCGTGCTGCTCGGTCGACGCGATCGGAAGAATGGCTATGGTCGTGTCGGGAGGTAACGCGGCGAAATCATAGGTATTGAGTTCGTTCCAATAAAACGGCGTCGCCATCCAGCATTCCTTCCTTGCACTCTTAGACACTCAGTAGGAAATCGTACAGCGCGCGAAAAGCATCAATTTGCGCCAGCGCCGATGCCTTTTTGTGAGAGGTGCGGTGAATACGGCTTGAGAATGGGACTATGACTTGGCCGACATGATGCTTGTTTGCTGCCAACATCGTGGCGATGGCCCGGGGTACTTTCGCAAATCCCCATGCAGGCGGTACGCTTAAGTTCCATAAGATAGATTATCCAACTTTGATTTGTAGCCGCAAAGTTAAAGTGTCCTGTTTCTGCAAAGTTGGAATGTCACACTCTCCCCGGTTTTGATGACCTGGGAG
>NZ_FWER01000024.1 GCF_900169785.1 Rhizobium sullae
ATGCGATCGTCCCTGGAACATCTGCCGGAAGAAAAGCAGCGCGAGCTTGCCCGCGTTGTTTCGATCATCCATGAGGAGTTCGCCGATGCGCTGTCAGGGACGTCGGCCGCCTTCAAGAAGCGCGGCCGGATCTTAAAGATCATTTTGTTTGGTTCTTTCGCGCGCGGCAGTTGGGTCGACGAGCCGCACACGATGAAGGGCTACCGCTCGGACTACGACATCCTGGTGCTCGTCAATTCCAAGCAGCTTGCCGAACCGCAGTATTGGGAGAAAGCGACCGACCGGCTGCTTTGGGATAAGGACGTGAAGACGCCGGTCGGGCTGATCGTCCATGGCGCCAGGGAGGTGAACAACTTTCTGGCCGATGGCCAGTATTTCTTCGTCGACATCCTGCGCGAGGGCATTGTGCTCTATGAGCTCGATGACCGGCCGCTTGCCGAACCGAAAAAGCTCTCCGCCGTCGATGCGTACAGGGTGGCGAAGGAGCATTTCGGGAGGCGCTACCCCGAAGCCCAGTTAACGCTTCGGACCGCGCAATGGCAGGCCAGCCAAATTGGTGAATCGACTGAATGGGCGCGTCTGGCAGCGTTTAGCTTGCACCAAGCAAACGAACATGCTTTTGCGACCGCGCTCTTGACGCTGACCAACTACAGCCCACCATCGCACAACCTGAAATTCCTGCGGGGGCTGGCGGAAGACCAGGACCGCCGGTTGATCGACGCCTGGCCGCGTGACCAGCACCGCTATACCGCCTGGTACAACATTCTCAACGAAGCCTATGTAAAGGCGCGATACTCGAAACACTTCGAGATCACCGAAGAAGCGCTAGCCTGGCTGCTTGAGCGAACGGAGCATCTACATCAGATTGTTGCAGCCATCTGCAGGGAGCGCTTGGCCGAATTGGAGCGGCAAGCGGCGACGACTGAAGACCGCGCCTAAAATGCGGCATGCCCGCAACGGCATGGGCGGCCAAATCCCTCCTCCGCTACATCAGAACGGTTGTTCGGCCCGGAGGCCTAGATTATTCGACACGGGTAGCTAATAGCCGTTAATACCGCTGCCGCGAACTGGGCCTATCCCTTGCGGCTGTGCGTAGGTTGTGTTGTCCGAGCCGGTGGTTGTACACCCTGAAAGGGTCAAAAGCGCTATTGCTGCGGCGGCCAAAAGATATTTCAGAGGCATGGGATTATCCTATCATGGAAGACTGCCCAGGCCCCAGGGGCCAGAGGCCGGATACTCCCTTAAATCATCTGCAATGGCAAGCGGACGGAGGTAACCGAGGCAAGTGCCTCCACGGTATCGGGCGGCGGTGATCGTCAGTCGAGGCGGACAACCTTATTGCGGGAAGCATACATCAAGCATCGCATGTCGCAGGTGTTCGGTATTGCCCATTCCTAGAATCACACCTCGCCAAGCATCGATGGGCTGCACGCACGGCGGAACAGGGCGGTTCCTCAAAGCAGATACAAAAGCTCGACGATCGCCGCAACTGTGTCGAGGATTGGCAATGCCAAACCAGCCAGGGCCAAAGAGATGATAGGCCAATTTGATTGGGCTTGGGCGGGTTTGTTGTTCCTGTCAACATCCATAGTCGCGCCTCCATGTGAATTGATATAGGATACCCGCATTAAGATGGAAGCCACGCCACCGCCCTTTCATCTTGTGGTCCCTACCGAGCCGCCTTCTCCTTAGCCGGGAAGGCAAGGGGCACACTCCTGCGGCACTGGGATCATGCAATTTTCATCGACTGAAGGACGATGAAATCGCGTGCCAATAAGCGCGCACGAGAAGGAAAAGTTCTCGGTGAAAAAAGGAAAACAGCCCCGCCCCATAGGGTGGAGGGCGAGGCTGAACTGGGAGGAGTAAATCACCGCCGCGGCGGCTCACCAGAAACTAGGGCAAGCTCTCAGTTTCCCAGGCGGTCAAATCGTCGCAGGCCGCGATAGTTCAATGGCTGATACTCCCGTCAATACCAGCGAGTGATCGTTAGATGCGGGACTGGAAGAATTATTTCACGGCGCCATTTACTGAATTCTAAGGAACATGGCTCGGTGAGGTCCGCGCTTTATCAGCCCGATGGACGTCGACATCGAAGGCAACGGCGATTTCCACGCGCTGACACAGTCAAGGACCTCGCCGGTCATGCGCCCAAGCAGCAAGTTATCCGAGTGCCGAAGCTAGTTTGCGTGTCCAGCCAGACCAAGCCTGGTGATGACGCGCTGGGAAAAGAAGCCCCGCAAGGGGACGGGGCTCAAGAAATGATGAGCAGCGCCCTAGAGCGGGCGACGTCGGAAAATACGCTTCATAGCTCGCATCTTCAAGATGCACGAACTAAGGTTCCAGGCCGCGCCCATGGCCAAGTCTCATCGTTCGAAGCCACTCTAGGCGACTGACGGACGATTGATCATCGTGTGAGAGAGGCTGGTGAGGCGAGCCGTCTGCTTGATGCTGAGAAGGTGCCAAGGCTGTCAGCCGTAGGGCGAGCGCCCCGCTGAAAGGGCTGCCTCGATATCTTTTCGCCGGCAGCCCACTTCGGGATCGGGCGGCTGAGCGAAGCGGACGTAGGCGAGGGCGGCTTGTCGACAATCGATTTGTTCATAGCCCACCACGGGCTTGTCACCGATGTTGCCGGCGGCACAAATGCCGAGAGCCTTTTGGTGAGCCGCAAACTCAGTTGTTTTAGAATGGTAACGGTGGTCAAGAGCAGAACGGCCACGTGATCTCGTGGCAGCGGCGTGACGTCAATCTGCCGCCCGACCCCATTCTCAAGTTAATGGCGGTCGCGTCCTGGCGCAGCGTCTACATCATCTGGTCGTTTACGCAAGGCGATCGATCAATCGCCCTTTTCTCTCGTCGCCCCCGCCAACAGCTTAGCTGTTCTGGTTCACGCACGCCTTGCCGATACAATTCGATGATGATCGATGCCAGGTGATCGACTACTGATCTGCCGTTGGCCAGTTGAAATTCAGCGCACAGTTCGTCCAGAACCATGTCGCAGATCGCGAGGTCTTCAGACGTAAGCGGGACGTCGCGGAGGCGGGGCTGGTGCGTGTCGGTCATGGTTGTGGCTCCCCCGATTTGCTCTTAGCGTTTTGCGACGATCTTTCCAGATTTCCTTCCAATCAGGCGCCGCAACCGAGAAGGCTGCGGCAATCCCGAAGTAGCTATCATAGACGCGTTTAGCCGGCGGCGCTGGACGACCACTCAACTAGATACTCAGTTCCGAATTCAGCAGTCGGTATCCGCCGCGTTGCCGGATCGAAGCTATCCGGCCAAGGAATATTGAGTTTTTCCGCCAATGCCCAGCAGCGATGCAACGCCTTTGGCAAGCAGAAGCGAAAAGTCCGGCCTGGCAAGCAGCGGCATAATCCAACGGCTCGACCAGACTTGCACGACTCCGGTAGTGGGATCCAGATTGCTCACGGTGAACCAATCAAAGATGCGATGGGAAGGACCGTTTCGTCCTTGACCGTCTTCGTAACGATATAAGTGAAGTAGCGTTCGATGCCGAGTTCGCGGTCGAGCAGGTCGTCGATCAGCCGCTGATAGGCATCGATGTCGGGTGCTGCGATTTTCAGAAAATAGTCGATCCCACCGCCGACCGACCAGCAGCCGACGATTTCGGGAATGGTCGCGATCACCCGTTCGAAGCGCTCGAAGTCGCTCTGGCGATGATTGGCAAGCGTCAGCTCCACCATAACGCTGGCGACCGGTGCGATCCGGCGGAGCGCGATGCGGGCATGGTAGCCGGTGACGATACCCGCTTTTTCCAGTTTTCTCAGCCGCATCCAGCAAGGGGTCGGCGAAAGCCCGGCCTTTTCGGCAAGCGCCAGCTTGGTGATGCGCCCGTCACGCTGAATGGCGTCGAGGATACGCAGGTCGATGGCGTCGAGTTTCATGGCATTTCCGGGTGGGCGAAATCATTCCAAAGATGAGGAAAAGACAATGGGAGCACATTTTGCCATTGTCAATTGAACTGATTTTCACCAGTGTCTAAATCATGACAAATTGGCGCCCTGATCCCTCTCAGCTTCGCCGGCCGGCCTATCTTTCGCTTGCCGAACAGATTGCCCGTGCAATTACCGACGGGAAGCTTTCCGACGGTGTCCGGCTGCCGCCGCATCGTAAAATGGCCGATGACCTGCAGCTTTCCGTGCAGACAGTGAGCCGGGCCTATGACGAACTGATCCGGCGCGGCCTGATATCCGGCGAGATCGGCCGTGGCAGTTTCGTGCAGACCCAGCCGCGCGAGCCGGAACCCCCTTACCTGCCGGAGCGGCTTGGTGAGGTGATCGACCTTTCGATCTTAAAGCCCGTTTGCGAGCAGTTGCATCTTGAAAAAATGCGCCAGGCGTTTGGCTGGCTTTCGGAGAATCTTCCATCAAGTTCGGCCCTGTCTTTCAGGCCGAACATGGTCTTCCCGCGTCACCGCGCCATTGCGGCGGACTGGCTGTCCCGCTGTGGCCTGGACGTCTCTCCGTTGAATATCTGCCTTACGAATGGCGCAACGTCCGGCATGACCGTCGCGCTGATGAGCGTTGCGCCGCCTGGCTCCACCGTTGCGACCGAAGCGATCAGCCATCATACGCTCGTGCCGCTTTCCACCTATCTCGGCCTTCATCTCGAAGGTCTGGCGATCGACGAGGAGGGCATGATCCCCGAAGCGCTCGACGAGGCTTGCCGCAAGGGTCCGATCCGCGCGGTCTTTCTGCAGCCGTCCGTCATCAATCCGATGGCCGCGCTGATGAGCGCCAAGCGCCGGCAGCAGCTCGCCGATATCGCGGCGCGCCACGACATCGCCATCATCGAAAACGACATCCTCGGGCCGCTGGTGGAAGATCGCGCGCCGCCGATTGCTGCTTTTGCGCCGGAGCGCACGCTCTACGTCACGAGCTTCACGAAGATCACTGTGCCGGGCCTACGCATCGGCTATCTCGCAGCCCCCGACCGCTATGTCGCCGCTGTTGCCAACCGCCATCTCGTTTCGAGCTGGATGGCGACACCGGCGATTGCCGAAATCGCCACCCGATGGGTAAGCGACGGCACGGCTCTTGAACTTGTCAAATGGCAGCGCGAGGCGCTGAAGGGCCGGCATGCCATCGCTGCGGAGGCCCTGGCGGGGCTTGCCTATCGCGCCCATCCGCAGAGCCTTCACGTCTGGCTGCCGCTTTCGGGCGCCCACCTGGAAGATTCCTTCGTATCGCAGGCCCGCCTGCGCGGCGTTGCGATTGCTCCCGGCACCTCTTTCAGAACAGCGGACCAAGGGTGGACGCCCGCTGTGCGCATTTCACTCGGCTCGACCACGGAAAACGAATTGCGCACCGGCCTTGGGGTTGTCGCATCTCTGGCGCAAGGAAATCCCGAGGCGCTGCTGCTTGCGATTTGACGCTGCTGCCCACGGAATGTGCAGTGCCAGAATAATTGTCATGATATTATTTTGCGAATTGACATGATTTCGATCGGCCGTCATCGTTAGCGCATTGCCTGTCTCAATAGGGGAGACATGAATGACGGCGCCCATCATCCGCATCGACAACATCGTCAAGAAATACGGTCCGCTGACCGTGCTCGATGGTCTGTCGATGAATGTCATGCCGGGCGAGAAGCTGGCGCTGATCGGGCCGTCAGGATCGGGAAAAACGACGATCCTGCGCATCCTGATGACGCTTGAATCGATCAACGGCGGCCATATCGAGGTCGACGGCGAGCAGCTCTACCACATGCCCCGAGGCAAGGAGCTGGTCCCGGCAGACGAGCGCCATCTGCATCGCATGCGCGAGAAGATCGGCATGGTCTTCCAGCACTTCAATCTGTTTCCACACAAATGTGTTCTCGACAACGTGACGCTTGCGCCGATGCTGACGAAAGGCCTCAAGCGGGCCGATGCGGAAAAGCGCGCGATGGCGCTCCTGGATATGGTCGGCATGGCCGACAAGGCCAAGAGCGTTCCCGCCCAACTGTCTGGCGGTCAGAAGCAGCGCGTCGCAATCGCAAGAGCCCTCGCGCTGTCGCCGAAGATCATGCTCTTCGACGAGGTGACATCGGCGCTTGATCCGGAACTCGTCGAGGAGGTCTTGAGCGTCATGAAGCACCTCGCGTCGGAAACCGACATGACGATGCTTCTCGTCACGCACGAAATGGGCTTCGCTCACGATTTTGCTGATCGCGTGCTGTTTTTCGACCGCGGCAAGATCGTCGAGGAAGGCAAACCCAACGACATTTTCCGCAATCCGACGCAGGAGCGGACGCAAACCTTCCTGCGCAAGATCATCGCGGCGGGACATCGCATCTGACCGCTGTGTATCCTCAAGTAACAATCCAAGGAAAACCAGGAGCAGGGAACATGAAAAAGACGATTCTTCTAAGTGCAGCCGCATTTTCCGCACTTCTTTCGGTGGCGATTGCGCCAGCGCAGGCGGTCGATCTCGATCAGCTGAAAGAGCAGGGCTTTGCCCGCATCGCCATCGCAAACGAGCCGCCGTTCACGTCGGTCGGCGCGGACGGAAAGGTATCGGGCGCCGCTCCCGACGTTGCACGGGTGATTTTCGAGCGCCTCGGCGTCAAGGAAGTGGTTGCCTCGATCTCCGAATACGGTGCGATGATCCCGGGCCTGCAGGCGGGCCGCCACGATGCGATCACCGCCGGTCTCTTCATGAAGCCCGAGCGTTGCGCTGCCGTCGCCTACTCGGAGCCGATGCTCTGCGACGCTGAGGCCTTCGCCGTCAAGAAGGGCAATCCCTTGAAGCTCAAGAGCTTTAAGGACATCGCCGACAATTCGGATGCGAAGATCGGTGCTCCCGGCGGCGGCACGGAAGAAAAGCTCGCGCTTGAGGCCGGCGTGCCGCGTGACCGGGTCATCGTCGTTCCGGACGGCCAGAGCGGCATCAAGATGCTGCAGGATGGCCGCATCGATGCCTATTCCCTGCCGGTTCTGTCGATCCACGACCTGATGGCCAAGGCGAATGATGCAAACCTCGAGACAGTCGCACCGGTCGTTGGCGCTCCCGTCTATTGCGATGGCGCCGCCTTCCGCAAGCAGGATGTTGCACTTCGTGACGCCTATGACGTTGAGCTCAAGAAGTTGAAGGAATCCGGCGAGTTCGCGAAGATCATCGAGCCTTACGGTTTCTCGGCGGCAGCCGCGATGTCGACCAGCCGCGACAAGCTCTGCGCGGCAAAATAAGCCAGCGGACTTCCGGCTCCGCCCTGAAATGCGGAGCCGGCTCCTCAATCCTCTGAAAGGGACCCGTCCAGATGTCGGTATGGTCCGGCTACCTCACATTGATCCTTGAAGGCGCGCTTGTAACCATCAAGCTCACGCTCATGGGATCGGCACTGGCGCTCGTCATGGCATTCGCCGCGGGGCTCGCGCGGCTTTCGCGCATGTTCGCCATCCGGGCGCTTGCGACGGCCTATATCGAATTCTTTCGCGGCACCTCGATTTTCGTCCAGCTGTTTTGGGTCTATTTCGTGCTGCCCTTTGCCGGGCTCACCCTGACGCCGCTCCAGGCGGGCGTTCTTGCGCTCGGGCTGAATGTCGGCGCCTACGCGGCCGAAGTCGTTCGCGGCGCTGTCAAGGCGATCGGGCGCGAACAGAGCGAAGCCTGCGTCGCGCTCAACCTGTCGCGCTACCAGCGCATGCGCTACATCATCCTGCCGCAGGCACTCCCTTTGATGCTGCCGACCTTCTGCAACAATGCGATCGAGCTGCTGAAGGGCACCGCCGTCGTCTCGCTGATTTCGCTGACGGATCTGACCTTCCAGGCACAGGTCGTGCGGGCGCAGACGGGCAATACGCTGATACCGTTTGCGACCATTCTCGTTCTCTACTTCCTGATGGCCTGGGCAATTTCGACTGCGATGCGCTGGCTTGAGCGGCGCATGACCCGCGGTCTCGACGGAATGAGGGTCTAGGGCGATGGAGTGGGATTGGGATTTCGTCTGGCAGATTATGCCGACGCTCATCGAAGGCTTCAAGATCACCATCCTTGCGACGGTGCTCGGCGCGGCAGTGGCGGCGGTCTTGGGCCTTGCTATCGCGCTGGTGCGCCGTTCGCCAATCAACGCTGTATCGCGCGGCGTGGGCTTCATTTCCGAGTTCATCCGTGGCACGCCGCTGCTCGTGCAGCTCTATTTCATATTCTACGTGCTGCCGGATATCGGCATCAGGCTTTCGCCGCTTGTCGCCGGCGTCATCGGCCTCGGCCTGCATTATGCAACCTACACCGCCGAGGTCTATCGCGCCGGCATCGAGAACGTGCCGCGTGGCCAGTGGGAAGCGGCAAAGGCGACGAATCTGACGACGCGCCAAGCATGGATCCATATCATCCTGCCGCAGGCGATCCCGCCGATGATCCCTGCGCTCGCCAACTACTTCATCGCGATGTTCAAGGAGACGCCGCTGCTCTCCGCCATCACCGTGCTAGAACTGATGAACCAGGCAAAGAGCATCGCCAACAGCAACTACCGCTATATCGAGCCGATGACGCTGGTCGGTATCTTCTTCCTGGCGATCAGCCTGATCTCGGTGATCGGACTGCGCTGGTTGGAAGAGCGTTATGCTCGGACGGAAGATTAAGATGACGGCAACGATCAATATCATGACGGCAAGCCGCCGTCCGCGGCTGGACGAGCGGCCCTTGGAAAAGCGCGTGGGCCTGGTGATCCTTGCAACCGATCATACGACGGAAGTCGACTTCCATCGGATGGTCGCCAGCGATCGCATCGGCGTTTACGTGAGCCGCATCCACTACGCTAATCCGACGACGCCGGAAAATCTTCTGAAGATGCAGCCGTCGTTGACGACGGGAGCAGGGCTCATCCTGCCGGGCGAACCGCTCGATGCGATCATGTATTCATGCACGTCGGCGTCGGTCGTCATCGGTGACGACAAGGTCGAGGCGGCGATCGCCGCGGCAAAGCCCGGCATGCCGGTCGTTACGCCGACGGCTGCTGCGCTGAAGGCGCTGCGCGCCTTCAGCGCGAAAAGTATATCGATCCTGACGCCCTACACCGTCGAAACGAGCCGGCCGATGGCGAATTATTTCGCCGCGCTCGGTTTCGAAATAGATCGCTTCACCTGCCTCGGTTTCACGGACGACCGGGAGATGGCACGGATCGCGCCGGAGGAGATTGAGGCGCTTGCGCTCGATGCCACTGCGCCGGGCTCAGATGCGCTCTTCATCTCCTGCACGGCGCTGCGTGCCGCCCAGGTCGCGGGCAGGATCGAACGGAAGATCGGAAAGCCGGTGGTCACCAGCAATCTCGCGACAGCCTGGGCCTGCCTGAGGCATTGCGGCGACGACAGGCCGCGGCCGGAGATCGCCCGGCTCATGACGATACCCTATCCGGGAGATTGATGTCATGACCAGATCCTTGCCAGTCAGTCTTCGGGACATCATCCTCGCGTCCGAGCGCATTTCGGGCCGGGTTCGGCAAACGCCAATCGTGAGATCGGATGCGCTCAGCGAACGTGTTGGCGCAGCCGTCTACCTGAAGCTCGAGCACCAGCAGATTACCGGCAGTTTCAAGTTGCGTGGCGCAACCAATGCCGTGCTTTCGCTGTCGGCTGCGCAGAAGGCGCGCGGCGTCGTGGCGGCCTCGACCGGTAATCACGGGCGCGCGCTTGCTTATGCGGCGAAGGCTGAGGGCTCCAGCGCGACGATCTGCATGTCCCGGCTGGTTCCTGAAAACAAGGTAGCGGAGATCCGCCGGCTCGGCGCAAATGTCCGGATCATCGGACGCTCGCAGGATGACGCCCAGGTGGAGGTCGACCGTCTTGTGCAAGACGATGGGATGATCGCGGTGCCGCCCTTCGATGATGCCAGGGTAATCGCGGGCCAAGGCTCGCTCGGGCTGGAGATCTTTAAGGATTGCCCGGAGGCCGCGACAGTTCTCGTGCCGCTCTCCGGCGGTGGCCTTGCGGCAGGTGTCGCTGCGGCGCTGAAGGCGATCAATCCGGGAATTCGCCTGATCGGCCTGACTATGGAGCGGGGTGCCGCCATGAAGGCAAGTCTCGACGCAGGTCATCCGGTTGCGGTCGAGGAAGAGGAAAGCCTCGCCGATTCCCTGGGTGGCGGGATCGGTCTCGATAACCGGCTTACTTTTTCGATGTGCCGCGACCTACTTGATGACGTCGTCCTTCTGAGCGAGCCGGAGATCGCCGCGGGCATGCATCACGCCTATTGCATGGAACGCGAGGTGGTTGAGGGAGCGGGTGCTGTCGGCATCGCGGCGCTGCTTGCGGGCAAGATCGATGTCACCGGACCGGTGGTTGCGATCCTGTCCGGCCGGAATGTCGACATGGAACAGCATCGAAGTGTGATCAACGGCGCAACGGCATCTACCGGAAAGGACACGGCATGAGCTCCATGATCATTCTGACGGAAGCAGACCTCCGGAAGATCGTCAGCCTTGATCTCGATGCGGTCGGCTGCGTCGAGGACGCCTTCAAAGCGCTGGCGACGAAATCAGTCGCCATGCCGCCGATCCTCAGGCTCGACGTTCCGGAACATCGTGGTGAAGTCGATGTGAAGACGGCCTATGTCCCAGGTATCGAAAGCTTCGCCATCAAGATCAGTCCTGGCTTTTTCGACAATCCCAAGATCGGACTTCCGAGCACCAACGGAATGATGGTGCTGCTCTCCAGCAGGACCGGCCTTGTTCAAGCGCTGCTCCTCGATAACGGCTATCTGACCGACGTCAGAACGGCAGCTGCGGGGGCCGTCGCAGCAAAGCATCTGTCCCGCGAGGACTCAAAGGTTGCCGCGGTCTTCGGGGCCGGCATGCAGGCGAAATTGCAGCTTGAGGCGCTGATGCTCGTCCGTCCGATCACGTCCGCCCGGATCTGGGCGCGGGATGGTTCCAAGGCAGAGGCTACGGCTGCCGAATTATCTGCAAAGCTTGGAATAGATGTCCTTGCGAAAGCCGACCCGCGAGAGGCGATGAGGGGAGCGGATGTCATCGTGACGACGACGCCTGCCGAGACGCCGATCGTGAGCGCTGGCTGGCTGGAGCCTGGCCAGCATCTGACGGCCATGGGTTCCGATGCCGAGCACAAGAACGAAATCGATCCTGTCGCGATCACGCAGGCCGATCTCTATGTCGCCGACAGCCTAAAGCAGACACGCCGGCTGGGCGAACTCCACCATGCGATCGCCGCCGGCACGATCGCCGCCACCACTGAATTTCCGGAGCTCGGACAGATTGCCGCCGGTCAACGTCAAGGCCGTTCGGACGCTAAACAGATCACCATCGCGGACCTGACGGGCACCGGCATTCAGGACACCGCCATCGCCACGCTTGCCTTTGGGCGGGCCAAGGCCGCCAACGCTGGAACGACATTTGAAAGCTGACCGGTGCGGCACCGGTCAAGGAGGGAAGGAATATGACAAAGCCCAATCTCAAATTTTCGCGCGAAGAATACAGCGCGCGCCTCGACAAGACCCGAAAGGCGATGGAAGCCAAGGGCATCGAGCTCTTGATCGTCAGCGATCCGTCCAACATGGCCTGGCTGACCGGCTATGACGGCTGGTCCTTCTATGTGCATCAGGCCGTGATCGTACCGCCGTCCGGCGAACCGATCTGGTTCGGCCGCGGGCAGGACGCCAACGGTGCGAAGCTGACCGCCTATCTGAAGCACGAAAACATCATCGGCTATCCGGACCATTACGTGCAGTCCACCGAGCGGCATCCGATGGACTACCTCTCCGGTATCCTGACCGACCGCGGCCTCGGCAAGCTTTCGATCGGCGTCGAGATGGACAATTACTGGTTCTCGGCCGCCGCCTTTGCTTCACTGCAAAAGCACCTGCCGAACGCCCGTTTCGTCGATGCGACGGCGCTGGTCAACTGGCAGCGTGCCGTCAAGAGCGAGACGGAGATCAAATATATGCGCAATGCCGCCCGCATCGTCGAAGCCATGCATCAGCGCATTTTCGACAAGATCGAGGTCGGCATGCGCAAATGCGATCTCGTTGCGGAAATTTATGATGCCGGGACAAGAGGTGTCGACGGGATCGGCGGGGATTATCCGGCGATCGTGCCTCTGCTGCCGTCGGGCGTGGAGGCCTCCGCGCCGCATCTCACCTGGGACGACCGGCCGATGAAGCGGGGCGAGGGCACCTTCTTCGAGATCGCCGGCTGCTACAATCGCTACCATCTTCCGCTGTCGCGAACCGTTTTCCTCGGCACGCCGACGCAGGCTTTTCTCGATGCGGAAAAAGCAACGCTCGAAGGCATGGAAGCCGGCCTTGCCGTCGCAAAGCCTGGCAATACCTGCGAGGACATCGCCAACGCCTTCTTTGCGGTGCTGAAGAAGTACGGGATCGTTAAGGACAACCGCACCGGTTATCCGATCGGGCTCTCCTATCCGCCGGATTGGGGCGAGCGGACCATGAGCTTGCGTCCTGGCGACAAGACGGAACTGAAGCCCGGAATGACATTCCATTTCATGACCGGGCTCTGGCTTGAAGACATGGGCTTCGAGACGACCGAAAGTATCCTGATCACGGAGACTGGCGTCGAGTGCCTCGCTAATGTGCCGCGCAAGCTGATGGTCAAGGACTGACAGGATGACGAGCAACACAATCCTGCGCCCATCGCCGATCAGCGCCACGGTCGATTTCGCTGCCGACGGCGTCCAGCACGGCTTTCTGCGGCTGCCGTACAGCCGCGACGATTCCGCATGGGGGTCGGTCATGATCCCGATCAGCGTCATACGGAACGGCTTCGGCCCGACTGCATTGTTGACCGGTGGCAATCACGGCGACGAATATGAAGGGCCGATCGCGCTCTTCGATCTTGCCCGGACGCTTCAGGCAGAACACGTCAAAGGCCGCGTCATCATCGTGCCCGCCATGAACTACCCGGCGTTCCTGTCGGGGGCCAGAACCTCGCCAATCGACAAGGGTAATATGAACCGCAGCTTTCCGGGCAGACCGGACGGCACGGTTACGCAGAAGATCGCGGATTATTTCCAGCGGACGCTCCTGCCGCTTGCCGATATCGTGCTCGACTTCCATTCTGGCGGCAGGACGCTCGATTTTCTGCCGTTTTGCGCCGCCCATATCCTGCCCGACAAGGATCAGGAGGCAAAGGGCTTTGAGTTCGTCGAGGCGTTCGGCGCGCCCTACTCGATGAAGATGCTGGAGATCGACACTGTCGGAATGTACGACACGGCCGCCGAGGAGATGGGCAAGATATTCATCACCACGGAACTCGGCGGCGGCGGAACGGCGACAGCGAAAAGCGCGACGATTGCCAAACGCGGCGTGATGAACGTCCTCAAGCATGCCGGCATCGTCGATGGTATCGTTGAGCCACAAGCGACCCGATGGCTCGATATGCCGGACGGCGACTGCTTCCTGTTCAGCGAAGATGCCGGGCTCGCAGAATTTGTAGCCGACCTGGGCGAGACCGTAAATAAAGGGGAGGTTGTCGCGCGGATCCATCCGGTCGGGAGAACCGGCGGCGTTCCGGTCGAGCTTCGGTCAAAGATGACGGGCATCCTCACCGCGCGGCACTTTCCGGGCCTAATAAAGCCCGGCGATTGCGCCGCCGTCCTGGCGATTTGACCTATGGAGGCAATTATCGCGCCGCGCCCAGGCGCGGCGTCGCTGCCATGTCCGGCTTCCGACCAGTCATTGCCCTTCCGGCAGAGGCCGGAAAGGCGGTTTATACGGTTCAGCCGGCCTGCATCAGGTCTGCAGGATCGCGTAGACGACGTTCCTGTTCTCGCCGAACTCCACCTTTGCCTCAAACCGATCCTGATTTGGCAAGTCTCTGATGATCGACCACATTTCCGATTCAGAGCGCCATAGAAGCTCCCAGTTCATGAACGTTTCCATATATCCCTCGACGCTGATGTCGCGCGCGAAGTTGGCGAAGAGAAATTGGCCGCCGGGCTTCAGCATCTGCAGGCAACGTTCAGTAAGTTTCACGGCCACATTGTGCGCAAGATAGTCGTAAAGACCGGCGGCGTAGATAAAGTCAAATCGACCCAGTTGCTGGGCACGGGACAAAAGCGTGCGCACGGAGCCGTTGACGGCCTCGACGGCGCTTCCGGCAAAGTCACGCGCCACCAATCCGACACTGAGCGGGTCCTGGTCGAGCGCCACCCAGCGGCTGATCGCGCCGTCTTGCAATGCACGCGAGCGGTCCGCTTCCCTCAGATGCCCGGCGGCTATCGTCAGAATTTCGCTGTCGCCTGGCCGCTCGGATGCGATGGCGTCCACTTTTGTGGTCAGCAGATCCCGTCTTTCGCGGACAGCGACAGATGATGACGCTTGCTTCGTATATGCATAGAGATCCCGCCCCAGGACGGATGACTGCTCGATCGCGGGGCGCATGCTCGGGTGCTCGTAAATGAAGTCCAAGAGCTGAGCGTCACCCGAGTAGCCGCGGGGTTTTTCGAATGACCAGCGGGTCAGGGGGTCTTCAAGAAGATAGGCGGCGACGGCATGTTCGCGCGCAATCGGAGCGAGGCGCTGCCAGACGGAGGAAGGCAGCTTCTGTCTCAGGACGCTCAGCCGCGCTGTAAGACCGCGGACGATATCTGCCGCCGGCAGGCGGTTCTGGAATTGCTGCTCGCTCAGGGCAAGCAAAATGGCCAGTTCCGCCCGCCCTTCGATGAATTGCTGTTGTAGATACCCGCTGTCGGGTGACTCTGAATTGGCCGCGATGAGATCGGGGGTGATGAGGCTAAAGCCATCGAGGGCTGTCTGAAATTGGTTCACTTTTTGAGTTTCCGTTAATACTAAGCTTACTATAGAAAAAGAATCTCCTTCGCGCTAGAGTTTAATAAATAGCGGAGTTGCTGGGAATTTGTGACGTATTGTCACGCGGTATCCTTGTGGCGATATAAGGCTTAACTAAAACTTCATCGGCAATATCTATGGTCGCGATGACGTTGGCTGCACCATCTGCGATGACAGCAAATAGTTTCGACGTCGCTGAAGCGGACGGAACCCTTCAACTTTCGATGAGCTCGGGTGAACCGTGCATGAGGCACACGCTGGCAGAAGTCGAGACAACGCTCTTTGCGCCGCAAGAGGCTCATCAGGCCTGCGAGATGCGAGCGCTCTATCTCAAACATGGGGATCAACGTCGCAGAACATCAGCGCGCGCAGGCCTGTGGTTGGCCGTCACGGTCTATCTGATGTTCTTCGTGACCGACCTGCTGCTTATTCCCGACGTGGCGATCTTCACCATCATCGCGCGCGTGATCGTCGCGCTCGGCGTCTTGATGGTGCTTGAAGTTCAAGTTTGGCGAGGCGTGGGAACCAACGTCCTTGATTTGACGTGCGCGGCTGCCTTGGTCGTGGGGTATTCAGGATGGCTCGTTCCGACGATGACCACGGCATACGTTGAAAATCTCTCCTACTATATGGTGTTCGGCGCGATCTTCATGATGGGCGCAAACCTCTTTTTCAGCTTTCGCTTTGCGTTGTCGATTATCGCATCCGGCCTGATATTGGCGATCTTCCTGGTATCGCTTGCCGTCTTCAGTCCCGGCCCTTCCTATTATCTTTCTTTCGTGACGTTCTACGTGTCGTGTTTCACATTTACGTCCTATGTGAATTGGAAGCTCAACAAGGAGCGGTTCAATGTCTTCCTCAACGCACATGAGGCGGACCTCCAGCACCAGGAAGCTACAGAGCGGGGGAAAGCGCTTCATAGGCTGGCGAATACCGACCCATTGACCGGATTGGAAAATCGAAGGGCCGTTGACCAGCGCTTGCGTGACTGTTGGGAGGAATGGCAGACGCAGGGGCTCGAATTTGCGACATTTCTGATCGATGTCGATTTCTTCAAGAGATATAATGACTTCTACGGCCATCAGGAGGGTGACAGATGCCTCATCGCCGTGGCAACGGCTCTCGAGGACGCTGTGGCGGCTATCGGGGCGACAATCGGGCGTTACGGCGGCGAGGAATTTATCGTCATCTCGCGTCAAAAGGGCGATGAGGAGGCTGCGCATTTAGCTGAAAAACTCTGCCGAACGGTCGAGAATCTCAAAATCGCGCACGGGCAGCGCCGTGACGGAGTGCCGGTGGTGACAGTCAGCGTTGGCGCAGCGGTGACAAGACCAGGGGCGGGCTCGAAGCTTGAGAAAATTATTAACGAAGCAGATCGCGCTCTCTATTCGGCGAAAGCCAGCGGCCGGAATTGCGCGAAACTCTTCGATCCGAACGATCCTCAGAGCGGCGACGAGACGGAGCATATAGCTGCGCTTTTGAAGATTGCTGTGCCTCAGAAACTCGTTTCCCTCGTTTACCAGCCGATTCAAGACGTCAGCAGCGGCAGCGTTCATGCCGTTGAGGCTCTGATGCGACTTAGGATGCTTGACGGCACGTCAGTGCCGCCAAGCCTCTTCATTCCCGTGGCTGAGCGAACCGGTGCTGTCATGGAACTGGGCTATTGGGCTCTCCGTACCGTGTGCCGTGAACTGCTGACCGCAGATCATGTGGAACTTGTGAGCGTAAATGTGTCCCCGATCCAGTTGAGAGCGCCCGGCTTTGCGTCGTCCGTTGCCGCCGTCCTTTTCGAGACTGGGGTAACGGGCTCAAAACTCGCCTTCGAAATTACCGAGGGGCTTGAAATGGAAATGCATTCGGATCTTATCCGCTGCATCAGCGACCTGAAAGCGCTTGGCATCAAAATCTGGCTGGACGACTTTGGCACAGGCTTCGCGGGCCTATCCTGGCTTCGCCTGATCGACTTCGATACCGTGAAGATCGATCGGTCCTTTCTTCACGACAGTGATACCGCGCGCGGAAGATCCATGCTGCGCGATATCGTCCGGCTCATCCGCAATCGTGGGCATCGTATTCTTGTGGAAGGGGTCGAAACGGCTGAGCAGCTCGAGCTGATGCGAGAATTCCGAATTGACGATGTTCAGGGCTTCCATGTGGGGCGGCCCGCGCCGGCCTCGGAATTTACGCGCCAGCCCACGGACGTTGCGACCAGGTCCGACGGCGACTTGGCCTACAGCGCGAAAGCCTCATGATTTGCGATTCCGGCCTGCAGGTCTTCGGGACCGAGATCCCTCCAGGAGACGGCTGTAGCCCACCACATCGGCAGCCAGAATAGCTGCTAATCGACGTTCGACATGCTCTGCGCACATGCCCGTCTCCCCAAGGTGTTGGTGGCATTTTACCAGCTAGCAATGTTGCCGGGCGATTGTACTACTGACAACTAAAATCTCCCTCTGCCGTCAAACCGACAGTCAACATCTACCTGTTTGATCATCCGTTGCGGAGGCTACCCCACGTACTGGGGCACGAGTCTCGGGCTTCAGTGAGCGCTTTTGATCTCGGCGGCTTCGTCACTACATTAATTCTATCAGGAAATGCTAAAAATGCAGTGCATCCATGACACAGCAGGAATACCAGCCGAAATATCGATGGCGGAAGACTTGGCCGGGAAAACACGACCAGGATTACAGCGCCTGGGACGGCAACATCGAGTTTGGGAGAATTTTCTTTGAGCGTGCGGGAGCGATGAAAGGCCGTTGGTGCTGGGCAGGCGGTTACGATCCGCGCATCAAGATGATCGTCAAGCCACGTTCGGGTTGGAGCGAGACGGCAGGCAGAGCAACCCAGAAAGTGGAAGAACACTACGAGGCATGCCTTCGTCTGAATGGCCTGTTAGCATGAGCCATGGCTTTGCCACCACTTCGAACGCCGTAGCCGGTGGCCACGCCAGGAGCGGATCCCCGCCTTCGGCCATTTTCATTCTGACCTTCTATCGTTCGATCGTGCCGGTCCGTCGGATCTTCTTTTGCAGAAGCATGACGCCATAGAGCAGCGCCTCTGCAGTCGGGGGACACCCTGGGACGTAGATATCGACAGGTACGACCCTGTCGCAGCCGCGAACGACTGAATAGGAATAATGATAGTAGCCGCCGCCATTGGCGCAGGATCCCATCGATATGACGTAGCGCGGTTCCGGCATCTGGTCGTAGACCTTGCGAAGAGCGGGGGCCATTTTGTTGCAGAGCGTGCCGGCGACGATCATGAGGTCGGATTGCCTCGGGCTTGCGCGCGGAGCGACGCCGAACCTTTCCATGTCATAGCGTGGCATCGCCACCTGCATCATTTCGATCGCGCAGCACGCGAGGCCGAAAGTCATCCACATGAGCGAGCCGCTGCGCGCCCAGGTGATGAGATCATCCGTTGATGTAACGAGGAAACCGCGGTCCGCCAGTTCCGAGCTGAAATCCTCGAAGGAACGTCGTGGCAAGGTGGAAGCTGGGTCCGGGTTCTGCATGTCGGCCTCCCTGTCCTGTCAATCCCAACACACAGGCCCTCGTGAAGTTCCCGCTGCGAGCAAAAGTTAGGGAAGCAAAGGATGAATTCTCCTTCGGCAAATATGAGATCTCACCCTAGGCTGCTTGGGCCGGCGCGCAACAGCACCGCTAACATTTTCCTCGACCGAACCTCATAATGCTTCCTCTTGACAAGAGTGTTCACGATCGTGTTTATACGTATAAGCAGCTAATACGTATTAGCAATGAGAGGGGAGAAGGAGTGGCAGGATCAAAGCGTCTGACGCAGCACGATATTGCAAAACTGGCTGGCGTCAGTCAGGCGACCGTCTCTCTCGTGCTGAACGGGACCGACACGGCTCTTGACCGCATCCCTCAAGATACGCGCGAACGTGTGCAGAAGGTCATTCGCGATACCGGCTATGTGGCCGATCCGATCGCCCGGCGCATGGTAAAGGGGGTCAATCGCATTCTTGGCGTCTTTACCTATGAGCCTGCCTTTCCGAGTGCGCAGGCAGACTTTTTTGCGCCATTCCTGCTCGGTATCGAGGAAGAGGCGCAGGCGCAAAGCTACGATCTTCTGCTTTTTACCGGTGCCGGCGTCGGCGGCAGGCGCAAAATCTTCGCGGACGGCAATCGCCTGCGGATTGCCGACGGCTGCCTGGTGCTTGGCCGCGAATTCGACCGCTTCGAACTCACGCAACTCGTCGCCGGCGATTTCCCATTCGTTGCCGTCGGGCGGCGCGAAGATGCCGGCGGGCCGGTCCCTTATGTCGGCGGTGATTATGCTGAGGCGACGCGCGTGCTCGTCGAAAAGGCAAGGCTTTTGGGTCATCGCAAGCTCGCCTATATCGGCCCGAAAGGCTCGGCGGAATCGACTGCAGATCGCTGGAAGGGTTTCAGCGAAGCGCTCAAAGACAAGCTCGACCTTTCATTGCATATCCCGGCAGTGAACGCACCTGCCGGCGAGACCTTGGATGCCCTGCTTTCGAGCGGCGCTACGGCCGCCTTCTTCATCGAGCTTGCCGACGCCATCAGACTTGAGGCTGCGGCGCACGAACGCGGATTGTCCTTGCCCGCGGATCTCTCGGTCGTCGTGATTGGAAGCCATATCCGCCCCGAGCGCAGCCGCACGCAATTTACCTCGTTTCATATCCCCCGTGAGGAAATGGCCCGCCAGGCGACGGCGATGCTGGTGCGGCGGGTGGAAAATGCCGAACCCGTACAGCAGATCCTGCTGCCGTGTGAACCCGTCGAGGGCGAGACCCTCGGCCCTGCAATGAGACGGAAATGACGATCGTGAGAGAGATGCAAACAGATATCCTGGTGGTCGGCGGCGGTCTTGGCGGCGTGGCAGCAGCCCTCGGCGCGCTTCGGGCGGGCCGGAGTGTCATCATGAGCGAGGAGTATGACTGGATCGGCGGCCAGCTGACCAGTCAGGCGGTGCCGCCCGACGAGCATAGCTGGGTGGAACATTTCGGCGTCACCCGCAGCTACCGCCAGCTTCGAAACGGCATCCGCCAGTATTACCGCGATCATTTTCCGCTGACGGAGGCCAGCCGCGCCTGGGGCGATCTCAATCCTGGTGCCGGCTGGGTCAGCCGTGTCTGCGCCGAGCCGCGTGTCGGTCTGGCCGTTCTCGAAGCCATGCTGATGCCCTATCGCGGCGGCGGCAAGCTGAAGGTGCTGCAGCCCTATCGTCCGGTTGCGGCCGATGTCGAAGGCGATATCGTCCGCACGGTGACCCTTCGCCACCGCGACACGGAAGCCGAGATCACCGTCTCGGCCACCTATGTCATCGATGCGACGGAGCTTGGCGACCTGCTGCCGTTGACCCGCACGGAATATGCCATCGGCTTCGAAAGCCGGAGCGACACCGGCGAGCCGAATGCGCCAGATGAAGCGCAACCGGAAAATGTCCAGGCCGTCTCGATCTGCTTTGCGATCGACCATGTCGATGGCGATCAGACGATCGACAAGCCGGAAAACTACGATTTCTGGCGAAGCTACGAACCCTCCTTCTGGGGCGGCCCGCTGCTTGGTTTCAAGGCCCCGCATCCGCGCACGCTCGAAACGACAACCCGCTCCTTCACGCCCAATCCGGACGACGATCCGTTGCTCGTCGACGCCGATCAGCGAAAGGGCGGCGGCGACGAGAACCTCTGGACCTTCCGGCGCATTGCCGCTCGGCGCAATTTCGTGCCGGGCGCCTACCAGTCGGATATCTGCCTCGTGAACTGGCCGATGATCGACTACATGGAAGGCTCGATCCTCGACGTCTCCGAAGAGAAAAAGGCCCGACACCTGAGGGCGGCGGCGGAACTTTCCTATTGCGTTTTCTACTGGCTCCAGACCGAAGCGCCGAGGGTGGACGGCGGGCAGGGGTTCAAGGGACTGAGGCTGCGCGGCGACATCACCGGAACCGAGCACGGCCTTGCCATGGCGCCGTATATCCGCGAAAGCCGCCGCATCAAGCCGGTGACGCGCATTGTCGAGCAGGATCTTTCCTACGCCGTTCGTGGTGAAAAGGGAGCGGTCAACTATCGCGACAGTATCGGCGTTGGCATGTACCGTATCGACCTCCATCCCTCGACCGGCGGTGACAATTATATCGATGTCCCGTCCTGCCCATTCGAGATTCCGTTGGGCGCGCTTCTGCCGCAGCGGGTGAAGAACCTTCTGCCGGCCGGCAAGAACATCGGCACGACGCACATCACAAACGGCTGCTATCGCCTGCACCCGGTCGAGTGGAATGTCGGCGAAGTTGCCGGCATGCTCGCCGCCCATTGCCTGAACAAGGGGCTGACGCCGCACCAGGTCCAGGAAAACGACGTTCATCTCGCCAACTTCCAGTCGCGGATTTCCCGGGAGGGGATCGAAATCCGCTGGCCGGACGTGCGCGCCTACTAACCGACAAAAGGAGGAGGAACCATGTCGAACCGTCTGAGAATGAAATATGCCGCCATCATGGGGAGCGCCGTGCTCTCGCTGGGCCTTGCCAGCAGCGCAATGGCACAAGACGCCGTCAAGTTGCGCATGACGATCTGGAGCGCCAACGAGGCGCATTTGAAGCTCTTCAACGACATCGCTGCAGGCTTCAATAAGGCGCATCCGAACACCACGGTGACTTTCGAATCCCTGCCGTTCGAAACCTACACGACGGCGCTGACGACGCAGATCGCCGGTGGCAACGCGCCCGACATGGCCTGGATATTCGAGACCACGGCCTACGACTTCGTCAATTCGGGCGCCCTTTATCCGTTGACCGAAAAACTGACTGCCACCGAAGGCTACAATCTCGCAGAGGTCAGCCCGGGTGCTGTCGAACGCTGGTCGAAGGGCGGCACGCTCTATGCCTATCCCTTCTCGACTTCGCCATTTGGGATGTTCGTCAATAACGACCTCATCAAGAAAGTTGGCGCCAAGACGCCCGCTGAGCTGATCTCGGCCGGCCAATGGACCTGGGACAATGCAATCGCGACAGCCTCTGCCGTCGGCCAGACGGGCAAGGGCGGCCTGATCGTCCGCGACTTCAACTATCAGGCCTGGCAGAACCTCGCCTCAATCTGGACCGGTTGGGGCGCGTCGCCGTGGAGCGAGGACGGCAAGACCTGCACGCTTGGGGAAAAGCCGATGACGGACGCGCTGACCTTCATCCATGACGCGGTCTTCACCAAGAAAGCGATGCCGGGGCCTGGCGAGAACGTCGACTTTTTCGCCGGAGATGCGGCCATGACCATAACCCAGATCAGCCGCGCGTCGCTGCTGCCGAAGCAGAACGGCTTCGCCTGGGATCTCGTGCCGCTGCCGAAGGGGCCGGCCGGGGAGTACGCACTTATCGGCCAGGCCGGTATCGGCGTCATGCAGTCGAGCAAGAATGCCGAGACCGCCGCCGAATTCGTAGCCTATATGACCAATCCGGAAAACTCCGCGAATCTTGCCCAGTTCTTTCCGTCGGCCCGCAAATCTCTGCTTAACGCCGAGGTCCTGAAGAAGACCAATCCGCTGCTGTCGACCGAACAGTTGGACAAGGTCGTCATCTCCGGTATTGCGACCGGCAAGGTTATTCCGGGCCACACCGGTTTTGCCCAGATCCAGCAGGTCGTGCGCGCCGGCCTCGACAACATCTGGACGCCGAATGCCGATATTCCGGCCTCCATGCAATCAATCTGCGGCCAGATCGGGCCGTTTCTGCAGCGTTGAGGAGAGCCGTATGGCTGCGGCAGAACCCTATGCGTCCAATCCGAGCCTGCCGGCGGCGAAGCCGTCCTTCTGGACGGTGGAGCGACGTGACAGCCTCGCCGGTTTCCTCTTCATTGCGCCGCAGCTGGTCGGCATCATCATCTTCGTGATGGTGCCGCTCGGCCTCGTCTTCTGGTATTCACTGCATGAGTGGAACGTACTGGCAAATACCTTCACTTACACCGGTGCGCAGAACTACACTCAGCTCCTGAGCGACCCTTCCCTGCCTTCCGTTCTGGGCTCAACGGCGATCTTTTCGGCCGGGCTTGTCGTGTTCAATATGAGTCTCGCATTGCTGCTTGCCGTCCTGCTGAACCAAAAGCTTGCCGGAATCACCATTTTCCGCACGCTGTTTTTCTCGCCCGTCGTCGTCTCGCTTGTTGCATGGACGATCGTTTGGAGCTTCCTGCTGCAGAAGAACGGCGGCATCAACGGAGTGCTGATGATGTTCGGCCTCGAAGGCCCGAACTGGCTACGCCAGCCAACGACGGCAATGATTTCGGTCATCGCGGTTCAGGTTTTCAAGAATGTCGGCCTCAACATGATCCTGTTCCTGGCGGCCCTTCAAGGCGTGCCGAACGAGCTCTATGAAGCAGCCCGCATCGACGGGGCGCCGCGCTTCAAACAGTTTCGCCGGATCACTTTGCCGCTGATCAGCCCAACGGTTCTACTGACCTCGATCATAACAATCGTCGGCTCGCTGCAGGTCTTTGCACAGATTGCGGTACTCACGCAGGGCGGCCCTGGCCTCTCGACGACGGTGCTCGTCTACTATCTCTACCAGCAGGCCTTTCAGTTCCATTTCTTCGGTTACGGTTCGACGCTTTCCATTCTGCTGTTCATGATCGTCGCCGTTCTCACCTTCGCCCAGTGGCAGTTGCGCAAGAGGGTCGTCTTTTATGAAAACTGACCTGTCCCCGCGCATGAAGGTCTTCGTCTATGGGCTGATGTGCGTGCTGCTCATTCCCTTCGTCTTTCCGACCTGGTGGATGGTGACCTCGTCTGTAAAGCCGGTCAGCGATATCTTCGCCTTCCCGCCGAAATTCATCCCGACCTCTTACGACTGGACGACCTATTCGCAGGTGTTCAAGCTGCAGCCCTTCGTCCATCAGTACTGGAACTCCGCCTACATCGCTGCGATCGTCACCATCGGCACGATGGCCGTGTCGTCGATGGCGGGCTACGCCTTCGCGCGCATACGCTTTCCTTTCGCCAACGCGATCTTCATGGTCGTGCTGCTTGGGCTGCTGATCCCTTCTGAAGCGACGATCGTGCCGCTCTTCCAGATGTTCCTGAAGATGGGCATGGTCAACACGCACTGGCCGCTGATCCTTGTTCCGATCTTCGGCGCGCCGAGCGTTTTCGCCACCTTCGTCATGCGCCAGTTCTTCATCTCGCTGCCAATCGAACTGGAGGAGGCGGCGCGGGTCGATGGCCTCGGTCGTTTCAAAATATTTCGCAAGATCGCGCTTCCCTTGGCGCGACCGGCGCTTGCCTCCGTCGCGATCTTCACCTTCCTGCATAGTTGGAACCTCTATCTCGAGCCGATCGTCTTCCTCTCCAGCGCCGAGAAATTCACGCTGCCGCAGGCGCTGACGCAATTCACCGACGCCTATGGCGGGCCGATGTGGAACATCCAGCTCGCCGCCGCGACGCTGACTGCGCTGCCGGTGCTCATCGTCTTCATCATCGCGCAGAAGCAGTTCGTCGAAGGGCTCGCGCATACCGGCCTCAAGGGCTGAAGAACCGGATATCGATCTATGGCTGAAGTTGCACTCTCGAACGTTCGCAAGGCTTATGGCAGCCACGCCGTCATCCACGGCGTCGATCTCGACATCGCCGACGGCGAATTCGTCGTGCTCGTCGGTCCGTCGGGCTGCGGCAAGTCCACCTTGCTGCGCATGGTAGCGGGTCTTGAGACCATAACCAGCGGTGAGGTTTCCATCGGTTCGCGCATCGTCAACAATCTCGATCCGAAAGATCGCGACATCGCCATGGTCTTTCAGAACTACGCGCTCTATCCGCATATGACAGTCGCCGCAAACATGGGTTTTTCGCTAGAGCACCGCGGTGGCAGCAAGGCGGAAATCGCCGAGCGCGTCAAATGGGCGGCAGACATTCTCGGCCTTGCGCATCTGCTTGACCGCTATCCACGCCAGCTTTCCGGTGGCCAGCGCCAGCGCGTCGCCATGGGCCGCGCAATCGTGCGCGACCCGCAGGTCTTTCTCTTCGACGAGCCTCTTTCCAATCTCGATGCCAAGCTGCGCGTCGTCATGCGCGGCGAGATCAAGAGCCTGCATCAGAAGCTGAAGACAACGACGATCTACGTCACCCATGACCAGGTCGAAGCCATGACCATGGCCGACAAGATCGTCGTCCTGAATGGCGGCCGCGTCGAACAAATCGGTGCGCCGCTCGACCTTTATGATCGGCCGATCAACCAATTCGTCGCCGGCTTCATAGGGTCGCCCTCGATGAATTTCATTCCGGGAGAGATCACCTCCGAAGGTTTTGCGGCAGCCGGTGTGATACTGCCGCTGCCCGAGGCGGCGCATGATCACAACGGCAAAAAGGCGATCTATGGCGTGCGACCGGAAAACTTCCACCTGGCCGAAGGCGGCATCTCTGTCGAGGTTGTGCTTGTCGAGCCCATGGGATCAGAGACGCAGGTGACGATGCGGATCGGACCCATAGAGCTCAACGGTATCTTTCGCGAACGCGTCTTGCCCAGGCCCGGCGAAACGATCACGGTCGAACCCGATATAAGTGCAATTCATCTCTTCGCAGCTGACGACGGCATGAGACTGAATTAGAGCCTCATATCACGTTTCGAGAACCGGAGAGCGCGAACCTTGATAGGTTTGCAACTATGCCGCATTTCAAGTGCGTGGTTGCATTTAAGAACTCTGCTACATCTCCGCGGTGTGCTGGTTGGCGCTTGTTTCGCGCGGGCTGTCCCATAGCGATCAAAAGGCGGACTGGCAAATTGCTGACTATTACATTCGTCAGCGGCCAAATGTGCCCTGCTTGTGGCCTATTCGCGGACAATTCGCAGCAGTGGCTCAAAGCTATAGAGAGCCGGGCGCCTGCCTGCAGAGGGCTCCAATTTCCTGACGAGCTCCATCTCGACCAGGATGCGCGTAAACCGGTGCGCTGTTGTCTCGGGAATTCCCGATTTGCTCGTGAATACGTTGTTCCTGAACACCGGACGCGAAAACAGAAAGTCCAGGGCGGCCGTGCTCCATTGAGATGTGAGGATCTGCGGAAACTCCCTTTTGAGTTCTTCGTAAAGGTCGCGGATCCGATCTGCGGCGGCAAGATTTTTGTTTGCCTGAGTTTCAAGCGCCTCGAGGAAGAAGATGACCCACTCTGTCCCCGCACCGGACTTCGAAACCTCCCGCATCCTATCAATGTATTCGTCACGTCGATCTTCGAAGTAGCTGCTGATATAGAAGTGAGGGGCGGTTATCGCTCCGTATTTCCATAACATCAGGGTGATAAGCATCCGTCCAATTCGACCATTGCCGTCTTTAAACGGATGCAATGCCTCGTGGGCCACAGCTGCTTGATCAGAATCTGCCAGCTCCCATCGTCGATGAAAGAGAAAAGTCGCTCCATGCCATCATTGAGTTGCTCGGGCCGCATTGGGACAAAATGCACTTTGCGGCGCATGCGGTCGGCCAGGTAATTTTGTTCGATTGTGAACTCACCGGGCGATAGATGGGCGCCTCGGCCGAAACCGAGCAGAACCTTATGGGCGCTTTTGATAAGAAAGCTCGAAAGGGGAGCTCCTTGCTCGATACTTCGCTGCGCAGCGCTGAGAGCCCGGCTGTGTAGGAAGACTTCGATCGCCTCATTTCGATAGTGCCCTTCCGGCTCATTGCCGCTTTCTTCTTGATCTGCCTCATATCTCAGCACGTCGTCGAGAGTGCTCACGGTTCCTTCCATTCGAGAGGAAACCACAGCTTCCTGGTTGCGCAATGGCGCAAGCAGGATCTCGCCATTGTGCATACCCTTAAGCATCTGGTCATAGCGAGCGAGCGCCGCTGATGCAGAGGCTATCGGAATTATGAGCCGATTGGCATCCATTCCCTTGGGAGGGAAATTGATCGTAGTGGTATTCCACTGCGTTTGACAGGTCGAGCGTGGGATGCTGAACCATATTTGGCTCCCAGAGTTCGGTATTTTTGCAAGATAAATAACCTTGGTCGCGCCATGGCCAACTCAATGACATTTGTCCACCAAAAACGAGGAATATTGGAAGACAAACTATTTTGAGTCCGAGTCGTGAGAGTCAATTTGTCTTGAGGTCCGAGATCCTGGATTTTTGAGAGTCAACGGGATTTGAGTCTCACGTGAGAGGTACAAACAACGTTCCCTGCCAAAATACCCAGAATCTGGCAATCAAAGTGGTCGATACCACCACTTACAGCTTCTGCGACGGTCGAGTGCGCGGCGATGATCAAGATCAAGGCGAGACTCGTCGGGGGCTGGGACGCTCATACGGTCCGGGCTGTCTCGCAGCGATCAAACGGCGAACTGGCGATAAGGCCATATCACTCCTCAGCGCCGCATGGTATATTTTGAGGCATGGCGACTAGGCGCCGCTGGAATAGCAGGTTGCTGATCGCGGCAGGTCGCGAGTGCCATATCATGACAGAGGCGCCCTGCTGCGCAGTTGCGGTACCGCTCTCGTGCACAAGGCGGAAGGCTGTTTCATGCACCGCATCGCCGTCGCAGTTTTCGCGCTTGCAGCCGTGGTCAGTTTTTCCGCGCACGCTGAGGTACTGATCGGCGTTTCAGCCGCGATGACCGGACGGCTCGCGTGGATCGGCGAACAGGGGCAGCGTGGCGCAGAGATGGCCGTGGCCGATATCAATGCGGCGGGCGGCGTTCTAGGCCAGCAGGTGCGGCTCATCGCGGTCGATGACTTCTGCGATCCAGAGCAAGCGGTGGCCGTCGCCAAAAAACTCGTGGCTGACGGCGTGGTTCTCGTCGTCGGGCACTACTGCTCTGGAGCCTCGATCCCGGCATCAGAGGTGTATGAGGCGGCGGGAGTTCTGCAGATTTCACCGGGGTCGACCAATCCGCTGCTGACTGAGCAAGGCCGCGCCAACGTGTTCCGCGTCATTGGTCGCGACGATGCGCAAGGCGTCGTCGCTGGCAACTATCTGGCCGATCATTGGGGCAACAAGAAAATTGCGATCCTTCACGATGGCACCACCTATGGCAGGGGCCTTGCCGATGAGACCAAAAAGCAGTTGAACAAGCGGGGTGTGACCGACACGGCCTACGAGGCGTACAGTCCTGCGAAGAACGACTATTCGGTTGAAATCGCTGCACTAAAGGCTTCAAAAGTCGCCGTGGTGTATGTTGGCGGTTATCATGCTGAAGTTGCGCTGATGGTTCGCGCTGCACACGACCAAGGTTACGCGGTTCAGTTCATCTCAGGCGATGCCCTGGCGACCGAGGAATTTGCCCTGATCGCCGGTCCAGCCGCTGAGGGAACTCTCTTCACGTTCTCCGCGGACGCACGGCGAACGCCCGAAGCGGCCCCGGTGGTGGAGCGGTTCCGTGCAGAAAACTTCGAACCTGCAGGCTATACGCTGCTGAGCTACGGCGCGGTTCAGGCCTGGGCGCAGGCAGTCAAGGAAGCCGGTTCGCTGGAGTTGCGCGAGGTGATTGCTTCATTGCGCGCCCACTTGTTTGATACTGTGCTGGGCCGTATCGACTTTGACGACAAGGGCGACCTCACGGTTCAGAGCTGGGTATGGTATATCTGGAAGGGTGGCGAGTACGTGCCATTGCAATAACGCAACGCTGATCACTGCGGATCGCGTTCGAGAAAAAAGCTGTGCGGGCCATGTTGACCACATCAGCCGGATGGATGGGTCGCCGCGATGTTTGAACGTCTCGGCATACGTGGCCGCTTACTCTTCGCCTTCTTTGGTATCAGCACCTTCGCGGTGCTCGCAACCGCTGCAGCCGTGTATGCCTTCCTGCAAGTGGGCGAGGTCGTCGAGAGGATCACGGAGCGCCGGGTCCCGTCGGCGCTTGCATCGCTCGAGCTCTCCCGCCAAGCTGAGCGGGTCGCCGCCACTACGCCGGCCGTACTTGCAACGACCAGCACGGTTCAGCACAACGAGGTCTCGGCTGCGATCGGCGTGGAGATGTCGCGCCTGGAAGGGTTGCTCGCCGCGCTCAAAGGCACCGCGGCAAGCACGGCGGCGGTGGCTGAGATCGAAGCCGCAGTGATTGGCCTGAGGCGTAATCTCAACGCCCTCAACGATCTTGTCGCCGCTCGCCTCGGTGTGGTGGCGCGCAAAGAGGAACTGCTGGGCCGTTTGTCGGCTACGACAATCGCAAGCGAGCGTCTTGTGGCAGCCGGCATCCTCGTGATGAACTCCAAGATCCCCCAGTGGCGAGTAACCGTGGCGGATGCCGCCGTACCACCCGAAGCACGCGCGGCGGCTACGACAGAGCTTGCGCAGGCAATTTCCGCCTACATCCCGCAACAGAAGGCTCAACGGGAGATTTCCGTGATCAACGAAGCGCTGCTCAAAACGGCGGTTGCACCGACGCCCGGCGACCTAGCGCTGATGTCGTTTCCGCTGCGCCGCTCGGTCGAGTCGCTTGCGACGGTGACATCGGAGATCGATGAGAAGCTGCGGACGCGGTTCCGCCAGCGTGTTGACGAGTTCGAGGGGCTGATCGACGGCCCGAAGAGCATTGCACAAGCGCGTGAGGATGAGCTCGCATTACTCGCAAAGGGCGGCAAGCTATTGGTCGAGAACGCTCAGCTCTCGCGTAATTTGACCGTTGCCGTGGATCGCCTGGTAGCTGCGGCTAACCGTGACATCACCGAGGCTGGTCATGAAGCCGCTACCGTCCAGCGCTACGGTACCGGTGTTGTTCTTGGCTCAGCCGTTCTGAGCCTCCTGAGTTCAGTTCTGATCGTATGGTTGTATGTCGACCGCAATCTTCTTGCCCGCTTGTCGGGGCTGAGCCAGAGCATGCTTGCCATCGCCGGCGGCAATCTTCGGGCACCACTGCCTGCCACGGGCCGCGACGAGATCGGCCGCATGGCCAAGGCGCTTCTGCTGTTCCGTGACACTGCGGTCGAGGTCGAAGAAAAAAACCTGCGTGAGATCGCCGAAGCGCGCCAGCGACTCGTCGATGCAATCGAGAGCATCTCCGAGGGCTTCGCCCTTTACGATGCTGAGGACCGGCTTGTTCTGTGCAACAGCCGCTATAGGGAAATCCTCTATCCCGGCATAGCCGATGCCGTCGCGCCGGGTGCGCAATTTGAGACGATTGTCCGTAAGGCAGTGGAACAGGGCCTCGTCGAGGACGCGAAAGGTCGAGAGGAGGAATGGCTCGCCGCGCGGCTTGAGGCACACTGCAACCCTAAGCAGACGCTGGTTCAACATCGCAGCCATGACCACTGGGTTCAAGTAAATGAGCGGCGCATTACCGGCGGCGGCACCGTCGCGGTCTACACCGATATCAGCAAGCTTAAGAGGCATGAAACAGAGCTCGAGATAGCCCGCGACGCGGCCATGGCGGCGACCCAGGCCAAGAGCAAGTTCCTTGCCAGCATGAGCCACGAGTTGCGCACGCCGCTGAACGCCATCCTGGGCATTACCGAAATGCTGCAGGAAGATGCCAGCGAAGCCGGCCAGGACGAACTGATCGAACCGCTTCAGCGGGTCTCGCGCGCCGGCAAGCATCTGCTCAAGCTCATTAATGAGGTCCTCGATCTGTCAAAGATCGAGGCCGGCCGCCTGGAATTGCATATCGAGGAGTTCGATATCGCAGGAATGGTTCAAGATGCTGCCACAACCGCGCAGCCCCTTGCGCAGAAAAACCGCAACCGGATCATCATCCGCTGCCCAGATGACATTGGCAGCATGCGCGCCGATCAGCTTCGGGTGCGCCAGGTCCTCCTCAACCTCTTGAGTAACGCCTGCAAGTTCACGGAGAACGGCCAAGTGACGATTGGGGCGACCTGCGCGGAGCATGATGGAGGCGGTGGCGTGATATTTACCGTCGCCGACACTGGCATCGGTATGACGCCGCAGCAGATGACGAACCTGTTCCAGGAGTTTAGTCAGGCCGACAGTTCCACCACCCGCAAGTACGGCGGCACTGGGCTAGGGCTTGCCATCAGCCAACGCCTGTGCCGCGCGATGGATGGCCAGATCACTGTGGACAGCACTCCCGGCGCCGGTACTAAGTTCACGGTGTGGTTGCCGTCGGCGATCGACGTAGGCTTCACGCTGGCAGAGCAGCCGGCCCCTGGCACCGGCGTCGCCGCTGATGATCACCTTCGCCTCGCCTCGAACGTGGTCCTCGTCGTTGATGACGATAAGGCGGTGCGGGACCAGATGCGCCGGTTTCTTGCCCGCGAGGGTTGCGATGTCGTGACGGCCAGGGACGGTGCCGAAGGCCTTAATCTGGCCCGGCAGGTGAAGCCAGCGCTCATCACCCTTGACGTGCTCATGCCGGGTTGCGACGGCTGGAGCGTCCTGCAGGAACTGAAGGCGGATCCTGAGCTCGCGAGTATCCCCGTTGTGATGCTCACCATGGCGGATAAGAGGAATCGGGGGTACGCGCTCGGTGCCGCCGATTACTTGATGAAGCCGATCGACCGCGACGCGCTCCGGAAACTGATCGCCAAATTCTGGTCGGGCGCGCCCAGCCCAGCGCTTCGTGTTCTGCTCGTCGAAGATGATGAGAACACGCGCCAGCAATGGCGTCGCATATTGAGTACCGAGGGTTGCGATGTGGACGAGGCCGAGAATGGCCGGGTCGCGCTGGAACGGCTCATCCGCGCGCCTCCGGACCTGATCATTCTCGACCTCATCATGCCGGAAATGGACGGCTTCGAGTTCCTTATCGAACTGCGAAAGCAGCCTGCCTTCAAGGCGATGCCGGTCGTGGTTGTGACGGCGGCGACCCTTGGCAAGGAAGACCACCGGCGTCTGAACGGTGGCGTCGAGCGCGTGCTCGCCAAAGCCGCCTTCAGCCGCAACGAGCTTCTGGAGGAATTGCGCAAGATGGTTGCTCGATACATTGTCAAACGAAGCTCACCTGACAAGGATCGCCGTGATGGTTAGGATCCTCTATGTCGAGGACAATGAGGACAACGTCTACATGCTGTCCGCGCGGCTAAGACGAAAAGGCTACGAGGTAGTCGTCGCCACCGACGGCGATCAGGGCGTGGCGCGTGCACGATCGGACGCCCCGGCGCTTATCCTGATGGACTTAAGCCTTCCCGTCCTCGACGGCTGGGAGGCGACAAGACGTCTCAAGGCATTGGCTGAGACGCGGGGTATTCCCGTGATCGCACTCTCGTCGCACGCGATGGCTGGCGACCGCGAAGCAGCACTGGCCGCCGGGTGCGATGACTTCGATACCAAGCCCGTCGACTTCGCGCGCCTGCTTGGAAAGATCAAGGCCCTGCTCCCAAAGGAGTCGATGCCATGAGTGAGGTTGGACCTGCCCTGCTTGTCGTCGATGATAACGAGGACAATCGCTTTACGCTGACCGAACGCTTGAAGCGAGAAGGCTACCGGAACGTGGGATGCGCCAGCAATGGACGGGAGGCGCTCGCAATGCTGGCAACGAGACTGTTCGACCTTGTGCTGCTCGACATTACGATGCCGGAAATGGACGGCTACCAGGTGCTCGAGCACCTGAAGGCCGACACAACGCTGCGCAACATTCCGGTTGTCATGATATCGGCGGTCGATGAGATCGACAATGTGGCGCGCTGCATCAGCCTCGGCGCCGAGGACTATCTGGCCAAACCGTTCAACGCGGTTCTGCTGCGTGCCCGCGTGGCCGCCTGCCTGGAAAAGAAGAGGCTGCGCGACCAAGAGGCGGTATATACGCAGCAAATCGAAAACGAAAAGCGCCGAGCTGACGAGCTTCTGTACGCCATCCTGCCGGCCGGCGCGGTGCGCGAGCTCAAAGCGACCAATGAGGTCCGGCCCCGCCGATACAATGAAGTCGCGGTGCTATTCTGTGATATCGTTGGCTTCACAGCCTATTGCGATGAGAATCCGCCGGAGAAAGTGGTGGAGGATCTTCAGGCGCTGATCGGCGAATGCGAACGAATCGTCCGTCAGCATGGAATGGAGAAGATCAAGACTATCGGCGACGCCTTTATGGCTACGGCCGGCCTGTTTGATCGCATGCCAGATCCGGTTTTTGCCAGCTTGCAATGCGGACTCGACATGGTGACGGCATCACGCCGCATCGAGCCCAAATGGGAAGTACGAGTCGGCGTTCAATTCGGTCCAGTTGTGGCGGGGATCATCGGGCAGCGGCAATACGTGTTCGACCTGTGGGGCGACACGGTAAATATGGCCTCCCGGATCGCAGCCCATGCTAGCCCTGGGACCGTAGCGACCAGCGGGGCCACGTGGCATCGCATTCGCGAGCGGGGTCGCGGGCGCTCACTGGGCTTCGTAGAAATCAAGGGCAAGGGTCGGATTGAACTGATCGAATGCCAGGAACTTCGTTGAGGGGACCGGAACAACCCTAGCCACCCTTCGCCATGCAGTTCGTCTTGCCAGGCTGAGACGTTCCTGAGCAACGGATTTGCGGCGGATGTGGCCGGCATGTGCCGGTGACATCGTGTCCGTGCATTTACCGGATCGGCACATCCCTCTGCCTTGCAGCGGTCAGAAGCCGCTCATGAATACCATTGATTGCAGGAGCGATCATGTAGCCGTTCTCCAGATCGCCAATCATGACCGACTGCTCGCGCGGTGCTGCCAGCCAATGCAATCCAATGAGAGCGCATATCATAGCATCGATCTTGTCCTGGTCAGCTTTCATCGGCGCCGCGTTTGCTGAGACGGCTGAACACCATGAGTCTTGTTGCGCCAGGGCTCGAAGCTCTCCGAATTTCCGGACCGTTTCTGACACAGACTGCCAATGCGCGTACTTAAACGTCTTCCGGTTGGCTGGATTATATTTTGGAGCGCCGAGGCGGCGGCAATAGATATCCTCGATTGCGAGTAATGCCAGGGCAGGAAAAACTTCGAGAAGAAATAATCCTTCACGCGCTGTTCGTGCAAGTTCGGGATCCTCGATTGCACCAAGTGCGCCCTTGAACCGCCAGATTGGCGCAGCAGCATCGAACATGCCAAGCTTCGATCGGTTCGCCGGTTGAACGCCGCCACATACCCAGGAAATGAGCGATCCGGCAACCTTGTCGACGGGTCGCGAGCCGCTCAGATTTGGCACAATCGTCGGCTGATCAAGAGCGACCAGGCATTTGCCGACTTGCCCTCGCTCGCTATGGATGATCTCTACCGCCTCGTTGAAGGAGGCGAGCCGGGGCATGAAGTGCAATCGCGACCCCGCTTCGTCTTCGCGTAAGACGCAGATCCCTCCTGGCGCCCTGGGATTGTCTGTCCACGCAGAGTCGAACCCAATCACAGATGTGGTCGAGGTGCTCATTCCATCCTCTTCAGGCAGACTCACTCCCGCAGAACATAGCTGGTGCTGCGTCCTCCAGCCGCTTCCCTTCTGAGGATACCGCGCCGCAGAAGGTCGTTTATATCCCTCAGCGCAGTGTCCGGCGAGCACTTTTCAATTGTGGCATATTTCGAGGACGTGAGCTTTCCATCGAATCCGTCGAGGAGGCGATTGGTCATGTCACGTTGGCGGTCATTGAATGTTTCGCCCTCGTGTTGCTTCCAGAATTCGGCCTTGAAAAGCACATCTGAGAGGGTTTCCTCCGCACCTCCTACGGCGCGGTCAATGCATTGCAGGAACCAATCCAGCCACGGCGTGACGTCAAGGTCCGGGGCTTTCTGCGTCCTCTCCAGAATATCGTAGTAAGCTTTTCGGTCGAGACGAATTTGCGCCGACATGCTGTAAAAGCGCTGCGGGCTATCTTCGGACCGGGCCAGCATCATATCCGCTATTGCACGAGCAATGCGGCCATTGCCGTCATCGAAGGGATGGATGGTCACAAACCAGAGGTGGGCTAGGCCCGCCTTTAGGACAGGATCAATGTCCTCGCCGCCATTGAACCAGTCGAGAAATGCATTCATTTCGGGGTCGAGCCGTTCTGCAGCTGGCGCCTTATAGTGGACGCGTTCCTTGCCGAGCGGACCCGAGACGACCTGCATCGGCCCCGACTTGTCGTCGCGCCAAGCTCCGACAACAATCCTCGTCATGCCGCTGCGACCAGTGGGAAAAAGCGCCGCATGCCAGCCGAATAGGCGTTCGTCGGTCAAGGATTCGTCGAATTTCTGCGTGGCATCAAGCATCATCTCGACGACGCCCTCAACATTGCGGTCGGCGGGCAGCACCGCGCCAGCCTCGATGCCAAGGCGACGGGCAATCAATGACCTGACCTGCTGGCGGTCGAGGATTTCGCCTTCGATCTCGCTGGATTTGATAACGTCTTCGGTCAGCGTCTTGAGAATGGCTTCCTGGCGTAATGGGAAGCCTAGCGCCTGCATATGGCCAAAGAGTCTGCCCTGCCGATGCCGGACGGTGGCGAGCTGCCGGGACAAATTTTCCAGATTCCATTCGAACTGCGGCCATTCCGGCAACTGATGAATGTACTTTGGCATAATCCCCGTATCTCCTGCGGAGATTATGCGTCTCATTCACCGCAAAATCAACCGTAATCGCCGCGAAGAACTCGGAGATTAGGAGCTGTTTTCGCCGCATGCCTGTCCTGCCCATGCAGGTTGCTCGTATGTTTCGCGAGCGCGTCCTGCCCACGCCCGGCGAAACAATCACTGTCGAGCCTGAGATAAGAGCAATTCATCTCTTCGCAGCTGACGACGGCGTGAGACTGAATTAGAACCTAGGGATACCGGAACGATCCCGAATTCTTCGAGGGCAACAGCCGGCTCGGCCGTTAAGGCTGGCTTCATAATCTTGCCCGCGGCTGAAGAGCAAAACCGACCGGAGGCCAGTAGTGATGCAAAGAGGACGATAGAGAAGCCGTCTTACGACAAGGATCACTTAAGGATCGAGGCCTGATGCACCAGCCTTTTGATGCGCTTGCGCTCACACTCCGGCACCGTACTGTTATGACCTAGGTATTCACATTTTACAGGATGCAACATGACGGCCGACCGCCCGATGCCCGAAGAGACAGGTATCCTTGAATTTCTTTCCGTCTGTAGCAGCGTCTATTCGGACGATGCGGTATCGCAATCTACCGAAGCCCAGCGGGCCCAATATGACGCGCTGTGTGCCCGTTTCAGTCCGCCGATTCCTGCTGGCCTGACTTTCGCTGATGCTCCGATCCGGACTGTGCCGACAAGGCGCTACAGGCCACGGCATGTGACGAGCGAGACCTTGCTGCTCTATCTACATGGCGGCGGTTTCGTCGTCGGCTCGCTTGAGAGCCACCACGCGATCTGTGCGGAAATCGCCGACTTTGCGGGTGCCGAACTGGTCGCCGTCGACTATCGGCTGGCACCAGAACATCGCTGGCCGGCGCAGACCGACGATGGCTTCGCTGTGCTTTCCGAGCTTGTCTCAAGCGGCAGCAGGATCGTCCTCATCGGCGACAGCGCCGGAGGCAATCTCGCAGCGGGGCTTGCCATGCGGGCAAAGCAGGCGGGGCTTTCCAGCATCGCCGGGCAGGTTCTGATTTACCCGGCGCTGGGCGGTGATCTAACGGCCGGATCCTACGTCGAGATGAGCGAAGCGCCAGGACTAACGACGGCCGATGTGGCCTATTACCGGGAAATCCTGCAGGCGCCGCAAGACGATCCCGTAGCAGCACCGCTCAAGTCTGCCTCTGTTGATGGACTACCACCAGCCTTTATCACCGGCGCGGCCTTCGACCCCCTACGGGACGACGCTCGACAATATGCCGCCAGGCTGGCGCAGAACGGTGTCGAAGTTTGGTTCCGCGAGGAGCCGCAGATGGTGCATGCCTGGTTGCGGGCCCGCCATATGAGCGATGGCGCGCGTGCTGGTTTCCTGACCGTCTGCGAGGCGGTGCGCCGTTTTGCAGCAGCGTGACACTCACATGAGGTCGCGGGGGACGCGTTTCTCCGCGAAAACCTTTTCGAAAATCTGAACATCGGCTTCATAGGCCGTTACCAGGGCATTGATGACCCAGTCGGTCTTCGTGCAGGCGATTTTCGCCGTCGCAACAGTTCGCACGAACCAGCCAGGGCGGCGCATGTCGCAGGTCCAGGTGGAGTTGCCTGTCATCGATAGCGGATCGGCGGGTGAAATCGACCAGACCTCCTCGCGGAGTTGCCGCGTCGAAAGGCCGGTTTCAGGATGCTCGTAGAGGCCGGTGTCCTCGTGGATGAGATACTCCGTGCGATTGGCCGAAAGATCACGCATGACCTGCCGCTTCGCCGCCGCGGGTGCGTGTTCGATGTATTTGGGCAAGGGATCGGGATTGGCCGGTTCGGGAATATCGACCCGGCGATGCTCTCCGAGCATTGGCAGCGCCAGGCCAAGCGAGGCGATATCGATCTCTACACCTTGATCGTCCGGCGGCGGCAGGATCATCGGCCAGTATGCGGTGGACAGCGACAGGCGGATGCGATGTCCCTTGCGGAAGCGGTAGCCACAGGCATCGAGGACGAGCCGGATCGAGACTTTCTCGCTGGGCGGAAGCGGAGCGGGGTCTGCGTTGCCGTCGCGATGGGTGAGATTGATGACGCCGAAGGCGACGCGTGTCGCCGTACCATCCGGATGGATATCGACGAGCCGGGCGCAGAGATTGCCGGTGAGGGCTTCGGAGCGCAGCGAGAGGCTGAGCACCGGGCGGCCGAGATAATCATGGTCTGCGGCAAGCGGCGTGGTATCGAAGGTGAGCGAACCGGCGTCGTCGGAGCGTTGGTCGATCGCCATCTCCGCATCGGGCTTCAGCGTAAAATATTCGCCGGATGCGGTGCCAGTATCTAGCGGCGAAAGCAGATAAGCTGTGTGTTCCGGCGCCTGCGGGATCGGCATGCCCTCAGTCAGCTTGCCGAATTGCTCTACATAGAAGCACTGCATTTCCGGCGGCTTCCAATCATCCTTGGCAACCCAGAAGCCCGGATCGAACTCGCGCCGCGGAGCCGGGCGGATGGCGTCAAGAATATATGCTCGGGTCTGGGGCAGCATGTCGATGCCGTTGTCCTCGCCGCGCAGCCACTTGTTCCACCAGGCGATCGCTTCGCCATGAAAGTCTGTCCGCGGCTTCGGCCAGGCGAAGTGCGGATATTTGTGAACCCACGGGCCGATCAGGGCCTTCGCTTTCTCACCCAGCCCTTCGACAGCCGCCAAAGGCGTATTGCGATAGCCGTCCGCCCAGCCTGCGATCACTAGCGCGGGAATCTCGACATTCGAAAAATCCTGTGAGATCGAGCCGTGGCGCCAGAACGCGTCGCGGCGCTGATGGGTCAGCCACTCTTCCATGAAGAAGGGCTCCTGCTCGAGTCGCTCCAGCCACATCTCTTTCCAACGTTCGCCGACCAGAGTCGGATCGGGCGAACGGGATTGATAGCCAAGCATGGTTGCTGCCCACGAGAGTTGCGCGGAAAGATGGCAGCCGTTTTTATAGTGGATATCGTCATTGTAGCGGTCGACCGTGGAGGCGATCGAGATGACGGCCTTCAGCGCTGGAGGCCGGAGCGCTGCAACCTGCAGGCTGTTAAAGCCGCCCCAGGAGATCCCCATCATGCCGACCGAACCGTTTGACCAGGGCTGAGCGGCAATCCACGCGATCAGTTCGCAGGCGTTGGCAAGTTCAAGTTCTGTGTATTCGCCATCGATCACGCCGTCGGATTCGCCGGAGCCGCGGATATCGACGCGGACGCCCGCAATTCCTGCAACCGCGAAGACCGGATAGGTCGATTCGTCGCGAAGGCTCGTTCCGTCCCGCTTTCGATAAGGCAGAAATTCAAAGACGGCGGGCACCGGATCGTTCTCCGCACCATCCGGCATCCAGATGCGGGCGGCAAGCCGCGTGCCGTCCTTCAGCGTGATCCATTGATTTTCGATTGTGCTGAAACCGCGCGAGGTCATGTCATGTTCCATGATACAATTGTCGTGAAGCGAGGCGGCAGCAAGCGCCTCGCGGGATTTCAGTTGCCGGCGCTTTCCATCCGCCGTGTCGCGAAGACGCGTTCCAGCCAGCCGATTTCCATCTCTGGCACAGATTTGAGCAGCAGGTCGGTGTAGTCGTCGAAAGGCGCTGACAGCGCCTTTGACTTCGGCCCGAACCGTACGACCTTGCCGCGATGCATGACGGCGACGCTATCGGCGATCGCTCTGACGGTTGCGATGTCGTGGGTGATGAAGATGTAGGAGATCTGCTCTTTTTCCTGCAGCCGCAGGAGAAGTTTGAGAATACCCTCGGCAACCAGCGGGTCAAGCGCCGACGTAGGCTCGTCGCAAAGGATCAGTTCCGGCCTGGCGGCAAGGGCGCGGGCGATGGCGACCCGCTGTTTCTGGCCGCCGGACAGCTCGGCCGGATAGCGGCCGACGAAGCCGTTGCTCATCTCAATCTGTTCGAGCAACTCCTTGACACGTGCGGTCTTTGCCGCGCCGCGCAGGCCGAAATAGAAAGTGAGGGGACGGCCGATGATATCGCGCACGGTCTGGCGCGGGTTCATGGCGGTATCCGCCATCTGGTAGATGAGCTGAATGCGCCGCAGCTCGTCGCGCGATCGCTCCTTCAGGGCCGGCGTCAGCTTCTTGCCGTTGAAAGAAATTCCGCCTTCGCTGGGCGGTAGGAGCCCGGTGATGACGCGGGCGAGCGTCGATTTGCCGGAGCCGGATTCGCCGACGATTGCCAGCGTCTGGCCCTTCGGCACATGCAGCGAGACATCGTGGAGAACCTTAAACCCGTTTGAATATTGCGCGCTGACACGTTCGACCTTCAAAAGCGCGCCGGATTGATCGGCGGCTTCCTCGCGGGCGATCTGGCGAACGTTGACGAGGGCACGGGTGTAATCCTCCCGTGGGGCCTCGATGATCTGCTGCACGGATCCATATTCGACTTGCCTGCCGTGACGCAGAACCATGATGTCGTCCGAGACCTGCGCAACGACGGCAAGATCATGCGTGATGTAGAGTGCGGCAGTATGCGTTTCCTCAATGGCATGCTTGATCGCCGCCAGGACGTCGATCTGCGTCGTCACATCGAGCGCGGTCGTCGGCTCATCGAAAACGATCAGCTTCGGATTGGAACAGAGCGCCATCGCCGTCATGGCACGCTGCAATTGGCCGCCCGAGACCTGGTGGGGGAAGCGGTTACCGAACGTCTCGGGGTTTGGAAGGCCGAGAACGCGAAAGAGATAGAGAGCACGCTTGCCGGCCTCGTCCTTGGTCATCAAACCGTGCTTGACCGAAGCTTCGATCACCTGCTCGCCCAGCCTGTGGGCCGGATTGAAGGCGGCAGCAGCCGATTGCGCGACATAGCAGACGCGGGCGCCGCGAATCCGGCGGATGCCCGATTTCCCCAGTGGCAGGATATCCACTCCGTCGAGCATGACCGCGCCGCCGGTGATTTCGGCGCCGCCGCGACCGTAGGCGAGCGCTGAAAGACCGATCGTGGATTTGCCGGCGCCGGATTCGCCAATCAGGCCCAGCACCTTGCCCTTCTGCAGGTCGAAGGAGACGCCGTCGACGATTGTGACGCGCTTCGGCGGCTCGCCCGGCGGATAGCTGGTTGCTTCGATCTTGAGGTCGCGAACGGAAAGAAGCTCAGGCATCGCCACGCCCTCCCTTGAGGCTGGAGGTGCGCTTCAGGAGCCAGTCCACCACCAGATTGACACAGACTGCGAGCGCCGCAATCGCGGAGCCCGGAACGAGAGCGGCAGATATGCCGAAGATGATGCCGTCTTTGTTGTCTTTGACCATGCCGCCCCAATCCGCCGACGGCGGCTGGATGCCGAGACCGAGGAAGGACAACGTCGACAGAAAAAGGATCGAGAAGGCGAAGCGCAGGCCGAATTCGGCGAGCAGAGGCGAGAGCGTGTTCGGGAGGATCTCCCGGAAGATGATCCAGATCGTGCCTTCGCCGCGCAGCCTGGCGGCCTCCACGAATTCCATGACCGCCACATCCAGCGCGACGGCGCGGCCGAGACGGTAGACGCGGGTGGAATCGAGGATCGCCATCACCAGGATGAGCACAATCAGGTTCTGCGGCAGCACCGCCAGCACGACAAGGGCGAAGATCAGGGTCGGGATTGACATCATCAAGTCGTTGAAGCGCGAGAAGATCGCGTCGATCAATCCGCGCGAAACGGCGGCGGTGAAGCTGAGGATGATCCCCAGCGAAAATGAGATGATCGTTGCTGCCAGTGCCACGAACAGCGTCGTTCGGGCGCCGTAGATCAGCCGCGAAAGAATATCGCGGCCGAGATTGTCGAGGCCGAAGAAATACTGCGCGTCACCCACTTGCCAGACATTGCCGACAACTTCGGTCTCGCCATATGGCGCGATCCATGGTGCGAAGATCGCACAGATGAAGACCAGCAGAATGCCTATGATGCCGATCCAGGCGGTAATGGGGATGCCTCTCAATCTCATCGTGGATGCCTCAGACGCGGGTTGGCGACGATCGCCAGGGTGTCGGCAACCATGTTGAGAAGGATGTAGACCGCGGCGAAGATCAGGCCGCAGGCCTGGACGACCGGCATATCGCGGACGGTAACGGCGTCGACCATGTACTGGCCCATGCCGGGATAGACGAAGACGACCTCGACCACGACGACGCCAACGACGAGATAGGCAAGGTTCAGCGCTACGACGTTGATGATCGGCGCCAAAGCATTGGGTGCGGCATGTTTGACGATCGAGCGGAAGGCGCCGAGGCCTTTCAGTTCTGCAGTTTCCATATAAGCCGACGACATCACAGAGAGGATTGCGGCCCGTGTCATGCGCATCATATGAGCAAGGACAACGAGTACCAAGGTGGCGGTCGGCAGGGCGATGGCCTTCAGCCGGTCGACGAAATCCATGCCGTCGTAGACGGTCGCAGGAAATGTCGCGATCCCGAATTTCACGCCGAAGAACAGGATGAGCAGATAACCGATGAAGAATTCCGGTAGTGAAATCGCCGCCAGAGAGATCACGTTGATGATCTTGTCAGGCAAACGGTTGCGGAAATGCACCGCCAGCATGCCGAGCCCGACGGCAAGCGGCACCGAAATCAACGCCGCAAAGGCTGCAAGGAAGAGCGAATTGCCGAGCCGCTTGGCGATCTGCTCGCTCACCGAATTCTTGCTTGCCCAGGAGGTGCCGAAATCACCCTGCACGGCATTGCCGAGCCACTCGAAATAACGCGTAGTCACAGGCCGGTCGAGACCGAGTTCGGTGCGGATATTGGCAACAGCCTGCGGTGTCGCCGACTGGCCGAGATAGGTTGTCGCGAAATCGCCCGGCAGCGCTTCAAGGCCGCCGAAGATCAGGATCGAAACAGCAAGAAGCAGCAAAAGACTGAGCACGAAGCGCTCGGCGATGAGGGACAGCAGCGGGAAACGCTGCTTGAATCTTAGTCCCGGCAAGACGGTGCTGGGTGGCGGATTGGACATGACTGATGCCTCGCGCTGAAACCTCAGGAAGACCGCGGAGGTTTTCCGCGGCCCCGGTTCCGTTAGAGATGAGGGCGTCTCCGCCCCGCTTCGAGCATCAGGCGTCCAGCCAGACGCGGGTCGCGACGTAGCCGTTCGACATGTCGTTGCCGATATCGTGAACGTAGCCCTTCACCTGCTTGGTGGAAGCGTTCACGAAGTCGTTGAACATAGGCAGGATGACGCCGCCTTCATCACGGACCATCATTGCCATGCTGCGATACATCTCCTTGCGCTTTGCTTCGTCGAGTTGCGAACGGGCTTCGAGCAGGATCTTGTCGAAGTCCGGGCGCAGGAAGCGGGTGTCGTTCCAGTCGGCCGTCGAGATATAGGCCGTGGAGTACATCTGGTCCTGCGTCGGACGGCCGCCCCAATAGGACGTCGAGAAGGGCTGCACGTTCCAGACGTTTGTCCAATAGCCGTCGCCTGGCTCACGCTTGACCTCGATATTGATCCCAGCCTTCTTGCAGCTTTCCTGATAGAGGACGGCGGCATCGACGGCACCCGGGAAGGCGACCTCGGAGGTACGCAGCAGGACTGAGCCGCTATGACCTGATTTCTTGTAGTGGAAGGCCGCCTTGTCCGGATCATAGGCGCGCTGTTCGATGCCCTCGGGGAAAAGCGCATATGTGCTGTTGATCGGGAAGTCATTGCCGACCTTGCCGTAACCGCCAAGAATCTTCTTGACCATCGTCTCGCGGTCCATGGCGTATTTCAGCGCCATGCGCAGATCGTTGTTGTCGAAGGGCGCAGTGTTGCCATGCATGATGAAGACGTAATGGCCGCGGCCGGACGTCGACAGGATTTCGACATTCGGCGCACGCTTCAACAGGTCCACAGTCTTCGGATCGACGCGGTTGATGTAGTGCACCTGACCTGACGAAAGCGCTGCAATACGTGCCGTCGCATCGTTCATGCCGATGATTTCGATCGAGTCGACATAACCACGATCGCTGCGCCAGTCGTCCTTGTTCTTTTCGAAGGTCGCACGTACGCCGGCTTCGAAACTCGCAAGCTTGTAGGGACCGGTGCCGATAGAGGCAAGCGGGTCGTCATTGCCGCCGTTCGGCTGAATGACGAGGTGGTAGTCGGTCAGGAGCAACGGCATGTCGGCGTTGCCTTCGGCCAGCGTCAGGACGAGGTCGCTGCCGTCGGCCTTGATCTCCTTGATCGACTTGACAACACCAAGAGCGCCTGACTCCGATTTGCTGTCGGTATGGCGCTTCAGCGTCGCAACGACATCGTCGATCGTCAGGTCCTTACCGTTGTGGAACTTGACACCCTTGCGGATTTTGAAGGTCCACGTGACGGCATCGTTAGACGCTTCCCAGGATTCGGCTAGCGCCGGAACGGCAGCGCCGGTCAGCGGGTCGGATTCGACCAGCATGTCGCCCCAGCAACGGCCGACGCAGAACATGAATTGTGACAGGAACTTAGCCGGGTCCTTGGAATCGGTGGCTGCGCCGCCCTCGAGACCGAGTTTCAGGTGACCGCCGCGCTTTGGTTCGGCTGCCGTTGCGCTTTCGGTGAAGAGCTGGTCTGCAAGCGCCAGCGTAACGCCGGCCGCCATTGCGCGTCCCATGAATTCGCGGCGGCTGAGACCGCCCGCACTCACGCGGCTTGCCAGATATTTCGTGTAGTCGTTCATTCCCCTGTTCCTTCTTCTTGATGTTGATAGAACTCCCGGGCAACGCTTCGGGATGCGGTTTCCTCTTCCGCCCCGAAACCTCACTGCCCGCGATCATGCGGAAAATGATGCGGTCGCTGCCGCCTCGTCACCTTCCTTTCCAGATTGGGCTTCGCTTCTCCCCGAAAGCCCGTGCGCCTTCCAACTGGTCCTCGCTCGAATAAAGGGCATCGACCGTTGCAAACTGCCTTTTGGTGATCTTGTTCATGGCAGTCTGAAATGTCATTCCTTCGGCTTCGCGCACGATCTCCTTGATGGCTGCATAGACGAGCGGCGGACCGCTATCGAGAAGGCGGGCCAGTTCCCATGCCCGCTCCATCAGCCTGTCCGCAGTGACAATTTCATTGACGAAACCCCAGCGATGCGCCTCCGTAACGTCAAGCCATCGGCCAGTCAGAAGCATGTCCATCGCGATATGGTAGGGGATGCGCTTCGGCAGCTTGATCGAAGCAGCGTCTGCGACCGTTCCCGAGCGAATTTCCGGAAGTGCAAAGGTTGCGTGCTTGGCGGCGATGATCAGATCGGCGGAAAGGGCAATCTCCAGACCACCACCGCAACAGATGCCGTTGACAGCGCAGATGACGGGCTTGTTGAGGTCACGCAGTTCCTGCAAGCCGCCGAACCCGCCGACGCCATAATCGCCATCGATCGCATCGCCGGCTGCCGCAGCCTTCAGATCCCATCCGGCCGAGAAGAATTTCTCGCCAGCACCCGACACGATGGCGACACGCAACTTAGGGTCGTCGCGGAAATTGCGGAAAATCAGGCCCATGTCGCGGCTGGTCGCAAGGTCGATGGCGTTCGCCTTCGGCCGGTCAATGATGACCTCGAGGATACCGCTGTCGCGTCTGGTGCGAATGGGGTCTTGCAACTTCTGCTACCTCCTTCGCCGGATGAGAGCGTCTGCGGCAACGACACCATGGTTTTCAGGGAGAACCATCAATGGATTAATGTCCAGTTCTTCCAGCCACACGGCATTTTTTACGACATATTCTGCTGCTGATGCGACGGCTTTGACCACTATGTCGAGGTCGCTCTTCGCCGCGCCGCGATAACCCTCGATGAGTTTCCTGATCCTCAGGCGCGAAATCGCTTCCAAGATCTCCGCTTCTGTTACCGGAAGCGTTAAAATGACGGAATCTTCAAGCAATTCCACCAAAATTCCGCCCGCACCGACGGTTAAAGTCAATCCAAGGACCGGATCGCGTACCGCGCCAATGATCAGCTCGGCCACGGGGCGCTCGATCATCCGTTCAACCAGGTATCCGGCGGCGACATGGGCCATTTTCTGCGCTGCGTTTCGCACCGCTTCAGCATCCTTAAGGTTGAGCGCGACAGCACCGGCCTCGGTCTTGTGCTCGACGCCAAGCGCTTTCAGAGCGATGGGAAAACCGAGACGCTGCGCCTGTTCTGCTGCCTCGTCCGAACTCGGTGCGGTTGCACCAAGCGGAACGGAGAGACCGGCGGCAGACAGTTCCGCTTTGGCTTCCGCCTCGCTCAACGTCTCGATCTCGCCTGCGGTCAACGGTACATTGAGCAGTGGCAATGGCTGCGGGTTTTGCCAGGCTTTGCCGATGTTAGCGGCAATTTCCGCGGCGGCGACGGTTTCGCTGATGCCGCAGAAAGGCACGATGCCATCCTCCATCAACAGCAAGGCAATCTCTTCCGGCATGTTCTCCGGCAATGTCGCCACGATACCGGCGCGCGCTTCGGTTCGTTTCGCGGCTGCCGCGACGGCACTGACCGTCGTCATCCAGTCCGCTGTGTTGCAACGATCGCTCCGCGGAAAATCAAGGACAACCAGATTGAGGGCATAAGCGCCCTCGAACATGGCTATAAAGGCCTCCGACTGGCGGGTCAGATCGCCCCAAACGAAAGTGTGGTAGTCGAGAGGATTGGAAAGGGTGACCATTTCACCCAGGCTGCACCTGAGAGACGGAAGCTGCCGGGGTTTCAGAGAGCGGAATTCCACGCCCCGGCTGACAGCGGCGTCGGCCATTAGCGAGGCTTCGCCGCCGGAACAACTCATGGAAGAGATCGCATTGCTGTCAAGCGGGCCTGCTACGTGGAGAAGTTTCAGCGTTTCGATCATTTCCGGGAGGGTTGCCACGCGGCCAATGCCGAGGCGAGCGAGAATGGCATCGGCAACCGCATCGCTTCCGGCAAGGGATGCGGTATGCGAAATGGCGGCGCGCTGCGCCTGTTCGGATTTGCCGACTTTCAGCGCAACGATGGGCTTTTTCAGTTCCCGGGAACGTAAGGCAAGCTTCTCAAGCGCCTGAATGTTGCCGAATCCCTCGATATGCAGGCCGATGGCCGTGACGCGCGGGTCCTCGATCACGGCGAGCGCTAAATCCGACAATCCGGTCTGCGCCTGGTTGCCGGCCGTCATCAAATAACTGATCGGCAGGCCGCGCTTTTGCATGGTGAGATTGATGGCGATGTTGGAGGATTGCGTGAGAATGGCAACACCGCTTTCGACGCGCACCATTCCGTGCTGGTCAGGCCAGAGCAGGGCGCCATCGAGGCCGTTGATCATGCCATAACAATTCGGTCCGAGGATCGGCATATTTCCGGCCGCTTCGACGAGATGATTTTGCAGTATCGCGCCATCGGCGAGTTCCGCGACCGCCTCGCTGAAGCCGGAAGCATAACAAACGGCGCCGCCGGCGCCTATGACGGCAAGCGAGCGTACGATATCGACAGTCAACAGCCGGTTGACGCCGACGAAGGCCGCGTCGGGTGCCGCGGGCAGCTCGCCCACTGATCGATAACAACGGCGCCCCACCACCTTCTCGAGAACCGGATGGACGGGCCAGATTTCGCCGGCAAATCCCATGCGGTCGCACTGCTCGATGACCCGGCGCGCTTCGCGGCCGCCGAAGACGGCGATCGTTTGCGGTCTGATCAGTCGATCGAGCGAGCGTTGCGTCATCGGGTCACGCTCCGAACGGCCGCAGCAGATCGCGGCTGATGATGTGCCGCTGGATCTCCGAGGTTCCGTCCCAGATGCGTTCGACCCGCGCGTCACGCCAGAAGCGGGCAAGCGGCAGGTCGTCCATTAGCCCCATGCCGCCAAAGATCTGGATCGCTTCGTCGGTGACGCGGGCAAGCATTTCGGAGGCGTAGAGTTTCGCCGAGGCGATCTCTCGGTTGGCACCAAGGCTAGCATCAAGCCGCCAAGCGGCGGATAGCGTCAGCAGGTCGGCGGCGTCGATCTCCGTGATCATGTCGGCAAGCTTGAACGACACACCTTGATTGGCGCCGATCGGCCGGCCGAACTGCTTGCGCTCCGCTGCATAGGGCAGCACCATATCAAAAACGCGGCGTGCACGCCCGACGCAGGTTGCCGCGACCGTCAGACGTGTGCCGTAAAGCCATTCATTGGCGATGTCGAAGCCGCGATGGACTTCGCCGAGCACCTGGGATTTGGGCAGGTGGCAGTCGGTGAAGTTCAGGATGAGGTTGTGGTAGCCGCGGTGCGATATCGATTGATAGCCCTTGAGGATATCGAAGCCCGGCGTGTCGCGATCGACAAGAAAAGCCGTGATCTTCTTCTTGATGCCCTTGGGCGTCTCCTCTTCTCCGGTTGCCGCAAAGACGATAACGAAATCGGCGACATCGGCATGGGAGATAAAATGCTTGGTACCATTGAGCACGAAATCGCCACCGTCCTGCCGCGCCATGCATTTCATTCCGCGCATGTCGGAGCCGGCATCGGGTTCGGTAATCGCCAGCGCGTCAACCTTTTCGCCCCGCACCGCCGGCAGAAGATATTTCTCACGCTGCTCGCCTTCACAGGCCATCAAAATTCCGGAAGGGCGGCCGAAGAACACTGTCAGTGCCATCGAACCGCGGCCGAGTTCGCGCTCGACAAGTGCAAAGGTAACGTGGTCGAGACCGGCGCCGCCAGTCTCCTCAGGAAAATTGCAAGCATAAAAACCGAGATCGATGCATTTGCGCCTGATTTCCTCGCCGAGTTCTGATGGAACAATACCAGTGCGATCGACCTCGTTCTCATGCGGATGGATTTCCGTCTCGACGAAGTCGCGGACCGTCTGGACGATCATCTCCTGTTCTTCGTTGAGCCCGAAATTCATGACTGCTTCCTCCTAGCGTTTTTGCCCGACATGGCGTCCGACGCCATCCGGTATGGGCAGTTTTGCGTGGAGCTCGCTGATCGGCTTTATCTTGCTCAGCACCTCCCCCGGTGCGAGAGCGGCTTTTCCGGCCTTGGCATCGACATGCAGCAGCATCTGTTCGGCGGTCGCAATCGCCTGGCCCGTCGCTGTGTCATGAATCGTGTTGAACAGATGCAGCCGCTTCTCGTCTGCTGACAGAAGCTGGCAGGTTGAATGAATCGCCTGACCGAGCTTGGCTTCGCCGAGGTGGCGGATATGGGTCTCGACGGTGTAATAGCTGTGACCCCGCTCGACATAGGCGAAATCGACGCCGATAAGGCGCAGCAGTGCATCCGATGTATCCCCAAACACCTGCAGATAGCGATGCTCGGTCATGTGCCCGTTGTAATCGACCCATGCGGGGCTGACATTGGCTTCGACAAGCCTCAATGGCCGCGCGATGTCCTCGGGATGCTTGCGGCTGCCGCCGGCCGTCCAGAGCGTATGCTCGAAATCCTTGAGCAGCTTGCCGGCACCCCAGCCCTTACCGCCATGGCCGCCCTTCAGCGCCTGCAGGATGCCGACGAGATTTTCGTCGCGGATGCGCTCGAGCTCGCGGATTGACAATCCGTCCACTTGTTCATCCGACTGCTGGCCGATCTTCTCGACAAGCGCGTCGTCGAGGTCGACGACGTCCATCAGCTTGGTCCAGTTCCATTGCAGAGCCGGACCGAACTGGGCTAGGAAATGCCGCATGCCTGCCTCGCCGCCGGCGATGCGGTAGGTCTGGAAGAGACCCATCTGCGCCCAGCGAAGACCGAAGGAATAACGGATGACGTCATCGAGCGTCTCAACTGTGCAGATATCGTCATGGATCAGCCACAGCGCCTCGCGCCAAAGAGCCTCCAGCAGACGGTCGCCGACAAAGGCCTCGATCTCCTTGGCGATGTGAACGCCCTTCATGCCGATCGGTGGCAGCTTCTCCATCGCCACCTTGATGGTGCCATGGCTGGTCTTTTCACCGCCCACGATCTCGACGAGCGGCAGGAGATAGACGGGGTTGTAGGGGTGCGCCACGAAGAGGCGTTCCGGAAACCGCATGTCGCGCTGCAGGTCGGTTGGCAGCAGGCCTGATGTGGAGGACCCGATCAGCGCGTCGGGGCGGCAAGCCGCATCGATCTCCGTCAACACCTTACGTTTGAGGTCCAGTCTTTCCGGTACGCTTTCCTGGATCCAGTCGGCATCAACGACGGCTTCTTCAAGGGTCTCGCAATAAGTGAGCTTGCCGCGTGGTGGCTGAGGTGCCCCGGTCAGCATGGCGTAAGCGCGCTCGGCATTGGCGATGACTTCGCCGACAATGCGGCTCGCCTCCGGATGCGGGTCAAAGACGTCGACATCAATGCCTGCAAGCAGAAAACGGGCGATCCATCCGCCACCGATGACGCCGCCGCCGACACATGCTGCTTTGTTGATCTTGCTCATGGGCGCCTCAGCGGTTCCTCAATTTCAGTTTCTTCCGGACGTCCTCAGGCCCGATGATGCGGGCGCCCATTCCTTCGACGACCTGCACCGCCTTCTCGACAAGCTGGGCATTCGTCGCGAGCACGCCCTTTCCAGCATAGAGGTTGTCTTCAAGCCCAACGCGGACGTTGCCACCGGCAAGCACCGCGGCAGCCGGATAGGCCATCGCGTTGCGGCCGATCGAGAAGGCGGAGAAGGTCCAGCTATTGGGAACGTTGTTCACCATCGCCATGAAAGTGTTGAGATCATCGGGCGCGCCCCATGGAATGCCCATGCAAAGCTGGATCAGCACCGGATCCTCGATCAGGCCCTCCTCGGCAAGTTGTTTGGCAAACCAGAGATGACCGGTATCGAAGGCCTCGATTTCCGGGCGTACGCCGAGATTTGTCATCTTCGTCGCCATCGCACGGAGCATCGCCGGCGTGTTCGTCATGACGTAGTCGCCGAGGCTGAAGTTCATCGTACCGCAGTCCAGCGTGCAGATTTCCGGCAGGCACTCGGCGATGTGGGAGACGCGCTCCGTTGCACCTGCGATGTCGGTGCCTTGCGGATTGAGAGGTAGAGGGCGTTCGACATCACCGAAGATCAAATCACCGCCCATACCGGCCGTCAGGTTGAGTACGACGTCGATATCGGCAGAGCGAATGCGCTCAGTAACTTCCTTGTAGAGGTCGTTGCGGCGGCTCGCGGCACCCGTTTTCGGATCGCGGACGTGACAGTGGACAACTGCCGCCCCAGCCTTGGCGGCGTCGATCGCGGAATCCGCGATCTGCTTGGGAGTGATGGGAACGTGGCTGGATTTCGAAACCGTATCGCCGGCACCGGTTACGGCACAGGTGATGAAAACATCGCGGTTCATCGCAAGAGGCATTTTCTTCTCCCTCGTGTTGGGCCTATTACGGGGGAAGATGGCGCGTCATGCTTTGCATTAACGGAAGTACTTGATACGTTTTCGGAAATGATGGAGGCCTAATGCTGACGCGATCCAACGATCGGCTGGATGTTGATCTTCTTGTCATGCCGGAGACGAACCTCATTCTGCTCGCTTCGGTGATCGAGCCCATGCGTGGTGCCAACCGGATTTCCGGCAGTGAGCTTTATCGATGGCGGCTTCTAACGCCTGATGGTTCGCCTGTGCTGACGACGAGCGGCATTCCTGTACCCGCCGCCGGTGGCTTTGGGACGGGGCGGGATGAGACACCACTCTTCGTGCTTGCAAGCTACAATTGGCGCCGCAGCTCGACACCGGCATTGAAGATGCAGCTCTCTCAGGCGGCCCGTTACCGAAGCATGATCGCAGGCATCGAATCCGGAACATGGCTGCTTGCCGAAGCCAGCCTTCTCGATCGGCTGCCGGCGACCATACACTGGGAAGATTTCGATGACTTCTCGCTTGCCTATCCGCATGTGCGGGCGGTGAAGGAGCGTTTCGTCATCACAGGCAAGCGCATTACCACGGCAGGTTCGCTCCCGACCGTCGACCTGATGCTGGAGATCATACGGCAAAGGCAAGGATACTCGCTGGCGCTCGAGGTTAGCCGGCTCTTCAGCTACGAGCAGGACTCCGTCCACAGCGAGACCCAGCTTTCACCTTCGGGGACAGGTCTGCACATGCGCGATCCTCGGGTCGCCCAAGCTGTACGGCTGATGGAGGAGAATATCGAGCAGCCTATCGTGCTTGCGCGACTGGCTCGCAGAGTGGGCATCGGTGCGCGCCACCTGCAGGGGCTCTTTCAGCAGAGCACCGGCGCGCCCCCGCACGTCCATTATCTGGCACTGCGCCTGAACGCAGCGCGGCGGAAGGTGATCGAAACCAAGGCGCCTTTTGCCGATATCGCGGCCGCGACCGGCTTCAATTCGGCTTCAGCATTTACGAGAAGCTATCGCGCGAGCTTCTCGGAAAGCCCCTCGGACACGAGGCGTCGTCTCCGGCGGCCTGTTACAGCATCGGAGGAACAGCCATAGGCTGAAATGCGTCCCGTACCATATCGGCGAGCCCGCGTACGGCCTCGCTGGAATGATAGGGGTTTCGGCGCAGGACCACTCTGGAGGCATCGACCGGTGGGAACCCTTCCTCCGCCGTCAGCTCGCGGCAGCCCGGTGGTATGTTGCTACGGGAGAGCGTGGTGACGGCAAGGCCCGCGGACACAGCGTTCTTAAGCCCGGAGCTAGTATCGGCAACGAAGGCCACACGGTACTTTCGACCCTGCAATTCGAGCGATCTGAAAGCGAAATCCCGCGCCCAGGTGGAATTGCGGTAGATGGCGATCGGCAGCGGCTCGAGGTCGTGGAGCTGGTGGACCTGGGACGTGACCCACACGGTCGGATCGACACAGAGGATTTCGCCCGCCGCCTGATTGCTCCAGTCAAAGACGACGGCGAGATCCAGCTCGTCGCGCTCCAGGGCCGCGAGATTGCGCGCCGTGTAATCGCAGGAAACTGTGACCTCTACGGCTGGATGGCGGACGGCGAAAGCGGCAAGTGCGGCAGGCAGCACGGTCTGGCTATATTCTTCGGGTATCCCAATACGGACTGGGCCATCGAGCGGTTTGGTCCGAATGGTCGCTGCCGCTTCGTCTAAAAGATCAATCACACGGCGCGCATAGGGCAGCAGTTGCAGGCCAAGGCGCGTTGGGATGACACCGCGCGGGCCCCGGTCGAAAAGGGTTTCCCCGATAGTTTCCTCAAGTTTCTTAATCTGCGCGCTCACGGCCGATTGCGTCCGACCGACGGCCTGAGCAGCGGCAGAGAAATTCGAGGTCTTGACGACCACGAGAAATGTGCGCAGCAGATCGCTTTCGATGGGTTGACGCATTTTAGCCATAAGAAAATCCGATGGCAGTCATCTCAACTATTCGTTTGCCTGATGTCAAGAACAAGCGCAATCAGAGGCATCAGACCTCTGGTTCGGGAAAACCGATGTCATCCCAAACAGGCGCCCGTCCGTTCGGCCTCAGCGAGCATGACAAGGGCGTGATTCTTGTCGCCGCCGCGACGCTCGCTTGGAGCGCAAGCGGCGTCTACTCACGACTGCTGACGACCGATGCTTTTACAGCGATCGCGTGGCGGTCATTGTTCGGGGGACTGTTCCTTCTCATTCCGAGCTTCTTCCTCGAAGGAGGAATGTCCAAGCGGCAGTGGCGCTCGGTCTTGCGCCCGTCAGGTCTCGCGATGATCGCCTGCCAGACCTTCAGCCAGGCATGTTTCATCGGCGCACTTTATACGACGAGCGTGGCGAATGTCGCCGTCATCTACGCGACAGCCCCGTTCATCGCGGCCCTGCTGGGCTGGCTTTTGCTGAGGGAGCGCGTGACGAGGCGCACGATGGCCGCAGGCGCCGTCTGTCTGCTCGGCGTGATGGTCATCGTCGGTTCATCAGTCGGGGGCGGCACGGGTCTCGGCGATCTGCTGGCACTTGGTATGACGGCCTCTTTTGCGATGATCATCATCATTCCCCGGATCAACCCGGGCGTGCCGAGTCTGCCCTCCACTATCGTCAGCGCCTTTCTCACGCTGGCGCTCTTTGCGCCCTTCGGCTCGGTCGGCTCCCTCGATTTCCACAACTGGATCGTCCTCGCTGCCTTTGGCGCAACCAATTTCTCCATCGCTCTCGTACTCTTCCTCGCCGGCGCAAGACATATGCCTCCCGCTAAAGCTGCGCTTATCGGAACATTGGAGATCGTCCTCACTCCGATGTGGGTATGGCTCTTCTTCGCGGAACGTCCGCCTGTTGCGACTTTCGCCGGTGGCGCACTGATCTTGGTCGCTGTGGTTTGGCATATCCTGGTGGAAGCCAGGCGTGATGGGCGTTAGCAGCGAGCGCTGGTCACTGGATGACAATCGCCCTGTCGCCGAATTCGGCGCGGGCGGCTTCGAGACTAGCCGCGCGGCTCTCCCGGTCAGGGCGACACGGGCGCCTTCGGCGAACTTGCGGACCGCGACCAACGCCTTGTGACAATCTTCCGAACGGACGTCGCCGGCCATCGCGATGGCGTCGCCCGATTCTGCCTTGATCCGGCAACGGGGCCGCTGGTTCCAGCCACCCGGGACGTGGTCTTGCGACATGGGATACCAAACGAGGTGCTCGCGCAGCTCGGCGTCGTCCGCAGATAATGCGAGCTTCCAGCCCGTCGCTTCAATATGCTGGTTTGACGGGAAACCAATCCGCGCGCTGCTTATCGAGGTATGCGCCGGCAATGTCGGAAACGCGATATCTCTCGAGGGATCCCTCATCGATGACAACACCGAGCCCTGGCTCCTCGGGCACCTCAAAGCGGCCGTCAGCCAGTACCGGCGGATTGGCACAGATATCGCCACCGAGATAGGCCCGTTCGGTGTCGATCGCGATGGAGAGGTTGGGGATCGAGGCGGCAAGATGGATATAGGCGGATTGCGAGAGCGCCAGTTCCGCGCCGGAGTGTAGTGTCACAGGAATGCCGACGGCCTCGCAGATCGCGGCTGCCTTGATCGTCTGCCACAGGCCGCCTGCCTCGTGCGGATCGAGCAGCACGACATCGGCAGCCTGTGCGCGGACGATATTGCCGATATCGGAAAGCGTGTAGGCGCTTTCGTCGAGCGCGATCGGCACGGGACTTCCCGCGACAAGTGCGGCATGGCCGGCGAGATCATCGAGTTCCAGCGGCTGCTCCACATAGGCGGGATCGAAGGGCTTCAGCTTTTCGAGCTGCCGCTTGGCTGTCGCGATGTTCCAGGCGCCGTTGACGTCGAGGCGCAGCGGCCGGCCGCCGATGACATTGCGCGCCGTCTCAGTAAGCAGGATATCGCTCTTCTCGTCGAAGCCGATCTTCACCTTGAACGTTTCGTAGCCGGAATCGAGGAAACGCTGCAGCCGCGGCTTGAGTGCCGCCGGATCGTTGGTGAAGAGATAGGCTGCCGCTTCGACATCCTTGCGCCAGCGGCCTCCCCACAATGCGTAGAGCGGCAGTCCCGCCTGCTTGCCGAGCGCATCCCACATCGCCATTTCCAAAGCAGCGATTGCCATCACCGCGGCACGCTTGTGGTGATAGAAGCCAGCGCCGAGCACATGGCGGTGGAGCCGCTCGACATCGGTGACCGGATAGCCGATGGCAAGCGGTGCGACGACATCCGCAAAGACGGCCGGTACGTTGGCGATCAGGGAGATGGTCTCGCCCCAGCCGGTGATTCCCGCGTCCGTTTCTATCCTGCAGACGAGCCGCGTCGTGCCGATCCGGCGTCCGGAGCCCCAGAGGATATCCTCCGTAAAGGGCACGCGTATCAACCAGTGGAACACTTTCGTAATGCGCATTCTCTCTCCTCCCCGACAGAGCGAACCGGCGCATCCGTCACATTTGATGTTGACATGGAACTTAGTTCCAAGATATTCGATCGGTCAAGGGCGGAGAGGATTTCGCCGCGGGAGACGTCATGAGCAAGGTGCAACTGAGCATCGACACGGCCGAGCGCGATACGGTTGGCGGGGAGGGACATGGCGTTCCCGGCGTTCAGGCGCTGACGCGCGGCATCCAGATCGTCGAGGCCGTTTCAGCCGAGCCGCGCGGCCTGCGTTTCACCCAACTGCTGGACGAGACACAGTTGCCGAAGGGCACGCTGCACCGCCTGCTGCAGGCTCTCGTCGACGAACGGCTGCTCGCCTTCGACAGCCGTGACCAGGTCTATCGCCTGGCGCCGCGTCTCTTCCAATGGGCGCACAAGGTCTGGGACAATTTCGACCTGCGCGGTGCCGCCGAGCCGGAGCTCGAGCGCCTGCGCGACATGACCGGCGAGGCGATCCGGCTCGGCGTGCTCGACGGCTCGATGGTGCTCTACATCGATCAGCGCGAGGTGCCGCAGCCGCTCCGCCTCAACAACGGCGTCGGCGGGCGTGCCGCGCCGCACGCGAGCGGCATCGGCAAGGCGATCCTTGCTCATCTTTCGCTCGAAAAGCGCCGGGCGCTGCTTGCCGACATCGAGCTCGAGCGGCTAACGCCGAACACCATCATCGATGTCGAGGAGCTGCAGCGTCAGCTCGACCTCACCAAGGCGCGCGGCTATGCGGTCTCGGTCGACGAGCAGAATACCGGCATCTCCTCCGTGGCCGCGCCGGTCCTCAACCATCGCGGCGAGCCGATCGGCGCGATCGGGATCATCGGCCCGTCCTTCCGGCTTCCCGTCGATCGCCTGCACGCGTTCGGACGCGACGTGATCGAGGCCGCACGCCGGACATCCGGCAATTTCGGAGAATTCGCAATGTCGCTCGCCGTCAAGCCGCGCCCGCTCGGGCCGGATCGCTCCGATGTCCGCTGCGTGATCCCGGCAAGCACGTTTCTCGGCGAGGGGCCGCACTGGTCGGCGAGGGAAAACAAGCTCTATTTCGTCGATATTCTGGCACCTGCCGTCTGTACTGGCGATACCGTCAAGGGCACCTATACGACGATGCAAGTGCCGGAGCTGATCGGCTTCGTCATTCCGCGCAAGCGCGGCGGCTTCGTCGCCGCCATGCATGGCGAGATCCGCGGCCTCGATCTTACCTCGGGCGAGATCACGACACTTTCGCGGCCCGAAGCGGATCGACCCGGCAATCGCTTCAACGACGGCAAGTGCGATAGGGCGGGCCGCCTTTGGGCAGGCACGCTGGCGATCGACACCTCTCCCGACCAGGGCCGTCTCTGGCGTCTCGATCCGGATGGCCGCACCCATGAGATGGATCGCGGCTTTCACGTCTCGAACGGCCTCGGCTGGAGCCCCGACGACAAGACCTTCTACTTCACCGACACGGCCAAGCAGACGATCTATGCCTATGATTTCGATCTCGAAACCGGCGCGATTGCCAACCGGCGCATCTTCGTTGCCGTGCCGGAGGCGGAGGGCAAGCCGGACGGGCTGACGGTCGATGCGCAAGGCTTCGTGTGGAGCGCCCATTGGGACGGCTGGTGCGTCACGCGCTACGACCCGGACGGCAAGGTGGAGCGGGTGATCAACCTGCCGGTGCCGCGTCCAACGAGTTGCGTCTTCGGCGGCCCGGATATGCAGACGCTTTTCGTCACTTCAGCGCGGATACGGCTTTCGGCAGCACAGCTTGCCGACGCTCCGCTTTCCGGCAGCGTCTTTGCCATCGATACGGGCATCAGGGGTCTGCAGGACCCGATGTTCGGCGGCTGAGAATGGTTGATATTGGGGAGGAGGAATGAATGGCCAAACTGGAACTCAGCGGGATCAGGAAATCCTTTGGTGCCGTGGACGTGCTGAAGGGGATCGATCTCACTGTCGAAGATGGTGAATTCGTCGCCTTCGTTGGCCCTTCCGGCTGCGGAAAGTCGACGCTGCTGCGGCTCATCTGCGGGCTCGACGAGATCACCGCCGGCCAGATGGCGATTGACGGGGAGATCGTCAACGACGTTCCGCCGGCCAAGCGCGGCATCGCCATGGTTTTCCAGTCCTATGCGCTCTATCCGCATATGACGGTTGCCGGCAACATGGGCTATGCGCTGAGGCTCGCCGGAGTGCCGAAGGAGGAAATCCACAGCCGCGTGGCAGCCGCCGCCAAGGTGCTGCGCATCGAGACCTATCTCGACCGCAAGCCACGGCAGCTTTCCGGCGGCCAACGCCAGCGCGTCGCAATCGGCCGCGCCATCGTGCGCGAACCGCGCATCTTCCTCTTCGACGAACCGCTGTCGAACCTCGATGCGGCGTTGCGCGTGGAAATGCGCATCGAGATCGCCCGCATGAAGGAAGAGCTTGGCACGACCATGGTCTACGTCACGCACGACCAGATCGAGGCGATGACGCTTGCCGACAAGATCGTGGTGCTGAACGGCGGCACGGTCGAGCAGGTCGGCTCGCCGCTCGATCTTTACAACAAGCCGGTCAACCGCTTCGTCGCCGGCTTCATCGGCAGTCCGCGCATGAACTTCCTGACGCTCGGCGCCCGCAAGGCCGACAACGTTCATGCCGTATCCGGCGGCGAGATCCGCCTGGCGGCGAAGCTATCCGAAGCGCCGGCCGAGATCGGCATCCGGCCCGAACACATCTCCCTGACGGCCCGCGGCGCGCCGGATTCGCTTGCCGGCAAGGTAACGATGACCGAGCATCTCGGTTCCGACACTTACGCCTATGTCGCTCTCGACGGCTCGCAGGACGTGCTCGTCGTGCGCCTTTCCGGCGAAAAGGCGATCAAGCGCAACGAGCCGATCGGCGTCCATGCCGATCCCGGCATGGCGCATGTCTTTTCCGCGGCCGGTCTGTCGCTTGCCTCCGCTCGTCCCGTCTCGCTGGAGGCTGCATGACCACCCATCCCGAACTCGTTGCGAAAGTTCAAGTCGAGGCCGCTCGCTATCCGAGCCTCGCCGGCAAGGGCGTCATCATCACCGGCGGCGGCTCCGGCATCGGCGCTTCGCTGGTGGAGCATTTCGCCGCCCAGGGCTGCAAGGTCGGCTTCATCGAGCTCAATGGCGAACTGGCGGCAGAAAACGCCAAGGCCGTCGACGACCGGACGGGCAACAAGCCGGCATTCCGTGTCGCTGATCTTCGCAACATCGAGGCGCTCCGTCGCGCTGTGGGAGAGCTTTCCGCCGAGATCGGCCCGGTCCGCATCCTTGTTAACAATGCCGGCAACGACGATCGTCTGCCGCTCGAGGAGGTAACGCCGGAATACTGGGACGACCGCTTCGCGACCAATCTGCGCCATCAGTTTTTCGCGGCGCAGGCTTTGATCGACGGCATGGCGCAAGCCGGCGGCGGGGCGATCATCAACATGGGGTCGATCTCCTGGATGCGTGGCGCGGCAGGGCTGATCTTCTACACCACCGCCAAAGCCGCCGTCATGGGCATGACCAAGTCGCTTGCCCGCGAGGTCGGCATCCGCAACATCCGGGTCAATTCCATCGCCCCTGGCTGGGTGCTGACCGAGCGCCAGGTGGAGCGGGCCAAGCGCATCTACCAGGGCAAGTTTTCCGAGTATCTCGAGGCGCAATGCCTCAAGGAGCATGTTCTGCCGCCCGATATCGCTCGCATGGCGCTGTTCCTTGCGGCCGACGACTCGCGGCTCGTTACCGGCCAGACCTTCATCGTCGATGGCGGCGTCGTCTGAAACATTTGTCCGATTGAAAGTTGAAACACAGTTCCACAATGGGAGGAGGAACAATGAAAATGAGGAAACTGGTCACGGCGACGCTCGCCGTCAGCATGTTCGCGATGGGGGCCGCTCGCGCCGCCGATTTGAGCTGGATGGGCTACAGCTATGCCGAGGAATCGGCAAAGCCATCCGTTGAGAAGATCATCGCGGGCTTCACGGCCAAGACGGGTAAGACGGTGGAGCCGATCCCGTCCGCCTTCGGCGACTTGCAGAAGAACGTGCTCTTGCGGGCCCGCTCCAAGACGCTGCCGAGCGTCGTCCAGATTTCCGAGCGCTGGTTGCCCTCGCTCAGCAAGCTGCCCGGCCTCGTCGATTACAACACGGTCTTCGGCAAGGAAAATCTCGAAAAGATCTATGCGCCCGAGGCGCTCGCCATGGGTCAGATCGACGGCAAGCAGCTTGCCGTGCCGCTGATGTCCGGTTCGATCGGCATGGTCGCCAACCAGGCGGCACTGACCAAGGCCGGCATCACCGACCTGCCGACCACAGTCGAGGAATTCAAGGCCGACCTGGTCGCGATCCGCGACAAGGTGCCGAATTCGGTGCCCTATGCCATGGCGACCAAGAACAACAGCGACATTCTCGTCGATTTCCTGACCTGGGAATATGTCTTCGGTGCACATGTCATCGATCCTGAGGGAAAGGTGGTGGTCGACAGCGACGCCAGCCGCAAGGCGCTCGCCTTCCTCGTCGATCTCATGAAGGAGCGGCTCGTTGCACCCGAGATCGGCCGGCCGGATGCCCGCCGTCTCGTGGGCCAAAGCGCTGCCGCCTTCTATCTCGATGCACCGCAGTCGCGCACCTTCCTGCGCAGCTTCTCCGGCCAAGGGCCAGCCTTCGACGCCAACATCAAGCCAATGCAGGTGCCGGTCGAAAAGGCGGGTGATACGCCGGTCTCGATCCAGTGGGCGCATCTGATCATCTCCTTCGCCCAGAACAGCCCGCCGACGAAGGAGGATGCGAACATGCAGTTCATTGCTTATCTCGGCGACGATGCGGTGGAGACGCAATTTCCGGTCGAGCAGAGCGCGCTGCCCGGCACCAAATCCGCCCGCGCCAACCCGCTCGTCGCAAGCGATGCCTATCTCAGCGCCTGGGCGAAGAACAACACCCATCCGCGGCGCAACGAAGTCGGCATCTGGAGCAATGGCGGCGAGCTGACCGACATCCTGGCCCAGGAGGTGCAGGCGGCCCTTCTCGGCCAGAAGAGCCCGGATGAGGCGATCAGCTCGATGAGCACGCGCATGAAGGCCTCGATGACCAAGGCCGGCCACGCGCAATAGGGCCCGACGCCCTGGCGGCCGCGAGCCGACTTGCGGCTGCCCTTTCATGACAGGAGGAGAAGATGACCGACGTGATGCAGGCGCCTGGCCGCCTCGACTATCCCGTGTCGCCGCACGCCCGCAAAGGCGGGCTGGAGGCGGCGCAGCGCCGCATCGGCATGCTGATGCTGGCGCCGGCGGCGATCGCCTTTTCAATCATCATCCTCTATCCGTTTGTCCAGGCGCTCGGCCTGTCGTTCTTCGAAGATACGCTGCAGACGATCGAGCCGACCTTCATCGGACTTGCGAATTTTAAGGCCATCCTCACCGATCCGGAGACCTGGCAGTCATTCGGCATCACCGTCATCTATGTCGGCGGTGCGACGATCGGCACGGTGGTGCTCGGCCTAGGCTGGGCGCTGATCCTCAACCAGCCGTTCAGAGGCCGCAGGGTAATCCGCGCACTAACGATCATGCCCTGGGTGGTGCCGAGCACAGTCAGCGCCTTCGTCTGGGCCTGGATCTTCAACAGCCGTTTCGGCGTCATCAACGGCGTGCTCCTCGAGCTTGGGCTTATCGACGTGCCGCAGGCCTGGCTTTCCACGCCAGAGGGCGCACTTGCCGCTGTCATCCTCACCCGCATCTGGCGATCGATCCCGCTCTTCATGGCCTTCTTCCTCGCCGGCCTGCAGAATGTCGACCAGGAGCAGATCGACGCAGCACGCGTCGACGGCGCCGGCAATTTCGCCATCCTGCGCGATCACCTGCTGCCGCATCTGAGGCCGGTGCTGATCGTCGTCGTGGTGCTCGGCGTCATCGGCGGCCTGCAGGATTTTGACACGATCTTCGCACTGACGGGTGGCGGACCGGTGCGGGCAACCTCGGTGCTCTCCATCTCCGTCTATCGCAAGGCATTCGAGCAATGGGACATCGGCATGGCCTCGGCCATGGGCGTGCTCTGGGTCGCGACGCTGCTGCCGCCCGCCTATTTCTATCTCCGCATGCTAGTGAAGGGGCGCTGAGATGTTCGATCTTTCCAGCCGCGCGGCCAAGCTCGTCTTCGGCGGCACCATTCTGCTGATCGGCTTCTATCTGTTCTTTCCGATCTACTGGATGATCATCTCCTCGCTGAAGGCCAATGAGGAGCTCTACCAGGTCCTGCCGACCTTCTTTCCGAGGAACCTGACGCTTTCCCATTACTGGTCGCTGATGACCGAGAGCCAGCTCGGGCTCTATCTCTTGAACAGCCTGATCACGTCGGGCGCGAGCGCGACGATCAACACCATCCTGGCGATCTACGCTGGATACAGCTTCGCCAAGTACCGCTATCCCGGACGCCAGCCGATCATGCTCTTCATGCTCTCTGCGCAGATGTTCCCCTTCGGCCTGCTGCTCATCAGCATTTATCCGGTCATGACCGATTTCGGCCTGCTCGACACGCGGCCGGGGCTGATCCTGAGCTACATCGTCTTTGCCCTGCCGGTCGCCGTCTACATGCTCTACAGCTATTTCAGCCAGGTGCCGGACGAGCTCATCGATGCGGCGCGCGCCGATGGGGCCAGCGACTTCCGCATCTTCCACACGATCGTCATCCCGATCTCGATCCCGCCGATCGTCACCGTCTTCCTTTATTCCTTCATGTGGAGCTGGAACGATCTGCTCTATTCGATGACGCTGATCGTCTCGGAGGACAAGCGCACCATCGGTCCCGGTCTGCTGCTTACCTATCTCAACGAAACCAATGCCGACTGGGGCGGCGCCATGGCGGCATCCCTCGTCGTCTCGGCCCCGATTGTCGCGGCCTTCATGTTCCTCCAACGCTATTTCATTCAGGGCGTCACTGCCGGAGCTGTCAAATGACCACGAAACTTGCCGGGTCCTTCCCTGTGCTTCCCACCCCCTTTTGCAACGACGGCACGATCGACGAGCCGGATTTCCTTGCTGTCATCGATTTCGCCATCGAGAGCGGTTCCGACGGCGTCGTCTATCCGGGCGTGGCGAGCGAGGTGGATACGCTGACGCCGGAGGAGCGTCGGCGTCAGGTGGTCCTGCTCGGCGAGCGCATCGCCGGCCGGATCCCGATCGTCATCGGCGCGAGCGACCCTGACCCGAAAGCCGCCGCCCGCCATATCGCCCAGGCGGCCGAAATCGGTGCTGCGGCTGCGATGGTCATGGCGCCGCTCCATCTCGCTAACGACATCGCCGCCCAGATCGCTTATTTCAAGGAAGTCTCCGCCGGAGCCGGCGTGCCGATCATGCTGCAGAACCAGCCGAAGCCGATCGGCGCGGGACTGACGCCGGAGGAGGTGGCCGGGATCGCGAGCGCGGTGTCGGCAATCCGCTACATCAAGGAGGAGACACCTCCCTGCGGCCAGCATCTGACCCGCATCAAGGCGGCCGCCAACGGTTCGCTCGAGGCGATCTTCGGCGGTGCCGGCGGGCGCTATATCACCGACGAGCTCGCCAGGGGCGCGGCAGGCACGATGCCGGCCAGCGAGCTTGCCGACATCCATGCCGCCCTCGTGCATGCCTGGCAGCAGGGCGATGTGAAGACGGCGAGAAAGCTCTATTCTGCCTCGCTGCCACTTCTGAATTTCCAGGCGATCTTCCGCATGCACATGACCAAGGAGGTGTTGCGCCGGCGCGGCATCATCAGGAATGTCTTCGTGCGTGGCAAAGGCCCGAAATTCGACGACGGCGACCGCGCCGAGCTTGCGGCGCTGATCGCGGATGCCGAGCTGCCCTATAAGCATCACATACCGAGCTGAGGTCGAAGACATGGGCAAGAACATCGTCGATGCGATCGTTTCAGTTGAAACCTTCATTATCTCCATTCCGCGCGAGGTGCCCTATCTCGGGCCGCTGAAGGAAGGCGAGGCGATCAACGGGCGCGGCTATCTCATCCGCAAGGGCAACCGCACGATCTATCCTTCCGCCGACATGACGCTGCTGGTGAAGGTGACCGGAGAGAGCGGTAGGGTCGGTTGGGGCGAGTGCTACGGCATCGTGGCACCGGAGGCGACCAAGGCGATCATTGACGACGTGCTCGGCCCCGTCATCATCGGCCGCGACCCGGCGGGCGCCGTCGTCATCCATGAGGACCTTTACGATCTGATGCGGGTGAGGGGGTTTTTTGGCGGCTACTATCTCGATGCGCTGGCGGGCGTTGACATCGCGCTCTGGGATCTTGCCGGCAAGGGCCTCGGCGTTCCCGTTTCGACGCTGCTTGGCGGGCGTCGCCACGATGCGATCCCCGCTTATGTCTCGGGCCTGCCGCGCGCGACGATCAAGGAGCGCTGCGACCTTGCCGTCGAGTGGACCGGCAGGGGCTACAAGGGCATCAAGTTTGCCGCGGCGGTGTCAGATGAAGGCATCGTCAAGGAGATGGCGGCGCTGCGGGAGGCGGTCGGTCCGGACGTCGACGTCATGGTCGACCTGCACTGGAAATTCGAGGCGGCGGAGGCGATCCGGCTCATCCGCAGGCTGGAGCCCTACAATCTTTACTTTGCCGAGGCGCCCTGCCAGCCAGAAAATCTTGAAGGACAGGCGCGCGTCGCGCAGGGCATCGGCGTGCCGCTGGCGCTCGGCGAGGAGCTGCGCACGGCTTACGAATACCGTCCGCGCTTCGAGGCGCGGGCGATGAGCATCGTCCAGCCGGAGGTCGGCCACTCCGGCATCTCGGAATTCATCCAGATCGGCCGCATGGCGCAGGCGTTCCACATGAACGTCATTCCCCATGCCTCGATCAGCATCGGCATCTTCATGGCTGCCAGCCTTCAGGCAGCGTCAGCACTTCAGAATGTTCCCTATCACGAATACCAGCACTCCGTTTTTGACCGAAACCTCGATTTCGTTACCGGAGACATGGCATGCCAGGAGGGCTATTACACGATACCGACAGGAAGCGGACTTGGCGTCGAGCCGCATGACCATCTTTTCGAATATATCAAGTAGAAGCACCTGGCGGGACAATATGGACGGGGCCGCACGCTCGCGCGGAGACGAACGCCGGCATCGATCGGTCGCCCGGCGCCTTGCGTCATGTCCGAATAGCGTCTGCGGAGAGCTCCGTCTTGTCGGCATAGTTCATTATTCGATGAAAGCTCATCGAGATATGGGCGCGGCGTATGTATCCGATTGCTTCCCAGTCGCCTATCTCGGCTGCAGAGAGAACCGCCTGCATTTCACTGCGAAAGGCGGCAAACTCTTCGGCCAAACCGAGCTTCGGCATCATCTTCAGCACGACCCGCACGACCTGATAATAAAGCCGCTCGCTGATTTCCCTGAGCGGCAGATTCCCCGTGAAGGCCCGGATCTCGGCGAAGAATGCCATGTTCAGCAGCAAAAAAGCCTTCTGTGTCGGGTTCTGCATCGCGGCATCGCATCGTGCGATGAGCGACCTGATCCGTTCCAGATCCTTCGCATCACGCGGCACGGGAGAAAGCTTGCCGATAAGAAGGGCGAGTTCCATCCGAAGATGGTAGATTTGCACCACTTCGTTGATGTCGGGATCGGTAACGATCGTGCCCACCCCATGGACCGATTCCACGAGTCCTTCGGATTCCAGCCTCGCCAGAACACGCCTCACGGGCGTGCGGCTCGTGGAGAATTCTTTTGCCAACTCTTCTTCGGACAAGCGGCTGCTCGGCGCGTATTCGAGCAGGCAGATACGGTCCCTAAGGGTGTAGTATATCCGATCGAACCTCTCGCGGGCCGACCCGGACGGAAGAGGTTCGATGCTGGCCGTGTCGCTGGGTGTTTCAGTTTGCAATGCTATCCCGCTTGCAAGACAGCGTTGAGAAACTGCCTCGTCCTTTCGTTCTTAGGATTCCCGAAGATTTCCGCCGGAGGCCCCTGCTCGCAAATCTTGCCCTGATAGAAGAAACACACCCTGTCGGAGAATTCCTTGGCGAACCCCATCTGATGGGTGACCATCAACATGGTCAGGTCATGTTCGGTGCCGACCTTCCTTATCACCTGAAGAACTTCCCCGACAAGTTCAGGGTCCAGCGCGGAGGTGACTTCGTCGAACAGCATGATCTTTGGCCGCATCGCAAGCGCGCGCGCGATTGCGACGCGCTGCTGCTGGCCTCCGGAAAGTTGCGCAGGGTAATGGTCCTTCTTTGTTGAAAGCCCCACCATGTCGAGCAACTCCGCAGCTCGCTCTTCGGCCTCCCGGCGCTTCATTCCAAGCACCGTGATCGGAGCTTCGATGCAGTTTCCCATCGCGGTCATGTGCGGGAACAGATTGAAGGACTGGAACACCATGCCGATCTTCGCCCGGATGCGGCGTATGTGCTTGGCGGTTGCCGGCACGAGCCGTCCGTCCTTTTTCATATGGGTCATTGGCTCGCCGTCGACCCAGAGCACGCCGTCGTTGATGGATTCCAGGGTCATCAGCATGCGAAGCACGGTGGTCTTGCCCGAGCCGGAAGGACCGATGATCGATACTTTTTCGCCGTAGCCGATATCGAGATTGAGATTGTCGAGAACGCTGAACGTGCCGTACCGTTTTGAGACGTTTTCGAAACGAACCATTGGCATGTCGGTCATTATTAGTATCTCCACTTGAGCCATGATTCGAGCAGTCGCACCATGCTCGCCGAAACCAGGCTCATACCCAAAAAGAAGACGCCAACGAGTGTGACGGGCTCTGTGTAGCGGAAGGTCTCCGATCCGATGATCTTTGCGGTCTGCATGAGTTCAAGAACCGCGATCGCCGAGAGCAGGGGTGTTTCCTTGAAAAGCGCGATCAGGTAGTTGCCCAGTGCTGGAACCACGGGAGGCAGAGCCTGCGGCAGAATGATATCCCGAAACGTGCGCCAGGAAGAGAGGTTGAGGGCGATCGAGGCTTCCCACTGCCCTCTGGGCACGTTCTCGAAGCCGGCCCGGTACACTTCCGAGCAATAGGCGGCATAGTGGATGCCGATCGCCAGCACGCCCGCCGTAAACGCGTCGAGCACGATGCCAGCCTTCGGCAGCACGAAGAAGAGAAAGAAGATCTGGATGAGCAGCGGCGTCGATCGGATAAGTTCAACAAGGACCGTGACCGCCACGCCGGCGAGCGGGAAAGCGAGCCTTATCGAGGCGAGCAGAAGGCCGAGCGTTGCGGCAATGACAAAGCCGAGCACGGTTGCTTCGACGGTCACGATGGCGGCCCGGCCGAGTACCGGCAGAATCTCGAACGTAAATGCCCAGTCCCACATCAGGCGGCCTTTCCGCGTGTCATTCCTTGCCCAGCGCGTTGTTCAAGAACGCGCATAGCGATTGTGACGGTCAGAGAAATGGCGAGATAGATCAGCAGGACGAGCGTGAACACCTGCACGGTCTTCAGCGTCGTCTGGTTCATCTGCTGGGCCTTGAACGTCAGGTCCGCCAATGTGATCAACGAAACAAGCGAAGTCGACTTGACGAGTTCAATCAACAGGTTGCCCCAAGGCGGGATCATCGCTGCGAAGGCCTGCGGCAATATGATCCGGCGGAGCATCTGTCCCCTAGACATGTTCAGCGCGACGGATGCCTCCCACTGTCCACGTGCCACCGAAATAATGGCACCTCTGACGACTTCAGCGCCATACGCACCGATATTGAGGCCGAGCGCTAGAACGGCCACGACAAAGGCGTCGAGAGAAACGCCGAACTGGGGAAGCACGAAATAGAGCCAGAAGAGCTGCACAAGTGCCGACGTTCCGCGGAATATCTCGATGTATGCCGACGACAGCCATCGTATTGGGAGGGGAGCATAGAGTTTTGCGAGTGCCGCGACGAAGGCCATAAAAATCGCCACGATGGCTGCCAGCAACGTGATCTCGACAGTCAGGACTGCACCTTGGAGCAGACCTGGCAAGAAAAGCCAGTATTCATCGTTCAATGAAAGCAGCAAAATTAGAAGCAGCGTTGCAGCAAGCATTGCGGCGAGCATACGAATCCACATCTGCGTCCCTCGTCATAGGGGATTTGGAAAGGCGGCGCTGCCGCGCCGCCGGCCATACGGCATCATTCGCCTTCGCAGAGTTCCTTCGTCGTCTTGTTCGGAAGGTATCCTTTCCCGAAGCCGAGGGGCTCAACAAGTGCAATATGCTCAGGCGTTCCCAAAAAGGCGGCAAGTTCCTTGTTGAAAGCGTCCACGAGATCGGCGTCTTCCTTTCGGAATCCGAAGCCGCCATGTCCTTTCACTGACTTACCAGCAACCTCGCCGAAGGGTTCGGTCGACTCCACACCGTCTGCCTTCTTGGCCATGTCGGCGATCGACAGCGCGGTCAACGCGGCGGCGTCCGCTCGCCCGGACTGAACGGCGGCGACGAGGCTGGACTGGTCGGGTAGGGAGACGACCTGTGCCGCCGCGAGCCCCGCGTCCTTGGCGTAACCGCCTTCCACCGCACCGGCCATGACGGCAAGCTTCAGATCCTTGTTCGATGCAAGGGTGGAATAGTCCTTGATCGCCTTGGGGTTGCCCTTGGCAACCAGCATGGCCTGCCCGATGCCATAGGAGGGCTCGGAAAACGCGATCTCGGCGCAGCGTTTTGGATTGATGAACATTCCTGCGGCGATGATGTCGAAACGCCCCGCCTTGAGGCCGGGAATGAGGGATCCGAATTCCGTGAGAACGCCGTCAACCTCGGCGATGCCCATTTTCTTGAGTACGGCCTTGGCGACTTCCGGAGCCTCTCCGGAGAGCTTGCCATCCGGCGTTGCGAAACCGAAGGGCGACTCGTTGGCAAATCCGATGCGGATATAACCCGCAGCCTTCGCTTTTTCGAGCGTGGATTCCGCATGGGCATGGATGCCGAAAGATACGGTGGCGATCGTCAGCGCGGCGGCCCTGAGAGCGTTCCTGCGGGAGATGAGCGTTTTAAACATGGGTTCCCCTTTTTTCGTTTGGTGGTCGCCTGGACGGCAGATGCCTTCAGGTGAAAGAAGTATACATCTGTCTTGCAATTTGGCAAGAAAAACCCAGAAAGTCGGCAACAGATCCGCATAAAGGCGAGCAATGTTGCATGTTGCAGAAAATGATGTACACATCTATGCGATGCCATATGGTGAAAGGGAGATGTCGTGAACAGACGATCTGTTTTTACCAAAGCGGAGTTTTCCCGACGGATTCGCGAAGTGAAGCAGCGGATGGAGCGGGCGAGCTTCGATCTCCTGGTCTGCCAGGATCCGGCCAACATGAGCTGGCTCACCGGTTACGACGGCTGGTCCTTTTATGTTCCGCAATGCGTGCTTGTGCACCTCGACGAGGAGCTGCCGATCTGGTTCGGCCGGGCGCAGGACGAGAAGAGCGCACGCCTGACCACCGGACTGCCTGCGCGCAACATTGTGCCCTTTTCCGAATATCTCGTGCAGAACCCGGATGGGCATCCTTTCGATGAACTCGCAGAACTCGTCCGTCTGAGAGGCTGGGGCAGGGCGCGCATCGGAGTAGAAATGGATGCACATTATTATACGGCGCGCTGCCATGCCCATCTCGTCAAAGGCCTGCCGGGGGCGAGATTTTCCAACAACGGAGACCTCGTCAACTGGGCACGTCTGATCAAATCCGAACCGGAGCTGGCGTTGATGCGAGAGGCGGGAACGATCTGCTCGCATGCGATGGACCGGGCGATCGGCAAGATGCATCCCGGCGTCCCGCAGAATGAGGTTATCGCCGAACTCTATCATGCCCAGATCATGGGCGTGGATGGTCTTGGCGGAGACTATGCCGCGATCTGTCCGCTGATGCCGGTCGGCGACGGAACGGCGACGCCGCATCTGACTTGGACCGAAGCTCCGTTGCCTCAATCGGGACTTGCGATCCTCGAGATCGCCGGCGTGAGGCGGCGCTACCATGCAGCCCTCACGCGCACAGTGCATTTTGGCAAACCGCCGCAGGTCTATCTCGACATCGCAAAAGCGATCGTGGACGGCGTGGACGCCGGTCTCGAGAAGGCCCGCTCCGGCAGAACCGCCGAGGAGGTGGAGGCGGCGTGGCAGTCGGTCCTGCGCAGCCGGGGACTGAAAAAGGAAAGCCGGGTCGGCTATCCGATCGGTCTTGCCTATCCGCCGGACTGGGGCGAGCGGACGGTAAGCCTGCGGCCGGGCGACAGGACGGAACTGCAGCCTGGCATGTGCTTCCACATGATGGCGGGCGTTTGGCTTGATGATTTCGGCCTGGCGATTTCGGAATCCTTCGTCGTGACCGACAAGGGCGGCGAGAAGCTGTGTGCGTCGCCGCGTGAGCTGATCGTCATCGAATAGACATTCCCGCAACTCGGCCGGATTCGGCCGATTGCGGATAAAGAAAAGAGAGACTGACATGGACGGCAATCCCTTTACCGATGGCGAAATTGCGCGCCGTCTCGACGCGGTACGCACTGGGCTCGCCGAGCAAGAACTGGACGCTGCGGTTTTTGCATCGCCGGAGAACGTTTTCTATCTCACGGGCCTCGACCACTGGGGCTATTTCGCGCCCCATCTTCTCGTCGTGCCGCTTGAAGGGGAGCCCACGCTCATCACCCGCGCAATGGAGCGGGTCACGATAGAAAGCCATGTCCGTGCCGCCGGCTTCCGCGGTCACAGCGACAGCGAAACCGCCGCCGACCTTGCTTCGCGGGTCCTTGGTGAGAAGGGTTTCGCCGGCAAGCGGATCGGTCTTGAGTACTGGACGGCGGGATTGAGCCATGGCCTTGCTTTGCGCCTGAAATCTCTGCTGAGTGCCGACTGGCGCGATGTCTCCGGGCTGGTTGATCGCCTGCGGCTTGTAAAGAGCACCGAGGAGCAGGGCCTCATACGGCGGGCTGCGGCAATTACCGATCTGGCGGCGGCTGCTGCCATCGAGATGATCACGGATGGTGCCGACGAGCGTGACGTTGCCGCCGCATGCATCGCTGCGATGACCCGGGCGGGCGGTCATGTGCCCGGCTTCGGCCCGTTCATCCGTCCGGCATCGAGGCTCGGCGAGGAGCATACGACCTGGGGAGGAGGGCAATACCGCAAGGGCGAGCCGGTCTTTGTCGAGCTTTCCGGGTGCATCTCCCGTTATCACGCGCCCCTCGGACGCTTGATCCGGCTTGGCGGGATCAGCGATAACGACGCGCGCATGGCGGACGTGACGGCAAGGGCGTTCAACGCCGTTCTCGGAGCGCTCAAGCCGGGCGCGCTTGCCCGCGATGTCTACGCGGCTTGGCAGGGTGCGGTCGACGAAGCAGGGCTTTCCCACTACCGGCGGCATCACTGCGGTTACTGCGTCGGCGTCGGCCAGCCGCCGTCGTGGACGGGCGGAAACTCGGTGACGGGTCTCAGGCACGATTCCGATCTCGAGATCCGTACCGGCATGAGCTTCCACATTCTGTCCTGGCTGATGGGCACGGGCCAGGGCGACGACTTCGTTTCCAACACCGTGCTTTTGACGGAAGACGGTCCCGAGGTGCTCACCCGCACGCCGCTGGGTCCGATTGTTCGATAGGACTACCCCATGGGCCGCTATTCGATTTTCTCGCTGCTGCGCCATGCAGCCAAAGGCAACAGAGGCTGGCAACGCGCCTGGCGTGCTGCCAGCCCGAAGCCGTCGTATGACGTCATCATCATTGGAGGTGGCGGGCACGGCCTCGCCACCGCCTTCTATCTTGCGGAAAACCACGGTGTCCGCAACGTTGCCGTCCTGGAAAAGGGATATATCGGCGGCGGCAACGTCGGGCGCAACACCACGGTTATTCGATCGAACTACCTGCTCGACGGCAATACCCAGTTTTACGAATATTCCATGAAACTTTGGGAAGGCCTGTCGGCCGCCCTGAACTTCAACGTCATGTTTTCACAGCGCGGCCAGTTGGTCACGGCGCATTCGGCCGACCAGCTCGACGCATTCGCTCATCGTGCCAACATCATGCGCTCGAACGGCATCGACGCCGACATTCTCGACCGGCAGCAGGTCCGAAAGCTCGTTCCTTACCTTGATTTTTCCGAAACAGCACGGTTTCCGATCCATGGCGCAATCTTTCAAGGCCGTGCCGGAACGGCCCGTCACGACGCCGTCGCGTGGGGCTATGCGCGGGCAGCTAGCTGCCACGGCGTGGACATCATAGAGGGCTGCGAAGTAACGGGCTTTCTTCGCGATGATGAACGGATCGTCGGCGTCGAGACGACACGCGGCCGTATCGGGGCCGGGCGGGTCGGTCTCGCAGTGGCCGGCCACACCTCCGTCCTCGGTCAGAAGGCCGGTCTCGAACTTCCGATCGAAAGCCATCTCCTCCAGGCATTCGTGACGGAGCCGGTCAAGCCTTTGGTCAACCATGTCATCGCCTATGGCGCTGACCATTTCTATCTCAGTCAGTCCGACAAGGGCGGCCTGGTCTTCGGCGGCAATCTTGATGGATACAATTCCTACGCACAGCGCGGCAACACGGGAGTGCTGCGTGAAGTCTGCGAGGCAGCGATCGCGCTGATGCCGAACATATCCCGGCTTCGTCTGCTTCGACACTGGGGCGGGATCATGGATATGACGCCGGACGCAAGCCCTATCATCTCGCCCACGCCCGTCGAGGGTCTCTATCTGAACGGCGGCTGGTGCTACGGCGGATTCAAGGCGACTCCTGCGTCGGGCTGGTGCTTTGCGCACATGCTAGCAACCGGGAAGACACATCCCCTCATCGAAGGCTACGGGCTCGACCGCTTCCGTACCGGATATTTGCTTGACGAAGCGGGTGCGGGCCCCTTCGCCTGGCTTCAGTAGGAGAGCGAAAATGCTTCGTATCGAATGCCCTTGTTGCGGCATCCGCGACCATGGCGAATTCCGCTACGGCGGTGACGCCGCTGTCGAGCGGCCGGCCCATGACAATTCCGACCCCGATGCCTGGTATCGATATGTGTATGTGAGGTCGAATCCGGAAGGTCTGCACCAGGAATTTTGGCAGCATGTTCTGGGGTGCCGTCAATGGCTCGTCGTAGAGCGGGACACGGTCACGCATTCCATCCGTTCGGTCAGTTTTTCCAGAAGGCAACGGGCATGACATTGATCGACAAGCGTCTTCCTTCGGGCGGATATCTGGACCGCTCGCAGACATTGAAGTTCACCTTCGACGGCCGCCAGCTCTTCGGTCTCAAGGGGGACACTCTGGCTTCCGCCCTGCTTGCCAACGGAGTGACGCTGGTCGGCAGAAGCTTCAAGTATCATCGTCCACGCGGCATCCTGTCTGCAGGCGCGGAAGAACCGAATGCCCTGGTCACAGTCGGCACCGGTGGACGCCGGGAGCCGAACCTTCCGGCCACGACGATCGAGCTCACGGCGGGGCTGGATGCGGCCAGCCAGAACAATTGGCCGTCCCTGCGTTTCGATTTGCAAAGTATAAACGGCCTGTTCGGCCCGCTTCTCTCGTCGGGATTCTACTACAAGACCTTCATGGGACCGACCCGCAGCGCGTGGATGTTCTACGAACATTTCATCCGCAAGGCTGCGGGCCTCGGCAAGGCTTCGATGGAACCCGATCCTGATTTTTATGACGCCCGCGACGATTTCACCGACGTGGCGGTGGTCGGCAGCGGTTCGGCTGGCCTTTGCGCCGCAAGGGCCGCCGCCGAGGCAGGAGCACGCGTGCTGCTGATAGAGCAGGATTTCGAAATCGGCGGCCGGCTGCTTTCCGATCCGGCAGCGGCGGCATGGCTGAACACGATACGGGCGGAACTGGCGACAATGTCGAACGTTCGCGTGATGACCCGTACCGCAGCTTTCGGCCAGTATGACGGGAATACGCTTGCCCTCATCGAGGATGCCAACCCCATTGTGGAGGGTGCGGCACGCGTGGCGCGGAAGACATTCACGTTGCTGCACACCAAGAGCATCGTATTTTCCACTGGTGCTATCGAGAGGCCGCTGGTTTTCTCCAACAACGACAGGCCGGGCGTGATGCTGAGTTCGGCAATCCGGACCTATGTCAACCGCTACGCTGTTCTTCCGGGCAAGGAGGTCGTCATAGCGGCCGTTGATGACCACGCCTATCTGACCGCCTTCGACCTGGTTTCCAATGGCGCGCGCGTCACGATCGCCGACGCACGGCAATCGGCCACGCCGCAACTCGTCGCTAAGGCGCGACGCCTGGGTGCCGACGTGCATCTTGAAACGGGCATCGCAGCTGCAAAAGGCAAGCTGGGCGTTCGGGCAGCTGTGCTCGAAGGAAAAAAGGGGCGCGTGGAGGTAGCCTGCGATCTCGTCGGCATGTCGGCCGGCTGGTCGCCAGTCCTGCATCTGACATCGCATCAGGGGGTAAAGCCTGTCTACAGGCCGGACATCGACGCCTTCGTTCCGGGGCAATTGTCCGAAAGCCAATTTGTCGCGGGTGCGGTCGCCGGAAGTGCCACCATCCGTGCCGCCGTTGCAGAGGGCTGTCGCGTCGGCCGCGCCGCCGCTGCCATCGCCGGATGGCATGGAAAGGTCTGCGAAGCGCCCGCGCTGGAACTGGAGGAAATAGACGGCCTGATCGCCGCTTACACGCCGGCCTTGGGCCTGCGCAAGGCATTTGTCGATTTGCAGATGGATGTGACCCTCGACGACATTCAACTGGCGCAGCGGGAGGGTTATCAATCGGTCGAACATCTCAAACGCTACACCACGCTCGGAATGGGGACAGACCAGGGAAAAACCAGCAATGTCAATGCGCTGAAAGCGATGGCGAAGCTGCGCGGCTTGCCGGTCCCGGCAACGGGAACGACAACATTCCGTCCGCCTTATACGCCGGTTTCGATCGGTGCCGTCGCCGGAGGGGCGATCGGCCATCACTTCCGCCCCTTCCGTCTGACCCCCATGCATGACTGGCATGTCGCGAATGGCGCTGAAATGCTTGAGGTTGGGCTCTGGATGCGTCCGTGGTTCTTTCAGGCTTCCGGAACGGAGGTCAACGCGGCCTATGTGAACGAGATGCGGCACGTGCGATCGGCAGCCGGGCTGATGGACATTTCCACGCTTGGCAAGATCGAGATTCAGGGGCCCGACGCTGCCGCTTTCCTCGACAGGGTGTACGCGAATGGCTTTGCGAGTCTCAAAGTCGGCCGTGCACGTTACGGCGTCATGCTGCGCGACGACGGCATCGTCTTCGACGACGGAACAACCACGCGCCTCGACCAGGACCGTTTCTTCATGACGACCTCCACTGGCAAGGCGGCGGACGTGCTCTCCTGGCTCGAATTCCTGCTGGACACCGCATGGCCGGACTTGCGGGTTTCGGTTTCGTCAGTCACCGATGAATGGGCAGGCATGTCCGTCGCAGGTCCCGAAAGCCGCAAGATACTGGCAGCCGCGTTTCCCGATATCGATGTCTCGAACGAGGCTCTGCCCCACATGGGCCTTGCCGAGGGAACGTTTTGCGGCAGCAGTTTGAGAATCATGCGCCTGAGCTATTCGGGTGAGCGCGCCTACGAGATTTACGTCGGAGCATCGAACGGGGAAGCCGCATGGCTGCATGTCCTGGAGGTCGGGGCGCAGTATCGGCTGAAACCCTATGGAGTCGAGGCTCTTGGTGCCTTGCGGATCGAAAAGGGCCATGTGGCGGGCCCCGAAATCGACGGCAGAACGACACTGGCCGATCTTGGCATGGCAAGGATGGTCGCGAAGCGGGCGACCTACGTCGGCGAGGTCCTGAGCCGCCGCGATGCGTTTCGGGCCGCCGACCGGCAACGATTGGTGGGCCTGAAATGCAGCGAATCCGGAAAACGGCTTCGCGGTGGAGCCATTCTGTTTGCGCCCGGCGATTTGCTGGAAGGGCACGGCCGCGGCCGCGTGACATCCGTGACCTACAGTCCGGAACTCGATTGCTACATAGGTCTCGCCCTGCTTGCTGCGGATGTCATGGGCGACGAGGTCGTCGCAGTCTATCCGATGAAAAGCGAAACAGTGCGAGCGAAGGTGGTTTCCCCCGCCTTCCTGGATTCTGCCGGAGAACGCATGCATGGTTGAGATTCATTCTTCGGAACCCATGGTCCTCAAGCAATCGCCCTGCCCGCTGATACAGTACGAGGCATGGGATCTCGAGCTTCGTTCTTTCGAGGCGGCATTGGCGCAGAAAATAGACGGCCCTGTGCCGGGGAGGGTGGGAGAGATCGCCGTCCGCGATGACCTGAAGGTCGTCCGTGCGGCGCCGCGCCGATTCTGGCTCTTCCCTGCTGCGCGGGGCGCGGGCGCGTTCAGCATTCCGCCGGAACTGGGCTACGGACTCGATCTCAGCGAAGGGCGCGTACGCATCCAGGTCATCACGCCGCATTTGCGGGACCTTCTTTCCACGTGCCTGCCGATCGATTGGGACACGACCGAGGGGGTGGCGACGTTCTCGTCATTTCACCACATCCCGGTCATGTTCACGCGATCCTCCAACTTCGAGGGCGAGTTCGTCGTGCCGCGAAGCTTTGCGAGAAGCATCTCGCATTGGCTATGCTCCAGGCCTGTCGGAACGGCCCCGTAGACTTCAAGTCCACCGACGTTTCGCGTTCCAAAACCCCGAGCTCAGTGGCGATCAGGAATGCGGGGATTTAGGTCAGCCTTCGGACTGATTCCTGGAGATCGACTGGCTGGTATTCCATGACCATGCGACAGGCCTTTGCCGCTTCATTCTCTGGTCCAACGGGACGATCGCATCGCCGAGAGCAAATGAATTCAGTCTGTGGTCGAACCTGCAATGATGGTCATTTTCCGCTTCCCCCGGGTTTCCGGACTTTCGGAAAAATGGAGGCGGCGGCAGGCTCGGAAACGATGCTCAGATAATCGTAATTCCCGCGCGCTTGCCGTAGCCTCTCAACTCCAGAAGAAGATTGGGGTTCGTGGCAACATCGATACAATCCAAAACATCGAAGTCGCTCTCTCGGACACGATCTCCAAAAAGGATGAGGCAGCTCTCTGGATCGCATTGGCGCGACGTCCAAATAAGGCCTTTGATATCGGGAAATGCCGTATGCAGAGCCTGGGCCCACCGCGCGGTTTTTTGATAGGTCGACTTTGGTGTTTCGATCAAATTCATGCGGGCAATGTTCCAGGCTTTGAGGTCCGGCGAATAAAGTTTTGCGACAGCGAGGTCTTTATTTGGCGCGATTCTGCTGACGCTTCGCGATTGGACCGTACTCAAGCGGACGGTTTTAAATCGTGCGATAGGAGCAATGTCATGAAATATGCTCTCGAATGCGGCTGCTTCCCGGCCGGTCGCCGCGTAAAGCGATGGAACACATGTGCCACTCGCGTCTGCGAATGGCGCAAATCTGGTCGGTTGTCCAAGGAACGGATTGAACTGACTGGAGCGAAATGCAGCCGCATGCGTCCGATGAAGCACCGATCCGGATCTAATCGTTGCGATATTGACGGTTGCAAACGCAGCCGGCGGAGGAGGAACTTTGTTCCCCCTCACCCAATAACCTCCTCATGTTCATTCTTCGCCGCAGCTACCAAGGCGTCTGCATTATCGAGGAGATCGATAGGTGCAGCATCTTCTAGCCAGCCATTCGAAGAGACGAACCATAACGCCTTCTGCCAGGCTGTCATGGATTGGGGAAGCGCTGCCAGAACCTGCTTTATGGTTGGGTGCGGTCGGCCGTCCTGAAACTGAAACGCCGGGAAGAATTCAGAGCCTCGATGCTGAACGGAAATGATTTCGCCATTCTTCTTCCAGCGCGCTGCTGTAGCGTAACTGTTCTTCGCGCTGGAGCCAGACTGCTTTCCAACGTCGATACTACTCAGTTGAGGCAACTCGTGCACAAAGCGATCACGTAACTCAAGGTTGTCTGCCGCGAGCACGCCACGCGCATCTTCGAGTTCATCTGGCAAAAGCACTTCCGCTAATTTGCCTATGGCTGCTTCCAGTCGATTCTCTTCGACCGTACCGCTTACCCGAACAAGTGCGTCAGCGAAAGTTTTCACGGACTCCTTGCCTGCCTCGGTTAGATTACGGTGGAGACGCAGAACGACGGAGTCGCCGAATGCGATTTCGGCCACCGCATTGGCGAACCGCTGTAGCTCTTGTTCAGTTCCTTCGACGCGCAAAGTCTTGCCTTTCCGGAATGGACCCAGAGCCTCAAGGATTGCAGCCGACAGTTTCGCCTGGATAGCGCTTGTATCTCTGTTGGGGATTGCCGGCGAAGCTACGTCATCTATCAGTATGGCATGCTCGAAGAGCGGTTGCATTAGAATGCCTCGTGATTTCAGTGACGAATACTCTATATCACTTATGTCACGGCCTTGTCGATCTCAAGTTATCGCGTCAGCGATCCGCGCTGCTCGATACAGGGAATGTCGTTATGAACCGGCCCGCTGTAGAGGCTGGGCTTGCGCTACTGGAAGCTGGTGGCGATTTCGCAGATGGCATCATCGCCCATGAGGGCACATGGCGCGGCGGCGAAACCTTTGTGTCTTTCGACAGGAAGGCCGTGAGGCTCCTTCCCAACAACAAGGGCAAGCCGCGCAGTTCCTTTCTTGAGCCGGCAGGCCTCCTGCAAAAGGCGGCCCGAAGGCCGCCCGAGGAGGTGTGCAATCGCGGATGGCCAGACGGCCAGCGGCAGAGCTTCCGGGCGTCAGGACCAAGTCGTAGCCCTTGCCTTCTCGTGGGGAACAGCATGCCGACCTGTTCCCGCATGCATCAGAAACGGCCGTACGCCAAATGTGGTGGCGAGTGGTGGATTAGTGCCATCCGCCGCTCGCCAACCTTGCATGGAATGTCACATCTTGCCCATGCTTTTCATGGCGTTGCCCATGTGCATCTTGCAGTCGTCCATCTTCTCGGCCTTCATGGCATCCTTGGCCATCATCATTTCCTTCGACGCCATTTCCTTCTTCTCCTTCATCGTCGGATCGGTCATGGCGTCCACGTCGCTTTGAATTTTCATCATCGAAGCGTCGTCGCATTTCGCCGTCATCGCGTCCTGTGCATAGACCGGCAACGCGAATGCCGATGCCAGGCAGACGGCGGCGATTGTGATCTTCAACATTGTCTTCTCCTCAATGTGGGCATCATTGCCCGTTGCAAAGCTGCTTAAATCCCGGCGTACCACTCGTAGCCGCGATCTTCCCAAAACCCGCCCTTTCCGCCCCAGAGACCGGCAAAGCTGTCTCTGATCTCGATCCTCATCAGGTATTTTGCGTGCTTGTAGCCAAGGTGCCGTTCGACGCGCAGGCGAAGCGGCACGCCGATGCGCGTGACTGTCGAATGGCGGTGAATGAAAGTCTTAGTCGGTGCTGACGGCGGTGCATCGTTATAGTCGTCGGTCGTCGCGATGGTCCTTCCTCGATGTCTAGTCACGTGACGTTCCACAGCAGGTACGGAGCGCGAGGAGGATTTGTTACAGCGAGGAAGGATTAATTTTCCGCAGCCGGATGACAGGAGCGCCATGAATGTCGGCGTTCATCTGGCTGCCGGACGGCATCGCCGAGAGGCGAGGTTCGCTAGACCGAGAGCGAATGTCAGGCCGAGAGCTACAACACCTAGTGGCCGGTTGCCGGTCGACACAGGCCGGAGGCTGACCGGTTTAAGCAGACAGCCCGGAAACGAAAAAGCCTGCCGCGGGAGGAGGTGCGGCAGGCTTTTCGAAAAGAACCGAACAGCGACGGGGGAGGAGTGCCGCTGTTCCTACAGACGCCCCTGGGAGGAGGAGTGGGCCGTCTGAGACACGAAGCTTTGCGGGAGGAGGTGCATTGCTTCGTCGAGAACGATCATAGGCGATCACGTGGTATTGGATAGGCGTTATGTTGCACTGCAGCTATGCAAGAAACACACGCCACAAGGCGCGCGACAAGGCACAATCCAACAGAGTGCGCAACCGAGACAGCTGACGCAAAAACGCCCGCGTGATGAGCGGGCGTCGAGCAGTCGCAAGCGAGTTGGGTTCCAGCGCTATTTAGCGAGCGAGCGATCCCCGGGCAATGCTGCGGATGTCGGCGCGGTCGATACCGAGGTCCTGCAGTTCACGGCTGGACATGCG
>NZ_FWER01000004.1 GCF_900169785.1 Rhizobium sullae
CGACGGTATTTGGCTCGTCAGCTTCATGCATTATGATCTGGGATATATCGACCTGGAGCAGAGGACCTTGCAAACCGTCGACAACCCGTTCGGCACGAGGTTGTCACCCATGTCTTAGGTACGATCTGTTACCGATGTCTCCGGGTCGGACAATGGACGTGTGGTAGCGGAGGAGGGATTTGAACCCCCGACACAAGGATTATGATTCCTCTGCTCTGACCTACTGAGCTACTCCGCCACTGGTCAACGATGCCGTTCGCAAAGCGACGGCTCGTGGGATGAGCGGCTTATAAGGTGCGGTCCGGCTTGGTGTCAAGCAGGTGACATCAAGAAAACGGCGGCTTTACAATATGCCGTTTTGCGTCGGGTTCAGGCGGCGACAGGGCGGGAAAGCAGGGCCTTCAACGAGGCCTCGGCCGCCGGCTCGCGCTCGGAACGCTCGACGAAGCCCCCGCCATAGACGCGGGCGTCGTCGCCCGGCGCCGAGTAGAGCGCGCAGGCCTGGCCGGGTGCCACGCCGGCCTCGCCGACGGTCAGGTCGACATAGATGCCATCTGCATCAGCACGCAGAACGGCGGGCGCAGGTGCCCTGGTGGAGCGAACCTTGGCGTAGCAGGCAAACCCCTCGCCAGCAGCGGCGTCCAAAAGCGGCTCGTCGCCAAGCCAGTTGACGTCACGAAGATAGACGCGATGCGTCTCGAGCGCCTCCTTCGGTCCGACTATGACGCGGCGCGAGCGCGCATCGAGAAAGACGACGTAGAGCGGTTCGCCCGTCGCAACGCCGATGCCGCGGCGCTGCCCGATCGTGTAGTGCAGGATGCCGTCATGGCTTCCGAGCACGCGGCCGTCGAGATGCACGATCTCGCCGGCAAGTGCCGAGTTCGGCTTCAGCTTGGTGATGATATCGGAATACTTGCCCTGCGGCACGAAGCAGATGTCCTGACTGTCCGCCTTCTTGGCAACGGCTAGACCCATCTCTTCGGCAAGCCTGCGCGTCTCGGCCTTCGGCAGCCCGCCGAGCGGGAAGCGCAGATAGTCGATCTGCTCCTGGGTGGTCGCGAACAGGAAATAGCTCTGGTCGCGATCGGCATCGGCCGGGCGGTAAAGCGCGCGGCGGCCAGGATTGCCGGATGCCGGATTCGGCCGCGAACGGATGTAATGGCCTGTCGCCAGCGCGTCGGCACCCAGTTCCTTGGCGGTCGCCAGAAGATCGGCGAACTTGACGGTCTGATTGCAGGACACGCAGGGAATCGGCGTTTCACCGGCGACATAGCTTTCCATGAAAGGATTGATGACCGTGTCGCGGAAGCGCTTCTCGTAGTCGAGCACGTAATGCGGAATGCCAAGCGTTTCGCAGACCCGGCGCGCATCGTCGATGTCCTGTCCGGCGCAGCAGGAGCCGGCACGGTGAACGGCCGCGCCGTGGTCGTAAAGCTGCAGCGTAATGCCGAGCACATCGTAGCCCTGTCGCTTCAGGATACCGGCGACGACGGAACTGTCGACGCCGCCCGACATGGCGACGACAACGCGCGTATCTTCCGGCTTCTTGTCAAAATCCAGTGTGTTCACGGGGGTGCTGCCAATTCAGTGCTTGTTTTGCTCCGCCGTTTGCCCTGCAAATGCGGCGGATTTCCTGCTCTTCCGGCGGGCTCGTCCGCCGGGCTTTCGTGGCCGTGGATATAGAAAGGATCGGGGTTTTGCGCAAGAGGCGGGGATTTGCAGGACCGCGCCGGACTATTCCGCTGCCGCCTTGCGCCCTCTCTCCTCCCGGCCCTCCAGCACCGCTCTGACCTGCGGCAAGGCTTGCGGATATTCGCGCTGGATGAAATCGATCAGCTTTTCGCGGATCTCGCAGCGCAGATCGAAGGTTCGCCCGGAATTCGAGGCGGAGGCGAGGATGCGGATTTCCATGACGCTCTCCCTGAAATCGGTGACGGCGACGTTGATCACTCTCCGGTCCCAGAGCTTGGAGCCGGCCAGTGTCTCCTCCACCTTGGCGCGGATCGCGGAGACCGGCACGCTGTAGTCGAGATAGATCATGACCGTGCCGATCAGCGATGCGCTTTCGCGCGTCCAGTTCTGGAAAGGGTTCTCGATGAAATAGCTGAGCGGCAGGACGAGACGGCGCCAGTCCCATATTTTCACGACGACGTAAGTCGAGGTGATCTCCTCGACATTGCCCCATTCGCCCTCGACCAGAAGCGCGTCGTCGATGCGGATTGGTTGTGTGATCGCAAGCTGGATGCCGGCGAAGAGATTTTTCAGGACCGGCTGCAATGCCAGGCCGACGACGATGCCGGCAGCACCGGCGGATGCGAGCAGGCTGACGCCATATTGCTTGACCGCGTCGAAGGTCATCATACAGGCCGCGATCGTCACGACGACGATGATCGTATCCGCGATCCGTTCGATGATCCGCGATTGTGTGACATGCTTGCGCGCGAGTAGATTGTCCTCGGCGTCCAGCTTGAAGCGCCGAAGATAGACCGTCATCCAGATATGCTTGGCGGTCTTCACCATCCACGCAACCAGGATGATGAAGACGATCAGCAGCACGTGACGCAGCGTCGAGGCCTGATATTCCGTGAGCGGCGAAACCGTGGCGGCAAAGCCGAGCGCCGCAGCCAGAATTGCCGGCCGGGCCATGCCCTCAAGCCGGGAAACCAGCGACCGCCAGAAGAGATCGCGTGAGGCGACGAGGCGTTTCAGGAGCCGGAAAGCCACGCGATGGAAAAAAAGCGCGAGCGCCACTACGACAGCAAAGATGAGAATGCTGGCCACCCAATCGGGCAGCCAGATGCCTTGGGCGCGAATATCATTCACAAGGTCGGACATGAAGCGGCACTTAGGGTGCTGTGCAATATGGAAAAGGGCAAAAATTCATACAGGGAGCAACGCAAGGCTGCGAAGGATGCACAATTTCAACCGTTGACGGCGATGCGCCGCTTTGAGGCCGTACCGTAGATCAATTCTTCGGCGCGCGCTGGTGGCATGGCCTTACCGAGCAGATAACCCTGGGCTTCTCCGAAGCCCTCCTGCTTCAGCCTCTTGAGCTGCTCTTTTGTTTCGACGCCTTCGGCAAGCGTTGTCGCATTGAAGCCAGAGCCGATGCCGACGACTGCGCGGATGATGGCGAGACTGCCGGCATCGTTCTCGATGCCGGCCACGAAGCTGCGATCAAGCTTGATCTTGTCGAAGGCAAAGGCGCGAAGATAGCTGAAGGAGGAATAGCCGGTGCCGAAATCATCGATCGCGATACGAATGCCGAGCTCTTTCAATGCGCGCAGCAATGGCAGGCTCAGCTCGACATCGGCGAGGAAGACGGATTCCGTGATCTCTACTTCCAGCCGCTCGGGCGGCAGGCCGCTGCTGTCAAGAGCGGCGACAACAGTCGACAGAAGGCTATTGTGGCGGAACTGGCTGACTGAGAGGTTGACCGCGATCCTCAGATGACCGGGCCACGAAGCAGCAGTACGGCAAGCTTCGCGCAGCACCCATTCGCCGATCGGAACGATCAGCCCCGTTTCCTCGGCGATCGGAATGAACTCCGTGGGCGCCACCAGGCCGCGCAGCGGATGGTGCCAGCGGATGAGCGCTTCGAAGCCTGCAAGACCGTCGTCTTCCAGTCTCACGATCGGCTGATAGTGCAATTCGAATTGATTTTTCTCCAGCGCATCGCGAAGCTCGATGCTCAACTGGTGCCACCGCTCTGCTTCGAGCCGCATCTCGGCTTCATAGAAGCGATAGGTCGACCGGCCGCTCGCCTTCGCGGCATAGAGCGCAAGATCGGCATGGCGCATCAGTACATCGGCGTCCTCGGCATGCTCCGGTGCCAGCGCAATCCCGATGCTGCAGGTGACATGCTCGTTGACGCCATCGAGATCGAAAGGCGCGGAAAGCAGCGCGAGAAGCTGTTCGGCAAATCGCTCGGCGCGGCCAACCTCCGCAAGCTTCAGGACAAGGGCGAATTCGTCACCGCCGAGGCGGGCGACGAGATCGTCCTCCTGCGCCAACGCGGAAAGGCGCTTCGCAACCTGGCACAGAAGGGTATCGCCAGCGGCGTGTCCCTTGCTATCGTTGATGTGCTTGAAATGGTCGACATCGAGATAAAGAAGCGCGATCGGAGAAGCCTCCGTCGCTGCGGCAGCATGCAATTCAATATGCTGGGCGAAGGCCGCCCGGTTCGGCAGGCCAGTCAGCGAATCGTTCATTGCCATGTGGGCAAGCTTCGCTTCGAAGGCCCGCTCTTCCGTCACGTCCTGTGAGATACCGAGCAGATAGCGCGGCGGACTGCCTTCGGGAGCCGGCAACGCCTTTTTCGCCGTCCGCAGGATACGCTTGACCCCATCAAGCCCATGGATTGTTTCTTCGAAGCTGATCGTTCCGCCGGCGTCGAAGGCACGGCTGTCCTGCTCGCGGAGGATCGCCGTTTGCGCCGCCGGAAAGATCATGCGGTCGGTGCTGCCGAGCACCTCGTCCGTCGCGCGGCCGACAATGACGCTGCAGGCCTCGTTGAAGAGGATATAGCGGCCGTCCTGCGCCATGTCCTTGACGAAAACACCGACCGGAAGATTGTCGACAATGCTGTCGAGTAGCGAGCGCGTGTCCGTCAGCTGGCGTTTGGCGGTGTTGACCTCCGTGCGGTCCTGCACGATCGCCAGGATGGCGCTCTTTCCGTCGAAGCGAACCTCGCGTCCGTAGGTCAGCACTTCGAAGGTCTCGCCATTGGCCTTGAGATGCGTCCAGCGCTCAGCCTTTTCGATGTCGGTGCGCGTTTCGACAGCCTTCAGCATGCGCGCCCGCTCGGCAGCTGGCCGGATATCGAGCACTGTCATGGCAGCAAAATCATCCGGCGCGAAACCGTAAAGGTCCAGCACAGCATCGTTGACGTTCAGGAAGTGCAACGTTTCCGGATCATAGACCCACATCGGTGACGGATGCGTCTTGAACAGGGAACGGAAATCGTCATTCGGGACCATGATCTCAGCGGACTTTTTCAAGGTTACGGCCGTGGGCAATGAATGCGTTCAAAGAAAATATCGAGCTGTTTATAGGGGAAAAAACTAAATAAAATCAGAATCATAGATCGCCTAAACTTTAGGCGGACGCGTGCTGATTAGGCAATCGGGAGCCATTTCATAGCCTCAGGAACAATCCGCCGAGCAGTTTGTTTTCTAGGGAGAACCCTGAGACTGCAACGCGGCAAAACCAGCCGCTTCGCAAATCGCCGCGAAGATGAAGGGAACTGATCATGACCTCGGCCAAGCATCCCAAGACGACCAAACCGAGCGACCGCGATCTGACCGACGATCCTGGCATCGGTCGCTCGCGCGGCATTTCCACGCCGCCGGACGATGAGACGTTGCGGGGAGAGAATACCGTCGAAGGAGACGTTGCGAACGATACAACACCGCAGGGCGGTATTGATCCCCGCCATCGCGGCCGTACGAACAAATAGAAGATCATATTTCGAAAGGAGGCTCACGTGACTCTCCTGGAGCTTAAACCGAATCAAGCGGACGGCGTCGCGCATGCCATCCGGCATGCATGCCAGCTCCTGCCTGATCCCACCAATATGATCGAATTCGGCGCTTTCTTCGATCCTTACGTCGACGGCTCGAAAGTCGTTCTCCTCGGCGAGGCAACGCATGGCACGGCGGAGTTCTACCGGGCGCGCGCGGCAATAACCCGTAACCTCATCGAAAATCACGGCTTCAACATCATCGCCGTCGAAGCCGATTGGCCCGATGCAGAGCGTATCGACCGCCATGTGCGCCATCGGAACGCGCGGATCTACGATGCCGAGTCCTTTATACGTTTTCCGGATTGGATGTGGCGCAATGCCGAATTCGAGCAGTTCGTCTCGTGGCTGCGCAGCTATAATGAGAGCCTTGAGCCGAACCGGCGCGTCGAATTCCGTGGCGTGGATATTTATTCGCTGAACAGCTCGATCAAGGCGGTGCTCGATTATCTCCAGCGCATCGACCCCGACGAGGCGATGGAAGCCCGCCGCCGTTACGCCTGCCTGACGCCCTGGCAGGAGCGGCCCGCGGCTTATGCCCGTGCCATCCTTTCCGGCGTTCAGGAAGAATGCGAACCGGCCGTCGTCGCCCAATTGCAGGAACTGCTCACCCGCGAGCTCGACTATGCCGCCGCTGACGGCGAGGACTTTCTCGATGCGGCTCAAAATGCGCGTATCGTCGCGACGGCCGAACACTACTACCGGGCGATGTACCGCAGCAGCAACGATTCCTGGAATCTGCGCGACAAGCACATGTTCGAAACGCTCCAGAGATTGATGGAACACCGGCCAGACGCAAGGGTCGTCGTGTGGGCCCACAACTCGCACATCGGCAACGCCGCTGCGACCGCCATGGGCTGGGATGGCCAGTTCAACATCGGGGAGCTTGCCCGGATTGCTTATGGCGACGAGGCCCTTCTCGTCGGCTTCGGGACGGACCGCGGTACGGTAGCCGCCGCCGATGATTGGGATCAACCGGCGAAGATCAAGATCGTCATCCCGTCGCGTCCGGACTCTTACGAGCGTGTTTTCCGGCAGACCGCGATACCGAGATCGCTGACCGATCTGCGGGGAACCCGGGATCGGGCAGTGCGCGAAATCTTGTCGGAACGGCGGCTGGAGCGCGCCATTGGCGTCGTTTACAGGCCGGACAGCGAATTCTACAGCCACTATTTCGAAGCAGTGCTTCCGGAGCAGTTCGACTGCTACCTTTGGTTTGAAGAAACAAAGGCCGTAAATCCGCTTGCCGCCGTGCGTCCGCAAGGCGTACCCGAAACCTATCCGTTCGGACTGTGATCATGCAGAACACCCCACGCTTTCGCAATCGCGCCGACGCGGGCAGAAAGCTCGCCGAAGCCATCGGCTCACGAAGCGATGACCCGGTTGTGCTCGGTCTACCGCGCGGCGGCGTTCCCGTCGCGTTCGAACTCGCGCGTTGCCTGCACGCACCCCTCGATATTCTGCTTGTCCGCAAGATCGGGGCGCCCGGCTATCCGGAATACGCCATCGGCGCCGTCGTCGACGGACAAAATCCGCAACGCGTGATGAACGAAGATGTCTTCGCCTTTTGCGGTGCGTCGCTCGATTATTTCGAAAAGGAGGCAACTCGCCAGCTCGAAGAGATAGAGAGGCGCCGGAAAATCTATCTCGGCGATCGCCCTCCGACTGACCTTGCGAACCGGAGCGTCATTCTCGTCGACGATGGTATCGCCACGGGCGCATCGGTGAAGGTCGCATTAAAGGCACTGCGACAAGCGGAGGCAGGCCATGTCACGCTTGCAGTTCCGGTCGCACCGTGGATGGTAATCGAGGACCTGAAAGCGGAAGTCGATGAAGTCTTCTGCCTGTCCGCACCTGAGGACCTGCAGGCAGTCAGCCTTCACTACGACCATTTCGACCAGACCAGCGATAGTGAAGTCACCGCGCTGCTTGCGGCGGCGGCCGAATACGGTGACGTCCCGAAAAGCTGAGACGGTTCACCGCTTTCGCTTTGCTTGTTTCCTTCGCATTCCAGTTCAATGGTGCGGGTGCATGCACTGGCCGTGATCGGCAAGGACTTCTATGACCCGGCACTGATCCACCCGGCCGTGGCCGCAGCCTTCAACCATGATCTCCAGCTCGGCTTTCAACGCCATCAGGCTGCGTATGCGCTGCTCGACCTCGATGAGCCTGGCTTTGGCGATCGCATCGGCCGAAGCGCAGGATTGATCGGGGTCGTCCTGGAGCGCCAGCAAGGTTCGGATGGAACCGACCTCGAAGCCGAGTTCGCGGGCATGGCGGATGAAGGCAAGCCGACGGATATCGGCAGGCTCATAGGAGCGCTGGTTGCCCTCGCTGCGGCTGGGTACCGCCAGCAGCCCGATGCTTTCGTAATAGCGGATCGTCGGAACCTTCACCCCGCTCTGGCGAGCCGCATCGCCGATCGTGATCTTTTTCATGATTTTCCTCTTGCACCTCTAGTCGCTAGAGCATGTAGGAAGAATGCTGCTGAAGAACAAGGAATCCGAAATGGCTGAAGCGGCTCGGGCAAAATACAAAGTTGGCGGAATGGACTGCGCATCCTGCGCGGCAAAGATCAACACGGCAGTCCGCCGTGTTGCCGGTGTCGAGGACGTCTCCGTCTCCGTGACCTCCGGCACGATGACCATCAGCCACGACGGGACCAGTGATCTGACGGCGATCGAAAAAAAGGTAACCGGCCTCGGCTACTCAGTGGTGCCGATGACAGGGAAAGCGCCGGATCACGACCACGCAGCGCAAGACCATACCAGCCCTACACATGTGCATCCTGAAAAGGAAGCCACAGAACCTCATAGCCGTGACCATGGACCAATGGGCGGCTTCTGGTGGCAAAGCAGGAAAGGACGGCTGACGATCGCATCCGGTGCGGCTCTTGCCGCGGCTTATGCTGTGGGGCATCTGCTTCCGGCGATCGCCTCCTACGCCTTTATTGCAGCCGTGCTGATCGGTCTTGTGCCGATCGCCCGCCGCGCGATTACGGCTGCACTGTCCGGAACGCCGTTTTCGATCGAGATGCTGATGACGATCGCCGCAATCGGCGCCATCGTCATCGACGCCGGAGAGGAGGCCGCGGCCGTCGTTTTCCTGTTTCTGGTCGGCGAACTGCTGGAAGGCGTGGCCGCCGGAAAGGCGCGGGCGAGCATTCAATCGCTGACGACGCTCGTGCCAAAAAATGCCTTGCTGGAGCAAAACGGCGAGACGCGCGAAGTACTGGCGGAGACCCTCGCCGTTGGTTCCGTGATCCTCGTGCGCCCGGGTGACCGGATTTCCGCCGACGGCGTCATCATCTCGGGCGAAAGCGCAATCGACGAGGCGCCGGTGACAGGCGAAAGCGTTCCGGTGCGTAAAGGTACCGATGACACGGTCTTTGCCGGAACGGTGAACCGCGATGCGGCGCTCCGTGTCAAGGTAACCGCCGCAAGCGCCGACAACACGATCGCCCGCGTCATCAAACTCGTCGAAGAAGCGCAGGAATCGAAAGCGCCGACCGAACGTTTCATCGACCGCTTCTCGCGCTACTACACGCCGGGCGTCGTCGCGGCTGCGGCATTGGTCGCGATCATCCCGCCGCTCCTTGCCGATGGCACCTGGGACGAATGGATCTATAAGGGACTGGCGATCCTGCTGATCGGCTGCCCCTGTGCTCTGGTGATCTCGACGCCCGCTGCAATCGCCGCTTCGCTATCGGCAGGCGCCCGGCATGGATTGCTGATGAAGGGTGGCGCGGTTCTGGAAACACTCGGCAAGATTACCGCCGTCGCGCTCGACAAGACCGGTACGCTGACCGAAGGCAAGCCGAAGGTGACCGACATCGTGCCCTTCGAATTGACGGCGGCCCAGGTGCTTTCGCGCACCGCCGTCCTGGAAAGAAACTCCAGCCATCCTCTCGCATTGGCAATCCTCGATCGGGCAAAGAGCGACAAGGTACCCGTACCGCCTGCATTCGAGGTGGAGGCCATTCCCGGCAAGGGCATGACCGGACGCGTCGGCGGCGAAAGGCTTGACCTTCTCTCTCCGTCTGCCGCCCGCGCGACGGGCGCGCTGACGGCGGAACACGAGGAATGCATCGCTGCATTGAACGAACAGGGCAAAAGCGTGTCAGTTCTCCTCGTCGACGGAAAAGCAGCTGGTCTCATCGCCATGCGCGACGAGCCGCGCCGAGACGCAAAGGTTGGTCTCAAGATGCTGACCGATGCCGGCGTCCGGATCGTCATGCTGACCGGCGACAACGAGCGCACGGCAAAGGCGATCGGCGAACAGCTTGATATCGATGTCCGAGCCGAGCTCATGCCCGGAGACAAGCAGCGTATCGTCGGCGAGCTGAAGCGCGAAGGCTTCGTCGTCGCCAAGGTCGGCGACGGCATCAATGACGCCCCTGCCCTGGCGGCCGCAGACGTCGGCATCGCTATGGGCGGCGGAACGGACGTGGCGCTGGAGGCCGCCGATGCGGCGGTCCTGCATGGACGCGTCGGCGACGTGGCGGCGATGATCGAGCTTTCCAAGCGGACAATGCGCAACATCTTCGAAAACATTGCCATCGCGCTCGGCCTGAAGGCGGTCTTCCTCGTCACGACCGTCATCGGCCTCACAGGCCTCTGGCCCGCGATCCTCGCCGACACGGGCGCCACTGTGCTGGTGACTATGAATGCGCTGCGTTTGCTGCGGCCCGTACGATAGCGCAGCCAACCACAGCTTGTGATGAATTTTCGATGACACGGGAACCATATCGCGGTCCGCGCATTCCCGAGTCCGGCTGCATTTGTCGAATGCAGGTCTGGGCAAATCTCAACGGGAGGACATCATGGACCGCAGAAATCTTACGGCATTGCTCGGCATCCTTGCCGTCGTCGGCTACCAGAACCGCGACAAGATTGCCGCAACGCTCCGGGAGATGACACAGGACGGCGCACAACCGCAGCCAGTTGGCACGGAAACTGCCGGAACATCTTCGCAGTCTTCTGGCGAAGGCTTGGGCGGACTCCTCGGCGGCCTTGGTGACCTCGTCAAGGGCGGCTCCGCCGGCGGTGTCCTGAGCGGCGGCCTTGGCGGCTTGCTCGATCAGTTCACCAAGAATGGCTATGGCGATACGGCGGATTCATGGGTATCGCCCGGCGCGAACAGGCCGATCGACGACCGCCAGCTCTCGCAGGCGCTCGGCCCGGACGTGATCGGGGAACTCACCTCGAAGACGGGCTTGAGCGAGGACGAGATTCTGAGACGCCTTTCGAAAGACCTACCAAAGGCCGTCGACGACCTGACACCACAAGGTCAGATTCCGAACAGCGCCAACTTTTCGATCTGATTGCTGTCCGATTCCAGCCATTTAAAAACTTTGCCCGGCGCAGTCCCCTGCGCCGGGCTTCGGTATTCTTTCTTGGGAGGAAATTTCAGTCGACCGGAAAGACCAGATGCTTCGCCTGGCGGATTGCCGGGTGAGCTGTCAGTTTCGCGAGAACGTCGTCGCCGATCGGGCCGTCGACGTAAAGGAGCGCGATCGCATCACCACCCTGCTTGTCGCGGCCGAGCTGGAAGTTGGCGATGTTGACGCCTGCTTCCCCGAGCGTCGTGCCGATGAAGCCGATCATCCCGGGAACGTCGGTGTTTGCAATGTAGACCATATGACTGCCGACATCGGCGTCGAGATTGATGCCCTTGATCTGGATGAAGCGCGGCTTGCCGTCCGAGAACACGGTGCCGGCGATCGCGCGCGTCATGCTCTCTGTAGTCACCGTGAGCTTGATGTAGCCGTCGAAGACACCGGTCTTGTCGCGCTTGACCTCGGAGAGCACGATGCCCTTTTCCTTGATCATGATCGGTGCCGAAACCATGTTGACGTCGGCAACCTGCGTGCGGATCAGACCGGCCAGCAGCGCGCTCGTCAACGCCCGGGTATTCATGTTCGCCGTGGCGCCGTCGTAGAGGATCTCGATTTCCTTGATCGGTTCATCGGTAACCTGGCCGACGAAAGCGCCGAGAACGTCGGCGAGCTTGATGAACGGCTTCAGGATCGGTGCCTCTTCAGCCGTAATCGACGGCATGTTGATAGCGTTGGAAACCGCTCCCTTGATCAGATAGTCCGCCATCTGCTCGGCAACCTGCAGGGCGACGTTTTCCTGCGCTTCGGTGGTCGATGCGCCGAGATGCGGCGTGCAGACGACGTTCGGCAGGCCGAAGAGCGGGCTTTCCTTGGCAGGCTCGACTTCGAAGACGTCGAAGGCCGCACCCGCGACATGGCCGGCCTTGATCGCTTCGGCAAGTGCTGCCTCGTCGACGAGGCCGCCGCGGGCGCAGTTGATGATGCGCACGCCGGGTTTGGTCTTGGCGAGGTTTTCAGCACCAAGGATACCGCGCGTCTTGTCGGTCATCGGCACGTGCAGCGTGATGAAATCCGCCTTGGCGAGCAGTTCGTCCAGCTCGACCTTGACAACGCCCATCTCCTCGGCGCGCTCCTTGGAGAGAAACGGGTCATAGGCGAGGACGTGCATCTTCAGACCGATGGCGCGGGCACAGACAATCGAGCCGATATTGCCGGCGCCGACGACGCCTAGCGTCTTGCCGGTGATTTCGACACCCATGAATTTCGACTTCTCCCACTTGCCGGCCTGCGTCGAGGCATCGGCCTGTGGCAGCTGGCGGGCAACGGCAAACATCAGGGCAATCGCGTGCTCGGCGGTCGTGATCGAGTTGCCGAAGGGGGTATTCATGACAATGATGCCGCGACGCGAGGCAGCTGGGATGTCGACGTTGTCGACCCCGATGCCGGCACGACCTATGACCTTGAGGTTGGTCGCGGCAGCGATCAGCTTTTCCGTCGCCTTGGTGGCCGAGCGGATGGCAAGGCCATCATAGTTGCCGATGATTTCGGCGAGCTTGTCCTTATCCTTGCCGAGCTGCGGCTGGAAATCGACTTCGACGCCGCGGTCGCGGAAAATCTGGACGGCGGTTTCCGACAATTCGTCGGATACGAGAACGCGAGGTGCCATTGGGGGCTTCCTTCAAAAGTGTTCAGCGATGGTAAAATGGGAATGCGAGGCTCCGCTCAGTAAGCGGAGCCGGATGCAATCACGTCAGGCAGCAACCTGTGAAAGCGTCACCTTCTGCGTCTCGAAGGCCCAGGAAAGCCAAGGCATCAGCTTCTGCATGTCAGCGGTCTCGATCGTGGCGCCCGCCCAGATACGCAGACCGGACGGCGCGTCGCGATAATGGCCGATGTCATAAGCGACACCTTCCTTCTCGAGCAGCGAAACGATGCCCTTGGCGAAATTCGCCTGGCCGTCGGCATCGAGTGCCGCAACTTCCTTGTCGACGATCTTCAGGCAGACCGACGTGTTCGACGCCGTCTCCGGCTTCGCAGCCAGGTTGGCGATCCAATCGTTGGCCGCAACGAAATCGGCGATGACCTTGGCATTCGCGTCGGCTCTCGCCATCAGCGCCCTGAGGCCGCCGATCTGCTTTGCCCAGAGCAGCGCGTCGAGATAGTCCTCGACGCAGAGCATGGACGGCGTGTTGATGGTTTCGCCTTGGAAAATGCCTTCGGAGAGTTTGCCGCCCGAGGTCATGCGGAAGATTTTCGGCAGCGGCCAGGCCGGCGTATAGGTCACTAGGCGTTCGACAGCACGCGGGGAAAGGATGATGACGCCATGTGCGCCCTCGCCGCCCAGAACTTTCTGCCAGGAGAAAGTGACGACATCGAGCTTGGCGAAATCGAGGTTCTGCGCGAAAGCGGCAGACGTCGCATCGCAGATCGTCAAGCCCTTGCGGTCGGCCGGGATGAAATCACCGTTGGGAACTCGGACGCCAGAAGTCGTACCGTTCCAGGTGAAGACCACGTCGCGGTCGAAATCGACGGTGGAGAGATCTGGAAGCTCGCCGTAACCGGCTTCGAGCCTTCGAACATCCTTGAGTTTCAATTGCTTGACGACATCGGTGACCCAACCTGCGCCGAAGCTTTCCCAGGCGAGCATATCGACGCCGCGCTCACCGAGCAGCGACCAGAGCGCCATTTCGACGGCGCCGGTGTCGGAAGCCGGGACGATGCCGATGCGATAGTCCGCCGGCACTTCCAGGATTTCGCGGGTAAGATCGATGGCCTGCTTCAGCTTTGTCTTGCCGACTTTCGCGCGGTGCGAACGGCCGAGAGCCGCGTCGGAAAGAGCATCGAGCGTCCAACCGGGGCGCTTCGAGCAGGGGCCAGAAGAGAAATGAGTATTTTGCGGACGTACGTCCGGCTTCGCGGTCTTCGCCATGTGCTATCCTTCCAGATAGATAGCTCCTCGTTGGGGAGGAGTGTCCCGCCGCCGTGGATATAGATGACGTTCGTTATAGTCAACGGGGAAGTGTCGCAGGCTGAGGATTTTTTGACGCAGGCGCGATGGGGCAAAATGAAAAAGCCGCCCCAAAGGACGGCTTTCGGATTGCGGTATCTTACTTGTAGACCGGCTGCTGCAGCGGAATTTCCGGCGGCGGCTCGTAGCTCGCCTGCTGGCATCCACCGAAGAGGTAACGGGCGCCGACGCGGGCTTCGTGAACGTTGAAGCCCTTGTCGCGGCCCGGACCGCCGTTGCTCGCGTAGCCGAACATGCTGCCGCCATCCACATGCAGGAAGCGGTAGCCGATATCCGCCTTGACGTTGCAGGTCACGTCAATCGAAGCGCCGGCCATGAGCGCATAGCTGAAGCGCCAGCTGCCGCGGCCGCCATGGGTTACTTCGCCATCGCAACCGCCGCCGTCATCCTGGCAGGAAACATTGCTCAGGTTCTTCCATTTGACGTAGGAGCCGCCGATACCGCCACCGACATAAGGTGTAAAGACACCGTAGGTGCCGAGGTCGACATAAGCATTGGCCATCAGCGTCCAAGCCGTCAGAGAAGAGACGTCCCTTGAGGTGCAGGCTTCGAGCGGAAAACCGCACTGGCCGACTGTCGAGCCGCGGAAATCAGCCTTGGTCAGATAATCCAGTGTCAGATCCGTTCGGAAATAGTTGTTCACTTGGTAGCCGACACCGCCGCCAACCGTCCAGGAGTCACGCAGCTCGGCGCTTTCGAAATCGATCTCGTTGGCGTTGCTGCCCTGGAAGTAGCGGGCGCCGCGCAGGTCAGTGAAGCCGTAACCGACATCGCCGCGCAGATACCAGCCGGTCGATTCAGTCACCGCGACTTCCGGCGGCATTTCCGGCACGGGCTCGATAGGAGCTAGATCGGCCGCAAGTGCATTTGATGTGACAAGCAATGCGGCAAAGATGCCGAACAAGCTTCTTTTCATGATCCACTCCAGAATCCAGTTGCATTGGCAGAGCGGACTCCCTGCCAACCTGATACGCTTTGCATGGATAATGAATCGGAAACGTTAAAAGCTGCTTAACCCTAAACATTAACTACATATTTTACCAAAGAACATGGCTGTGGAGCCCATTGAATTTAAGGGGACCAAGCTGGAGCCGAACAATTCTTTGATTATCTAAAATTCAACAGGCAGCTATGTTAGAGACCGACGCTGGAGAAGGTCAACCTGGTGAAGATCGTGTAGTTCGACTCAGAAACCATCATCGCGACGAAAACAAGTACCAGGACCGGCGGCAGGAGGATCGCGTAAACAAGCGCCAGCCGCTCCCAGGCCATGTGCATGAAAACGGCGACGATCAGGCCCGCCTTCAGCATCATGAAGAGCAAGATCAGGACCCATCGCGCATAGCCCTGGATTCCGAAATAATCGACGAGGTAGGAGAAGGTGCTGAGGACGAAGAGCAGCCCCCAAGCTAGGAGATAGAGCTTGACCGGGTGCTGCTGTGCGGAATGCGCTTGCGCCTGTGCCATGGCTGTCCTCACCACAAGTAGAAGAATGCGAAAATGAACACCCAGACGAGATCGACGAAGTGCCAGTAAAGGCCCATGATCTCGACGATCTCGTAATTGCCCTTGCGGCTGGTGAAAAAGCCCCGCCGCTCCGTATCGAAATCACCCCGCCAGACCTTTCGCGCGATGATGAGAAGGAAGATCACGCCGAAGGTGACATGGGTGCCGTGAAATCCGGTTATCATGAAGAACGATGAGCCGAATTGCGCAGCACCCCACGGGTTCCCCCAGGGCCTTACGCCCTCCGAGATCAGCTTCGTCCATTCAAACGCCTGCATGCCGACGAATGTCGCGCCGAGAACCGCTGTCAGCAGCATCAGGGCCGCCGTGCGGCCGCGCTCGCGGCGGTATCCGAAATTGACGGCCATCGCCATCGTACCGCTGCTGCTGATGAGGATGAACGTCATGATGGCAATCAGGATCAGCGGCAATTCCTGTCCGCCGATTTCGAGTGCGAAGACTTCGCTGGGATTGGGCCAGTTGACGGGCGTCGACATGCGCGCGGTCATATAGGCAAGAAGGAAGCAGCCGAAGACGAAGGTGTCGCTGAGGAGGAATATCCACATCATGGCTTTCCCCCACGAGACGTTCTTGAACGCCCGCTGGTCGGACGAAAGATCCGCCGCGATCCCGCGAATGCCTTCGGGCCGCTGGAGCGTTCCGCCGGTTTCTGCTTGCGTATATTCAGCCATCCTTCATCCCTCACGAAATCAGCTGGCGGCAGAGATCGACGAAATCATTCGCCCAGCCGGCAAAGAGTGCGAAGAGAACCACCCAGACGAAAAGCATGAAATGCCAGTAGACGGCGCAGAGATCGAGGCTGAGGTGAAGCCTGCGGGCAGGGAAATGACCGTCGAAGGCCCTGCCCGTCGTCCGGCCGAGCACCGCGAGACCGCCCAGGATGTGCAGGCCGTGCAGGCCGGTCAGCATGTAGAAGAAGCTGTTGGCAGGATTGTCGGCCAATACATAACCTGCTGCGGCAAGTTCCCGCCATGCCATGACCTGTCCGGTGAGAAAGAGGACCGCCGTCGCCAGCCCCAACAGAAGCGCGGCCCGCATGGTGTCGCTACGGCCGCGGCGTGCCTCGAGCTTGGCCCATTCGAGCGCCGCGCTGCTAAGCGCGAGCATGGCGGTGTTGACCCAGAGCAGCCGCGGAATGGGCGTCGCCCACCAGTCGGTTGCCGCCATCCGCATGAAATAGGCGCTGATGAGAAGCGTAAAGAGAGCGCCGATCACAGCGAGGAAAATGCCGAGGCCGACACGGGCGGGCTCGATCGCCAGCCGCTTTTCGCGGGACGAATCCGTCACCAGCCCCACTTCCAGCCACGGCTTGGAGGTCAGCCGGTGTTGAGCCATCCACCAGAAAACGATGACCGCGATCACAGCCAGGAAGATCAGCATGACGCTCATGAGGCTGCTCCCGCCGTCCTGCCGGTGCCTGGATCATTCTGCGGAAGGAAGTCCTGGTCATTGCCCGGCACGCTGTAATCATACGCCCAGCGGTAGACCACCGGCAGTTCCTTGCCCCAGTTGCCGTGCACAGGCGGGGTCTGCGGCGTCTGCCATTCCAGCGTCGTTGCATGCCACGGATTGCCGCCGGCTTCCCGGCCCCTGAAAAGGCTCCAGATCAGATTGAAAAGGAAGACGATCTGCGCTGCGCCGACGATCAGCGCGGCAACCGTGATGAAGACGTTCAGCGGGGCGGCGGACGCCGGAACAAAAGCCGTTTCGCCGAGCTCGTAATAGCGGCGCGGCACGCCCACGAGGCCGAGGTAATGCATGGGAAAGAAGATCGCATAGGTGCCGACGAAAGTGATCCAGAAATGAATTTGCCCTAGCACCTCATCCAGCATGCGCCCGGTCACTTTCGGATACCAGTGATAGATCGCACCGAAGATGACCAGGATCGGCGCCACGCCCATCACCATATGGAAATGCGCGACGACGAACATCGTATCGGACAGTGGTACGTCGACGACCACATTGCCGAGGAACAGCCCCGTCAGGCCGCCGTTGACGAAGGTTATGATGAAGGCGAGCGCAAAGAGCATCGGCAGCGTCAGGTGGATATCGCCGCGCCAGAGCGTCAGCACCCAGTTGTAGACCTTGATCGCCGTCGGCACCGCTATGATCAGCGTCGTGACGGCGAAGAAGAAGCCGAAATTCGGGTTCATGCCGCTGACATACATGTGATGCGCCCAGACGATGAAGCTGAGCGCCCCGATGATCAGGATCGCCCAAACCATCATGCGGTAGCCGAAGATGTTCTTCCGCGCATGCGTGCTGATGAGATCCGAGACGATCCCGAAGGCGGGAAGCGCCACGATATAGACCTCGGGATGACCGAAGAACCAGAAGAGGTGCTGGAAAAGTATAGGGCTTCCGCCACCCTGCTGCAGCTGCGTGCCCATCTCCACGATGGCGGGCATGAAGAAGCTCGTCCCGAGCAGCCGGTCGAACAGCATCATGACGGCAGCGACGAAAAGTGCTGGAAAGGCGAGCAGCGCCATGACCGTCGCGGTGAAGATTCCCCACACCGTCAGCGGCATGCGCATCAGCGTCATGCCGCGCGCCCTTCCCTGCAGCACGGTCACCACATAGTTCAGGCCGCCCATCGTGAAGCCGATGATGAACAGGATCAGTGACGACAGCATGAGAATGATGCCCCAGTCCTGCCCACCTGGGGTGCCTGACAGGATGGCTTGCGGCGGATAAAGCGTCCAGCCGGCGCCGGTTGGTCCGCCGGGCGCGAAAAATCCGGCGACCAGCACCAGCACGGCGAGCAGATAAATCCAGTAGCTCAGCATGTTGGCATAGGGAAACACCATGTCCCTGGCGCCGAGCATCAGGGGAATGAGGTAGTTTCCGAAGCCGCCGAGAAACAACGCGGTGAGAAGATAGATCACCATGATCATGCCATGCATGGTGATGAACTGATAATAGTGCTCCGCGTCGATGAAAGCGAAGTAACCGGGAAAGGCAAGCTGCAGGCGCATCAGCCAGGACAGGACGAGCGCCACGAAACCGATCGACATCGCCGTCACCGAATATTGGACGGCAATGATCTTGGCATCCTGGCTGAAGACATATTTCGTCCACCAGCTCCTCGGATGGTAAAGTTCCACATCCTCGACTTCCGCAGGCGGGATGACCTCCCCGGCGCCCGATCGAATATCGACCATAATATGTCCGTCCTCCCTGTTCCTCCGATAGGCTACTGCGCCTGTTCTGCCGGCTGCGCTTGCCCCGATGCCAGCATCTGCGTGAATGTCGTCTGCTCCTCCAGCCAGGACTGGTAGGCGACCTCCTCATCGACCATGACCGTTCCGCGCATCTGCGAATGCCCGACGCCGCACAGCTCGGCGCAAAGGATATCGAACGTTCCTGTCCGTGTCGGCGTAAACCAGAAATAGGTCACCATGCCGGGGATCATGTCCATCTTTGCCCGGAACTCGGGCACATAGAAATCGTGAACGACGTCGATCGAGCGAAGCAGGACCTTGACCGGCTTGCCGATCGGCACGTGCAATTCGCCTCCCTCAACGATCACGTCATCCAGGCCGGCAGTGTCGTTCTTGTTCAGGCCAAGGGGATTCTCCGGATTGACCTCGCGGGTATCGGCCTTCCCCATCCGTCCGTCTGCGCCCGGCATCCGGAAACTCCACTGCCACTGCTGAGCGACGACCTCGATCTGGTGCGCATCGGCGGGCACGGTGATGAACTGGTTCCACACGACGAGCCCGGGCGCGAGCATCGCGGCAACCCCGACGGAGGTTACCACCGCAAGCCATATCTCCAGCCGCCTGTTTTCCGGCTCATAGGCGGCCCGGTTTCCGGGTTTGTGCCGGAACTGGAACACGCAATAGGCCATGAAGGAACCCACCGCCACGAACACCAGACCAGTGATCGCAAATGTGATCATAATGGTGTCGTCGATGTAGCTCCAGTTGGACGCGATCGGCGTCCACCACCACGGGCTCAGCAGATGGAACACGACGGATCCCACGACCAACAGAACCAGAACCAGCACGATAGCCATTGCCTGCTCCTTGAACCGCGACCCACCTGGGTGAAATCCGCAATCCGTCGATGTATTTTTAGCATTATCTCACGAACAAGTCGTGTGGACAATGACAACGGCGAAAGCGGTCCTGTGCGGGCGTTTCTGTGCTATTGGGAAAACTGCTTTAGATAAGCGATGAGATTGGTGATCTCGCTGTCGTCTTTCAGGCCAACAAACACCATCTTCGTTCCCTTTATTTTCCCCTTGGGATCGTGCAGGTAATCGCGCAGTGTCGCTTCGTCCCAAACCAGACCACCCTCGCCTGCTTTCTTCATTGCCGGAGAATAGCTGAAACTGGGGTGCGTCCCCGCCTTCCTGCCAAGGATCCGGTTCAGCGACGGGCCGACCTTATTCTTGTCCGTGTCGGCGCTATGACAGATGGCACATTTCTTGAAGACCGTCTCGCCCGCCGTGGCGTCACCCTCTTGGGCATTCACGCCGAAAGCAGGAAGCATAGCAACACATAAGCCGGCTAAAAGAACGCGATACCGCATGACAACCCAATCCTCCCAGGTTGCCTGAAACGACGGTCGGCGCAATCTCCATATCGCAATATGGCTTTGCCGTATTGTCGCCGCTGCAGGCGGGTGACACTTCTGCGATCAAGAAAAAGCTATGCCTCCATGCCGATAAGTCAATTCATCCAATCAGATTGTGCGGAAGCAGGTGACGTGGACAAAAAAAGCCGACGCAAATGCACCGCCTTTGATCGATCATCAAAGGCAGAATTAAGCGGCGGTACGGACGCCCGAGATCGTGCCGATCAGGTCGTTGACGATGCGCTCGATCTGCGCCCGGTCGTCGCCTTCTGCCATGACCCGGATCAGCGGTTCCGTGCCGGAGGGGCGGATGACGAGGCGGCCGTTCTTGGAAAGTTCGGCTTCCGCATCGGCGATCGCCTGCTGCACCTGCAGGTTTTCCAGCGGCTTGCCGCCAGAAATGCGGACATTGCGCAGAAGCTGCGGCACCGGCTCGAAGCGGCGGCAGACTTCACTGACGGTCTTGCCGGTACGCTTAACGGCAGCAAGGATCTGCAGCGCGGCAACAAGACCATCGCCGGTCGTGCCGTAGTCCGAGAGTACGATGTGCCCGGACTGCTCGCCGCCGACGTTGAAATTGTGCTGGCGCATGTGCTCGACGACATAGCGGTCGCCGACCTTGGTGCGGGCAAGACCCATCCCCTTGCCTTCGAGAAAGCGTTCCAGGCCGAGGTTCGACATCACAGTCGCAACGATGCCGTTGCCGCGAAGCTGCTGGTTCTCCGCCCAGCTTTCTGCGATCACCGCCATCAGCTGGTCGCCGTCGACGATCGCGCCGTTTTCATCCACGATGATGACCCGATCGGCATCGCCGTCGAGCGCGATTCCGATATCGGCCCGCACCTCGTCGACCTTTTTCTGCAGAGCGACGGGGCTGGTGGAACCGCAGTTGAGATTGATGTTGATGCCGTTCGGCTCATTGCCGATCGTAACGACATCGGCGCCGAGTTCCCAAAGCACAGCCGGTGCCACTTTATAGGCCGCACCGTTGGCGCAGTCGATCGCAACCCTCAGGCCTTGTAGCGTGACGTCGCGCGGCAGCGTGCGCTTCGCATGCTCGATGTAGCGGTCATGCACGCCGTCGATGCGCTTGGCGCGGCCGATGTCGTCGGACTTGGCGAGCTGCGTGTGGAGATCCTTCTCCATCAGGTCTTCGATCTGCATTTCGATATCGTCGGAAAGCTTGTAGCCGTCGGGACCGAAGAGCTTGATGCCGTTATCCTCGTATGGATTGTGCGAGGCGGAAATCATGACGCCGATATCGCAACGCAGCGAACGCGTCAGCATGGCGACGGCAGGCGTCGGGATCGGACCGAGAACGAAGGCATCGACACCGGCCGCTGTGAACCCTGCGACCATGGCGTTTTCCAGCATATAGCCTGAGAGACGCGTATCCTTGCCAATGACAACGCGATGGCGGTGATTGCCGCGGCGGAAGATCGTTCCGACTGCAATGCCTACCCGCATCGCCAGATCCGGCGTCATCGGGAAGATGTTCGACTGCCCGCGAATCCCGTCCGTGCCGAAGTAACGTCTTTTCATATCGACCTCTACATTCTCAACGCGCCCAACGTAGGCTGCGCAATGCACTAAGTAAATTCAGCCAAAGGGACGAATCGCCCGAATACAAAGCCCCATTGCGGCCTGCTTATGACAGCGGCATGCCACAAATCGCAGGCGCCATCACGTAAATTACCAAGAAAATTGATTATATCCCGTTACCGACGGAAAAAGGCCGGATCTCCTGCTGGAAAATCCGGCCTTTGTTTCTTCAAGTTGCTTTCCGTCAATGCGGCTGAGGCTCGAGCCCTGCTTCCGGCTCGTCGCCCTTGGAAGCCGGGCGTATGCCGGTTTTCGGCACGGCCGAACCGCGGCTCGGCGGCGTATCGTCACCGAGGTCGCGAGCAGGCTTTTCGCCACGGAGCAGCGCCTTGATTTCCTCTCCGGTCAGCGTCTCGTATTCAAGCAGGCCTTCGGCAAGCGCGACGAAATCGTCGTGCTTCTCGGTGAGGATATCGCGCGCCTGCTGATAGGCTTCATCGATCAGGCGGCGCACTTCGTTATCGATCTTCTGCGCTGTCGCTTCCGACACGTTCTGCGTTTGCGAAACGGAGTGGCCGAGGAACACTTCCTGCTGGTTCTCGCCGTAGGAGACCTGCCCGAGCTGGTCGGAGAAGCCCCACTGCGTGACCATGGCGCGGGCAAGCTTCGTCGCCTGTTCGATATCCGAAGAAGCACCGGAGGTGATGTTCTCCTTGCCGAAGGTCAGCTCTTCCGCCACACGGCCGCCCATCATGATGCACAGGCGCGAGACCATCCACTTGTAGCTCATCGAGTAACGGTCACCCTCGGGAAGCTGCATAACCATGCCGAGTGAACGCCCGCGCGGAATGATCGTCGCCTTGTGCAACGGGTCGGCAACGGCAACGTTGAGCGCCGTGATCGCGTGGCCGGCTTCGTGATAGGCCGTGAGCTTCTTTTCCGCCTCGGTCATGGCCGAGGAGCGGCGTTCGGCGCCCATCATGATCTTGTCCTTGGCGTCCTCGAACTCCTGCATGGTGACGACGCGCTTGTTGCGGCGTGCAGCCATCAGCGCCGCTTCGTTGACGAGGTTCATGAGGTCAGCACCGGAGAAACCGGGCGTACCGCGGGCAAGAACCTTGAGATCGACATTCGGCGCCAGCGGCACGTTGCGGGCATGAACCTTCAGGATACGTTCGCGGCCGACGATATCCGGGTTCGGAACGACGACCTGGCGGTCGAAGCGGCCGGGACGCAAGAGCGCCGGGTCGAGAACGTCGGGACGGTTAGTCGCCGCGATCAGGATGATGCCTTCATTGGCCTCGAAGCCGTCCATCTCGACCAGCAACTGGTTGAGCGTCTGCTCGCGCTCATCGTTACCACCACCGAGACCGGCGCCACGATGGCGGCCGACGGCGTCGATTTCGTCGATGAAGATGATGCAGGGCGCATTCTTCTTCGCTTGCTCGAACATGTCGCGGACGCGGCTTGCGCCGACACCGACGAACATTTCGACGAAGTCGGAACCCGAGATGGTAAAGAACGGAACATTGGCTTCGCCGGCAACGGAGCGGGCGAGCAGCGTCTTACCGGTACCCGGAGGGCCGACTAGCAGCACGCCGCGCGGAATCTTGCCGCCGAGGCGCTGGAACTTCTGCGGGTCGCGGAGGAATTCGACGATTTCTTCCAAGTCCTGCTTGGCTTCGTCGACGCCTGCGACGTCATCGAACGTCACGCGGCCATGGGCCTCCGTGAGCAGCTTGGCCTTCGATTTGCCGAAGCCCATCGCGCCGCGCGAACCGCCTTGCATCTGCCGCATGAAGAACAGCCAGACGCCGAGAATGAGCAGCATCGGCAGCAACGTGCCGAGATAGCTCAGGAAGCCCGACGAACCGTCGGTTTCCGGCCGCGCTGAAACCAGGACGTTCTTCGACTGCAGGCGTTCGAGCAAGTTGTCGTCGATGACTGGAGAATAGGTCTGGAAACTGGTGCCGTTTTCAACATAGCTTCCCGAGACACGATTGCCTGTGACGACGACTTCCTTGACGCGGCCCGCATCGACCTCACGCAGGAACTGCGAATAAGGAATGTCTCGCGAGCCGGTTTGCGCCGGCGTCGTCTGGAACATGCTGAAAAGGGCAATCAGCAGAAGCGCTATGATTGCCCACAAGGCGAAATTTCGTAAGTTAGGGTTCATTGAACTTCCCAGCACTGCAACAACCGCCTCATGGCAGCCGTCTTATTTGGCTTCTAACATAGGGTTGCGCTGTGCCGTTGCCAAGGCGATCCGCTCTGTCAGATGGTTTTTCCGTCAATAAGACCTAAAGGCGGGCTTGGATAGGGGTCCGTTCCAAAGGCCGCCGCGAGGCTTTCAGCAAAGATGAGATCAAATCGTGTCAAAAAGCGGTCGAAAGGCGCGAAATACGGGGTGACGCTGATCGATGGCGCCGATTCCGCCGAAAGAGGCACGCCGCTGGTCGGCAGCACTATCGGTGACGCGGCAATCGCGCGTTTCAATGCGGCCTTGGGGAGGCGTTTTATCTGCTCCTCCCTCATCCCTGTGCTTGTCACAGGGATCCAACCACCGCGCGTCCGCGCGGTGAACGACGCACCAGAGCTTGAAGAGGAGTCTCTCGCGCCCAAGGACTTGGGCGCACCGGATTCTTGTGACAAGTACAGGAATGAGGGATCGTATGTGGCACCCGCTTCAATCTGAACGGCCACTCCACATTCATTCCTGACTTCAAAGCGCCCATCCCACACACGGCACTCCCCGGGCGCTACGACCAGTGGCAAGATGCCGCGGCTTTCGCGCGCAAGGTAAAGGCCATCGCGCCGCAGGTCCAAGATCACTCTGCTTGCGGTCATGCGTCCGGGCGTGCCTGTGCTGACGAAACCAAGAATGCGGTCCATCTGTTTGCGGCCCGGCGCAAAGCGCTGTCCGCCGAAAACGGCCGCGAGACGGCCGAGCGCATAGCGGAGCACGTCGACGGGAGCCTCAAGTCCCTTTTCCGTCACGCAACCCAGCCCTTCGCACGGAAGGGTAAAATGACGGTCGAGCCACAGGGCGGCTTGCCGTGAAAGCTCCAGCCGGACATTGGCTTCGCCAGCCTCCGGCTCCGGGGCGCCCTCACCCGCCAATGTCGCGCGCGTCCGCACGCGTTCGTATTTCAGATCTTCATTGCTTGGATCATCGAACCAGGGAACGGCTCGGGCGGAGAGAAATGCCCGGATATCAGCGCGCAGGCACGACAGAAACGGCCGGGCAATCCAGATACGGCGATCAAAGAGGACGGCATCGGCGATCCCGATGGAAAGACTATCGCTGCGCGCGCCGCGCATCGCCCGCGTCTCCCGCTGATCGTCCAGCGTATGTGCGGTCACGATGAGATTGGCTTCAAGTTCTGCCGTGGCATCCGCGAGCAGTTCGTAGCGCGCTTCGCGGGCGGCAGCCATGATGCCGGTTTTTGGTTTGGGGCCACGCCAGACACGCGTTGCGTGCGGCACATCAAGCGATTTGCATAAGGCTGCGACGTAACGCGCCTCATCTGCCGATTCTGCACGCAGATCGTGGTCGATCGTCGCGGCGCAGAGGGAGATTTTCGAATTGGGTTCGGCCTCCAGCGCTTCGGAAAGGGCAAGAAGCAGGCCGGTCGAATCGCTGCCACCGGAGATCGCGACGAGAATGCGCGTGGGGCTGGCAAGCGAACAGAGAAAGCGGCGGGCCGCTGTCTTGGGCGAAAGTACGGTTTCCGGAGACAAACCGGAAATCCTCAGCAGGAGAGGCGCTTCTGCTCGCTCGCGACCTTGCTTATGACGGCGCGCGAGGCCTTCGGGTAACGCTTGGTGACTTCCTTGAGCGTCGCGCAGGCGGTGTCGTTGTTATCGAGAGCCGCCAGCGACATGCCGAGCTTCAGCAGCATTTCGGGCGCTTTCTCGGAGGAACCGTATTTCTTGTGGGCATTCAGGAAGGTCTTGGCGGCCTCGTTGAACTTGCCCTGGGAATAGAGCGCCTCGCCCAGCCAGAAATTGGCATCGGCAGCCCGGGCGCTTCCCGGATGCTGCGCGATATACTGTGTGAACTGCTCTTCAGCAATCGCGTAGTCGCCGGAAAGGACGTGACCGTAAGCGGCCTTGTACTGATCGGTCTCGCTGCCGAGAGATGCGGTCTGCTGCGGCGACGTACCAGCGTTCAGGTCCGGAAGCGGCGCTGAGCCGACTTCCGCGTTCTCGTTCACGCTGCCGCCGACCGGATTGCCGTTCTGATCGAACTGGATCGAACCCAGTTGCTGCGGAGGCTGGCCGAAACCGCTGTTCGCGGGGACGTCGTTGGAGGGAGCCGTTTCGGCTCCCTGCGGTGTTTCGATGATCGTCGCGACGTCGTCCTGGCGCTGGGAACGTGCATTGGCCTGGCCGGAAGCCGGGGGCTGCATATCGGCCTCGCTCTTCTTCGTGCCGCCCTTCGCTCCAGCAGCACCGCCGCTCTTTTCCAGATCCTGGAAACGGAATTCGTTGTCTTCCTGCGTCTTGCGCAGCGATTCCTGCATCTGCAGGATCTGGAAGCTCATTTCTTCGATGCGGCCGTTCAGCTGGCGCAACTGCTCTTCAAGCTGCTGTACGCGCATTTCCGCGCTGCTGCTCTGCACGTTGACGGCCGGCGGCGTCTGCGTCTGGCCCTGCGCAGGCTGGCCGCCAAGGTTCAAGCCGAGAAACGAAGCGGGATAAGCCGCTCGCTCGGTTCCGGTAACGGCCGCAAGGCAGAGCAAGCCTGCCACGACAAGTTTCTTCATAGGTTTCGTCCTGTCCCAGTGATTCTTCGCGCCTCGATGGCACGAACAGGAGTTTTTCCAATTGCCTTCAAAAAGCAACGGAGTCTGGCCAAAGTGTGGTCGAAAAGAAAAGGCGGCCCGCGAAGGAGCCGCCTTTGCAAGCACAATATATTCCAGGCAGTTACATGCCAGCGCCGCCGAGAACGGTGACTGCACGGCGGTTTTGCGACCAGCAGGAAATATCGTCGCAGACGGCGACCGGGCGTTCCTTGCCGTAGGAGATCGTCTTCATGCGCTGAGCCGGAACGCCGCGCGAAGCTAGGTAATCCTTGGTGGCGGCAGCACGGCGGGCGCCGAGAGCGAGGTTGTATTCGCGCGTGCCGCGCTCGTCGGCATGGCCTTCGACGGTAATCGCATAGTTCGGGTAGCGGCCGAGCCACTGTGCCTGGCGGTCGAGCGTCTGCGCAGCATCCGCGCGGATCGAGGTCGAGTCCGTGTCGAAGAAGATGCGGTCGCCGACGTTGACGGTGAAATCCTGAGCCGAACCCGGCGTTGCGGCGCCTGCACCGAGGCCGAGGTCGCCAGCGCTGTTGGCCATGTTTTTCTTGTTGGCGCAGCCAGCAAGCGCCAGACCGGCAACGAGTGCGATCATGACGGGATTGCGGGCGAAATTCTGCATACGGCTCATTGCCGGGGTGTGAATTCGGCTCATGGCCGGGTCTCCTTGCGATTTATCAGGGTTGCCGGACTGTAACCGTACTCGGTTAATCGGCGTTCAAGAAGTATGGTTAATGATTTGTTGATTTGTCCCTGCATCGGCCAATTCCAGCACTTTGCGGCGACAAGAAGGCGAAATCCGGCTCATCCACTACTCAAGCAGCGGCGACCAGGCTGGGTCGGACGCGTAGGTCGGCGTCTTGATGGCCTGCTCGTTGTAGCCTGTCAGATCGATGGAATAGAGCTGCGGACCGCCGGCACCAGCCGGCTGGCGGAAGAACATCAGGACACGGCCGTTCGGCGCCCAGGTCGGGCCTTCGTTGTGGAAGCCCGTCGTCAGAATGCGCTCGCCCGAACCGTCCGGTTTCATTACGCCGATCGAGAATTTGCCGCCGGATTGCTTGGTAAAAGCGATCAGATCGCCGCGCGGCGACCAGACAGGCGTCGAATAGTTGCCGTCGCCGAACGAGATACGCGTCTGGCCGGAGCCGTCGGCGTTCATCACGTAAATCTGCTGCTTGCCGCCGCGGTCGCTTTCGAAAACGATGCGCCCGCCGTCCGGCGAATAGGACGGCGAGGTATCGATCGCTGCCGTCGAGGTCAGGCGCGTCGTCGTGCGCGAACGCAGATCCATCGTGTAGATGTTGGCGTTGCCTTCCTGCTGAAGGCTCATCACCACCTTCTGGCCATCCGGCGAGAAGCGCGGCGAGAAGGTCATGCCCGGGAAGTTGCCGACGACTTCGCGCTGCCCGGTTTCGAGCTGCAGCAGGTAGACGCGCGGTTGCTGGTTGGCGAAAGACATGTAGGTCACTTCCTGCCGGTTCGGCGAGAAGCGCGGCGTCAGAACGAGGTCGCTGCCATCCGTCAGCGTGCGCACATTGAAGCCGTCCTGATCCATGATCGCAAGCTGGCGCTTGCGCTGCTGCTTCGTGCCGGATTCGGAGACAAAGACCACGCGGGTATCGAAATAGCCCTCTTCGCCGGTGATCTGCTTATAGATCGCATCCGCGATGATATGGGCGACACGGCGCCAGTTTTCCGGCTGTGTGTAGAATTGCTGGCCGGTCATCTGCTGGCCGGCAAAAGTGTCCCAGAGACGGAACTCGGCGCGAAGGCGGCCATCGCCTTCCTGCGTAACCCGGCCGGTCACGAGCGCCTGCGCGTTGATGACCTTCCAGTCCTCGAAGCGCGGAGCTGCATCCGGATTGGAGATCTTCTCGATGAAGGCATTCTTGTTAACTGGCGCGAAGAGGCCGGAGCGCTGCAGGTCGGCTGCAATCACCTGAGAGACCTTTGCGCCGATGTCGCCCTGCAGGAAATCGGTGATGGCGATCGGCAGCGGCTCGACGTTGCCCTTGTTGATGTTGATCTCGACAAGCGCGTGTGCGGGCGTCGCGATAGCCGCCGTCGCAGCCATGCCGAGAGCCACCACGAAGGCGCGGAAGAGGGAACACTTGGTCATGAGGAACAAGCCTTTCAGCATTTAAAGGGCCATCTGACTGGGGTCGAAGTTCACAATGACTTCGCTCCACGCGTCATATTTGTCTTTCGGAAGGTTGGTGAACGGAGCAGACCGTTTGACGGCACGATAGGCACCGCCAGCAAGTGCCCGGCGCGTGGATTCGTTGCCGCCGGTCGCTTCGACCTCGGGGTCTCCGATGATCTCGCCATTCTCGTCCAGCTTCATGTGGACGGTGATGCGGACCTGGTCCATGTCCGCAAGGCCGGGAATGATCTGCCAGTTGCCGGCAATCGCGTTGCGCAGCGCATCCATCTCGCTCATGCTGAGTTTGGAGCCGGTATTGTTCGACTTCTTGGCACCCAGCGAGGCGACTTCCGTCGAGCGCTTCGCGCCGCCGTTCGACGGATCCTGCTTGTTCAATAGCGCTGCAATGTCGTCGGCATTGAAATCGCTCTGCTTCGAGGACGAGGCCTTCGCCTTCTCCTGCGCTTTGTCGGCTTTCTTCTTGTCAGGCTGCTTGTCGGCCGTCTTCTGCTGGTCCTGCGCCTTTTCCGGCGGTTTTTCCGCGGGCTTCTGCTCCGGCGGCTTCACCTGCGGCTTGGCGACCGGCGTCGGAACGTTGTCCGGCAGCGCCTCGGCTTCCGGCTTCGGCGGCTCGGCTGGTTCGGCAGGCATTTCTTCCGGCTTCGGCGGGGTCGGTGCAACCTCCGGCTTGGTTTCCGGGATCGACGCGACTTCCTTCGGCTCGTCGACGACCGTATCCTCCTTCATGATCTCCTTCACCTCGTTGGGAACGGGATCATTCTGGGGAAGCGGCTTCTCGACGGCTTTCGGTGCCGCGGTGCTCTCGTTGTTGTTCGGCTTCGCGTTCGGGATCGGCGGCGTCTTCAGGTCGATCTTGTTGTCGCCGAGGTTCTCGGCGTCCGCAACATCAGCAGGTTTGGAAGTCGGCTTCGGCGCCGGCTTGTCGTTCGGCTTTGCCGTCTTGTCACCCTGCTGCATCTGGGTGATCGATTCGACGGGCACCAGATCGACCGGCATCGCTTCGAAGTCATCGACCTTGAACGACTCCGGCGAACCAATGGTCACCAGAGCCGCGGCGAGCACCAGTCCGTGCAGAACAGCAGATGTGACGACACTGGTCTTCATCTTGCTTTCTACTGGTCCTTCTTCTGCTGGGTGACGAGACCGATATTCTTGAAGCCCGCACCCTGGATGCGCGCCATGACATCGGCGATCACGCCGTAAGGCGCCGTCGCATCACCACGCACGAAGATGCGTTCGTTGTAGCCCGTGGTCGCGATCGCCTCGAGCTTGGCGGCGATCTCTTCGGCCGGGATCGGCGTTTCCTGCAGGAACACCGCGCCGTCGTTCTTGACGGAAATGGTGATCGGCTGCGTTTCGGAATTGAGCGCCTTGGCCTGCGTTTCCGGCAGGTCGATCGGTACGCCGACGGTCATCATCGGCGCCGCTACCATGAAGATGATGAGCAGCACGAGCATGACGTCGACGAGCGGCGTCACGTTGATCTCGGAAATAACACCCTTGTTCCGGCCACCACGGCGGCGGCGACCGCCGCCTCCGCCGTTATTGCCTCCAACAGCCATACCCATAATCGTGTACTCCGTCGGTTATTGTGCGGCCTGACGCGGCTGCAGCTTCTCATCGATCTGGCGCGAAAGGATGGCGGAGAACTCGTCCGCAAAGCCTTCCATGCGGCCAGAGAGCTTGCCGGCATCCGCGGAGAACTTGTTGTAGGCGATAACCGCCGGGATAGCGGCCACGAGGCCGATCGCGGTGGCGAGAAGCGCTTCGGCGATACCGGGGGCAACGACCGCGAGGTTGGTCGACTTCGAACCGGCGATTGCCTGGAACGAAGTCATGATACCGACGACCGTACCGAAGAGACCAATGAACGGACCTGCCGAACCGATCGTCGCGAGCGAGCCGAGGCGGGCGGAAAGAAATTCCGTTTCACGGGCGAGCGTCACGTCCATCGCCCGGTCGATACGCATCTGCAGACCGATCGGCGAGCGCGCACCGCGTTCGAAGGACTTCTTCCACTCGCGCATGGCGGCAACGAAGATCGAAGCAAGGCCGGTATTGTTGCGTTCGGAAAGCGTGCGGTAGAGCTCTTCCAGCGACTGCCCCGACCAGAAGACCTGCTCGAACTTGTCGAACTGGCGCCGGGCGCGGCCATAGGCCAGATATTTGTCGATGACGATCGCCCAAGTCCAGACGGAGGCTGCGATCAGCCCGAGCATGACCAGCTTGACGACGATGCCTGCCTGCATGAACAACGACCAGAGGCTGACGTCGGCCGTTGCTGCTGCCAATCCTACTTGTTCCATTTATCAAAATCCCCGAATCCAAACGCCCGGTGCTTGACCGGGCGGCACAGAAAGTGATCTCGCAAGAATTGTCTGGCGACCGCCGCCCAAAGCCCTGGTCAAGCTTAAAGCTCTTCTTCCGCCTTCCTTGCCGTCAAATTTGGTCAAAGGAAGGCGTGCACCGCACAATCTCTGACTTTCCAAGTAAGACACTATTATGGTTAATAGATCGTTAGTTCCAGAGTATGACGGCAAAGCTTAACCAGCTGAATTTTTCTTCCCAGCTTGGAACGAAGAGACCGAAGTCCGGCGACGGAATGCCGCGCAATCCTTGCAGCGCTGAATTCCTTCACACGAAAGTCATGTTTTTGCAAGGCCCGCGTTTGCTCAATTCTGCATGTCTGGAATGCGCGTTTAGCCGTCTTGCGTCTCGATCTGCATCCGCTTCGCCAACGCCTCTGGCAACCGGCGCGGCCTTCCCTTGGCGTTGATGACGGCGATGATCACTTTGGCCGCGATAAGCGGCGTTTCGCCGCGGCGAATTTCTTGTCTGAGCACCATCTTCGCGCCGCCGGCCTTCTCGGTGCACGTGACGATGGTGAGAATATCGTCCATGCGCGCCGGGTTTCTGAAGTCGATTTCCATACGGTGAACGACGAAGACAAGCCCTTCCGCGTCGGCGGTGATCAGCTCACGCTGCTCGACGCCCAGGCAGCGCAGATAGTCGGTACGGCCGCGCTCGAGGAAATGCAGGTAGCGCGCATGATAGACCAAGCCGGAGAAATCGGTGTCTTCATAGTAGACGCGCTGGATCAGCTGGTGCCCCGTCTCCGTCAGCTCGCCTGAAATGGAAAAGCCGTTATCCGCCATAATTTTCTCCAAACTCGCATGCCTGTTGGCGAGGCGCAGCAACGCCCTAGCTTTGAACATTCGTCACAGTTCTTAAGTATTCCCGATAGTGGATGAACATACAGGAGGCAATGCGATGAAGATTGCGGTGATGGGCGGAGATGGGTTCATTGGCTGGCCGACATCGCTGCATCTCTCGGACGCGGGGCACGACGTCCACATTCTCGACAATCTCTCGCGGCGCTGGATCGATACCGAACTCGGCGTGCAATCACTGACGCCGATGGATTCCATTCAGGAGCGCACCCGCATTTGGCATGCCGAAACCGGGCGGCGCATCCATTTCAATCTGATCGACCTCGCCAAGGACTACGAGCTTCTCAAGAAGTGGCTTGCCGAAAACCGGCCGGATGCCATCGTCCATTTCGCCGAACAGCGCGCCGCGCCCTATTCGATGAAGAGCGACCGGCACAAAAACTACACCGTCAACAACAACGTCAGCGCCACGCATAACCTTTTGAATGCACTCGTCGAATTGCAGTTTGACGCCCATTTGATCCACCTCGGCACGATGGGCGTCTACGGCTATTCGACGGTCGGCGCCGCGATCCCCGAGGGCTACCTGACCGTCGGCGTCGAAACGGCAGATGGCGAGATGGCGAGCCAGGAAATCCTCTATCCGTCCAATCCCGGCTCGATTTACCATATGACCAAGTGCCTGGATCAGCTGCTCCTCCAGTTCTATGCGAAGAACGACGCGCTGCGCATCACCGACCTGCACCAGGGCATCGTGTGGGGCACGCACACCGAGCAGACACGCCGCCATCCGCAACTGATCAACCGTTTCGATTATGACGGTGACTATGGCACCGTGCTGAACCGCTTTCTCATCCAAGCGGCAATCGGTTATCCGCTCACCATCCACGGCACAGGCGGACAGACGCGCGCCTTCATCCATATCCAGGATTCTGTCCGCTGCATCGAGCTTGCGCTGAAGAACCCGCCGGCCCGCGGCTCCCGTGTCGAGATCTTCAATCAGATGACCGAGACACACCGTGTGCGCGACCTTGCCGAGATGATCGCCAGGATGAGCGGTGCAAAGATCGCCTGGCTTCCCAACCCGCGCAAGGAAGCGCCGGAAAACGATCTGATCGTCAGGAACGAGAAATTCCGCGATCTGGGGCTCGATCCGATCACGCTCGAAGCCGGCCTGCTCGGCGAGATCGTCGACGTCGCCAGGAAATTTGCCTACCGCGTCGATCGCTCCCGCGTTCCCGCCGTCTCTGCGTGGACGAAGGACATCGCCGCCACGATCAACCGCGACCCGGAAGGCAAGCGGCTGAAATCCGTGTCGTGAATATGGAAGTGATCTCCGTCAACCCACAAAAAACGCCCTCATCCCGCCACGCCTACACCACCCTCGTCACGAATGCAGACTATGTCATGGGCGCGACCGCGCTAGCGCGCTCCCTCCGGCTCACAAAGACCGCGGCCGATATCGTCGTGCTGCATACCGGCGGCGTGAAGGGAAGCACCCTCGCCCCACTTGCTGATCTCGGCTGCCGCCTCATCGAAGTCGCGCACCTTCCACTTTCCGATGCCTTCAACGAGCGTCATGCCCGCGGCCAGCTCCATTCCGCCGCCCCCTTCACCAAGGGTCGCAAGCCGGATTTTCATTCGCCGCTCGACAATTTCTGCAAGCTGCGCCTCTGGCAGTTGACCGAATATGAGCGCGTCGTCTTCATCGACGCTGATGCCATCGTGTTGAAGAATATCGACAAGCTCTTCGGCTACCCCGAATTTTCCGCCGCCCCCAATGTCTATGAAACACTGGCCGACTTCCGCCGCATGAATTCCGGCGTCTTCATCGCAAGGCCTTCCGAGGAAACCTTTGGCCGGATGCTCACCATGCTCGACCAGCCCGACGCCTTCTGGCCGCGGACCGATCAGACCTTCCTGCAGGCCTTCTTCCCGGATTGGCACGGCCTGCCCGTCTATTTCAACATGCTGCAATATGTATGGTTCACCATGCCCGCGCTTTGGGACTGGAAGAGCATTTCAGTCCTGCATTACCAATATGAAAAGCCATGGGAGAAGGATCATCCGAAGGCGGCGATGCTCAAGCCGCTGATCGAGTTCTGGCACTCCGTCCATGCCGGCAATGACCTGCCGGATATTGCGGCCATGACGAATCCGGAGACGGCATGAAGGTATTGGTATCTGGCGGGACGGGCTTGGTGGGACGCTATATCGTCGAGGAGCTGCTTGCCGCCGGATATTCGGTCATCATCGGCGGACGCCGCGCGCCGTTGCCCCGGCTGTTCTCGCGGCCGGTCGAATTCGCACCGCTTTCGCTCGATCCCGACAAGGAACACATCGAGGCCTTCGACGACGCCTATTTCTTCGTGCATGCCGCTTTCAGCCACCTGCTCGGACAATATCGTGGCGGCGAAGGCGATGATCCGGGAGGCTTCAGCCGCCTGAACCTTGACGGCACGGTGAAGCTCTTCGACACCGCCAGGCGCGCCGGCACCCGCCGCTGTATCTTCATCTCCAGTCGTGCCGTCTATCAGAACGCAACGCCCGGCACCGTCCTGACAGAGGACATGCTGCCGGAGCCGGACACGCTTTATGGGGAGGTGAAGCTCGCCGGCGAGCGAGCGCTCGCCCATCTGGCCGGACCCGGCTTCGCGGCGGCCAGCCTGCGCGCCACCGGCGTCTACGGCGACCTGCTTCCGAACAAATGGTCCGGCCTCATCGACGATTACCTCAGCGGCAGGCCGGCGCCCGTCCGGGCCGGAACGGAAGTTCACGGCCGCGACCTCGGCCGCGCCGTGCGGCTGATGCTGGAGACGGAAAGCGCCCGCATCTCCGGCGAGGTCTTCAATGTTTCTGACGTCGTCGCCGATACCCGCGATATCTTGTCGGTCGTGCAGCGGGAAACCGGCTGCCCCAATCCTCTGCCTGCCTCAGCAGACAAGGCTGCCGTCAGTCAGATGAGCACCGAAAAACTGGAGGCGCTTGGCTGGCTGCTGGGCGGCAAGGCGCTGTTCGAGCAAACGATCCGGCAACTGACAGGCGCATTGCAGCAACGCAAATTTCACCAGATCTAATCGGCTCCACCAAAGCCAGTGCCGCTGTCACGGGATTGCAATGGCCCGCCAGCCGTTTATGGTCCGGTCCATGCAGCAGACGATATCCAAGGAACTCAAAACCCAGATGCGTGCCGAACGGCTCGCGTTGCGCGACGTAATCCCGCTTGAGGCGCGTATCGAGAAGAGCTTGGCAATGGCGGAGCACGCGGGCGAGGCCGTGGCTTTCGATCCCGGCACGATCATTTCGGGCTTCATGCCGATCCGCTCGGAGGCCGATATCCGGCCTCTGATGGCGCGCTTTCAGGCGCGCGGAGCCCGCCTCTGCGTTCCGGCCATCCTCGACCGTCAGATGATCGTCTTCCGTGAGCTCCTGCGTGGCGAGCCGCTGGTTGCCACAGGCTTCGGCACTGCCGGACCGGGACCGGAGGCCGCGGTTCTCGATCCGGAAATCATGCTCGTGCCACTGTCGGCCTTCGACGATCGCGGCCACCGCATCGGCTACGGCGCTGGTCACTACGACCGCGCAATCCACCGTCTGCGGCAAAAAGGCGTGCGTCCGAAGCTGATCGGCATTGCATTCGACTGCCAGGAAGTGGCACATGTGCCCGACGAGCCGCATGACATAAGCCTGGATGCCATCCTGACAGAAAGCGGCCTTCGCTTTTTTGCTTCTTGGATCGGATAAGGAATGCGTCTGCTTTTTCTGGGTGACATGGTCGGCAAGACGGGGCGGACGGCGGTATGGGATCGCCTGCCCGGACTGGTTTCCGACCTAAAACTCGACTTCGTGATCGTCAACGGCGAAAATGCCGCGGGCGGTTTCGGCATCACGGAAGACATCTTCCTCGAGACGATCAATGCGGGAGCCGACGTCGTCACCACCGGCAACCACGTCTGGGACCAGAAGGAAGCCGTCGCCTTTGCGGGCCGCCACGATCAGTTCCTGCGCCCGGCCAATTACCCGCAGGGAACGCCCGGCCGCGGCTCGGGACTCTTTTATGCGCGAAACGGAGCACGCGTGCTCGTGGCAAACATCATGGGCCGCGTCTTCATGCATCCGGAGCTCGACGATCCCTTCAAATCCGCCGAGACGATCCTCGACGCTTGCCCGCTCAAGGAACAGGCCGATGCGATCATCTTCGACTTCCATGCGGAGGCAACGAGCGAAAAGCAGTGCTTCGGCCATTTCGTCGACGGCCGGGCCACCTTCGTCGTCGGCACGCATACGCATGTACCGACTGCCGACCATCAGATACTGAACGGCGGCACGGCCTATATGTCGGATGCCGGCATGTGTGGCGACTACGACTCTTCGCTCGGCATGGACAAGGAAGAGCCGCTGAACCGCTTCATCTCCAAGATGCCGAAGGGACGCATGGAAGCCGCCACCGGCCCTGCGACGATCTGCGGCGTCGGCGTCGAGATTTCCGATGCCACCGGGCTTGCGGAACAGATCGCGCCGCTGCGGATTGGTCCGCGGCTGGCGGAGACGATTCCGGAATTCTGGCGGTAGGCGAACGGCACGCCTCATTAAGCGGCACGGCACGCCACCCATCCACCCAACACGCAATTGTGAGCGCTCTCCATCTGGACCGCTGCGGTGCCTTGCCGCATCCTCGGCGCACCGTGAAAGCGCCGGAGGGGTGGCATGAAGCCGCAATTGCTTGTCCTCGCTATCGCATGCCTCGTGCCCTTTGCCCTGCCCCGCGCGGCGGCCGCACAAACCGAACCCAAACCCGTCAGTCAGTGCCAAGCGATCGCCCAGGCAACCCCCAAGGCCACATTCGTGAGCTTTTCCGGCGACGCGCCTATCATGCCTGCGGTTTCGGAAGGCGAGGATGTCAAGCTGACCTTCCTTGGACATTCCACCTTCGAAATCGAAACGCCGGGCGGCATCGTCATCGCAACGGATTTCAACGGCTGGTACCGGCCGGTCGTGACGCCCGACGTGGTGACGATGAACCGGGCACACACAACGCATTACACGCTGACGCCAGATCCGGCGATCAAGCACGTGTTGCATGGCTGGAGCGATGTGCCCGGCGAAAAGGCAGACATCGACCTGATGATCGGCGATGCCTATATCCGCAACGTCACGACGGATATCCGCGGCGGCTACAGCGCGCCTCAGAAAGATGGAAACTCAATCTTCATCTTCGAGATCGCCGGCCTCTGCATCGGCCATCTCGGTCACCTACACTATGAACTGACCGATGCCCACTATACCGAGATCGGCCGCCTGGATATCGTCATGGTCCCGGTCGACGGCGGCCTGACTATGGGCGCCGACAGCATGAGCCGCGTCATCAAGCGCCTGCGCTCGTCGCTGATCCTGCCGATGCACCGCCGCGGCCCGCCGGTCGAGCGCTTTGTGTCGATGTTCGGTAAGGATTTCGACATCAGCTATGCGCCTGACGACACGATTACCGTTTCCATGCGATCCCTCCCCAGGAAGCCGCTCATTTATGTCATGAAGGGCGCTCTATAGAGGAGACCAGAAAGCCTGAGACCTCCAGGCTCTGCCGGCATTAGGCAAATTGCAGATGCCGTTTGATGCCCACGTCGGGCATCTTGTCGTCACTGAGATTGGCCTTCGCGATCTCCCAGCCGAACTTCAGCTTGCTGCCGATCGAAACCCAGATCTCGGCATCGTCCACATGCATGACAAGCATTGTCAGCTTCGGATCCTTCTTGCCGTTCTCGTACCAGGCCGCAACCACCGAATTCCAATACTGCTCGATCCTCGAAGGGTCCGGCCGGATCTCGATCTTGCCTGCCAGGCTGGCGTGGTAGTCGTGATCCTTGCCTATGACGCAGAAATGCGCACGCGTTCCCGGTTTGACGGCGCGGGCAATGTCGGCATCGGATTTTGTATAGAACCATATGGTATTTGTCTTCGGATCGGCATGCGGAGCCATCGGCTGCATGTGCATGTCGACGCCATCGATGCCGAGCATTCCTGCCGAAACATCGTTCACCTGATCCCAAAGCTGCCGTGCCGGATGTTCGCGCGCTTCGCTAAAGCTTGCCATGGCCTTCCCCTTCCCTTCGGGCTTTTCAAGCCTTCAAACGTCACGTCTGCCGCTTTGTTCCGCGGCTTTTCGCCTACCCAGGGACTCAGGAACAAGCTGCTTTTCCCTTGAATGCGGTCCGCTTCGCTCTTATAAGGCCGTCCATTCCGAACAATGAGACGTGAACAGGGGTGCCATGGCTGGCCATTCACAGTTTAAAAACATCATGCATCGCAAGGGCCGTCAGGATGCCGTGCGGTCGAAAATGTTCTCCAAGCTCGCGCGCGAAATCACCGTTGCTGCCAAGGCCGGCCTGCCCGACCCGACGATGAACGCCCGCCTGCGCCTAGCAATCCAGAACGCCAAGGCACAGTCCATGCCGAAGGACAATATCGACCGCGCCATCAAGAAGGCGGCAGGCGCCGATAGCGAGAACTACGACGAAGTCCGCTACGAAGGCTATGGCCCAGGCGGCACGGCGATCATCGTCGAGGCGCTGACAGACAACCGCAACCGCACCGCCTCCAACGTCCGCTCAATCTTCACCAAGGCGGGCGGCGCGCTCGGCGAAACAGGCTCGGTTTCCTTCTCCTTCGATCACGTCGGCGAGATCACCTACAAGCTATCGGCCGGCGATGCCGACACGGTCATGGAAGCCGCGATCGAAGCCGGCGCCGATGACGTCGAGACCGACGAGGAAGGCCACACCATCACCTGCGCCTTCGAATCCCTCGGCGAAGTCGCCAAGGCGCTGGAAGGCACGCTTGGCGAAGCCGAAACCGTCAAGGCCGTCTGGCGCGCCCAGAACAGCGTGCCAGTGGACGAGGAAAAGGCCCAGTCGCTGATGAAGCTCATCGACAGCCTGGACGACGACGACGACGTGCAGAACGTCTATTCGAACTTCGAGGTTTCCGAAGAAGTGCTCGCCAAGCTTTCGGCTTGAGCATTCCAACGAACGAATTGAAGACCCGGCTGCGGAAACGCTGGCGGGTCTTTTGTCTTAAGCCGCAACTCTCATGAAATTCCTCAGTCCCGCAAACAGCTCGACCGATCTCAACCGCGCCTCGATGTCGTGTATCGGCATGGAGATGATGACCTCGTCCGCCCCGGTCTCCTTCAGGAATTCGGTGAGCTTCGCCTCTGCCGTCTTCGGTGAACCGACGACCGCGTAGCGTAGTGTGTGCTCGACATTCAGTTTCTCCATCGGCGACCAGAAGCCCTGCATGTCCTCGACCGGTCGCGGGAACGGACCACGGACGTTGCGGCGCAGGTTGACGAATTGCTGCTGCGCGGAAGTGAAATGATACTGCGCTTCCTCATCCGTCGGCGCGACGGAGCCCATGACGCCGGCCATCACATAAGGCTGGTCGAGCGAGGCCGAGGGCTGGAACTTGCTGCGGTAGATGTCGATCGCATCGAGCAGCAAATCCGGTGCGAAATGCGAGGCGAAGGCATAGGGCAGGCCGAGCATCGCCGCCAGCTGGGCGCTATAAAGACTGGAGCCAAGCAGCCAGATCGGCACATGCGAACTGTAGCCTGGAACGGCAAGGATCGCCTGGTTCTCAACCGGCTCACCCAGTAGCTGCTGCAGCTCGACGATATCGTTCGGGAAATTGTGGGCGCCCGCCTCCAGATTGCGGCGGAGCGCCTGCGCCGTCCGCATATCTGTGCCGGGAGCGCGACCGAGCCCGAGATCGACGCGGCCCGGAAAAAGCGCCGCCAATGTGCCGAACTGCTCGGCGATCACCAGCGGTGAATGGTTGGGCAGCATGATTCCGCCCGAGCCGATGCGAATGTGGTTTGTCGCGGCGCCGACATGGCTGATGACGACCGCAGTCGCGGCACTCGCGACACCCGGCATGCCGTGATGCTCCGCCAGCCAGAAGCGCTTGTAGCCGCACTCCTCCGCTTTCTGCGCCATGCGCGCCGAACCTTTGAAGGATTGCTGGATCGTCGTGCCTTCGGCAACGGGCGAAAGATCGAGAATGGAAAAGGGAACCATAAAGAAAACCTGCCGGTGATTGGAAGGACAGGTCTATGTAGGTTCTGGAATCGCTCATTCCAAATCCCGCGGACAAAGAAAAAGGGCCGGTTCCCCGACCCTCGATCTCGCTATTTCAAGCCGTGTGCCGCCGGAGAATGTGAATTTCGGCGCCGTGATGATGATGATCGTGCGGCAGCGTGAAATTGCCGAGCTGGCGGTCCATCTCCACGGCCTCTGCCGCAAGGCGGTGGATCGCGGCTGTCGTTTCCTCCACCATCGCGGCATTCTGCTGCGTCATCGAGTCGAGTTCGGAAACGGCCTTGTTGATCTGGCGCAGCGTATCCGCCTCTTCACGGGTCGATTCCATGATCTCGTGAATCTGGCCATTGATGTGCTCGACATGGCTGCCGATGCCCGTCAGCGCCACACCTGCCCGCTCGACAAGCGACACGCCCGTCTCAACCTCATGGGTCGATTTCTGCAGCAGGCTCGCGATCTCCTTGGCAGCGCTCGATGAACGCTGCGCCAGTTCACGCACTTCCATCGCAACGACCGCAAAGCCCTTGCCGGATTCACCGGCGCGGGCCGCTTCGACGCCGGCATTGAGTGCCAGCAGGTTCGTCTGGAATGCGATGTCGTCGATAACGGAGATGATCGTGTTGATCTGCCGCGATGAGGACTGGATCGCCTCCATCGCCGCAATGGTCTCACGCATGATCTCGCCGGAGCCGGTGGTCTCCTTTTTCGCGTCGCGGGCAATGCGCTCCGCCTGTTCAGCGCGTTGGATCTGGACGCGAACGGACTGGGTGATCGCATCGATCGCATTGGCCGTTTCGGTGATCGACGCAGCCTGGCGCTCGGTGCGTCCGGCAAGGTCGTCGGCGCCGGTCCGCATCTCTTCCGAGCCGGAGCGCACTGCCATGGAGTTGCCGCCGATCGCCGTCATCGTCTCGCTGAGCGTGGCGAGCGCATCGTTAAAGTTGACGCGCAGGCCTTCAAGCTCGTTCGGGAAACTCGTGTCGATCTGGTAGGCAAGGTCGCCGTTCGCCAGATGATGCAGACCCTCATCCAGCGCCTGGACGACATCTTGCAAGGTTTTCGCTTCCGCTTCGCGAAGAGCAAGGTTTTCCTGACGGTCGCGCTCGGCGCGGGCACGGGTTGCAGCACTTGCCGCTTCGAGCTCGCGGCTTTCGATCAGTGATTGCCTGAATCGGGCAAGCGCCTTGGCCATCGTGCCTATTTCGTCCTGACGGTTCTGGCTGCCGATCTCGACATCCAGCTTGCCGCCTGCCACCTCGCGGGTATTGCAGGCAAGGCGCGCAAGCGGCGAGAAGAGCAACTTGGTGATGAGGCCCGTGGCAATCGCCATGACGACAAGCGCTGCGAGGCCAATCATGGTCAGCAGCGTCGCGATCTCGATCGAACCAGCATTGAGCTCGCTGACGAGCACGCTTTCGACGACGAGAAACCGCTCGCCCTGATAGGCGATGGAGCGGACATAGGCCCGGGCGGTGCCGTCGGGGCGCGCAAAGTCGTCGACTGTCATGCCGTTGCTGCTTGCAAGCGCGTCCTTCACGAAAGTGAACGGCGCTGTGTCAAGCGTCGCAAGCCGGCCTTCCGCATTGAGCCCGACCGCAGAACCGTCACTGGAAATAATGGCAGCCTGAGCCGTGCTGCCGGAAACGATACCCTTTGCCAGGATGCTGGTGATGATATCATTGCGCACCTTGAAAAGGATGATGCCCTTCGCCTGACCGAGCTTGATGATCGGCACTGCATAGAAGATCGCCGACTTGCCGTTGGAGGGATCGACTCGCAGACCCGAGAATGCAGTCGGCGCGGAATTGTCCGTCGCCTTGGCTGTGTTCTCGACCGCTTTTGCAAATGCAATACCCGCACCTGTCGCCTTCCATGGATCGGCCTTCAGATTCTCGGCGAAATTATCGTCCTTCTTGTAGGAATAGAGAACCGAGCCGTCGAGATCGGCAATCAACAAGTCGCTGAAGGCGGTGTTCTCTAGGTCGCGGGCGACTTCGCCCTGGGTCTTCTCGTGGTTCGAGTAGTAGAAGCCGCTCGGCCCTTCCGGCTTCATCAGCCTCTCACGCTGATCCGCCGGATTCGGATTGTTGGTGATGAACACCTTTTTGAGGTCACCTCGCGCGTCGCCCGACGATTTTTCGATCGTCTTCCAGCCGCTCTTCAGGCTGGTGATCGACATCTGCAGCGCCTCTATGCGCGCAATGGAACTCGCCTGGTTCTCAAGCTGCCCCAGTTGATCCTGCAGCATGTCGCCGCGGAAGATGAGAACACTTTCCTTGGCCTTCAGAGCCTGCGCATCCGAGATGCGGCTGCTGGTGAAATAGCCGAGAACGCTGATCGCGCTCACAGCCAGTGCCGTGAGCAGGATGAATGTCGCGATAACCTTAAAGGACAGGGACTGAAATCTCTGAGCCATGACAACAACCCTTCCGGAGCGGCTTGCCGGCAGCGCAATCCCTGCCAGCTTGACCGAAAACAGAACACGGGGAGCCTTAACCTTTTGCAAAAGGCAGCTCCTCTCACATTTGAAGGGACTAGATTTCAGGCATCGGATTTAATTCGTGGTAAACGGCCTCTTACAAAAGAGGGAATGTTTTTGCTTTGTTCACATATTGGTGGCAGTTATTTTGCAACCGCAATAAGGTGAACTATGCAAAATACGATTCGCATCATCGGCATCGATCCCGGTCTGCGCCGCACCGGCTGGGGAATTATCGACACGCTCGGCAATTCGCTGCGCTTCGTGGCCTCCGGAACAGTGACCTCCGACGGCGACATGGACCTCGCCTCCCGCCTCCGCCAGCTGCACGACGGACTCGCCGAAATCGTGCATGGTTACAAGCCGGATGAGGCTGCCGTTGAGCAGACTTTCGTCAACAAGGATGCGGTTGCGACCCTGAAGCTCGGCCAAGCCCGCGGCATTGCGATGCTCGTGCCGGCGCGCGCCGGGCTGCAGGTATCGGAATATGCACCCAATGCCGTCAAGAAGGCCGTCATCGGTGTTGGCCACGGTGAGAAGCAACAAATCCACATGATGCTGAAAATCCTGATGCCGAAAGTGGAGTTCAAAGGCAACGACGCCGCCGATGCGCTCGCCATCGCCATCTGCCATGCCCATAACCGCGGCAGCAGCAGGATGCGCCTGGCGGCAGTGGCCGGTTGACCTGCGTTCTTGCCTTGTTCTATCAGTAATGATAATTCTTACCGCATCAGTGGAGCAATCAGATGCGCGTTACCTCAAAGGGCCAAGTCACCATCCCTCGCGACCTGCGTGAGCTTGCAGGTATAGAGCTAAACAGCGAGGTGATCTTTTCGGTTGAGGGTGGAAAGTTGATTCTTGCACCAAAGAATGGAAAGCAGGAATTGGAAGATCGCGGTCGTCTCGATCGCTTCATGCAATCCCTCGATCGGCTTGAAGGAACCGGCGACCAGGCAATCGATGCCGAAGAACTTATGTCGATGACGCGGGACCGCTGATGGCAACGTTGATCGACACCAACGTTCTCGTCGACCTTGCAATGCCGACATCCGATTGGCATGGCTGGTCACGCCAGCGTGCTTTGGACGTCTTCAAGCGCGGTCCGGTCCTGATAAACCCGATCATCTACTCGGAGTTTTCCGTGCGCTATCGCAATATGGACGAAGTGGATCGCCTGCTGCCGCAGGATGAATTCCGCCGCGAGAATCTGCCTTGGGCCGCTGCGTTTGCGGCCGCCGCCGCCTTCCGCGTCTATCGGAAATCAGGCGGCGAGCGTGAGAGCATTCTTCCCGATTTTCTAATTGGCGCGCATGCGGCGATCCGCGGCTACACGGTTCTGACCCGTGATCCCAAAGGGTACCATTCCTATTTCCCATCGCTCGACCTCATCACACCCGAAACCCATCCCTGACGGACCTCTTCATGATCGGCAAGCTCAAAGGCACCATCGACGAAATCGGCGACGACCATGTACTTGTCGACGTCCACGGCGTTTGCTACGTCGCCTATTGCTCCGGCCGCACGCTGTCGAGGCTCGGTTCGCAGGGAGAAGCTTGCGCGCTTTTCATCGAGACTTACGTGCGTGAAGACCAGCTGAAGCTCTTCGGCTTCATGACAGCGTTAGAGCGCGAATGGTTCAACCTGCTGCAAAGCGTCCAGGGTGTCGGCGCGAAGGTGGCGCTCGCCATCCTCTCCATCCTGACGCCGAGCGAACTTGCCAATGCCATCGCCCTGCAGGACAGAACGGCCGTCTCCCGCGCGCAGGGTGTCGGCCCGAAAGTCGCGGTCCGTATCGTCACCGAGTTGAAGAACAAGGCCCCCGCCTTTGCCGGCGAGGCGATCAATATCGGTCTCAAGCAGGAACTTGGCGAAGGTGTCGCTTCGGCACCCGTCTCCGATGCCGTCTCTGCGTTGACGAATCTCGGCTATTCGCGTGACCAGGCCGCCAATGCTGTTGCTGCTGCGATGAAAACGGCAGGCGAAGGTGCTGACAGCGCCAAACTGATCAGGTTGGGATTGAAGGAATTGGCGCGGTGATTGGCGAAAACCCGGTTTCTTACCATGATGGTTTGAGTTACCCGCAACCGCAGATCATTGAGATGCTTCGCTTGCTTCTGGCTTCCGCTGAAGTTGTCGTTGAGCATGCCGATGAACTGAATATATTGGTCGCGGCGCAGAGCCCCCCGGAAACGAATCTCGCCGATTATCTCGTCGTGTGGGCAGGTCTCAGGGACGGTTGCCGGAAAGTCATCACATTTGATCGCAAGGCTGCTAGGGCGATTCCCGGAATGGAACTTCTCGCATGACCGAACCTGCCCGCCTGATATCGCCGGAAAAGCGGGGCGAAGATCTGGATGTGACGCTGCGTCCGCAGTCGCTGGACGAGTTCACCGGCCAGGCGGAGGCGCGAGCGAATCTGAAGGTCTTCATCGAAGCCGCCAAGAACCGCGGCGAGGCGCTGGACCATGTCCTCTTCGTGGGGCCGCCGGGCCTCGGCAAGACGACGCTGGCGCAGATCATGGCGAAGGAGCTCGGAGTCAACTTCCGCTCCACGTCCGGCCCGGTCATCGCGAAAGCCGGCGACCTTGCGGCGCTGCTGACGAATCTCGAAGAGCGCGACGTACTCTTCATCGACGAGATCCACCGCCTGAGCCCGGCCGTCGAGGAAATCCTCTATCCAGCGATGGAGGATTTCCAGCTCGACCTCATCATCGGCGAAGGCCCGGCCGCCCGCTCGGTGAAGATCGATCTCTCGAAATTCACCCTCGTTGCCGCGACCACGCGCCTCGGTCTCCTGACGACGCCCCTTCGCGACCGCTTCGGCATTCCGGTGCGTCTGAGCTTCTACACCGTAGAAGAACTGGAACTGATCGTGCGCCGCGGCGCCCGCCTCATGAACCTGCCGATGACCGACGACGGCGCCCGCGAAATTGCGCGCCGCGCCCGCGGCACGCCGCGCATCGCCGGCCGGCTGCTTCGCCGCGTGCGCGATTTCGCCGAAGTCGCCAAAGCCGAAGCCGTCACCCGCGAGATCGCCGACGAGGCGCTCACCCGCCTGCTCGTCGACAGCGTCGGCCTCGACCAGCTCGACAAGCGCTATCTCAACATGATCGCCGTCAATTTCGGCGGCGGCCCGGTCGGCATCGAAACGATCGCCGCTGGCCTCTCCGAACCGCGCGACGCGATCGAGGACATCATCGAACCTTACATGATCCAGCAGGGCTTCATCCAGCGCACGCCGCGCGGCCGCGTGCTGACCGCAACGGCCTGGAAACATCTCGGTATGCAGCCCCCGAAGGACCTCGAAGCCGCACAGTTCCGGCTGTTTCAGGAAGGCGATTGAGTGATCACGCGACGGGGTTTCTGACGATTCTGGGCGGCAGTGTCGTGGGCGCCGCGCCACCTCATCTCATTTGGCGGCGGCAATCGCGATCCGAGGAACTGTCCCAAGTTGTATTCGAATGAACCTGAAGAGGAGGATGCGCGATGCCAAGTTTCGATCCGTGCCGGGTGTTTCGCAAGCTTGCCTATAATAATGCGCTTGCGAACCATCGCTTACTTGCCGCCTGCGCGTCCCTGCGTCCCGGGGAGTTCGAGGCGGAGGGCGTAAGCTTCTTTCCCTCGATCAAGTCGACGCTGAACCATGTCATCACCGTCGACTGGTTCTATGTCGATGCGCTCGAGGGCGGCACTCTTGGTCCGAAAGCCTGGGAAGTCGAAGAGCCTTTCGATACGGCCGCCTCGCTTGCTGGCGAGCAGCGCAAGGTCGATCAGCGCCTCGTGGCATTCTGCGAAGCCCTGACACCGGAAAGGCTTGCGGCCGTTATCGATCTCCAGCGCGCCGGCCGCGTTCAGAAAGAGCGGGCCGACGACGTGCTGAGCCACCTTTTCCAGCACCAGACGCATCATCGCGGCCAAGCGCATGCGATGCTCGCCGGAACTAGTGTGAAGCCGCCGCAGCTTGACGAATTCATCGTCAACGACGACGCGAAGCTTCGCAGTGCCGAGATTGCCGCTCTGGGTTGGAGCGAAGAGACGCTGATGCGTTAATCGGTAAGCTGCGATTTCAGACGGTCGACGATCGTCTTCGTCAGCAGATCGTAATTCTCGTCGAAGTGATGATCGCCCGGCAGCTCGACGACATCGGCGCCGCTATCCTTCAGTGCGGGGCAGGCGACCTCGTCATCGTCGTCCTTACCGTAGATACATTGCACAAGCTTTGGGCCGATGGCCTTCAGATCATCGACCGGGTCGCCGGCAGCACCCTCGGTCTTTTGGCCGAGCCAGCCCATGACGGAAATCACGTAGTCCACCTCATGCGACAGCGAGAGCAGCGACACCTGGGCGATCGCCGCTTTGTCGGCAGCCTTCAGCCTGTTGTAGGTGGCAGGCACGACATCGGCTCCGAAAGAGTAACCGATCAGAAGAACGTGCTTCACCTTCCACTGCTTGCGATAAAATTCGATGATCTTCGCCAGATCGTCAGCCGTCTCCTGGGGCTGGCGCTCCGACCAGAAATAATGAAGCGAGTCGACGCCGACGACGGGAATGCCCTCTTTCTGCAGCGCCGCACCCACTTCCTTGTCGATATCGCGCCAGCCACCATCGCCGGAATAGATGATGGCCATGGTGTCCAAGGACGGCTTGGCATCAAGCACGGCAAGCGGCAGTCCGAGCGGATTGTCTGTACTTCCGGAGGCCGCGATCAGGTCTTCCAAGATGTCTGAAAGCGTCGACTGGGCATCATCCCCGGCATCGCGAATCTCGATTTCCGGATGATCCTTCTTCAGTGCCTCGGCATGCATGCGCCCGTCTTCCGGCGCGGCGGAGGTGAAGGCGGCAATGATCGGGTTCGGAAGGCCACCTCTAGCAAGGCCGTAGACCATCCTGCCGTCGACGGTCTTCTTCGAGGCCGGCGTGCAGAGCTGTTGGGTCAGAGGAATGCCGGCGACCGGATCCACAGCCAGCGTTCGGCCGATCGTCGCATCCGGCGTCTGCGCCGCAATCGCCAGCGCCAATGCGCCGCCCTCGCCGATACCGGCGATTATCGGCAGATGATAGGCGGTGTTGCCCGCGGCGCGCTGCACCTGCTGGCTAAGCGACTCAATGTCGGAAACCAGATAGATGCAGCCATCATTCTCGCTGAGATCATACTTGCGCAGTGCATCCATATAGGAGGGGAAGTCGACGCCGATGACGACAGTGCCCTCCTGCACCAGACTGTCGGCCTCCGCCTTTTCCTTGTCGCCCCAGCCGGCGCCATCCGAGATCAGCATCACCGCGCCCTTGACGTCGCCATCCGGCAGGAAGATGTGCGGCGAGGGAATGAGCCCGGTTTCGAAACTCTGCGTGGTTTCCTCGGCAGCGGCAGCCGGCGCTGTCAGCGCAATCACGCATGCGGCTGCGAGAAGATATCCTCTGATCATTTCCTGACGACTCCTTTCAATCCGCCGCCGATGAGAAGGGTCGCGTCCATCAACGCAATCATCGGATTGCCCCCTCCGGAGACCGCAAGATAGCGCGGCTGCCAGTGCGGATGAAATTTTGATTTGAATGCGCGAAGGCCTTTGAAATTGTAGAAGCGCTCGCCGTGTTCGAAGACCGTGCTGCCGATGCGATCCCAGACCGGTGCCGTCTCGCGCTTGGACATGCCCGAAAGCGGCGCCATGCCGAGGTTGAAGTGCGTGTAGCCCTCGCCACGCAGATATTCCATGATCCGCACGAAGAGAAAGTCCATCGAACCCTTGGGCGCCTCCGGCGAAAAGCGCATCAGGTCGATCGTGCCTTCCGACTTCGTCTCGGTGACCAGAATATTGGCGAAAGCGACGATCTTGCCATCCTTCTTCAACACACCGACCGGCTGGGCGCTTGCGTAGCCCGGTTCGAAGGCGCCGAGCGAGAAGCCTTTCTCCTTGGCGTTGTGATGTTCGAGCCAGGCATTCGAAACCGCCGCAAGCTCATTGATGATACCGGGCACCGCCTCGGGCGGGATGACTTCGAACTCCAGCCCGTCGCGCTGCGCGCGCGCTGCGGTCTGCCGCAGGTTTGCCCATTTGCCGCCCTTCATTTCAAAGTTCGTCAGATCGGCGACGGCCAGCTCGCCGAGCTTGAAGGCACGCAGCCCCGCATCGGCGCAGTGGGAGAGAAGTGCTGGAGAAATCTGATAGAACACCGCCCGGCAGCCGGCCGCCCGCGCTGCCTCGACGAAGCGCCAGACGAGTTCCGGCGTCGCGTGCTTTGCCCCGATGGGATCGAAGAGCGCGATCCAGGAGCGGCCCTGTCGGCCATACATGATGAAAGCATCCCCCTCCTCGGAAAACATGATGCTCTTGTCGCCCATGCGCACGAGATTGGCGTCCGCATCATTCTGCGTCCTGACGATCTCGACCGCGCGCCGGAGCGCCTCCTCCGTCGCGGGCTCCGGCTTGAAGGCGGCGGGGCGCAGCAGGCTGAAGATCGCAATTGCCGAGGAGATGATCGTGAGGCCGAGAATGGCGCGCAGCCCGCGCGGCGCCTCGCCAGTGAATTCGAACTGCCACCACAGCTCGTTGCTGTATTCCACGTCGCGGTAGACGAAGAGCAGGATGACGACAGCGCCGACGCAGATCACGGCAATCGCCGTCATCCATGATGCCGTTAGCGCCTGGTTCAGCAGCGAGGCATGACGGGTGAATAGTCGGCGGCCGACAATCAGGCTGAAAATAAGAAAGGCGAGGAACACCGCCTCCACAAGTGCTACGGCCTTGAGTAGCGAAAGCGCCAGCGCGGCGACCGCGGCGATGACCGCCACCAGCCAGGCGCCATCCAACCGCTGACCGAGACCGCGCGCGGCAACGACCAACGCCAGACCCATCAAACTGGAGAGGAAGTGCGCGCCCTCGACGATCGGCAGCGGCAGATAATTGGCAAGGAATTCGAGATTCTGATCCGGCGTCGGCGTGACGCTCGAAAAGATCAGCATGGCGCCCAGAAGGAGCGTCAGGGCCGAAAGCAGCTGCGGCGTCAGCCGTCCGCCGATGCGCCGGATGCTGGAAGCCGCCGGATGATCGACAAAGCGCCGAAATTCGGTTGCCGATACCGCAAGCACGGCGATCAGAAGCGGCAGCACATGATAAATCAGCCGGTAGAGGACCAGTGAACCGAGAACCGCATCGACATTTACGGCGCTCCCGAGCGCAGCGATGATCACGGTCTCAAAAACGCCAAGCCCAGCCGGAACATGGCTCAGCACCCCGAGCCCGACGGCAATCGCATAGACCGCAAGAAACACCGGCCAGCCGATCGCCGTCTGCGGCAGCAGAACATAAAGAACCGTGGCCGAAGCCGCGATATCGAAGGCGGTCACGAGGAACTGGCGCGACCACGTGCGCGAATCCGGCAGGCGGATTGCGATCGGGCCGATATGGATCGCCCGACCATCGCGTCCGAGCAAGAGGAGCGCGCCGAGAGCGGCGATGATCGCGCCCGCGACCAGCCGCAGCAGCAATGCGCTTGTGCCCACCAGGGGTGCGATTTCATCGGCGATGATCATCAGCGCGATCGATGCGACCCCTGCGAGTCCAAGCCCGAAGGACAGGGTAACGAAGGCAATGACACGGCCGATATCTTCCGGTGTTAGGCCAAGGCGCGAATAGGCGCGATAGCGGATCGCCCCGCCGCTCAGCGCGCCGAAGCCGGCTGTGTTACCAACCGCATAAGCGCTGAACGCGGTCAATGCGACATGCGGAACGGGCAACCTCCTGCCGATATAGTCGATGGCATTGAGGTCGTAAAAGATGAGAGCCAGGAAGCTCAATACGGTAAAGAGAAGCGCAAGCAGAATAGCGCTGGGGCGCGTGTTGGCGAGCACAGCGACGACGTCATCATAGCGCACCTCATCCGTGAGCTGGACGATCGCATATCCGACGATGCAGAAAACAAAAAGAGTGGCGATCGCCACCAGGTGAGGCCGATAGCGCCGCAAGAGCCCGCGCGCACCCCCGTTCTCCGCGACTTCGACCTCTTCCAAGCTGCCGTCACTCGCCATCTCTACCTGCCGATTTGCCGCCTGGCGGATCATTCCGGGAGGATACGCGGCATTCAAGCTGATGCCGGACGATACCCACCGCCGCCGTTTGCGTGTCACTCGGCTTGAATTGGGGCAGAATTAGCGCCGCCAAACGCAACGGAACATTGCATTTTCGTAAGGTTCGGCAATCGAAAGGCAAGAGAAGACGCCTGCCCGGCACGAGCCTCGGAATTTTCAGCTCGCAGGCTCGCTTGCGGCATCCGGCCTTTGCATTATTTGGCGCGCCGCCGCCGCACGCGCCTCGGTTTCGCGCCCCTCGCCCGAGACCTGCACCGTAGGCACCGCGAATTCAATGCCGTTCTCCTTGAAGGCATTGCGGATCATCGCCAGGGCGTTGCGGCGGATGACGAATTGCTCGCCCGGCTTGGTCATCATAGACAGCCGGATCTCGATCGCGAATTCGCCGAACTGCTCCACGCCCTTCATCTTCAGCGTCTCGATGATATGCGGCCCGAATTCGGGATTCTCGAGCAATTGCTGACCGATCTGCTTGATCACCTTCTTCGCTTTCACAAGGTCGGTGTCGTAGGTCACGTTGAGGCTGATCTTGTCGATCGTCCAGTCTCGGTTGAGGTTCTTGATCGCCCCGAGTTCCCCGAAAGGCACCGTCGTCAGCGGTCCGCGATGATGGCGGAGTTTCACCGAGCGCAGGCTGAAGGACTCGACGACGCCCTTGTGGCTGCCGCTCTCGATATACTCGCCGACGCGGAAGGCGTCGTCCCACAGATAGAACATGCCGCTGATGACATCCTTGACGATCGCCTGCGCTCCGAAACCCACGGCAACACCGACAACGCCGGCACCGGCGATCAGTGGCGCGATCTGAATACCGAGACCGGCAAGCACCATCAAGACGGCGATGACGGCGATGACAACGGCAAGGATGTTGCGAAAGATAGGCAGTAGTGTTTGCAGCCGCGCGCGCCTGGCCTTCTCCTCGTCGGTGACTGCTCCATCGATACGTGAATCGTCCAGCTTGCCGTTGATGTAGGCGCGTGCCAGATGCCAAAGCAGATCGGCCGCAAGCAGAATGACGATGCCGCCAATTGCTCCCCGAGTAAGGCGGTCCAGCATCGTCTCGCCCATCGCCATCCGGTCCGCAGCAAAGCCGAGCATGCGCCCGAACCAGACGGCGGCTGCCGTGATGATGATCGCGCGGACGCCTCGATCAAGCAGCGCCGCGGCGATCCGGCGTTTCGCCAGGAACCCTGCCTCCGCCTGGTGCAGCGAACGGACGGCAAGCGTGGCAACAGCGAGCGCCCGCGGCAGCAATACCGAGTAAATACCGATCCAGAGCAAGAGGTTGAAACCGGTGACCCAGAGGACCCAGAGCAAAGCGAAATAGAGCGTCAGCCCCCAGGAAAGGCCAGCGCTACGCTGCCCTTCCTCCGACGGCCGCGACCAGACCGCTTCGGACGCGATCAGGAACAGACCGATGCCGAGGACATAGGCAATGAAATAGCGGGCTCCGGCCGAAAAGCCGAGCGGCACCATGAGTTGGATCGCAGCCCATCCGAAAGCGAAATAGATCACGAAGATGGCGCACCGGCGAAACCAGAACAAAGCCTGCGCCCGCGAGACGTCGCGTTCGCCGTCGGCCCGTGGCAGTGTGACAAGCGCCACCAACAAACGTCCAAATGCGATGGTGAAACGGGCGACGATGAGGGCGATGGCGATGGCAATCGCCATCGACCGGGTGACCGGTGGCCAGCTGAACATCAACAAAGGTACGAGCGTCGCCACGGCAAAGACGATCGCCGGCACGATACGATAGAGGAGGTTCGCCGCGGCGTGATGAGCAACGGTCACCACCTCGCCGTCGGCGCGGCGGATTCGCAATCGCGGGACAATGAGACGCAGCAGTAATTCCGCAGCCGCTCCCGCCACGAAAAGCACGAGCACTTTCGTCGTCACCAACCACCAGCCGCTCGGCGCGATCTCCCGCTCGACGATCTCCGAGGCATCGCCCACCTCCTCAGGCAGATCCATGGCAGCGTCAGACACCGTGTCCACATGGCGGCGTGCATGGTCGACGAGGTCGGAGAGCACCGACATCTGTCCGGCGTCATCTGAAACGGCAGGCGGTGCGGCGTTCGTCTGAGCCGCCATCCATTCCTTTACCTGGGGCGTCTGCATCAGTTGCAATATCTGCTGGATCTCTGCAGGTGGTTGGGCTGCAGGCACCGGAGCGGCCGGAGCTGTCGTCTGCGCACCCGCACTCCCCGCGATAACGATGAAGGCAAGCAGTGGCATTAGCAACCGCAGGACCCCGTGCGCGCAAATTCTCAGACCCATCGCCTTGCCCCTCTGTTGTTGCTGCCTCAACCATATATCGTGCTGTACGAAAGAGAAGCCCGCGCAGCGGGCGCTGCGCGGGCTTCGCATCGATCCTGCAGAATCCTTTAATCCTTAGGCTTTTCCACATGGCCGCCGAAGCCGGCGCGCATGGCGGAAAGCACCTTGTTAGCAAACTCGTCATTGTCGCGCGAAGAGAACCGGCCATAGAGCGCAGCGCTCAGCACCGGCGTGGGCACGCTTTCGTCGATCGCCGCCATGATCGTCCAGCGGCCTTCGCCAGAGTCCGAAACGCGGCCCGCATATTTCGTCAGCGCCGGATCGGCGTGCAGCGCGTCCGAGGTCAGGTCGAGCAGCCACGAGGTGATGACGCTGCCGCGCCGCCATACCTCGGCGACATCCTGCAGGTTGAAATCGTAGCGATAATGTTCGGGGTGGGAGAGCGGCGCGGTTTCGGCATCTGCCTCATTGCTAGCCGCCCCGATGTTCGCCCGCTTCAGGATGTTCAGCCCCTCGGCATAGGCGGCCATGAGGCCGTATTCGATGCCATTGTGAACCATCTTGACGAAATGGCCCGCGCCATGCGGGCCGCAATGCAGATAGCCCAGCTCTGCCGTGCTGTTGGGGTCCGGCTTGCGATTGGTCGAAGGCTGCGTGCTGCCGGCGCCGGGCGCCAGCGACGCGAAGATCGGTGAGAGGTTTTGCACGATGCCTTTCTCGCCGCCGATCATCAGGCAATAGCCGCGCTCCAGACCGAAGACGCCGCCGCTGGTGCCGACGTCGACATAGTGGATGCCTTTGGTGATCAGTTCGGCGCCGCGACGGATGTCGTCGTGATAGTAGGAATTGCCACCGTCGATGATGATGTCGTCGTCATACAGCAGCGGCACGAGCTGGGCGATCACCTTGTCGGTGATCGCTGCCGGTAGCATGAGCCAGATGGCACGCGGTCGGGAAAGCTTCGAGACGAACTCCTCAAGCGAGCCGCTGCCGACCGCACCTTTTCCAACGAGATCGGCGACGCTCTCCGGCTTTGCGTCGTAGACGACGCATTCATGGCCGTCGCGCATCAAGCGCTGGACCATATAATTGCCCATACGGCCCAAACCCACCATGCCAAGCTGCATCTCGAAATCTCCTGGAATCTAATCGATACAATGATTCCGGAAACTAGCACCCACAGTGCAGCAGGCAAGCGACGTCTCTATCACATTAAGGCGAAGGCGCCTCCCATGCATCTGCCTCGCGGACGAGATGGACGATGTTTGCCGGATTGAGGATCCAGCCGCCACGGAAATCTTCGGGAAGCGCCTCGATCGGATCGCACCGCGGCACACCGGCCTTTGCCAAATGCTCGGCCGCCTTACCGAAATCCGGCGTGAAGAGCTCCAGCCAAAGCTCCGCCTGGCTCATTGCCGGTGCCTCGTCGATCCAGAGCCGGATCGGCCCGAGCTCGAAACCGCGCGCACCTTCCTTGCCGATTTCCTTCAGCCTTACGACGTCGCGATAAAAGCTGAGCACCGGCTGATACTGATGCGGTGGCACCTTCATGGCGACATCGACGCCTCCGTAAAGCAGCTCCGTCATTTGAGCGCCTCATAGTCCGGAGCCTCGGCGGGTTCACCGCGCATTTCGGCGAGGAACATGCCCTCCCGGAGGTTGATGCCGTGTTCGGCAAAGGCCTTCATGCAGCAGAGCATGTTGGCCCAGCCCTCGCAGTTGAGATATGTGCCGCGCCGGCCGGCCTCGTCCTCATGCCAGCCGTTCTCGGAAATTGTCACCATCGTTCCGCCGTCCTCCAGCGGATCGAATTTCATCTCGACCGTCGTTTTGTAGCGGGCATTGTTCTCGTCCGTGCACCCATCCCAGCGCAGCACGATCAGGCGCTCCGGAACGAGATCGACCACTTCGACCGGAGAATCCTTCCACCATGTCACGGTCGCGCCTTTGACGAGCGGCGCGCTCGCTCCGCCGACGGTCGTGAAATAGCTCGAGAGCTTCTTCGGATTGACCACCGCATCGAAAACTTCTGCGACCGGACGTCCGATCCGTCCGCCGACGCGAATACTGAGGGACATTCCACTTCCTCCTCTTTTCGATTGTGATAGGCATCATTATGTTATAAAAACATAACATGTCAAGCGAATCGGATAACGACCCTGTTTTCAAGGCACTGGCCCACTATCGGCGCCGTGAAATTCTCGACATTTTGAAGGACGGCCCTCGCACGACCGGCATGCTCTGCGAAGTCTTCGCAGAAATGGACCGCTGCACAGTGATGCAGCATCTGAAAGTTCTGGAGGAAGCCGGCCTCATTATCCCGAAGAAGGAAGGCCGCGAACGCTGGAACCACCTCAACAGCCTGCCGATCAAGCACATCTACGACCGGTGGATCAGCGCCTATGCAGGGCACGCATTGTCGATACTGGACCAACTGAAGGGGGATCTCGAAGATCGCCTTTGATGGAAAACCGCAGGACGAGACGGGCGCCGGGGCGCCTATCCCCGGATTAATCATGCGGCGCAGCCCACGACATCAACAGCAGTTGCGGAACGGCGGTCGAGCGCGCCGCTCCTGAGGGTGAGGACGAGACCAGCGGCAACGAGGATCGCGCCGACCCAAGGTGTGGCGCCGAGCCCGAGGGAGGATTCGACGACCAAACCGCCGATCCAGGCGCCTGCCGCAATCCCGAGATTGAAGGCAGCAATATTCAGTGCCGAAGCAACATCGACGGCGGCCGGACGGACCTGCCGCGCCAGTTGCACGACATAGAGCTGCAGGCCAGGCACGTTTGCAAAGGAGAGGAAGCCGAGAGCCGCTAATGTCGGGATCGCCAGCCATGGCGAAACCGCTGTGAAGCTGAAGAGGACGAGCACAATCGCCTGCGCGATGAAGAGCCAAGTCAGCGCCTTCACCGGGTCACGATTGGCAATCCGCCCACCGATGATGTTGCCGACGGCGATCGCGACGCCGTAGAGCACGAGGATCAGGCTGACGGCAGACGCTGAAAAGCCCGTGATCTCCTGCAGGATCGACGCAAGGAAGGTGAAGGCGACGAACGTGCCGCCATAACCGAGCGCGGTCATGGCAAAGACGATCAGCAACCGGCCGCTGCCGAGCACGCGGACCTGATCCTTGATGCTCGCGGGCGGCCCTTTCGAGAGGTTGGAGGGAAGCAGGAGCGCAATGCCGGCAAAGGCCACGACGCCGAGGCCAGCAACGGCGGCAAAGGTCACCCGCCAGCCGAATGTCTGGCCGATGAAGGTGCCGAACGGCACGCCCGTCACGATCGCGACGGTCAATCCCATGAACATCATGGCTATGGCCGAGGCGCGGCGATTTTCCGGCACGAGATCGGCGGCAATCGTCGAGCCGACGGAGAAGAATACGCCATGCGCGAAAGCCGACAGCACGCGCGCGACGAGGAGCGGCGCATATCCGGGGCTGAACGCCGCCATGGCATTGCCAATGATGAAGAGCGCCATGAGGCCGAGCAGCAGCGGTTTGCGCGCGATACGGCCGGTGAGCGCCGTCAAGATCGGCGCGCCAAAAGTCACACCAAGCGCATAGATGCTGACGATGAGGCCCGCCAGCGGCAAAGTAATGTGGAGATCATTGGCGACTGTCGGCAGCAGGCCGACGATGACGAATTCCGTAGTCCCGATCGCATAGGCCGCGATCGTTAAGGCAAAAAGAGCAAGTGGCATAAGATGACCCGATTGACGATGTGCCCAAGAGTTTGGGGCAAGTTGTTGTTCGGGTCCGAATATGGATGCGCGGCACCGCGGCGATAATCCGATGGCGCGGCCCAGCACTTGTGAATTGAATTCATGTTATGTACCCGCTTAAGGATGCTCTGTCTCGCTGATGAGCCATTTGCGGAAGAGCGCCACTGACGACTTTTCCAGAGCTCCGGCGGGATAAAGCATCGCATAGTTGAGGGCTGCAGGCTGGCGTTCGACGAAACAGCGCACAAGCCTTCCGGCGGCAATATCCTCGGCGACCAGCGAACTGCGCACCAGCGCAAAGCCTTTGCCCCTGCTGCAAGCCTGCAGCATCTCCTCGAAGGAATCGAAGACCGGTGCTTCATCGACCGCTCTTGCAATGTCGAAGCCGGCAACCGGCTCGACGTTCGGATCATCTCGGACAGTCACCTGCTCGTACCATCGCTGCCAGTCGAGCACAGTGTGCCGCATGCCGCGATAGACCAGCAACGGCGCGGCGCGAATGGCACCCCGGCTTGGAAGCCTGCTTGAGAGAGCGGGCGCAGAGACGACGAATTCCTCGTCGAGCAGCAGCGGCTCCGTCACAAGGTCGGGACCGCCATGTCCGAGCCAGATCGCCAAATCGACACTTGAAAAATCCGGCCGCTGATAGCCAACAGCGGTGCGGACTTCAATATTCGGATAGCGTCGGCAGAAGGCCTCGAGACGTGGGGCAAGCCACTGGCTTGAAAATTCGGGCGTCGTCGCGATCGTCAGCGATGGACTGGCGCTTGCTTCCCGTGCCTGATGCAGAGCGCTCTCGAGCGAAGAAAGTGCGCTCGCGATCTCGGGATGAAGCCTAAGACCAAGAGGTGAAAGCCGGGCGCCGTGCCGCCCGCGATCGAAGAGCCGGCCGCCCATCCAGCCTTCCAGCTGTGCGATCTGATGGCTGACGGCCGTCTGTGTCAGCCCCAACCGTTCCGCGGCCCGTCCAAAGCCTCCTGTCTCCGCGATAGCGCAGAAGGCCTGCAAGGTCGAAAGCGGCGGCAACGGACGATCTGCCATGAAAATCTCTCATGATAAGAGCAATCGAGTTTCATTATGCGGTGAAGCAAAGCAAGCATAAATTGACCGCATGGGAGATAGACCATGAGGCTTTCGATAAAAATTCTGAATGCATTGCTTCCGTTTAGCAGCCTCGCCGGGCCGGCCCAGCAGCAAAGATCCGCAGCCCAGCCGCAGCCGGCAACAGCACTGAACGCGCATATGCAGAAAGATATCGGAATAGACGAGGGGCGGAACCCAGCCATCGAAAAATGAGGTGCGATCCGCGGCAACCGATGGAGGTTTACGATCCTGGGCGCCTACAAACGTAGGTGGGTGCCGTGTGTCCAGGCCCACGAGCCTGGTCAGGGACAGCTCCCTTTGGATCGAGTATGGCCCCAGGGATTGTGGTTCCTGTCGAGAGGCGCAGATCGCAGCACGATATATAAGGCCGTTGATTAAGCTGCGCCAGCGTGCTGCGCAAATTTAATTGAGCTCGGCAGGCGCCCGGCCGTTGAGCTTGTCGGTGATGCCGCGAATGCGGCTCGTCACCTCTCCGAGCACTTCGGCAAGGCCTTCTTCCGTCCGCGCGGTTGCCGCGGCAACGGTATCGCGATTGCTGCGCAGCGTTTCGAGTTCGGCTTCCAGCTCGGTCACGCGGCGGCTCAGCTCGGAAATTTCGTCCATCACCATGATCCCGGCCATGACGGTGATCCTCAGATCGCCGATTTCGCCGAATTGGCCCTTGAGATGGCCGACATAACGGTCGAAGCGGTTGGCAAGATCGGTCAGGTGGTCCTCCTGTCCCTCCTCGCAGGCCATTCGATAGGCCTTGCCGTCGATCGTTACCGTCACCTGTGCCATGTCACTGTCTTCCCATTAGCGGTCCAGAACCGCCCGGATCGTTTCCATTGCTGTTACCAGCCGCCGCGAAACCTCGCGGTTGACCTCTTCCAGCCGGTTGGCACGGAATTCTGCCTGGTCGAGTTCCTGCGCCAGCTTGGAGCGGTCGGCATGCACACGGCGAACCTCGCCCTCGATGTCGCCCTGCTCACGCTGGCGTTCGATGCGCATATCCACGGCGTTTTCCAGGCCGGAAATCGCCTGTTTCAGCTCATTGAGCGCCGCTTCCATGGTTTTGCCTGTGGGCGTCATGTCGCTGTCCCGTTCCCCCGCGCAAGACCTCTCGAATCGGCAGCCCGTGCCGGTCCAGTGTTTTCAAGAGGATATGCAGCTAGCCGACGGCACGTCAATAAAAGCCGTACCCGGGCATGGGGCCTATTCTGTGGATGACTGAAATACATCCTACCCATGATAGAAGATTCGTCTTTTGTACAAGCGCCCGATCAAATGTCAAAAATCGTCGCACCCCGCCCGGATATGGCCTGCAATTTATTGACTTGGCCGTTCCAACTGCTATGTCTCACCCGCTTTCATCGATGGCCTACACAAGGCTTGAGGCCATCTCCCGACACCGGAACCCCGTGGAAAAGCCATGACCTCTCCCGAACAACATGACCGCATGGCGAATGCGATCCGTTTTCTCTCCATGGATGCCGTCGAAAAGGCAAATTCGGGCCATCCGGGCCTGCCGATGGGCATGGCGGATGTTGCAACCGTTCTCTTTACGAAGTACCTGAACTTCGATCCCCAGCAGCCCCACTGGCCGAACCGCGACCGCTTCGTGCTGTCAGCCGGTCACGGCTCCATGCTGCTCTATTCGCTGCTTTATCTGACCGGCTATCCGGACATGTCGATCGAGGACATCAAGCAGTTCCGCCAGCTCGGCTCGAAGACCGCCGGCCATCCGGAATACGGTCACGCTACCGGCATCGAAACGACGACCGGCCCGCTCGGCCAAGGTATCGCGAATTCGGTCGGCATGGCGATCGCCGAACGCAAACTGCGCGAGGAATTCGGTTCCGACCTGCTTGAACACTATACCTATGTGATCGCAGGCGACGGCTGCCTCATGGAAGGCGTCAGCCAGGAGGCCATCGCGCTTGCCGGCCACCTGAAGCTCAACAAGCTCATCGTCTTCTGGGACAACAATTCGATCACAATCGATGGCGCAGTGTCGCTGTCGGATTCGACCGACCAGGTTGCGCGCTTCAAGTCCGTGCACTGGAACACGATCGAGGTCGATGGTCATGACCAGTCTGCCATTGCCGCCGCTATCGAAGCCGCGCAGAAATCTGACCGCCCGACGATGATTGCCTGCAAGACGATCATCGGCTTTGGCGCGCCGAACAAGCAGGGCACCCACAAGGTGCACGGCAACCCGCTCGGCGCCGACGAAATCGCCGCGACCCGCGAAGCGCTGAACTGGGACGCCGAAGCCTTCACTGTCCCGACCGACGTTCTGGACGCCTGGCGCAAAGCGGGCACCCGTTCTGCAGAAACTATCAGGGCCTGGGAAGGTCGCCTCGACGCTTCCGGCAAGAAGGGCGAGTTCACCCGCCGCTTTGCCGGCGAACTGCCGCCCGGCTTCGATGCCGCGATCAGCGAATACAAGAAGAAGCTTGCCGAAACCAAGCCGACGGTCGCGACCCGCAAGGCTTCGGAAGATGCGCTCGAAGTCATCAACGGTTTCCTGCCGGAAACGCTAGGCGGCTCTGCCGACCTGACGCCTTCAAACAACACCAAGACCAGCCAGATGAAGTCGATCACCCCGACAGACTTCTCCGGCCGCTACATGCATTATGGTATCCGCGAACACGGCATGGCGGCCGCCATGAACGGCATCTCGCTGCACGGCGGCCTGATCCCCTACGGCGGCGGCTTCCTGATCTTCTCGGATTATTGCCGCCCGCCAATCCGTCTCGCCTCGCTGATGGGCATCCGCGTCATACACGTGCTGACACATGACTCGATCGGCCTCGGCGAAGATGGTCCGACCCACCAGCCGGTCGAACAGCTCGCCGCACTGCGCGCCGTCCCGAACCTGATGATCTTCCGCCCGGCCGATGCCACGGAAACTGCCGAATGCTGGCAGATCGCCATCAAGACGCCGAACCGTCCGTCAGGCCTGGCGCTCACCCGCCAGAACCTCTCGGCTGTGCGCGCTGAATACAGCGAAAAGAACCTGTCGGCCCAAGGCGCCTACACGCTCGCCGGCTCCGACGATGCCAAGGTCACGATCTTTGCATCGGGCTCCGAAGTCGAGATCGCCGTCGCCGCTCGCGCCACGCTGGAAGGCAAGGGCATTTCCACCCGCGTCGTCTCCGTTCCTTGCACCGAACTCTTCTTCGAGCAGCCGGAAGCCTACCGCAATGCGGTCCTCGGCAAGTCGCCGGTCAAGATCGCAGTCGAAGCCGCCGTCCGCGAAGGTTGGGACGCCTTTATCGGCCCGGAAGGCACCTTCATCGGCATGAAGACCTTCGGTGCGTCCGGCCCGTACAAGGAACTCTACAAGCATTTCGGCATCACGGCGGAAGCCGTCGTCGCCGCAGCAGAAGCCAAGCTCTAAAGGGGAGCGTTCCAGCGCTCTCCACTCATCCGCAAGCCCCATATCTAGGGAGTGAATGCAAATGACTGTAAAGGTTGCCATCAACGGCTTTGGCCGCATCGGCCGCAATGTTCTCCGTGCTATCGTTGAATCCGGCCGCACCGACATCGAAGTGGTCGCCATCAACGACCTCGGCCCTGTCGAAACCAATGCCCACCTGCTGCGTTACGACTCGATCCACGGCCGCTTCCCGGCAACCGTGAAGGTTGAAGGCGATACGATCATCGTCGGCAACGGCAAGCCGATCAAGGTGACGGCGATCAAGGATCCGGCGACCCTGCCGCACCGGGAACTCGGCGTCGACATCGCCATGGAGTGCACGGGCATCTTCACCGCGCGCGACAAGGCCGCGGCTCACCTCACCGCCGGCGCAAAGCGCGTCCTCGTCTCGGCGCCTGCCGACGGCGCTGACCTTACCGTCGTCTACGGCGTCAACCACGACCAGCTCACCAAGGAGCACATGGTCATCTCCAACGCATCCTGCACGACGAACTGCTTGGTTCCGGTCGTTAAGGTGCTGAATGACGCCGTCGGCATCGACCACGGCTTCATGACGACCATCCACTCCTACACTAACGACCAGCCGTCGCTCGACCAGATGCACAAGGATCTGTACCGCGCCCGCGCTGCAGCACTCTCGATGATCCCGACTTCGACAGGTGCAGCCAAGGCCGTCGGCCTCGTCCTGCCAGAACTGAAGGGTAAGCTCGACGGCACGTCGATCCGCGTCCCGACCCCGAACGTCTCCGTCGTCGATTTCAAGTTCGTTGCCAAGAAGGCAACCAGCGTTCAGGAAATCAACGAAGCCATCAAGACTGCCGCCAACGGCAAGCTGAAGGGCGTTCTCGGCTACACCGAGGAGCCGCTGGTTTCCCGCGACTTCAACCACGACAGCCAGTCCTCGATCTTAGCGGTTGACCAGACCAAGGTCATGGAAGGCACCTTCGTCCGTATCCTCACCTGGTACGACAACGAGTGGGGCTTCTCCAACCGCATGGCCGATACAGCCGTTGCCTTTGCAAAGCTTATCTGAGCTTAGCGAAAAGCAGATTTAGGAAGGCGGCTCGGGAAAACCGGGCCGCTTTTGTTTGAGCAATTGAGCAGCATCCACGGATAATTCAAAAAACAAAAGTGCCGGCCTCTTCTTCCCTGCCCTGCTCTTGCCTGATTTGCCTCTACATTCTTCAAAGAGAATCTCTCCCGTAGCATTCCCACCGACCAGCCGTCCGGCGCCGTTCAGCAGCATGAAGCCGCAGGCAAGCGAGGTTAAGCCGCAAGGCCTACCCTTCCGGCCCGTTTTGCCGTTTACTGATGCAGGCGGAATGAAGCATGGAGGGCGGAATAGCTGCAATGCCCGGACTGTCTTGAGGCGCGGGGAATGAAAGGGGACAGACGTGGAAGCATTCTATATCGTCGTGCTGGTGTCGACGGCGCTTGTGCTTCTTGCGGCCTTCTCGAGCCTGCTCGCCTTTCGCTTTGGCGCTCCGCTGCTTCTGCTCTTCCTGGCAATCGGCCTGCTTGCGGGCGTGGATGGGCTCGGCATCGAATTCAGCAACAATTACCTTGCCTATATCCTCGGCTCGATCGCGCTTGCCGTCATTCTCTTTGATTCCGGCTTCGGTACGACGATCCACGCCTTCAAGCTCGCGGCCATACCTTCGCTGACGCTTGCCTCCATTGGCGTGCTGATCACCGCCGGCCTCTTTGCCGTGGCCGCCATGTGGCTCCTCAATTTCAGCTGGCTCGAGGGACTGCTGCTCGGCTCGATCGTCGCTTCGACGGACGCCGCCGCCGTCTTCTTCCTGCTGCGTATCGGCGGCATCAACATTCGCGACAAGGTGCGCTCCACGCTCGAAGTGGAATCCGGCACCAACGATCCGATGGCGATCTTCCTCACCATCGCCCTCGTTGAGCTGCTCGCGAGCGGCGAAGGCTATGCCGGCATCAATATCGGCATGCTCGCGATGTTCATTCAGGAAATGGGCCTTGGCGTCATTCTCGGGCTGCTCGGCGGCATGATGATCGCACAGGTCGTCGGCCGTCTGGACACCGATCGCGGCCTCACGCCGATCTTCGTGCTCGGCCTTGCGATGCTCGTGTTTTCTTTCGCAGGCGCCGTCGGCGGCAGTGGCTTCCTGGCCGTTTACGTCGCCGGCATCTATGCGGGAAACCGCAAGCTTCCGGCGCTAGGATCAATCAAGCGCTTTCAGGACGGCATGACCTGGCTCGCGCAGATCATCATGTTCCTCGTCCTCGGCCTGCTCGCAACGCCTTCGCAGTTTCCGGCAATCATCCTTCCAGCGGTTGCGCTGGCGTTGTTTTTGATCGTCGTCGCCCGTCCGCTCGCCATCTGGCTTTCGCTCCTGCCTTTTGACTATACGCAGCAGGAGATCGGCTTCGTCGCCTGGGTCGGCCTTCGCGGCGCGGTCTCGATCCTGCTTGCCATCATGCCGATTCTCGGGGGATTGCAGAACGGGCAAATATTCTTCAACACCGCCTTCATCATCGTGCTGGTCTCGCTGTTGATCCAGGGTTGGACCATCAAGCCGGTGGCCAAGAAACTCGGCCTCATCATCCCCCCGCGCATGGGCGCGGTCGACAAGGTGGAGGTCGATCTGCCGGGTGCGGCAAACCACGAACTGCTCTCCTATCGCGTCATTAAGGACAGCCCGATCCTTCGCGGCGAACGCATCCCCCGCTGGGCTACCCCTTCGCTCGTCATCCGCGACGGCAAGTCGATGCGCTATCAATATGCCGGGCGGCTACGCGAGAACGATCTTGTCTACCTTTTCATCGTGCCGAGCTACTCGCGCCTGCTTGACCGGCTTTTCGCCAGCCGTGCGCCAGTGGATGCCGACGATGCCGAGTTTTTCGGTGCTTTCGCGCTCTCCCCCGCCCGGCCGGCCGCCGATCTGGATGCTGCCTACGGCCCGGGCCTTTTGAATGAATCCGAGAGGGGGTTGACCATCGCCGAACTGATGAAGCAGCGCCTCGGCGGCAAGGCGGACTATGCCGATCGCGTCCGTCTTGGCTCGATCATTCTGATCGTTCGCGACCTCGATGATCAGGACCATATCACCTCGGTCGGCATGTCGCTCGAGGCTGTCGAACCCGCCATCACGCTGCCGATCTTCATCAATCTGCACGACATCGTCCAGCGTATCCGCGACCGCCTCAAGGGCCGTAAAACTCCGGAGGCCATAGCCGTCAGCGCGCCGGATCCTGACGAAAACGCGCCTGAAAACCGCGGTTGAACGCCTTGCGTCTTGAGGCATCCTTGCTATGGTCGGCCACTTTCCAAGGCAATTAATGAACGGATAGTCCCATGGCAGCTTTCAAGACTCTCGACGACCTCAACGGCATCGCCGGAAAGCGTGTTCTCGTCCGCGTCGACCTCAACGTGCCCGTAAAGGACGGCAAGGTTACCGACACGACGCGCATCGAACGCGTTGCTCCGACGATCCTCGAACTGTCGAAGAAGGGTGCCAAGGTTATTCTGCTTGCGCATTTTGGCCGACCGAAGGAAGGCCCCTCGCCGGACCTCTCGCTCTCGCTGATCGCGCCGGACGTTTCCAAGGTGCTCGGCAGGCCGGTCGCGACCGCATCGGACTCGATCGGCGAAGCCGCTGCTTCGGCCGTCGCCGGAATGACGGACGGCGATATCCTGCTTCTCGAGAACACCCGCTTCCACAAGGGTGAGGAAAAGAACGACGCAGAATTCACCAAGGCGCTCGCTGCCAACGGTGACATCTATGTCAACGACGCTTTCTCTGCCGCGCATCGCGCCCATGCTTCCACCGAAGGCCTTGCCCACCTGCTTCCCGCTTATGCCGGCCGCACGATGCAGCAGGAACTCGAAGCGCTCGAAAAGGGCCTCGGCAATCCAGTCCGCCCGGTCGTTGCCATCGTCGGCGGCGCCAAGGTTTCCACCAAGATCGACTTGCTCATGAACCTCGTAAAGAAGGTCGACGCTCTGGTGATCGGCGGCGGCATGGCCAATACCTTCCTCGCCGCCCGCGGCACCAATGTCGGCAAGTCGCTCTGCGAGCATGACCTTGGCGAAACCGCAAAGCAGATCATGATCGAAGCCGCAACAGCCGGCTGCGCGATCATCCTGCCGGAAGACGGCGTCGTCGCGCGCGAATTCAAAGCGGGTGCAGCCAACGAGACCGTCGACATCAACGCCATTCCGGAAGACGCCATGGTACTCGACGTCGGTCCGAAGTCGGTCGACGTGGTCAAGGCCTGGATCGAGCGCGCCCAGACGCTGGTCTGGAACGGACCGCTCGGCGCCTTCGAAATCGAGCCTTTCGACAAGGCGACAGTCGCAGCCGCGAAGTATGCCGCCGAGCGTACCAAGGCTGGCAAGCTCACGTCCGTCGCAGGCGGCGGCGATACTGTTTCGGCACTGAACCATGCCGGCGCCGCTGATGACTTCAGCTATGTTTCGACGGCAGGCGGCGCCTTCCTCGAATGGATGGAAGGCAAGGTCCTGCCGGGTATTGCCGTCCTTTCCGGCAAGTAGCCGCCCGGCTGATTTGGCAATCTTTACATGTGGATAGAACGCGGAGGCTTTCAGGCTTTCGCGGTCTTTTGCTCACGCGGCGAAAAAAATCTCAAAGTTTCAAACGATTGAAACGATTTCAATCGTTTCAATGACTTAGCGCTCCATTCTCCTGGCTATAAACTTCTGTTATCGCCGACCTATATTCATTCTGGTTGCCGATTTTCTTGTCCTGGAGAGAGTGAAAAATGAGCGAACGCCTGGAAGACATTGCAGCAAAGATGGTAGCGGGTGGCCGGGGGCTGCTTGCCGCCGATGAATCGACCGGTACGATTGGAAAGCGGTTCGATACGATCAGCTTGGAATCGACTGAAACCAGCCGCCGCGATTATCGCGAAATGCTCTTCCGCTCCGAAGAGGCCATGAAGAAATACATCTCGGGCGTCATCCTCTACGAAGAGACGCTCTATCAGAAGGCGGCCGACGGCACGCCCTTCGTCGACATCATCAAGGCTGCAGACAGTATTCCCGGCATCAAGGTCGATATCGGCGCCAAGCCGATGGCGAAGTATCCGGGCGAAACGATCACCGAAGGCCTCGACGGTCTCGCCGGCCGCCTTGCCAAATATTATGAAGCCGGCGCCCGCTTCGCCAAATGGCGCGGTGTGATCGCTATCTCTTCGTCGCTCCCAACTTGGGGTTCGATGAAGGCGAACGCCCACGCGCTCGCCCGCTACGCCGCGCTCTGCCAGGAAGCTGGTATCGTGCCGATCGTCGAGCCGGAATGCCTGATGGACGGCAAGCCGGGCGACCACACTATCGATCGCTGCGCCCAGGTCACCGAATGGACGCTGCGCACCGTCTTTGAAGAACTCGCTGATGCGCGTGTCAGCCTCGAAGGCATGATCCTGAAGCCGAACATGGTTATCGACGGCAAGAACGCCCGCAAGGCATCCGTCGCGGAAGTCGCCGAACGCACCGTCGAGGTGTTGAAGCGCACGGTTCCGTCCGCCGTTCCCGGTATTGCCTTCCTTTCCGGCGGTCAGTCTACCGAAGAGGCGACAGCTCATCTTTCGGCGATCAATTCCGGGTTCGACCTGCCTTGGAAAGTCACTTTCTCGTATGGCCGCGCCCTGCAGGATACAGCACTGAAGGCCTGGGGCGGCAAGCCGGAGAACGTTGCCGCCGGTCAGCGCGCCTTCAGCCATCGCGCCGAAATGAACAGCCTTGCCGCCAAGGGCAGCTGGAGACAGGAACTCGAAAAGGCGGCTTGAAACCTGCCTTAAGACTCCATCAAGCCCGGCCGGCGCGCCGGGCTTTTCTTTTGTCACCACGACAAGATTGCGCTTTCGCGACCGAAAGACGTGACCGATTATCGCGGCATCCAAAATATCGGAGCCGCGATGACTATCCTTTCCTATACGACTGTCGACGTTTTTACCTCCAACCGTTTCGAAGGCAATCCTCTTGCGGTCGTCATGGGCGCGGAAGAACTCGGCACCGAGACGATGCAGAAGATCGCAGCGGAATTCAGATATTCCGAAATCACCTTCGTCCTGTCGCCCAGGGACCCCGCCAACACGGCGAACGTCCGGATCTTCACGCCGACGATGGAGATCCCCTTCGCAGGCCATCCGAATGTCGGAACGGCCTATGTTCTCGGCCAGCAGAAGGAAATCTTCGGCAAGCCAGTCAGAGACACGCTTCGTTTCGAAGAAAGGGCCGGACTGGTCGAAGTGGCGCTTCGCCGCGTCGAGGGCCGGGTAACCGCTGCAACGATCCGCGCGCCTCGGCCTCTGGATATCGGGGCTGCCGTCTCGGAAGAAACCGTTGCGCGCTGCATCGGCATCGACAGCCACGCAATCCTCAACTCAACCCATCAACCGGTTTTCGTCTCCGTCGGCCTCTCCTTCGCGGTTGCCGAACTCGACGGCCCGGCATCGCTTGGCGCCGCACGCCCGAATCTGACGCATTTCCAGGACGCCGCCGGCCCTAACGCCGAAGGCAATCACGATTTCTCACTGTTCGTCTATGCCCGCTCGCCCGAGGAGCCTTGGACTATCCGCGCCCGCATGTTCGCGCCGCTGGACAACGTCCCGGAAGACCCCGCGACCGGCAGCGCTTCAGCGGCCCTTTCCGCCTATCTCGTTTCCCTTGCGCCGGAGCAGACGACGACCCGGCGCTTGACGATCGAACAGGGTGTCGAAATGGGCCGGCGCAGCATCATCGAAGTCGATGTCGTCAAGAAGGATGGCGTGGTGACGGACGTCTCGATCTCCGGCGCCTGCGTGCCGGTCATGCGCGGTGAGATCACCGTCTAGGCGATCAGGTCGCGGCCAAGGAGGGCAACCGCCCAAACCGCGAACGCGACCAGCGCAATCTTCCAAAAGTCCATCCGGCGCCGCAAACCGGGCAGCCCCAGCGGCTTGATGATCTGTATGACCATGGCAAGGATGAGCACCAGCGCCAGCAGCTTTGTCACGGCATTATTTTCCAATATTTTCAGAATGTCACAGGACCGACATTATTCCGCGCGAACACAGCGTTTCTTCATGCCGTAACGGCATTCCGGGGCACAATCAACATTATTGGGACAGGACGGACAGCGTCTCGTCTTATGACTCTTTAAATCGAACTCGCCGAGAGTGGGGAAATGAGAAGAAATCTGCTGTCCGTCGCCGCGCTGCTTTTCGGAACGCTTTTCCTCTTCATGGGCAATGGTCTGCAGGGCATCCTGCTTCCCGTCCGCGGCAATCTCGAAGGTTATGCCACGACCACGCTCGGCCTGCTCGGTACGTCTTGGGCCGCAGGCTTTGTCGTCGGCTGCCTCGTCGCCCCTAAACTGGTGCGGCGCGTGGGCCATGTGCGCGCCTTCTCCGGTTTCATCTCGATCATCGCCATCAGCGCCCTGTTCAGCGGCATCGTCATCGATCCCGTGTGGTGGATCGCGCTGCGTGCCGTCACAGGCTTCTCGACCGCCGGCACCTCGATGATCATCGAAAGCTGGCTGAACGAACGCGCCACGAACGAAAGCCGCGGCGCAATCTTTTCGCTCTATATCGGCATCACGCTTCTCGGTGTCGTTGGCGGGCAGATGATGATCCCGCTGGAAGACGTGCGAACGCCGTTGCTCTTCATGGTCTGCGGCATCTTCTACTGCATCGCGATGCTGCCCACGACGCTTTCGACTGCAGCCTCGCCGCAACCGCTGAAGGCCGTGAAGCTCGACCTGCCTGCGCTCTACCGCAATTCGCCCGTCTCCTGCCTCGGCATCCTGATGGTCGGCATCGCCAACGGTGCCTACGGTACGCTCGGCGCGGTTTTCGGCGCCGGCGCGGGGCTTTCCGACGCCAGTATCGCAATCATGATGAGCGCCACCATTTTCGCCGGCGCACTGATGCAGCTTCCCGCCGGGCGCCTTTCCGATCGCATCGACCGCCGCTATGTTCTGGCAGCCATGTCGGCGATTGCCGCGGTCGCCGGCGTGCTGATCGTCTTGCTGCACCCCTCCTCGCCGGTTGTCCTGATCGGCCTTGTCATTCTTTACGGCGCGGTCGCCAACACGCTCTATCCGATCGCCGTCGCGCATGCGAACGACTTCGCCTCCTCCGAGGATTTCGTGAAAGTTTCGGGCGGACTGCTGCTGCTCTACGGCATCGGGACGGTGATCGGACCGACGATCGGCGGTCCTGTGATGTCAATCGTCAGTCCGTATGCGCTCTTCCTCGTCACGGGGCTGTCGCATGTCTTGATCACCGTTTACGCAATCATCCGCAGCCGCATTCGCGCCGCAGTGCCAGCAAGCGAGCGTGAGATGTATACGACCATTCCGACCGGCACCTCCCAGATGCTCACGCCCGAAAGCATGTCGCTTGCCGAACGAGTGTCAAACAAGCCTCCCGAAAGCAGCGATCCTGCGGTAAAATACGGCTGAGGAACCGAACGGAGGACTGCTCATGAGCTTCATTGACGATGACCGGCCGCAGAAGAAGGTGGCTTACGAAATCGGAAGCGATCTTTCGATGCTTTCCGAGGACGAGTTGAAGGAACGAGTCGAAGTGCTGAAGGCGGAGATCGCCCGCATCGAGGCCGAAGTGACAAGGAAGGCTTCGGGCCGCGCGGCGGCAGAAAGCCTTTTTCGCTCTTAGAAAAGGATAAAGGCTGCAAGCGCGCGAAAAACCGCTGCCACAAGTCTTAATGCGAAACAGTCTTAATAGAATATTAAGCCTTATAAGATATTACTGTTCTCATCCAGATTTTCTCTGGATCTCAGACAGTTTCCCATGCGGTGAATTGGTCTGATTTTTCTCCCTGTTTTACCTTGAGAGCCGCTTTTGCGGCTCTTCTTTTTGCACCGGTGGCGATTCACCACGAATCTGTGGAAGTTAACCCTTTCTTAAGAAACGCCTTGCGCAATTGGGCTAAAGATACCATCTTAAAGACATAAAGACCGGCCGCTGAAACCTTAGTTTGGGCTGGCGTTACCTGAACATATGTAGATGCGTGCAACAGGAACCATTTGAATGTCGGAACTCGGTTTGAATACCATCAGTTTTGCGGGCCGCGCTGCCGCATCCTCGCAGTTCAAGACGTTGTACGCAGAAGGCATGTCGCTGGTCGAGGAAACTGCTGCCTATCTGGACGGCAACGGCCGCGCCGCCTCCAAGGTCCTGCCCCGCATGGCTTCCGTTCTTTACGCGGCCGAATCGATGCGCCTCACGACACGCCTGATGCAGATGGCATCTTGGCTTCTCCTGCAGCGTGCCGTCAACAACGGCGAAATGTCGCGCGATCAGGTCCTCGCTGAAAAGAACAAGGTCCGCCTTGACGGCTTCAACGTGGACCGCAACGCTCCGGGCTGGGGCGACCTGCCGGAAGCCTTCCGCGATCTCGTTGAACGCTCGCTACGCCTCCAAAACCGCGTTGCCCTTCTCGACCGTGAAATCTATCGCCCGAATGAAGCGCCGATCGTTCCGGATAATCAGAACAGCGTCCAAGCACAGCTGAGCCTGCTGCAAACGGCTTTCGGCAACAACTGAGAGCTTGCATAAGCTAGACTAAAGGTGAACCGGCTGCGTCGTGCGCGGCCGGTTTTTTGTTGCGTGCTGTCGCGACCTTCACATTGAGGCCGATTGGCTGCTGCTGTCGCATCGAGATGCCGTGAACTGCAGCTTGCACGCATCGGCACTCACTCAGACTCATTCAAGCAATAAAAAAGCCCGGAAACCCGGGCTTTTTCAAATTCTGTACCGCGCAGAAGCGATTAGAGGCCGAGGCCGCCGAAGCGCTTGTTGAACTTGGACACACGGCCGCCGCGGTCCATGAGCTGCTGGTTGCCGCCGGTCCAGGCCGGGTGGGACTTGGAATCGATTTCGAGGTTCATGACAGCGCCTTCCGAACCCCACGTCGAGCGGGTTTCGTATTCGGTGCCATCGGTCATCACCACCTTGATGACGTGGTAGTCGGGATGGATATCAGCCTTCATAACAATCTTCCTGCGATGCCGGGGTCCAATTTGACGCAAGTCATTGCGGCAAGAGAACCGATTGAATAAATGAAGCCGCAGTCACGAAGGCTACGGCTTCCCATTCGGATGCGGTGCCTATACATGAAGGCCGCCCGGATAACAAGGGCCTGCAAGCCGCCGATCAGCGGTATTGGGGCGATTGGAGATGATTTGGCAGACGCAGTGCAGACCGCGGAAAAGAAGTCGCGTTCCTTGAAGCCGCTCGCACGGCTGGCACCCTATGTGATGCGCTATCGCGGCATGGTCGCAGGCGCACTGGCTTCGCTTGCCGTTGCCGCCGTGACGTCGCTCACGCTTCCGCTTGCCGTGCGCCGCATGATCGACCACGGCTTCACGCAGGCTGACGGTGCCTTCATCAATAGCTACTTTGCGATGCTGATGGTCATCGCCGTCGTGCTCGCGGCCGCAAGCGCCCTTCGCTACTATTTCGTCATCACGCTCGGCGAACGCATCGTCTCGGATATGCGCCGGGATGTCTTTGCGCATGTCACACGGCTTTCTCCCTCCTTCTTCGATGTCAATCAGTCCGGCGAGATCGTGTCGCGCCTGACGGCCGACACGACGCAGATCAAATCGGCTGTCGGCGCGACCGCCTCTGTGGCACTGCGTAACGCAATTCTCTGTCTCGGCGCGATGGGCATGATGATCGTGACCTCGCCGAAGCTCTCAAGCCTTGTGCTCGGTGCAATCCCGCTGATCGTCTTTCCGCTCGTCGGCTTCGGGCGATCCGTTCGCAAGCGCTCTCGCGCCGCACAGGATACGCTCGCCGAAGCTTCCGCCTTCGCCAGCGAAACGATCGCTGCCACGCGCACCGTCCAGGCCTTCAGCGGCGAGGACGCAGCCGCAAACCGTTATGGCGCCGCCGTCGAATCCGCCTATGAGGCCGCACGCTCCGCCATCCGCTCGCGCGCACTTCTGACCGGCATTGCGATCACCCTGATCTTCGGCAGCGTCGTTGCAGTTCTTTGGGTCGGCGCACAGAATGTTCTGACAGGAACGCTTTCTGCTGGCACACTTGGGCAGTTCCTGCTCTATTCAGTCATCGCCGCCGGCTCTCTCGGCGCTCTGTCGGAAGTCTGGGGAGAACTCTCGCAGGCAGCCGGCGCCGCCGACCGGCTGACCGAATTGCTGGACGAAGTCTCGCCGATCGCAGCGCCCGAAAAGCCCGAGACGCTGCCCGCGCCAGCCCGGGGACGCGTCGAATTCTCGAACGTGCACTTCGCCTATCCGTCGCGCCCCGGAAAATCGGCGCTGTATGGCCTTAGCTTCAGCATCGCGCCCGGTGAAACCGTCGCCATCGTCGGCCCGTCCGGCGCTGGCAAGAGCACCGTCTTTTCGCTGCTGCTCCGCTTCTACGATCCGCAGCAGGGCTGCGTCGCGATTGACGGCATCGATGCACGCGGGGTGACGCCCGATGATCTGCGTGAGCGCATGGCAATCGTCCCGCAGGACGTCACCATCTTTGCCGCTTCAATCCACGACAATATCGCCTTCGGCCGTCCCGGCGCGACGCGCGAGGACGTGCGCGCCGCAGCGATTGCCGCCCAGGCCGACGAGTTCATCGCAAGGCTGGACAAGGGCTATGACACCGAGGTCGGCGAACGCGGCATTACCCTTTCCGGCGGCCAACGCCAGCGTATCGCGATTGCCCGCGCGATCCTGAAGAATGCTCCTATCCTCCTGCTCGACGAGGCAACGTCGGCTCTGGACGCGGAGAGCGAAACCCTGGTGCAAAAGGCGCTCGACGGCCTGATGCACGGCCGCACGACGCTGGTCATCGCCCATCGCCTCGCGACCGTCCTGAAAGCCGACCGCATCCTCGTCATGGACCAGGGGCGCGTCATCGAGGAAGGCACGCATCAGAGCCTGATCCGCCATGGCGGCATCTATGCCAAGCTGGCGAAGCTGCAGTTCGATGCAGGTGCGGAAGAGTTTCTGGCTGCCGCCAAATAGGCGCTACGCCTGAGGAAACGCGTAGACATCCACAGGCTGGTCCAAGCCGCGCAGCGGATAGAATCCGAGGCTTTCCAGATCGCTTTCGCACCCCGCCATTTCGACGAACGCCTTGGACAGCAGCACGGGCCGTTTGATTTCCTTGGTCAGGGTCTCCAGCCGCGATGCGACGTTGACGGCGGGGCCAATCACGGTGAAATCGAGGCGCTTGCGCGAGCCGATGTTGCCGTACATGACATCCCCCACATGCACGCCGACGCCATAGCGCAACTCCACATGCCCCCTTTCGGCGTTGAAGACATTGAGCTCGGTCATTGCTGCCTGCGCTTCCTTGATTGCGTGGAGAAGATTGCTGCAGGCATTGGGATTGGTCAGCGGAAAGATGGCGAGCAAACCATCACCCATGAATTTCAGGATCTCACCGCCGTGCTTTTCGATCGGCTCCGACATCGCATCAAAATAATCATTCAGCAGCTCGATCACATCGTCGCGCGGCCATAAATCGGAAATCGTAGTGAAGTCGCGCAAGTCGCAGATGAGGATCGCCGCGCCGACCGTTGCACCGCTGCCACGTGTCGTGGCACCGGCAAGAATCTGCTCGCTGGCATGGGGCCCGACATAGGTCTGAAGCAGCGTGCGTGCGAGAATGTTCTTGATCCGGACCTCCGTGACAAGTGTGAGCGCTGGTAGAAGGTCCTTGAGGAAGATTAGATGCTCTTCGTTAAAACCGCCTGGTTTGTCACTCGAGAAGGTAATGACATGCCGTTTTCCGAGTGTGTGCTCCATTGGCCAGGCGACGTAGTCCGTCAGGCCATCCTGTCGCAACTCATCGTAAAGCGGGTAGGACGTGGGTTCGCCGTCCAGCTTCTGCCGGACTTCTGCGGCACCGCTGAATATCTCGTTCATCGGGCTGTTCAGGAATTGCGACGTTGTCTCGACGCCGTAGCCGAAGGTCGTGATCTTCGCCTCCTGCATTCCGGGACGCCAGAGGATGCGCGCGCCGAGCCATTGAGGATGCAGCGTCCGGAAATGCATTGTCGCGCGCGCGACGGGAACGCCGGCAGTCCGCAACCGCTCGCACATCTCCACCAGGATATTGTCGATGAACCGCTGGTTGCGCGTTTCATTGATCAGCCAGTCGAGGATCTTGTGCCGGCGCACCGGCCAAAGACCTTCCTCCTCGTTCTCGACTGCCGGAAATGGATTGGATACGGGCTGCATGTCAAACTCCACGATCTCGTCCCGCCAAGCGCACAAATTCAATAGGGTCTTCCGCATAGATGGTTATCGGAGGACGGATTGTAATATCAATAGTCGGATAGTTTACCTCAGCGACTAAAGTGCATTCCCACGCGGCCGCTTCCGGTTGCTTTTATCCGCGTCCGCCCTAACCTCCTTCTGCCCGATTTGATGCAGTCGGGCGGCGTAACCGATGAATTCCGGGAGGAGAATCGAATGGCACTTTTCAATATGACCCGCCGCATGGCGTTCGGCCTCGGCTTGTTTGCGGCCTTGAGCCTCGGAACCGCGCATGCCGACGCGTTTCCGGAGCGCGCGGTTACTCTGGTCGTTCCCTTTGCTGCAGGCGGATCGACCGATGTCGTGGCGCGCATCATCGCCGAGAAGATGTCGGAAGACCTTGGCCAGCAGGTGATCGTCCAGAACATCGCCGGTGCCGGCGGCAATCTCGGCGCGGGCAACGTGGCTCGCGCTGAACCGGACGGCTATACTATCCTGATGGGAACGGTCGCGACCCACGCGCTGAACCCGCTGATCCTCAAATCCACACCTTACGACCCGGAAAAGGATTTCGCGCCGGTTTCGCTGCTCGTCATCGTGCCCAACGTGCTCGTCGTCAATCCGGAACTGCCCGCCAAGAACGTGCAGGAACTGGTCGCGCTGCTGAAGGCCGAACCGGACAAATGGAGCTATGCTTCCTCCGGCAACGGCACGCCGCTTCATCTTTCCGGCGAATTGTTCAATTCGATGGCCGGCGTCAAGATGCAGCACATCCCGTACAAAGGCGCAGGCCCAGCGCTGACCGATCTGCTGGGCAACCAGGTATCGATCATGTTCGACAATCTGCCGTCGTCTTCCAGCCACATCAAATCCGGCAAGCTGCGGGCGCTGGCGGTCACCACCGCGAAACGTGCTCCATCCTTCCCGGATATTCCGACCATCGCTGAGTCCGGCGTTCCGGGCTACGAGACCTACACTTGGAACGCGCTTTTTGCGCCAGCGAATACACCCGCGGATGTTGTGGCGAAGCTTAACGAGTCCGCCAACAAGGCCTTGAAGGATCCGGCAGTTGCCGGACGCATGAAGGAATTCAGCGCCACGATCGTCGGTTCGACGCCGGAGGAACTTGGCGCGCATGTGAAGGCCGAACTGGCCAAGTGGGGACCCATCGTGAAGGGCGCGAATATCCAGATGGAATAGACTCAACTTTTGCACTAGGTTGTCCCATGTTACCGGGGCAACTTCCTGATAATTGGGAGATAATCGATGTATAAGTTTGAAGTGTACAAGGACAAGGCCGGCGAATTCCGTTTCCGCTTCAAGGCGTCGAACGGTGAATCCATGTTCAGCTCGGAAGGCTACAAAGCCAAGGCATCCGCGCTTAGCGCAATCGAATCTATCAAGAAGAATGTGCCGGACGCAACGGTCGACGATCAGACCAAGGCAACGGCTTAACCGGACTTCGGCGGCGCCGAACGGCGCCGCCTCACACGGCCCTTCCCTCGGCCCGGCCGAAAAGATACAACCGCCGAGGAAAAATCCCCTCAAGCGCATTGTAGCCGTGCATGCTGCCTCCGCCATAGCCGGCGACTTCGCCAACGACCCAGCCCTGCCTGGCAAGATCGAGGCTGTCATGGCCCCCCCTAGGCGACGCTGTTCGGCGGCTATCGACGAAGAAAAGGCCGCCAAGCATATAGGCGCTGATTATTTCTCGGTGAGCTTGAGCTCGATGCGGCGGTTGGTGGCGCGGGCTTCCGGTGTTTCACCGGGCGCAATCGGCTGGAATTCGCCGAAACCTGCCGCCACGAGACGGTCGGAAGGAACGCCCTGCGAAATCAGATATTTGACGACAGAGATGGCACGGGCCGAGGAAAGCTCCCAGTTGTCACGAAAGCGGCCGGCCCCGGAAAGCGCCACATTGTCGGTATGGCCGTCGACCCTGAGCACCCAGTTGATTTCCGGCGGTATTTCCCTGGAAAGATCAAGCAGCGCAGTGGCAAGTTTCGTCATCTCCGCCGTGCCTTCCGGATTGAGATCGGAACTGCCGGAAGGGAACAGAACCTCTGACTGGAAGACGAAACGGTCGCCGACGATGCGGATGTTTTCGCGGTCGGACAGGATCTCGCGCAGGCGGCCGAAGAAATCGGAGCGGTAGCGATTGAGTTCCTGAACCCGCTGCGCCAGCGCGACGTTCAGGCGCCTGCCCAGATCGGCGATCTTCGCCTGCGAGCTCTGGTCCTTCTGCTCTGAAGCCTGAAGCGCGGCCTCGACGGCTGCGATCTGGCTGCGCAGGGCTGCTATCTGTTGGTTGAGAATTTCGACCTGGCTGAGCGCCCGGTCGCTTAGCTGCTTCTGTTCGTCGAGTTCCTTTGTCAGGCCGCCGATGCGCTGCTGCGCGGCGTCCTTGCCGCCGGAACCGGCATCAAGCAATGCCTGCAGGCGCGAGCGCTCGCCTTCGGCGGTTGTGAGGGAGGCTTGCAGGTTGGCGACAGAATCCTCGAGATCTTGCTTGCTGCCCTTCTCAAGCGCGAGCAGCTGCGTCAGTTCGTTGATCTGGCTGTTGAGGCGGTTCAGCACTTCGTCGCGGCCGGAAATCTCGCGGCTCAGAATGAACTGGCCGACGACGAAAACCGTCAGCAGGAACATGATGGCAATCAGCAGCGTCGACAATGCGTCGACGAAACCCGGCCAGTAGTTCATTTCGCCGTGGCGGCGGCGGTTTCGGGCGAGCGCCATGGCTTACTTGCCCTCGCTTTTTTCGGTCTGGCTGGCGCGATGGCTTCTCTCGGTGGCACTCTGCTTTTCCTGCGCGCCGATGCGCTCAGCAAGCCGGTCAAGGGTGCGGCGCATGGCCTTTGCCTCGTCCTGCTGCGCTTCGATCCAGTCGCGCAGCATCTGCTGTTCGTTGCGCATGTTCTTGACGAGTCCTTGGATACCCTCGGCAAGGCTTGCCATCGCAGCAACCGAGCGCTGGCTGCCAGCGCCACCTTCTTCGGCAACCTTCTTCAGATAGTCCGACATCGCGCGGAGATCCTCGGAGGACGTACCCGAATCGAGCGTCGGAACGGCAATATCCGACCCGACATCGGTCACCGAGGACAGCCAGTTTTCGAGTTCCGTGTAGAAGCGGTTCTGCGCACGCCCCGCCTGAAGATCGAGGAAACCGAGAATGAGCGATCCGGACAGGCCGAGCAGCGAGGACGAGAAGGCTTGGCCCATACCGGAAAGCGGCAGGGACAGACCTTCCTTGAGCGTGGTCAGCACGTCTCCGCCGCCGTTCGAGCCTGCGTCCAGCGACTGAATGACACCGCTGATCGAGCCAATCGTGCCGATGAGACCCCAGAAGGTACCGAGGAGACCGAGGAAGACGAGAAGGCCGATGAGGTAACGCGACGTATCACGCGATTCATCGAGCCGGGTCGCGATCGAGTCGAGAATTGAGCGTAGAGCCGTGGTCGAAAGCGTTGCCGTTGACTTACGGTTGCCGATCAGCGCCCGCATGGGCGCAAGCAGTCTCGGATTGCGGTTTACCTTGTCGGCACTGCCGGCCGCGCGAAAGGAATTGAACCAACGCACTTCCGGACGAAGCGCCAACACATGGGTGAAGACCAGGATGATGCCGACCGCAAGCACGCCGACGATGAGGCCGTTGAGGCCCGGATTGTGCATGAACGCAGTCTGCGCCTGCCGGAAAAGGATGGAAGCGATGAAGCCGACGATCACGAGAAACAGGAGCATCGTCCAGAGGAACGGCATCGGACTGGAGAGTCTATAAACATAGTTGCTGCTCGGTTTTTCGGTCGAGCCGAATTCCGCCGCATTCACATTTTCCATGGTTGCGCAGCCCTCCAGATTGCTTGCAGCCGGAGACTAGATCAACATTGTGCCGAATTGAAGTGCGCGGGCAGAGAAAACCGTGTCTTTACAACAGCCGGTTTCCCGTGCGTCTCACTTCGCGGGGATGGGACGCTTGACGGTCTCGATCAGCGCCTTGTGAATATATTCATTGCCGGCGACGATAGCGCCGGTATCGAGAATATCCGTGCCACCGTTCCAGTCGGTCGCATAACCGCCTGCCTCACGGATCAGTAGGATACCGGCCGCCATGTCCCAGGGCGCAAGTCCCGTCTCCCAAAAACCGTCGAAGCGGCCGGCGGCGATATAGGCGAGATCGAGCGCCGGCGAACCGAGACGCCGGATCCCAGCCACCTCGCCCATGACATGCCGGAGCTCGACAAGGAACTTGCCGTGGTTGCCGCGGCCGAGATGCGGCACGCCGCAGCCGATGACGGAATCCGAAAGCACCCGGCGCGCGCCGACACGCAGGCGGCGGTCGTTGAGAAAGGCGCCACCGCCGCGCTCGGCGGTGTAGAGCTCGTCCATCGCCGGATTGAAGACGACGCCCGCGACGATTTCGCCATTCCGTTCAAGCGCGATAGAGACCGCGAACATCGGAATGCCGTGCAGGAAGTTGGTCGTGCCGTCGAGCGGATCGACGATCCAACGGTGTGCCCCGTCCGTGCCCTTGATCTCTTCGCTCTCCTCGCCGAGGAACCCATAGGTCGGGCGTGCCTTCAGAAGCTCGTCCCTGACGATCTTTTCAGCCTTCCGGTCGGCATTGGAAACGAAATCGCCAGGCCCCTTCACCGAAACCTGCAGGTTCTGCACCTCCCCGAAATCACGCCCCAGCGATTTTCCTGCCTTGACGGCAGCCTGAACCATGACGTTGAGAAGAGCAGAACGGGCCATTGGAGCATTTCCTTGGAACTGATACGGGATGCGCTGTCAGGGCGGGAAAGCTCCCTGATCGCCGGAAAAGGCAGCGCTCTTATTAGATTGGCGGCCTCAAGACCACAAAATCAGGCAAATTTCAAGGGGAGAGCGTTGCGGACTCTGAAAGAGGTCGTCGGCACCGAAGGCTCCGCCGACGCCCTATTCTGAGCCTTAGGGCAGGCGGCGGAACTTGTTCGCCCGGTCGATCGCCTGCTTTTGCTGAACGTCCTCGATACCGAGATAGAAATCCTCAAGCTCCGGGTCGGGCAACCCTGCCCGGCGGGAAAGCACATACCATTTCGCCGCTTCGACCGGGTCCGGCTTGGTGCCAAGCGCATTGATATAAAGATGTGCGAGCTTGTTCTGCGCCGCGACGTTGCCACGATTGGCGGCGAGTTTCATCCATAGAAACCCATTCACGAAGTCGCGTGGCCCGTTGTTGCCGTTGATGAGCCAGATGCCGAGGTCGAGCTGTGCAGTGTCGAAACCTGCCCGCGCCGAGCGGGAAAGCCATTCCCGTGCCAGCTTCTTTTTCTGCTCCGGCAGATCGGGAAGCACGGAATAGATTTGCGCTACGGCATATTGAGCGTCGGCGATGCCTTGCCGGGCGGATTTCTCGTAGTAGGGAAGCGCGAGTTTCAATCCTTCGGGACCGGGATGATCAGTCGTCAACAACTGCGCCCAGTTGAATTGTGCTGAAGGATTGCCGCCGTCGGCCGCCCGGTGCATATAATCATCCGCCTTCGCCTTGTTTCGCGGTACGAGTTCTCCCGCCATCAGGATCAACGAATATTTGAACATCGCTGCCGCATCGCCGCCTTCGGCGGCCTTGCCGTACCAGAAGGCTGCGCTCTTCAGATCGCGGCGAACGCCGAGCCCGGCATACTGCATTTCCGCAATCAGCGTCTGCGCCGCCGGATCTCCGAGCTGCGCGCGCGGCAGCGCCAGCTGCATTGCCGTCAGATAATAACCGCGCTGATAGGCACCGTAAGCTGTATCGATCGGCCCTTTGTAATCCTTCTCAGGCGGCAGGTCAGGCAGTTTGGCGCCCATGCGATCCAGCACACCGAGGCCGGTCGAGGGCTGCGCCCCTTCTGCCGGCCGGTTGGTCTTGAACGGTTCGGCTTCCGAGCCCAGCGGCCGTGTCACGACGTTGTCGACCGTCTGCGCCGAAGCGCCATACGGCAAAAGAGCCGCGAAAACGGCAGCAAGCAGGAGAGGTCGGCGCAAACTGGCGGAGGAGATCGGCATGGCCGCGATATCAATCCTCAAACCGTGGCGCTTTTTCGTCAAGAAGTGCGTTGACCTGAGCGACAATCGAAGCGGCCTGCCCCGGCTCGCCGAACACCGCCAGGCGCAGCGCCACGAACTCGGCACCCGACTGCGCAACGACCAGGGCAGAAGCCGGATCGGTGCCGCCCATGACGACGCAGGGAATTTCGATCATCGAGGCCCACCATTCGCCGAGCGCAACGTTCTTCGGATGCGCCTCCGGCTTGATGTCACCGTCGAGTTTGCCGAAGAAGATATAGTCCGGCCGCGCCTCGCCGATCTCCAAAGCCGTGTGGCGGTCGGCTGCTTTACCGCCGCCGATGATCAGCTTGCCCTCATATTTGTCGATCGCCTCGGCGATTTCGGCGGCTGAACCCGTCAAATGCAAGCCGTCGGCCTTCGCGCGTCCGGCAATGCGGCTGTCGCCCGCAATCAGGGCCGCTGCACCTGCATTCTGGATGAGCGGAACCAGTCTCTCGGCATGTTTCTGAAACGCTCCGGCATCGAGCCCGTATTGCGGCACGATCACCGAGGCAACGTCGCCGCCCTTCAGCGCGTTGGCGAGAATGTTTGCCTGCTCGTCGGCATCCGCGATGTCCGGGACGATCAGGACAAGGCGGCAGCGGTTTTCCGGTCCGGTCATGAACTCTTTCCAATTTCAGCGGATTTCGCCGCAGGCGGCAAATCCACACTCGTTTTGTGTGAGTAATTCCGTTAGAGGGGGCTGGCAAGGGGAGGACTTGAAAAGCATGCTGCCGGAACTGTCATTCTTTTGTGCCGCCGTGCCCGCCGTATTGCTTGTCGGCCTCGCCAAAGGCGGCATGGGCGATGCACTAGCCTTGATCGGCGTCCCCATTCTGGCGCTGGTTGTCTCGCCTGTCGAAGCTGCCGCCATCCTGCTGCCGATCCTGATCTTCATGGACATGATCTCGCTTGTCGTCTGGCGCAAGCATGGCGACCGGACGACGCTGAAGATCATGCTGCCGGGTGCCCTCTTCGGCATCGCGGTGGGCTGGGCGACATCCGCACTGGTGCCCGGCAACGTCCTGCGCGTGGTCATCGGTGCAGTCACCGTACTCTTCTGCGCCCGCTATTTCTGGAACAACTTCGGCCCCGGCGCAGGAAAGGTCGTCCTGCCACGCGGCCAGCGCCCCCTGCTTGCGAGCGCCTGGGGCACGCTTTCCGGCTATGGCAGTTTCGTCGCCCATGCCGGCGGCGCGCCGTTTCAGATCTATGCCCTGCCCCTGAAACTGCCGCCGCGCGAATTCACCGGCACCAGCGTGCGTTTCTTTGCCATCCTGAACGCGGTGAAACTCATTCCCTATTTCGCACTCGGCCAACTCGACACGAAGAACCTCGTGACATCGGCGACGCTGCTGCCTTTCGCGCCGCTCGCGACCATTGCTGGCGCCTGGTGCGTCAAGCGCATGAAGCCGGAGATATTCTATCCGTTCATGTATGCGATGGCACTGATCGCAGCACTTCTGATCATACACCAGGGGCTCGGATTCTAAGTCCCGGCGCGCCAGCGGACGCCGCTCGGTTGCGGCGCACAATTTCCTTGCCCGGAAGCTGCCTTTGACGTAGCTTTTTTGCCATGTCGACCACCGACCCTTTCGCCGCGATATCAGACCCGAACCGGCGGTTCCTGCTGGAGCAGTTGAGGCGCGCGCCGAGAACGGTCAACGAACTCGCCGAGAGCCTCCCAATCAGCCGGCCGGCGGTCTCGCAGCACTTGAAAGCCCTGCTCGACAGCAACCTTGTGTCGGTGACCTCCGAAGGCACGAAACGTATTTATGCGGTCAACAACCGCGGATTCGACAAGCTCAATCTGTGGCTTGATCAATTCTGGACGTGAGGCCGATCGCCCAATAGAAATGCGCCAGCCCAACTCCGCACTGCTTGGGACTGGCGCATGATTTTTCAAAAATCGCCGGCTATTACTAACCCATTGAAATGTTGGATTTTATCCTCTTTGCGTTGCAGGATCAGCGCGCCGGCAATCCGCATTATTGCTTAGTGAACGGATGATTTCAGACGTTGGATTTCGTCTTTGATGCGCAACTTTTTGCGCTTGCAATCCGCAATCTCGGTGTCTTTTCTGGAGGGGGATACCATCAGCGAATGTAACTCCTCCTCAAGAGCTACATGCTTTTTTTCGAGTGACTCAAGATGAGCTTGAACAGTCATTTGACCCTTCCTTCCTCTTGCCTTCCCCAGCCATCCATCGCTGGGGTTCTAGGCGTCAACTTTTGGAATGTGACATATTTTCGAATCCTTGTCGAAGGCGAAAACATGGTCAGTAGGTGGCAAATTCATGATCAGCACTAACTAGCCGTTACCGCTATTTGGTGATAGGAGCTTGCGGAAATCATCGGCAGGCCGGACAACGTCCGAAGACGACTATGGGGAATACGAATGGCCGATCAGGAACAGGCGGAAATCAGGCTCATGGCAGCGCGTTTGCGTCAGGAGCACGAGGACTACGACGCCGCGATAAACGCCATGATTGCCATGGGATGCGACGCGTTGCGCATCCAGCGCATGAAAAAGAAGAAGCTCGCCATCAAGGACAAGCTGACCAAGTTGGAAGACCAGATCATTCCGGATATCATCGCCTGAAAGGGTAATGCCGTTGACGCTGACAGACAGACCTCCCGTCGCCATCATCATGGGCAGCCAGTCCGACTGGGAGACCATGAAAAACGCCGCCGACACGCTGGAGGCGCTGGAAATCCCGTATGAAGCGCGCATTATTTCAGCGCATCGGACGCCGGACCGCATGGTGAGCTTCGCCAAGAACGCGCGTGACGAGGGCTTCAAGGTGATCATTGCCGGTGCCGGTGGTGCCGCCCATCTTCCCGGCATGACGGCCGCACTGACGCCGCTTCCGGTTTTCGGCGTTCCCGTCCAGTCGAAGGCGATGTCCGGCCAGGACAGCCTTCTTTCCATCGTCCAGATGCCGGGCGGCATTCCGGTCGGCACGCTGGCGATCGGCAAGGCTGGCGCGATCAACGCGGCGCTGCTGGCGGCCGCCGTTCTTGCGCTTTCGGACGAGGATATCGCCGAGCGGCTCGATGAATACCGCGAGCGCCAGAGTGCCTCGATTGCCGAATATCCTATGGACAACCTATGACGACAAAGACGATCGGCATCATCGGCGGCGGCCAACTCGGCCGCATGCTTGCGATGGCCGCAGCACGGCTGAACTTCCGCACGATCATCCTGGAACCCCAGGCCGATTGTCCCGCCGCGCAGGCCGCCAACAACCAGATCGTTGCGGCCTACGACGATCCCGCAGCGCTGGCAGAACTGGTGAAGGCCTGCGACGTCGTCACCTATGAATTCGAGAACGTGCCCGTATCGGCAGCTGAAGCAATTGCGAAAGACGTCCCCGTCTACCCGCCGCCAAGGGCGCTGGAAGTGGCGCAGGACCGCCTCCTCGAAAAGCGCTTCATCAATGGATGCGGCATTCCGACCGCGCGCTCCCATGCCGTCGACAGCCAAGGCGAGCTTGAAGCAGCGCTGAGAGACTTCGGCGGCCAGGGTGTGCTCAAGACGCGGCGTCTCGGCTATGACGGCAAGGGACAGAAGGTTTTCCGCTCCGCAGCCGACAGCGCCGAAGGCGTCTTTGCCGCCCTTGGCGGCGTGCCGCTGATTCTGGAGAGCTTCGTCGCCTTCGAGCGCGAGATTTCGATCATCGCCGCCCGCGCGGCGGACGGCACCGTCGTCGCCTTCGATCCGGCGGAAAACGTGCATCGCAATGGCATTCTGCACTCCTCGACGGTGCCCGCCTCGATCTCGGATGCGACCGCGGCGGCGGCACGTCAGGCGGCGGAAGCGATTCTCTCCTCGCTCGGTTACGTCGGCGTCATCGGAATCGAGTTCTTCGTTCTCCCAGACGGCGGCTTGATCGCTAACGAGATGGCGCCGCGCGTCCACAATTCCGGCCACTGGACCGAGGCAGCCTGCGTCGTTTCGCAGTTCGAGCAGCACATCCGCGCCGTCGGCGGCCTGCCGCTCGGCAATGCGGACCGCCACTCCAATTGTGTGATGCAGAACCTCGTCGGTGACGATATTTTAGGCCTGCCTGATTGGCTGAAACGGCGAGATACCCTCGTCCACCTCTATGGCAAGACCGAATCCCGCCCCGGCCGAAAGATGGGGCATGTGACAGTGCTCACGGGAAAAGCCTAGGTTTTTGCCCGAGAAAAAGCCTTCATGCGGTTGACACAGACATGAGGCCGGGTTATCTGCACGCCCAACCTAAAGAGCGCGCACAGACGCGCTTTTTGATTGTTTAAAAGATACGGGCGAATGTGAAATTCCCCCACAGAGATCGCGGATCAGAAAAATGAAGATCAAGAATTCGCTCAAGTCGCTCAAGGCTCGCCATCGTGACAACCGTCTGGTTCGCCGCAAGGGCCGCATGTACATCATCAACAAGCTGAACCCGCGCTTCAAGGCTCGTCAGGGCTGATCATAGCGTGAGCCGGATTGCGCCTGCGCGTTGCGCGCAGTGGGCTTTTTCGGCGGGTCGCTTCGGTGATCACATCAAATTTTCTTTGATCTTCGGCGCTGGCGGGCTACATTGTCCGCCATGCGCTTTTTTGCTTTGACCTGCGCGGCACTGCCGCTTGCTCTCGGTTTCCTTGCTCCCGCCATCCCTGCCGCCGCCGCGGAGAAGGAGGTTATCGTCGAGCAGCCGGATGCCAACGCCTCCCCGAAACAGCGTCTCGACAATCTCTATGCCCAGCTGAAGCGCGAGCGCGATCCCGACAAGGCGAGCAGCATTGCCGAGGAAATACGCCTCGAATGGAATGATTCTGGCAGCGCCACGGTGAACTTGCTGATGCAGTGGGCCGACAAGGCGATCGAAGAAAAGCGCAGTCCTGCGGCCCTCGATTTCCTCGATCAGGCGATCGCGCTGAAACCTGACTATGCCGAAAGCTGGAACCGCCGCGCGACGCTGAATTACGCCATGGGCAATTATCGAAAGTCGATGTCAGACATCGAGCAGGTGCTCGATCTCGAGCCGCGCCACTTCGGTGCGCTCTCGGGGTTGGCGACGATTCTCAATATGTCCGGCAATGACCAACTGACCCTGAAAGCCTGGGAACGCTTCCTGGAGGTCTATCCCGCAAATCGCGCGGCGCAGCAGCAGGCGAATACCCTGTCCGAAAAACTCGCCGGAAGCCGGACATGACCTTGACGCCGGACCGGCATGCGCAATCTTAGAATCGGTGCCGTAACTGTTGCCGGTTCAAAGCCATGCTTGCCGAAATTTCCACCCTTCTCGCCCCCATCGCTGCCGCCGTCGGCTACTCGTCTTACAAAGCCCGCCAGTTCGAACAAGCATTTCCCAATGCCGGCGAACTGACAGATATCGGCGGCTACAAGTTGAATGCCGTCCACATCCCCCGCCCCGCCACCGCCGATCTTCCTCCGCTGGTCTTTATCCATGGTGCGAGCGGCAATCTGCTCGACCAGACCGGGGCCTTCATGCTTCCGCTCGAGGGCCGCGCGGAAATGCTCTTCGTCGATCGTCCCGGACATGGCTATTCGGAACGCGGCGGGCCGGAAAACGCCTTTCCCTCCGGCCAGGCGGATGCGATCGCGAAACTCATGGAGAAGCGCGGGATTGAAAAGGCGATTATCGTCGGCCACTCCTTCGGCGGCGCGATCGCCGCGGCCTTTGGCGTGCATCACCCAGAAAAGACAGCCGGCCTCCTCTTCCTTGCCCCGGCAACGCATCCTTGGCCGGGAGGTATCGACTGGTACCACCATATCGCAACCGCGCCGGTGATCGGCTGGCTCTTCAATCGCGTCGTCGTCGTGCCATTGGGCCTGTGGCGGCTGGAACAGGTCACGCTTAATGTCTTCCGGCCCAACCCGCGCCCGGCCGATTACATCGCGAAGACTGGGCCATCGCTGGTGTTGCGACCGAAGACCTTTCATGCCAACGCCACCGATTTCATCAGGTTGCTCGAATATCTGAAGGCGCAATCGCCCTTCTATACGCGCATCACGGCGCCGACCGTCATCATTACCGGCGACAGCGACGGCATCGTCTTAGAGCATCTCCATTCTCAAGCCCTCGCCCGCGACATTACCGGCTCGGAACTGGTGAGGATCAGGGGAGTCGGCCATAAGCCTGACTATCTCGCGACCGATGTCGCCATTTCCGCGCTTGAAAAGATCGCTGGAATGCCGCGCGATCTGCAAGCCGCGGCGCGCAAGGCCGAAGAACGGCTATCAGGCGGCAGCGCAATTGCTGCCTGAGCGGGCTTGCGCGCTGTGAAAACGAAACCATATCCCTTCGCATAATTTGATAGTTTGGAGGGGAACAATGGAACGCCTGCGCATTAAAGCCATTTCGCTGTTCACTGTTTTTGCTTTCGTTGCCTCGCCGCTCGCGCTTGCTTTTGCGGCTTCACCTGCGCCGGTGGAAGCCGAACACGGCATGGTCGTCACCGCCCAGCATCTGGCGACCGATGTCGGCGTCGAAATCCTGAAAGGCGGCGGCAATGCCGTGGATGCGGCAGTGGCGGTCGGCTACGCGCTGGCGGTCGTCTATCCGACGGCGGGCAATATCGGCGGCGGCGGCTTCATGACGATCCGGCTCAAGGACGGCAAGACGACCTTCCTCGATTTCCGCGAGCGGGCTCCGCTTGCGGCCACGAAGACCATGTATCTCGACGCCAAGGGCAATATCGTTCCGCGCGCCAGCCTGGACGGCTATCTCGCCGTCGGCGTGCCGGGCTCGGTCATGGGTTTCGAGACCGCCCGCGAAAGATACGGCACCAAATCCCGTGCCGAGTTGCTGGCGCCTGCGATCCGCTTTGCCAAGGAAGGCTTTACGCTGGAACAAGGCGACGCCGCGACCCTCGCCTCCAGCGCCAAGCGGCTCGCCAAAGACGAGGCCGCCGCAACGATATTCCTGAAGCCGGACGGCAAGCCTTACTCCGCCGGGGAAAAGCTTGTGCAGCCCGAACTCGCCGCCGTGCTGTCCGGCATTTCCGAGAAGGGCACGGACGCCTTCTACAAGGCGGCACCTGCCGAGGCGATCGTCAAGGCAAGCCAGGCGAAAGGTGGCGTGCTCGCCAAGGAAGATTTCGAGCAATATGCCGTGCGCGAACTGAAGCCGGTCGAGTGCAACTACCGCGGCTATGACATCGTCTCCTCGCCGCCGCCCTCTTCCGGCGGCGTCATCATCTGCGAGATCCTGAACGTGCTCGAGGGCTACCCGCTTTCCTACATGGGATACGGCTCGGCCGAGACAGTCCGTGCCATGGTCGAGGCGATGCGCTACGCCTATGTCGATCGCAACGCCGCGCTTGGCGATCCGGACTTCGTCGACAATCCGGTTTCGAAGCTTCTGGACAAAGCCTATGCCAAGGAAATCCGTGAGAAGACCGATCCCTATAAGGCCGGCAAATCCGCCGACCTGAAGCCGCTCGGCGCCAAGGAAAGCGTTGAAACGACCCATTATTCGATCATCGACGACGAGGGCAACGCGGTCGCCGTGACCTATACCCTGAACGGTTCCTTCGGCGCCGGAGTGGTCGCCCCCGGCACCGGCATCCTGCTCAACAACGAGATGGACGACTTCACCTCAAAGCCCGGCGTGCCGAACCTCTACGGGCTTGTCCAGGGCGAGGCCAATGCCATCGCGCCGAAGAAGACGCCGCTCTCTTCCATGAGCCCGACGATCATCTCCAGGGACGGCAAGCCCTTCATGGTGATCGGCAGCCCCGGCGGCTCACGCATCATTACTATCACGCTGGAAGCGATCCTGAACGTCATCGACTTCGGCATGGACATCAGCCAGGCCGTCAACGCACCGCGCATTCATCATCAATGGCAGCCGGACAAGATCTACCTCGAACCCTATACCCTGTCTCCGGATACGGTAAAGACGCTCGCCGCAATGGGCTACAGCTTCGACGATGGCAGCGGCCCGCCCCAATGGGGCCAAGCGGCCGGCATCCTTGTCGGCGGCAAGAGCCTTTCCGATATCGAGAAGGGTGGCGGCCCACGCTACTACGGTGCGATGGACAGCCGCGCCATCGAGGGTTCGGCAAACGGCTATTGAGCCGCCTGCCGCATCAGCGGATCCGGGCGCGTACATAATCGCCTCTGATATTCACCCGCGGGCGTGCGCCCGGAACACTCGGAACGAGGCTGTCAATGTAGGATGCCTTGGCGATCACGGTATAATCGACCGGCACGTCCTTGCCGAAGCCAAGATAGGCATCGAGCGATTGTGCAGCGATCTCGATCTTCTCGTCGCGTTTAACGGCATCGTAGGTGAGGCTCGCGCGCACCGCTGCGCCGGAGATATCGACTGCGGAAGCGTGGCCATCAAGCGTGATGTCCGCAGCCTTTCCCGATGTGCCAAGGCTTGCGAAGTCGCCGCTCAGTTTCGCCATGAACGCCTGCTGCTCTATGCGCACTGCGCTGCCGGGCGGAATATTGGCCGACACTTCCGGCGAACAATCGGCAATGTCACTCCAGGCCGACATCATCACGTCGATCGTCAGCGTCGCTCCCTCGAGCTCCACGCGGGTTTCGTCCTTGCAGATATTGAAGAACCAGTTCGAATACCAGGATGAGAACCAGCCGCTCCGACGTCCGCTGGTCCTCGTGCGATAGGGCTCATCCGACTTTGTGGTGATCTTGATCGAGCTTGCGTCGCCAGTGATCACGATCGTGCGGATGCTGGAAATATCGAAGGTCTCGCCGACCGGCCTCACATCGGCGAAACTGGAAACCAGCATCATGAAAAACAGGGGAATGGACAGGATTATCGACATCGGCTTTTTCCTTGATGGCGCCGTCGAAGCGACTGGCCCGAAGAAAGTGACCTCCTGCCCTTCCTGTTGAGACCTCAATCGTGATCCGGGTCGCCCGCAATTGCGATCGAGGCCATTTTCGTGCTGATATCGACCCATCCATCCGGACGCCGCCTCATGATCTTTATTCCACTTCCCTTCGTCGTTGCCCTGCTGCTCTTCATTGTGCTGATCCGTCTGCTGCGGCAGGAGGACTGGCATGCGCCGGAGAAGCGGCCATTCCTGCTTCTCATCGGCATCTATGCGCTGCAGTCCGTGCTGATCGGAATTCGCTGGGGCTACAACGTCCTCGCGATCATGCCGGCGCAGGCCATTCTGGCCGCTGTGATCGCCGCACTTGCCTGGGTCAGTTTCCGGAGCCTTACGCTGGAAGGGCCTCCCTCATTCGCCCGGCTGTGGCCGCACGCCCTTCCAGCGATTCTCGTCGCCACGCTACTGCTCTTCTGGCACGAGCCGATGGGCCTTGCCTTGATCCTCATCTTCCTTGGCTACGGAGCCGCCCTGCTCTGGCTCGCGCGCCATGGCCCGGACGGACTTATCGCCTCGCGGCTGGACGGCGCGCTGCTTTCCTATCGTTCGCTTCTGACCACCGCAACGGCGCTCATTGCCGCCGCGTTCGCCGATATCTTCATCAGTCTGGATTTTGACCGTACTGGCGGCACGCATGGCGGTGCCATCGTGGCACTCGGAAACGTCATCACGCTCCTCATTCTCGGAGGCGCCGCGTCCATCGCCAGCGGCGGCCAACCGGCTGAAGAGCAGAGCCCGGAAACGCCCCCCGCCCCGCCAACGATGCCGACGGAAAAGGACGGCGCGGTTGCCGCCTCCCTCAACGCATTGATGCAATCCCGCGAGATCTATCGCGATCCCGAGCTCAATCTCAACCGTATCGCCCGAAAGATGAGCCTGCCTGCCCGCCGCGTATCGATTGCCGTCAACCGCATCCATGGCGTCAGCGTTTCGCAATATGTCAATGAATTCCGCATCCGCTCGGCATGCGATCAACTGATCAAGACGGATGAACCGGTGACGCGCGTGATGTTCGATTCCGGCTTCATCAGCAAATCGAACTTCAATCGCGAGTTCCTGCGCGTGACCGGCACCAGTCCCACAGAATTCCGGCGGCGCAGCGGCATGGCTGACACCGTTGATGCGAAAGCGCCGGCTTTTGTGTCACCGTGACAAAATCGGCGTTCACAATGGATCGCGGGCATCATATGCATGGGCGAACCATCAGCCGAAAGAGCTCATAATGGCCAGCATTGAAATGATCGTCGCCGCCCGCGCCCGCCTCCGGGGCCATGCACGGCGAACGCCGCTTCTTTCCTCTCCGTTCCTTAACGAGATTGCCGGAAGGCATGTGTTCGTAAAGGCGGAATGCCTGCAGCATTCGGGGTCGTTCAAGTTCCGCGGCGGCTGGTCAGCCGTTTCCGGCCTCGATCCTGCAGTGCGTGCGAAAGGCGTCATCGCCTTTTCCTCCGGCAACCATGCCCAGGGCGTCGCCCTTGCCGCAAAGCTTCACGGCATTCCCTCCGTCATCATCATGCCGTCGGACGCGCCCGCACTGAAGATCGACAATACCCGCGCCTTTGGCGCCGAAGTAGTGCTTTACGATCGCGAAAATGGGGATCGCGACGCGATCGGCGCCCGGTTCTCGGCGGAACGCGGCCTGACGCTGATCAAGCCTTTCGACGAACCGTTGGTGATTGCCGGACAGGGCACGACCGGGCTTGAAATTGCCGAGCAGGCAGATGAGGAAGGCGTGAAGTCGGCGGAAGTCCTCGTTCCCTGCGGCGGTGGCGGACTGACGTCCGGCATCGCGCTGGCGCTTGAGGCAAGCGCGCCGGGCTTCACCGTGCGGCCCTGCGAGCCGGAGAACTTCGACGACACCACGCGTTCGCTGGCCTCCGGCAAGATCGAACGCAACGCAGTGATGACGGGCACGATCTGCGATGCGATCATGACACCGGAACCCGGCAAGATCACCTTCCCGATCCTGCAGAGGCTCGCCGGCGCCGGCATCGTCGTCACCGACGAGGAGGCGCTGAGGGCTATGGCGCTCGCTTTCAAGCGGCTGAAGATTGTCGTTGAGCCCGGCGGGGCGGTCGCGCTCGCTGCCGCGCTCTTCCATGGCGACGCGCTTGAAAGCGACAATATCATCGCAGTGACATCGGGCGGCAATGTCGATACGCACGTCTTTGCCGCAGCGTTAGCACGTTTCGGCTGAGACGCCCTACTCGCCCACATAGCTTGACCAGCGCATCCTGATTTTCAGGCTTCGACCTCAGAAAACGGTCGCGCGACAATGATTCTGCGACCTTTTCGGGTCGGCAATTCCTCGGGGTGCCCGCCCCAGATCACGATTGTGAACGACCTCGATTATGTTCGAGGTCGCGACCGCGTGGACTGTGACGCAAATCGCTAAGGCCGCTGCGTCGCGGTCTCCAAGCCCGAGGCCTTCATATGAAACAGACCCTTTTTCTTCTCGTTGCGACGGGTACTGTCGTAATGCTGCCTCTGACGCAGATCAAGGCTACCGACATAGTCGGCGTCAGCAACCTTTCCGTCCCTGTTCCCGAACGGCACGAAACGATGCAAAAGGCTCTGGTATCCTCCGACTACGGGCGGAACGGAGATGCTGATAGGCGATAACGCGCTCTTCCAAGGCGTCACCGCGCGGCTTAACGCTCCCGCCGCCGCGGGCCCCTGGCCTCTCATCCTCCTTTCTCACGGCGGGTTGAAGTCAGGTCCGAATATCGGCGCATGGATGGCGTCGCGACTGGCCGCAAGCGGCTTTTCCGTAGCAATGCTCAGGCAACCGGACCCTCACACCCAGGCGCCGCAAGAACTCCTGGACGAGATCTGGCTAAGGCCGGCAGACCTTTCAGCGACACTCACCGCCATCGAAGCTGATATGTCCCTGTCGGGCCGGATCGATACGAAGAGGGTCGGCGTGCTCGGCTTCCTGGTCGGAGGCACGTCCGCTCTCGCGCTCGCCGGCGCACGTTTCGACTCAGAGAATTTCATGCGTTCCTGCGATCCTGGCGGAACAGGAGTGGATTGCGCCGATTTCGCGCGAACAGGTGTCGATCTCCGCGCTGTCGATGCTAGCCGCCTCGCCCGCTCCCATCTCGACAGCCGCATCAGGGCGATCTTCCTTGTCGATCCCGAACTAAGCGCGAACTTCACTCCGGAAAGTCTGGCCGATATCTCCGTTCCAGTCGACATCGTTAATCTCGGAAATGCCGACACCATCTGGCCCGGGCTCAACGCCGCCGGCCTTGCGGGAAGAATCGCCACTGCAAATTACGACACCGTGCCCGACGCCACGCAATACGACGCCTTCAGCGAATGCAAAAACGACGCGCCGGACATCCTTCGGAAAGAGGGAGAAGAACCACTCTGCGACGAAACAGGGGATCGCAGCCGGAAAGAAATTCACGAACAGTTGGCAGCGATGGCCGCTGCCGCATTCCGGCGGATGCTGCCACGGTGACTGGGCTCATGCACAATTGAAAGTCACCGCCTACGCACTCTCCGGTATTCGCTGAGGCACAAAATCTAAGATCGCCTCGCGCACCGCCTGCAGCACGATGGAAGCAAGCCGTGCCGTCGCCGGATCGGGGTCGGCTTCCGCGCGATGAAGCACGAGGCCTAGCGACGGTAGCTCGGGCAATCCCAGTGCCGCGGGCTTCAGCGGCTTCACCTTTGCCGGCAACCCGATCGGTGTGCGTATAGTCACGCCCAACCCGGCCGCAGTCGCAGCCCACAACCCGCCGAGACTGGGGCTAACGAAGGCCAGCCGCCAGGCAATGTTTGCGCGGTCGAGCGCATTGGTCGCGGCTGTCCGCAGCACGCATGGCGCCTCCAGCGAGGCGAGCGGCAGCGGCTCGCCGCTTTCGGCGTTCCAGCCGGGCTCGCCTACGGCAGGACCGATCCAGCGCATAGGCACCTCGCCGATCTTTTCGCAATGTGCGGTCAGGGTTCGATCGCTCCAGGCTAGCGCCAGATCGAGTTTTCCTGTCGTGACCCGTTCGAGCAGTTCCGCGTTGCGAACGACTCGCGCCTCGATCCGCACCTTCGGATGGGCGCGGGCAAAACGGCCGAGAACATCAGGCAGCAGGTTTTCGCCGAAATCCTCCTGTAGGCCAAGCCGCACCCAGCCTTCCAGCTCGACGCTGTGGACGGCCGCTGCCGCTTCATCGTTGAGTTCGAGCAGCCGCCGGGCGTAGGCGAGCATCGTCTCGCCCGCCTCCGTCAGCGCCAGACCACGGCCCGCCTTGCGAAAAATCGGCGTACCGGCTTGCTCCTCCAGTTTCTTCAACTGCGCGCTGACGGCCGACGTGGAGCGCCCCAGCCGATCCGCCGCCTTGGCGAAGTTGCCGAGTTCCATTCCGGTCGCGAAGGTTCGCAGTACATCGAGGTCGAAGTTCGTCCTGCGCATCGCTTAATCCTATTTTTCAGAACTATTTGTCCACAAAATTCTGATTTTATGCATTATCGTGCCGTGCGATGCTCCTCCTGTCAAGAATTCACGATAAGGAGGCACAAATGCCCTTCGTTCGAATCTCCCTCCTGAAAGGCAAGTCGCGAGACTATCTCCATGCGCTTTCAGACAGTATTCACCGCGCCCTGGTCGAGACGTTTAACGTCCCTCCGAACGATCGTTTTCAAGTCATTCATCAGCACGAGCCCGGCGAATTGATTTTCGACCGGCATTATCTAAGCGGCCCTCGCTCGGATGATTTCACGCTCATCGCAATCACCGCAGGAAAGCCACGTTCAACGGAAACCCGTAAGGCGTTCTTCAAGCGAGCAGTCGAACTCCTTGGCGAGTCGCCGGGCCTGAGGGCAGAGGATGTGATGATCGTCGTGACGACTACGTCGGAGGACGAATGGTCGTTCGGCGGCGGCAAGGCGCAGATGACCGAACCCGGTTGGGAACGTCGCGCCTTCGAGTCCATGGAGACGTCCCGATGATCGCTATGCAATACAGCTTCACCCTGCCTTCGGACTACGACATGGCGATCATCGATCGCCGGATCCGCGACAAGGGGCCGATGCTGGACGGCTTCCCGAATCTCGGATTCAAGGCCTATCTCAGCGCGCGCAAAGGCGAATTCGGCAGCCGGGAGAACCTCTATGCGCCATTCTATCTTTGGCAGAAGCCGGAAGGCGCGAGCGATTTCCTGACAGGGCCGGGCTTCGAGGCGCTGACGCAGTCTTTCGGCTGGCCGCAGGTAAGGCACTGGATCGTATGGAATGCCGTGGTGGCGGACTTGAGAGCCGCAAACTTTGCAAGTCGCGATATTCTGCCGATCCCTCCCTACGCACCGCTTGCCGAAATCCGCCGGGAGGAGGTCGCGCGGTCACATGCGGAAGCGGCACGAGGCGGCGTTCTGGCTTTGATATCCGCCTTCGAGCCGTCCGGCTGGAGCCTTGTACGCTTCACGCTTTATCGCGACATGCCATTGATCTCCAACGGCGACCAGATCTATCGTGTCGGGCATGTTTCCCTGCCGTAAGTCAGGTCGTCGCGCGCCGATAAAATGCCAGCGATCCGGCAAGCGCAATGAGTGCTCCGCCGCTGATACGGTCGAGCCACATGGCGCCGGAATTCTTGAGCAGGCGGACAGCCTGCGAGCCGAAGATGGCGTATGCGAACATGATTGCGAAATCGAGCGAGGCGAAGATGACGGCAAGCACCGCATATTGGACCGGCTGCGGCAGCGAAGGATCGATGAACTGCGGCAGGAAGGCCGAGAAGAACAGGTAGCCTTTCGGGTTGGTGACCGCCACCGTGAAGCTTTTCAGTCCGATCGCAAAGGTCGAACCGGCGCCGCCGGCGGCCTCCGCGTTCACGGTCGTATCGATCGTTCCCTTCGAGCGCAGCATCATGATGCCGAGAAAGGCAAGATAGGCAGCACCTGCATATTTCAGCACCGAGAACCAGAACTCGGAGGCCGCAAGAAGCGCGCCGAGACCGATCGCCACAGCCCCGATCAGCACGAAATCGGAAAGCACGGCACCCACCATGCCGGCGATCGCCCGGCGCGTACCGTAACGCGACCCATTGGTCAGCGCCAGGAGCACGGTCGGCCCCGGCGTCGCGATACCGACGAAGGAAACCCCAGCGAAAGCGAAAAGCGTGACGATATCCATAAGTCCCTCCGGAGCTCGGATACCGGAAGCTTGCATTTGCCTGGACCGCGATCAAGCAGAAAACGAAAAAGCCCGCTGCCTTCCAAAGCAACGGGCTTTTGTTCGATTGAATGCAAATGGATCAGATGCCGCTTTGGCCATCGGAGCCGATATAGGCGATGCGCAGCATGTTGGTGGCGCCGGGCGTTCCGAGAGGCACGCCAGCCGAAATGATGATACGGTCGCCCGGCTTGCCGAAACCCTCGCCGGCGACGATGCGGCAGGCCCGGTTCACCATGTCGTCGAGGTCCGTCGCGTCGTGCGTGACGACACAGTGCAGACCCCAGACGATCGCCAGCCGCCGGGCCGTCTTGATGATCGGCGAGAGCGCCAGAACCGGCACCTGCGGACGCTCGCGCGATGCGCGCAGCCCCGTCGTGCCCGACGAGGTGTAACAGACGATCGCGGAAAGCTTCAACGTCTCGGCAATCTGACGGGCGGCGAGCGAAATCGCATCGGCGCCGGTCGCTTCCGGCTGGGCGCGCTGAGCATAAATGATGCCCGGATAATGCGGTTCACGCTCAATGGCGGTGGCGATCGACGCCATCGTCGCGACGGCCTCGACCGGATAGTCGCCCGAGGCGGATTCAGCCGAAAGCATGACGGCATCCGCACCCTCGAACACGGCGGTCGCAACGTCCGACACTTCGGCGCGCGTCGGCACCGGCGCTGAGATCATCGATTCCAGCATCTGGGTCGCGACGACGACCGGCTTGCCGGAGCGGCGGCAGGCGCGGATCAGCTGCTTCTGGATGCCCGGGACGGATTCGAGCGGCATCTCGACGCCGAGATCGCCGCGGGCAACCATCAAGGCATCGGAGAGTTCGATGATTTCTTCGATGCGCTCGATTGCCTGCGGCTTTTCGATCTTCGACATCAGGCCGACCCGGCCCCTCGCGATCTTGCGGACCTCCGCGAGATCTTCCGGGCGCTGCACGAAAGAAAGCGCGACCCAGTCGACATCATCGGTCGCCAGAACGGCATCGAGATCAATGCGGTCCTTGTCCGTCAGAACACCGACGCCGAGCAACGTGTCGGGGAGGCTGATGCCCTTACGGTCCGAAATCTTCGTGCCGGAAATGACCGTCGTGACGATGCTCTTGCCGTCGCACTTTTCGGCGCGCAATGCGAGCTTGCCATCATCGATCAGCAGGCGGTGGCCGGGCTTGACGGCTTCCAGAATTTCCGGATGCGGCAGGAAGACGCGGCTTGCATCACCGGGTGCGTCATTGTTGTCGAGCGTAAAGGTCTGGCCGGGCTTCAGCTCAACCTTGGTTTCCGCAAACTTTCCGACGCGAAGCTTCGGCCCTTGCAAATCGGCGAGGATGCCGATCGGGCGGCCGGAGCGCGCCTCTACCGCACGGATGCGCTCGATCAGCGTGCGCATCACGTCATGGCTTGCATGGCTCATGTTGATGCGGAAAACGTCGGCACCGGCCTGGTGCAGCTTTTCGATCATCGCTTCGTCGCTCGAGGCGGGGCCGAGCGTCGCGAGGATTTTCACTTTGCGGTTACGCTTCATCAATTCGGGCTTTCTTGCGTGCCGGGAGTGTCGGAAAGTTGGACCATCCAGCTGCCCTGGCGGCCCGTGTCGTATTCCTTGAATCCCATCCTCTGATAACCGCGGGCATAGCAGTCCTTCACGCCCGTGATCTTGAACTCGTTTTCCGCTACGCACATCTGGATGTCACCCGTCCAACGTCCCCCCCGCGCGGCATCCTCTGCGTAGAGATAATAGTATCGTGACTGCAATTCTCCTTCGATCAGCGTCGCGCAGGTCGTTGCAGGGACCTGCCACCAGCCTTCAGTGATCCACCCGTCCTTGGCACGGTATCCGATCGCCACACCCACGAGGTTCTGCGTGCCGTTGCAGACGCGGAAATCGGCGCGGGCAGCATCGGCAGCGAAAAACGGTGAGAGGGCAGCGAATGCAAACAAGGCGAAACGGGCAATCCCGGACCGGGTGAGGAAACTTGGTGCGGCTTGCATCAACACGGCTTCCGAATGGCTCCCACGGTTATTCGTTGTCCGTGCCTTCTTGCGCTGCCATCAAACGAATGTCAACGCGATGCTAATCGATTATATTCCTTTCGTAACCTCCTCGTGAACGGCGACCTGCCATAGGCTGCCCCGTATCGCGCTTGAACTTGGCCCATCTGCATGCGATCAGTGACGGCGAGCGCCAAATGACGATCGGCATTTCCTGATGAACCCCTTCAAACCTTTCGAAATTTTACCTGGAAATCATGACAGCGGCATGGTGATTCTCGGCGATCACGCAATGAATCGGCTTCCTGAGCGGTATGGCAGGCTCGGGCTTCCCCAATCCGCCTTTTCCCGCCATATCGCCTATGACATCGGCATAGAAGGTTTGGCGAGAGAGCTTTCCGCGAGGCTGGGGGTTCCAGCCGTTCTCGGCGGCTTTTCGCGTCTTCTGATCGACCCCAACCGCGGTGAGGACGACCCAACGCTGATCATGAAGATCTCCGACGGTGCGATCATTCCCGGCAATCATCCGATCACGGATGAGGAGTGGGACTACCGCATCAAGGAGTTCCACCGGCCCTACCACAACGCCGTCTCCGGAACGATCGACAAGGTCGCCAATACGACCGGCAAGGCGCCGCTCGTGCTCTCGCTTCATTCCTATACGCCGGCCTGGAAAGGCGTTCCGCGGCCATGGCATGCGGCCGTCCTCTGGGACAGCGACCATCGCGCCGTCGCCCCGCTGCTTGACATGCTGAGGCGCAGTCCCGATCTCATGATCGGTGACAACGAACCGTATGACGGCGCGCTCAAAGGCGATACGATGTACCGGCACTGCATGGTCACCGGCATACCGCATGCCCTGCTCGAGGTCCGTCAGGACCTGATCCAAAACGAGGCCGGCGTTTGCGAATGGGCCGAACGCCTGGCTCCGATCTTCGCGGCCATGAATGCCGATCCGGCGCTGCACGAATACAATGTCCATGTGTCGCGCACCGGCCCTTACGAATGAAGGAGAGCGAGATGACCGCACTCAGCAAGAAGCAGCAGACCGAATTCGAAGCTGCCGCCTTCCGCCGCCTCGTCGCTCATTTGCGCGAACGTGCCGACGTTCAGAATATCGACCTGATGAATCTCGCGGGCTTCTGCCGCAACTGCCTGTCGAACTGGTATCGCGAAGCCGCGGAGGCTGAGGGCGTGCCGCTGTCGAAGGACGAATCGCGCGAGATCATCTACGGCATGCCCTACGAAGACTGGAAGAATCTGCATCAGAACGAAGGCTCGGAGATGCAAAAAACTGCATTTGAACTGAACAAGCCGCACAAATAGGTTCATCACGTCCGATTGGACTTGACCGCGGCGCAGCTTCGCGGCAGTCACTCCCCACCGAATTCAAGACGAGAAAATCAGGAGAACACGATGTCCGATGCTCATGGCGTCGCCCGCGATCAGCTACGCGCTTTCATCGAGCGCATTGAACGGCTGGAAGAAGAAAAGAAGACCATCGCCGACGACATCAAGGACGTCTACGGCGAAGCCAAGGGCATGGGCTTCGATACCAAAATCCTGAAAAAAGTCGTCGCTCTTCGCAAGAAGGACGAGCAGGAGCGCATGGAAGAGGAAGCTATCCTCGATACCTACCTGCACGCACTCGGCATGATCGAGTCCCCGCCGGAAGGCTGAAGATTGCCCCCTACCAGTTTCAGAGCCGCCGGACGACCCGGCGGCTTCTCTTTTGCGCCTGCCAACGCGAAACGGTAGAAGGCTGGCGTCTGTGGGCTGACTTTTCGCACCAGACGAACCTGGCCGCTTGCGCCATATTCTTGGGGTGGTGCATGATGCGTGACCACATCGAGTCCATCCCCGCAATGAATTCAGACCCAGACATAGCAATCATCGGCGCCGGAGCTGCAGGTATCGGGGCCGCACGACGTCTGGCTGGAGGCGGCTTTTCTGTATCGATTTTGGAGGCCTTGCCGCGCCTTGGAGGGCGCGCCTGGACGTATGAGACGCCGGTAGCAGCCGTCGATCTCGGCTGCGGCTGGCTTCATTCCGCCGACCGCAACCCGTGGACCCGCATCGCGGAGGAAAAGGGCTTCGTGGTCGACCGAGGCCCCACAGCATGGGGCGAGCAGTTCCGCGACCTGGGGTTTCCGAAAGCGGAACGGGAGGCAGCTGGACGCGCCTTTGCGCGATGGAGCGAGCGGATTTCGACGACACCCCCAGTCAGCGACCGCGCATCAGATGCGTTGGATCCGGATAGCCCATGGATAGCCTATCTCCAGGCACTGAGCGGATATATCAGCGGCGACGAGCTCGAGCATATCTCCGCGATGGACTATGCTGCCTACAACATGGCGTCGACCGGTTGCAATTGGCGCGTGCCGACCGGCTACGGCACGGTGATTTCGTCGAGCCTTCCGGCCGGTATCGAGCTTCACCTGGCTACAGCCATCGAAGCCCTGACGTTCGAAGGGCGCCGTATTGCGCTTCGGACATCGAGCGGCACGCTTCGGCCGCGCGCTGCCATTTGCACGGTATCGACAAATGTTCTTGCCGGAGACTCGACCATCTGGCCATCGGTACTCGATCCATGGCGTGACGCTGCTGCTCGCTTGCCGCTCGGCAGTAATGAGAAACTCTTCCTGGAGATTGTCGGCGACAGCCCGTTTGCGCCCGAAAGCTATGTTATAGGTGATGCTCACGATCCGGCGACCGGCGCCTACTACATCCGCCCGTTCGGCTCGCAGGTGATCGAATGCTTCCTGGGTGGGGCTGGCGCGCGGGCCATCGCAGCCGACGGATCCGACGCTGGTTTTGCCCGCGCGATCGACCAGCTCGCCGAACTTTTCGGCTCGTCGGTGCGCCGCTGCCTTCATCCCCTTGTCGCTTCCGATTGGTCGGGCACCGCGTCGATCGGCGGCGCCTATAGCCACGCTCTGCCGGGACAAGTCGACGCCCGTTCGGCACTCGCCCGTCCCTTCGACGATCGGCTGTTCTTTGCAGGCGAAGCAACGCATACGACGGACTTCTCGACCGCGCACGGCGCCTACGGAAGCGGTGTGCGCGCCGCGGAGCAAGCAATTGCCGCGCTGGCGCCGAACCTTCGATAAATGCCCTGATGCCGCCTGCCCAAAGGCTGAGGATTATCGTTTGCTGCTTTCGGAGTCGGGCCCCCCAGCGGTTTCTTGAATCATGCTTTTGGAGTTAGCCCGCTGTTTCCCGTTGCTTTGCATTCGGCGCGATAATATCCTTCCGCCGCATACTGGAGCCGCGTCCGGTTCCGCTTAATATTCAGTTATTTGACGTAATGGCAGCCAACAGCTGCCGGACATTTTCTCGACACTGCCGCGCATCGCGCAGCCATTCCGACAGTGCATATGCATTCTTTATCCGGACATGCGCGAAGCCGCGAGCTTCGCTCATTCCCATCCGGTGTCCCGCATGACGCCGGTACCAAAGCCAAGCCGAAAATCAACCCTGCTCAAGAGGAACTCAAATCATGTCGATGATTACCACGAAGGACGGAACGGAGATTTTCTACAAGGATTGGGGCAAGGGCCAGCCTATTATTTTCTCTCACGGCTGGCCGCTCTCGGCCGACGCCTGGGATGCGCAAATGGTCTTCTTCGGCAACAATGGCTATCGCGTCATCGCGCATGACCGCCGCAGCCATGGGCGTTCGAGCCAGACCTGGGACGGCAACCACATGGACCAATATGCCGATGATCTGGCCGAGGTGATCGAAAAGCTCGATCTCAAGGACCTGATCATGATCGGCCATTCCACCGGTGGGGGCGAAGTCACCCATTATTTCGGACGCCACGGCACGAAGCGTGTCGCCAAGGTCGTGCTGGTCGGCGCCGTGCCGCCACTGATGCTCAAGACGGACAAGAATCCCGGCGGCTTGCCGCTTGAAGTTTTTGACGGTATCCGCAAGGGCACACTCGAAAACCGCTCGCAGTTCTACAAGGATCTCGTGGCGCCGTTCTACAGCTATAACCGCGATGGCGCGAAATTCTCCGAAGGCATCCGCGACAGTTTCTGGATGCAGGGAATGATGGGCGGGTTTAAGGGACAGCTCGATTGCATCCACGAATTCTCCGAGGTCGATTACACGGACGACCTCAAGAAGATCGACAAACCGACGCTCATCATTCATGGCGACGATGATCAGATCGTGCCGATCGGCGCTTCCGCATTGGAATCCTCGAAGATCGTCGAGGGTTCGATTCTCAAGGTCTATCAGGGAGCCCCCCACGGCCTCGCCCAGACCCATACCGACCGTTTCAACAAGGACGTGCTCGACTTCCTGAAGGCCTGAACTTCGGGCCCATCAGTTTCCTCCCGCCTCCAGTGCGGGAGGATGTGGCCAGCGCGTAAACAAAGGCCGCCGGATTTCTCCGGCGGCCTGGTCGTTGTTACTGATCAACCTGCTCAGTTCGTATTGAACTTGCGCACTTCCATGAAGTTGACCGCCGAGCCGCTGAAGCGGGCCGGATCGATCGACGCGGTCTTGACGTTGAAACCTTCGGCATAGACGGCCGTCGGCTGGGCGCGCAGCGTCTGACTGACGAAGCGAGGGGCCTTGACCGGCTTCGTGATCATTTCCATGCGCGAATTGGTCAGCGCCCACCGCGAAATTATCTTTTGGGTCAGCTTCGGCTCGGTGCGGACCGTTGCACGGCTTGCGTCGGCAGCGGCGGCAGCCTCCTTCGTCGGCCGCCCACCCTTGGTCGCAACCCCGTTGGCAATGCCGTCCTCGGAAGTCTGCGGCAGGTCGAAGGCGTCGCCGAAGCTTGCAGATTTGACGGGAGCAAGCGCGGCAAGTTGTACCGGCGCCTTCTTCTCAACCGGCTTGGCCGCAGGCATTGCCGCGCTGATGGCCTGCTCGACCGTGGCGGGTGCAAGGGCAGCCACTTGCTTGTCGACCACATTGTTCTGATCAAGCGCTTGAGCGAGTGCCGGGGAAAGCTGATCCGCTTCGGCTTCGTCCGCGCCCGCTTCCGGATCCGCGGCCGCTGCCGCAAGCAGATTTTCAGCGAGTGCCGGGCGATCGGCCGGGGTCGGAACCGTTGGATCGTTGGATGCCACTTCCGCATCACCCGGCGCGTTGCGCGGGCCAAGCAGCGAAGGAACCGGAACGTGATACGTGCTGAGATCGGCGAACTGTTGCTGCCCCTGTTGTTCGGTGGCAGCAGCAAGCGCCTGTTGCGCAGCATTGCCGGAATTCGGCGAAACGAGCGCATTTGCAACTTCGCCACCGTCAAGCTGGCCGGCAAAGGCAGGACGAACCTGCGGCACCGGCGCATTCACAGCGGCAACCTCGGTCGGTTGGGCTTCAGCTTCGGCAGTAGCCGGTGCTTCGGCCTTCGGCGGCGTTGCCTTGGCAACCGCGACCGGAGCGGCTTCCTCCGCGCTATCCTCTTCCTCGTCCGCACCGCCGCCAAAAAGGGCCGCGAACAATGTCTTCGGCTTTCTCGTTTCGGTGTCGCCGCCGCTTGCCATGACGAGCTGATTGGTGCTCACCCGGCGCTTGTAGTCGGCCATCGCCTGCTGGTAGCCCGGCAGGGGCTTGCCGTCAGAAGGGATGTGAATGGTGTTGCCGTTCGGGAAGAGCTGCGCCAGCTCCTGGCGGCTCATGCGCGGCCAAGCGCGAACGCCGCCGACATCCATGTGCACGAAGGGCGAACCGGACTTCGGATAAAAGCCAACGCCACCGACCTGCATTTTCATGCCGATCGCGCGTAGCTTTGCGAGCTTCACATCCGGAATGAAGAAGTCCATCGCCTTGCCGAGCATATGCTGGCTCTTTTCGGCGACGCCGGAATTGCGCGAACGGGACTTGAGCATCGAATTGGTGGCGGGCGAACGGAAGCCGCAGACAACGTTGATGTAGTCCCTGGAACCGCTCTGGCGGTAGACTTCCCAGATGAGATCGAAAAGATGGGGGTCCATCTTTGTCGGCTGGTTCTTGCGCCAGTCGCGAAGGAATCGGTTTAGCTGCCCAAGACCCTTCGGGTCGAACCTACCGTTGCGCTTGTAGGTGATCACGGCCTTTTCGCCGGTATGGATGAAGTAGAGTTTCAGACTGCGCGTTTCGCCCGCCGCCTCGGACGGTGTGCCAACGAATACTGGTGAGGAAACCGTGAGTGCGAGAAGGGCAGCCGTCGCCGTCCTAACCACCTTTCCGCCAATGTCGGCGCACAGGGTACGCCAGCTCAAGCGCGAAGGCTTGGTGTTCTCATTCAGATCCGGCAAACTCAATCCCCGTCAGGCTGCCCAGGTCCCCGAGCTGTCCCAATGACTGTCAAATGCGGTGACACGATGGCAAAAATGCCACAGACGATCAACCTTTTCTTTACATAGTCAACGATCGACTAACAAGTGGTTTATAACGGGTAACAAAACATGCTTGCGGGAATATTAACGGAACGCCGCTTATGCCGCGTCTTTCTGGGGATTGTCGGGATCGATACCGTAATCTTTCAGTTTTCTGTAAAGCGTTGAACGTCCGATGCCGAGTTTTCGTGCCACTTGACTCATCTGGCCGCGGTAGAATTTTAGAGCGAATCGAATCAATTCCTCCTCGACGTCGGCAAGTTTGCGTACTTCGCCGGCCGGATTGACGCTTGCGATCGCATTCTCCGGCACCTCGTTGTGGTGCCCGAACGGCTCACCCGCAAAGGTTGGCGGAACGTGATATTCTGCAAGGTCCACTTCGTGCTCGCGATGCGTATTGTCGGCAACAAGCGCTAGGTGGTCGACCACGTCATATTGCGGCAGTTGGGCAGCGATCTGCGGAAAGTCCGCCTCGGTAAGTTCCGGGCCTTCGGCGAGTACGACGGCTCGGAAGATCGCGTTTTCGAGCTGGCGGATGTTGCCCGGCCAGTCATAGGCCGTCAGCAATGCCAGCGCACCCGCGCTGACCGTCATGCGATGGCCGTTCTTCTGTTCGGATGAGAAGCGGTCGGTAAAGACACGCACCAGATGTGGAATGTCCTCCTTGCGCTTGCGCAGCGCCGGAATGGTGATCGGGAAGACATTGAGGCGATAATAGAGGTCCTCGCGGAAGCGGCCGTTTTTCACTTCCTCGATCAGATCCTTGTTCGTCGCGGAAATGAGACGGACATTGACCTTGTGGGCCGTCCGCGCGCCGACGGTTTCGACTTCGCCCTGCTGCACCGCGCGTAGCAGCTTGACCTGCACGTCGAGCGGCAGGTCGCCGATTTCATCGAGGAAGATCGTGCCGCCGTCGGCTTCCATGAACTTGCCCGTATGGCGCTCAGTGGCGCCGGTGAACGCGCCCTTTTCATGGCCGAAGAGGATGCTTTCGACGAGATTGTGCGGAATTGCACCGCAATTCACCGTCACGAAGGGCTTACCCGCGCGGTCGCCGCCGGATTGGACGGCACGCGCCACCAATTCCTTGCCGACGCCGGACTCGCCTTCGAGCACGACCGGAATAGTGGATTGCGCGGCACGCTGCGCCAGATCGATGACGCGGATCATTGCCGGGCTTGCGGAAACGATGTCATCGAAGCCGACGAGGCCGGAGCGCGAGCGGCGGCCCGAGCGGGCCCGCACTTCGCGCTGGTCCAGCTTCATCGCATTGGCGATTGAGGTTGCGATGCGCTCCGGTGAAACCGGTTTGACCACGAAATCGAAGGCCCCGGCACGCATGGCCTGCACTACCATTTCGATGCCGCCCTGCCCGGTCTGCACGATCACCGGGATCTGCGTGCCGAGTTCATGGAGCGCCTCGAGGAATTCGAGGCCGGTCATTTCCGGCATCATCAGGTCGAGAAGGATGACGTTGAAGAGACCACCGTCGCGCTTCACCATCTCCAGACCGATCCGGCCGTTTTCAGCCTGATGGACGACATGTCCGTGACGCTCGATTGCATTCTTCAGCAAACGGCGCTGTACCGGGTCGTCCTCGACCACGAGAATCTGCCCTGCACCCTTGAGCTCACTATAACCGGTCATTGTCGCCTCACTTCATGCGAAACCTGAGGTCACTCTGCCAGAAAGGCTTGAACATCCAGTTTTGAGAAATAATTGCATTTTAACGATTGTGGCGACACCGATTCCGTATCGAAGCGGGGCCTCCGGCATGCCGAAAGCCCCTTGATACGGGGCCTTCCGGCGCTTAGACAGTCAGACCTGTTCGAAATGAGGAAGAGGAACCCAGCCATGAATTTCGTGCTCCCCGGCGCCGGTCTTAATTTTTCGGCAACAGTTGCCTCTGCCGCGGCTGATCCGGCGCTCGGCGACCTTCCGGTCTGGAAGCTGCAGGATCTCTACCCCTCCGCCACCTCGACTGCCTTCACAAGCGACATGGAAAAGGCGGGCCGGAACGCGATCGCCTTCGAAGAACGATGGAAGAGCAAGCTGGCGGAGGCAACGACCAAAGCAGGCGCTGAAGGCATCGGCCAGGCGCTGAAGGAATACGAGGCGTTGGATGACCTCATCGGCCGTCTCGGCTCTTTCGCGGGTCTCACTTATTTCTCCGATACGACCAACCCGGTGAACGGCAAGCTCTACGGCGACGTCCAGGCGAAGGTCACCGAATTCTTCGGCCACCTTCTCTTCTTCGGGCTGGAACTGAACCGCATCGACGACGCGGTGATGGATGCATGCATGGCGAACGACCCCGATGCCGGCCATTACCGCCCTTGGCTGATCGACCTGCGCAAGGACAAGCCCTACCAGCTGGAAGACAAGCTGGAACAGCTCTTCCTCGAAAAATCGATGACGAGTGCAGCTGCATTCAACCGCCTCTTCGATGAGACCATGGCAGAACTCCGCTACGATATCGACGGCGAGAAAGTGCCGCTCGAAGTCGCGCTCAATCTACTGCAGGACAAGGATCCGGAAGCGCGCCGCAAGGCAGCGATGGCGCTTGCCGAAACCTTCACGGCGAATATCCGCACTTTCACGCTGATCACCAATACTCTTGCCAAGGACAAGGATATTTCCGACCGCTGGCGCGGCTTCGAGGATATCGCCGACAGCCGCCATTTGGCGAACCGCGTTGAGCGCAACGTGGTCGATGCGCTGGCGGCTGCCGTCAAGCAGGCCTATCCGCGCCTTTCGCACCGCTATTACAAGATGAAGGCGAAGTGGCTCGGAATGGACCAGATGAATTTCTGGGACCGCAACGCGCCGCTTCCGGAAACCTCCAATGCGGTGATTTCCTGGAGCGAAGCGAAGGATACCGTTCTTTCGGCCTACGGCAATTTCGCGCCGGAAATGGCGGCAATCGCCAGCCGCTTCTTCGACGAACAGTGGATCGACGCACCCGTGCGTCCCGGCAAAGCGCCCGGCGCTTTCTCTCACCCGACGGTTCCCTCGGCGCACCCCTATGTGCTGGTCAACTACATGGGCAAGCCTCGAGATGTCATGACGCTTGCCCATGAACTCGGCCACGGCGTCCATCAGGTGCTGGCCGGTGCACAGGGCGCGCTGATGTGCCAGACCCCGCTGACGCTCGCCGAAACCGCATCCGTCTTCGGCGAGATGCTGACCTTCCGCGCGCTGCTCGACAAGACGGCGGACAGGCGCGAGCGCAAGGCGATGCTCGCCCAGAAGGTCGAGGACATGATCAACACGGTGGTGCGCCAGATCGCCTTTTACGAATTCGAACGCGAGCTTCACACGGCCCGCAAGGCAGGCGAACTGACCGCCGAAGACATCGGCGAGCTCTGGCTTTCGGTTCAGTCGGAAAGCCTTGGGCCTGCGATCAGGATTTCGGAAGGATACGAGACTTACTGGGCCTATATCCCCCACTTCATCCACTCGCCTTTCTACGTCTATGCCTACGCTTTCGGCGATTGCCTGGTGAACTCGCTCTATGCGGTCTATCAGAAGGCCGACAAGGGCTTTCAGGACAAGTATTTCGAGCTGCTGAAGGCCGGCGGCACGAAGCATCACTCCGAACTCCTGAAACCTTTCGGCCTCGACGCCACCGATCCGTCGTTTTGGAGCAAGGGCCTGTCGATGATCGAAGGTCTGATCGATGAGCTTGAGGCGTTGGATAAGGGCTAAGCAAGAAGTTGCCCCTCACCCTAACCCTCTCCGCGCAAACGGGGCGACGGGACCTGCCACGCGCAACGTCGAGATTTCAAGCAGCCGCTGCGGCATATCCCTTCTCCCCGCGAGCGGGAGGAAGGTGCCCGCAGGCGGATGAGGGGCATTCCCACGGAACAACATCGCCATGAGCGGCCTCCAACCCCACATCCTCTTCCGTGACGACACGACCGGACAAGTGATGCTCTTCACCGATCCCGCCGAGATTATCACCGCCCGGACGCGTGATGAATTCTTTGCAGGCCTGGTGCGGATGGAAGCGGCCAGAGCCCAGGGAAGGTGGCTGGCGGGTTATATATCTTACGAGGCGGGCTACCTCTTCGAGAAAAAGCTCGCAGACTTCGCGGAAGAGAACAGGCAGACGCCGCTGCTTTGCTTCGGCATCTTCGACGACCCGCAAAAGGGCGATCATCCGCTTGCGCAGCCCAAACAGCGCCTCGAAAACGAGGAGTTCCTGACCGCGCCCAAAGCCGCTTGGGCATTTCCTGTATACAAAGAGCGATTCGACCGATTGCATTGGCATCTGCGCCAGGGTGATTGCTACCAGGCAAACCTGACGATGCCCATCGAAGCACGCTGGAACGGCGATCCGCGCGCGGCTTTCTGGTCGCTGATCGAACGTCAGCCCGTGAAATACGGAGCGCTCGTCGATCTCGGCGGTCCTGTTATCCTGTCGCGCTCTCCCGAACTCTTCTTCCGGACGGACGAGGAAGGCTGGATCGAGACTCATCCGATGAAGGGTACCGCCAAGCGCGGCGCCGACGCGGCCGAAGATGCCGCCATCATCGCGGCGATGCAGGCGGACACGAAGACGCAAGCCGAAAACCGGATGATCGTCGACCTGCTACGCAACGACATCTCGCGCATCACCGAGGTCGGCACGCTCGATGTTCCGAAGCTTTTTGAGATCGAGACCTACCCGACCTTGCACCAAATGGTGAGCCATGTGCAGGCGAAGCTGCTGCCCGGCCTTTCCATCCGCGATATCTTTGCCGCCCTGTTCCCTTGCGGTTCGATCACCGGCGCGCCGAAGCTCAGCGCCATGCAGATCCTGCATGAACTCGAAGACACGCCGCGCGATGCCTATTGCGGCGCAATCGGCATGATTTCGCCAACGGGCTCCATGCGCTTTTCCGTTGCGATCCGCACCATCAGCCTCTTCGATGACGGCAAGGCGATCTTCAACGTCGGCGGCGGCATCGTCTTCGATTCCACGGCTGAGGCCGAATATGAGGAATGCCTGCTCAAGGCCCGCTTCGCGATCGGCGATGAGGAGATCGCGCGATGAGCAATTTCTCGCTGCTGGAGACATTGCGGTGGGAGCCGGAAACCGGCTTCGTCCGCCTCCGCCTGCATCTTGCCCGTCTGACGCGATCCGCCCGGCGGATCGGCTTTCCCGAGCCGTGGCATGCGCTCGACGAGCTCAATGCATCCGTCCAGGGCGCGACGGGCGCTCTGCGCATCCGGCTGACCTTCGATACCCATGGCCGCACAGAAGTCACCACCGCGCCCTTCACACCACTTGCACCCTGCACGGTGTGGAACATCCGCATCGCTTCGACGCGCCTCGACAGCGCCGACAAGCTGCTTCGGATCAAGACCACCCGCCGCGCCGTCTACGAGGCCGCCCGCGCCGAATACACGCCGCACCAGGCCGACGAGGTGCTGATGCTGAATGAACGCGGCGAGGTCTGCGAGGGCACGATCACTTCGATCTTCCTGGACAATGGTTCCGGCACCCTTCGCACGCCGCCGATCTCCTGCGGCCTGCTCGCCGGCGTGCTGCGCACGGAACTGATCTGTCAGCGAAAGGCGCGGGTGGGCCGCATTCGGATGAACCACCTGGAGAGCAGCCGGATTTTCGTCGGAAACTCTCTCCGCGGCCTCATACCCGCACGGCTTGCCACCTGAGCCGCGCATAAATCCTAAGACGAACGATAAGCCGGAAGGATTCTGCCATGTTTATCCTCGCGCTCACTTATGTGAAGCCGAACGAAGAAGCCGACAAGCTCATGGAGCCGCATATGGCCTGGGTCAAGGAAGGCTATGCGCGGGGCTGGTTCCTTGCCTCTGGCCGCAAAGTCCCCCGCACCGGTGGTGTAGTTCTCGCCATCGGAAATCGTGCCGAGATCGAGGCCTACGTCGCCGCCGATCCCTTTGCAGTCCACGGCGTTGCGGAATACGACATCACGGAAGTCGCGGTGACAACGGTGGCCGCGGGGCTGGAGCTTCTCAAAAGCTGAGGCGCAAATGCGCGGCGGGGATCGTCAATTGGAAAGAAGGACAATCGCCAGCTGTTCCACCGCGCGGCGTTACGCTAGGCTTTCGCTATGACGCTCCCGACCTACACTCCCTATGACGGTTCCTCCAAACCCTTCACCATCGGCCTCATGCCGCTCGATATGGGCCGCTGGATCGAGCCGGATGCCGATCTGCCGCGCTATCTCGGCGAAAAGCAACATCTGCTTGAAGCCCATCGGGATGAGATTTTCGTGGCCGAGGAGGATACCGAAACCGCACAGCAGGAATGCCTCGACCTTCTCGTGAATCACCTTTGCGAGGCCTATCCGGCTCTCTACCGCCGCATTGGCAATTTTGTTGAAGTAGCCGGCAAACCCGTCGATGTCTGGGAGCCATCCCTTCCGCCACTTCTGAAGGCCGGCTCACTTATTGCCGACGACCTCGTCATCATGCGCCGCAAGGACGACGGCTGGCACCTCGTCGCCGGTTACGTTGCCTTCCCTTCTTCCTGGTCGCTCAAGGAAAAGTTTGGCCGGCCGATGCAGGCGATCCATGCAGACGTGCCCGGTTTCGGCGAAGGGACGCGCAACGCGACCTTGATTACCCGCATCTTCGACAGTCTGCAGACCGCTCAGCCCGTCGAGCGCATGAACTGGTCTGTGAACGCCACAGGCGATCTTTTCCTGCCTGCGTCCAAATATCGCCGTCCGCCGCAGGCCGCGGCCTTTACACTCGCTGAACGCTTCGCCCGTGTCGAGCGCCAGACATTGCGCAAGCTGCCAGGCTCCGGCGATATCGTCTTCACCATCCGCGTCTATGTCGATCCCGTAGCCGCGATCGAGCACCATCCAAAGGCGGCAGTACTGGTGCAAAGCCTCGCGAACCAGCTCGAGACACTTGACGAACATCAGACCGCTTACAAAGGTCTGGCCTTGCAGAAGGCCGCACTCGTCGCAAAGCTGCGCACGCTCGCCCGCCGGCTATCGCCTGTCTGCTAATCGATTTCCCGCAAACGCTCTTTATTGTGACGCCGATTTATGATTAGAGCCGGTCACCTCGCATTTCTTGCGCCATTTCAGAAGAATCCTTAGAGGCTCATCGCCTTCGCCGCCTTCCACAGGAGAAAAGAATGACGGAACAGACCCACCCGGTATATGCCGAAATTACCGGTCCGATCGTGATGATCGGCTTTGGCTCCATCGGCCGCGGCACGCTGCCGCTCATCGAGCGCCACTTCAAGTTCGACAAGAGCCGGATGGTTGTTATCGACCCGCGCGACGAGCCGGCCGACATGGAAATCCTGAAGAAGTACGGCATCCTCCATATCAAGGAATATGTGACGAAGGACAACTACAAGGATCTCCTGAAGCCGCTTCTGACCAAAGGCGGAGGGCAGGGCTTCTGCGTCAATCTCTCGGTCGACACTGGCTCGCTCGACATCATGAAGCTCTGCCGCAAGCTCGACGTTCTCTATATCGATACCGTCGTCGAACCCTGGCTCGGCTTCTATTTCGACAAGAACATGAAGAATGCGGACCGCACCAACTATGCGCTGCGCGAAACCGTGCGCAAGGAAAAGGCAAGGAACCCAGGCGGGGCGACGGCTGTCTCCACCTGCGGCGCAAACCCGGGCATGGTGTCCTGGTTCGTCAAGCAGGCGCTGGTCAATCTCGCCAACGAGATCGGCGTGAAGTTCGAAGAACCGGATCAGCACGACCGCGAAGCCTGGGCGAAGCTGATGAAGAAGGTCGGCGTCAAGGGCGTTCACATCGCCGAACGCGACACCCAGCGCACCAAGCATCCGAAACCGCTCAACGTCTTCTGGAACACTTGGTCTGTCGAAGGCTTCATCTCCGAAGGCTTGCAGCCCGCCGAACTCGGCTGGGGCACCCATGAAAACTGGATGCCGAAGAACGCCAGGAAGCAGAAGAAGGGCTGCAAGGCCGCGATCTATCTGGAGCAGCCAGGCGCCAACACCCGCGTCCGCACATGGTGCCCGACGCCAGGTCCACAATACGGCTTCCTGGTCACCCATAACGAATCGATCTCGATCGCCGATTATTTCACGGTCCGCGACAAGGATGGCGAAGTCACCTTCCGCCCGACCTGCCACTATGCCTACCATCCGGCCAATGATGCGATCCTGTCGCTGCATGAAATGTTCGGCAACGGCGGTACGTCGCAGCCGGTCCACCACGTCCTCGACGAGGACGAGCTGGAGGATGGCATCGACGAACTCGGCGTGCTCCTCTACGGCCACGAGAAGAATGCGTACTGGTACGGCTCGCGTCTCTCGCTTGAAGAGACCCGTCGCATCGCGCCTTACCAGAACGCAACGGGCCTGCAGGTGACCTCCGCCGTTCTCGCAGGCATGGTCTGGGCCCTCGAACATCCGAAGGCCGGCATCGTCGAGGCAGACGAGATCGATTATAAGCGCTGCCTCGAAGTGCAACTGCCTTATCTCGGCCCGGTTGAAGGTCACTACACCGACTGGACCCCCCTCGATGGCCGCCCGGGCCTCTTCCCGGAAGACATCGATACGAAGGATCCCTGGCAGTTCAAGAACATCCTGGTCCGTTCGTAACCAGGAGATTCAAACTCGCATCAATGCCTACGCGGGGCGAGTGTAGTGGGGCGGCAGATAATCCGCTCCACTCCACATCCGAGAACGATCTTATCGGTAGGACGACAAGCGTGAAGGTCGCCAAGCGCGACGTCCCGACTTTTCTCGATTGGGAAATCCTATTTCTACATGGCACACTGCTGGGGCAACAGGCTCATAGAGAGGAACCCTCCGTGATCTCATCCAGACCAATGCGTGAAAGCGAATATCCGGCTTACCTCGATTATTTCATCACGGATTATGCCACCGAGATCTCGGCCAATTACGGTCTTTCCCGCCATGAAGCCGTGGCACAGGCCAATCGGGAAATTGCAAATGACCTGCCGCTTGGCGTCAACACGCCCGGCGAAGTCATGCTCTGTGTCATAGACCAAGCGTCGGAAATTGAGTTCGTCGTGGGTTATCTTTGGTATCGGCCCGACCCAGCGAAGCGCTTCGTATTCATCAAAGATTTCTATATCTTTGCAGAGCATCAGGGAAAAGGCTTTGGCAAGCGGGCGTTGAATACCTTGGAAGCCAACCTGTCACAGACAGGTTTCGAGCAGATAAGGCTGCGCGTTGCCGAGGATAACAAGCGCGCCAAGCATGTCTATGAGACAGCTGGCTTTCGCGTCACCGGCATTAATATGAGCAAGTCAATTAAAACGGAATGCTAATCATCAGCGCATCAGAAACTTCGCCCCAATTTGCCGGGCAAAGGCGGACATTTTTGTAACGCCTGCTGTGTAATTTCGCTTCATCGTTGCAGGAGACTTGCCATGGCGGCGGGCTCGGGCCATGTTTTTCAGGACTTTCGCGGATAGAGTCCGCTCCGAATCGCCGGGAGAACCATATGACGTTCAGAAACATTCTCGTCCTTGCGGGTGCAGCGGCAGCGCTTGCCGCCTGCGTCTCAGACCGCCCCATGCCGGTAGCGACACGCGCTGCGCCGACCGGCGTCGAGGGTTCCTGGGCTGATCCGAACGGCATCATTTCTACCTTCCAGGCCGGCACCTTCACCACCCGCACGACCGACAGCAACCAGCTGCTCGCGTCCGGCACTTACATTAACACTTCGCCGTCACTGGTCGAAATCAGCATGACATCGCTGGTTCGCAAGACGCAGTCGAAGGTCAATTGCGCGCTCGTCAACCAAAGTCAGCTGAACTGCACCTCGGATGCAGGTTCGCAATTCACGTTGACGCGCCGCATGTAATTTCCCAGCCCACCTTCAATGAAGAAGCTCCCTTCGCGGGAGCTTTTTTCGTTTTTGCCTTTTGGAAAGCACCTCGGGAAACACGGCTTTTTGCACTTGCGGTCGGTCATCGTTGATGAAAACATCCGCCCGCCGGGTAACCGCCAAAACGAATAAGGGAAGGGCGGAGCCAGGGGTACGGGCCTCGCCATCAAATCAGGAGAACAGGATGACCAAGTCATTTAGCTTCGGTCTGTTGACCGCATCGATGCTGGCCCTCAGCGCCGGCGCAGCCTTCGCGGACTACCAGCTCAATATTCTTCATATTAACGATTTCCATTCACGCATCGAGTCGATCAACAAGTTCGATTCCACCTGCTCGGCGGAGGACGAAGGCAAGAACGCGTGCTTCGGCGGCGCCGCCCGCTTGAAGACCGCGATCGACCAGCGCCGTCAGGCGCTCTCCGGCCAGAACGTCCTGCTGCTGAACGCCGGCGACAACTTTCAGGGCTCGCTCTTCTACACGACCTACAAGGGTACTGCGGAAGCCGAAATGCTGAACGCCATGAAATTCGACGTCATGACCGTCGGCAATCATGAATTTGACGACAGCGAGGACGGTCTCGCCGCCTTCCTCGACAAGGTGCAGTTCCCGGTCATTTCCGCCAACGTCCTTGCCGCCGACGGCGCGAAGGTCGGCGATCGCATCAAGCCTTCATTAGTACTCGATGTCGGCGGCCAGAAGATCGGCATCGTCGGGGCTGTGGCCAATGATACTGAAGAGCTTTCCTCTCCCGGCCCCAAGGTGATGATTGCCGAAGATGTCCAGACGATCACCGCCGCCATCGGGGAACTAAAGGCGCAGGGCATCAACAAGATCATCGCTCTCACCCATGTCGGCTATCCGCGCGATCTCGCAGCCATCGCCAAGATTGCGGATGTCGATGTGGTCGTCGGCGGCCACTCGCACAGCCTGCTTTCGAACACCGATCCGAAGGCGGAAGGCCCCTACCCGACGATGGTAGACAATCCGGGCGGCTACAAGGTGCCGGTCGTGCAGGCTGCCTCCTACAGCAAGTATCTCGGCGATCTCGTCGTCGACTTCGACGACAGCGGCGTCGTCAAGAGCGCCAAGGGCGATCCGATCCTGATCGACTCCTCCTTCACGCCCGACCCGGCCCTCGTTGCCCGTATCCAGGAGCTGGCAAAACCGATCGAAGAACTCCGCAAGAAGGTCATCGGCGCATCCGAAGCGCCGATCGAGGGCGACCGCACGGTTTGCCGCGTCAAGGAGTGCTCGATGGGCAACCTCGTCGCCGACGCCATGCTGGACCGCACGAAAAACCAGGGCATGCAGATCGCCATCCAGAACGGCGGCGGCCTGCGCGCCTCGATCGACGGTGGCGATATCACCCAGGGCGAGGTCATCACCGTCCTGCCGTTCCAGAATACGGTGGCCACCTTCCAGCTGACGGGCGCGGACATCGTCAAGGCGCTGGAAAACGGCGTCAGCCAGATCGACGAGGGCGCTGGCCGCTTCCCGCAGGTTGCCGGCCTGAAGTACAGCTTCGACAAATCCAAGCCGGCAGGCAGCCGCATCAGCGACGTCCAAGTGAGGGAAGGCGATGCATTCGTCCCGATCGCTCCCGCCAAGAGCTACGGTGTCGTCACGAACAACTTCATGCGCGCCGGCGGCGACGGTTATTCGATCTTCGAAACGGCCGGCAAGAACGCCTATGATTTCGGCCCGGATCTTGCGGACGTAACCGTCGAATATCTGGCGGCCCATAACCCCTACAAGCCCTATACCGACGGCCGCATAACGGCGCTCGCATCGGCTGAGGCTGCAGCGCCTGCGGCTCCAGCTGCGACGGCACCTGCTCCCGCAGCCACTGCACCTGCACCGGCTGCAACGCCGGCAAACCACGTTATCGCGGCAGGTGACACGCTTTGGGATCTTGCTAAGCAATTCTACGGTGACGGCGAACTTTGGAAGAAGATCTCCGAAGCCAACGGCAATCCAGACCCGCGCCGTCTGATGGTGGGCAAGGAGCTTCAGGTTCCCGCGAAGTAAGACGATTTGTCCCGAGCTTGAAAGCCGGTCCGGGGTTTCCCGGGCCGGTTTTTCTACTTATAGGGATGAGCCAACCGAGCCCGACTGCGCATGAGCGGGTAGAGACTATTAAGCGTTGGGGCCAAGATGACCATTGCAACTTCATACCTCCCGGCGGAGCATCCACCCGTCAAGTTCGGCAGGGTCGGTGTTCTTCTCGTCAATCTCGGCACGCCTGACGGCACCGACTACACATCCATGCGACGCTATCTGCGCGAATTCCTGACAGACAAACGCGTCATCGAATGGTCGCCGTGGAAATGGTATCCGATCCTCTTCGGCATTGTCCTTAACACCCGCCCCCAGAAGGTCGGTAAGGCCTACGAGACGATCTGGAACAAGGATAATAACGAGAGCTATCTGCGTACCTACACGCGCAACCAGTCCGATCTCATGGCCGCGCGTCTGAAGGACCTGCCGAACGTCAAGGTCGATTGGGCGATGCGCTACGGCACGCCCTCCATCGGCTCGCGCATCGACGCACTAAAGGACGAAGGCTGCGACCGCATCGTTCTTTTCCCGCTCTATCCGCAATATGCGGCAGCAACGACCGCGACGGTCAACGACAAGGCATTCCAGCATCTCTTGAAGATGCGCTGGCAGCCGGCGCTGCGGACCGTGCCGGACTACCATGACGATGAAACCTATATCGAGGCGCTCGCCAGTTCGGTGACGAAGCGTCTTGGGACGCTCGACTGGGAACCGGAGATGATCCTTGCTTCGTTCCACGGCATCCCACTCTCCTATTCCGAACAAGGCGATCCCTATTACTTCCAGTGCCAGAAGACAGGGCACCTGCTCCGCAAAAAGCTCGGCCTTTCGGAGGAGAAGTTCATGGTCACCTTCCAGTCCCGCTTTGGGCCGGAAGAATGGCTGCAACCCTATACGGACAAGACCGTCGAGAAGCTGGCGCAGGACGGCGTCAAACGCATCGCCGTCCTTAATCCGGGTTTCGTCTCCGACTGTCTGGAGACACTGGAAGAGATCGCCGAGCAGGCGGCTCACTCCTTCCACGCGAACGGCGGCGAGAAATTTGCGCATATCCCCTGCCTCAACGACAGCGACGACGGCATGCGCGTGCTGGAAAAAGTCGTGCGTCGCGAGTTGCTCGGCTGGGTCTGACGGTCGTCATTTCCCAATTGCAAAGAACATGTTAACTCACCACATCCGATGTTGTGGCGCGGCCTGCGCCGAGGGAGGGGTTTCATGGTCTTGGGCGGTTTCGATATCGTCGTTATTGCGCTCGTCGTCTTCGTCATCCTGGTGCTTTTTGCAGGCGTCAAGACGGTGCCGCAGGGCTATCGCTATACGATCGAGCGGTTCGGACGCTATACGCGGACGCTGGAGCCGGGCCTCAACATCATCACGCCCTTCATCGAGCGCATCGGCGCCCGCTTGAACGTCATGGAGCAGGTGCTCGATGTTCCTACCCAGGAAGTCATCACCCGCGACAACGCTTCCGTCGCCGCCGATGCCGTCGCCTTCTACCAGGTCCTGAATGCCGCTCAGGCCGCCTACCAGGTCTCCAATCTCGAAAACGCCATCCTCAACCTGACGATGACCAATATCCGTTCCGTCATGGGCTCCATGGATCTCGACGAGCTTCTGTCCAACCGCGATGCGATCAACGACCGGCTGCTGCGCGTCGTTGATGACGCGGTGCAGCCCTGGGGTATCAAGGTCACGCGCATCGAGATCAAGGACATCCGTCCACCGACCGATCTCGTCGACGCCATGGCACGGCAGATGAAGGCCGAACGTGAGAAGCGTGCCCAAATTCTGGAAGCCGAAGGTTCGCGCAACGCCCAGATCCTTCGCGCCGAAGGGGCCAAGCAATCGGCGATCCTCGAAGCGGAAGGCCAGCGCGAGGCAGCGTTTCGCGAGGCGGAAGCCCGGGAGCGTCTGGCCGAGGCCGAGGCCAAGGCGACAAAGATGGTCTCGGAAGCAATCGCCGCCGGCGATGTGCAGGCGATCAACTACTTCGTCGCTCAAAAATATACCGAGGCACTTACCGCGATCGGCTCGGCTTCCAATTCCAAGATTGTCATGATGCCGATGGAAGCCTCGTCCATTATCGGCTCTCTGAGCGGTATCGGCGCGATCGCTAGGGAGGTCTTCGGCGACGGCAACAATCCGCCCTCCCCGCCACGTCCGCGTCAAGTGCCGTCGCGCACGAACCCGCCGGTCAATCCCTTCAACCAAACCCCGGAGCGCTGACGAATGCTGGCACGCATCGTTGCAGAATTGGGACCATGGAGCTGGTGGATCGTGGGCCTGGTGCTGCTTGCCGCCGAGATGATCGTGCCTGGCTTTTTCCTCGTCTGGATCGGGCTCGCCGCACTCGCCATAGGCGTTCTGTCGCTACTGTTTTGGGATGCCGCCTTCTGGGTCTGGGAAACGCAGCTCATCCTGTTCGCTGTCCTGGCCGTTGCCGCGACACTCCTCGGCCGCCGGCTAACGCTTCGCCATAATGTGACTGACGAGCCCTTCCTCAATCAGCGGGGCGCAAGTCTCGTCGGCCGAACGGCAACGCTCTCGGAACCGATCGCCGAAGGCCGCGGCCGCATTCGCCTCGATGATACGATCTGGCGGGTGACAGGCCCGAACCTCCCGGCCGGAACGCAGGTGAAGGTGGTCGCAAGCAATGGCCGCGACCTGACGGTCGAGCCGCTCTAATCAGGCGACGCCGATCCGCAAGAGATCGTGAAAATGCACCAGGCCCGCCGGTCTGTTGTCGTCATCGATGACGATCAGTGCGCCGATTTGATACTGCTCCAGCAATGCCAGCGCGCTTGTTGCAAGCGCCGTCGGCTTCACGGTCTTCGGCGTGCGCGTCATGATATCGTCGACGCAAAGCTCGGACAGATTGCGTGTAAGGTTGCGGGCAATGTCCCCCTCGGTAACGATGCCGCAGAGCCGCCCGTCTTCCTCTAGAACGCCGACGCAGCCAAAATGCTTGCGCGACAGCACTTGGATCGCCTCCGGCATTGGCGTCCCCTTCGGCACCAGCGGCACGCGCTCGCCAGTGTGCATGACGTCGCCGACATGCGTCAGGCTGGCGCCGAGCTTTCCGCCCGGATGGAAGACATGGAAATCCCGCGCCGTGAAACCGCGCGCTTCAAGCAACGCGATCGCCAGCGCATCCCCGAGGGCGAGTTGCATCAATGTCGATGTCGTTGGCGCAAGCCCGTTCGGGCAGGCTTCCTGTTCGTTCGGGATCAGCAATACGATGTCAGATGCTGTCGCCAGCGACGAGCGCTCGCTGCACGTGAGCGCGATCAAAGGAATGGAGAATCGGCGTGTATAGGCAATGATGCTGCGCAGTTCTGCGCTTTCGCCGCCTTTGGATATGGCGAGGACAAGATCGTCCCTCGCGATCATCCCGAGGTCGCCGTGATTGGCCTCCGCGGCGTGAACGAAAAACGCCGGCGTGCCCGTCGAAGCAAGAGTAGCCGCCAATTTTGTACCAATGTGCCCGCTTTTGCCGACACCAGTCACGATGACTCGGCCGCTAATGCCGCCGATCGTCTCAACCGCTTGAGAAAAGGGCTCAGACAGGCCGTCGTTCAAGGCGCGTTCCAGCGCCTCAAGGCCGCGTCTCTCCGTCTCGATCGTCCGCTTGGCGGATTCGAGCACACTGTTTTCAACAAGTTTGACCGCTTTCCTCATGGCCATGCGTTAGCGCTTTTCATTTAAGGTGTCCACCCATGCCGCTTTGCAACCTGTGAACAGAGCGCTGTAGCCGAAACGAATGATTAACCACAAGGCTTTACGTTCGGGTAACAAATTGAGCATGCCACGCGCGGAATCCGGATGGCCAAGGAAAATGAGACGAGCAGTTTGACGCCGCTCCGCGCGACGCGTTTTGCCGTGTCTTCTATCGTTCTCTGCGCTGTGTTTCTTCCACCTGGCCCTGGGTTTGCTCAGTCCACGCAGAGCAGCATCAGCAGCGGCACATCCGGCTATTCGTCTGCATCCAGTTCGCAGCCGTATAGCGGTTCCTCGAATGCACAGCAGTCTTTTCCCGCCGGCAATGGCGCAGTCGATGATAGCGATATAGCAAATCCTTCCAACGATGAATTAATCAGCGGCACCTCATCCAACTCAGGTCAACAAGCCGGAACATCAACAACAGCCGGGGCAACGAATCAGGATCCGTCCGATGAAACGACCGGCTCCATCCTCGATGAGGAGATACGCCGCCTGAACACCCGCGAACCAGCGGTCGATGACAGGAGGGCGCCACGGAAACTGGAGGAAACCCTCTCGGCCCAGGAGACGGCGGGCATCCACGTCGGCACCTTCGTACTGCGCCCCTCCGTTACCCAGTCGATCAATACCGAAACCACGAAGGACGGCAGCACGAAGGAAACCCGTGCTTTCCTCGAAACCGATGCCTACGCAACACTGACCTCCGATTGGGCGCTGCATCAGCTCCTCATCACCAGCCAGGGCACATGGCAGCAGAATATCAGCGGTAGCGGCGAAGAGCAGCCCGCCTTCGACATCGACGGCGACCTTCGCCTCGACCTGCATGACGACACGGTCGCGCATATCAAGGGCGGATACCGGTTCTATCGCGAGGACACCGACGATCCCGACGCAATCGCCGATGCCGAGCAGCAATCGGACGTGCAGGAGTTTTCGGCGGGCGCATCCGTCGAGCGCGATTTCGGGATCTTGCGCGGTACCGCAGCACTCGATCTGACACGGACGATCTACTCCGACGCCGTGCTTTCGAACGGCACGAGGGTCTCGCTCAGCGACCGCAACCAGACGTCAGGCACATTGCGGACCCGCGTCGGCTACGAGCTTTCGCCCGCACTCATTCCCTTCATCGAGGCCTCCATCGGCACAACGGTCTACGATGAAACGCGGGATTCGGCAGGCTTTGCACGCTCCGGCGACAGCTACGGTGTCATAGCCGGCGTCGAAATCGATCTCGGAGAAAAGCTGAAAGGCGAAGTCGGTCTCGGCTACGAAACTGCAACCTTTGATGATAGCCGCCTCGACTCGATCGACACCGCAACCGTCGACGCAAACCTCCTCTGGTCGCCGCTGCGTGGAACCGACGTTCGTTTTGATCTATCGACCAGCATCCAACCTTCAACGACGGCTGGTCAGAGCGGTTATATCTCGCACGTGCTGACGACGGCGATCACGCATCAGCTGCGCGACAATCTTCAAGCAACGGTGCTGGGTGGGGTGACTTTGCGGGACTATCCGTCCGGCGGCAGCAGCGACGAGACGGTCTACACCGCGAGCGGCGGATTGACCTGGAACATCAACCGCTATCTCGATTTCACCAGCACGCTGGGATACGAGCTGACGACGCGGGATGTAGGCGCCGACTCGCAGCAATGGCGAGCCGGCGTCGGTCTCAAGCTGAAACGCTAGCCTCAAAGGCCTTTCAGCAGTGCCTTGAAACCGTCTTCGACGGTCGGGCGAATATCCGCACGTTCGAGTGCGAACGCCACGTTGGCCAGGATGAAACCATCCTTCGCGCCGCAGTCGTAGGTCGTGCCACGGAAGTGGTAGCCTGCAAAATCCTGTTCCTTGAGCAACTTCAGCATGCCGTCGGTCAGCTGGATTTCATTGCCGGCACCGCGCTCCTGCGTCTCGAGGATCTTGAAGATTTCCGGCTGCAGAATGTAGCGGCCGTTGATGAAGAAGTTGGAGGGTGCAGTGCCTTTGGCTGGCTTTTCGACCATACCAGTGATGCGGAAACCCTCGCCGATCGGTTCGCCCGCTCCCACGATGCCGTATCTGTGCGCCTGCTCCGGATCGCACTCTTCAACGGCGATGATGTTGCCACCGCTCTGGGCATAGAGATCGATCATGCCCTTCATGCAGCCCTTGCCTTCCACCTTCATGATCATGTCCGGCAGCAGCAGGGCGAAAGGTTCGTCGCCGACGATCTCTCGGGCGCACCATACGGCGTGGCCGAGGCCGAGCGGCTCCTGCTGACGTGTGAAGCTGACCGTGCCTGCTTTCGGAAGCTGATTGGCGAGCAGCGTCATTTCCGCCTGCTTGCTGCGTTCCTTCAGCGTTTGCTCGAGTTCGAAATGAATGTCGAAATAGTCTTCGATGATATGCTTGTTGCGGCCCGTCACGAAAACGAAGTGTTCAATGCCGGCTTCGAGCGCCTCGTCGATCACATACTGGATGATCGGTTTATCGACGACAGTCAGCATTTCCTTCGGAACGGCTTTGGTGGCCGGGAGGAACCGTGTCCCCAAACCTGCAACCGGAAATACCGCTTTACGAACTTTTTTCTGCTGTCCCACGTAGACCTCCTAGGGGGCTGGATCGCTTTTACACTCAAGCTATTTAGGGTGAACTAGATTAGAATCGCTACCGTTTTGCAAAGGATGACGGGAGAAGCCGGTCATGGTAAAGAATTTGTTGACTCCGTTCCGGTAGTGTCGGGTTTGGCCGGAAACCGCAACTCCGCCGCACGTGTAACGAAGATGACGGATACGACTGCCGATGGCCCAGAATCGCAAATACTCCCTTCATGGTCTTGCTCTCGCCCTCATTGTGACCGCTTCCGCAGGTCTGGCTCCCCATAACGCGGCTGCCGACCAGCGGTTCCAGAAGTGGATCGCGGACTTTTACCAAACTGCCGCGCAAAATGGCATCAGCAAGGCAACCTACCGGAAAGCTTTCGCAGGCGTGACTGAACCGGACCCAACAGTCCTTGAAAAGGCGGCCTATCAGCCGGAATTCAGGGCCAAGATTTGGGACTATGTAGACTCCCGCGTGAACCCCTATACAGCCGAGATCGGCCGCAAAATGGCCGCAAAGCATGCGGCAACCCTTACCGCGATCGAACGGCATTTTGGCGTCGACAAGAACATCATTCTGGCGATCTGGTCGATGGAATCAAATTATGGCGCCGTGCTCCAAAAGGACGACCGCCTACACTACGTGCCGCGCGCGCTGGCGACCCTTGCCTACGCGGACGACCGCCGCGCCAAATACGCCAAGAAGCAGCTCGTCGCCGCGCTGAAGATTCTGCAGAACGGCGATATCTCGGCCGATGGCATGACGGGATCCTGGGCAGGCGCCATGGGCCATACGCAGTTCATCCCGACAAGCTATCTGCTCTATGCGGTCGATGCCGACCGCAACGGTCATCGCGACATATGGAATTCCGTGCCGGACGCGCTTGCGACCTCCGCTAATCTTCTCGCAAAGAACGGCTGGGACACCGGCAGAACATGGGGCTACGAAGTCTCGGTTCCGGCGAGCCTGGCAAAGCAGGCCGGTAAGACGCATACGATCGCGCAGTGGGCAGCGATGGGCGTCACCCGCCCCAACGGCAAGGGTTTCCGCGACGGCTCAACAAGGGCCGTGCTGAAGATGCCGGCCGGCGCCGGCGGTCCCGGCTTCCTGATGACCGCGAACTTTTTCACCATCAAGAGGTACAATGCTTCCGACAGCTACGCGCTCGCCGTCGGTTTGCTTGCTGATGAAATCGCCGGTTATGGCGGCGTGAAGCAGCGTTGGCCGCGCCCGGACGGCACGCTCGACATGAAGGAAAAATTCGAGCTGCAAAATCGCTTGAAGACGCTCGGCTATTACAATGGCGAGGTCGACGGCAATTTCGGTTCAGGTTCGAAAGCCGCGATCTCGGCTGTTCAGGAACGCCTCGGCATGCAGGCCGATGGCGAACCTTCGCTCCCCCTCCTGAACGCGCTCCGGCGCTAGAAAGGAAAAATCCGCGACATAGATTTCATGAGAGTGGACGCCTGCGTCCCCTCCATGCGAAAATGTCGCGAGAGGTGGGCATGACGATGCGTAGATCGGGTAAGAGGCTGAAATCGGGCTGGAGGGCGCTTCTATCCGCCGTTCTGGTGTTTTCTTTCGGCATCACAGCTCCCGTCGATTTCGCCGATGCCCAAGAGCGCTACTATTACCGCCGCTCGATCTTCGATTTCTTCCTCGGACGCCGTTATATCGATGAATATCCAGCCGCCCCCGAGGTCCGGCGCGCCCCGCAGCGTCAGCGTAGACGCACTACAGTCGCACCCAAGACGGTTGCTACTCCGCGGCCCGCAGCGCCGGTTCCCCAGGAACCCGTGGTCCAGAAGCTCGAGAACGCACAAAAAATCCTGATCGTCGGCGATTTCCTTGCGAGCGGCCTCGGCGACGGCATGATGGAAGCCTTCAAGGCTTCACCCGGCGTCGTCGTCGAAGCCCGGGGCAACGTTGCTTCCGGCTTGGTGCGCGACGACTATTACGATTGGCCCGAACAGCTCTTGAAAATGATGGACGAACTGAAGCCGGCGATGGTCGTCGTCATGATCGGCGCCAACGACCGGCAGCAGATGGCAATCGGCGGCACCAAGGAGAAGTTCCGCACGGACGCCTGGTATGGCGAATATCAGAAGCGCGTGCTGAACTTCGGCAAGGAAATAACCAACCGCAAGATACCATTGCTTTGGGTCGGCTTGCCCGCCTTCGAATCACCCTCGATGACGGCCGACGCCGTTCAGATGAACCAGCTCTATCGCAAGCAGGTCGAAACCATCGGCGGTGAGTTCGTCGATATCTGGGATGGCTTTGTAGACGAGAACGGACAGTTCGTCGTTACCGGTTCCGACATCAATGGCCAGCAGGTGCGCCTGCGCACGTCGGACGGCATCAATTTGACACAGGCCGGACGCCGCAAGGTGGCCTTCTACGTGGAAAAGCCGGCCCGTCGTCTTCTCGGCACGCAGGCAAGCCCCGACCTCATGCGCCTCGACACAAGCAATCTGCCCCATCTAGGGCTGCCGTCGGATCCGGCCGCGCATACACAGCCGATCAGCCTTTCGGATCCCAATCTCGACGGAGGCACCGAGCTCCTCGGCGGCAGGCAGCCTCCGGTCACGCTGACGAGGTCGCCGCGAGACATGCTGGTGCACGACGGCCAGATGGAACCGGCGCCGGCAGGACGCGTGGACGACTACAGCCTTCCGGCCTCGAAAGTACCGAAGCAGGTCTCGGCCAAATAAGCTTCAGCCCTTCGGCTGAGCGACAATGCGAAGGTAGATGAAATTTTCGTGACGCTCGCCTTCGAACTCGAAGTAGGTCGAGCCCCGCCTTTCAAAGCCCTGCCGTTCATAGAACTGGATAGCGTGGGCGTTCTGATGGTTGACGGCCAGCCATATGTGCGTCGCGCTACGCCTGGCCGAGAGGAGGTCTGCCTCCCGCAGCAATTCGGCACCGATGCCCTTTCCGATGAAGTGCTCTTGGACATAGAGTGTGACGACCTGTGTCGTGACGTCGGAAAGCTCCGGACACGGCGCATCGAAATCGAGACGCAGATAACCGACAAGATGTCCGTCGATCTCGCACAGGATGAAATACTGGGTGTCAGCGGCCAGGTGAGGCCGGAAATTCTCTGCCGTGAACTGTGTCAGCACATAATCTGAAAGCGCCTGACGGATTCCCCTCCTGGCATAGGTGTGCAGCCAGACCTGGGTCGTCAGGGCTGCTACATTCGCCGCATCGTCCGGCAAAGCTTTCCGAAAGCTCATAGTCATTAAGCGCTCAGCATGGCCAAATCAGCAGTTTGCCCTACAGACTGCTCAATAGATCAACCGCCCACAACCTCTTGCGAGCGGTCCATGTCATGTTCGGCTTCAAGCGACAGCATCAGCCCGGCAGAACCGTGGAGCCCATCAGCGCCTCATCGATCGCGCGTGCTGCCTGGCGGCCTTCGCGGATCGCCCAGACGACCAGCGACTGGCCGCGGCGGACATCGCCTGCCGTCCACAGCTTGTCGACGGAGGTCTTGTAGTCCTTGTCGTTGGCAACGACATTGGTCGAGCCGCGGCGGTCGGTGTTGAGCGTCAGCTTGCCATCGAGATCCTTGAGCACGCTGTCGGTGAACGGGCCGCGGAAACCGATGGCGATAAAGGCGAGATCCGCCTTGATGACGAATTCCGTGCCGGGAACCGGCTTGCGGCGCTCATCGACTTCACAGCACTTCACACCTGTCAGCACGCCATCCTCGCCGATGAATTCCAGCGTCGCGACCTGGAACTCGCGGACGGCGCCTTCGGCCTGCGAGGAGGACGTGCGCATCTTCGTTGCCCAGAACGGCCAGACGGCGAGCTTGTCTTCCTTCTCCGGCGGCTGCGGACGAATGTCGAGCTGTGTGACCTTGACGGCGCCCTGACGGAAGGCCGTGCCGACACAGTCCGAAGCGGTATCACCGCCGCCGACGACGACCACATGCTTGGCGCCCGCCAGGATCGGATCTGACGCCCAGCCGACACTGTCAATATTTTCGCGGCCGACGCGCTTGTTCTGCTGCACGAGGTAAGGCATCGCGTCGTGGACGCCGGCAAGTTCGATGCCGGGGATGCCCGCTTCGCGCGGCGTTTCGGAGCCGCCACAATAAAGCACCGCATCGTAATCCGACAGCAGTTGCTCGACCTTCAGATCGACGCCGACATTAACGCCGCAATGGAAGGTGACGCCCTCGCCCTTCATTTGCTCAACACGACGGTCGATGAAATTCTTCTCCATCTTGAAGTCCGGAATGCCGTAGCGCAACAGGCCGCCCGGCCGGCTCTCGCGCTCGTAGACATGGACCTCATGGCCGGCGCGGCCGAGCTGCTGGGCGGCCGCCATACCAGCGGGACCGGAGCCGATGACCGCGACCTTCTTGCCCGTATGGACCGTTGCCGGCTGCGGACGGATGAAGCCGAGCTCGTAAGCCTTGTCGGCAATCGCCTGCTCGACCGTCTTGATCGCAACCGGCGCATCTTCAAGGTTCAGCGTGCAGGCCTCCTCGCAGGGCGCCGGGCAGACACGGCCGGTGAACTCCGGGAAGTTGTTGGTCGAATGCAGGTTCTGGATCGCCGCTTCCCAGTTGTTGTTGTAAACGAGGTCGTTCCAGTCCGGAATCTGGTTGTGGATCGGGCAGCCGGTCGGGCCATGACAATAGGGAATGCCACAGTCCATGCAGCGGGCGGCCTGTTTCTGCACTTCCGGGTCCGACATCGGGATCGTGAATTCGCGGAAATGCCGGATGCGATCCGACGCCGGCTGATACTTCGCTACCTGCCGGTCGATTTCCAGAAACCCTGTGACCTTACCCATATTTTCGTCCCTCATCATCTTAAAGCCCAAGACCCAAAGGCCCCCAGTACCTGTAGGCCAGTCCCATGACTGCGCCCAGGGCTATGAATTCCGTTTCAAGGCCGCCGGCGGCAAAAGAGGCGCCGGCGGAAACTGCAACGGCGAGGCACAGAGAGATGAAGGAATGAAGCAGCGAAAACCGATTTTTCATCATCGTTCTTTCCAGCATCCTCCATGCCGCTCGTCAGAGCAGTGACAGATCTACCGATTTAGAGCACTCACTCCGCGGCAACTCCCATCCGGCTCCGCTCCATTTCCTCGAGCGCACGGCGGTACTCGACCGGCATGACCTTGCGGAATTTCGGACGGTAGTCGGCCCAGTTGTCCAGGATCTGCTTGGCGCGGGTCGAGCCCGTGTAGTGCAGATGGTTGGAGATCAGCTGATAAAGGCGCTCCTCGTCGTGACGCGTCATGTCGCCGGAGACGTCGACGCGTCCCTTGTGCATGAGGTCGCCGCCGTGATGGTGCAGCTTCTCCAGCATGTCGTCCTCTTCCGGAACTGGTTCGAGCTCAACCATGGCCATGTTGCAGCGCTTGGCGAAATCGCCAGCCTCATCAAGAACGTAGGCAACGCCGCCGGACATGCCGGCCGCGAAGTTTCGTCCCGTTTCGCCGAGCACGACCACCACGCCGCCCGTCATGTATTCGCAGCCATGATCGCCCACACCTTCCACGATAGCGATTGCGCCCGAGTTACGGACGGCGAAGCGCTCGCCCGCGATACCGCGGAAGTAGCACTCGCCTTCGGTCGCACCGTAGAGCACCGTGTTGCCGACGATGATGGAGTCTTCAGCGACGATCTTCGAGTTTTCCGGGGGCCGGATGATGATCTTGCCGCCCGAGAGGCCCTTGCCGACATAGTCGTTGCCGTCGCCGATCAGGGTGAAGGTGACGCCGCGTGCGAGGAACGCAGCGAAGCTCTGACCCGCCGTGCCCCTCAGCGTGACGTTGATCGTGTCGTCCTTCAGGCCGCGGTGGTTGTAGCGCTTCGCAACCTCGCCCGAAAGCATGGCGCCCGCCGAACGGTCGACATTCTTGATGTCGACTTCGAAGGCAACCGGCGTTTTCGAGGAGAGCGCAGGCTCGGCCTTCTCGATCAGCTTGCGGTCGAGAATGTCGTCGATCGGGTGCTTCTGACGGCTCGTCCAGTAAGTCTCTTCCTTCGCGGCATCGACCTTGTGGAAAATGCGACTGAAATCGAGTCCCTTGGCCTTCCAGTGCGCCAGCATCTCGTCCTTCTCGAGCAGTTCTGAAGCGCCGATGATGTCATCGAGCTTGGTGAAGCCGAGCGAGGCCAGGATTTCGCGCACTTCGTTGGCGACGAAGAAGAAGTAGTTGATGACGTGCTCGGGCGTGCCTTTGAAGCGCTTGCGCAGAACCGGATCCTGCGTCGCAACCCCCACCGGACAGGTGTTGAGATGGCACTTGCGCATCATGATACAGCCAGCGGCAATCAGCGGTGCCGTCGCAAAGCCGAACTCGTCTGCACCGAGTAGCGCCCCGATGATGACGTCGCGGCCGGTCTTCAGACCGCCGTCGACCTGTAGGGCGACGCGCGAGCGAAGGCCGTTCAGCACCAGCGTCTGCTGGGTTTCGGCAAGGCCGATTTCCCAAGGGCTGCCGGCATGTTTCAGCGAGGTGAGCGGCGAAGCACCCGTGCCGCCGTCAAAGCCGGCAACCGTGATGTGGTCGGCGCGCGCCTTGGCAACACCGGCGGCAACCGTGCCAACACCGACTTCTGAGACGAGCTTGACCGAGACGTCCGACGCCGGGTTGACGTTCTTCAGGTCGTAGATGAGCTGCGCCAGATCTTCGATCGAATAGATGTCATGGTGCGGCGGCGGTGAGATCAGGCCGACGCCGGGCGTCGAGTGACGGGTCTTGGCAACCGTCGCATCGACCTTGTGACCTGGCAGCTGCCCGCCTTCGCCAGGCTTGGCACCCTGCGCGACCTTGATCTGCAGCATGTCGGCGTTGACGAGATATTCGGTCGTCACTCCGAAGCGTCCCGACGCGATTTGCTTGATCGCCGAGCGTTCCGGGTTCATCGAGCCGTCGCGCAACGGCATGTAGCGGTCGGACTCTTCGCCGCCTTCGCCGGTGTTCGACTTGCCGCCGATCTTGTTCATAGCGATCGCCAGCGTCGTATGCGCCTCGCGGCTGATCGAACCGAAGGACATCGCGCCCGTGGAGAAGCGCTTGACGATATCGGCTGCCGGCTCGACCTCGTCGATCGAAATCGGCTTGCGGCCAAGCTGCTCGGCGCTTTTGACGTTGAACAGGCCGCGGATGGTATTCATGCGCAGTGCCGTGGTGTTCATCATGTCGGAGAACTCGCGGTAGCGATCCTCAGCATTGCCGCGAACCGCGTGCTGAAGGGCAGCGACCGCGTCCGGCGTCCAAGCGTGGCTTTCGCCGCGCATGCGGAAAGCATATTCGCCGCCGATGTCGAGCGTGCTGGCAAGCAGCGGGTCGCGGCCGAAGGCGGCTGTATGGCGAGCAACGGTTTCCTTGGCGATCTCTTCCAGGCCGACGCCTTCGATCATCGTTGCAGTGCCAAAGAAATACTTGTCGACGAAATCCGACTGCAGGCCGATTGCGTCGAAGATTTGCGCGCCGCAATAGGACTGATAGGTCGAGATGCCCATCTTCGACATGACCTTGAGGATGCCTTTGCCGACCGCCTTGATGTAGCGGTAGACGATTTCGCTGGCGTCCACTTCCTTTGGAAACTCGCCCTTGGCATGCATGTCAAGCAGTGTGTCGAAGGCGAGATAAGGGTTGATCGCTTCGGCACCATAGCCTGCGAGCAGGCAGAAGTGATGTACTTCGCGCGGCTCGCCGGTTTCGACGACGAGACCGACGGAGGTGCGAAGCCCCTTGCGGATCAGGTGGTGGTGCACGGCAGCGGTCGCCAGCAGCGCGGGAATCGCGATGCGGTCCGGCCCTATCTGACGGTCAGAGAGCACGATGATGTTGTAGCCGCCCTTGACCGCCGCTTCCGCGCGCTCGCAAAGGCGGTCGAGCATTTCCGGCATGCCTTCGGCGCCGCCGCGCTCCACATCATAGGTGAAGTCGAGCGTCTTGGTATCGAAGCGATCTTCCGTGTGACCGATCGAGCGGATCTTTTCCAGATCGCCGTTGGTCAGGATCGGCTGGCGCACTTCGAGGCGCTTGGCGTTCGCCATGCCCGTATGGTCGAGGATGTTCGGCCGAGGCCCGATGAAGGAAACGAGGCTCATGACGAGCTCTTCGCGGATCGGGTCGATCGGCGGGTTCGTGACCTGCGCGAAGTTCTGCTTGAAGTAGGTGTAGAGCAGCTTCGACTTGTCGGACATCGCCGAAATCGGCGTATCCGTACCCATCGAGCCGATCGCTTCCTGACCCGTCGTCGCCATCGGCGACATCAGGATTCTCGTGTCTTCGGTCGTATAGCCGAAGGCCTGCTGGCGGTTGAGCAACGAAACGTCACGGCGCAGCGCACGCGGTTCGACCGGCTTGAGGTCTTCGAGGATGAGCTGCGTGCGATCGAGCCAGCTGCGATAGGGATGCTGGGTCGCAAGCTGCGACTTCACCTCGTCATCGGAGATGATGCGGCCTTCTTCCATATCGATCAGCAGCATCTTGCCAGGCTGCAGGCGCCATTTCCGGACGATATTTTCTTCCGGAACCGGCAGCACGCCCGCTTCCGATGCCATGATGACACGATCATCGTTGGTGACGAGATAGCGGGCCGGACGCAGGCCGTTGCGGTCGAGCGTCGCGCCGATCTGCTTGCCGTCCGTGAAGGCGACGGCAGCCGGTCCGTCCCACGGCTCCATGAGCGCTGCGTGGTATTCGTAGAATGCCTTGCGCTCGGCCGCCATCGACTGGTTGCCGGCCCAGGCTTCCGGGATCAGCATCATCACCGCATGCGACAGCGAATAGCCGCCGCGCACGAGGAATTCGAGCGCGTTGTCGAAACAGGCCGTGTCCGACTGGCCTTCGTAGGAGATCGGCCAGAGCTTGGAGATATCCTCGCCGAAGAGCGGCGAAGACACGGAAGCCTGGCGCGCCGCCATCCAGTTGACGTTGCCGCGCAGCGTGTTGATTTCGCCGTTGTGTGCGACCATGCGATAGGGGTGTGCCAGCTTCCACGACGGGAAGGTGTTGGTCGAGAAGCGCTGGTGCACGAGGGCGACCGCACTTTCGAAACGTGGGTCGGACAAGTCCTTATAATAGACGCCGACCTGATAGGCGAGGAACATACCCTTGTAGACGACGGTCGCCGACGACAGCGACACCGGATAGAAGTTGCTCTCCTCGCCTTCGAACTCGTCGTAAATGCGATTGGAGATCACCTTGCGCAGCGTGAAGAGACGGCGCTCAAACTCGTCGTTCGTCGCTGCATCCTCGCCTGCACCGATGAAGACCTGCACATGGTGCGGCTCCGTCGCGGCGATATCCGGTGCCTTGGAGAGCGACGAGTTGTCGACAGGTACGTCGCGGAAGCCAAGGAAGACCTGGCCTTCCTCTGTGATCACATCCTGGATCACCTTCTTGAAGTGCTCGATCTGCCCTTCATCACGCGGCATGAAGATATGACCCATGCCGTATTCGCCGGCCTTCGGCAGGATAACGCCCTGCTTAGCCATCTCCTCGCGGAAGAAGCGGTCGGGAATCTGCACGAGAATGCCGGCGCCATCGCCCATCAGCGGATCGGCGCCGACAGCACCCCGGTGCGTCAGGTTTTCCAGAATAAAGAGACCGTCCTTGACGATCTGATGTGACTTCTGACCCTTCATATGCGCGACGAAGCCGACGCCACAGGCGTCATGCTCGTTGCGCGGATCATAAAGCCCCTGTTTCCGCGGCAGACCGGAGGCGGATTTACGCGTATTGGCCGTTGCGCGCACGTCCGCTGCGAACTGGTCAAAACCCGTGGATGGCGTCTTCGTCATCTTTCCCTCCTGTCAAAGCCCGCGAGCGGGCGTCTCTTCGTCGCCCGCCACCCTTGATACTGGGGTCGACGCGTGACAGCGCTTGTTGCATTATCGAAGATCCGGTCGCGTTGACCCGCTAAAGCAAGCCGCCGCGCTCCGCGCCTGCCAGTCGCCTCCGCGCTGCCAAGGCTGCGCTTGAGTGGACTATAGCGTGAAACCCTGCAAAGGTCAGGGCTTTCGGCGCCTCTTCGGCCGTAAAGGCCAAAATAGGACAGCAACACTGTCCTAATTCATCAGTTCTATGCCAGAAACCTATGCGCTCCGCAAGAGCGCGCGATTAAAAAATCGTCAATTTTGGACGGAAGATTGCCGAATTAACAGGAATGACGAAATTAAATTACACATTGCCGCACTATTTTGTTTGTTGATTGCGGAGTTCAATTTTTGTGATGCATTGCGAGGCAGATGTTTGATCCCGTAAAGCTTTGGCGTAATGTCCCTGGCGAACTTGCCAACCCCACATTTTCCCCGACGGTCCTTCATGTTTTTTTCTTCCGACAACTGGGCTGGCGCCCATGAATCCATTGCCCAACGCCTGCTCGCCGAATCCGCCGGTTTCGCTTCCGCATACGGCACCAGCAATCTCGATAAAAAAGTCGAGGTGCGCTTTTGCGAAGTCTTCGAGCGCGAAGTCGCTGTCTTCTTTGTCGCGACGGGTACGGCTGCGAACTCCCTTTCTCTTGCGAGCGTCCAACGCCCCGGCGGCGTCACCTTCTGCCATTCGGAGGCCCATGTCATTGAGGATGAATGCGGCGCACCGGAATTTTTTTCAGGTTCCGCCCGCCTTGTCGCTGTGCCCGGAGAGTCCGGCAAGATCGATCCGGCAAAGCTTTCGGCAAAGATCGCAAGCTTCCCTGAGGATGACGTGCATCACGGCCGCGCGAGTGCCGTCACTATTACCCAGGCCACCGAGATCGGTACCGTCTATTCGATGCCGGAAATCGGTGAGATTTCCGGCATCGCAAGGAAGCGCAACCTAGCTCTTCATATGGATGGCGCACGTTTTGCCAACGCACTCGTGGCGCTTGGCGCAACGCCTGCCGAAATGACCTGGAAACGCGGCGTGGACATGCTTTCCTTCGGCGGCACCAAGAACGGCTGCTGGTGCGCGGAGGCGATCGTCTTCTTCAATCCGGATCAGGCCAGAGAGATGCCCTTCATCCGCAAGCGTGCCGCGCAGCTCTTCTCCAAGTCGCGCTTCATCGCCGCCCAGTTCGACGCCTATTTCGAGAACGACCTCTGGCTCGATCTCGCCCGCCATGCGAACCGCATGGCGGACGGCCTTCGCGTAGGCATCGGCGCCAGCAATTCGGCCAGACTCGCATGGCCCACCGCCACGAACGAAGTCTTCGCCGTCGTCACGAAGGCGGCGGCGAAGATCGCCGAGGGAAGGGGTGCGAAGTTCTACGAGTGGCCGGTTCCAGCCGCAACCCCGGAGCTCGTCGGCGGCAACGAGACGTTGATCCGCCTCGTCACCAGCTTCGCCACGACGGAAGCCGATGTCGACGGCTTCCTGAAATGCCTGGCGGCGTAAAAGCCGATTACATTTAGTTCTGATGGCCATAGACGGCGGATTGCGGGGCACTTTGAGCCGCCTTTTCCGCTTCGTGCCCGATCACAAGGATCATCATTACACAGGCCACCAGCCCGGATACGAATAGTGCGCCATACATCATCGGTCCGTCCTTCCTTGCCCCGAGCGACGACCGTTACCTGCTCCCAAACTAGGAGTCGGAATCTCACCAAACAGCTAAGCGAAAGGGTTGAGAGGGGCTTAAAACGGCAAGCAGCCGGTTAACCTTTGCGGGCGAAATGCTGCAAATCTTCCATCGACTGGAACTTTAAGGAGGTTTTCTCGTTTATCAGCGAAAGGTGAAGAGCCATGAAAAAGTTTGCAGTCGCGCTCATGTCACTTGTGACGGCTTTTGCCGGTATTCCACCTGCCGAAGCATTTCCGGTTGTCAATTTCGAAAAACCGAAGGTGGTTTCGAACATAGAGCAGATTCAAGACCGCCGCGTGATCATCCGCCGGTGGACTGGACGCTATTATCCGGGTCGTACCCGCTATAGGAATTACGGCAGCTATCGCTACGGAAATTATGGTGGCTATCGCTATCGAAATTATGGTGGCTATCGATATCGGAACTATGACGACTATTACGGCCGCCGCTACTACCGCCGGCATCGTAATAACGACGCCGCGGCCATTATTGGCGGATTGGCACTCGGTGCGATCATCGGCGGTGCTTTGGCTCAGCCACGTTACTATGCTCCGGCGCGCTACTATGGCGGCAACGCCCATACCCGCTGGTGCTATAATCAATACCGCTCCTACAGGGCCTGGGACAATACTTTCCAGCCGTACTATGGCCCGCGCCGGCAGTGCGTTTCGCCTTATTGATCGGCGAGCAACCGAAACCCGCCACCAAGCGGGTTTCTATTTCTATGCGGCTGATCGCAGGCCCCGCACCTTCCCAAGAATATCCTCCGAAAGCGCCGACACCAGCGCCTGATCGGCCCCTTTGCGCGGCACCAGCACGAATTCCACATCCTCCAGCAGCGGCAGCCTTGCCGCACCAATCTCTTTCAATCCGGAGGGAGCCATGCTGCGCGGCTGCACCAGCACGCCCATTCCAGCCCGCGCCGCGGCTGTCAAGCCACTGAGGCTGCCGCAGGTGCAGACGATCCGCCAAGGCACCTGCATCCGGCTGAGGGCCTCGAGCGCAATGGTCCGTGTCACGCTCGGCGGCGGGAAGGCAATCAGCGGCAGCGGTCCCTGCGCAAGCACATGGTCCGGATCGCGCGCCAGCCAGACTAGCGGCTCGCGATAGACAAGCCTGCCGCGGGCATCGCCGAGCCGGCGCTTGGCGAGCACCAGATCGATCTCGCCATTGTCCTGCATCTCGTAGAGCGCTCCAGAGAGCGCTACGGTCAATTCCAGATCAACCGACGGATGCGACCGCACGAAATCCTCCAAGACGGCCGGAAGCTGGCTTGTCACGAAATCTTCCGAGACACCGAGGCGGAGCTGGCCACGCAGGCTGTTGTCCTTGAAAAGCGATTGAACCTGACCCTCGATCGAAAGCATCATGCGCGCATGCGAAAGCAGCGCTTCCCCATCTCCGGTGAGTACGACCTTGTGGGTATCGCGAGCCAGGAGTTTTCGCCCGAGGGAAGTCTCCAGCCGCTGGATATGCTGGCTGACGGTCGATTGCCCAAGGCCCAGCCGCTCGGCCGCGAGCGTGAAACTGCCCATCTGCTCGACGGCAACAAAACTGCGCAATTGCGTCAAATCAAGCACGGAAATCCAAGTTCGCGATAACTGTTATTCCTTGCATCCTGAATCATAATTAGCGACAAAGCAACGAGCTTCTGAAAAATGCCGAGAGAGCATCATGCGCCGCTTCTTGCCCGATACCTTCACGATCCTGCTCGTCTTTACTGTCATTCTTGCCTCGCTGCTTCCGGCAAGCGGCATTTTCGCGGGTTATTTTGGCGTCGCCACTAATCTTGCCATCGCTCTGCTCTTCTTCCTGCATGGCGCACGGCTCTCCAGTGACGTCGTCATTGCGGGCCTCTTGCACTGGCGGCTGCACCTCGTCATTCTGTTGACAACCTTCGCCATCTTCCCGCTGCTCGGCATGGGGCTTGGCCTGATCCCGGATTCGATCCTGCCGCGGCCGCTTTATCTCGGCATTCTTTTCCTGTGCGTCCTGCCGTCCACGGTGCAGTCTTCGATTGCCTTCACCTCGATGGCAGCTGGCAATGTGCCGGCGGCCATCTGCTCGGCCTCTGCTTCCAACATCTTCGGCATGTTCCTGACGCCGCTGCTCGTCGGCTTGCTCTTTTCCGTTGGTGGCCATGGCGGCTTTTCCTGGGATGCGCTGGAGCAGATCCTGCTGCAACTGCTTGCGCCCTTCGTGGCCGGCCAGATCCTGCAGCCTTGGATCGGCAACTGGGTCCGCGCGAAGAAAAAGGTCCTGATGCCGGTGGATCGCGGTTCGATCCTGATGGTCGTCTATCTCGCTTTCAGCACCGCGGTCGTGGAGGGACTGTGGCACACCTTCTCAGTAAGAGACATCGCCGTCGTCGTCGTGCTCGACATGCTGCTGCTTGCGATCGTCCTGATGCTCACCATGCACGGCAGCCGCTTTCTCGGCTTCAACAAGGCCGACGAGATCACCATCACTTTCTGCGGCTCAAAGAAGAGTTTGGCAAGCGGCGTGCCGATGGCAAGCGTCATCTTCGCCGGCCAGTCGATCGGCGCAATCGTCCTGCCGCTGATGCTCTTCCATCAGATTCAGTTGATGGTCTGCGCCGTGATCGCGCAGAAATATGCCGCAGCGGCCGCGCACCGGATAACGGAAGAGGAAGCCGAGGAGGCTGCAAGCCCGGCCTGATCCGCAGGTAACAAAAAAGCGGCGCCCCAACGGAGCGCCGCCTGCCTTTTCCTATCCTGGGAGGGATTGGTTAGTTGGCGACGTGGGCCTCGATAGCCTTCGGCGCGCTTACCGGCTCTGCGGCAATCGCGATCTTGCGCGGCTTCATGGTTTCCGGGATGCTGCGAAGAAGGTCGATATGGAGCAGGCCGTTCTTCAGCGAAGCAGCGGTTACCTCGACATGGTCGGCAAGTTGGAAGCGGCGCTCGAAGGCGCGCTTGGCGATGCCGCGATAGAGGAACTCGCTGCCCTCCGCATTCTCTTCGCTCTTTCCGCCCTTGACGGTCAGCGTGTGAGCTTGAGCCTCGATGGAGATTTCGCTTTCATCGAAACCGGCAACCGCCATGGTGATGCGGTAGGTGTTTTCACCGGTTCGCTCGATATTGTAGGGCGGATAGGTATTGCCCTGATCCGGCTGAGACAAGCTATCAAGCATGGTGAAGAGACGGTCGAAACCGACGGTCGAGCGATAGAGTGGGGAAAAGTCGACGTGACGCATGATGTCCTCCTAAGGAAGCGACGTGTTGCGATAGATGCCCCTGAAACCCCATATTCGGCAGCTTCGGGACGGTTCAGCGGACCCCTTTTGGCACCCGCAGAATTGAGATGGTGATCGACTTTCCGCAGTTCAAGACCCCGTTTGAAGCCAGGTGAACAGGGCATGAACGCGCGGTTCGGCATGCGTTCAGCCGCACTTCTGTAAACATTGTATCGTCGGGTAATCAAACTGGCCCGATGGCTGAAGTGCATCGTCCCTTCTTCTTCAGTCCGATTTGCGACCGGCGCCGGGCATCCCCTCAGATCGCCCCGCCGGTCTCTTTTTCTTGCTCCAGCTTAAGAGTTGATTTTCCGTCTCCGTGCATTATCCCCTACATTCAAGGCGGCATCGAAAGCAGCGGCTTATGGACAGCATCCTCATCTCCACACCTGACAATCCGGTTCCGGAAAGCCGCACAGAGGGCTATTTCGAGACGCATGACGGCTGGAAGCTGCGCTATGCGGTATTCCGGTCCGATACCTCCGTTGCGAAAGGCACGGTCGTCATTCTCCAGGGGCGCAATGAATATATCGAGAAATATTTCGAGACGATCCGCGATCTGACGGCAAAGGGCCTCTGGGTTGCGATCTTCGATCTTCGCGGTCAGGGCGGTTCGCCACGGCTCATCAAGAAGCGGCAGCATGGCCATGTGCGCCGCTTTTCCGACTATGAACGGGACCTCGACACCTTTTTGGAGAAGGTGGTGCTGCCCGACACCCGCCTGCCATTCTACCTGCTCGGCCATTCGACCGGCGGCCTGATTGCGCTTTCGGCAGCACCCTATCTGACGACGCGCATCGAACGCATCGTGCTTTCCGCGCCCTTCATCGGCCTGATCGGCCAGGCGGCGTCAGCCTCGACCATCCGCCGCCTCGCCGCCACGGCTTGTGCGCTCGGACTCGGCTCGATGCCACTAAGCCGCAATCTCCGGGAACTGCCTTTCCAGGACAATCCGCTGACATCGGACGAAGTGCGTTTCGAACGGAACGTCGCGATGATGAAGGAGCACCCGGAACTGACACTCGGCCCGCCCACAGCACGCTGGCTGCACGAATCCTTTAGGGCGATAGACAGGGTTCTAATGCCGAGCCATCTCTTTTCGATCACCATCCCAACGATCGTCATTGCCCCGACCCGCGACGGCGTCGTGCCTTATATCGCGCAGGAACGGCTCTCCCGCTATTTCCGTGCCGGCCAGCTCGTGCCGATCAACGGCGCGCGGCATGAGATTTTTCAGGAGCGCGATGCCTATCGCGCCGCAGCACTCGCAGCGTTCCATGCGTTTATCCCCGGTAGCGACGCCGAGGCCAGGGAAGAGGTCGAGGGGATCGGTGTCTGAGCGGACGGTAGCTTAGCGCTGCAGGATCGCAAGTGCCTGGTCGTAAACAGCACGGCTGCCGGCAGCGATGATCGAGCCACCGTTTTCCGGCCGCCCGCCCTCCCAAGTCGTGATGATGCCGCCGGCATTTTCGATCACCGGAATGATCCCGCCGACATCGTAGGGCTTGAGGCCGTTTTCGATCACCAGATCGACATGGCCAGCCGCCAGCAGTGCATAGGCATAGCAATCGGTTCCGTAGCGGAAAAGCCGGACCTGGCTTTCGATCTCACGATATTTCTCCATTTCGAAGCCGGTGAAGAGATGCGGCGAAGTGGTGAAGAGGATCGCCTTCGAAAGCATGCCGCAATCGCGTGTCTTCAAACGCCGTTCGCCCTCCGGCCCGGAATAGATCGAGCCGTTCTGATCCGCGAAATAGCGCTCACCAGTGAAGGGTTGCTCGATCATACCCATGATCGCCCGGCCGTTCTTCTGCAGCCCGATCAGCGTTCCCCAGACCGGCACGCCGGAAATGAAGGCCCGCGTGCCGTCGATCGGGTCGATGACCCAGACATAATCGCGATCTAGCCCGACGTTGCCATGTTCCTCGCCGAGAATGCCATGATCAGGAAAACGCTCTTCAATCAGCTTGCGGATTGCAGCTTCCGCTGCCTGATCGCCCTCGGTAACGGGATCGAAACCGCTCGAAAGCTTGTTTGTGACATCGAGGCCGGACCGGAATCGCGGCAACGTTTCAGCCTTGGCGGCTTCCGCCAGGCGATTGAAGAACGAGCGGTCAGGGAGCATGGGCGATCCGTTTTTCTGGGCCGTGTGGCCCGCATTTCTTAGCGGAATTGCGCTCGAATGCAAACGTTTCAGGCATTTTCTCGATAGCTGCCTAAAGATTTTGCATCGCAAAATAATGATTGACATTTGTGCAGCGCAGCAGTAGCGTCTTCATACAGTCTTCTGACTGTAAATACCCTCCTTGGGTGTTTCCTCCCTAGACTTAGCCGCGCTGAACAGCGCGGTTCTTTTTTGAGCGACTGTCTGGGAGCTTATTCGGCAGCAAGCGCCGTATCGATCGAGAATTGTTCCACGTAGCTCGCCATCTGCCGCATGAAACCCGTTACGGCGTTGACGATCAGCGGAAAATCCGTGTGCTTTTCCAGCGTCACTTCGTCCACGTAGATCGCCCGATTCACCTCGATCTGCAGGGCGTGCAACCCTCGCGCCGGCCGACCGTAGTGTTCGGTGATGAAGCCGCCGGCATAAGGCTTGTTGCGGATGGCGGTGAAACCCATCTCCTCGAGAATACTGATTGCCATACGCGAAAGCTCTGCCGATGCGCTGGTGCCATACCGGTCGCCAATGATGAAGTCGGGCCGCGTATTGCTGCCTGCGACACGCACATTGCCCGGCATGGAGTGGCAATCAATCAGCACGCCGAAGCCGAACTGCACGTGGGTGCGCGCAATCAGGCGACGCAGCGCGGCGTGGTAGGGTTTGTAGATACTCTCGACCCGATCGAGCCCTTCCTGCACCGGCAGCCGACGGGCATAGATTTCCATATTCTCGGCAACGATGCGCGGAATGGTCCCGAGCCCGCCTGCAACACGCAGCGAATTGATGTTCGCATAAGGCGGCAACAGCCCATCGAACATGCGCGGATCTAGTTCGTAGGGTTCGCGGTTCACATCCAGATAGGCGCGCGGGAAATTGGCGAGAAGCAAAGGCGCGCCGAGCCGACTGGCGGCGCAAAAGAGCTCGTCGACATAGTGATCCTCCGACCGGCGGATGGAAATGCCCTCTAGCCGCGACTGGGCGATAAATTCCGGTGGATAAATACGGCCGCTGTGGGGGGAATTATAAACGAAGGGAATGGTCTGCGACACGGGCTCACGGATCTCAAAAAGCTCGTATTCGCGAATTTCCGGCACCTTTTTCCCTCTTAACCATGTCACAGGACGGCTGCTTCGCCCATGTTGCCAGTTGCCTCACCTCAAGTCCATACTATGTAGCGGGGATGACAGCCTGGGGTAGGCAATTCACCGGTTGTTTACCGGCTAAAGTCTAGTGTAAATAGCTGGCACCTCCCACCAAAACCTATTCACAATCGGTCTGGATAATGACTCAGAAGATACTGCTCGCCGAAGACGACAACGACATGCGCCGCTTCCTCGTGAAGGCGCTCGAGAAGGCCGGTTACAAGGTCCTGTCCTACGACAACGGCGCAAGCGCCTATGACAGGCTCCGTGAAGAGCCCTTCTCCCTGCTCCTGACCGATATCGTCATGCCGGAGATGGACGGCATCGAGCTCGCGCGCCGGGCGACCGAACTCGACCCGGACCTCAAGGTTATGTTCATCACTGGTTTTGCAGCCGTCGCGCTCAATCCCGATTCGAAAGCGCCGAAGGATGCAAAGGTGCTTTCCAAGCCCTTCCATCTTCGCGATCTCGTTGATGAAGTAAACAAAATGCTTGCCGCATAAGGCTTGCGGCCGGCGCGTCACAAAACTTCAAAAAAGCCTATTGACGGCTCCCAAGGTTTTGTGATCTATGCGCCGCCATCGGATGGGCGTGTAGCTCAGCGGGAGAGCACTACGTTGACATCGTAGGGGTCACAAGTTCGATCCTTGTCACGCCCACCATCCAATTACTTGATATTCAAGATGTTTTAGGCTCCTTCGGGAGCCTTTTACATATTTCCCGGTAGGTTCGCTGAACCTGGGGAAGAGCGCGCCTTACGTCTTCTTGGCTTCGGTTCAATTACATGCGCGTATTGCGGATACTCGGCCTTTAATTGCTCAAGCTGAAGCTCTGGAGGGCGGTTTACAGGGCTTTCGATGGTCTCACGGTATCGGATGAGGAACGGAAGGAAATCGCCACCATCTTCGGGAATTTGGCCCACGGCGGAAGCCACTGTGCTTGGCGGCGGCTCCTTTAACGGGATTCCCATCTCAGCCCAGGTTTTCGTCACGCTGACCCAAATCGCGTGTTCCGGCGGCACCTCCTCGGCAGGTAGTCCGCTCCATCCTTGAACTCGAAATGCCGTAGCAGCCACCTAAGGGGCGTACGTGGCAGCATCGTGATGCAGAGCTGCCATCCCTTGATGACCTCGCGGCACTCTTCCGCAATCTCCCTCATGTTCGCTTGGTTTTGGTTGGTCGCCGGCCAACGACCTTAGACACCGCGAAGTACGCCACCGGTCCGACAATGATCCCGACCAACAGGGCGAGAACTGTTTCCCGATCGAGGAAATCGCTCAGAAAAGCCCACCCTCTCGTTGGTTTCTGCTCCGAATGAGCTTTTCTCCACCCGGCTTCGCGAACCGCCTGCTCAGAGCAGAACCACCGTTCCCCATCGAAGTAATTGATACGCGTTTCGTCGTAGTATTCTTGCCCCGGGAGATGGTAGATCCGCTGCCCGGTGTTGTGGCTGATGTTGCCCTTTATGTCGCAGCCATGGATTAGCGGCACGTACTGAGAAATGTTGAAGAGAGCAACCGCTGTGATAAAGGCGATGCTGGCAATCCGACTGATGCCCTTGCGCTGGCGCGATCGCCGCCGCGCATGCGGCCTAAGTTGACCTGGCGCATTATCCCCTGTCTTCCATTTCTGACGCTTCCGCGGATCGAGGTCGACGCTTTTCCCCATTGCACTCCCCCCGGACGGAGAATGCCGACTGAGAGATGCACAGTTCAGATAGCCAACTAAGCTTATGATTGCGGTGCATTGACTCAGGGACGGGCCATGGACGCGCGTCAGGCGTCGGGGTGTCTTCGTCTTGTTTGGCGATGACGGCGGCGGAGACGTACGGTTCTTGCCGAAGTCTATCGCGCACAGGCCGACGCGTTGATGATCGAGGCCCGGGCCAAGATGCGGTTGGCAGAAGAATACGACGCGGCACAAGATCGCGGCGAAGTCGCAGAGGTTGGCCAACCAAGTATTATTCCAGACCAGAATAATAAGCCGGTTACTGCCAAGGAGATTGATCTGGCTCTTCCGAAGCTCGCTTTCGAGACCTTGCCGGTTTCGACGGCATGGACCAGTTCGGGCGTGCCCTGCTCAATGACCTTTGCTGCGCTTGCGACAGATCGTGGCGACACGGAAAGCATCTGCGCAGCGGCGGAACGATCAACGTGCAAACTTGCATCTTGATCCCCTTCCTGTCGCCACCGTGCTTCACGGTTTCGAGTTTGGTCGCGACCATCGCCCGCTGGCTTTCAGTCAGGTGCCTGCGCCTGAGGTTGACGCTGATCACGAAGCCGAGCGGATCGTCGCCGGTTAATCTATTCGGGGAAAGCAACGCTCAATCGAAAAGGCCCGCCGGGGTGTTGGCGGGCCTTCGAACAGGACGGTCATTAAAAGGCCACCGCTCTGCCTTCTGCGACAAAGGCGAAGCGGTGGCCGAGAACCGACCAAAGTTCATTAACCATAAAGCGTGAAGCCTTTGTGTATGGCAACTAGCTAATATGGGCTATATCTTCGATGTTGCATAAGAACGTCGGAGGGCAGTTGCAGCGCTCGTGCGGCGGTTCGAGTGCTCCCATCCTCACCGCCTCAGCATGCCCGTCGATGACGTCGCCCAGGCAATAGAAGCCCCTCCGCTTGCCTGGCTTGATGTAGCCCGCGCGTGAGAGCGTACGAATACACGAGAGGGTTACGCCACCGCGCCAGCAGCATGCAATGTTGCTGATTTGCCGCCAGAACAAATAGCTGTCGGTTGCATCAAATGTGCGTCTCTCGTAAAGCGTTTAGATGCGCAACAACCGATGAGCCGTTACGATGGATACGATTCCCACCGAAGGCTTTGATGCGGCAGTGACCCTGACAGACCATCTCGACCATCTGCCCGACAAGAAGCGTCGAGAGCTCGCCCGCATCCTCGAAATCCTGTTCTTCGAGGTCGAGCAGTTCCGCGCCACCAAGCTGTCCGGCAAGAAGGCAGCCGGCAAGGTGCTCATGGTGCTGCTCTATGGCTCCTATGCCCGCGGCGACTGGGTCGAGGATCGTGCGAGCGGCTACCGCTCCGATTATGACCTTCTCATCGTCGTCAACACCAAGAGCTTTGCTGAGGAGCATGAGCTGTGGGAGGCGCTGGAGGAACGATTACTGCGGGAGCAGATCAGCCATCGGATCGAAACGCCGGTGATCCCGATCGTGCACTGCCTGGCAGACGTCAACGACCAACTGGCGCGTGGCCGGCCGTTCTTTACCGACATCGCCAAAGACGGCATCGTGCTCTACGAGGAGCCTGGCCATCCCCTCGCCCAGCCGAAAGCGCTGACACCGGAGGAGGCAAGGGCTGAGGCACAGCGGTATTTCGATCAGTGGTTTCCAAGCGCGGATGCATTCAGCGCATCCGCAGGTTTTCTCATAGAGAGAGGAAATTTGAAGGAGGCTGCGTTTAATTTACATCAGGCGGTCGAGCGGCTCTATCATACTGTTTTACTCACTCTGGCTCTCCACAGCCCGAAATCGCACCGGATCAAGGTGCTACGCTCGCAAGCCGAAAGCGCCGATGCGCGACTGGTTGCCGCCTGGCCGCGTGACACGCGTTTTGCCCGCCGTTGCTTTGAGCTTTTGTCTCGCGCGTACGTCGAGGCGAGGTACTCGTCGAAATACACGATCAGCAGTGAAGAGCTGCAATGGCTCGTCGCGCGCGTGAAGGACTTGCAGGCGCTCGTTGAGGAGATCTGCAAAGACCGTCTTGGTCCATGAAGCCGGATCTTCCTCATATTGAGCGGTCAAAGCGTTGTTCCACGCTAGAAAGGGGATTTCGCCAAGCCACAGATTGTGATTGGCGAGTTATCTTCCAGGAAAGCGAGAAATCGCGCCTCACAGCGCAGTGCTACGCTCTTGCCCAACACGGCTGACAAGCCAGCCAAAACCCCAACAAGTACTTTTACTTCGTAAGCGTGGCGTCTTCAGATAGAGTTGCTGCGGTTTGCAGGTTCGGCGTCTCAGGGATGGCTGCGATGAAGAACATCGTGAACGCATAAACTGAGAACAGCGTCAGCACCGCGGTCAATCGAATCATTCAGTATCTCCTTATTCACAAGGAACAGCTTGACCCATATCGGAGCTTTCCCAAACCGTTTTCTGAACGGGAGATGAACAAAAACTTGTGACAGGGCATTTTAACGATATTTTTACAACACATTTCGGAGAGTCTCTCCCGTTCCCACGGGGGCTTATAAGCCGGAAGAAGGAGGGTTCCATGACCGTGACGAAGGTATTGCTCCATTTGAGCTAATCCTGTGAATAGCGGGAATCGACGCCGGCCCTCTGGACATTAGCAAGGAGAAATGTTTGCCTAGGCAGGCTGGCTGAGGGGCCGGCGGTTGGGGGCAAGTGATGGAAATCGAAGAACTGCTCGACATGCAGGAGCGCGGAATACGCGATCGGGTCCTTGGCTACACTCTAAGCGACAACCCCATGTCGCGGCCGGAACTGATGCCGATCCGCGACGCCACGGAACTCGAGGTGTGGCACGCCCGCTACGAAGCATGGCGCTTCGGCTGGTCCGTCGAGGACGCCAGCCGGCGCCATTGAACAGGCGAAGTCCTATTCAGCCCCGCTCAAGCAAGACGGAAGACTGAGGCCGGCCGTTGTTGTTAATGGCCACGCTTCCCGGAACGGGCCGCTATCCCTGCAGCGGCCCGTTTTCTTTGAGTGCGGCAAATTTCGGACACAGAAACATGCGACGCCCGTCCGGCAAACCAGCATGACAGGAATCCTGAACAGATGAGACTGATAGTGATTGCAGCCGCGGCGCTTTCCGCCGCAGCTTTCGCCTCCGGCGCCAGCGCCGCCTCCCAGAATTTTCCAGGTGCCGGCGTTTCGACACTCGCGGGCAAATGCGCAAAACTCGTCGTTGGCAAAGTGGATGCAACGAAGGGCTGCAAGGGCGAACTCGCCAGTGTGGGACTGCCGAACGGTCAAGTGACCTTCATCTTCACGTCAGGCGGCAAGATGCTTGGCTTTCAAGGCGATGGCACCGCGATCAAGCCGGCATCCAACGGCAATGCCCGCATTCCGCTCAAGATGGTGACGACGGGCGCCGGCGAGAAAATGACAGGCCAGGTCAAGGTGGCAGGCACCTGCACCTTCGGCAATCCTTACGGCGGCAAGCCTATCGTGATCGAATGCACCGCCGAGAGCAAGGATACGGCCTTCACCGGCAGCTTCCGCACCAGCGGTAAGGCTCCGAAGCAGAAATAGATCTCAGGTACACCACCCACCGGCAGCGCCTGGCTTGCGGGCAAGGCCCTCGTTAATCAGTTGAGTGCCCAAGGAACGGCCGCCGCGCGAAATCACGTGCGGTGCACCGGCACCGACCGGCTTGCCGGCAGCGTTCATGACGAAGGGCCCGGCGTTCAGAAATTTGAGCAGCCTCGATTTTGCGGCAAAGCCGATCCTTCGCTCTCCTTCGCAACGCGCGGCGCCGACGTCCGGCACGGCCATATCCGCGATCAGGATCTTTTCACCCTTATACCAAAAAGTCCCGCCGTCTCCGACGCAGTTCATATGCTCGCCCTGCCCGCAATAGCCGAAGGCAGCGCGGGCGTTTTCCGAACTGGCGGGTGATGCGGCCGTCGAGGACAGCTTCACAGGCTGCGCAGCAGGAACCGGAACGGCGGCAGGCGGCACGGGGCGCTGCGGCTGCGAAACAGCGGCCTGCCTCGGCACACTGTTGGCGACAGCCGCTTTGGGCGCATCTGGCTTGATTGCAGCGGTAATCGCAGCTGTATCCGGCGCCCGTGAGGCAAGGATCGGCCGCACGCTCTTCCAGTTGTCGTAAAGAGCAATGCCGCTTACGGCAACGGCGCCTGCGAAGAGCCAGGGCAAGGCTCCGCCCTGCCCCCTGCCCTTCGATTTTGCGGATGATTTGCGGCGGCGGCCGCGAGGTACAGTTCTAGCCATCTGGTCCGAATCCCGTGATGGCCGATTATCGCCTCCCAATCCTTTCCGAAAGGTTGGCATGAGCGCTCACACTCCTCCCGGCGAACAAAGAGCCACGCAGGACGTTAGCTCGCGGAGATGTTTTCACCGGAAGAGTTCCCGTCATGGACGTCATTTTTGCCGATATGCTCCCCGAAACCGGTATTCATTATTCGGTCATCTTTGCGCGGCTCATCGGCGCGATCGTGCTCGGCGGCATCATCGGTTTCGAACGCGAGGTGCGCGACCATCCTGCGGGCCTCCGCACTCATATTCTGGTGAGCCTTGCTGCAGCGCTCTTCGGGATCATTTCCATCGAAGCCGTGCAGGTGCCGAGCTTTGCCGACGACCAGCAGGTCCGCATCGATCCGCTGCGCGTCATCGAGGCCGTGACGGCGGGCGTCGCATTTCTGGCCGCAGGCATGATCGTTTTTTCGAGAGGTAGGGTGAAAGGACTGACGACCGGAGCTGGCATGTGGCTCTCAGGCGCGATCGGCCTTGCCGTGGGCTTCGGTTACTGGCCGGTCGCCTTCTTCGCGACGGCGGCTGCAGTCTGCGTCCTGTTTGCTCTGGGTAAAATGGAGCAGCGCCTGGAACGCGATTCCGGAAAAAATCTGCCGCCGGAGGACGAGGCCGACTCATAGAAAACGCCAGGCATGCAAGCGCTTCCTTTTAATTGCGATCAGAATTAGCGGGCTGCCCTGTTGAACTGTCGTTCTCCGGAGGCACCTTCGTCCCACCGCCAGTGATATTCCCGAGTGCCGTTTTGCGCTTCTGGATATCGATGCCGTTCCCGAAGGCTTCCTTGAGAGCCTGCCATTCGCTTTCGTGTTTCAAATAGATGTCCTGCGGCACGAGATCAGTCGTCATGTGGTCCTCACATTTTTGTCCGGGCTTTAAATGCAAAAACCCTGACGCCGGTTCCCGCGCCGTCTGAAAAAATCTAGCGGCGCGGTTTGCGGCCTTTGGACGCTGCAGTGTCGGGACCGCCTTTTGAAAGATCAGCGCCGGTGACATGAGCCGGAACATGAATGTCGTCCATCGGCGTCTGCGGCAGCGTCAGATCGACATGGTGCGGCGGCAGCACCTGCACCTTCTGCATGCGGTTTGGCTTTGCCCGCTTCATGCGGTCAGCCGCTTCCGCCCGCTTGTCGGGAGAATGGGTCGAAGCCTGCATCGTTGTCCCTCCTTTTTATCGCGCCGGCAATGGAGTTCCATTGCCTCAACCAGAGCCTAACGGGCGGGCGCCTGCATGGTTCCAAAGAAAAGCTCCGGCACGTAATGCGGCCGCCTTGACTGCTGCCGCAGGTTGACTACCTAAAAGGCTGTCTGCAGCCAAAATGATGCGCATGGTTGCCCCCCGTGCAAAAGCATCGGCTGCAGGACAAACACTGGTGCCGGGCCCCTCTGGCGAGAGTTTTTACGGCGCTCTCGTGATGTCGGTACCGCCTGCAAATAGCCGGCGGATTTTCATTCGATGAAAAAGCTCACAATGCCTCACGCGCATATCCCTTTCGATATGCCGCGCTTTTCAATCACATCATCCTTCAAAAACGATGTCCGCACCAAAGGAGTGCGGCCATGAAGCAATCCATCAGCCATAAACCCACGCTCGGCTATTTCCGCTGGGCTTTCATCATGACGGCATTTGGCCTGGCGCTTGGCGCTTTGCTGGGCTGGCAGTCCACCGGCACGATCAGCGGCATGGCGACGATCTTCTTCATCTGCGCGGTTCTGGCAGTGCTGGAGATTTCCCTCTCCTTCGACAACGCGATCGTCAATGCCAACAAGCTCAAGGAAATGACGCCAGCCTGGCAGCACCGGTTCCTGACCTGGGGCATCATCATTGCCGTCTTCGGCATGCGCATCGTCTTTCCGCTGGCAATCGTGGCGATTGCCGCAAATATCGGCCCGATCGACGCCGTGGTCCTCGCAGCGCGGCAACCGGCCGAATATGCACGCATCATGAACGAGGCCCATCTGCCGATCGCAGCCTTCGGCGGGACCTTTCTTCTGATGGTCGGCCTTACTTACTTCTTCGACCATGAAAAGGACGTCCATTGGATCGTCTCTCTCGAGAAACTGATGTCGCGTGGCGCAACGATCAAGGGCATCGAGATCGCCTTCGTTCTCCTGCTGATTCTCACTTTTGCTTCACTGCTTGAGGGCGAAGAATCGACGACGTTCGTCTACAGCGCGATCTACGGTCTTGTCACATTCTTAGTCGTCGAAGTGATTGGCGCACTGCTGGACGCCTCGCAAAGGGCCATGTCAGAGGCGGCACGCGGCGGCCTCGGCGCATTCATCTATCTCGAGGTGCTGGATGCGAGCTTCTCGTTCGACGGCGTCATCGGCGCTTTCGCCCTGACGCAAAACCTTTTCATCATCGCCATCGGTCTGGGCATCGGCGCGATGTATGTACGCTCGATGACGATCATGCTCGTCGAAAAGGGGACGCTGACGCATTACCGCTACCTGGAACATGGCGCATTCTACGCGATCCTGATCCTTGCGATCATAATGTACGTCCAGACCCTCTTCCACATTCCGGAAGTCGTCACCGGTCTCGCCGGTGCAGCGCTCATCGGAGTCTCGCTCTGGTCTTCGATCCGCCACAACAAGCGGAAAGGCGAGAAAACCCAAGCGGAAGCAGAAGCGAAGGCGCAAGCCGAAGCCCATTCACCTGCCCGCGAGCGGCTGAAGGCCTGATGCAAGCAAAGCCGCAGCGTTTCATGCGTTGCGGCTTGTCCGGGGCAAAAATAAAGCCCGCGACCAACCGGTTGCGGGCTGTTTCATGCGTAATATATCGGCAGATTAACGGCCGATATGGTCGAAGGCGTCCGGCGCGATACCGAGAACCTTGAGGTCCCGACCCTTCGGACGGCGGCCAGCTTCGAAAGCTGCGCTTACGGCGTTTGCGGCGCCGATCACAGCGAAGGCACGGCCGAAGAAACCTTCCCGAATGGACTTGCTGTAGGAGGACATTTATTTTTCTCACTTAGCTTCATTACTGACTGTTCACATATGATGCGCCGCAGCATTCTCCACAAGTGACGGGAATTCAGGCCTGCCATGCAAAAACAAGCAGCCGGCCCATGTTTCATGGCCGGCCGCAAGGCAGGGGTTCGAGCAGTATTTTTTCTTTTAGTCTTCGCTTGCAGCAAGTTGCGAAAGAACTTCTCCGCGGCCGCGTATTCTCAAGATCAGCGGAATGATAAAGGCCGCAGCCGCAACGATCAGCAGCCCGGCTGCAATCGGCGACATGACAAGCGTCGTCACGTCGCCCTGGCTGATGGCGAGTGCCCGCCGCAACTGCTGTTCGGCAAGCGGCCCGAGGATGAGGCCGACGACCGCAGGCGCGATCGGATAGCCGAAGAGCCGCATGATATAGCCGAGAACACCGAAGGCGAGCAGCATGCCGAGTTCGAACACCGACGGATTGGCGCCGATCGTGCCGAGCGTCGCAAACAGCAGGATGCCGGCGTAAAGCCAGGGCTTCGGAATCGTCAGCAGACGCACCCATAGGCCGATCATCGGCAGGTTGAGCACGAGCAGCATGGCATTGGCGATCAAAAGGCTGGCGATCAGCCCCCAGACAAGCTGCGGATTGGACGCAAACAGCAGCGGCCCAGGCTGCAACCCGTACTGCTGAAAGCCGGCGAGCATGATCGCCGCCGTTGCCGTCGTCGGCAGGCCGAGCGTCAGGAGCGGCACAAGGGTGCCAGCCGCCGACGCATTGTTTGCCGCTTCCGGACCTGCAACACCTTCGATCGCGCCTTGACCGAATTCTTCGGGATTCTTCGCAAGACGTTTCTCGGTCGCATAAGAAAGGAACGTGCCTATCTCGGCACCACCGGCCGGCATGGCGCCGATCGGGAAGCCGATCAGCGTGCCGCGCAACCAGGGTTTCCAAGAACGGGACCAATCCTGCGCCGTCATCCACAGCGAGCCCCGGACGGCTTCCACCTTTTCCTCGCCGCGATTGCCTTGGGCGGCGATGTAAAGCGTTTCTCCGATCGCAAACATGGCAACCGCAAGCGTCGTCACTTCGACACCGTCAAGGAGATCGGGAATGCCGAACGAAAGCCGTGCCTGACCCGTTTGCTGGTCGATACCGACCATGGCAAGGACAAAGCCTATGAAGAGGGAGGTCAAGCCGCGCAGCGCTGAGTCCCCGAAGGCCGACGAAACGGTCACAAAAGCGAGTACCATCAGGGCGAAGTATTCGCGCGGGCCGAAGATCAGCGCCAGTTTGACGATATAAGGCGCCACGAAAGCAAGCCCCAGCGTGGCGATGAGGCCGGCCACGAACGAACCGATTGCCGCAGTCGCCAGCGCCGGACCACCGCGGCCCGCGCGTGCCATTTTATTACCTTCAAGCGCAGTGACGATCGAGGCGCTCTCGCCCGGCGTATTCAACAGAATGGAGGTCGTCGAGCCACCATACATGCCGCCGTAGTAGATACCGGCAAACATGATCAGCGAGCCGGCCGGATCGAGCCGGTAGGTGACAGGCAGGAGAAGGGCAACGGTCAGCGCAGGGCCAATGCCTGGCAGAACGCCGACAGCGGTGCCAAGCGTAACACCGACGAATGCGTAAAGCAGGTTCATCGGCTGCATGGCGACCAGTATACCCTGGAAGAGGAATTCAAAGGTGCTCATCGCATCCAATCCTAGAAGAAGAGTCTTTCGAGCGGCCCGGCAGGCAAGGTGAGCTGCAGCAGTTGCGAGAAGATAGCCCAGACGATGAAGCTGAAGACGATGCCGAAGGGAATCGAAAGCCAGAGCTTGCGGCGCCCGAAGCCGCGTGCCGTGAACGCAAAGAGAATGCCGGTGGCAATCGAGAAGCCGGCCGTTTTCAGAAGCAGCATTTGAGCCGCAAGACCGGCAACGATCCAGATGACGGGAGCGACTTCCTGGCGTTCGCGCTCGGAAAAATCTCCGCGCACCGCCTCAAAGACAGTCCAGATGCCGAGGCCAATCAACCCGAACGCCACGACCTTGGGCGCGGTGGCCGGCCCGATGCGGGCATATTGCGCGATCGCTCTCATATGCGTGGCGTCCCAAAGCATGACGGTCGCAACGACGAAAAGACAGATGGCAATGATCAGCGCCGCCCAATCCGGGCGGCGCTTCGTTGCCAAGGGTGCGTTGCCCCTGCTCATTTAACAAGCCCGATCTCTTTGAGGATGGCCTCGGTAGCCGAAACGTCCTTCTCGAGCTGCGCCTTGAAGGCATCGCCGGCGAGGTATGTGTCGGCCCAGCCCTTCGTCTTCAGGATTTCCTGCCAGCCTGCCGACTTGGAAAGCTTGTCAAAATCAGCAGTCACAGCAGCCGTCTGCTCAGGCGTCAGGCCGGGAGCGGCGGCGACCATGCGCCAGTTCTGCACGTTGACATCGACGCCAGATTCTTTCAGCGTCGGGGCGTCGACACCCTCAATGCGCTGATCGCTCGAGACGGCGAGCAGGCGGAGCTGCCCGGCCTTTACCTGCGATTCGAATTCGCCATAGCCTGAAATCCCGGCCGTCACCTGTCCGCCGAGGATAGCGGCAAGCGCCTCGCCGCCGCCCGAGAAGGCGACATAGTTGATCATCGTCGGATCGACGCCGGAGGCCTTCGCGATGAGACCGACCGCGATGTGGTCGGTACCGCCGGCCGAACCGCCACCCCAGGACACCGAACCCGGATCAGCCTTCAGCTTGGCAACGAGATCGCCCATCGTCTTGATGTCGGACGACGCCGGAACGACAATGGCCTCATACTCACCGGTCAGGCGAGCGATCGGTGTGACGTCCTTCAGCGTGACAGGCGATTGATTGGTCAGGATCGCACCGACCATGACATAGCCGCCAACGATCAGGGCGTTCGGATTGCCGCTGTTCTGGCTGGCGAACTGCGCCAGACCGATGGTGCCGCCGGCGCCCGGAACGTTCTGAACCTGAACATTGCCGGAGATGCCTTCCTTCTGCATGACCGTCTGCAGCGAACGGGCCGTCTGGTCCCAGCCGCCGCCAGGTGCGGCAGGCGCCATGATGGTGTAGTCGGCCGAATAGGCCGGCAGCGCGATAGCCGCTGCGAAAAGCGTAGCAAGGAAAGTATGCTTCACGATGTGTCCTCCGTGACCGCGGTGAGCGCCGCGTATTGTTCTCAAGGGAATCGGGAAGCAATGCCGGGCAGCGGACTTGATGGTCCGCAATGGCGACGGAAACTCCTCCCGAAACGTCTGCCCTCCGCCTCCACGGAGAGAAGTGCCAGAACCGCACCACATCAAGCTGTCATTTAGCTGACATTACCAGGATATCCAGCGCCGGTGACACTTTTTTGCCGTAATTCGAGCATGGGGCGCCCGGTCACGCCAGCGGCACACACCTCAAATCCGCTTCAGCAAAGGACGGGAATGCGAACGCCGCCATCATCTACCGCGTCCGCAGCACCTCGTTCCAATGGGCGATCAGCCGCGCGCGTTTGACCTGGTCGAGATAGACCATCAGGCCAGGGCTGACCGGAACGGGCCGGAGCTGGGCGCCGAGAAGTTCCTGCAGGGTATTGGCCGTATTCTCGCCCGCGACCTCCGGGCTGACAGCGGGAATCTGGAGCTCGCGGGCCATGATCGTCTGTCCCTCCTTCGACATGAAGAAGGTGAGATATTGCCGCCCGAGTTCCGGCTCGGCAGCGGCCTGCGGCACTAGGCCGATCCGCGACATTACGACGGTATAGTCTTTTGGCAGCACGATGCCGACATCAGGGTGCCGGGACGCCCAGTCCGCCGCATAGGAGCCGAGGATGTTGTAACCGAGCACGAAGCGCCCGTCGGCGACCCGCTCCAGGATCGCCGAGCTCGTCGAATAAAGCTTGACGCCAGCAGCTCCCATGGCCCGGATCACTGACCAGATGTCCCCGAACTGCTCCTGATCGCGCGCCATGAAAAGAAAGCCTACGCCGGAGCGTTCGATGTCATAGGTGCCGATCCGGCCGTAGACCGCGTTGCCCTTGCGCTTCAGATAATCGACGAATTCCGCCCGTGAACTTGGTACCGGCTCATGCGTGAAGCTCGGCTTGTGATAGACGAAAACGGCCGGCTCGAAAGTGAGCGCATAGGCGGTGTTCCGCCAGTTTGCCCATTTCGGCCATTGCCCGCTCATCGGCAGATTGCTGACCTGCGCGTAGCCGTCGTTGGAGAGCTTCACCTGCAGGTCCATCGCCGACGAAAAGGCAAAATCCGCCGTTTTCTTCCCGGCATCCGTCTCCCGCACGATCCGGTCGTAGATCTCGCCCGTCAGCATGTCTTCGTAACGCACGGCGACATCCGGATTGGCCTTCTGAAAGCCATGGATCATCGGTTGGGCTAGCGGCTCGTCGAGCGAGGAATAGACCGTCAGCACTCGTGCATCCGCCTTGCCGGATTTCGCGGGATAAAAGGCCTGATCCGCAAGCGCGAGATGCGGTGTAAGACACAAAAGCAGAATGAAACGGATCCTCATGCGCCCAACAATGCATCAGGGGCCGCAAGGGCACAAGCAGCCGACCGCATTAGGAATTTCAAGAGAGTGCCGCTGAGTCGCGGATCGGCTCGTGTTGCGAATCGAGGCACTGCCTCAAAATATGCTTTTGGCCAGTTGCCGCCGCGAACCAATCCTAAAGGATTAGCGTTTGGCGCAATCTTCGCCCGAACGGTGTATTGATGCGTGGCCACAACATAATAGGTTCAACCAGCCGCGAAGCACGCCTATATCGCAAGACGCTTCTTGCAGGGGGGATGGCTTTGCGCGGTCAAAATCTGGAAAAGCGAGACTGACATGAGAGAATCCATGGAGAGAGTCATGGAACGGCGACTGAGTGCTATTCTCGCCGTCGATGTCGTCGGCTTCAGCCGGCTGATGGGTATCGATGAGTCCGGCACGTTGCAGGCGCTGAACCGCCACCGCTGCGAACTGATCGATATTCGAATCTCAGACTACAAGGGCCGCATCTTCAAACTTACTGGCGACGGCATCTTCGCCGAGTTCCAGAGCGTGGTGAACGCGGTCGCCTGCGCCGCCGAGATCCAGCGCAGCATGGCCGTCCGCAACGAGGACGTACCGAAGGAGGAGCGCGTGGAGTTCCGCATCGGCATCAATCTCGGCGACGTCATCGTCGAGGATGGCGATGTCTTCGGCGACGGTGTCAATCTGGCGGCACGGCTGGAGCGCGTCGCGCCTCCGGGCGGCATCGCCGTTTCCTCCATCGTTCGCGATCAGGTGGGCTCGCGCCTCAATCTCGGCTTCGACTTTTTAGGTGAACACGTGTTCAAAAATATCAGGCAGGCCGTCCCGGTCTACACGGTCGCCTTCAACGCGCCGACTTCGGCGCGCTTCGTGGCACAGAACCGCAATACCTGCTTCGTCGCCGTCCTGCCCTTCACGAACATGAGCGGTGACGCCGATCAAGACTATTTTTCGGACGGGATAACCGAAGACATCATCACAGACCTCTCCAAGATCTCCAGTCTGCACGTCGTTCCCCGCAACACCGTCTTCACTTACAAGGGCACGTCGGTAAAAGTGAAGCAGGTCGCTCAGGAACTCGGCGTTCGCTATATGCTCGAAGGCAGCGTTCGCATCGCCGGCAAGCGCGTGCGTATCTCGAGCCATTTGGTCGACACGATGAACGGCGACCATCTCTGGGCCGAACGCTACGATCGCGACCTGACCGACATCTTCGCCATCCAGGATGAGATCACCCATGCCATCGTCAGCCAGTTGAAGGTGCGCCTGCTGCCGGAGGAGAGAAAGGCGATTGCCGTCGAGCCGACCGCCAATGTCGAGGCCTATACCTATTATCTGCGCGGCCGCCAACTCTCCCATACCTGGACGAAATCCTACCTGCAGCTTGCGCGCCGTATGTTCCTCAAGGCGGTCGAACTCGACCCGGACTACGGCCGGGCCTATGCTGGCATCGCCGATTGCGACGCGGCAATCCGCGATTGGGCGCCGGCGGATGTGCCTTTGAAGGGCATTCTCGAAATGAGTGCCCGCGCCCTGGAGATCGATCCGGACCTTGCCGAGGCCCATGCCTCCCGCGGCCTGGCGCTCCACCAGAACGGCGAGGACGACAAGGCCATGGCCGCTTTCGAGCGCGCGCTTGCCCTCGACCCCAATCTCTACGAAGCGAATTTCCACTATGCCCGCTTCTTCTTCATGCGTGGCAATTTCGCCGAGGCAGTGCAATACTTTACCCGCGCCGCCGAAATCCGGCCGGATGACTACGTCTCTCCCATCCACCTGATGTCGGCCTATCTATCCCTCGGCCGGACGCTGGATAAGGAAAACTAGGCCCGCCTCGGCCTCCAGCGAGCCGAACGGGCGCTCAACCTCAACCCGGAAAATTCAGGCCCGGCTCATCGCGGCGCGCTGGCGCTTGCCCATCTCGGCGATGCAGTGCGCGCCTGCGACTGGGCAGCACGGGCCATCGCCATCGATCCGGACGACATCGTCGCCCAGTACAACCTCGCCTGCGTCCATGCCGTGCTGGGAAACGTGGACAAGGCGATCGATATCCTGGAGCAGTTGCTGCCGCGCAGCTCGGTTTACCATATCAAGTGGTTCACCCACGATTCGGACCTGGACAATCTGCGCGACGACCCCCGCTTCCGCAAACTGCTGGCGGAGGCGATGAAGGAGCGCGAACGGATCGAGGGGGGGAGGGAGCGGTGTACTGTGTAGCCGGCCAGGGGCTCCGCACCCAACCATCACCCCACACAATTTCACTATGACATCCATTCCCCATACCTGATAATCTCTCGCAGAACATTGGGGAAACACTGTTGCGCATCCTGCTCACCGAAGACAACATCGCGCTGGCCGACGGCCTGTCTGCGATCTTGCGCGGTACGGGGCATGCCGTCGACGTCGTCCATGACGGCGCATCCGCCAATGCGGTCATCGCGGCGGAAAATTTCGATCTCGTGATCCTCGACCTCAACCTGCCGGAGATGGACGGGCTGGACGTCTTGCGCAGCATGCGCGCCCGGCAGAACCAGGCGGCGGTCCTGATCCTGACCGCACGCGGAGCGCCGGAGGAGCGGGTCAGGGGCCTCGATCTCGGCGCCGACGATTACCTCATCAAGCCCTTCGACATTGCCGAATTCGAAGCGCGTGTCCGCGTGCTGCTCCGGCGCCAGGCGGGCCTGCACTCAGCGACGGTGATGTATGGCTGCGTGTCTTTCGATCTCAAATCCCGAACTTTTTCCGCCGGAAACATGCAGCTTGATATTCCCGCTCGCGAAGTCGGACTGCTTGAAATCCTCTTCATGCGTGCCGGCAAGGTCGTGTCCAAGGAGGCAATCACCCAGTCGCTGACGGCCTTCGACGATGACATTTCCGCCAACGCGATCGAGCAATATGTCAGCCGGTTGCGCAAGCGCCTTGCGCCGCATGGATTGACCGTGAAGACCGCACGCGGCATCGGCTACTATCTCGACAAGCTTCACGAGGCCTCATGAAAGCCGCCTATTCGCTGAGGCGCCGGTTGCTTTTCTGGCTGCTGATCTCCACAGCCGTCATCGGCACGCTAGCGCTTGCCGACACATACCGGGAGGCGGTCGAGACCTCGAACATCGTGTCCGACCGTGTGCTTGCCGGTTCGGCGCTTGCCATTGCCGAGCGCGTCGTCGTGGCGGAGGACGGTACGCTGGAAGTCGATATCCCCTATGTCGCACTGGAAATGCTTACGTCTGCTGCGCAGGATCGGGTGTTCTACCGCGTCGACGGCCCGCCCGGAGCGTTCATCACCGGCTATCAGGAGCTTCCGGTTCTCAAGGAAACCAAAGGCGACGCGGCCGTCTTCGCAGACGATATTTTCCGCGGCGAACCGATCCGCGTCGCCACGCTGGAGCGCTCCGCCTCGACCGGTATCCGCTCCGTTCCCTTCGTCGTCACCGTCGCGGAAACGACGATCGCCCGGCGCCATCTCGCACGTGCCATCCTTCTTCGTTCGGCCGTCCGCCTCGCCTTCATGATCGCGGGTGCGGCCGTGATCGTCTGGATCTCGGTCTCGGTCGCGCTCCGCCCGCTCTACAAACTTCGCGATGCGATCGGCGAGCGCAGCCCGGACGACTTGCATCCGATCGAGCAATCGGTGCCGAGCGAGGTGCAGCCGCTGGTGGATACGGTGAACAGCTTCATGGTACGCCTGCAGTCCGCCCTTGACGCCCTCCGGAATTTTACCGGCAATGCCAGCCATCAATTGCGCACGCCGCTTGCCATCATCCGGACCCAGCTCGCGCTTTCCGCCCGCGCCGCAACGCTGCCTGAAGCGCAGGACTCGGCCCTGAAGGGCGACCAGGCCGTCGCGCATGCCGAACGCATCCTCGCCCAGCTGCTGCTGATGGCAAAGATTGACGCCGCAACGGCCAAGGAGGCTCTGGCAGCCTCGAAGATCGACATCGCCGCCATCGCCCAGGACATCACGGGCGAGTTGATCCCCGCTGCCGCCGAAGCCGGTATCGACCTGGGGTTCGAAGGTGAAGGTCCTGCGATGATCCGCGCCGAACCCCTGCTGATCGGCGAATTGCTGCGCAATCTCGCGGGAAACGCTATCGCATATTCCGGCAAGGGTGCCGAGGTCACCGTGCGGATCGCGCACGAAGGCGATGCTGTGCGCCTCGAGGTTGAGGACAATGGTCCCGGTATCCCGCCGGAGAAGCTCGAAGCGGTGCGCCGCCGCTTTTCACGCGGCGGCAACTCCGATGCGCCAGGCGCCGGCCTCGGCCTCCCGATCGTTGAGGAAATCGCCAATCTTTTCAATGCGATGCTCACGCTCTCGCCAGCGGCCCGCGGCAAGGGGCTCAAAGCCGTCGTCGCCTTTGCAAAAGTGTCGTAAAGGCTGCAGCGTTAGCCTTCCGCCTTGCTTTCTCTCGCTGCATTGCACACTATCGACAATGGGAACAGCTCATGCCGCACAGTGAGGCGGCGCCGGATAAGGCAACATATGTCGATCAAAGCCAGCATCTATCATCTGACGCATTACAAATACGACAGACCGGTCCGCCTCGGGCCGCAGGTCATCCGCCTCAAGCCCGCCTCGCATTCGAAGACGCGCGTGCTCAGTCATTCGCTGAAGGTCACACCGTCGAACCATTTCGTGAACTTGCAGCAGGATCCCTACGGGAATTATCTTGCCCGCTACGTCTTTCCCGACCCGGTGACCGAATTCAAGATCGAGGTCGATCTGGTCGCCGACATGACGGTCTATAACCCCTTCGACTTCTTCGTCGAGGAGGAAGCTACCAAATGGCCCTTCGACTATCCTGAGACGATCCAGGAAGACCTCTCGATCTACATGAAGGCGGAGGACCCCGGCCCGCGGCTCAAGGCTTTCCTCGAAACGCTCGATTATTCGCCGGATCAGCCGACCGTCGACATGATTGTTGGCCTCAACGCCCGCCTGCAGCAGCAGATCGGCTATGTCATCCGCATGGAAACTGGCGTCCAGACGCCGGAGGAAACACTCGAAATAGCCAAAGGCTCTTGCCGCGATACCAGCTGGCTGTTCGTTCAGGTTCTCCGTCATCTCGGCCTCGCCGCGCGCTTCGTTTCCGGTTACCTCATCCAGTTGACGCCAGACCTGAAGGCTCTTGACGGCCCCTCCGGCACGGAAGTCGATTTCACGGACCTTCATGCCTGGGCCGAGGTCTATCTGCCCGGCGCTGGCTGGGTCGGTCTCGACCCCACATCCGGGCTGCTGACTGGTGAAAGCCATATCCCGCTGGCAGCGACCCCGCACTACCGCAACGCTGCCCCGATCTCCGGCGGCTATTTCGGCGAAGCCAATACCGAGTTCGCCTTCGACATGAAGGTGGCTCGTGTCGCCGAACATCCGCGCATCACCAAGCCATTCTCGGAGGAGAGCTGGAACGAGCTCGACGCGCTTGGCGAAAAAGTGGATAGCATCCTCAAAGCGGAAGACGTGCGCCTGACGATGGGTGGGGAACCCACTTTCGTGTCGATCGACGATTTCGAATCGGAAGAGTGGAATACCGCCGCCGTAGGCCCGACAAAACGGGAGAAGGCGGACAGCCTGATCCGCAGGCTGCGCCAGCGCTTCGCTCCGGGCGGCTTCCTGCATTACGGACAAGGCAAGTGGTATCCCGGCGAAAGCCTGCCGCGCTGGACCTTCTCGCTCTATTGGCGCAAGGACGGAATGCCGATCTGGCAGAATCCGGATTTGATCGCGGCAGAAGGCGCCGATACCGCCGCCAAGGCCGAAGACGCCGAGCGGCTGCTCACCGGCATCGCGCGCGAGCTGGCGATTGCGCCTGACATGGTGCTGCCCGCCTATGAAGATCCCGCCGAATGGATCGTCAAGGAAGGAAGCCTTCCCGAAAATGTCGATCCGTCGAATTCCAAGCTGAAGGATCCGGAAGAGCGCAGCCGCATCGCCCGCGTCTTCGAACGCGGCCTGACGGTTCCGACAGGCTACATTCTTCCGGTACAGGCCTGGAATGCCAAGGCCGCGGGACACCGCTGGATCAGCGAGAAATGGCAGACCCGGCGCGGCAAGATCTTCCTTGTGCCGGGCGACAGTCCGGTCGGATACCGTCTGCCGCTTGGCACACTTCCTTACGTGCCGCCATCGCAATATCCCTATATCCACATCGCCGACCCATCGATCCCGCGCCAGCCCCTGCCCGAAGTTTTGGTGCCCGCCGGCCGCGCCATGCCAGAGGCCTCCTTTCAGCGCGACGAGAGCGGCCAGAGCCGCGTGGAACAGACGCTCGGCGAAATCGGCGGCGCGGTTCGCACGGCGATATCGGTCGAGCCGCGCGACGGCCGGCTTTGCGTCTTCATGCCGCCCGTCGAGCGCATCGAAGACTACCTCGAGCTCATCGCAGCCGCCGAAAACGCGGCGGCTGAACTTGGCCTTGCCGTCCATATCGAGGGCTATTCGCCGCCACAGGACGAGCGCATCAACGTCATTCGTGTCGCACCGGATCCAGGTGTCATCGAGGTGAATATCCATCCCGCCTCGAACTGGCAGGATTGCGTCGCGATCACCACCGCGATCTACGAAGAAGCGCGGATGACCCGCCTCGGCGCCGACAAGTTCATGATCGACGGCCGTCATACGGGCACGGGCGGCGGTAACCATGTCGTCGTCGGCGGCGCCAACCCGAACGACAGTCCGTTCCTGCGCCGGCCCGACCTCTTGAAGAGCCTTGTGCTGCATTGGCAGCGGCATCCTTCGCTCTCCTACCTCTTCTCCGGCATGTTCATCGGACCAACCAGCCAGGCGCCGCGCATCGACGAGGCCAGGCACGACAGCCTGTACGAGTTGGAAATCGCGCTTGCCCATGTCCCCGCACCCGGCGGCGGCCCGCAACCGCTTCCCTGGTTGGCCGACCGCCTGTTCCGCAATCTGCTGATCGACGTGACAGGCAATACGCACCGGGCCGAAATCTGCATCGACAAGCTCTTTTCGCCGGATGGGCCAACCGGCCGTCTCGGTCTCGTCGAGTTCCGCGGCTTCGAAATGCCCCCGAATGCCCGCATGTCGCTGGCTCAGCAATTGATGGTCCGCGCCCTCATTGCCCGTTTCTGGAACAATCCCGCGGATGGCAAATTCGTGCGCTGGGGCACTTCCCTGCACGATCGCTTCATGCTGCCGCATTTCGTCTGGGCCGATTTCCTGGACGTGCTCGCCGATCTCAAGGAGAACGGTTTCGATGTCAGTCCGGAATGGTTCAAGGCGCAACTCGAATTCCGCTTCCCCTTCTGCGGCGAAGTGGAATACGAGGGCTCGAAACTCGAGCTCCGTCAGGCGCTCGAACCTTGGCACGTCATGGGCGAGGAAGGCGCGATCGGCGGCACCGTTCGATACGTCGACAGCTCGGTCGAGCGACTTCAGGTTCGCCTCGAAACCAGCAATTCCTCACGCTACACCGTCACCTGCAACGGCCGAACCGTGCCGCTGACGCCAACAGGCACGTCCGGTGTGTCCGTCGCCGGGGTCCGCTTTAAGGCATGGCAGCCGTCCTCGGGCCTGCATCCGGTTTTGCCGGTGAACACGCCGCTGACATTTGACATTTATGATACATGGTCGAAGCGTTCGATCGGCGGCTGCATCTATCATGTTGCCCATCCGGGCGGGCGCAACTATGACACCTTCCCGGTAAACGGCAACGAAGCGGAAGCAAGGCGGCTCTCCCGATTCGAGCCGTGGGGGCATACGGCCGGCGGCTTCATTCCGCTCGCCGAGACGGGTTCGCCGGAATTCCCGCTGACGCTGGATCTCCGCAGGCCCGCAGGCATTTGACGAGCTAGGTTTTAATGGGCAAGAAACCAGCAGTGGCGAAGCGCAGGGACGAGGTTCAAAGCCGCGGCGGCAACGATGCGGCCTTCGGCTATGCGCCTCTGCCCGGCATTGCCGACGAGATGGTTGACAACGACGGCGCAATCCGTCCGGTCTGGCAGCGCTTTCTTGCGGGCTTCGGGGCAATTCCGCAGCAGGAACTAACCGAGCGTTTCGCCCGTGCCGACCGCTATCTGCGCGATGCCGGCGTGTTTTACCGCGCTTATGGCAGCAAGGGCACCGGCGAGCGGTCTTGGCCACTGTCGCATATCCCGGTCCTGATCGACGAGCGCGAATGGCAGGCGCTTTCCGCCGGCCTCGTGCAGCGCGCCGATATGCTCGAAGCGATCGTCGCCGACATCTATGGCGACAACAAACTGGTCGAGGAAGGCTTTCTGCCGCCCGCCCTGATTGCGGCCAATCCGGAATTCCAGCGCCCACTTGCCGGGATAAAGCCCGCGACCGGCCACTACCTGCATTTCTGTGCCTTCGAGATCGGCCGCGGACCGGACGGTAACTGGTGGGTTCTAGCCGACCGCACGCAAGCGCCGTCAGGTGCAGGCTTCGCGCTCGAAAGTCGCGTTGCCACCACCCGCGCCTTTTCCGATATCTACGCCGAAACTCCGGTCCATCGCCTCGCCTCCTTCTTCGGCGCCTTCCGCGACGCGCTGCAGGCGATGAAGCACTCCGGCGACGACCGCATCGGCGTTCTGACCCCCGGCCCGGCAAACGAGACCTATTACGAGCACGCCTATATCGCCCGCTATCTCGGCTTCATGCTGCTCGAAGGCGAAGATCTGACGGTGGTCAACGGCCGCGTCATGGTTCGCACGGTGGCCGGCCTGAAGCCGATCGGCGTGCTCTGGCGCCGCCTCGATTCCGCCTACGCCGATCCGCTGGAGCTGAACCAGAATTCGCATATCGGCACGCCTGGTCTGGTCGAGGCGCTGCGTGCCGAATCGGTGACGATCGTCAATGCTCTCGGAACCGGCATCCTCGAGACGCGCGCCCTGCTTGCCTTCATGCCGACGATCTGTCGCCGCTTGCTCGGCGAAAAACTGCACCTGCCGTCGATCGCCACATGGTGGTGCGGGCAAAAGGAAGAACGCGAGCATGTCGCGAAGAACATCGAGAAGATGGTGATCGGTCCCGCCTATTCGCGCGCGCCCTTCTTCGACGACAGCGGCGAATCCGTGCTCGGCTCGTCGCTCCGCGCAACCGCAAAGGACTCGATCACCGACTGGCTGAATTCCGACGGTCCGAAACTCGTCGGCCAGGAAGTCGTGACGCTGTCGACAACGCCGGCCTGGGTGGACGGAAAGCTGACGCCGCGGCCGATGTCGCTTCGCGTCTTTGCTGCCCGCACCGCCAAGGGCTGGCAGATCATGCCGGGCGGTTTTGCCCGCATCGGCGCCGGCGCCGACGCTGCCGCGATCGCCATGCAGTCAGGCGGCGCGGCGGCGGACGTCTGGATCGTCAGCGACAAGCCGGTCGAGCGCCATACGCTGCTGCCCGCTGAAGGAAGCTTCACGCGCAACATGCCGGGCAGCCTGCCGAGCCGGGCGGCCGACAACCTGTTCTGGCTCGGCCGCTATATCGAGCGCGCCGAAGGAGCGCTGCGTATCCTTCGTGCCTGGCACGCCCGCTACGCCGAAGCCGCCGACCCAAGCCAGCCGCTGCTTGCCGATGTTTCGGAATATCTCGCCGCCGTCGACATCGATACGGAAGAAGCCGTGCCCGAAACGCTGCTGCGCAACATCGACAGCGCCGTCTATTCCGCCAGCAATATCCGCGACCGGTTCTCGCCCGACGGCTGGCTGGCGCTCAACGATCTTGCCAAGACCGCGCACCGTTTCCACGTCAGTGTTGCCGCGGGCGACGACGCCAGCCATGCCATGACGATCCTGCTGCGCAAGCTCGCGGGCTTCGCAGGTCTCGTGCACGAAAACATGTATCGCTTCACCGGATGGCGCTTCCTCTCGCTCGGCCGCTACATCGAGCGCGGACTGCACATGACGCGCCTGCTTGGCCATATGTCCGGTCCCGAAGCTCCGGATGGCGCGCTGGACATGCTGCTCGAAATCGGCGACAGCGTCATGACCCACCGCCGCCGCTACAACGTCAACACCGCGCGCCTGACCGTCACCGATCTTCTGGCGCTCGATCCGCTGAACCCGCGCTCGGTTCTCTTCCAGATGAATGAGATCCATCGCGAGGTCGAGCAACTGCCGAACGCCTTCGTCAACGGCCAGATGTCGCCCTTCTACCGCGAGGCCATGCGCCTGCATTCCGGCCTCGCCGTCATGACGCCGGAAGCGATGACGGGCGAGATCTACAAGAAGTTCGAACGCGAGCTGGAGCAGCTGTCCGACCTTCTCGCCCAGACCTATCTCGGGTGACCGCCGTGCTCTACGACCTCACCCTGCACATGGAATACACCTACGAGACGCCAGCCTCCGGCGCGCGCCACATCATGCGGCTGATGCCGCTGTCTCTGCGCGATCGCCAGCGGCTGGTTGCTGGCTCGATTACCATTTCTCCGCAGCCGGATGAGCAATCGCATTTCACCGATTTCTTCCGCCATCCGGCAACGTCCTTCCTGCTGCGGTCGCCGCACGAGACGCTGGATATCCGCATGCAGGCTCGCGTGCAGGTCGATAGCCGTTCGATCGCCGCCGATTTCTCGCCGGATCTCGACCGCCTGCCGGAGGAAGTCGCCGGCATCTGGTCGCTGGAGCCGGACTCTCCACATCATTTCCTCGCCAGCAGCCCGCGCCTCTCGGAAACTCGCGCGATTTCCGACTATGCCAGGGACTGCGCTCTGCCCGGCCTCACCGTCCTGCAGATCGCCAACGCCTTGTGCACCCGCATCAACAGGGATTTCACCTACGACACGGAAGCGACGACGGTGGATTCCACCGCCCTCGACGCCTTCAAGCTGAAACGCGGCGTCTGCCAGGATTTCGTCCATGTGATGATCCTCGCACTCCGCAGCCTCGGCATTCCGGCAGGCTATGTCTCAGGCTTCCTGCGCACCATCCCGCCGCCCGGCAAGGAACGGCTCGAAGGGGCGGATGCCATGCATGCCTGGGTCCGCGTCTGGTGCGGCGAAACGCTGGGCTGGACCGAGCTCGACCCGACCAACGACATGCCCGCCGGCACCGACCACATCGTCGTCGCCTACGGCCGCGACTACTCCGACGTCGCCCCAGTCATCGGCGTCTTGAAAAGCTACGGCGGCCACCGCGCCGTACAGGCTGTCGACGTTATTCCGATCAAGTAATCGGAAGAGGAATAGCTTTTGACTGCTGGACTCCCGAAATCAGCCGGCCTTGGCCGAACCGTCCGCATGCTTCCTGGCGTCCGTGCCGGAATGTGCCAACGCGACGGAAAAGTGTGCAGGACTGACGCAGCAACCGCCGCCACAGACGTTAATGCGCAAAAGCGCCAGCTATCCGCTTGTCGAGAAGGATTATCCGGCAAACGCAGTAGATCATGTCCCGAAATCGCAAGTTATCTGCAATTTTAACGATTACCTTAAGACCTGCGGTAACAACCGCGCTGTAGGTATCGAGGCAGAATAAACCTTCTTACTTTCAGGTGACATGATGTCCCGCATATCTTTTCTACGCGCCAATATTGCGCGCATCCTACGCGACCGTTCAGGCAATTTCGCCATGATGACCGCCATTCTAATGCCGGTGGCGATTGGTGCGGCCGGTGTAGCAGTCGATGTATCCAGTATGATGCTTTCGCAACGTCAGTTGCAGGAAGCCTCCGATTCGGCTGCTCTGGCCGCAGCCTCCGCGCTCGTCGCCGAAACGGTCGATGTGAATGGCGCCAAGGAGCTTGCCAAGAATTTTGTCATTGGCCAGATGTCAAACTACCTCGACGATTCGGACACTATCGCGGCCCTAAAGGATGGAATGTCTGTCGTTGTCACCGAAACTACATCCGGTTCGGGCGGCAAGACTTACAAAGTTGAGGTCAAAACCGCCTATAACATGGACAACAGCGCCCTGGTGCGCCTCATGGGCAGAGAGAGCACGGAAATCGGTTCATTGTCCAAGACTGAAAGCAGCACCGAAAATACCGTGACAGAGAGCTCGCTCTCCATGTATCTCGTGCTCGACCGTTCGGGCTCAATGGCCGAAGATACTACGTCTTCATATACGAAGACGGAAAGCTATAACTGCGGCACGAGTTGGAGCCCAAAGACCTGTGAACGAACTGTTACGGACTACTACACCAAGATCGAGGCATTGAAGCTGGCCGTTTCCAGCCTGCTGACCCAGTTGAATACCGCCGATCCCAATCTGCAATACGTCCGCACCGGCAGCGTCTCTTACAATGACCAAATGCAATCAGCTTTGAAGCTGGCGTGGGGAACGTCGCGTGTGTCAACCTACGTCAACGCTCTAACCGCGACAGGCGGGACGAATTCAAGTGCTGCCTTCAAGGCCGCCTACAACAAGCTTATCGCCCCGGCCGAGGATACAGCACATTTGAATAAGAACGGTCTGACGCCAGACAAATACATTGTCTTCATGACAGACGGCAACAACAATTACACTTCGGCCGACACTGAAACCAGAGAATGGTGCGACCTGGCGCGCGACAAAAATATCACGGTCTATACGGTTGCGTTCATGGCTCCTGATCGTGGCAAGGCGCTGCTTAGCTATTGCGCGACGAGCTCTTCTACCTATTTCGCCGCCGAGAACATGGCCTCGCTTGTCGCCGCCTTCAAGATAATCGGTTCCTCGGCCGCCAAGCAGAGCGTGCGCCTCACCCAATAGACTCCGTGCTCTCAACAAAAAAGCCGCTCCGGAACAAACTGGGGCGGCTTTTCGTTTAGCGCTCATCTCGCGCATCAGACCGGGAAAACCAATTGAAATCAAGTCCCTTATGCCGGCGAATGTGAAGGTTCCGCAAATTTTCGCTTTCGCTAAATCCCTTGTTGCAAGTGCTTGGTAACGATGCATAAACTGCCGTGACCGGCGTGCGTGCAAAGTCGGCTTCGTCAGACGTAACGCACTGAAAATAAATCAAAATTGGCGAGATATGACGATGAATACCGTTTCCAAGCCGACCATCCCCTCTCCCGCTCCGCGCAGTTCCCGGCCGGAAATTCTCGCCGAAGAAATCATCGAACGCCTGACTTACCGCATCGGCAAGGATGCAAAGGTTGCCAAGCCGCATGACTGGCTGACGGCGACTATCCTCGTCGTTCGCGACCGCATCATCGACAAATGGATGGAATCTACGCGTAAGGTCTACGCGACCGGCGACAAGCGCGTTTACTATCTGTCGCTCGAATTCCTGATCGGCCGCCTGATGCGCGATGCCGTCACGAACATGGGCCTGATGGAGCAGGTGCGCGATGCGCTGACTTCCCTCGGCGTCGACGTCAACGTGATCGCCGGCCTCGAGCCGGATGCCGCCCTCGGCAATGGCGGCCTCGGACGCCTCGCGGCCTGTTTCATGGAAAGCATGGCGACTGTCGAGGTGCCGGCCTATGGTTACGGCATCCGGTACGTCCACGGCCTCTTCCGCCAGCAACTCGCCGACGGCTGGCAGGTGGAACTGCCGGAAAGCTGGCTGGCGCACGGCAATCCCTGGGAGTTCGAACGCCGCGAAAGCGCCTATGAAATCGGCTACGGCGGCGCCGTCGACGTCGCCAACGACGCCGAAGGCGAGCCGCGCTATGTCTGGAAACCGGCAGAGCGCGTCATCGCCGCTGCCTTCGACACTCCGGTCGTCGGCTGGCGCGGCAAGCGCGTCAACACGTTGCGTCTCTGGTCGGCCCAGCCGATCGACCCGATCCTGCTCGACGCCTTCAATGCCGGCGACCACATCGGCGCTCTGCGCGAAAGCAACAAGGCCGAAAGCCTGACGCGGGTGCTTTATCCGGCAGACGCAACGCCGGCTGGACAGGAGCTGCGTCTTCGCCAGGAATTCTTCTTCTCCTCCGCCTCGCTTCAGGACATCCTGCGTCGCCACCTGCAGCAATATGACGATTTCACCTCATTGCCCGACAAGGTCGCGATCCAGCTGAACGACACCCACCCAGCCGTTTCGGTGGCCGAGCTGACGCGCCTGCTGTGCGACGTCCACGGCATGGATTTCGAGCAAGCCTTCGACATCGTCCGCCGCACGATTTCCTACACCAATCACACGCTCCTGCCGGAAGCTCTCGAAACCTGGCCGATCCCGCTCTTTGAACGGCTGCTGCCGCGGCACATGCAGCTGATCTACGCGATCAACGCCAAGATCCTGCTTGAGGCCCGCAGGGAAAAGAACTTCTCCGACACCGAAATCCGGTCGATTTCGCTGATCGACGAAAGCGGAGATCGCCGGGTGCGCATGGGCAACCTCGCCTTCGTCGGCTCGCATTCGATCAACGGCGTCTCCGCCTTGCATACCGAACTTATGAAGGTCACGGTCTTTGCGGACCTGCACAAGCTTTATCCGAACCGCATCAACAACAAGACGAACGGCATCACCCCGCGCCGCTGGCTGCAGCAATGCAACCCCGGGCTTACCGGCCTCATCCGCGAGGCGATCGGCGACGAATTCATGGATGACGCCGAGAAGCTGAAGCCGCTCGAAAAATTCGCCACCGATCCGAGCTTCCAGGAACGGTTCGGCGCCGTAAAGCGCGCGAACAAGGTGGCGCTCTCCAATCTTGTCGCCAGCCGCATGGGCGTGAAGATTAATCCTTCCGCGATGTTCGACATTCAGATCAAGCGCATCCACGAATACAAACGCCAGCTGCTTAACGTTATCGAGGCGGTGGCCCTCTATGACCAAATCCGATCGCATCCCGAACTCGACTGGGTGCCGCGCGTGAAGCTCTTCGCCGGCAAGGCGGCGCCGAGCTATCACAACGCCAAGCTCATCATCAAGCTGATCAACGACGTCTCCCGCACGATCAATAACGACCCGGCCGTCCGCGGCCTCCTGAAAGTGGTCTTCATACCCAATTACAATGTCTCGCTTGCCGAGGTCATGGTGCCCGCAGCAGATCTGTCTGAGCAGATTTCGACCGCCGGCATGGAAGCCTCCGGCACCGGCAACATGAAATTCGGTCTGAATGGGGCGCTTACGATCGGAACACTGGACGGGGCGAATGTCGAAATGCGCGACAATGTCGGTGCCGACAACATCGTCATCTTCGGCCTTCGAGCGGACGAAGTCTCCGACGCCCGCAGCGATGGACACAACCCGCGCGCCATCATCGAAAGCTCCCGCGAACTGTCGCAGGCGCTGGCTTCGATCGCCGGCGGCGTCTTCTCGCCGGATGACCGCAATCGCTACGCCCAGCTGATCGATGGCATTTATTCGCACGACTGGTTCATGGTCGCCGCCGATTTCGATGCCTACGCGGCCGCGCAGAGAGACGTGGACCAGATCTGGAACAAGCCATCCTCCTGGTATGCCAAGACCATCAACAATACCGCTCGAATGGGCTGGTTCTCCTCCGACCGCACGATTCGGCAGTATGCCGATGAAATCTGGAGAGCCGGATGAAAACGCCGAAAGCCGCCCTTGAAGTAAAGCGTCCCTGGGAAATTTCGGCAGACGAAATCGCGGCAATCCTTGCCGGTTCGCATGCAAATCCATTTGCCGTACTTGGCGTGCACCATGCAGGCGACAGCTACGCTGCCCGGTGCTTCATTCCCGGCGCCGAAGAAGTCACCGCCTTGACGCTCGACGGCAGCGTTGTTGGTGAACTGAAGCAGCTCCATGCGGATGGCTTTTTCGCAGGGCAAGCAGCGCTGACGAAACGGCAGCCCGTGCGCTACCGCGCCCGGCGCGGCGATGCGGAATGGGCCGTCACCGACCCATACAGCTTTGGCCCCGTGCTTGGTCCGATGGACGATTACTACGCGCGTGAAGGCTCGCATCTTCGCCTCTTCGACAAGATGGGTGCGCACTGGATCAAGCATGAGGGCGCGCAGGGAATCCATTTTGCCGTCTGGGCACCGAACGCCCAGCGCGTCTCCGTCGTCGGCGATTTCAACAATTGGGACGGCCGCCGTCATGTGATGCGCTTCCGCGCCAGCGCCGGCATATGGGAAATCTTTGCGCCGGATGTTCCGACGGGCGTTCCTTATAAATTCGAGATTCGGGGCCATGACGGCGTCCTCCTGCCGTTGAAGGCCGATCCGTTTGCGCGGCGCAGCGAATTGCGCCCGAAAACCGCTTCCGTCGTGGCGCCCGAGCTTCTGCCTGAATGGCAGGACGAAGACCACCTCAAGCACTGGAGCGAAACCGACAAACGCCGCCAGCCGATCTCGATCTATGAGGTCCATGCCGGTTCATGGCAACGCCGCCAGGATGGTTCGTTCCTCTCCTGGGATGAACTCGCAAACAGCCTCATCCCCTACTGCGTCGACATGGGCTTCACCCATATCGAATTCCTGCCGATCACCGAACATCCCTACGATCCGTCATGGGGCTACCAGACCACCGGGCTTTACGCACCGAGCGCCCGCTTCGGCGAACCGGAGGGTTTTGCCCGCTTCGTCAATGGCTGCCACAAGGTCGGCATCGGCGTCATTCTCGACTGGGTGCCCGCGCACTTCCCCACCGACGAACACGGCCTCGGCTGGTTCGACGGCACCGCACTTTACGAGCACGAGGACCCGCGCAAGGGTTTCCACCCGGATTGGAATACAGCCATCTACAATTTCGGCCGTACCGAGGTTCAGTCGTATCTGGTCAACAATGCACTCTATTGGGCAGAGAAATTCCATCTCGACGGCCTGCGCGTCGATGCCGTCGCCTCGATGCTCTATCTCGATTATTCGCGCAAACACGGAGAATGGATCCCGAACGAATATGGCGGCAACGAAAACCTGGAGGCCGTCCGCTTCCTTCAAGACATGAATACCCGCATCTATGCCGAGCACCCCGGCGTCATGACCATTGCCGAGGAGTCGACCTCTTGGCCGAAGGTCTCGCAGCCGGTGCATGACGGCGGTCTCGGTTTCGGCTTCAAGTGGAACATGGGCTTCATGCACGACACGCTGAGCTACATGAAACGTGATCCGATATATCGCAGACATCACCACAACGAACTGACCTTTGGCCTGCTCTACGCCTATTCGGAAAACTTTGTTCTGCCGCTCTCCCATGACGAAGTGGTGCATGGCAAAGGCTCGCTGATTGCAAAGATGCCCGGCGACGACTGGCAGAAATTCGCAAACCTGCGCGCCTACTATGCCTTCATGTGGGGCTACCCCGGCAAGAAACTGCTCTTCATGGGCCAGGAGTTTGCGCAATGGAGCGAATGGAGCGAGGCAACCTCGCTCGACTGGAACCTGCTGCAATACCGCATGCACGAGGGCATGCGCCGTCTCGTCCGCGACCTCAACCTCACTTACCGCTCCAAGCCGGCGCTGCACGCCCGCGATTGCGAGGGCGACGGTTTCGAATGGCTGATCGCCGACGATCACGAAAACTCCGTCTTTGCATGGCTGCGCAAGGCGCCGGACCAGAAACCGATCGCCGTCATCACCAATTTCACGCCGGCTTACCGCGAGAACTATTCCATCCGCCTACCGTTCGAAGGCCGCTGGCGGGAGATCCTGAACACCGATGCCGATATCTACGGCGGCAGCGGCAAGGGTAATGGCGGGCGCGTGCAGACCGTCAACGCCGGCGGCAGCATTGCCGCGTCAATCGCCCTGCCGCCGCTGGCGACGATCATGCTTGAACCTGAGACTTGAAGACTGGTGGGAGGAGTAGACAATGGTAGAAAAGCGCATTCAGCCACTTGCCCGCGACGCAATGGCTTACGTTCTGGCCGGCGGCAGGGGGAGCCGCCTCAAGGAACTCACCGACCGGCGCGCCAAGCCGGCGGTCTATTTCGGTGGCAAATCACGCATCATCGACTTCGCGCTGTCGAACGCACTGAATTCCGGCATCCGCCGCATCGGCGTCGCGACGCAATATAAGGCGCACTCTCTGATCCGCCATATGCAGCGTGGCTGGAACTTCTTCCGTCCCGAGCGAAACGAAAGCTTTGACATCCTGCCTGCCAGCCAGCGCGTCTCGGAAACGCAATGGTACGAAGGCACTGCTGATGCCGTCTATCAGAACATCGACATCATCGAGGATTACGGCGTCGAGTACATGGTTATTCTTGCGGGCGATCACGTCTACAAGATGGATTACGAATGGATGCTGCAGCAGCACGTCGATTCGGGCGCGGATGTCACCATCGGCTGCCTGGAAGTGCCTCGCATGGAAGCCGTCGGCTTCGGCGTTATGCATGTGGACAAGACCGACCGGATCATCGATTTCGTCGAAAAGCCCGCCAATCCGCCAGGCATTCCGGACAAACCCGATTTCGCGCTGGCGTCTATGGGCATCTACGTCTTCCACACGAAGTTCCTGATCGACGCGCTTCGCCGCGACGCCGCCGATCCGAATTCCAGCAAGGATTTCGGCAAGGATATCATCCCCTATATCGTCAAGAACGGTAAGGCGGTCGCCCATCGCTTCGGCCAGTCCTGCGTCCGTTCGGATTTCGAGCATGAGCCCTATTGGCGCGATGTCGGGACCATCGAAGCCTACTGGCAGGCGAATATCGACCTGACGGCGATCGTTCCGGAGCTTGATATTTACGACAAATCCTGGCCGATCTGGACCTATGCGGAAATCTCGCCGCCGGCAAAATTCGTCCATGACGACGAGGACCGCCGAGGCTCGGCAACCTCCTCGGTCGTTGCCGGCGATTGCATCATCTCCGGCGCCACGCTTCATAAAAGCCTTCTTTTCACAGGTGTTCGCGCTAACTCCTATTCAAAATTGGAGGGAGCCGTCGTCCTGCCGAGCGTAAAGGTCGGCCGGCGCGCGCAATTGAAAAACGTCGTGATTGATCATGGCGTCGTCATTCCGGAGGGCCTTGTCGTCGGCGAGGATCCGGAAATCGATGCTAAGCGGTTCCGGCGCACGGAAAGCGGTATTTGCCTGATTACGCAACCGATGATCGATAAGTTGGATCTTTAGACATATGAAAGTTCTTTCGGTTTCGTCCGAAGTCTTCCCTTTGATCAAAACAGGGGGCCTTGCCGACGTGGCCGGCGCCCTGCCAATCGCACTCAAGCGGTTCGGCATCGAGACGAAGACCCTCATGCCCGGCTACCCGGCAGTCATGAAGGTCATTCGCGATCCTGTCGTCCGCCTGCAGTTCGATGATCTGCTGGGAGCGCCCGCGACGGTGCTGGAAGTGGAGTATGAAGGCCTCGATATCCTCGTGCTTGACGCCCCCGCATATTACGATCGTGCGGGCGGTCCCTATCTCGACCAGACGGGCAAGGACTATGCCGACAACTGGCGGCGCTTCGCGGCGCTGTCGCTGGCAGCTGCCGAAATCGCCGCGGGCCTGATGCCGGACTGGCGCCCGGACCTCGTGCATGCCCATGATTGGCAGGCTGCGATGACGCCGGTCTATATGCGCTACTATCCGACGCCAGAGCTGCCAAGCGTTCTGACGATCCACAACATGGCCTTCCAGGGCCAGTTCGGCGCCGATATTTTCCCGGGCCTGCGCCTGCCGCCGCATGCGTTCTCGACTGAAAGCATCGAATACTACGGCCATATCGGCTTCCTGAAGGGCGGCCTGCAGACTGCGCACGCGATCACGACCGTCAGCCCCACCTATGCTGAAGAAATCCTGACGAACGAGTTCGGCATGGGGCTGGAAGGCGCCATCGCCAGCCGCCGCGAGGTGCTGCACGGTATCGTCAACGGCATCGACGCAGAAGTTTGGAACCCGGCGACTGATCCGGTCGTCCATACCCATTACGGCATCACGACGCTGAAAAATCGCGAAGAGAACCGCAAATCGATCGCCGAGTTCTTCCGCCTGCATGACGACGGTGCGCCGATCTTCAGCATCATCAGCCGCCTTACCTGGCAAAAGGGGATGGACGTGATTGCCGCGACCGCCGACGCAATCGTCGCCCTTGGTGGCAAGCTTGCCATTCTCGGTTCCGGCGATCCGGCGCTTGAAGGCTCGCTGCTTGCCGCCGCCGCCCGTCATCCTGGCCGCATCGGCGTCTCGATCGGATATAACGAGCCGATGTCACACCTGATGCAGGCTGGTTGCGACGCCATCATCATTCCCTCGCGTTTCGAACCGTGCGGTCTCACCCAGCTTTACGGCTTGCGTTACGGTTGCGTGCCGATCGTGGCACGCACCGGCGGTCTCAACGATACCGTGATCGACGCCAATCACGCCGCGCTTGCAGCGAAAGTCGCAACGGGGATACAGTTTTCTCCCGTCACCGCAGAGGGTATGTTGCAGGCAATCCGGCGTGCACTACATCTCTTCGCGGACCAAAAAGTCTGGACCCAGTTGCAAAAGCAAGGCATGAAATCGGATGTCTCGTGGGAGAAGAGCGCCGAGCGCTACGCTGCCCTCTATTCAAGCCTCGCCCCGAAAGGCAAGTGACAGAAATGAACAAATCTGTATCCACAACGCCCTATCAGGACCAGAAACCCGGCACGTCGGGTCTCAGGAAAAAGGTCCCGGTCTTCCAGCAGCCGAACTATGCTGAGAACTTCATCCAATCGATTTTCGATTCACTGGAAGGCTATCAGGGCAAGTGCCTCGTCATTGGCGGCGACGGACGCTACTACAATCGCGAAGTCATCCAGAAGGCGATCAAAATGGCCGCCGCCAATGGCTTTGGAAAAGTCATGGTTGGCAAGGGCGGCATCCTTTCGACCCCGGCGGCCTCGCACATCATCCGTAAATACAAGGCTTTCGGCGGCATCATCCTTTCTGCCAGCCACAATCCCGGCGGCCCGACCGAGGATTTCGGTATCAAATACAACGTCAATAACGGCGGGCCGGCGCCGGAAAAGATCACGGACGCAATCTATGCCCGCACCAAGGCGATCGACAGCTACAAGATCGCTGATTTCCCGGACGTGAACCTCGATCGCATCGGCAAGGAAGAACTGCCCGGCGGCATGATGCTTTCGGTCATCGATTCGGTCGAGGATTACACCGCGCTGATGGAGGAGCTCTTCGATTTCGGCGCGATCCGCAATCTGATCAGCCTCGGTTTCCGCATCGCCTTCGATGCGATGAGCGCCGTTACCGGCCCGTATGCCAAGGAAATCTTCGAAAACCGTCTCGGCGCGCCGCTGGGATCGGTGCGCAATTTCATGCCGCTGCCGGACTTCGGCGGGCATCATCCGGACCCGAACCCTGTCCACTGCAAGGAGCTCTATGACGAGATGATGGGCGACGACGCGCCCGATTTCGGCGCAGCTTCGGACGGCGACGGCGACCGCAACCTCATCGTCGGCCGCGGCATCTTCGTCACTCCATCGGACAGCCTGGCGATTCTAGCAGCCAACGCCAATCTCGCGCCCGGATATTCCGGCGGCCTGGCAGGCATCGCACGCTCCATGCCGACCAGCGGCGCGGCCGACCGTGTCGCGGAAAAACGTGGCGTCGGCATGTACGAAACGCCGACCGGCTGGAAATTCTTCGGCAATCTGCTCGATGCCGGCATGGCGACGATCTGCGGTGAAGAAAGCGCCGGCACCGGCTCCAACCACGTCCGCGAAAAGGACGGTCTCTGGGCCGTGCTCCTCTGGCTGAACATCCTCGCGGTCCGCGGCGAAAGCGTTCAAGACGTCGTCACCCAACATTGGCAGACCTATGGCCGCAACTACTATTCCCGCCATGACTATGAGGGCGTCGATACCGACGCCGCCAACGTGCTGATCGATAACTTGCGCAGCCAACTTTCGACCTTGCCGGGCAAGACTTTCGGCGCCTTGACCGTCGATAAGGCGGACGACTTCGCCTATCACGATCCGGTCGATAAGTCGGTCAGCGAGCATCAGGGCATTCGCATTCTTTTCACGGGCGGCTCGCGCGTGGTGTTCCGCCTCTCCGGCACCGGTACGTCCGGCGCGACGCTGCGCGTATACCTCGAGCGTTACGAGCCGGATTCGACCCGGCACAACATCGAGACGCAGGAGGCGCTGGCCGACCTGATCGCCGCTGCGGAAAGCATTGCGGATATCCGCAAGCGCACGGGCCGTGATGCACCTTCTGTGATCACCTGATCGGAGGCTCATGCGAGCGGACAACAGGGCTAAAGGAGGCGCGATCCTCTTCGAAACTGGCGTCGAATTCGCCGTCTGGTCTCAGCACGCCGCGGAGATCCAGTTGTGCCTCTTCGATGAAACCGGCAACAAGGAATTCGCGCGCCTGCCGATGGCGCGCGAAGACGGCCATGTGCACCGGCTCTTTGTCGACGATCTGAAGGAAGGCACCCGTTACGGCTTTCGAGCCGACGGCATCTATGCGCCGGAAAACGGCCTCTGGTTCGACCCGTCCAAGCTTCTGGTCGACCCGTACGCAAAGCAGCTCGACCGGCCCTTCCGTCATGATCCGCGCCTCGGCGTCTTTGGTGAAGACACCCAGAACCTGATGCCGAAGGCTATGGTGACCCGCGATACGAAAGTGACGCTGGAGAAGCCGCTCTTCGAGCCAGGCGGTTTTATCTATGAGATTGCGGTCAAGCCGTTCACCATCCTCCATCCGGATATTCCCGAGACGCAGCGCGGCACCGTCGCTGCACTTGCCCATCCCTCGGTAATCGCTCATCTCAAGCGTATCGGCGTCGATGCGATCGAGCTGATGCCGATCATCGCTTGGATCGACGAGCGCCACCTGCCTCCGCTCGAGCTCGCAAACGGTTGGGGCTACAATCCCGTTGCCTTCATGGCGCTCGATCCCCGCCTCGTGCCGGGTGGCATGGCGGAACTGCGCGATGCGGTCGCGAAGCTTCGCGCCGAAGGCATCGGCGTTATCCTCGATCTCGTCTTCAATCACACGGGCGAAAGCGATCGATACGGCACAACACTTTCGTTGCGCGGCCTCGACAATCTCTCCTTCTTCCGCCATCAGCCCGAGCGTCCCGGTGAGCTCGTCAACGACACCGGGACGGGCAATACGGTTGCCTGCGATCACCCCTATATCCGCCAGCTCATCATCGACAGCCTCCGCCACTTTGTCCTCGGGGCCGGCGTCGATGGTTTCCGCTTCGATCTGGCGCCTGTGCTCGGCCGCACGACAAACGGCTTCGAAGCCCATGGGGGCAGCCTTTCCGCGATCCTTGACGATGACGTGCTCTCCGACCGCATAATGATCGCCGAGCCCTGGGATATCGGTCCTGGCGGTTATCAACTCGGCAATTTCCCGGCTCCCTTCCTCGAATGGAATGACCGCACTCGCGACGATATCCGCTGCTATTGGCGCGGCGACGACTGGAAGACAGGGCCGCTCGCAACAGCACTGGCGGGTTCCTCCGACATCTTCTCGCGGAACGGCGGGACAGCGACGCGCAGCGTCAACTTCCTCGCCGCCCATGACGGTTTCACGCTGAAGGACCTCGTTTCCTATAGTCACAAGCACAACGAGGCGAACGGCGAGGAAAACCGCGACGGGCACAGCGAGAACCATTCGTGGAACAACGGCATCGAAGGCGAGACACGCTATCCGGATATCATCAAGAAACGCCGCGACGATCTGAAAGCGCTGATCTCGACGCTCTTTGCCAGCCGCGGCAGCATTATGCTGACTGCGGGTGATGAAGGCGGGCGAACCCAGCGCGGTAACAACAACGCCTATTGCCAGGACAACGAGATAACCTGGGTCGATTGGAAGGCGCTGGATGAGGAACTGATCGCTCATACCGCCTTCGTCGTCGCATTGCGAAAGCGCTTCTCCGCCTTGTCGGAAAGCGGTTTCTTCGACGGCGATGGCGATGTCGAATGGATTTCGCCCTCCGGCCACCCGATGACCGTCGGCGAGTGGGAGACGGCGAATCTTTCCACGCTTGGCATGCTACTCACAACACGCGATGGTGATAGCCGCAGACAGGTGCGTCTGGCCGTGCTTTTCAACCGATCGGACAGGGCACACGACTTCCTTCTCCCAGCCCCGAACACTGCGGTGTGGCGGCTGTTGGGTGCATCGGGTAACTCCCGGAAGCTTGGCGGAACAGTGACCGTTCCGCCGCGGTCGGTCATCTTTTGCGTTGGGAATTGATTGAACCCGCAACGGATGTGAATCGTTGTCGTAATTGTCACAAATCCACTGTAAGCAATTGAGCAGGCGGCTTCTTCACGGGGAATTTATGGTCAAAGAAATTTCGCTCGCGGAAGTCCGCGGGCTCATTGGCACGAAAACAGGCCTTTCGGATTGGATTCTTGTCGACCAGCCGATGATCGACGCTTTTGCGCACGCCACCAACGACCATCAGTTCATCCATACCGATCCGGTCCGCGCAGCTGAGAGCGCATTCGGCGGCACGATCGCACATGGTTTCCTGACGCTCTCGCTGCTTTCCGCCATGAATTACAATGCGCTGCCAAAAATTCGCGAGCAGACGATGGGCATCAATTACGGGTTCGACAAGGTGCGCTTCATGGCTCCGGTCAAATCTGGCGCCCGCATCCGCGGCCATTTCGTCCTCGCGGACGCACGCTTCCGCGGCGCCGGCATGCTGATGACCACCTATGAGGTGTCCATCGAGATCGAGAACGAGAGGAAGCCAGCGCTTACGGCCAACTGGATCACCATCATCCAGTTCGACCCGAAGGACCGGCCGGAGGAAACCTAAGTAGCAGGCTCTTTGGAAATCCCAGCACAGTTCCATGTCCTCGAAACCGGGAGATGGCTTGTAAACCACAGGATAAATTCGGCGTTGCCGGGCTATCTCATGGTCGGCTCGAAGACGCCTGCAAGTGAACTTTCCGAATTGACCGACAGCGCGCTTACAGAACTGGGCCCGCTGCTGGCAAAGGCTCAGGACGCTCTGCAACAGGTCCTGCAAGCGCGGCGCGTCTATATCGGCCGATACGGACACACCCCGGGCTATCCGATCCATTTCCCCATAATTCCCATTTATGATTGGGTGGAAACCGCTTCTGGGAGGATGCGAGATATCGGGTGCTTGAGGGCTTGATCGAATCTCCCGGCAAGACCACTGATGGCGCGGAGTTGACGCTCTTCGTATCGCGGGAATTTTGCGAACGAGCGGTTCCGCCGCCGATCAAAGGCCCTTCCGTTTCAAAGGCCATTGAATTGCTGAGAACGGCTTTGCGTCCTTAACCGCTTTCAGCAATTTCGCCGCCAGCCCGTCAATGGCCAGCATCTCCCGCCGCCTCGGTGAGCAGGCCGAAGACATAGTCGGAAAACGACCGCCAGCATTCGATCCGGAACGTATGATCCTCGGTGCGGAAAAGCACGACTTCCGCCTTGCCGAACAGCGTGCGCGAGCAGGTGCCGACCGGAAATGCGCCGATCGAAAGGTCCTGCGGGCAGCCGGCCGAAAGCGTCACTTCGGCGCCCGGGCCGGAAACGATGATGCCGACATTGCGATGGGATACATCCGTCGCCGAATGCAGCACGTCCGCGCCGGAAGAGGCGGCCATCAGGTCCGCGCCGCTTTCATCGATCACCAGCCATTCGTCCGGACCGAGCCACAGAGCCGAGCGTCCGTCCTTGTGGCCTGATGTCTTCGGCGCATCCGGGATCGTCACGCCAAGGGCCGAAGAAAGCCCCTTGAGGGATTCTGCCGGCGCCCGGAGCGCCAACCGGCTCGCCGCCGGTGCAGGCGTCAGCCGCACGGCGGCAGAACCGCCGTGGCGACCGGAAAGGGCGGATTTACGAATTGCCACATCAACCATTGATCCGGCCTCCTTCCTTGTCAAAGAACACCATGTCCGTCACCTCGACGGCAATCGTCTTGTCCGGCATCGGTACATAAAGCGTCTCGCCCATGCGCGCCCGGCCGCCCGCGACCAGCGCGAAGGCAATCGACTTGCCGAGGTTTTCCGACCAGTAGGACGAGGTCACATGACCGAGCATCGTCATCGGCTTCGGCTCGTTCGGGTTGGCGACGATCTGTGCGCCTTCTTCCAACACGACCTTCGGATCCTTCGTGACAAGGCCGACGAGTTGCTTTCGCCCTTCCCTGACGAGATCGGGACGCTTCAGCCCGCGAATGCCGACGAAATCCGCTTTCTTCTTCGAAACCGCCCAAGAAAGAGCAGCATCGTCCGGCGTAACCGTGCCGTCCGTATCCTGGCCAACGATGATATAGCCCTTCTCGGCGCGAAGGACGTGCATCGTCTCGGTACCGTAGACGCACGCGCCGAGCGGCTCCGCATTCGCCCAGACTGCTTCCAGCACCGATTGACCGAAGTCGGCAGGAACGTTGATTTCGAAGCCGACTTCACCGGTAAACGACACACGGAAGAGGCGCGCAGGCACGCCGCAGACCTTGCATTCGGCAACGCTCATATGCGGGAAGGCCTCGTTGGAAATATCGAGCCCTTCGACGAGCGGTGCGACGATCTCGCGCGCCTTCGGCCCCTGCACGGCAATCACCGCCCACTGTTCCGTCACGGAAGTCAGCCACACCTTCAGATGCGGGAACTCCGTCTGAAGATAGTCTTCCATGTGATGAAGCACACGCGGCGCGCCTCCGGTCGTCGTCGTGACGTGGAAGCGACCCTCGCTCAGGCGTCCGACGACGCCGTCGTCGTAAATAAAGCCGTCTTCGCGGGTCATGATACCGTAGCGGCACTTGCCCGGTTTCAGCGTATCCCAGGCATTGGTGTACATGAGGTTCATGAATTCCGCCGCATCCGGACCGACGACCTCGATCTTGCCTAGCGTCGAGGCATCGAAGACGCCTGCAGCCTCGCGCGCCGTCTTGCACTCGCGGGCAACCGCCTGATGCATCGTCTCGCCGGCACGCGGATAGAACCAGGCACGTTTCCAGTTGCCGACATCTTCGAAGACAGCGCCGTGATCTTCTTCCCACTGATGCATCGGCGTCTTGCGCGTTGGGTCGAAGAGTTCGCCGCGCGAATGGCCGACGAGCGCGCCATAGGTGACCGGTGTATAGGGCGCACGGAAGGTCGTGAGGCCCACTTGGGGGATTTCCTTGCCGAGCATTTCGGCGGCGATCGCCAGACCGTGCATGTTAGAGAGCTTGCCTTGGTCGGAAGCCATGCCGTTCGTCGTGAAGCGCTTGATGTGCTCGATCGAGTGCATGCCTTCGCGCACCGCAAGACGGATGTCCTTGGCGCAGACATCGTGCTGGAGGTCGATGAAGGCCTTGGCGCTCGCTTCCGGTCCGGCGCCTTCGGCAGCGCCGATCATGCCGCCTGTCCAGTCATGGGCCTGTTCGCCCGAAATACTGATCTTGCCGCTGCCGGATTTTCCGACGGCCTGCGCCATCAGCTCACCGGCCGCCAGCGACTCTTCGATCGTCTGCTGCAGGCCGTCCGTACCGTTGCAAGCGCCGACCGACAGGCAGTCCTGCGCATAGGTGCCGGGCAGGAACCGCTGGCTTTCCGGCTCGAACTTCACCTTGCCGCGCGACTGAGAGAAGAGATGCACCGACGGCGTCCAGCCGGCCGAAACCAGCAATGCGTCGATGACGATCTTGCGCGGCGAACCGCCGCCGTTACGCGCAACGGTCATCGATGAGACGCGAAGCTTGCCCGAAGTATTGATAACCGATTGTCCAGTAAGCACCTCGACGCCGAGCGAACGCGCTTCGGCAAGAACTGCAGCCCCCGGCGTCTGGCGGCAATCGACGATCGCAGCGATTGCCACGCCTGCCCGCTTCAGATCGAAGGCGGCTTCATAGGCCGAGTCATGCGCCGTGTAGACGCCAACCTTTGCGCCGACGGCGACGCCGTAATGGTTCAGGTACATGCGCGCGGCGGACGCCAGCATGATGCCCGGACGGTCGTTGTTCGGGAATACCATGTGCCGCTCGATCGCACCGCCAGCGAGGATCACCCGCTTGGCGCGGACCTGCCAGAGGCGCTCGCGCGGNACCATGTGCCGCTCGATCGCACCGCCAGCGAGGATCCCCCGCTTGGCGCGGACCTGCCAGAGGCGCTCGCGCGGCAGGCCGCGGTCGGGCTTGGCGATATGGTCGGTCACGCGCTCGGCAAGACCGATGAAATTGTGGTTGTAGTAGCCGAAGGCCGTCGTGCGGGTCAGAACCTGCACGTTGTCCATCGCCTTCAACTTGGCAGTCGCCTGCTGCGCCCAGGTGTAACCCTCGATGCCGTCGATCTTCATGCCACTGTCGAAACGCAACGCGCCGCCGCATTCCGCCTGCTCGTCGCAGATAATGACGCTGGCACCTGCTTCAGCCGCGGCAAGGGCGGCCGAAAGCCCGGCAACGCCCGCACCTGCCACCAGCACATCGCAATGCGCGTAGCGGCTTGCGTAATGATCCGGATCGCTTTCCGTCGGCGCCACGCCGAGACCGGCAGCACGTCGGATGATTGGCTCATAGACGTGCTTCCAGGCGGCCTTCGGCCACATGAAGGTCTTGTAGTAGAAGCCCGCCGCGAAGAACGGCGAAAGCAGATCGTTGACGCCGCCGACGTCGAAAGCGAGAGACGGGAAGCGGTTCTGCGAATTGACGGTCATTCCGTCGAAGACTTCCTGGACCGTCGCGCGCACGTTCGGCTGCTTGCGAGCCGAGTCTCGGGAAACGTCGATCAGCGCATTCGGCTCTTCCGCGCCGGCTGAAAGGATGCCGCGCGGGCGGTGATACTTGAAGGAGCGGCCGACGAGATGCACACCGTTCGCAATAAGCGCCGAGGCGACGGTATCGCCTTCGAGCGCGGTATAGCTCTTGCCGTCGAAGGTGAAGCGGGCGGTCCTCGCCGGCGTCAGGCGTCCCTTGCCTGCAATTCGGTTCGCGCCGCTCATTTCGCCTCTCCTTCCGTCGCTTCATAGGTTTCGACGGGGGCGTGCGGAACACTGGCAGCGCCTATTTCGGGCTTCGGCTCGCCTGCCTTGTAGGTCATGATGAATTTGTCGCTGACTGTATCGCGCGCCGCATTGAAGAAGCGGCCGCAGCCATGGATATGCCGCCAGCGTTCGAAGATCAGACCCTTCGGATTGTCGCGCAGGAAGAAATACTCTTCAAATTCCTCGTCGGAAATCGAAGCGATGTTCTGCGGCCTCGCAATATGCGCATCGCCTGCGCCGCGGAATTCGAGCTCGGAACGTTCTTCCTGACAGTATGGGCAGTAGATCAGTAGCATTTTATTCTCCCTCTTCTCCCCCGCGGGGAGAAGGTGCCCGAAGGGCGGATGAGGGGGGTGAGGAGCGAACGCGGCGAACGGCCTGAGTGGAAGCGAAGGGCAATTAACGGCCCACCGTACCGCCCCCTCATCCGACCCTGCGGGCCACCTTCTCCCCGGTGGGGAGAAGGGAAGACCCATCGCACCGTCCCGTGCAAATCAATCGGCGACCTCATCAATGCGCCACCGCTGCGGCGGCCGCTTCGTCGATGAGCCTTCCGGTGCGGAAGCGCTCCAGCGTTAGCCCGGCGTTGAACTTGTGCGGCTCGTCGCGGGCGATCAGGTGCGCAAAGAGATTAGCCGAGCCCGGTGTCGCCTTGAAGCCGCCAGTGCCCCAGCCGCAGTTGACATAGAGTCCCGGAACCGGCGTCTTCGACTGGATCGCCGAACGGTCCGGCGTGTTGTCGACGATACCGCCCCAGGAGCGCATCATCTTCACGCGGCGGAACATCGGGAAGAGCTCGCAGATCGCATCGAGCGTATGCGTGATGATCTGCAGGCCGCCGGTCTGCGAATAGGAATTGTACTGGTCCGTGCCAGCGCCGATGACGAGCTCGCCCTTGTCGGACTGCGAGATATAGGCATGCACCGTGTTCGACATGACGACGCAGGGGAAGATCGGCTTCAGCGGTTCGGAAACCAGGGCCTGCAGCGGGCTCGATTGCAGCGGCACGCGAACGTCCGCCATCTTCATCACGGTCGTCGTATGGCCGGCTGCGGAGACGCCGATCTTCTTCGCGCCGATGAAGCCGCGATTGGTTTCAACGCCCGTCACCCTGCCATCAGGACCGCGGCGGAGGCCTGTGACTTCGCAATTCTGGATGATGTGAACGCCGCGATCCGACGCCGCACGAGCATAACCCCAGGCGACTGCATCGTGACGTGCCGTACCGCCGCGGCGCTGCAGAGCCGCGCCGTTGATCGGGTAGCGCGCCGTTGCCGAAATATCGAGCGGCGGACAATAAGCCTTTGCCTGCTCTGGCGTCAGCCATTCGTTGTCGATGCCGTAGAGCCGGTTGGCATGGATATGCCGCTTGAAGGACTGCTGGTCGTGAATGTTGTGGGAGAGCATCATCACGCCGCGCGGTGAATACATCACATTGTAATTGAGATCCTGCGACAGATTCTCCCAGAGCTTCATCGAATGCTCGTAGATGTGCATGCTCTCTTCATAGAGATAGTTCGAGCGGATGATGGTAGTGTTACGACCGGTATTGCCACCGCCGAGCCAACCTTTTTCCAGCACCGCGACATTGGTAATGCCATGCTCCTTGGCAAGGTAGTAGGCTGCCCCCAGACCATGCCCGCCGCCGCCGATGATGATGACGTCGTATTCCGCGCGCGGTTCCGGCGAAGTCCACTGCCTGTCCCAGCCCTTATGGCCTCTGAGCGCTTCCCGTGCCACGGCAAAAACCGAATATTTCCGCATCCGCCTTCGTCTCCTTCAGGGAAAGGCATTTCCTTCGTGGCCATACAAATCGCAAATCGAAATGCGGCACAACGTTTCTTTTGCGACGCGAACGGGCTTTTGTTTGACATGCCTGAAACAAGTGCTGATGACACTCCACCGGCTGAACCGCATTCGTGCCGGATTAGTCGAACTAACCCAAGAGGGCAGGCAGACGGGTGGCATATCATATGCTAATATTCCTATGCTTAGGGGTATTTCCATGTCGTATCTGCGTCCTGTTACAGCTGCGGTGCTCTGCGCGGTGCTTTCCAGCCCCATGCCGGTTTCCGCAACCGAGCAGGTCGGCCAGGCGATCCGGATCAAGACGGAGGTCACCGGTCAATCGGGACCGCTGACGGTAAATGCCGCTGTCCATCGCGACGAGCGCATTCGTACCTCGCAATCCGGACTTGGTCAGTTTGTCTTCCGGGACGGTACGAAGCTTGCGGTCGGCTGGGGCTCGTCGGTCGTCATCGACAAATACATCTTCGATGATTCGCAATCGGTGAAGAGGCTGAGCATCCGCGCAGCGAAGGGAACGTTCCGCTGGATCAGCGGCAGTTCGAAATCGTCCGCCTACCAGATCCTGACGCCTGCAGGTACGATCGGTGTGCGCGGCACTGCCTTCGATTTCTATGTCGGCCCCGATGGAACAACAGCCGTCGTTATGCTGAATGGTGCCGCTGAGTTTTGCGGCCCCGGCGGCTGCCGGCAGCTGACACGCCGTTGCGACTGTGTCGTTGCGACACGTAACGGAAACATGACGGATGTGGCGCGCGTCAACCAGGGCGTCCTTCGCAGGCTCGGAACGTCAGACGCGCTGCCATTCCTTTCCGGCGGCCAGTCGCTTACCGGCATGATGGGCGGCGGCTGCGGGTTGACCGCGGCGTTGCAACGGCGCCCTGAAGCGCCTCAGCGACAGGCACCGAGCACCCCGCCTCCGGAACCAAAGCCCGAGAAGCCGCGGGAACCTGGCAGGCCTCACACGGACAAGCCGCGTGATCACACCGATAGGCCGCACGACCCTGACGGGCCGCATAAATCATATGACCACAACCGGGGGGATCACGACAAAGGTCGCGATAAGGCCGATCGTCATGACAAGGATCATGACAGGGATCGTGGCGAACGGAACCGCCATCGTTAACACCTCACTCAGCCGGCCGCGCTTCCTCGGAAACCGGTTCATCGCGGAAATGATCAGCCCTGCGGGAAATCCGGCGATAAAATTCTGCCAATCCAGGAGCCATCATCTTGGCCCTCAGCCTGATGGCGCTGACGATCCGGCGAGCGTCGGGCGAGCGCGAGCGAAAGGCTTCAATAAGCTGATTGTGGAGGCGCTGCAGTTCCCCAAATTCCGCTGATTGTGCCAAGCGCTGATCGCCAACGACAGCGAATAGACGCGTGCGGCTGCTCTTTCCCTTCAGACCGATAATGCCCGCCTCTAGCAGCGCGGCACCTAGCTGCAGCCGCGCCGTATCCTCCGAAATCAGAATATCGAAACCGACTTCCTTGCAGGAGGATTCGATGCGCGCAGCAACGTTCACGGCATCTCCGACGGCCGAATAGTTGAAGCGCGTTTCGGCCCCCATGTTTCCGACGCAGGCAACGCCGGTATGGATGCCGATGCCGATACCGACGGGCTGGTCCGTGCCGAAGCCGAAGGCGTCGGCAGCATTTAGTTCGGCAAGCGTTTCCCGCATGGCCAGTGCCGCACGCACCGCCTTCGTCTCGTGACCGGCAACATCGACTGGTGCATTCCAGAAGGCCATGATCGAGTCGCCGATGAATTTGTCGAGCGTGCCCTCATTGGCGACGACATGGCGGCTCAACGCATCGAGCAGCGTGTTGAGGAATCTGACGACGGCCGTTGGCGATAGGCGCTCGCTGATTTCGGTGAAATGACGTACATCGACGAACATGACCGTCAGTTCCCGATCGTCGCCGCCAAGGCGCAATGCGTCGCGCGTATGCTCGATACGATAGAGGAGTGACGGTGACAGATACTGTCCGAAGGCGCGGCGAACCTCGCGCCGCTCCCGGTCGATTACAAGGATGCGGAACGATGTCGCTGAAAAATGGGTGATCGATCCGCTGATGATCGGCGCCAACGGATCGAAGAGAAGCCCGGAATAGGAAAAACAAAGCCAAGACGCGACAAGAGCGAGCGCAGTGATCGCCAAACCGCAGGCGAGCGCCACGGCCGGGCTGACGAAGGTCGTCAATATCACCAGAAGGCTGCCCAACATCGCGATGGCGAATATCTCCAGGCCATCGGCCCAATCCGGCCGCGACAGATAGCGGCTGTTCAGGATCTGCTCGACAGTCTGCGCATGCAGCGAAACCCCCGGCACATTCTCTCCAAGCGCCGTAACGCGGATATCCTGCAATCCGGCAGCCGAGGTGCCGACAAAGACGATGCTGCCGTTGATCGCCGCGCTGACCTCCGGCGATGCTCCTTCCGCCGCAAGCACATGCCGCGCGGAGACATATCTCTCCGCATGGTCGGCGCTGACGTAAAGCCAGAGCTCACCTGCCGCCGTCACGGGAACGACGAAGTCGCCGATCTTGGCCGATGTCATGACACCGACCGCGTCCGGTGCGCCTGCCAGCACGTAGGTCGAAGCACCCTGGGCAACACGCAGCGCTTCGAGCGCCAGGTTAGGATAAAGCTGCTCGCCGTCCGTCAGAAACAGCGGAACCGCCCGCACTACCGATGAGGGGCTGCCTGGGTTAAGGCTAATATGGCCAACACCGGCGGCATTCGCTTCAAGACGCGGCCGCAACGGCGTTGCAGCTTTGATATGCGGAGGTGCCTCGACGGGACTTTCGCCGGTGAAGGCGAAACCAGCCTTGACCGATGGACGATATGTTCCCTCGTTGGATAAGCCGAAGCCGAGCACGACGGGCTTATCGGCAATCGAATCAGCAAAAATGTTGTCATTGTCCGGCAACTGCGCCAGAAGCGACGGATCGATCCCCGGCACATTGCCGACGACAGCGCGAGGTGAAAGCCTGTCCGGTTCGGCAAAAAGTATATCGAAAGCAATCGCCGCCGCACCCATCTCGGACAGTCTGTTGACAAGCAGGGCCAACCTATCGCGCGGCCACGGCCACTGGCCGAATTCCCGCAGCGACGCCTCATCAATATCAATCACCCGCACGGGCAGCTCTTCGAACGGCCGCGGCGACACGCGCTGGTACTCGTCGAAGGTCACATCGCGGATCGATCGCAGGAGCTGCGGATCACCGGCCCGCAGCAGCGTGAGCATGGCAACAATCGCCAAGCCGATGATGACGCCGATTTGCTGCGTGCGTGTCATGAACCGATGGCGCCCCTACGCTGCAAGCTTGCTGAGCAGCAAGGAAAAGCTACGCCGCTTTAGCCCTGAACACCATCCTGTCTTACGAACTGGCTCGCAGCATAAAGACAAATTGTGTCGGAGCGCGGAAATGGGGCTAGGCAGACTACCGGCCGGAGGAGAGGATCACGTTTGCAATAGACCTATTGGCCGGCCGATTTGACTGAGGCCTTGCGTTTCCGTTTTGCTGCCGGAAGCTCCGGCTCAGCTTCGGCTTCCCGCTGAAGACGGAGAGCTTTCAACTTCTCCGTCTTTTTTTCGCGCAGTTTCGCCTCATCTGCGATGATCGCCCGCGCCGTGTGATCCGTCGCTTCGGCCTTGTCACGGGCCGACATCTTCGTGGCGTTGAAGAATGCGTCCTTTGTGGCAGTCATTCGCTTTTCCCTTGGATGGTTAGCGTAGTTGGAAGCCAGCCCCGCAAGCGGTCATTAGCGCGTATTTGCCGCCTTCTTGGGCATCGGCAGCAAACCTTCGCGCTGCATCTTCTTGCGCGCGAGTTTCCGCTGCCGGCGAATAGCCTCGCCCTTTTCGCGGGCCCGCTTCTCGGACGGCTTTTCATAGGCGCTACGCGCCTTCATTTCGCGAAACAGCCCTTCGCGCTGCATCTTCTTCTTGAGCACGCGAAGAGCCTGATCGACATTATTGTCCCTGACGAGAACCTGCAAAATCTTTTCCTTTCGCCGGCATGACATGCCGTGCTGTTAACGAGTGAAGACGTTACTTTCGAATCTTGATGCTGGAAACCTTCAACCAAGGCTCGGCATTGGAAGTTTGAATTGCCTGAGTACCGACGATCCGCGGTGGGGATTCGGTCGCATCGATATCAAGTGCAGTTATCCTGCGCTCGAAGTTTTCAGCCTCGAACCGGACACGATACTGCACATGTCCATGGTCGTTCGGCAGTACGCCGACAACCTTGCATCGCCTGTTGGCCGCCGCCGTTCGGGTGAGACCGGACTTCAGCACCACAAGGTCGCCGACTTTATAGTTCGAATAGCTCGGCTTTGGCATCGCGGCACCCTTTCAAATGTCAGATGGTCGGATCGCCTAAACAAAAAGGCCGGGCGCTTTACCCGACCTCTCCCATCATTCAGCCTGCTGCCAGTACATCCGTGGTCAGCCAGGGCTAATGACAAATCATGCGGCCTGGAGATTGTCCGCTGCGTTCTTGCCGGACTTTTTATCCCGGACCAGATCGTAGCGTACCTTCTGTCCATCGGACAGTGTGCTCAACCCGGCGCGTTCCACTGCGGAAATATGCACGAAGACGTCAGTCGAGCCGTCATCCGGCTGGATAAAACCAAAACCCTTGGTGCTGTTGAACCATTTAACTGTGCCTGAATTCATGAACGATCTCCTTTCAATCGTTGCCTTACCGGAGAAACACTCGCCGGTTCTTATCGATGTTGAGAGGAAATCTGACAGAACGCTTTCGGCGTGTGGACAAAGGTCGCAAGCAATATTCGATGCGCTACATATAGGTGCATTTTCAAATACGGCAATAGCAAATGCATCGAGATGCCGTGTCCGCCAGCGTAGCGGAGGGCTGCGCCCGCCATTTTTTCGGCAGATCGCCATATCAGTCTGGACTTCACCCCTCCGATCTGGTATCCCCCATCACCAATCGCAAGGCTCCGGCCGCGCGAACCGTATTATTTTGCCCTGGCGCTGTCGCCGCTGGTGTCAACCAAAACCAAAGGAACGTGATTCTCGTGCAGGTACTTGTCCGCGATAACAATGTCGATCAGGCTCTCCGCGCTCTCAAGAAGAAGATGCAGCGCGAAGGCATTTTCCGCGAAATGAAGATGCGCGACTACTACGAGAAGCCGTCGCAGAAGCGCGCTCGCGAGAAGGCCGAAGCCGTTCGCCGCGTTCGCAAGCTGGCTCGCAAGCGGGCACAGCGCGAAGGTCTGGTTGCACGCTAGGCGGAGCCGTCGTTATTTCGACGTTTTCAGATGCATGTTGGCGGGGGCGATTACGTGTCGCCGCCGCCTTTTTATTTTGCCGCTGAAGATCGCATATCCGATTACCGCGGATATGACGCATGGGGAAAGCGCACGAATGGCTGATTTCTTGTTCATCTCGCCCCGGTCCTTGCGCGCGCCGAAGGCGACGCTGCTGCCGGTGCTCGCAGTCCTTGCCGCAGTCGGTCTCGCCGCCTGCCAGACCGACAACACCTCCGATGCTGTGATCCGCCTCGACAAGGCCCAGGGCTCTGAAGGGAACATCGCCTCGCTAACTTCGGTGATCAATGCCAATCCGCGTGATCCGGAAGGCTATAACGTGCGGGGTTCGGCCTATGGCCGCGGCGGTCAATTCAAGGCCGCGCTAAACGACTTCAACACCGCTCTGCAGATCAATCCGCGCTTCTTCCAGGCCTATGCCAACCGCGCGCTTGTCTATCGCAACATGGGCCAGCCGCAACAGGCGATCTCCGACTACAATGCGGCATTGCAGATCAACCCGAGCTATGACGTCGCCTATATCGGCCGTGGCAACGTCTATCGTCAGGCCGGCCAGGACGATGCGGCATTCAACGATTTCGACCGTGCGATCCAGCTCAACACGACGGATGGCCGCGCCTATCACAATCGCGGCCTGATCTTCCAGAAGCGCAATCAGCAGGACAAGGCGATCGACGATTTCTCGAAGGCGATCTCGCTGTCAGCAAATTCGCCCGAGCCCTATAACGGCCGGGGCATTTCCTATATCGCGCTGAACGACGACGACAATGCCTTCGCCGACTTCAACCATGCGATCGAGCTCAACGGCAACATCGCCGAATCCTGGGCCAACCAGGCGCTTGTCTATGAACGTCGCGGCGACAAGGCGAAGGCTGCCCGTTCCTATCGCCATGCGATCGGCCTGGACCCGAAATACCAGCCGGCGCGTGACGGCCTGGCCCGCGTCGGTGCCACCACCAGCGGCTGATACCCGAAGATCGTGGAGAACCAGCGATGGCGGCGAAACAGCATGTGATCGTCGTCGGCGCCGGCATCATCGGCGCATCGATCGCCTGGCATTTGGCGAAGGCCGATGCCGCTGTGACCGTTATCGCCCAAGAAACGGGCGGCGTTGCGACACCCAATTCATTTGCCTGGATTAACGCCAGCTGGGGAAACCCGGAATTCTACTTTCATTTCCGGCGCCGTTCCATGGCGGAGTGGAAGCGGTTTGCCGCCGAGCTTCCGGGCCTGCCGCTTTCCTGGTGCGGCGGTATCTGCTGGGACCTGCCTCCCGATCAACTCGCGGCGTTCGAGAAGGAGCACAGCGGCTGGGGCTACGGAATCAGCCGTATCGATCGCAGCGAAATCTCGCGTCGCGAACCCTATCTCCGCAATCCTCCCGATTTCGCCCTCGCCGTCGCTGAGGAAGGCGCAGTCGAGCCGGTTGCCGCAGCGCGCATGATGCTGGCGGATGCAGAAGCGCGAGGCGCAAAATTCATCGGCGGTGCCGTTCGCGGCCTCATCCGCAGCGGCGAGCACATTACGGGCATCGTCACGTCCCAAGGTTTGATCGAAGCGGACCATGTCGTCCTCGCTTCCGGGGCAGGATCCGTTCCGATCGCTGCATCGGCCGGGATTACACTGCCGATCGACGCGCCGCCTGGCCTGATCGTGCACTCCCGCCCCTTCGGGAAGCGGCTGAACGGCCTGGTGATCGCGACGGAGCTGCATATGCGCCAAACCGCCGAAGGGCGCATCATCGCCGGCAGCGACTTCGGCGGCGGCGATCCCGGTGAAGACCGCCTGGCGACCGCCGCGACTCTCTTTGCAAAGGTCAAAGCAAACCTTTTTGGAAGCGATGCGCTGACAATGGACTTCCTCACGGTCGGATACCGCCCGACGCTGCGGGACGGCTTCCCGATTATCGGCAATTGTGGCATCAGTGGCCTCTATGTTGCGGTCATGTATTCCGGCGTGACGCTTGCTCCGTTGATCGGCGCGCTGGCGGCAAACGAGATTCTGTCAGGCGCAACTGACGCAAGCTTGAGCCCATTTCGGTTCTCCCGGTTTGCCTGACGGCGCAATTGTATGGCGATTACAATTCTTCCGTCAGGATGTTTTAGTGTGTTGCAACCACTTCCCCCTGCCCCTAACATGCCCCTGCTTCGATAGCAGGCTATCGGGAATCCGAACGCATTGAGGGCACTGACGGCGATGCAGTTTTTTGCTTTCGCAACTGTTTGCGAAAATCCGGCCGGGCAATTCGCCCTCGAAAGCCTGCAAAGAATATGCCCATGAGTCTGCGCGCGCGGCTGTTTCCGAAAGCCTCTATTGGCACCTATCTCGTCGCCATGGCGGTCTCGATCGCTGTGCCAATCTTTGCCTTTGTCACCCTCCTGCTTTTGCAGCTCGAGGACAATCAGCGGACGACGTTAAGACGCGAGACGGCGCAAGACGCGCTGACCCTCTCCCGCACGATCGACCGTCAATTGCAGGACATGGCGACGACCCTTCGCCTGCTCTCGACCTCGCCGGAGCTCGAGAACAACGATTTCGCTGCCTTCCATGAACGCACAGAAACGGCCCTGCGCGGCGACACGCTTTACGTCCTGGCCGTCGACCGAAGCGGCCAGCAACTTCTGAACACGCGCCGTGATTTCGGCACGCCGCTTGGCAAGACGGCCAACATCCCGGCGATGGAATCGGCCCTCAACTCCGGCCGCATCGAAGCATCCGATGTCTTCAAGGGAACGACGAGCGGCGAATGGGTCTACAACGTCACGATGCCCCTGGATGCGGGTCAGGTTGCGGCGCTGATCGTCACCCAGAACGCCAAGGATCTCGCCAGACTTGTCACGACCGAAGGGCTTCCATCGGGGTGGTCGGCTGCGGTCATCGATCAGGGTGGCCATGTGGTGGCTTCGAGCGGCATGGCGAGCATTGACCCCGGAACGCCGTTCGACACGCGCATCCTGCCGTCGCTTATCGCTTCGCGCGGCGTCTTCGAGGACGAGGATATTCTGCCGGATCAGCTCCTGGGCTATGCTCAAATTCCGGGCTGGTCCTGGAAAACGGTGGTTTGGGGGCCAATCGCCACGGCACAGGCATCGATCCTCACGACCTGGCGCTTCCTGATTGTCGGCGGCATCGCATTACTTCTGGTCGCGGTGCTCGCGGCCTATGCCGTGGCGCGGCAGGTGCGCACCACGATCCGCGACATCGCCGACATGGCAAGCCGCATGGGAGAGGGCCATATCGTGGCGCCGATCGATACTAGCGTCATCGAGGCAAACCAGGTCGCCGTAGCTCTTTCCAATGCCTCTTTCGACCGCAGCCAGACGGAAGACCGTCTGCATTTCATAATGCATGAGCTGGTGCATCGAACGAAGAACTTGCTCACGCTGGCCCAGGCAATGATGCGCCAGCTCGCCAAACAGGCAGAGAGTGTCGAGAGCTTCCAAGCCGCCGTTTCCGATCGCCTAGACGGCCTCGTCCGTTCGATCGAGCTTTTGACAAGCGAACAATGGTCCGGCGCATCGCTCCGCCGGGTCATCGACATTCATCTGGAGGCTTTCCCGCAGGCGGCAGAACAGCTTGAGATTTCCGGTGAGGACTTTGTCGTCAAGCCCGAGGCCGTCCAAAACCTCGGCTTGACGCTGCATGAACTGGCCACCAATTCAGTTAAATATGGGGCGCTTTCCATACCGCAGGGCCGCGTCTCCTTCTCCTGGGCGAATATTCAGACAGAGGACCAGCCCGAAGCGATGCTGCGTTTCATTTGGGAAGAACGGAACGGCCCTGAAGTCGCGACCCCATCCCGCTCCGGCTTCGGAACCACGGTCATCAAGACGCATGCCGCGGCCGCTTTTCGAGGAACGGTGCAGGTGGACTACCTGCCGGAAGGCATGACCTGGACGCTGACAGCTCCGCGCAGCACGCTCGAGCGCGAGTAACCGCCGGAACAATCAAAAGGATCAATTCGTTTCCGATAGGTCATCCGAAAGGAGAACGGCCATGATCAAGCACATGATGATCGCAGCGACGGCAGTGGCGGCAGCAGCCTTTGCAAGCCCGGCAAGCGCTGCAAACTATGTCAGCCTCGGCCGTCTGGTCTGCGGATCGGAAGGCGGTCAGGGACTGATCGTCACTTCACGGAAGAATCTGATCTGCACCTACACCCCTGCTGGCGGCGGCCCTAAGGCCGTCTATGCCGGGAAAATCGAAAAATTCGGCCTGGATATCGGTGAGACTGGCAAGAGCGTCATGATCTGGCAGGTTCTTGCCAGGACCGGCACCAACATTCCGGAATTTGCGCTTGCTGGCGAATATTACGGCATTGGTGCCGATGCCAGCCTCGGCGCAGGTGCCGGCGCCAAGGTGATCGCCGGTGGAACCAACCAGGCCTTCATGCTGCAGCCGCTGAATGTCCAGGCCCAGGAGGGCCTCAATCTCGCGATCGGCGTGGAGAAAATGACGCTGGCGCCCGCTGCTACCTGATAAAGGTCAGCGGAGATGGAAAAAGGCTCGCCCAGGCGGGCCTTTTTCTTCGACTGGCACGCCGCTATGAACACTCGGCTCGGAGCCGGGCCATGGCTCAGTGGCCGATCGCCTTGTTGATCTCTTCGGTAACCTTCTTGGCGTCGCCAAGCAGCATCATCGTGCCGTCCTTGTAGAAGAGCGTATTGTCTATGCCGGCATAGCCGGAGCCAAGCGAACGCTTGACGAAGAGGCAGGTCTTGGCCTTGTCGACATCGAGGATCGGCATCCCGTAGATCGGCGAGGTCTTGTCATCGCGCGCCGCTGGATTGGTGACGTCGTTGGCGCCGATGACATAAGCGACATCGGCCTGGCCGAAGTCGGAGTTGATGTCCTCGAGCTCAAAGACCTCGTCATAGGGCACATTTGCTTCGGCCAGCAGCACGTTCATGTGGCCGGGCATGCGGCCTGCGACCGGATGGATTGCGTATTTGACCTCGACGCCTGCCTTCTTGAGGTTGTCGGCCAGTTCACGCAGCGCATGTTGCGCTTGTGCGACCGCCATGCCGTAGCCCGGCACGATGATGACCTTGGAAGCGTTCGCCATCAGATAGGCTGCATCCTCCGCCGAGCCGAGTTTGACGGTCTTGTCGGAATTATCCGCAGCACCTGCAGAAGTCTCGCCGCCGAAGCCTCCGAGGATGACGGATATGAACGAACGGTTCATGCCCTTGCACATGATATAGGAGAGGATCGCGCCCGAAGAGCCGACCAGCGCACCGGTTATGATCAGGGCGAGATTGCCAAGCGTGAAACCGATCCCGGCGGCCGCCCAGCCGGAATAGGAGTTCAGCATGGAGACGACCACCGGCATGTCCGCGCCCCCGATCGGCACGATCAGCAGCACGCCAAGCGCCAGCGAAAGCGCCACCACGGCCCAAAAGTCGAAATGGCTTTCCGTTGCAGCGAGCCCGACGATGAAGAGCACAATCAGTGCCAGCAGCGCAATGTTGATAATGTGCCGGAAAGGCAGGAGGATAGGCTTGCCGGACATCCGCCCGTCGAGCTTCAGGAAGGCGATAATCGAGCCGGTAAAGGTGAGCGCACCGATCGCAGCGCCGATCGCCATCTCGATACGCGCCTCTCCACGGACCGAGCCGATATCGCCGATGCCGAAGGAGGCGGGTGTATAAAGCGCGGAGGCCGCAACGAGCACGGCGGCAAGACCAACCAATGAGTGGAAGCCTGCCACCAGCTGCGGCATCGAGGTCATCGGAATGACGCGGGCGATATAGGCGCCCGCCCCGCCGCCGATTGCCAGTCCGAGCACGATCAGCACGAAGCCGGTGAAAGAAGGCGTTGCCAGCACCAGCGTCGTGAGGATCGCGATCCCCATGCCGATCATGCCGTAGAGATTGCCCTTGCGGCTGGTGGCCGGGTGGGAGAGGCCGCGGAGCGCCAGGATGAAAAGCACGCCGGAGACGAGATAGAGGAAAGCTGCGATATTGGTCATTCGTCCGGCCTCACTTGTCTTTCTTGCGGTACATCGCCAGCATGCGCTGCGTGACGAGGAAACCGCCGAAGATATTGACCGAGACGAGAACAAGCGCGACGAAGCCGAAGCCGGTCGCAAGCCCGCTTGCCGAAATGCCGACCGCAAGCAGAGCGCCGACAACGATGACCGAGGAGATGGCGTTGGTGACGGCCATCAGTGGCGTATGCAGCGCAGGGGTCACGGACCAGACGACGTAATAGCCGACGAAGATCGCCAGCACGAATATCGCGAACTGAAAGATGAAGGGATCGATCGCCCCGCCCGTCGCCGCACTTGCCGCTTCCGGTGCCTGCGCGGCCGCAGTCACGACTGCGTTGACCGCTTGGTCGAGCTGCTCCAGCGCCTTGTCCATTGCTTCACTGGCCATCAGTTGTCCCCCTTCTTCGTCCCGCCGAATGCCGGGTGCACGACATCGCCCGCATAGGTCAGCATGGTTGCCTTGATGAGTTCATCATCGAGGTTCAAGATAACGCTCTTCGTTTCCTTGTTGACCATGGTCTCGAGGAAGGTGACGAGGTTCTTGGCATAGAGCGCCGAAGCGCTGGTGGCGATCCGGCCCGGCATGTTGGCAAAGCCGATCACCTTCACGCCTTCGACCTCAACGACCTCGTCTGCAACCACCCCTTCGACATTGCCGCCACGCTCGACCGCCAGATCGACGGCAACGGCGCCGGGCTTCATCGAAGCCAGCATCTTGCGCGATACGAGCTTCGGCGCAGCGCGTCCAGGGATCAGTGCCGTGGTGATGACGATGTCCTGCTTGGCGATATGCTCGGCAACGAGGGCTGCCTGTTTTGCCTGGTATTCCTGGGACATTTCCTTGGCGTAGCCGCCCGCCGTCTCCGCCGCCTTGAACTCCCCGTCCTCGACAGCGATGAACTTGGCGCCGAGCGAGGCGACCTGCTCCTTGGCAGCGGGGCGAACGTCCGTGGCCGAGACCGCAGCGCCGAGGCGGCGCGCCGTCGCAATCGCCTGGAGGCCTGCCACGCCTGCCCCCATCACAAAAACCTTGGCGGCCGGAACGGTGCCTGCCGCTGTCATCATCATTGGCAGGGCGCGATCATAAGCCGCCGCCGCTTCGATGATGGCCTGATAGCCCGCAAGATTTGCCTGAGATGAAAGAACGTCCATGGATTGCGCGCGAGTGATACGCGGCATCAGTTCCATCGCGAAGACAGAAAGGCCCGCTTTCGCCATCGCTGCAATCACCTCGTCGTTTCCGTAGGGATCTATGATCGCGATGACGACTGCACCGCTCTTATAGCCTGCGATCTCCGCCTCTGTCGGGCGGCGCACCTTCAGCACCACGTCCGCAGTTGCCGCATCACTTGCGGAGCCGATTCGCGCCCCTGCAGCCTCGAATTCGCTGTCCGGTATGCGCGACTGAGCGCCCGCGCCTGCCTCGACCACAACGTCGAAGCCGATGTTCTTCATCTTCTTCACGGTCTCTGCGGACGCCGCAACACGTGTCTCGGAACCGGTCGATTCTTTTGCAATGAAAACGATATTGCCCAACTGCCCCTCCTCCGGGTCAGCCAGACCACCGCGGGCTCACCCGCTCGGGCCAAGCACCTATTCAAAAATTCGGAAATGCCGCTCCTCGCCTGCTGCGGTCAGCGCAGCAGGACGATGCCGGCAACGAAGATGATGAGAAAGACCAGAAGACCGCCGAGAAAGCCGCTGCTGGTGAAAAAACCAGCTGCCATGCCAAGCAGCAAAGCGACGAGGAACATCGTGCCGTATTTCGCAGCCGAGATGAACAGATTATAGGTTTGTTCATGTTCCGTGTAGTCCATCGGCGCGCCGACTTCGACGGGTCCATTGTTTTCTTCGGCCATGAAATTTCGTCTCCCTCAATACCCGCCCGCATGGATGATACGGGCCGCCTGAATGCCATGATTCCCCTGCCTTCGCGAGGGACTGATCCCATTCAGGGCTTACACAAAGCCTGGGAAAAGCGCAATGCATGAGAATGCCGCAGCCGGTACGCTTCGGCATTTCATGAGCGCGGCTTTCAAAGCGGCAGATCGGTGCCGAGTTGGCCCTCCGGCACGAAGCGAGCGGTGGGGATGATGGTGAGCGATGGCAGCGTGCTGTCGGGGTCGCGGGAGAACATCATGCGCTGTTCGCTGGCGCTGGAAATGAAGAAGGGATAGCGCGTCAGAAGCTTGCGGCCGACTTCGATGACATTCGTCGCCATCAGCGTCATGTCGATTCCGTAATTCTTCGCGAGCCGGCCTGGCACGATCGTATCAGCATAGAAGACACGCTTGTAGAAAGCGGCATGCGGAGGCCGGCAGAACTGAAGAACGCGGGCGGCACGGAAATACGCCGCCGCGACGATGCTGGGCCTCAGCGTCAGATAGGGAATCCACGGCAGGTCAGCGGTCAGTTCGGGATCGGCCGCAAAGCGCGCCGGATCGATCAGGGTCAGCCCCGCGTCCAGAAGCGCATCGATCGCCTCGGGAAAGGCGCCACCGGATTGGGTGACGCGATGCTCCGGCGTCGCATAGTGGAGTCGGATGGTGCTGACCAATTCGCCGTAGTAGTAGAGGCCGAAGACATAGGCATGGCTGTCGAAATCGCTATCGTCCAACAGCCCCTTGGGGGCGAGCGCCAGCACGTCGTGAGCCTTGTAGGCCTTCCAGCGCAACCGCTCGACATCCTCCATGTCCTCGGTGCTTTCGATGCGGCGATATTCAACGTGATCCAGAATTTCGAGAAGCTTCCTTGAAAAGTCACTTGTATTCAAAGGGATTGACGCCATTAATGCCCCCGCTGTTAACGGGCCATTAATCATATCTGGCCGAGCAAAGAGCAAGAACTATCAATAATTTTTGACGTATTTGAATTATTAAGGTTAACAGCCGCGGTTAGGCGGGCTCTTGCAGCGAGGGCGCGGTCGGCTCAAGCGACCTTGCTGCGGCGGCGCTGGGCGGCGCGGCGGCTCAGTGCTTGCGAAAGGATGCCGATCTCTTTTGAGGGTACTGGCGCAGAGAAGACATAGCCCTGCACGAGATCCGCGCTGCGATGCTTGTTGAGCAACGCCAGTTGCTCGAGAGTTTCCACACCTTCGATGACAATCTTGAGCCCGAGTTCGCGAGCAAGGTTGACCGTGCCGCGCAATAGCTTCAGTCGGCGCGTATCTTCCGCGATATTGCGAACGAAGGAGCGGTCGATCTTCACAATATCAAGCGGCAATGTATCGAGATAGCTAAGGCTGGAGAAGCCCGTGCCGAAGTCGTCGATCGCTATGGTGATGCCGTGGGAGCGCAGTTCCGCGAGAATGGCGCGCACCGCCGCAGGCTCATCGATGAGACAGCTTTCCGTAATTTCGAGATGCAGCCGCGACGCCTTGAGGCCGGATGTCGAAAGCGCCTCCGAAACGACGGCAAGGATATCGTTGTCACGCAGGTCGCGTGCCGAAAGATTGACCGATATCGCGATGTGATCGGGCCAAGTCACGCATTCGATGCAGGCCTTGAAAAGTATGAACCGCGTGATGTCCGATATGATGCCCATCTCCTCGGCAAGACCGATGAAGACATCCGGCGGAATAGCGCCCTTTTCCGGGTGGACCCAGCGCGCCAGCGCCTCGGCGCATTCGATGCGCGTTCCATCGGCTTTGAACATCGGTTGAAAGGCGACGCTCAACGCGTCCGCAGCCACCGCCTCGCGCAAATCCGCCTTCAGCTTCTGCTGCTCGATATAGCGGCCATCCATTTCGTGTTCGAAGCCGGTGATGCCGCCACGCAACCGCGATTTGCTTTCAAAGAGCGCGAGGTCCGCTTTGATGCTCCATTCTTCCATTGCAAATGCATTGCTTTCGAGGACCGCATAGCCGGCGCTGAGCGACACGAGGAAGGTCACCTCGTCCACGTCGTAATTGCCCTGGATAGCGGTATGCACCCTGCGGATTTCGGCATCGAGCGCTTCGCTGCTCTTGGTATGCGGGAAGAAGATGACGAACTGGTCGCCCATGAGACGGCCGACGATGGCATTGCCTGCTTCAACCTTGACCCGCGCCGCGATCGCACAGAGCAGATGGTCACCCGTGATATGGCCGCGCATATCGTTAACGTGCTTGAACTCGTCGATGTCGAGAACCATGAAACCCAGCGGCCCGCGCCGTTTCGGGTGACGGTCGAGGTATTCCTGGACGAGATGACCGAAATATTCGCGGTTCGGCAGGCCGGTCAGGGCATCGAAGCGGACCATATGCAGGATCTTCTGCTCCGCCTTCACGCGGCTCGACACGTCCTCGAAGATCAAAACGGCGCCGCCGTCCGCGCGGCGTTTCGCAGAAAATTCCAGCGACAGACTCTCGGGGAAATGGATCAGAGTGCGCGACAGGCCTTCCTCGGCAACCTGGGTCAGCTGCCGCAGGATCAGCTCCGGTTGCGAGGCGTCCATGAAGCTATAGCGCGCGCCGTAGCGCAGGACGGCACCAAGATCGCGATCCTTCAATCGGTCCGGATCGCCGATCTTGAGAAGCTCGCAGGCCTTGCGGTTAATCACCTGGATACGGTTCGATGGATCGACCATCACTAGGCCGTGCGGCATATTGTTGAGCGCGGTATCAAAACGATCGGCGATCAGCGATATCTGCCGGTGGGCTATGACATTCTCATAAAGGAACTCGCGCACGCCATTGGCCATCGCCCGCGTCGTCAGCCAGAAGGGAATGAGGAAGATCGAGAGGATGCCGCGATAGAAATCCAACGCCATCAGGCTGCAGACGATCATCGGCAGGCAGCAGGAGAAAGTCTGCAGGTCAACCGCCAGCCGCGAGCCATAATTGCGGCCGACGACAGAAACCATGGTCGCCATGGTGACGGAGATGCAGGCGAGCTCAGCGAAGGAATCGCGGACGACGAAGATGGCGTAGCCGCTGCCGATGCCGAGGATGGCGGTGGTGCAGGCTGCAGCGGCAACGAGTATCCGCTCCCAGCGCTCGATGCCGGCGCGCGACAGTTTCGCCTTGTCCACACGATCGAACCGCCGGAAGATGACCATGCGGATGCAGAAGACCAGGAGAGCTGCAGCCGACAGCAGCACGTAGACGAGGGATTGCGTCTTGGCTGCAACCGCCAGGAAGGTCGCGACATGCACAATAACGCCGGCAAGGAGCGTCATGCGGTTCCCGGAAAGAGAACTCACAAACGACAGATACACGTCCGTAGGGACCCTGTTCGGGTTATGTGGCTTCATCCATACTTTCCCTGTGCGCCGGGATAATACGGAGAACCCTTTAAAAATTGATTTCCTTGACTCTATGTATTTGGTTGTTTTTTCTAAAACCTTAGAGGGAATTTCAAAGTTTAAAACACTCTTCACAGCCTTATGGCGAGGTTCGTGGAAAAATAAACCACGCTTAGGTTGCTGATCGTACATGCTGCAGCCATGCCGCGGCAGCCAGTATCTACGACTAAAATCCTACAGGGCCGTTTATTCTTTCAATTTCGGAAACCGTAGTTTAAGCAAATTCAAAAAGGGAGAACTTGCCGCAAAGGCAGATAAGGGGAGAAGGCATGCCGGCGTTCCTAAGCGTCAGCCGGCTGATCGATAGCGTCAGCCAGTTTATCGGAAAAACCGCGGATTACATGGTGCTTTTCTGCTGCCTCATCAGCGCGGGCAACGCAACCGTCCGCTATCTCTTCAATTACAGCTCGAACGGGTGGCTGGAGATTCAATGGTATCTCTTTGCTTACATCGTCGTGCTCGGAGCAGCTCATACGCTGCGCAACAACGAGCACGTGCGGGTGGATCTGATCTACGGATCGGTTTCCGACAAAGCCAGAATCTGGATCGATATCATCGGCCTGATCGTCTTCCTGATTCCGGCCTGCTTCTTCCTGGCTTACCTGTGCTGGCCCTATTTCGTGATCGCCTTCCAGCAAGGTGAGATATCCGCCAATGCAGGAGGGCTCATTCGCTGGCCGGTCAAGCTTATTCTTTTCGCAGGTTTCGCACTCCTGGTGCTGCAGGGTATTTCGGAACTCATCAAGAGGGTCGCCGCGTTGAGTGGCTACATCCAGCTCGAAACGAAATACGAAAAGCCCCTGCAATAAAGCTCTCCGGGAGGAACGGACTTGTTTGACTTCGGTATCATTCCGCCGGCGATGTTTCTCGGCATGGTCATCTTCATGCTCTACGGGTTTCCGGTCGCCTTTTCGCTCGCGGCCGTCGGCCTTTTCTTCGGCATCATCGGCATAGCAACCGGCCATTTCAGCGAGGCCTTTTTGCAGGCCCTACCCCTTCGCGTCTTCGGCATCGTTTCCAACGACCTGCTGCTTGCCATTCCCTTCTTCACCTTCATGGGCGCCATTCTGGAAAGGTGCGGCCTGGCGGAGGATCTCCTCGAAGGAACGGGTAAGCTTTTCGGCGCCGTTCCAGGCGGTCTGGCCTATGCCGTCATCCTCGTCGGCGCTGTTCTCGGCGCCATCACCGGCACGGTTGCGGCATCGGTCATCACCATGGGTGTGATCTCGCTGCCGATCATGCTGCGCTACGGCTACAATCCGCGGCTCGCGACCGGCGTCATTGCAGCATCGGGCACGATCACGCAGGTCATCCCGCCCTCGCTCGTGCTCGTCGTTCTTGCCGACCAGCTCGGCAGATCGGTCGGCGACATGTATCTCGGCGCCATCGGCCCTTCGGTCCTGCAGGTCGCGATCTTCCTGGGTTTCATCCTGTTCCTGTCCATCTTCCGACCAGGCTTGATGCCGCCGCTGCCGAAGGAGGTGCGCGGCGAGTTCAACTGGGGACTGCTAATGAAGGTGCTGGCCGGCATGGTGCCTTCCGTCGTCCTCATCTTCCTCGTGCTTGGCACGATCTTCATGGGCCTTGCAACGCCAACGGAGGCCGGCGCCCTCGGCGGCGTGGGCGCCATGGTACTCGCAGCGCTCCATCGCCGCCTCACCTGGCCGCTAGTCCGCGAAGCCATGACATCGACAATGCATATCACCTCGATGGTGGTGATGATCCTGATCGGCTCAACCTGCTTCAGCCTCGTCTTTCAGGGCATGGATGGTTCGCGCTGGATCGAGCACATGCTGTCCGGCATCCCCGGCGGCCAGGTCGGCTTCCTGATCTTCGTCAACGTCTTCATCTTCGTCCTCGCCTTCTTCCTCGATTTCTTCGAAATCGCCTTCATCGTCATCCCAATGCTGGCACCCGTTGCTTCGGCGCTCGGTATCGACCTGATCTGGTTTGGCGTGCTCATCTGCGTAAACATGCAGACCAGCTTCATGCATCCGCCCTTCGGCTTCGCGCTCTTCTATCTGCGCTCCATCGCAAGCCGCGACGTGAAGTCGCGGGATATCTACATGGGCGCAATCCCCTGGGTCGTCATGCAGCTCATCCTTGTTGCAGTCGTGATCTTCTGGCCGCAATCCGTGACCTACTGGCTGAACAAGGGTCCGGCCGTCGACCTCAATACGATCAAGATCGAAATACCCGGCTTCGGCGGCAACCAGCTCTCGTTGCCGCCGGCACCTGGCGGCGGCGGTTCACCACAGATTCCGGGTCTCACCTTGCCGCCACTGAACGGCCTGCCCGGTCAGCAACCGGCTCCTGCGACGCCCGCGCCGGCCAATCCGGCACAGCCGGCACCGCCACCCGATCTCAGCCAGCCGCCGAAGATCAATTGAATGCAATGAAGAAGCCCCGAATTTCGATCCGGGGCTTCTTTTTGGCAGATGTGATGAACGCGCAGAAGGAATCCGAGCCGCCTAGAGCTTGCCCGACCGCTGCTGGATCATCATGAAAGTGTCGAACGTATATTCCGAGAGCTGCATCCAGAGATAAGCGTCACGCTTGAATGCGGTCTGGTCGTCGTAGATCTTCTTGAAAGACGGGTTCGAACTCGAGATATCAGCGTAGAGGCCGGTCGAAACCTGGAAAGCAGCTTCCAGAATTTCCTGGCTGAAGGGACGCAGCGTCGCACCTTCGGCGACGAGCTGCTTCAGCGCTGAAGGGTTCTTCATATCGTATTTCGCCAGCATGTTCGTATTTGCGAAGGCGCAGGCATCGGTTAGGGCCGCCTGATAGTGCTTCGGCAGGCTGCTCCACTTTTCAAGATTGAACAGCCCGTGCACCGTCGGGCCGCCTTCCCAAAAGCCCGGATAATAGTAGTACTTCGCCACCTTGTGAAAGCCGAGCTTCAGGTCGTCGTAAGGACCGACGAATTCCGCGGCATCAATCGTACCCTTTTCGAGCGCCGGATAGATATCCGCGCCGCCGATCTGCTGCGGGATGACGCCGAGCTTGGACATGACCTGCCCGGCAAGACCGGCGATGCGCATCTTGACGCCCTTGAGGTCGTCCAGCGTATTGATTTCTTTGCGGAACCAGCCGCCCATCTGCGCCCCGGTATTGCCGGCCGGCAGGCCGTATATACCCTGCGTGGCAAAGAACTCATTCATCAACGTGTTGCCGTTGCCCTGATAATACCATGCATTCGTCAGACGGCTGTTGAGGCTGAACGGAATGGCCGTACCGATGGCGTAAGTCGGATCCTTGCCGACGAAATAATAGGAGGTAGTGTGCGCCGCCTCGACCGTGCCGGAAGTCACTGCATCTGCTGCCTGCAGCGCGGGGACGATCTCGCCGGCCGCAAAAGGTTGGATCGTGAAATTGCCGCCGGTTGCATTAGAAACATGTTTGGCGATATCTTCCGCGCCACCAAAGATCGTGTCCAGGCTCTTCGGGAACGAAGAGGTCATGCGCCACGAAATCTTCGGATTCTCCTGCGCGATCGCTGGTGCGGCGAGTGCGCTTGCCGCAACAACACCTGCCCCTGCAGTTCCGGCCTTCTTAATAAACGAACGACGATCCATCAAAAACCTCCCGTATAGATGGTATGCACGGACAATTCTTCCCTACCCGGTGCAATGGAGGCGAGCTAAGCATGTGGCCGCCTGCGTTTCAAGCTTTAGTCGATGAGACTTTCGCATCACGGCAGCAATTGGGCAGACGCCGTGTTTCCATCAAGAATCAGCAGTTTAGCAGGCGCCTTCCGCCTGGATGGCTCCGATAGCCGCAATTTGGCCCGTCATTGCGCGGAGACGTTGACATTGACGCCGATCTCGGCTCTCACAATAGAAAAATCGAGAGCTTTCCGGACCGAAAATGACCAAGCCGATCGTCGCCGTTCCTGCCGATATCCGCACCCTCGACGGTGCCAACTGGCATGCCGTCCAGCACCAGTATGTGCGTGCCGCGCTGAACGCAGCCGGCGTCATGGCCTTCATCATCCCCGCGTTCGAGGAAGGCTACGACACGGACGCAATCCTCGACCGGGTCGATGGCTTGCTCGTTTCTGGTTCCGCGAGCAACGTCCATCCCTCACTCTATGGCGTTGAATCCCGTGAGAGCGACGGGCCTTTCGATCCCGCGCGTGACGCAACGGCCATACCCCTCATCCGCCGTGCAATCGATCGAGCCATCCCGCTGCTCGCGATCTGCCGCGGCATACAAGAGCTGAATGTCGCGCTCGGCGGTTCGCTTGCCAGCGAAATTCACGAGCAGGAAGGCATCTGGGACCACAGAAAGCCGGCCGATGTCGATCGTGACGGCATGTATGCGATCCGCCAGAGCGTTTTCGTCAAGGAAGGCTCCTGCATCGCCCGCATCATCGGCCCCGGCGAAATCCAGGTGAACTCGCTGCACCGTCAGGCAATTGCCAGGACGGCGCCTCGCCTGCAGGTGGAGGCGATCGCCGAAGATGGAACGATTGAGGCGGTTTCCGTCATCGACGCCAAAGCCTTCGCCGTCGGTGTGCAATGGCATCCGGAATACTGGGCTGAAACCGACAAACCCTCGAACCAGATCTTCGCCGCCTTCGGTGATGCGGCAAGGGAATATGCAGCCGGAAAGATGCAACCGGCTGCGGTCCACGAATCAACGCTTTGAAGGTGTCTCCGGCACCGGCGCCAGCGGCCTGCCCTTCTCAAACCATTCGATGAGATTGCTGGCAACCAGATCGGCCATCGCGTTGCGAGTCGGGATCGAGGCGGAAGCGACGTGCGGCAGCAGCACGGCATTCGGCAAGCTGAATAGTTCGGCCGGAACCACCGGCTCGTCGTAGAAGACATCCAGGCCCGCAGCACCCAGCGCGCCGCTCTTCAGCGCCAAGACGAGTGCCGCTTCATCGACCGTCCAGCCGCGGCCGACATTGATCAGAACGCCGTCGGGGCCGAGCGCCGAAAGGATCTCCGCGTCGATGGTCTTGTGGGTATGGGGGGTCTTCGGCACGATCGCAATCAGCGTATCGACGGCGTCGGCAAGGCTTTTCAGCGTCGCATGATAGTCGTAGGCGACGTCCGGATGCTTCGTGCGCGTATAATAGCTGATCTTCACCTTGAACGGTTCGAGGCGCCTGGCGATCTCCTGACCGATGCGGCCGAGGCCATAGAGACCGACATGCCGCCCCTTCAAGGAAAAGCGCGATAATGGGTAGGCAGAACCCGGCTTCCAGTGGCCCTCGCGCAGCCAGTTCTCCGCCCGCGGCAGCTCGCGGACGGCGTTGAGCAGCAGGCCGATTGCGGTGTCGGCGACCTCGTCGTTTAACACATCCGGCGTGTTGGTGACGACGATTCCCTTTTCAGCAGCATGCTTGACGTCCACGGCGTCATAGCCGACACCAAAGCTCGCGATCACCTCGAGACTCGGCAATTGATCCATCCACCTGCCGGGAAACGCGCCGCTGACGGCCGCGCCGCGAATGCGGCTTGCGGTGTCGGCGTCGATTTTCAGCGTCTCGTTGTTCTCAATCGCGACAATCTCGAAACGGTCCCTCAAGGTCGCTAGAACGCGCTCGTGTATCTTCCCTGGAACGAGAATGGCAATGCGGGACATGGCTCTTCCTCTTGTCTTACTGGCGGGCTCTGTAGGGGCTCGTCGACTGGCGGATGCGCATCTCGGGTTTGATCAGGTGGATGCCGTCCGGCTCGTGGCTGCCGGCCAAGCGATCGAGAAGCGCCCGGGCGGCAAGGCGGCCGACTTCGGCCTGCCCGTTCCAGACCGTCGTCAGCGCTGGCGTCGACAGCGAGGCTTCTTCGAGATCGTCATAGCCGGTAACCGAGATGTCCTTGCCCGGCACAAGACCGGCACGCGCAATGCCATTCATGAGCCCGATGGCGACGAGATCGTTCCAGCAGACGGCAGCCGTCGGCTTCTGCGGCAGCGACAGGAAATGCACAGCCGCCTCGAACCCACCCTGCATCGAGCGCGGACCGGGAATGCGCAGGTTCGGATCGACTTCGATTTCCGCCTTGCGCAGCGCATTAACATAGCCCTGATAGCGATCGCGGCCAGTCGAGGTTTGATCCGTTCCGCCGATCATGGCGATAGAGCGGTGGCCGAGCCCGATCAGGTGATTGGTGGCAAGCGAAATGCCGTAGCTGTCGTCACCACGATAGGTCGGCAGGTCCATCCCCTCCATCGAGCGTGCGACCAGAATCGCCGGCATACCGTTGGCTTCGGCAAGCTGCATGTCCTCCGGTGGCGTGCCGATCGCGGGCGACATGATGACGCCATCGCCGCCGAGCTGCAGCAGCGTCTCGATGAAGGTGCGCTGCTTCTCGACCGAATCGTAATGATTGGACAGAATGAAGGTATGACGGCTGCGATCGAGCTCGCTTTCGATCGCCTTCAGGATTTCGCCGTAGAACGGGTTCATGATGTCGTGCACGACGACGCCGACGATGCCTGAGCGAGAGGTGCGCAGGCTCGCCGCACGGCGGTTGTAAATATAGCCGAGCGCGCGTGCCTGTTCCTTGATCTTGTCTCGCGTACTGCCCGCAACGAGCGGGCTGTCGCGTAAGGCAAGCGATACGGTTGCCGTTGAAATACCGAGCGTTTCGGCAATCGTCGAAAGTTTGATCTTTTGTGCCACGCATCCTCCCAAGGCAACGCGCAAGATATGGAGCACGTCGCGAAACCGGAAAAGAGCGCTCCTTAAAATGTTTAATTAAAAGATTAAACGCATGGAGGCAAACCGAATTTTAATCGGCTGTCAAATTTCGTCGGGTTCTTCGAACGGCACGGCTTCGGCCTGCAGATTGTTGTCGATCGCCTTCAGCAAGCGCACGAGATTGCGGACTTCCTTCTCCGAAAAATCAAGCGTAGCCGTCCGGTCGCAGGCCGACGCCGCCATCTCAATTGCCTTCACGCTGCCGCGGCCGAGTTCGGTGAGATAGACCTTCGTCAGCCGCGCATCTTCAGCATCCGGTTTGCGTTCGAGGAAGCCTTGGGCTTCCATGCGGCCGATGGTGCGGGTCATGGTCGGCGCCTTGACGCCGAGTTTCTGCGCAAGCCCGCCTGCAGTCATGCCATCGGTTTCAGCAAGCAAAAGAATGACGCCGTCCTGGCCGGCGTAAAGCCCACTCTCAAGCAGATTACGCGAGAGCACCGTGCGCATGGACCGCGCAGCTTGCGTCAAAGCCGGCGAAAGATCGGCAAGCGTATATTCGGTCTGGTCCTTTTTCTTGGACTTGTTTTTCTTGCCGTCTTTGTGCTTCTTCCCCATCGCCATCCCTTTGATCTTTAAGCCGTGATAACGCTGCGTTATGACATTGCGCAGGTTCACGTCATAAACAAGGGGCATTGAAACCGGATGACAGCGCCTGCCCGGAACTTCGCGGACAACGACGCCGCACTTTCGCCCGAAGACCGTCGGAACTGGATCGCGGTATTGCCGCTCGGCGCGCACGAGCAGCATGGCCCACACCTTCCTTTCGAAACCGACACGCTGATTGCCGAAGGTATCGTAGAAAGGCTGAAAGCCACCCTTCCCTCCGCATTGCCTGTCACCTTCCTGCCCGCAGAGCCGATCGGCTATTCGATGGAACACATGGATGTCGACGGTACCAAGACGCTGACCTGCTGCGAAGCGATCCACCGCTGGCTCGGGATTGCCGGAATGCTGCACGATCTCGGCATTCGCAAGCTGATGATGCTGAACGCCCACGGCGGAAATTCGCCGCTGATGACCATCGTCGCGACCGAAGCGCGAGTGAAGTTCAACATGCTGGCCGTCGCAACCAGCTGGACCCGTTTCGGCGTGCCGGAAGACGTGATCTCAGCGCAGAATAAAGCAATCGACATCCATGGCGGTGATATCGAAACCTCGGTGATGCTCGCATTGCATCCCGGCAAGGTTGCAATCTCCGAAGCTCGGAACTTTACTTCGCAGCAGTCTGAATTCATCGCACGCTTCAAGCATCTGCGGGCCTACGGACCGCACGCCTTCGGCTGGAAGATGTCCGATCTGAATGCCCGAGGCGCAGCAGGGAACGCCGCCGCCGCTACGGTCGAAAAGGGCGAAGCGCTGATCGCGCATGCGGTCAAGGGGCTGGTCGAACTGCTGCAGGATGTGGATGCGTTTGACACGGAGGTGCTAAGCTAGCAGCTCGGTTTGTCAATTGCGCCTTGCAGAATAAGACCGGTTGAGTGTTGGAGCCAGCCGAAACAAAGAAATGGGCGCACGATCTACTGCCTCATCGCGGCGTTTCGACAACTGCCGATACGATACGGCGTACCACCGGAAGGATCATCAGCAGGCTGGGAAACGCAACCACCCAGGACGTTCCCCACGCACCGGGCCAATTGGTGATGAAGGTGGCTCCAAGCCCTATGTTCACCACAGTCGCAACAGCCGACACGATGCCCGACATGAAGACCGAAAGCACCAGCGGCATCACCACAACAGTAAAGGACGAAGGGAGCTTCCTTGTCCGCGACCGGCGTGCGAAATCAGCCATGCTTCTTCTCCTTATCTTGCGCAGGAACAACAGAGGGGGTGCCTTGGACGAGCTCACGGATATATTGACGCAGCGAGCGAGGCTCTCGTCCAAGAGCCGCGGCAAGCGACAGGCTGTTTCCCCCAAGACCGTACTTGCTGTAGTGCTCATGAACATCGGCGAGCAGCTGCAGCTCACGATCGCCGTATGGAAGACGCGCACCGGCGGCCCATTGCGAGAAGCTGGACTCACACGCCTGGATCGTCCGACCGAGTTCTTCCGACATGATGGATGCGATCTCGTTTCGATTGAACATGCCCGTACAGAGCTCCAATGTGGCATAAGCAAGCAGTTCGCTCGTCAAGGCGATGGCCGCCACTTCCGCGACGTCGCGATAATCCACGCGCGCAACCTTGGCTTCATTCGGGAAGGGTTCCGAAAAGCGGCCGCTTTCGACAACGCCGGGCCACGCCAGACCGATGTTCTGCATGAAGTTTGCCGGATGCAGGATCGTGTACTCCAGGCTCGATGAATACAGCGCATCCTCTACGGGGACCTTGCTGGCGTGGTTCTTCAGCCGCGTGTTCGTGGGCTGGATGACGGAAGAAAAAACGAACTTCCGCGCGCCACCGCGCTCTGCGGCCTCGACCAACGCCACGCCCATAGCGGCTTCATCGGGCGAGAAGGCAGGGCCAATATGAAAGACGCCATCGACCCCCACCATTGCACTGATGAGACTGTCGGCGTTTCGAAGGTCTCCGATCGCAAGTTCTGTTGCGCCCGCCGCCAGCGCGCCGTCACCTTGGGAGGGCTTGCGCACAAGCGCACGTACCACAGCTTTTCGTCGCGCGAGTTCGGGCACTACGAGGCGGGCGAATTTTCCAGTCGCACCTATAACGAGGATGGTCGGACCAGTCGATTGCATCGTGCTTTCTCCAAGTTTGCGAATGACCTGGAAGTATGCAGTTGCGACCCTCGAAACAATCATCGTAGAAATTCATTCTTCATCTCGAAAAATGAGATAATAGAATGAGCCGCCTTGCAGATCTGGAAGCATTCATTGCGATTATCGAACATGGCAGCCTGACCACCGCGGCCCGCCATCTCGACCGGTCGCTTCAGGCCGTCAGCCGGGCGCTCGCGGCACTGGAGGAGGATATCGGCGTCCAGCTCGTCCACCGCACGACGCGTCAATCCAGTCCAAGCGAAGCGGGGTTGGCTTTCTACAAGCGCCTAAAGCCGGCCGTAGCCGAGATCAGAGAGGCAGAACTCGAAGCCAACAACAGACGCTCGGAACCGTCCGGCACTGTGCGTATCGGCGCACCGGTTCTGTTTGGCCCGGAGTTTCTCGTACCGATGATCGCGGAATACATGAGTGCTTATCCGGGCATCGAGGTCGACCTCCAGCTTTCGGACGCATTCGTGGATCTGGCCGCGGAAGGCCTCGACCTCGTGCTGCGAATTGCCGATTTGCCGGACTCCGGCCTGCAGGCAAAGCGTCTCGGCTCGCTGCGCAGGGTTGTCTTCGGTGCACCCTCCTATTTCGAGCGTCATGGCCGCCCTGAGCACCCTTCGGATTTACGGCGCCACGCCTGTCTCGTCAGAACGATCGATCAACGACCAGGCCAATGGTCGTTTCTGATTGATGGGAAACCGCGCACGATCACGGTCAGCGGATCGTTTCGGGCCAGCACGATGGCGGCGATTTATTCGGCGGCGAGCCATGGTCTCGGGATAGCGTATTCTCCGCTCTGGCAGGTCAGGCATCTCGTTGACGAAGGCAGCATCGAGCTTGTGCTGAAGGAATTCGAACCGAAGCCGGTTCCCATCCATGCGCTTTGGCAGGAGAACAGATTTCCGCCAGCGAAAGTCCGCGCTTTCATCGATCTTCTGACGGTGCGGCTGAAACTCGCTGGTCTCTAGTTGCTGCTTTTGCAGCAGAGGCGATGTGATCTTATAACATTATAAAACCCTTTGAACTGATCCGCTCGAACCCTTATATGAAACCGACCGTTTAAAGCCCCCTCGGCGGCAAACCCATTCTTCGAGGTTCTCATGACCGACGCAATTTCGACCCTGCAGAAGCCCATCCCCGTCACCGTGCTCACCGGCTATCTCGGTGCCGGCAAGACGACGCTGCTCAACCGCATCCTGTCCGAAAATCACGGCAAGAAATATGCGGTGATCGTCAACGAGTTCGGCGAGATTGGCATCGACAACGACCTGATCGTCGAGTCGGACGAGGAAATCTACGAGATGAATAACGGCTGCGTCTGCTGCACCGTGCGCGGCGACCTGATCCGTGTGGTTGAAGGCCTGATGCGCCGCCCCGGCCGCTTCGACGGCATCATCGTCGAAACCACCGGCCTTGCCGATCCGGTGCCGGTCGCCCAGACATTCTTCATGGATGACGACGTGCGCGCCAAGACCGAGCTCGATGCCGTCGTCGCCCTCGTCGATGCCAAGCACCTCCCGTTGCGCCTGAAGGACAGCCGCGAGGCCGAGGACCAGATCGCCTTTGCCGACGTCGTCCTCATCAACAAGACCGACCTCGTCACGCCAGAAGAACTGGCGCAGATCGAGGATATCGTCCGCGCCATCAACCCGTCGGCTCGCGTTTACAAGACCAGCCGCTCCGGCGTCGATCTTGCCCGCGTACTCGACCAAGGTGCCTTCAATCTGGAGCGCGCGCTGGAAAACGACCCGCACTTCCTGGAGCACGATCACGACGATCATGTCTGCGGCCCGGATTGCGACCACGATCACGATCATCACGCGCATGACCATGACCACGACCATCATGGTCACGATCACGGCCATCATCACCACGGCGCGGTGTCGCCGATCCACGATGTGACGGTGCAGTCAGTATCGCTCCGCGGCAGCGAGATGAACCCCGAACGCTTCTTTCCCTGGATCCAGAAGGTCACCCAGACGCAGGGCCCGAACATCCTGCGCCTCAAGGGCATCATTGCCTTCAAGGACGATGCCGAGCGCTATGTCATCCAGGGCGTGCACATGATCGTGGAGGGCGACCATCAGCGTCCGTGGAAGGACGGCGAGAAGCATGAGACGCGCCTCGTTTTCATCGGCCGCGAACTCGACCACGAAAAGCTCGAAGCCTCCTTCAAGGCATGTGAGGCCGCGGCCTGATGCCTACAGTTGCCCCGCTTGATCTCGACGGCCACATTCTGGCCGTCGAATTTTTAGGTGATGTCCCCTTCTTCGCGAACGCCAACGGCACGTTTCACCGGCTGGATGGCGGCGAGAAGGTTTCCGAAGCCCATCAGGGCATGCTCACCTGTATTCGCGATCCCTACAGCGAAAGCCTGATCTCCGGCGGCGAAGATGGCAAGGTGCTGCGCATTGCGGCCGATGCCGGCGTCAGCGACATTGCCAGTGCGCCGCGCAAATGGATTTCGCAGGTGGCCGCAGGCCCGCAAGGCGCTGTTGCCTATGCCTACGGAAAGAGCACGTTCGTTCGCCTGTCGAATGGCGAGACCAAGGAATTCGCCGAGGAACGCACCGTCGAAGGCCTCGCCTTCGCGCCGAAGGGCATGCGCATCGCCGCGGCGCGCTACAACGGCGTGTCGCTGCACTGGGTCGGCATGAACGCAAAGCCGGTTGATCTAGAATGGAAGGGTGCGCATACAGGCGTTACCTTTTCGCCTGATGGCAATTTCCTCGTGACCAGCATGCAGGAAAATGCGCTGCACGGCTGGAAACTCGACATCAAACCTGGCGCCGAGGCCCGCCACATGCGCATGACCGGTTACCCGGCTAAGGTGAAGTCAGTTTCCTGGTCCGCCAAGGGCAAGTGGCTCGCCTCATCTGGCGCACCGGCAGCGATCGTCTGGCCCTTCCAAGGCAAGGAGGGGCCGATGGGCAAGGCGCCTCTGGAACTCGGCACACGCGCCAACATCATGGCGACCGCGGTCAAGTTCCACCCGGCAGAGGACATCCTTGCAATCGGCTTCATCGACGGCATGATCCTTGCCGTGCGCATCGCCGACAGCAAGGAAGCGCTGATCCGCCGCCCTGGCAAGGGCGCAATCACGGCAATGAGCTGGAGCAAGAATGGCAAGCTGCTTGCCTTCGCGTCGGAAGCAGGCGATTGCGGTGTCGTCGATATTTCGGCCTGACCGATTGATCTGCGGATGATGATGGCGGTGTGCCTTCATCATCCCTAAGATGTTCGCGCATTTTCGATAATCTCGCCCAGCACCCCGTGCAAAGCATCGCGATAGCCGTTGCGGGCTGATGGCCCGCTTTCCTCCGACGTCATCACCACGGTCAGATTGAGCGACGGCACGATGTAGAGCATCTGCCCGCCGTAGCCCCATGCGAAATGCACGTCCTCGCCGCCGAGATTGCGCTCGAACCATCCGTAGCCATAGGCATCGCCCGAAAAGCGCGAGTTGGTGCGCGGCTGCCAGGAGGACGCAATCCACTCGGCAGGAACGACCTGTCGCCCCTCTGGCGTCCTGCCGCCGTTGCGATAGAGCTCGCCGAAGGCAAGCAACGAGCGGGCGCTCATGGCCATCTGGTTTCCGCCGAGATAGATGCCCTGCGGATCGCGCTCCCAGGCGCCGATGCGGAAGCCTTCGACTGGCCCGAGCCATTCTCGTGCCAGGGCAAGGGTTGTCTTACCGCTCGCCGTCGTCAGGATTGCAGACAGGAGATGTGTCGAGGCGGTCGAATAAAGCATCTGGCCGCCGGGTTCATCATCGAAGGGCTGGGAGAGTGCAAAGCGCACCCAGTTTCGGCTCGAAACCCAGCGGCCGTAGTTCGGTCCCGACATGCGGCCCAACCCTGCCTGCATGGACAGCAGGTTTCCGATGGTGACCTCGTTCAGCCGTGGATCGGGTGATTGCGGCAGATCCGCCTTCAGGATCGGCGCAATCTTCTGATCCGGTCCTTCGAGCACGCCCTTGCTGATGGCGATACCGACAAGCGCGGAGATGATCGCTTTCGACGCAGACTTGATATTCGTCGATTCGGAGACCGTATGTCCGCGATAGCCGCGCTCAGCCACGATCCTTCCGTCACGTGAAATGATGATGGTTTTCAGCGGTTTCAGCTCCTCGCGGGAAGCGAAGTTTTCGAGCAAGGACGCAAGGCGATCGTCTTCCTGCTGGGCTGAGACCGGCGCGGCGGAAAGGAATAGGGCAAACCATATGAGGAAGGCTCTGATCATCGCCATGAGCTAGCGCAATCCCAGGAGGAATTCATCCACTCGTGGAGCCGATTCACGGGGACGTGAAAGTTTATGATCTTGCTTGCCCTATCGACAGACCGCCCAACATATCGGCCGGACCAGATCAACACACGGCAGGAGCGTCAGACTATGGCACGCGTAATCGTAATCGGAGCGACCGGTCATGTCGGCACGTATCTCGTCCCACATCTTGTGGAAGCTGGCCATGAGGTGGTCGCCATCAGCCGGGGCAAAGCGGAACCCTATCTTCCCCATACGACATGGAAAAGTGTCGAGCGACGGAAGATGGATAGAGCGCCTTTGGAGGAGGAAGGCAGCTTCGGCCCCGCCATCCGCGCGCTGAAACCGGATATCGTCATCGACATGATCTGTTTCACGCCGGAAAGTGCTCGCCATCTGGTGAAAGCATTGGACGGCCATGTCGGTCATTTTCTGCACACCGGCACTATCTGGACACACGGCCACTCCATTTCGGTTCCGACGCGCGAGGACGCGCCAAAAACGCCCTTTGGAGACTACGGCGTGCAAAAGAAGGCGATCGAGGACTATCTTCTAGGCGAGGCACGGGGGCGGGGCTTTCCCGCAACCCTCATCCATCCCGGCCATATCGTCGGACCCGGCTGGTCTCCACTCAATCCTGCCGGACACTTCAACGTTTCCGTCTTTTCAACGATTGCTCGCGGCGAGACGCTGAGGCTGCCGAATTTCGGCCTGGAGACGGTTCATCACGTTCACGCCGACGACGTAGCAGGCATGTTCATGGCTGCTACCGGCAATTGGCGCGCATCGACCGGAGAGAGCTTCCATGCGGTCTCCAGTCAAGCCCTGACACTGAGAGGTTATGCAGATGCGATGTTTCGCTGGTTCGGGCATGAGCCGAGACTCGAGTTCCTCCCCTATGACGAATGGTCAAAAATGGAGAGCGCCGAGGACGCGAAGGCAACGTTGGAGCACATCGCCCGAAGCCCGAATTGCTCGATGGAGAAGGCGAAACGGTTGCTGCAGTTCACGCCGCGCTACAGCTCTCTCCAGGCTATACAGGAGTCGGTCCAATGGCTGATAGCGCAGGGGCAACGCATAGGTGCTTGAAGCGCCCCCCTTTTCAGGGAGAGGCTTCAGCCTGTCAGGCGGCCTTCCGGACCGGCGCGCTGGTCAGCATGCGCCCCGAGGGAACGATCATGCCGGCCGCGCCGTCAAGCCAGCCTTCCGTCAGTTCCAGCGCCAGGAAGCGCGAGCGTTCGAAGGGACCGGGCATGACGAGATGGCAAGCTTTTTCGGCGAAAAAGCCGAAACGCTCATAGTAGGCAGCATCGCCGACGAGCAGGATGGCACCGTGCCCGCGGTTCTTGGCTTCGAGAACGGCTGCGCGCATCAGCGCCGAACCGACACCCTTGCCCTCAAAGGTCGGATCGACGGCGAGCGGGCCAAGCAGCAGGGCATTGATCGGCGTGCCGTCGGTGTTGATGCCGGCTTCGATATTCCAAAGACGCACGGTACCAATGACGTGGCCGTCGCGGTCGCGCGCGACGAGTGACAGTCCATCGGCCGGAATGCGGCCGCGGCGGATCTTCTCCGACGACTTCTTGCGGCGATTCGGACCCATTGCGCGATCGAGCAGGTTCTCGCGTGCAACCACATCCGACGGATTCTCGGCGTCGATGGTGAAGACAGAGGGCGCAAAGAATGCGCGGACAGAATCAAGAACAGCGGCCATCTTGGCCTCCCGTACCCAATACCGTTATCAGCGGCGATTGAAGAGAATTGTGAGGTTGCCGCCCCGATTGGCTACGGGGCCGGCTGGATCAGATAACGTAGGCCTTCAGCGGCTCGAAGCCATTGAAAGCGACCGCCGAATAGGTCGTCGTGTAGGCACCGGTACCTTCGATGAGAACCTCGTCGCCGATGGTGAGGCTCACCGGCAGCGGATAGAGGTTCTTCTCGTAGAGCACGTCGGCCGAATCGCAGGTCGGGCCGGCGATGACGCAAGGTTCCATCTTGTCGCCGTCGCGCTCGGTGCGGATCGGGTAACGGATGGCCTCATCCATCGTTTCGGCGAGACCGCCGAACTTGCCGATGTCGAGGAACACCCAGCGTGCCGTGTCGTTGTCCGACTTCTTCGAGACAAGCACCACTTCAGACTTGATGACGCCGGCATTGCCGACCATGCCGCGGCCCGGCTCGATGATCGTCTTCGGAATTTGGTTGCCGAAGTGATCGCGCAGGCTCTGGTAGATCGAACGGCCGTAAGCCTCAGCCGACGGAACGTCGCGAAGGTACTTCGTCGGGAAGCCGCCGCCCATGTTGACCATCTGCAGGTGGATGCCCTGCTTAGCGAGCTGCACGAAGACGCGCTTGGCATCGGCGAGAGCCGAGTCCCAGGCATCGACTTTGGTCATCTGCGAACCGACATGGAACGACACGCCGTAGGATTCAAGGCCAAGCTGATGGGCGTAGACGAGAACGTCGACGGCCATCTGCGGGACGCAGCCGAACTTGCGCGACAGCGGCCATTCAGCACCTTCGCCATCTGTCAGCACACGGCAGAACACGCGGGCGCCGGGCGCAGCGCGTGAGATCTTCTCGACTTCTTCGTGGCTGTCGACAGCAAAGAGGCTGACGCCGAGCGCGTGAGCGCGGGCGACGTCGCGTTCCTTCTTGATCGTGTTGCCGTAGGAAATGCGGGCAGAGGTCGCACCGGCATCCAGCGCCATTTCGATTTCGGCGACGGACGCGCAGTCAAAATTGGAGCCGAGGTTTGCCAGCAGCTTCAGCACTTCCGGAGCCGGGTTGGCCTTGACGGCATAGTAGATCGCGCTGTCCGGCATCGCATGACGAAAGGCGTTGAAATTGTCGCGCACGACGTCGAGGTCGACCACGAGGCACGGACCGTCGGGACGTCGGGTTGCGAGAAAGTCGCGGATGCGCTGGGTGGTCATATCGATTCCCTCTTCCAATTCCAGAGCTCCGGCAAAAACCGGAGGACAAAGGGCATACGAATGCTCGCGTTGGAACCAGCCGGTGGAGACCCCGGAACCATAGCAAGCGCTCGATGCGCAAATATTGAACCAACGCCACGACAGCGGCATAGTTCGGCTTTGTCTGCCATGGATTGGAGGGAAAATCCCAACCGCACTTCCGGCAATGAAGGTGTGCCTCTTCAGTAACCCCGGCTGATGGAAAGCCGGAAGACACCAGAAAGGCCCGCACCGTCGTTGCTTAGGCGTCCTCGCATTTCCCGGTTGGCCGGAATAGCGACTGGAGGGGTTAGTTCCAGGTACCTTACCGATGACCTCACCTAATCGAGGGTCGGCGGACACCCATGGGCACGTGCGACTTTGGGCTGAGGACGAGATAAGAATATTCGCAGTCATAATCAAGATTTTTTTTGCCCCTCCCTCAAAAAATAAATTGAACAAACACGCGCAATTTGTTCAGTCTTCCTCAACAACGGAGGATGGCCATGGACACACTGACGCGCATACGCGCCTTCATCGATGTCGTTGAAGCGGAAGGTTTTTCCGCCGCAGCGCGGCGCACCGGCCGCTCCAAGGCGCTGCTCTCCAAATATGTGCGCGAGTTGGAAGACGAACTCGGCGCCCTGTTGCTCAACCGCACCACTCGCCAGTTCTCGATGACGGAAGCCGGTCACACCTATTATCGCACCGCCTCTGACATCCTCAAGGAGATCGACAACCTCGCCGATCTGGTGCGCGAGAACAACGCGCAGCTCAAAGGCCGGCTGAAGATCTCGGTGCCACGTACCTTTGTCGACGCTGATGTTGGTCAATCGCTGATCGATTTCGCCAAGGAGAACCCGGACCTGCAGCTGGAAATCGCGGCGGACGACCGGTTCGTCGATCTGATCGAAGAAGGCTTCGACCTGGCGATCCGCGTTACGAAGCTTGAAGATTCGGGGATGATTGCGCGCAAGATCTCGGATTTCCGCGTGCATGTCTGCGCGACACCGGAGTTTCTCGAGCGTTATCCAAACATCGAACATCCGGCGGACATTTCCAACGTTCCCTTCATCGTCGATACGAATTCGCGTACGCAGGCCAGCGTCCGATTCTATAATCCGGACAGCACGTCCTTCGCGGTCGCAGTTTCCGGACCGATCGAAGTGAACAGTCCGCATGCGACATTACGCGCGGCTCTCTCCGGAATCGGCATCGCAGTCATTCCGGATTTCATCGCCCGCAAACCGATCGAGGACGGCCGGCTCGTGACGCTGTTCAACGACTACATACCCACCGATCGCGGGATTTATGCCGTCTATCCGCACCGGCGCTACCTGCCCGCAAAGGTCCGCATCTTCGTGGACTACCTCCATGCTTGGTTCAAGAAGCACCCTTGAATCAGACCTGGTTCACCTTGCCACTTTGAGGCCGGTCCCAATTCCGTCCCATTCTCCGGCAAGAAAACACCAACCGATTTGGGACAGAGCGGTAACCCGAAGCATGAAAAAATCGACTTTCCTTACGGCCGCGCTGATCTCGCTTGCGCCGGTCACCGCCATGGCACATCCGCATATTTTCGTGGAAGCTCGGCTCGAAGTCGTGGCAGCGCCCGACGGCAGCATTCAGGAGCTGCGGAACGTCTGGCGCTTCGACGAGGTGTTCTCCTCCTCGGTCGTCATGGATTTCGACAAGAACACCGATTTGAAGCTGGAGCCGAACGAACTCGCCGAAGTCGGCAAGACCGTCCGGGAATCGCTCGCGGACTACGACTACTACATGAACCTGACGATCGACGGGAAGAACGTTACCGTGCAGAAGCCGGACATCATTCACGTCGACTACAAGGAGGGCCAGCTTCTGATGTTCTTCGCGGTCAAACCCACGGAGAAGATGCCGCTGAAGGGCAAGCTCACTTTCGGCGTCTACGATCCGACGCTCTACACCTCGATCGACTTTCCGACGGACCAGGAACTGGCGATGGTTGGCGACGGCTTCAAGAACTGCAAGCACGATGTGTTGCGGCCGGACGCCGATCAGGTGATTTCTCAGAACAAGCAGTCGCTCACCGACGCCTTCTTCACCGATCCGACCGGCACCAACATGTCCAAGCTCTTTGCCACCAAGCTGGAGGTTTCATGCTGAAACGGAACGCTTCGCTGTTCCTTCCGATGGCCGCATTTGCATTGCTTGCGCTGATGAGCGGGGCACATGCGCAATCGCCGCTCGGGATCGGAACTGCGGAGCCGAGTTTCCAGCCGACAGGCGGCCCGCTGGCACCGCTGCTTGCCTACATCAATTACGAGCAGCAGGCCTTCTACCGCGCGTTGACCGCGGCACTGAGGGCGATGCGCGAAGACCCGTGGCAACTCGGGTCTCTGGTCGGCCTATCCTTCGTCTATGGCGTCTTCCATGCAGCGGGCCCCGGGCACGGCAAGGCAGTGATCTCCTCCTACATGATCGCCAACGAAATCGAGCTGAAGCGCGGCGTAGCAATCTCCTTCATCTCAGCCTTCCTCCAGGGTGCGGTGGCAGTGGCGCTCGTTGGTGGTGCCTGGCTCATCCTGCGCGGTAGCGGCATCACACTGACGCAGGCGACGAATGCGATGGAGATCACAAGCTTCGTGATGGTCATCGCCTTCGGCGGCTGGCTGCTTTTTCGCAAACTGCGTTCGATGGTCAGCGGCCTACCAAAACGCGAGGTCGTGGAAACCTCGGCCGGTCCGATCAGCATGATGCTCGACTGGAAGGACAAGGAAAGCCGCAGGGAGACCTCTGCCTTCGGCGAGAAGCAGGCACGCCGGGCGGGGCACAACTTCATCTCCGGCATGGCCTGCGAGACCTGCGGCCGCTCTCATGCGCCGGACCCGTCGCTGCTGGGCGGCGACACGTTCAGCATCCGGGAAGCCTGGTCGGCGATCGTTGCCGTCGGCCTCCGCCCCTGCTCCGGCGCCCTGCTCGTCATGACCTTTTCGCTGCTGAACGGCCTTTATCTCGGCGGTATTTTTTCCGTGCTCGCCATGTCGCTTGGCACGGCCATCACGGTCGCCGTCCTCGCGATCCTTGCCGTCACCGCCAAAGGCACCGCCGTTCGCATCTCGGGCCGCGGCTCGACGACTTCAGTCTGGGTTGGCAACGCGATCGAGATTCTGGGTGCCGTTCTGGTGATTTTCATGGGCGTGCTGCTGTTGGGAGCCTCGCTTCAGGGGTAGGCTGCTACTTCCCCCTACCTCGTTGATACCGCGCCCTCAGCCAGAATATCGCAAAGAAGCCGAGCAGCAGCGCCGCGCCGGCGACAAACGCGAGCACTGGAGAGTAATTGCCGATCCAAAGAACAAGCGTCGGCAGGAAATAGATGACCAGCCCTACCCCGACGAGGATGATCCCGGCGGCGATCGCCTGAGAACGGCTTTCCGGGCTCATGCGAGCCTTTCCTTTTCGAGATCGGCTCGGATATCCTGCAGGCGCCGGCACTGCTTGCCTTCGGCATCGAAGTTATCCGGCGCAAGCCAGGTCTCGAAAGCTTCCTTGATTATCGGCCATTCGCTGTCGATCATGGAGAACCAGGCGGTATCGCGGTTGCGGCGCTTGGAGATCATATGCTGGCGGAACACGCCTTCGAAGGTGAAGCCGTAGCGTGCCGCCGTCGTCTTGCTGGCTTCGTTGTTGTTGTCGCACTTCCATTCGTAGCGGCGGTAACCAAGGTCTTCGAAGACATGCTTGGCCATCAGGTAATGCGCTTCGGTGGAAAGCGGCGAACGCTTCATATCCGGCCCATGCGCCACACCGCCGATTTCGACGACGCCGTTGGCCGGGTCGGCGCGCATGTAATTGGCCATGCCGACGATCCTGCCGGTGGCATTGTCGCGAAAGACGTGGGTAAGCCAGCCGGACTTGGCATGGGCGTTCCCGAGCCACTTGGCAAAATCGTCCAAGCCGGTGAAATCGTCCTGCGAGAAATAGAGAAGCAGCGGATTGATACCCATGCCGCCGAGGCCGTCCCAGAGCGCCTGAAGATGCTCCGCGCGGACATAGGGCTCGACCGTCACGTAGCGCCCCTTCAGTGTCACATAATCAGGTGCCGGCACCTTGAAATTCGATAGATCGCGCATGCTCACTCCTCTCATCGGAAGAGTGGATAGGCCAGCCGCCCGGGAAAGGCAACCGGCCCGCATGTCACTGTGACAAGGAAACCTTGGCGGAGGAAACCGTTGCTTCGATGTGGTCCACAAGCGCATCGGCAAGGCCGAGACGGCCGGCAAGAAGGTCGAGATAGCCGCGCTCAGCACGCGAGTCCGGCTCGATCGTCAGGCGCGAGGCCGTATAGAGCTCGACCTTCTGTTCCTCGGTCCCGGCGGCGGCGACCAGCGCGTCGAGATCGGTCGGCGAGGCAAGCTCATGCTCGATGAAGGACGCGGCTTCGCCGCTGACATCGGCGGCCTTCATCTTGTCCATGATATGCGCACGCTCGGCATCATCGATATGCCCGTCGGCCTTGGCCGCCGCGATCATGGCGCGGATGAGCACAAGGGCAAATTCATTGCTGCCTGCGGGCGATGCCGGGCCGAAGCCAGATTCGGCCGGTGCCGGCAGCAGAACGGGCGTCGAAGGTGGAGTGACATCCGAAGGCGTGGCGGGCGCCTGACCTGCCTGGTAATTCTTGTAGGCCTGGTAGCCGAGACCGGCGATAGCCGCAAGCCCGCCGATTGTAAGCGCATTGCCGGCGATATTTCGGCCCGTTTTCGTTCCGAGAAGCACGGTTGCCAGCGCTCCGGCCTTCCACGGATTGTCCTTGGCCAACTGGACGGTATCTCCGGCTCTGTCGCGGACACTGCCGCCAACGCCCGGTATTTGCGAGCCCAGAAACTGGTCAAGAAGCTTCTTCGCGTCGAACATCCTTCATCGTCTCCCTGTTAGAGGCAGACCTGAAGATAGGAAGCAAACCTGCAAATACAAATGCCGGCAAAACCGCCGGCATCCTAGAACACTCGGGGAAAATGTCAGGCCTTCAGCGCAGCCGCTTCCGAGGCGAGCTTGGTGATGCCTGCCCAATCGCCCGCGGCGACGAGTTCCTTCGGCGCCACCCAGGATCCGCCGACGCAAATGACGTTCGGCAGCGACAGGTAGTCATTGGCATTTTTCAGCGAAATGCCGCCGGTCGGGCAGAAGAACGTGCCAGCGAGCGGTGAGGAGAGCGCCTTGAGGTATGCCACACCACCCGCCTGCTCGGCCGGGAAGAACTTTAGCACCTGATAACCTTCTTCGCGAAGCGCCATGACTTCGCTGGCCGTCGCAGCGCCCGGCAGCAACGGAACCGGCGATTTCGATGCCGCGGCGAGCAGTTCCTGCGTGGCGCCTGGGCTGACGACGAACTTCGAGCCGGCGGCAACGGCTGCATCCCAGTGCTGGGCGTTCAGGATCGTGCCTGTGCCGACTTCGGCACCTTCGACTTCCTGCGCAACGGCGCGGACCGTATCGAGTGCGGCAGGCGTGCGCATGGTGATCTCGATCGCCTTCAGACCGCCTGCGACCAGCGCGCGCGCCAACAAAACGCCGGACTTCACGTCATCGACGATGAGCACCGGAACGACTGGCTGGAGTTTGAGGATGGAAAGGAGCTTTTCTGTCTTCTCGCCCATAGCAGCACGGTTCCTTAAAGCGTTGAATTCGGGCTCCCGAATACCCCTGCGGACGGGCTTTGTCGAGACAAAACAGATGCGGCAAGAAGTGGGTATCCCTCCTGGGAGATTTACGTTACGGTACGCCGATCGTCACAAAAGGTTCACTGAAATGGCGAAAGAGATCGAGCGGAAATTTCTGGTACGCAACGACGGCTGGCGCGCAAAGGCCGAGACGAAATCGCTCCTTAGGCAGGGCTACATCGCCTCGATGGACGACCGCTCCGTGCGTGTGCGCATCCTCGACGGAAAGAAAGCGAAGCTGACGATCAAGATTGGCCGCAGCACTGTCACCCGCGACGAGTTCGAATACGAAATCCCTGTTTCCGATGCCGAAGAACTGATGCAGAGCGCCATCGGCCTCGTGATTGAAAAGACGCGCTACCGCGTGCCGCATGACAGCTTCGTCTGGGAAGTCGACGTTTTTGCCGGCGCGCACCGCGGGCTGGTGATTGCGGAAGTGGAAATGGAGTCCGAGGATGACAATCCCTCCCGTCCCGCTTGGCTCGGCCGCGAAGTGACCGGCGATTTCCGCTATTCCAACCAGGCACTCGCCACCGAATTCGAGTACGATCAGGATGCCCTTTCGCATACGGCCTGATGCGGATTTTACCGATGAGTTCCGAAGGGTGGCGACGGAACAGCTTGAACGCGCCATTGCCGTTCTTGAGAAGCGGCCGGACGGCGCGGACGAAGCGGTCCATGATTTTCGCAAGAACCTGAAGCGGCTGCGCTCGCTTTACCGGCTCGTGGCGAAAGAGGTGCCGGACTTTCAGAAGTGCGAAAATGCCAGACTGCGCGACATCGCAAAATCGCTCTCGGCGATCAGGGACGCAGCAGCTCTGATCGGCACCGCCGAATATCTGCAAAGAGGCGCCCGCAGCGACGCAGAGAGCGAGGCGCTCAGCCGCATCGTCGCCGTTCTGGAAGCACGCCGCGACTGGATGGCCAAGGCCGAAAGCGGGCTTGAACAGAAGCTTCACGAGACGGCCGTGACGCTGAAGGATGCGATCGCCGCACTCGACGAGGTTTCCTTCAAAAACAGCCATCGCAGAAACGCTCGCATGCTCGCCAAAGGCTGGCAGCGAACCTTGCGAAGGGCGCGGGCGGCGCTCACGGCATGCCACGATACGGCAGCAGCCGAAGATTTTCATGAACTGCGCAAGCGAACCTATGACTACCGGCTCTATCACGCGCTGCTGCGCAATCTGTGGCCCGCCGCGATGAAGGCGAAGCACGATGACGCCGAGGAACTGGCAGAGCAGCTCGGCCGTATAAATGATCTCTCGGTGCTTTCGCAACTGGTTGAGGCCGAGCCGCAGCTCATTACCCGCAACGAAGATCTCGCTCATCTGCTCGACGCCATCATCTTCCGCCAGCAGGAAGAGCGGCACAGCGCTCTTGCCAGCGCCGAACGCGTCTTTGCCGACAAACCGCGGCGCGAGGCTAGCCGTATCGAAGCACTCTGGCTGTAGTTTGAAGCTGAATCTCGAAGGTGGGCTGATCCGTGTCTTCAGGTCGCATTGCCAACGCTTGCGCGAAAACGCTGCAGACTGTATTTCAGCGCGCATGACCGACAGCATCAATCACACCAGCCCGTTCCTCGTGGCGGCGCTTTACCATTTTGTTTCCGTGCCGCGCTTCGAAAGCCTGCGCGAGCCTCTGCAGGCGCTTTGCGAAGAAAACGGCGTGAAAGGCACACTGCTTCTGGCGCATGAGGGCATCAACGGAACGATCGCCGGGCCGGATGTGGGCATCCGGACGGTGCTCGCCTATTTGCGCGCGCAGCCGGAATTCGCGGCGCTAGAGCACAAGGAAAGCCGCTCATCCAAGATGCCTTTCCTGCGCATGAAGGTGAAGCTCAAGAAAGAGATTGTCACGATGGGCGTCGAGAATATCGACCCTAACATGGTCGTCGGCACCTATGTGACGCCGCAGCATTGGAATGCGCTGATTTCCGACCCCGACACCATCGTCATCGACACACGCAACGACTACGAGACGGCGATCGGTACCTTCCGCGGCGCGGTCGACCCGAAGACGAAGACCTTCCGCGACTTTCCGGAATGGGTGCGCCAGAACACCGGCCTGCACAACAAGCCGAAGATCGCCATGTACTGCACAGGTGGTATCCGCTGCGAAAAGGCGACGGCTTTCATGAAAGAGCAAGGTTTTGAGGAGGTCTACCACCTCAAGGGCGGCATTCTGAAATACCTGGAAGAAGTTCCGCAGGAGGAAAGTCTCTGGGATGGCGCCTGCTTCGTCTTCGACGAGCGAGTCTCGGTCGAGCATGGACTCAAGGAAGGCGAGCACAAGCTCTGTCATGCCTGCCGCAATCCGATTACCGCAGAGGAGATCACGTCGCCTCTCTACGAGGAAGGCGTTTCCTGCTGCAACTGCTACCACACGCGCACCGACGACGACCGGCTGCGCTACCGTCAACGGCAGCTCCAGATCGCGCTTGCCAAGAAGCGCGGTCAGAAGCACATCGGGATTTAGGGTCAGGCAGCGGTTATCCGGCGCGGCATCGCGTCAAGCGCACGGCGTGCCTCAAGCATTTCGGTGATTCTGTCTGCCGGCACCGGCTTGCTGAAGAAATAACCCTGGAGGCAATCGCAACCGAAGAGACGGGCGGCGAGCGCCTGCTCTTCTGTCTCGATACCCTCGGCCGTCACCGGAATATTCAATGAGCGGGCCAGCGCGACCGTCGCTTGCAGCATCTCGCGCTGGCTGTCGCTTTCGGTGACGCCCTCAATCAGCGAGCGGTCGATCTTGATGCGGTCGAAGCCGAACTGGCGGAGATAGCCGATCGATGAAAAGCCCGAACCGAAATCGTCGAGCGCTATCTTGACGCCGAGCGTCTTCAGCCGCTCGATCGAATGGCGGGTGCGCTGCGGGTTTTGGATCATGTAGCCTTCGGTGATCTCGAGCGTTATGCGCTCCGCCTCGATCTCCGTCTGTTTCAGGACATAGCGGACATAGTCGGTAAAGGCCGGGTTCCGGAACTGGCCGGGGGAAACGTTTACGGCAACACGCAGTTCGGGCCACTGCTTGGCCGTCTCGCAGGCTTTGCGCAGCACGAAAAGACCGAGTGCCTCGATAAGCCCGCTGGTTTCTGCGATCGGAATGAAAACCTCCGGCGAGACTGGCCCGTAGCCAGGACGGTTCCAGCGCACCAGCGCTTCGACACCATTCATCTCATGAGAGGAGGCGTCGATCAGCGGCTGATAGGCCAGTGTCAGATCGCCGCTTTCGATCGCGATGCGCAGATCGAGTTCAAGCGCATTTCGCTCCTCGCGGTCGGCATCCATAGCGGGATCGTAAAGCGTCATGCGGGCCCGACCGGCTTCCTTGGCCTTGTACATCGCAAGATCGGCACGGCGGACCAATTCTTCGCGGCCGATCGTCCCGCCAGCGGCCATCGCGATGCCGATACTGGCGCCAATGACTACGACGCGCCGGCCGATCTCCAGCGGCTCCGCCAGGAAATCCAGAATCTGTTCCGAAAGCTGCAGTGCATCGGCGTTGCCGCCTTCGGACTGGAAGGCGATCGCGAATTCGTCGCCGCCAATGCGCGCCAGAACCGCACCCTCTGGGATCAGCACCTTGAGACCGGCAGCAACCGCGCGGATCAACTGGTCACCGGTCCCGTGCCCGTAGCTGTCGTTGACTTCCTTGAAACCGTCGAGGTCGAGATAAAGAAGCAGCACGTTCTTGCCGGTCTGCTTGGCCTTGGCAACGACGTCATCGACAGCAATTCCCAAGCCTTCACGGTTCGATAGCCCACTGAGGCGATCGCGGAGGGCATCCTCGCGGGCATTGTTTTCCTCTGCCTTCAGCCGGCGTCCAGCGAGCCAGCCTATGACGAGCAGCACAGCAAAGAACAGCCCGACGAGACCGAGCGCCTTCACAACCGTCGGACGCACTTGGGCGTAGCTGATGTCGCCCGGCGAACGCGAAATCCACACGAGTTTGCCAAGCGCCTTACCGGCGGCATCATCGATCGCCACGGAATACTGCGCGTCGTAAGCGGCTGGCACCAGCTTCAAACCCTGAATAACGTAGGTCTCACCGAGGCCCTTGATCGTCGCGTCGTTCAGATGCCGAGCAAAAATCAGGTAGCGGCGCTGGCCGACGGGTGTATTCAAGGCGCCGGATTTTTCCCGCACGAGCGCAACGCCAACTGCCGCGATGCCGCTCTTGGTGCCGATGAAACCTACGGCTTCCGGTGATTCAAGTCCGGCGGCGTTCACTTTGTCGAACAACGTCCAAAGCGATGGCGCAAAGAAATCATCAAGCGCTTCACTCATCGACAGGCCATCGCGATAGACCATCAGCGGCTTCTTATCGTCATCTACGACGATTGCCATGTCGAAAAGCGCGCTGTTGGAGGACATTTCGCCGTAGTTGCTGATCGTCCAAGCCATGCCATCCGGGGCATAGACATTGACGGCCGCATCGTCCCAGGCGGCATAGTCGTTCAACGTTGCGCCGAGCTGGGCTACGAATGTCTTGAGAGCGCCAGCCGTGGTTTCACGAGAACGTTCGTCGTCGAGAATATTGGCGTTATCGGTGACGCGTGACAGCGCCGTCAGCACCATGACGGTTACGACCGCGACCATGACCGCAAAGGAAAAAAGCACACCCGTAACAGTTGCGTGGCGGCCAATCCCCAAAGCTTGATTTTTTTGCCTAAAGAACGCAGGCATACATTGCTCCCCGATAACGGAGGACTTTGCCAGTCAAGGCTTCAAAAACGGTTAAAGCGAACGGTACAAGGCCTCATCCGTGTGATTTTTCTCCATCAAAATCACTCGGCGTTAAAAACCCTCCCCGCGGAACGGGAAGGGCTTGATTTCATAACGGTGTTTTAGCCGCGGCTTACCAGCCTGCGATGACCGAGCCCTTGAAAGTATCGGCGATAAACTGCTTCACAGCATCGCTGTGGTAGGCTTCGACCAGCGTCTTGACCCAAGGCTGATCCTTGTCCTTCTCGCTAACCGCCAGAATGTTGACGTAAGGCGCCTTCTCACCTTCGCGGGCGATCGGGTCCTTCGCCGGGTCAAGACCGGCTTCCAGTGCATAGTTGGTGTTGATAACAGCGGCATCCACGTCGTCAAGCGAGCGCGGCAGCTGGGCGGCATCGAGTTCGGCGAACTTCAGATTCTTGGCATTTTCGGTGACATCGGCAGGGCCGACCTTCAGGCTCGCGCCATCCTTGAGCTTGATGAGTCCCTTGTCGGCGAGGATCAGCAGAGCACGGCCGCCATTGGTCGGGTCGTTGGGGATCGCAACGGTAGCGCCATCAGCAAGCTCGTCCAGGCTCTTCACCTTCTTGGAATAGACGCCCATCGGGAAGTTGACCGTATAGGCGACGTCAACGATCTTGAAGCCGCGATCGGCGACCTGGTTGTCGAGATAGGGCTTGTGCTGGAAGGAGTTGGCGCTCAGCTCGCCATCGGCAAGCGCCTGGTTCGGCACGACATAGTCGGAAAATTCCAGGATCTCGATGTCGAGGCCTTTGGGCGCTGCGACTTCCTTCACTTTCTCCATGATCTGTGCATGCGGACCCGGCGTGACGCCGATCTTGATAGTTTCCGCCGCGACGGCAGTTCCAAAGACCGCCGCAAAGGCAGCCGCGAGGATGATTTTCTTCATCGGGTTTTCTCCTTGGGTTATGGGCAATTCGATCAATTCTTGCGGGATCGCTTGTCAAAGCGGCGCGCGAGCGCATCGCCGGCGCTCTGCACGGCCTGGACGAGCAGGATCAAGACGATGACGACGACCAGCATCACATCCGGCATGAAGCGCTGGTAGCCGTAACGGATGCCGAGATCGCCGAGCCCGCCTCCGCCCACCGCGCCGACCATCGCCGAGTAGCCGATGAGGCTGACCAGCGTCATTGTGAGCGCCAGCGTCAGCGCCGGACGCGCTTCGGCAAGAAGCACCTTGCGTACGATCTGCATCGGGGTCGCACCCATGGCGCGGGCGGCTTCGATCAGACCCTTGTCTACGTCGCGAATGGCGGCTTCGACGAGCCGCGCAAAGAACGGGATGGTTGCGATCGTCAGCGGCACGATCGCCGCCTTGGTGCCGATCGACGTGCCGGTGACGAGGCGTGTGAAAGGAATGATTGCGACAACAAGGATGATGAATGGCGTCGAGCGTGTCGCGTTGACGATCAATCCAACGATCCGGTTCACGGAAGGCGCCGGAAAGAGCTCGCCGCGACCGCTGGTCGCCAGGAACACGCCGATCGGCAGCCCGACAAGGGAGCCGATGAAGCCCGCGATCGCCACCATGCGCAGCGTATCGAGCGTTGCCTTGCCAATGAGAAGCAGGAGATCAGGAGACATAGCCGAGCACCTCCGCAACGAGACCGTTCGCCTCGAAGAATTTATCCGCATTCGCGATAGTGGCATCGTCCGCTGCATAGGCGATGATGAGGGAGCCATAGGGTTCGCCACCGATCTCGTCGACGGTTCCGGCGATGATGTTGATATCCGAACCCAGCGTCTGGATAAGCCGCGAGATCAGCGGCTGTTCTGCCGTCCGACCGAAAAAGGTGATGCGCACGGCAACGCGCCCACCCGCTGTCTTTTGCGGCCGCAAGCCGAATGCGAGCGCTGCAGGAAGCTTCGAGCCCGGCAGGCCGGCCAGCAATGCGCGCGTGGTCGGATGTTGCGGCCGAGTAAAGACATCGAAAGTGTGGCCGCGCTCGACGATGATACCCTCGTCGATGACGGCGACGTCGCTGGTGATGGCTTTGACGACCTCCATCTCGTGGGTGATCAGAAGCACCGTTAGCCCAAACTCCGCATTGATGCGCTTCAAGAGCTCGAGGATCGACTGGGTGGTCTCTGGATCGAGCGCGGAGGTCGCTTCATCGGAAAGCAGGAGCTTCGGCTGCGTGGCGAGCGCGCGGGCAATGCCGACGCGCTGCTTCTGGCCGCCGGAAAGTTCTGCCGGATAGCGGTCGCGCTTATCGGAAAGTCCGACGAGATCGAGCAGCGGCTCGACGCGTGCGCGAATGGCTTCCTTGTCGTAACCGGCGATTTCCAGGGGCAGCGCCACATTGCCGAAGGCCGTGCGCGAAGACAGCAGGTTGAAATGCTGGAAGATCATGCCGACCGAACGGCGGAGGGCGCGCAGGCCGGCCTCGTCCAGATCGGGAACGTTGACGCCATCGACGATGACCTTGCCGCTTGTCGGACGTTCCAAGCCGTTGACAAGACGGATCAGTGTCGACTTGCCGGCGCCGGAACGGCCGATGATGCCGGTAATGGAGCCGCGCGCGACGGCAAAATCGATTGCATCAAGCGCGGTAAACGATTTGTCCTCGGCGCCGAAGCGTTTCGATATGCCTTCGAAGAGGACGGTATTTGCGGCATTTGCCGCGTTGGAAGAGTCGGAATGCATGGATGCTCTCGATGTTCAAAAAGGTCCGCAGTCGCTGAATGGCTGAGGACGCGGCGCGTCTGGTCAGGCCGGCATTCGGCAACGCATTCGGAACAGAGAGGCAGTCTTTATCATCGCACAACCGGAATATTCAATTTGATCTGCGCATGGCTGCCATACGCTGGGATGTAATGTTTATGGCGGAGTTCCAGTCGCGATTGACAGAGAGATTTTTTCTTTGAATCGGCTAGAGCAGCAAAAAACCACTCATTGTCCAATTGTCTGAATCACGAAGCGCGCCGCTTGTTTCTTCTCCCTGGTGGGGAGAAGTGCCGGAGCGTCAGCGCGGCGATGGGGTGAGCGACAAAAGGAGCGAACGACCGACAACAATGAAGTCGAGCCGGCCGTACGATCCTCCTCCGGCCTTCGGAATTCAAGCGACCTTATGGTTACCCTTGGGAAACTGGCTTGCCAGCTCCCGGTACCATTTGCCGCTCTTCTTCACGGTGCGGACCTGGGTGTCGTAATCGACGTGGACGAGGCCGAAACGCATCTTGTAGCCCTCCGCCCATTCGAAATTGTCCATCAGGCTCCAGGCGAAATAGCCGCGCATCGCGTAGCCGTCCTTGATGAGATCGGCGACGACAGCAAGGTGATCACTGTAGTAGTCGAGACGCGGCTGGTCATCGACCTCGCCGTTGACCACACCCATGTTGTAGCAGGCACCGTTCTCCGTGATGTAGCATTCCGGCAGTTCGTAGCGACGATAGAGGTCTTCGACGACATGCTTGAGACCGGGCGCATAGACTTCCCAACCGATATCCGTCTTCACATCGCTCACACGCGGCGCTTCGACCGTCCAGGGGAAATCGCCGTTCTTCGCCGGGTCGTCGGCAACACGCAGCGGTGTGTAGTAGTTGAGCCCCCACCAATCGAGCTTCTGGCTGATGATCTTCAAATCTCCATCTTCGATGATGGGCATGCGATCACTGAGCGATTCCACGAACTCCTTCGGATAATCTCCTTTGAAGACGGGATCGAAAAAAGCACCATTGTGGAACTGATGCGCGCGCTCGCCGGCGGCGAGATCCGCCTCGCTTTGCGATCCCGGCATGACGGACATTGCATTCAGCACCAGACCGACCGGCACCTTCGGCGCCTCGGCACGGATCGCCTCGACTCCAAGTCCGTGCGCAAGGTTCATGTAGTGCATGGCGTGAAGCGCTGCCTGCATGTTGCGCTCGCCCGGGGCGTGGATGCCGTAGAGGTGGCTGAGCCACACGATGCACCATGGTTCGTTGAAGGTCGCGACGCTGTCGAGGCGGTCACCAAAACGCGCCATGACGGTCTTCGCGTAGCGCTGATAGGCATAGGCCGTGGAACGCGCCGTCCAGCCGCCGTCGCCCATGAGCGTGAGCGGCAAATCCCAGTGAAAAAGCGTTGCAAAGGTCTTGATGCCGCGCGCCTTGCAACCGTCGATGAGACGATCGTAAAAATCGAGTCCGGCTTCGTTCACAGGCCCGGTGCCATCCGGAATGATGCGCGGCCAGGCGATCGAGAAGCGATAGGCCTCGACGCCCATCTCCTTGATCAGGTCAAGGTCCTGTTCGAGCCGGTTGTAATGATCGCACGCGACGTCGCCATTGTGGCGGTTATAGACACGACCCGGCATGTTGCAGAAGGCATCCCAGATCGACGGCTTGCGGCCATCAGCCTTGGAAGCGCCTTCGATCTGAAAGGCAGCCGTCGCGACGCCAAAGGTGAAATCGCCCGGAAAACGGGCGGCGAGTGTCTTAGGATCGATCATTTGACCCCCCTGGTGATGGACTGGTCGTTCGAGCGGCGGTTTAGCCAAGTGAACCGGCGTTGTACAGAGTGGAAATGTCAAAACTGTAACGTTGCAGACGGATAGCGGACCTAGCGGTATGGGTTCCACCCCTCACCCTGGCCCTCTCCCCGTAAACGGGGCGAGGGAACGTGCCTCACTCACAGCACGTTCTGCTGAAACGGCGCGGCATATCCCTCCCCGCGAGCGACGAGAAGGTGGCGGCACCCGGATGAGAGGTTAGTCCAGAAACTTGGCCATCAGACCTTCACCCAAGCGCCATTCCGCTTCGATGAAGCAACGCAGGCCTCGACGAAGGCAACCCCCTTCACGCCGTCATCGACAGTTGGATAAACCACGGCCTTGTCGACCGCTTTGCCCTTCTTGTGCGCATTGATGGCGTGCGCCGCCTCCGTGTAGATCGTCGCGAAGGCTTCGAGGTAGCCTTCCGGATGACCGGACGGAATGCGTGAGACGCGAGCAGCGGCGGCACCTGAACCCGCGCCGTTGCGGGTGATCAGCCGCTTCGGCTGGCCGAACGGCGTGTACCACAAGTAGTTCGGATCCGCCTGCACCCACTCGAAGCCGCCCTTGGTGCCGTAGACGCGGATCTTCAGGCCGTTTTCATGGCCGGGCGCCACCTGACTGCACCAGAGCATGCCCTTGGCCGGCTTCTCCTTGCCTTTTGCCTTAAAGCGCAAAAGCACGTGAGCATTGTCGTCCAGGCGGCGGCCTTCGACGAAACTATCGAGATCGGCGGCGAGGCTATCCAGTTCGAGGCCGGTGATGAAGGAGGCAAGGTTATAGGCATGCGTGCCGATATCGCCGGTCGAACCGCCCGCACCCGACTGCGCCGGGTCGGTGCGCCAGACGGCCTGCTTGGCGCCGGTCTGCTCGACAGGTTCGGTCAGCCAGTCCTGCGGATATTCGGCCTGCACGATGCGGATGTCACCGAGTTCGCCATTGGCAATCATCTCGCGCGCCTGGCGGACCATCGGATAGCCGGTGTAGTTGTGCGTCAGGATGAACAGCGCGCCACTCTCGTCGGCGACCTTCTTCAGCTTCTTTGCATCGGCGAGGTTGGAGGTCAGCGGTTTGTCGCAGATGACGTGGATGCCCCGGCGCAGGAATTCCTTGGCGGCATCGTAGTGAACATGGTTCGGCGTGACGATCGAGACCGCCTCGATGCCGTTCTTCAGCTTCGCCTCGCGGATCGCCATTTCCCGGTAGCTCGCGTAAGTGCGCGACGGATCGAGCCCGAGGTCGCGGCCCGATGCGGTCGCCTTTTCCGGTGTCGACGACAGCGCACCTGCGATGAGTTCGTACTGGTCGTCGATGCGGGCCGCTATCCGATGCACGGCGCCGATGAAGGCGCCCGCCCCGCCGCCGACCATGCCGAGGCGGATGCGCGGCTCGCGCGCCTGTTCCGTTGATCCTTCAATTGCCATTCGTTCCTCCAAAGAAATGAGTGTTTACCGACGGTGCCGCGATTCCCTTCTCTCCCGGCGGGGGAGAAGATGGCGGTAGCCGGATGAGCGGCAGGGGACGCAGTTTTCGCTGTTTGCTCAGGACGTCGCTCCGCTCCTCATCCGTCCTTCGGACACCTTCTCCCCACTGGGGAGAAGAAAAAAGCAAGGCTCAGAGCCCGAGCATGCGGCGGTTCGCCGCTTGGTCCGTGCCGCTGCCGGCAAAATCGTCGAAGGCCTTCTCGGTGACGCGGATAATGTGTGCCTTGACGAAATCGGCGCCTTCACGCGCACCGTCTTCCGGATGCTTCAGCGCGCATTCCCATTCGACAACGGCCCAGCCGTCGAAATTGTTGGCGGTCATTTTCGAGAAGACGGCGCCGAAATCCACCTGGCCGTCGCCGAGCGAGCGGAAGCGGCCGGCACGTTCGACCCAGCCTTGGTAACCGCCATAGACGCCCTGACGCCCGGTCGGATTGAACTCCGCATCCTTGACGTGGAACATCTTGATGCGGTCCTTGTAGATATCGATGTTGTCCAGATAATCGAGGCACTGCAGGACATAGTGCGACGGGTCGTAGAGCATGTTGGCGCGCGGATGATTGCCGACGCGCTCCAGGAACATCTCATAGGTCACACCGTCATGCAGGTCTTCGCCCGGATGGATCTCATAGCAGACATCGACGCCTTGGGCATCGGCATGGTCGAGGATCGGCTTCCAGCGGCGGGCAAGCTCATCGAAGGCCGTTTCGACAAGACCGGCTGGACGCTGCGGCCACGGATAGATGAAGGGCCAGGCAAGCGCGCCGGAAAAGGTGGCATGCGCCTTGATGCCGAGATGCTTGGAGGCCGTCAGCGCCATCTTCACCTGCTCGACTGCCCATTCCTGCCGCGCCTTCGGATTGCCGCGCACTTCCGGTGCGGCAAAGCCGTCGAAGGCCTCGTCATAGGCCGGATGCACGGCTACCAGCTGACCCTGGAGATGGGTCGAAAGCTCGGTGACCTCGACACCATTCTCGCGCGCCTTGCCGGCGAATTCGTCGCAATAATCCTTGGAGCTGGCAGCCTTCTTCAGATCGATCAGCTGACCAGCCCACGTCGGAACCTGTACGCCCTTGTAGCCGACATCAGCCGCCCATTTGGTGATTGAATCCCATGAGTTGAACGGCGCGGCGTCGCCCGCAAACTGCCCGAGGAACAGGCCAGGCCCTTTGATCGTCTTCATGTCAGAATCCTCCCTGATGATCGACCGTAAACGTTTATGATAACTTCCAACACGCGTTCTGGCGGGTGCAAGGCGCCTCCACGCTTCTTGCAGCAGATGTACCTGAAAAGCCGAAAGTCAAACCGAAGCGAACTAATCATGCCTGCCCGGAGGCTGCAAGAGGTACGTGCAGCAATCTTTGCTGCAGCGTGTGCGCAAACAAAGAAAATGCGCCCGTCCTTGCGAACGGGCGCATTGCAGTCGGATGATCAGAACGGAGAATCCGGGAAGTAGAAGTCCTTGGCGTTATCCTTGGTAACGAGCGTTGCGTCGAGAATGTAGGTGCCGCGGACAGGGACCTGATCGTAGAAATTCGCAGCCGTCATTTCCATCGCCGTGCCGACCATTGCCGGCGGATAAAGAACGTCGACCGGGATCAGCTTGTCGCCATCCATCACCTTCTTGACCATGTCCTTGGAGCCGGCGCCGGCGATGACATACTGAATGTCCGTACGCTTGGCCTGCTCGATGGCCTGCAGCACGCCGACGGCCATGTCGTCGTCCTGGCACCATACGACGTCGATCTTCTGATACTTCGTCAGATAGTCCTGCATGACCTTGAAGGCGTCGTCGCGGTTCCAGTTGCCGTATTGGCGATCAAGAACCTTAACGTTCGAACCGGCGATGCCCTTGTCGAAGCCGTCTTGGCGCTGCTGGTCGATCGGGATCGGCAGGCCGCGGATGACGACGACCTCCGCATCCGGCGTGTTTTCCTTGATGTACTTGCCGGCAACTTCGCCGAGCGCCGGGTTATTGCCGGCAACGTAGAGGTCACGAACGGAATCGTCGTTGTTGCTCGGCGCACGGTCAACGAGCGCCACGAACTTGCCGGCGTCCTTGATTTCCTTAATGGCGTTGACGAGCGGATCCGGATCCGACGGCAGGATGACCAGCGCGTCGATGCCCTGCGTGGCAAGATCCTGCACGGCGTTTGCCTGGCTTGCAGCATCCGGCGAGGTCTTGACGATAACGTTGAGGCCTGGATGCTCGGCCATCAGCAACTTGGCCACGCGTTCCGCATGAAACACGACGCCAGCAGTCCAGCCATGGTCGGCTGCTGGAATTGAAACGCCGATCGTTACCTTCTTGTCCTGGGCGTACGAGACGCCCGTGAGGACCGCCATGGCGGCGACGGCCAGCCCCATAATTCGTTTACGCATTTTTCTCTCTCCCAAATAATGACTGGGCCTATCGATCGAGGACCGGGCGACCCATAAACCCGGCTATTCACGGTTTGCGCACCAGCGACCGCTGAACCAGCATGGCGATGATGATGATCGCCCCCTGGATGGCACCGATCAGGTATTCGCTGATAAAATTCGAAAGCAGCATGATGTTGCCGACGAGTTCGAGAATGAAGGCGCCGCAGATCGTGCCCCAGACCCGGCCCGCGCCACCCTTGAGCGCCGTGCCGCCGACCACCACGGCGGTGATCGCCTGCAACTCCCAGAGGATGCCGGTCGTCGCCGATGTCGAGCCAAGCCGCGGCACGTAGAGAAGCACGGCGATGGCTACGCACAGGCCCTGGATGACGAAGGCGATGGTACGCACACGGTTGACGGCGATGCCGGAATAACGCGCCACATCGCTGCTGGAGCCGACCGCCACGACATGCCGTCCATAGCGGGTGCGGTAGAGGACGAAGGCTGCAACGCCGGTGACGGCAAGGATCACGGCGATCGGAACCGGCACGCCGAGGATGGAGCCAAAATAGGCCGGACGGTAGAGCGTCTGCAGTTCAGGCTCGCGCAGCGTGATGGCCCCGCCCTGCGAAAGCCAGGTGGTCAAGCCGCGATAGACGCCCATGGTGCCAAGCGTCGCGATGAAAGGCTCGATCTTGCCGACGGTGGTGATGAGACCGTTCGCGAGCCCGCATGACGCGCCGATCACAATCGTAAGCACGACAGCAGCCGTCAGCATCAGCGCCGGATCGGCGATCGCTCCGGAATTCATGAACAGGATCATCAGGCTGGCGACGAAAGCGACCATCGACCCCACGGAAAGGTCCAGGTCGCCCGCAGAGATCACGAAGGTCGCGCCGACCGCGATGATGGCAATGAAAGCGCTTCTCGTCGCGACGTTTGCAAGGTTCGTGATGCCGATGAAATTCGGATTGACCAGCGCGCCAACCACGAGAAGCAAAGCCAATGCCGCAAAGGGCGCGACCGCCCGAAGATCGACATCGCGCCACAATCGGCGCCGACTTTCTTTTTCGCTGCTTTCCTCACTTGCACTCATGCTCAAAACCAACCTCCCGTCCCATTGCCCCTGGGAATTCGCCCGCTACGCCTCGACCGGATATTTCACCTGGTCAGGCAGCAATCTTCTTTTTCAATCCCGCCGCGTAGCGCATGATTTCCTGTTCGGAGATTTCATCACCCTCCAGAATGCCAACGACCCGCCCTTCGCGCATCACGGCAATACGCGTGCAAAGCCCGATCACCTCCGGCATCTCCGAAGAGACCACGATGATCGAATGGCCATCACGGGCCAGAGCCGAAATGAAATGGTAGATCTGCTGCTTGGTGCCGACATCGATGCCGCGGGTCGGCTCGTCTATGATGATGATCTGCGGCTCGATCTCCATGACTTTGGCCAGAAGCAATTTCTGCTGGTTGCCACCGGACATGCGGCCGGCAACGATGTTGCCGTCCCTGACACGAATGTCGAAGCGGCGGCGCGCTCTCGCCATCGCAGAGGCTTCACTCGCGGCGCTCAGATAGCCAAACCGGCCATGCTTGTCCAAGGATTGCAGCGTAAGATTGGCGATCATGCCGGAATTGAGAAGCAGTCCCTTAGATTTGCGGTCCTTGGTCATATAGGCCAAGCCCGCGCGGTTTGCGGCATGAACATCGTGCGCGGGCACGGACTGCCCGTTGACCGTGACTTCGCCAGCCGAGCGCGAGCGCAGACCCATGATCGCCTCCATAAGCTCGGTGCGGCCGGAGCCAATCAAGCCGGAAAAGCCGAAGATCTCGCCCCTCCGGACCTCGAAACTCGCATCACGGACATAGTGGGTCGATACGGACTTGACGCTGAGAACAATCACTTCGTCGACATTGGGCTCATGCTTGGCAGGATATAGGCTGGAGAGTTCGCGCCCGACCATCAATTGGGCGATCGATTCACCGTCTAGGATGGAGGTGGGCGAGGTCTTCACCCATTGGCCATCGCGCAGCACGGTGACCCGGTCCGTCAGTTCCATGACTTCGTCAAGCTTGTGGGAAACGAAAACGAAACTCGTTCCCTTGTCGCGAAGCTTGCGCACCTGTTTGAACAGGCTGTTGATCTCCTCGCGAGAGAGCACGGCGGTCGGCTCGTCCATGAACACGATCCGCGCATTGCGGCTGATCGCCTTGGCGATCTCCACCATCTGCTTGTCGGCGATCGAGAGCGTGCTGATCTGCGCATTCACGTCGACATGCGAGCCGAGAAGATCGAGGACACGCCGCGCTTCAGCACGCATATACTTGCGGTCGAGGACGCCCAAACGCGTGACCTCGCGGCCGAGAAACAGGCTCTCGGTGACGGTCAGATGTTCGGCGAGATTGAATTCCTGATGGATGATGACGATGCCGAGCGCTTCGGCGGCACCATTGGGCGGCAGCTTCACCGGCTTGCCGTCGAGCAGGATTTCGCCGGAGCTTGGCTCTTCGAAACCGGAAAGGATCTTGACGAGGGTGGATTTGCCGGCACCGTTTTCGCCCATCAGCGCATGGATTTCGCCGGCGCGAAGATCGAAATTGACGCTGAAAAGGACCTGCACGCCGCTGAACGACTTGCTAATTCGCCTTGCGGACAGCACCACCGCGCCGTCGTCGACGGTCTCCGGACCCATTATTCCCTCCATACGGCTCCCGTCCGCTGACGGATTGTGTAAACCTTTACATTGCCCATGTAAAGGTTTACATCATAGCCCACACGGCAATTTTTCAGCGTCGCCTTTGACCTTCGGGGAAGTCTGTGTAGTGTCCCGGGTCAAGACGAGACCCAAGGCAGAGCGCAGTGTCGAATTCCAGCCCCGCAACAATCGAAGATGTCGCCCGAATTGCCCAGGTTTCGATTGCAACGGTCTCCCGCGCAATCCATATGCCTGAGAAAGTCGCGAACTCGACGCGCCTCAAAGTCAATCAGGCAATCGCCATCACCGGCTACACAACGAATGCGATGGCGCGCAGCCTGCGGCTCGGGCGCTCGAACATGATTCTTGTCGTCGCGCCTGACATCGGCGATCCGAATTTCTCCAACATCTTGATCGGACTGGAGAATGAGGCGCGCGCACATGGCTACGGCATCCTTATCGGCCATACGCAGAATGATGCGCAACGCGGCCTCGAATATCTGAAATTCCTGAATTCCAACCAAGCGGCCGGGCTGATCCTCTTCACCGGCATCCTGCCCTTCGGCCATCAGACGATGACGGCGCGCCTGCCGCCCAGCGTTGGCGTATTCGAGCCGGTCTTCAACGGTGGTATTCCCTATGTCGGCGTCGACGATACCGCCGGAGCCCGCAAGGCAGTTGATCTGCTGATTGCTGAGGGCCACCAGAAGATCGCCTTCATCGGCGATTCGCGCACCCGCCTGGCCTATAGCCGACGGCGCATGGGTTATGACGCGGGACTGGATGCCGCAGGCATCGGTGCCGATCTTCGAATTGTCTTCGAAGGTGACGGCACGATCGAAAGCGGACGACTGGCGGTCGAACAACTTTTCATGCGCGATACCCTGCCGACGGCCTTCATGTGCGTCAACGATCAGACAGCGATCGGCGTGATAATAGGCCTCGGTGCGCGCGGCTACGATATTCCACGGGATTTTTCCGTGACCGGCTTCGACGACGTGCCGCAGGCGGTCTTCATATCGCCATCGCTGACGACGATCCGCCAGCCACGCACAGCCATCGGCAAGCATGCCATGGCGCTCCTGCTCGAACTCCTGTCAGACGGCCAGCCAGCCGAGACAGAAATCCTGCTCAGACCCGATCTGGTGGTCCGCAACTCGGTCTCCGCGCCCTCGCGCAACTGGACGTGGAAGTAGGACAGACGGCGGCGGCAGCCGAATGAAAGCTGCCGCCGGCCGCATCGCTCAAACGTAGCGGTTGACGACGTTTTCCAGCAGTTCCTGCTTTCCGGACTTCGGTTGCGGATTGATGTCTTTGCTCTCGACCCAACCGGCGATCTGCTCCAGCGAGTATTCGCCGCGCAGCAGCTTTTGGCCTTCGGCGGTGTTCCAGCCGGCGTAACGGTCTTCGAGCGGCTTGGAGAGAGCCTTGTCCTCGATCATTTTGGCCGCCGCCTTGAGACCGCGGGCGCAGCAATCCATGCCGCCGATGTGGCCGATCAGCAAGTCTTCCGGATCGAGCGACTGGCGGCGGAGCTTGGAGTCGAAGTTCGTGCCGCCGGTCTTGAAGCCGCCGCCTGCCAGGACGTGGTAGTAGGCGAGCGCCATTTCCGGAACGTTGTTCGGGAACTGGTCAGTATCCCAGCCGGACTGGTAATCGTTGCGGTTCATGTCAATCGAGCCGAAGATGCCGAGCGCGTTGGCAAGCGCCAGCTCGTGCTCGAAGGAATGGCCGGCGAGGATCGCATGGCCCTGCTCGATGTTGACCTTCACTTCGTTTTCGAGGCCGTTCTTCTTCAGGAAGCCGTAAACCGTCGCAACATCGTAGTCGTACTGGTGCTTGGTCGGCTCCTGCGGCTTCGGCTCGATGAGGATCGTGCCCTTGAAGCCGATCTTGTGCTTGTATTCGACGACGAGGTTGAGGAAGCGGCCGAGCTGGTCGAGTTCGCGCATGAGATCAGTGTTCAGCAGCGTCTCATAGCCTTCGCGGCCGCCCCATAGAACGTAGTTTTCGCCGCCGAGCTTCTGCGTCGCATCCATGCAGGTCTTCACCGTCGCAGCCGAAAATGCAAAGACATCCGGATCCGGATTGGTCGCAGCCCCGGACATGAAGCGGCGGTTGGAGAAGAGATTCGCTGTGCCCCAGAGCAGCTTGACGCCGGACGCCACCTGCTTCTCGGCGAAGTAGTCGACGATCTCGTTGAGGTTCTTCGTGTTCTCCGCAAAGTTCTTGCCTTCCGGACGCACGTCGGCGTCATGGAAGCAATAGAACGGCGTTCCGAGCAGTTGGAAGAATTCGAAAGCGACGTCGGCCTTTAGCTTCGCAGCCTTCATCGTGTCTTCGAACCACGGACGCAGGAAGGTCTGGCCGCCGAAGGGGTCGCCACCCGGCCAGGTGAAAGTGTGCCAGTAGGCAACCGCGAAGCGCAGATGGTCTTCCATGCGCTTGCCCATGACAATTTCGTCGGGCTGGTAGTGGCGGAAGGCCAGCGGATTGGTGCTATCCGGCCCTTCATATTTCACTTTCTGGATGTCGCCGAAAAATCCGGTGCTCATGGTTTTGTCTCCTTGGGTTTCAAATTGTTGTTCTGCCAGACGGCCCCCTCGTCCGCCTGCCGGCACCTTCTCCCAGTTGGGAGAAGAGACCCGCTGCAACATCGCGCCTCTTTCGAAGCCGGTTCTGCGAGGCTCCCCCTCTCCCCTCGGGGAGAGGGTAGTGTGAGGGGGCTATCCGAACTAATGCACCAGCGATTTGATCGCCGGATAAAGCGCCCGGTAGCGTCTGTAGGCATCCTCATACGTACCGCTCAAAGCCGCGACCGGCTCGATCGTTCCTGCCGTCTTTGGCGGCGTGCATACGGCAACCGGATCGGCACGTGTGGCCGCAATCAGGCCGAGGCGGGCGGCACCGAAGGCCGCGCCGAAATCGCCGTCCGCCGGCAGGTCTACCGGGACGCCAAGCGCCGTTGCGATCGACGCCAGCCAGTAGCGCGAGCGTGAACCGCCACCGATGGCGGTAACGCGGGAAATATCCGTGCCTGCCGAACGCAGGGCTTCAAGATTGTCGCGGATGGCGAAGGACACGCCTTCGAGCACCGCCTGCGTCAGCACCACCCGGCTGCTTTCATGCTCAAGGCCGATGAAGGCGCCGCGTATGACGGCATCATTGTGCGGCGTGCGCTCGCCTGAAAGATAAGGAAGAAAGGTGACGCCGGATGGTGCCTTCAGCGCCTCGCCGAGTTCGTTCGTGAGGTCTGCGGCGGATTTGCCGGTGACGTTCGAATGCCAGTTCAAGGCATCGGTGGCCGAGAGAATGACGCCCATCTGATGCCAGGTGTTCGGCAGTGCGTGGCAGAAGGCATGGACCGCACTCTCTGGCTTCGGCAGATAGGCGGAATTCGCCGCGAAAAGAACGCCGGAGGTGCCGAGCGAGACGAAGGCCGCCCCATGACTGACCGTGCCCATGCCGCAGGCAGATGCCGCATTGTCCCCTGCCCCGCCGGCAACGACGACATCGCCCGCAATGCCCCACTTGGCGGCAAGTTCGCCGCGTAGTTTGCCGGCCTGCTCAGTCCCTTCGACCAGCTTAGGCATCTGATTCTCGTCGAGACCCGTCGCAGCCAGAAGCTCCGGCGACCATTTGCGCTTGCCAGTGTCGAGCCATGACGTGCCTGCCGAGTCCGACATTTCCGACATGTGCTCACCGGTCAGCCAGAGCCGCAAATAGTCCTTCGGCAGCAGCACCCAGCGTACCTTGGCGAAGACTTCCGGCTCGTTTTTGGCGATCCAGGCAAGCTTCGGCGCGGTGAAGCCGGGAAAGACGATGTTACCGGTGAGCCTACGGAACCTCGCATCCGCATCCAGCGCTGCAGCCTCAACGTGAGAACGCGTATCGTTCCAGAGAATGCAGGGACGAAGCACCTTGTCATCGGCGTCGAGCAGCGTCGCGCCGTGCATCTGGCCGGAAAGGCCAACACCCTTGACGGCCGCAAATTCCTTCGGATGTTTGCCCTTCAGGCCCGCTACTGCCTCCTCCGTCGCACGAATCCAATGCGACGGTTCTTGTTCCGACCAGCCGGAATGCGGACGCGCAACCTCGAGCGAACCATTCGCCGAGCCGATGATCTTCTGATTGCCGTCGATGAGCATCGCCTTGACGCCCGAGGTTCCGAGATCGAGACCCAGATACATGTCATTCTCCTTGCCGTTACGGCAGATTGTCTTTCAGGAATATGTCGAGGCGGATGCGCTCTTGCGCATCGATGACGGCAAGCCCGTCGGCCTTTGCTTTAAGAACCCGGATTGCGCTGCGCACCTCGTGGCCGGCGTTCTGATTGAGGATTGCATCGATCGTGCCGTCGATGAGGGCCGCGCGTGTATGGACGGTCAACTCATGGGCAACGACCGTCAAAGTGCGGCATGATGCTTTCGCCTTCAGCGCTCTGATAAGGCCACGGTTGCCGGCGCCCAAGCTGTAGACGCCAATCACCCGCTCGTGCTTGGCCAAGGCATCGGCGACCAGCATATGCGCCAGTTCGGGATCGTCGCGGCCTTCGAGGACCGGCCGGACGGAAAGCTTTGGAAATTCCTGCGCCATCAACGCGGCGAAGCCTTCCAGCCGCTCGCGATGGTCGCGCACCAGCATGGAACCCGCAAGCACTGCCACCTCGCCCTCGGCATCGCCAAGAAAGCGTCCGAGAAGACGCGCTGCGGTTCTTCCGGCGGCGATATTGTCGATACCCGCATAGTGATGTCGGCGGGATCCTGTGAGGTCCGAAACCAGCGTCACGACAGGAATGCCGACGGCTACCAGCTTGTCGACTGCGGCGACCACTTCCGGTGCATCGATGGCGACGAGCGCGATCCCGGCCGGACGTTCATCGGCAAGTTTTTCGAGTGCCGCGACCAGAGCAGCGGGATCGAAGGCGGCAACTTCAACCGTCCGGATGCTCGTCCTCTCGGCCGGCGAGCGGATCATCGCTTCGCGGATTTCGGCGTTGAGGCCGTGCATGAAGGAATTGTCGGAGGCAGGCAGGATAAAACCCAGCGGATAAGTGCGGCCCTTGGCAAGATTGGCGGCAGCGACATCGCGGACATAACCGATCTTGCGGATTGCCGTTTCCACCTTCTCGCGTGTGATGCGGCGGACACCGGGGCGCTGGTTCAGCACGCGATCGACGGTCGCGAGACTGACCCCTGCCGCAGCGGCGATATCATGAACTGTAGGCCTCATCGCTCCTCCTGATGAAACCATTAACTCCAAATCTGATGTACGTAAATCAAATTTTTTTGGCAGTTGCCAAACGCACATAAAACGGCCGGCATTGGTTTTTCCAAGCCGGCCGTAATTTCATTTCTTTGAACGCTCAGTGGCCTCCGCCGCCACCGCCCTGAGGTGCCGGCTTCTTGATCATCGCGACGCCGAGGATCATGGCCATGAAAAGTACCGTCAGGATCAGGAATACGTCACTGAAGGAGAGGATGATCGCCTGTTTGGTGGCAAGCCCGACCATCTGCTTGATGGCAACCGACGCCCCGTCCATGCCATAGGAATTGAAGTTGGCAGTCAGGTTGTTGATCTGGTCGACCGCGGCCGGATTTCCCCAGTCAATGTTTTCGCGCAGGCGCTCATAGTGCACGTCCTGCCGATTGGTCAGCACCGTATTGATCACCGCAAGGCCGACAGCCCCGCCGAGGTTACGAGTCAGGTTGAACAGTCCGGACGCACCACGAATACGTGAAGGCGGCATCGTGCCGAGCGCGATGTTGTTGATTGGCACCATGCACATCATCAACCCGAAGCCGCGCAGGATCTGCGGGATGAGGAGCTCGTAGAAATCCCAGTCATCCGTCAGATGTGTCATGATGAAGGTACCGGCCGCGAAGCTGGTAAAGCCGATTGCCATCATCAGGCGCAGGTCCATCTTTGTCGACAACCGGCCAGCGATCGGTGCGGTGAGGAACATCGCAAGCCCAGAGACGAACATGGTCTCGCCGATCATCAGCGAATCGTAGCCGCGGATGCGCCCCAGATAGACCGGGTAGATATAGGTGAGGCCGTATAGCCCGATCCCCATGACGAATGAGAACACGGAACCGAAGGAGAAATTCCTGTTGGTAAAGGCCCTGAGGTCGACGACGGGAAAGTCCACGGTGAAGGCGCGATAGAAGAAGATGATCGCGCCTGCCGCGGAAGCCACAGCACCGGCGACGATATAGTCATCGTTGAACCAGTCGTTCGAACTGCCTTCCTCCAGCACGTATTCCAGTGCGCCGAGGAAGATGCCCATGGAGAGGAGCCCCCACCAGTCGAATTTCCTGAAGAGCGACAGTTCCGGTTTGTCGAAATCGATGAAATTCCAGGTGACGGTCGCCACCACAATGCCGGGAATGACGTTGACGAGAAACAGCCAGTGCCACGAGAAGGCGTGACTGAGATAACCGCCGACGGTCGGGCCGATCGTCGGCGCAAGCGTGGCGATCAGGCCGATGATCGGCGAGACGATGCTGCGCTTCGACGGCGGGAAGATGGTGAAGGCTGCCGCAAAGACCGATGGGATCATGCCGCCGCCGATAAAGCCCTGGATGGCGCGGTAGACTATCATCTGGTCGATGTTCGTTGCCGTTGCGCAGAGCACGCTCGACAGCGTGAAACCGGCAGCTGAGATCGCGAAAAGGTAGCGTGTCGAGATGATGCGCGCGAGAGTGCCCGACAGCGGAATCATGATGACTTCCGCAATCAGGTAGGACGTCTGCACCCAGCCGATCTCATCCGAGCCGGCGGAAAGGCCGGCCTGAATTTCCGCGAGCGATGCAGAGACGATCTGGATGTCGAGGATCGACATGAACATGCCAAGCACCATCGCAAAGAACGCGATGAGCTTGCGCGGGTCCATTCGCTCTTCGGCACCGGCGCCCGGAATGGCTCCTGCTGTAGCGGTGGTGGTAGCCATTGGCCCTACTCCGGCTGGCTGATCACTTTGCTGCCTGCTCTGCAGCCGGCGCCGTGCGGGTATCGACATCGACGACGACGCTCAGACCGGCGCGCAGACGGCCGCTGTTAAGCGCATCCTGAGACAGGGCAATGCGGACCGGGACGCGCTGGATGATCTTGGTGAAATTGCCCGTCGCATTCTCCGGCGGCAGCAGCGAGAAGACCGAGCCGGAAGCCGGCGAAATCGACTCCACGGTGCCGACGATCGGATGATCGTCGTAGGCATCGACATGCACGTTGACTCTAGAGCCTGGAACCAGGTGCTGGATCTGCGTTTCCTTGAAATTGGCGTCGATATAGAGCTGACGCACTGGAACGAGCGCCATCAGACGCTGCCCCGGCGAAACGAGGTCGCCTTCCTGAACCGAACGGTTGCCGACGACGCCATCATAAGGCGCCTTGAGGACAGTGAAGGAGAGGTCACGGGCAGCCTTGTCCCGCTGAAGTTCGAGCGTGCGGACCGAACCTTCGGCTTCCTTGCGCTGCGCTTCGAGAATGGCGATGTTGGCTTCCGATGACTTGATGCTGGCATCTCCGCCGATGAGATTGGCCTTGGCCTGGTCGAGAGCGATGTTGGCGTTGTCGAGATCGGCTGTCGTGCCGACCGCTTTCGCCTGAAGCTCCGACTGCCGCTTTTGAGTGATCTCGGCGCCGCGAACCGCTGCCTCGAGAGCGACCTTGGAAGCCTGCGCCTGCGCAAGCGCCGCCTTGGCGCCCTCGATCTGCGCGTCGATACGGCTCAGCGACAGCTTTTCAGTCGCGATCTGGGCTTCGGCCTGTTCGAGCGCATTCTGATAATCGCCATTGTCGAGCGTGGCGAGCACGTCACCGGCCTTCACCTGCTGGTTGGCGAAGACGTTCACCTTGGCGACATAGCCGGTGACCTTCGGCGAGATCGTTGCGATATCGCCTTCGATATAGGCGTCATCGGTCGAGACCATGAAGCGGCCGTTCGTCCACCATTCGTAGCCGTACCATGCACCGCCTGCGAGGAGGGCAAGCGCAATGACCGGCAGCGCCAGGCTGCGGCGCTTCTTCTTTTCCTCGACCTTGCCATCAGGCATCGCCTCAACGCTCTGCACCTGCGGAGCGCCGCGAGCCTCCGCGGTGGGGGCGTCCGCGGAGGCTACGGCTTCCGGCTTGGCCGCTTCGGCCTCGGCGGAATCGCTAACAATGCGTGCAACATTGGTTTTCTGACTGGACGACATGAACAGATACCGGGTAAACGAGTGATAATGATCGAACTGAACGGTTCGGTTCAGTTGACATAGAGCCTTTTTAAAGCCATATCAAGTCACATCGAACCGCGCGGTTCGATTTTTGCTAAAGAATCTTCGCGAGTGCGAACGTGGTTAAGGAGACGATGACAGAGGTTTTCAAAGATTCCGTCGTAGAAGCCCCGGCTGCGAGCGGCCGATGGGCGGCGGGAGAGGATCCGGCAAAGCGCAAACAGATCCTCGAAGGAGCCAAGCGTGTCTTCATGAAACTCGGTTTCGATGCCGCGAGCATGAACGACGTGACGCGCGAGGCAGGTGTTTCAAAAGGAACGCTCTACGTCTACTTCGCGAACAAGGAAGAACTTTTTACCGCGATGATGGAGACCGAGCGCGCCGCCTTTGTCGCCAGCGTGCGTGCGGCTCTCAATGCAAATCCTGACCCGGATACGGCTCTTTATGATTTCGGCATGACCTTCGTCCGGCACACGACCGAAGAAAAGGTCATCAATGCTATACGCACCGTCATCGGGGTGCGCGACCGCATGCCGCACCTCTGTCAACGCTTCTTCACCGGCCCCGAGAACATCCGGACCGTCCTCACCGACTATCTGAAGACGCAGGTCGCCGCCGGGCATTTTGTGATCGAGGATGTCGAACTCGCGGCGCGCCAGTTCCTGGAACTTTGCGGCGGAGGCTTCTTCAAGCTACGCCTCTTGGGCGACATGGCGGGTCCTCCCTCCGAAGAAGAGATGAGCCGTATCATCCGCGGCGCGATCCGCGTTTTCCTTGCGGCTTACGGCACTCACCAGAACCGGTCGGCCTAAACGCCTTCGATTTCGCCCGGCGTCGCACTAAAATCCAACAATAGCGATCAAGCCCTGCCTCGCGGGCGGCAATACCGCGATTCCCTCGCTTTGGCAGAAGTTAAATACCTATTTCGGCGGCAATATTCCCGGCCAGCGCGGTATCGCCGCCTATGGCATCTGCACGCATATCGAAGGAGAAGCCGAGAAGTTCCGCTATGTGGCAGGTGCCGAAGTCACAGACACGGGCGACCTGCGGGAGGGTTTTACTACGCAGGTGCCAAGTCAGCGCTACACTGTCGTCACCCATCGCGGTCACGTTTCCGCTATTCCGGCAACGATGCATCATACCTTGGGATTTGGCTCCCCTCCTCGGGTCTGCAGCACGCCGAGATGCCGGACATGTTCGGGCGTTACGACGAGCATTTTGATCCCCATACCGGCATGGGCGTCACGGAAGTCTGGATACGGGTGAGGGAATAAAAGCCTTCCCGCTTTCGTATATCCCCCTGCGCGCTTGTTTCTTGGCGCCTTCACCTTAAATTGCGGGGCGTCAGATTTGATGGCGCGAGGAAAAATATCGATATGCAAGATATCATGATGCTTGTTCAGGATCCGGCAGCCTGGGTGGCTCTGGTGACCCTGGTTGTCATGGAAGTCGTTCTCGGTATCGACAACCTGATCTTCATTTCCATTCTCACCAATAAGTTGCCGGTCGAGCATCGTGACAAGGCCCGCAAGGTGGGCATCAGCCTCGCGCTCGTCATGCGTCTTGCATTGCTTGGCACCGTGGCTTGGATCGTCCAGCTCACCACGCCTGTTTTCGAGGCTTTCGGTCACGGCTTCTCGTGGAAGGACATGATTCTGATTGCCGGCGGGTTGTTCCTCGTATGGAAGGCCACCAAGGAAATCCACCACAGTGTCGATCCGGAGGATCACAACGAGGATTTCATCGCGAGTTCGGCGACGACGGGATTTGCGGCGGCGATCGGCCAGATCCTGCTACTCGATCTTGTTTTCTCGGTGGACAGCATCATCACCGCTGTCGGCATGACGCCGCACCTGCCGATCATGATCATCGCGGTCATCTCAGCGGTGACAGTAATGCTGTTTGCAGCAGCGCCGCTTGCAAATTTCATCGAGAAGAACCCAACGATCGTCATGCTGGCGCTCGCCTTCCTTTTGATGATTGGCACGACGCTGATCGCCGATGGCATGGGTTTCCATGTGCCGAAGGGCTATGTCTATGCCGCCATGGCCTTCTCGGCGCTGGTCGAAATCTTGAATATGTTCGCGAGAAACGCCCGAATGCGGAAGAAGGCCGGCGGGCATTGACGAAATTGAAGCGGGGCGCGGCAACACCGCGCCCTTTGCTTTTGTTCAGCCAGCCCTGACGAGTTTCCTGTCGATCGCCGACACCAGCCGCTGATCCTCTGCCGTGATATCCGGCGCGAAGCGGGCGACGACCTTCCCACTGCGGCCAGCGGTGGTCAGACGCTGATAGAGCGGGTGCGTATCTTCGCCTTGGCCGGGAAGGCCGCGATAACGAAGCCGCGCTCGCGCTTGTCTTCACAGCGCTTTTCGAGGCCGTCATATTGTTTGGTCAAGCCGCATTTCGAGGCAACGTTGACGACCAGCATCACCTTGCCGCGATAGTCGCTCAGCGTCGTTTCACGGCCATCGGCCAACTTTGCCGATACGTTCAAAAGATCAGTCATAGCCATTCTCCAGCTCGAATCCCGAAGCGAAAACGATACCCGCACCTTCGTTTGTCCAGCGGGTTGATGGTCCGCATAGTGGGCAAATCATCTCAAAGCAGCTAGTTTGCATGCGAAGGACAGCACATTCTATGGGGGGAGGAACCGTGCGGGAAGTGCTTGTAGCGGCCTTGGTTTTCGCCTGCCTCGTGATCGCTTCGCTCGGAACGATGCTGGGCTATTCGAAGTTGCCTGCACATCACCGCCAGGATGAAACCAACACTGTCGTCCGGCTGGTCGCCAATATTTTCGTTGTGATGACCTCCCTCGTATTCGGGCTGATGATCAACTCGGCGAAGAACACATTCGAAGCACTTGACAACAACGTTCATTCCTTCGCTACCGAGATCATTCTTCTCGATCGAACGTTGCGCACCTATGGCCTCGAAGCTCATGACGCCCGACAAAGTCTTGTTGCCTATGTCGAAAAAGCATTGACCAATACGGCGCGTATCGACGGCTCGCTCGTCAGAAGCGATCGGGCGTCGGAACTAGCCCTAAACGGCGTAGGCGATCGTTTGTCGGTGATCAGTCCTATCGATGCCGGTCATGTCGCTCTGTGGGATAACGCACGCCAGCAATATCAGAAGATCGTCGAGCAGCGATGGGTCATCGTCGAGCAGTCGGAAGGGGTCATCCCCCTACCTATCATCTGCATGCTCGCTGCCTGGCTTACCCTGATCTTTGCGAGCTTCGGCTACCGGGCACCCAAGAATATCATTGTTGCCGCAATGTTCGTCATGTCTGCGCTGCTTATTTCGGCCTCGCTGTATCTCGTCCTGGATATGGACATCCCCTTTGCGGGATTGATCCAGATTTCCGATGCACCACTTCAGCGGGCACTTGCCGAAATAAAGAGCTAGGAAGGTGGCAGGAACATTGATCGCGCCGCCGCATTGATAAGCCACGCAAGCGTCACATTTACTGTCCGAGGGCGGATCTTCTTCCGCCGATCGGTCCGAGTCCTGGAGCAGCATGACTACTGCGCAGATTCTCGCCTTCGGCGTTATTGGCCTGATGATGGCAATCTTCATCTGGGACCGGTTCCGCTATGATCTCGTTGCCTGTTGCGCGCTGGTATTGGCCATCGCAGTGGGCATTGTTCCCTTCGACAAGGCCTTTTCCGGCTTCAGCGACGAGATCGTCATCATCGTCGGTAGCGCGCTGATGGTAAGTGCGGGCGTAGCGCGTTCCGGCGTCGTCGACAACGCCATCAAACGCTTCTTCCCGAACCTCGACAAACTGCATCTGCAGTTGGCGCTTCTTCTGATCGTCGTCGCAGTGCTTTCCGCCTTCATCAAGAATATCGGTGCGCTGGCGATCATGATTCCCGTCGCGTTCCAGTTCTCAAGGAAAACTGGCAAGTCGCCCTCGCTCTACCTGATGCCGATGAGCTTCGCGGCCTTGCTCGGCGGCCTGATGACGCAGATCGGCACCTCACCGAACATCGTCGTATCGCGGCTGCGTGACGAGATCACCGGCACCCCCTTTACCATGTTCGATTTCACGCCCGTCGGCGCAACGCTAACGCTCGTCGGCGTCGCGTTCTTGATCTTCTTTTATTGGCTGGTGCCCGAACGGCAGAACGAGAATCCAACGCTGGAAGAAGCGCTCGATCTGAAGACCTACTTTTCCGAGGCGAGCGTGGTCGAGGGTTCCAGCTTCGATGGGAGGGCGCTCAACGAGATCCTGCAGTTGGGTGATGGAGAAGTCGTGGCGACAGCGATCCTTCGAGGCCATGCCCGGATGTCGCCCTTTCCGGATATCACGCTTAGGGCCGGCGACACCATCCTGCTTGAGGGAAGACCAGAAGTCCTCGATCGTGTCGTTTCCAACGCCAAGTTGAGGCTCTCGGGAAAGCAGATGCCGCAGATGAGGGCGGAAGGCGACGTCACGTCAATTGAAGCCGTCATTTCGGCGGAATCGTCGCTCATTGGCTGGTCGGCGCGCCAGCTTTCACTCTTCAACCGGCGGCGCATCAACCTGCTGGCCGTGAGCCGCCATGGCCATCGTCTGACCGAGCGGCTAAGTGAGGTCACATTGCGCGCGGGCGACGTTGTGGTGCTTCAGGGAAGCCGAAAGAACCTGCCGGGCTTTCTGCAGGAATTCTCGTGCCTGCCGTTGGCGCAGCGCGATATCATGCTAGGCACGCAGCGCCGCGCCTTTATGCCGATCCTCATCCTTGTCGCGGCCATGGGTGTGACTGCCGCAGGGCTCGCCCCGGTTTCCGTTGCCTTCTTCTGCGCGGCCCTTTCCATGGTCATCTTCCGCGTGATCCCTTTGGCCGAGATATACAAATCGCTTGATGGGCCAATTCTCATCATGCTGGCGGCGCTCATTCCCGTCTCGGACTCCCTGAGGACGACGGGCGGCAGCGAGCTGATCGCCGGGTGGCTTGGTCACTTTGCGACCCAGATGCCGCCTTCCGGAGCGCTTGCGCTAATCCTCATAACGGCGATGGCGATAACACCCTTCCTCAACAATGCGGCAACCGTGCTTGTCATGGCACCGATCGCCGCGAGCTTCGCGCAGACGCTAGGGTACAGGCCGGAAGCCTTCCTAATGGCGGTTGCGATCGGCGCAGGCTGCGATTTCCTCACGCCGATTGGTCATCAGTGTAATACGCTGGTCTTCGGCCCCGGTGGCTACCGGTTCAGCGACTATCCGCGCCTTGGCTTGCCGCTCTCCTTCATCATCATTCTCGTCAGCGTGCCGATGCTTCTCCACGTCTGGCCTGTCCACTGAGGCAGGGTACTGCCCATTTTCCTTGACGTGCGCGGTCGAATATGGCCTTAAGGCCAGCCAAACGGACAATCGGCGGATGAACTGGGCAGAATGCCCTTATCCGGCCGGTTTCCTGATCCAGTAACCTGCATTCTTCCGCCGAACGTCGCTTTCGCCAAGGAAAGCCGTCCGGCATTCATTTGACGGGCACATAAAATGACAGCTTCCGGCGTCCGCGTCCGCATCGCTCCCTCGCCGACCGGCGAGCCGCATGTCGGCACCGCTTACATCGCTCTCTTCAATTACCTTTTCGCCAAGAAGCACGGCGGCGAGTTCATTCTGCGCATCGAGGATACCGATGCGACGCGCTCGACCCCCGAATTCGAAAAGAAGGTGCTGGACGCGCTGAAATGGTGTGGGCTGAAGTGGTCGGAAGGCCCGGATGTCGGCGGCCCTTATGGCCCGTACCGCCAGAGCGACCGCAAGCATATCTACGGCGAATATGTCGAGAAGATCGTTGCTGCTGGCCACGGCTTCCGTTGTTTCTGCACGCCGGAGCGCCTGGAAAAGATGCGCGAGGCGCAGCGCGCTGCCAACCTGCCGCCGAAGTATGACGGGCACTGCCTGAACCTTTCGGCCGAGGAAGTCAGCTCGCGCATGACAGCGGGCGAACCCTCCGTCGTGCGTATGAAGATCCCTACCGAGGGTTCCTGCAAATTTACCGACGGCGTCTATGGCGACGTGGAAATCCCGTGGGATGCGGTGGACATGCAAGTTCTGCTCAAGGCAGATGGCATGCCGACCTATCACATGGCAAACGTCGTCGACGACCACCTGATGAAGATCACCCACGTCGCCCGCGGCGAGGAGTGGCTGGCATCGGTTCCGAAACACATCCTGATCTACCGGTATCTCGGCCTTGAGCCGCCCGTGTTCATGCATCTGTCGCTGATGCGCAATGCCGACAAGTCGAAGCTGTCGAAGCGCAAAAACCCGACCTCGATCTCTTACTACACCGCACTCGGCTATATCCCCGAGGCGCTGATGAACTTCCTCGGCCTGTTCTTCGTCCAGATCGCCGAAGGCGAAGAGCTGATGACGATGGACGAACTCACCGAAAAGTTCGATCCGGAGAACCTCTCAAAGGCCGGCGCAATCTTCGATATCCAGAAACTCGATTGGCTGAACGGCCGCTGGATCCGCGAGAAGCTTTCGGAAGAGGAATTCCAGCACCGCGTTCTGCACTGGGCGATGGAAAACGATCGCCTGAAGGCAGGGCTTGCGCTCTCACAGTCGCGCATCTCCAAGCTCGGCGAATTGCCGGACCTCATGGGTTTCCTGTTCAAATCGGACCTGAACCTTGATCCGTCCGCTTTTGCTAAGATCAAGTCGCCGCCGGAAGAGATCCTGGAGATCCTCAACACGGTGCAGCCGGACCTCGAAAAGATCCTCGAATGGAACGTCGAGTCGATCGAAGCCGAGCTGCGTGCCGTTGCCGACCGCATCGGCAAGAAGCTGAAGGTGGTCGTCGCACCGCTTTTCGTTGCCATCTCCGGCTCGTCGCGTTCGCTGCCCCTCTTCGATTCCATGGCGATCCTCGGCCGCGCGGTCGTGCGGCAACGGCTGAAACTGGCGTCGCAGGCAGTCGCCTCCCTCGTCGGCCCGAAGAACTGAACCGGACGTTTGCATCATGACTGAAAAGACCGAAACAGCGACCCTTTCCTCCGACGCAACGGAAGTCCGCGCCCAGAAGCTGAAGCTGCTGCGCGAACAGGTCGGCGATGTCTATCCGGCGCATTTCCACCGGACGATCACCAATGCCGAACTTACTGCGAAATACGAGGACCTGGAGCCAGACACCGAGACGCAGGATGTCGTCACCGTTGCCGGCCGCGTCTATTCCTCGCGCAACTCCGGCATGTTCATGGATATCCATGACGCCTCCGGCAAAATCCAGATTTTCAGCCACAAGGATGTGACGGGCGAAGAAGCTCGCGCGCTGCTGCCGATGATCGACATTGGCGACATCATCGGTGTGACTGGCGTCGTCCGCCGCACCAAGCGCGGCGAACTGACGATCAACGCTCAGCAGATCACCATGCTGACCAAGTCGCTGCTGCCGATGCCCGAGAAGTGGCATGGCCTCTCTGACATCGAGCTGCGCTACCGCAAGCGCCACCTCGACATCATGACCAACGAGGAATCCAAGCTCCGCTTCCAGCAACGTTCGAAGATCGTCTCCGGGATCCGCCGCTTCATGGAGAACGACGGCTTCATGGAAGTCGAGACGCCGATGTTGCAGTCGGTCTATGGCGGTGCAACAGCCGAGCCATTCAAGACGCATCACAACGCGCTGAAGCTCGACATGTACCTGCGCATTGCGCCGGAACTCTTTCTGAAGCGCACGCTCGTCTCGGGTCTCACCGACAAGGTATTCGAGATCAACCGCAACTTCCGCAACGAAGGCGTCTCGACAAGGCACAATCCCGAATTCACCATGATGGAGTGCTACTGGGCCTACGCCGACTACGAGGACATGATGGACCTCGTGGAACGCCTGTTCGCCGAACTCGCGATTTCCATCCATGGCAGCACGGAATTCACCTTCGTCGACAAGCAGATCTCCTTCAAGGGTCCGTTCCGCCGCGTGCCGATGCCCGATGCCGTTAAGGAAGCAACCGGCATCGACTTCCTGGCAATCAAGACCGATGAGGAAGCCCGCGCCGCCACAAGGGCGGCTGGTTTCGAAATTGAAAAGGACGCGACCTGGGGCGAATGCCTCGCCTTCATCTTCGAGGAGAAGGTCGAAAGCACACTGATTCAGCCCGCGCACGTCACGCATTTCCCGAAGGACATCTCGCCCTTCGCCAAAGAAGTGCCGGGCGAGCCGCGCCTCGTCGAGCGTTTCGAGACCTATTGCAACGCTTGGGAACTCGGCAATGCCTTCTCGGAGCTCAACGACCCGGAAGAGCAGCGCAAGCGCATGGTCGAGCAGTTGGAGCAGGCACACGCGCGCGGCGAGAAAGAAAAGCAGCTGGACGACGAATTCCTCGATGCGATCGACCAAGGCATGCCGCCGGCAGGCGGTCTCGGCATCGGCGTCGACCGCCTGATCATGCTGCTTACGAATTCACCTTCGATCCGCGACATCATCCTCTTCCCGGCTCGCCGCAGCAAGGCGGACTGAGCGCAAGGCTAGCGAAGATAAGCAGATTCAAAAAGGCAGGCGGCCGGTGGTTGCCCGCCTTTTGCATGTGAGTGATCTAATGGCCGGAAGCTGGAGCAGCCTTGCCGCTTTCTGGCGAAGAAGCGGTTTCGCCTTCCGGTGATGCGTCCACCTCGCCGTCCTTCATCTTGCTCTCGCTTTCGGTTGCGGCGACGGCGGTCGGATCGATACAATCGGAGCGTTGCTTGAAGGAGGCGCTAAGCGCCTGGATCTCTTCGGCTGGCAAGTCGATGCGCTCGCCGAAGAACAGCCCATTCTCGCTCGCCAGACCATCGTAATAGCGGGCAGTATAGGGTTTGCCGTTCAGCCCTTCGACCAACTCGTCGGGATGCGGGATATAGACCACATCTGCGCCGATCGCGCGGCCTCGAATATCCGAACGCAACGTCGGCCCGTTCTCATCGAGAACCACAACCTGCACCAGATCGGGCTTTTCCTGCTCATAGACGGCTTGCGCGACGCGCAAGGCAGTCTTCACCCGCGTCATGCCGTCGGTCGGTTCGGTCTTGATGTATTTGCGGATCCAGACGCGATCCTGCTTCTTGATGGTCACGAGGTTGACATCGGTGCAGGAGACGCCGTTCAGCTCTTCCAGGGACCGGCCGATAATATTGTCCCTGCCGATATAAAGCGCAGCGCCGCCGGAAGCGCCCGCAAAGAGGGCCATTCCGCCGATCACGACCACCAATTTCCGGGAGGGCCGGAAGATGCGCAGTAAGGCCTTCACGCCAACTGCTCCGCCATCGAAAAAACTCCAACGCAACACATGCCAGTGAAGCTAGTCAAACGACGTTTCGGAATGCTTAAGTGGTCTTCCAAGAAACATACCAATTCGGCTGAAAGACCAAAAAAGGTCCACCACACACTACGCTTGTCATGATCCGTTCGGCCGTGTTCTAAACATGCATGGCCTTCACACTTCGTCAGATCCAGTATTTTGTCGCCGTTGCTGAACAGGGTTCGGTGACGCGCGCTGCGCAGAATCTATCGATCTCGCAATCCTCCGTGACGGAAGCGCTGAAGGAGCTGGAAACCGACCTCGGCGTCGAGCTTTTCGAACGTCACCCGCGCGGGCTGACGATCACGCATAACGGCCATCAATTTCTCCGGCATGCGACAAAAATTCTAGCCAGTGTCTCCGATGCCCGCGCCAGTTTTTCCAGCCTGCAAGGCGCTCTTTCCGGCACACTGAACATCGGCGTCACCTCGCTGGTCGCAGGCTATGTACTTTCCGACCTCCTGGCGCGCTACCGCCGTGCCTGCCCGGGTGTGGAGGTGAGCGCAATCGAAGACAATGGTGGCTATCTCGAGCATCTGCTGGTTGGCGGCGAACTCGATGTTGCGGTCATGGTCATTTCCAACCTCCGCGACCGCATGGCGCTCCAGGCGGAAATTCTCGAGACTTCACCCTATCGTCTCTGGCTGCCGATAGGCCACCCGCTCGTTTCAGCCGACATCATCTCCGTCGCTGACATCGCCCGCGAGCCGCTGATCATGCTGACGGTCGATGAGATCGAAGAGAATACCGGCAAGCTGCTGTCAGCCCTCGGCGCCCGACCGCATGTCGCCTTCCGCACCCGCTCGGTCGAAGCCGTGCGCAGTCTCGTTGCAACAGGCGCCGGCGTCGCCCTACTTCCCGATCTCGTCTACCGCCCCTGGTCGCTGGAAGGCGACCGCATCGAAAGCCGCGACGTATCCGGTTCGCTGCCGGTCGTGCAGGTTGGCATGGTTTGGCGTAAAGGCTCGAGTCTGCCTCAGGCGGCCCGCGATTTCGTCGGCATCGCCGAAGCGATGAGATCCGGCCGTCCGCGATGACGATATCGGAATTTCCGATATCGCCTTTCTGACAAATGAATTTGCGAAACCGGATTTTTCAGCGCACCTTTTCTGCCGGGAACAAAACGCCGCGGCAAGCGGCACCAACCGGGAGACAGGCGATGAAGTATCTTCTGAAGTCGTGCACCACTGCCCTAGCGAGCTTGAGCCTCGTGACGCAGGTTGCCGCTGCCGAACCATTGAAGGCCTTGGGCAAGGGTGAGGGTGCGGTCAGCATCGTCGCCTGGGCCGGTTACATTGAGCGCGGCGAGACCGACAAGAATTACGACTGGGTTACCGATTTTGAAAAGGAGACCGGCTGCAAGGTTTCCGTGAAGACCGCGGCGACCTCGGATGAAATGGTGGCGCTGATGAACGAAGGTGGCTTCGATCTCGTCACCGCTTCGGGCGATGCTTCGCTGCGTCTCGTTGCTGGCAAGCGCGTGCAGCCGATCAATACCGGTCTTATTCCGAGTTGGAAGACAATCGACGAGCGTCTGCAGAACGCGCCGTGGCACACGGTCGGCGACGTTCACTACGGAACCCCGTATGTTTGGGGCCCGAACGTGCTGATGTATAATACCGACGCGTTCAAGGATAAGGCGCCGACCAGCTGGAAGGTGGTCTTCGAGGAAGAAACACTGCCCGACGGCAAGTCCAACAAGGGCCGCGTCCAGGCCTATGACGGACCGATCTACGTCGCCGATGCCGCCCTTTACCTGATGGCGCACAAACCGGAACTCGGCATCAAGGATCCCTATGAGTTGAACGAGGACCAGTACAAGGCAGCTCTCGACCTGCTGCGCGGCCAGCGCAAACTGATCGGCCGCTACTGGCATGATGCTATGATCCAGATCGACGATTTCAAGAACGAGGGCGTTGTCGCCTCCGGTTCCTGGCCGTTCCAGGTCAACCTGCTGCAAGCTGAGAAGCAGAAGATCGCCTCGACCTTTCCGGAGGAAGGTGTGACGGGCTGGGCCGACACCACCATGCTGCACGTCGACAGCGAGCATCCGAATTGCGCCTACATGTGGATGGAGCACTCCCTGTCGCCGAAGGTGCAGGGTGATGTGTCCGCCTGGTTTGGCACGGTGCCCTCCGTTCCGGCCGCCTGCAAGGGCAACGAGTTGCTGACCGATGCCGGCTGCACCACCAACGGCTTCGACCATTTCGACAAGATCAAATTCTGGAAGACGCCCGTCGCCAAGTGCACGACGCAGAGCGAATGCGTGCCGTATCATCGCTGGGTGTCGGACTATATCGGCGTGATCGGCGGGCGGTAAGGAAAGCCCTCTCCAACCCCTCCCCACGGGGGAGGGGCTTGAACGGCAACGTGCTGCCATGTGCCGGCAGATAGCGAACACGGCAATTTACCTCCCTCCCCCTTGTGAGGAGGGTTGTGAGGGGTTGGCTGATGCGCCCGACCTCGTAGACACCATGGAGCCCCAATGACCTACGCCGTCCGTTTCCAGAAGGTTTCGCGCCATTTCGGCCAGGTTCGCGCCGTCGACGGCGTCGATCTCGAAATCGCGCCGGGCGAGTTCTTCGCGATGCTCGGCCCTTCAGGCTCCGGCAAGACCACCTGCCTGCGTCTGATCGCCGGCTTCGAACAGCCGACCGAGGGACATATCCAGATTTTCGGCGAAAAGGCTGAAGGCGTCCCGCCCTACCGCCGCAACGTCAACACCGTCTTCCAGGACTACGCGCTCTTCCCGCATCTCAACATCCTGGACAATGTCGCCTACGGGCTGATGGTCAGGGGTATCGGTAAGGTGGAACGCACCAAGGCGGCTGAGCAAGCGCTCGAGCTGGTGAAGCTTCCAGGCTATGGTATACGTCGTCCGGGCCAGTTGTCCGGCGGACAGCGGCAGCGCGTGGCGCTCGCCCGCGCGCTGGTCAACAAGCCAAAGGTTCTGCTGCTCGACGAGCCGCTCGGCGCGCTTGATCTGAAGCTGCGGGAGCAAATGCAGGAAGAGTTGAAGAGCCTCCAGCGCGCACTCGGCATCACCTTCGTTTTCGTCACCCACGATCAAGGCGAGGCGCTATCCATGGCAGACCGCGTCGCCGTCTTCAATAACGGTGGCACCGTGCAGGAAGGCACGCCGCAGGATATCTATCGCCGTCCGAAGACACGCTTCGTCGCCGATTTCGTCGGTTCCTCGAACGTCATCTCGCCGGATGTGATGACCCTCCTCGGCGGCGAAAGGCGCTGGGCGAGCCTGCGTCCTGAAGCGATTCACATCTCCGGCGACGGCGTTGAGGCAGCGGTCGAAAACACCAGTTTCCTTGGCGCCGCGACTCGCCTGACGGTCGGCATGAGGGGCACGCGCCTGCACGTCACGCTGCCTGCCGGCGTCAATGTGCCGGATATCGGTGCCAGCGTGCGCCTCGCCTGGCAGCCGGCCGACGTGCACTACATGGATGACGCAGCATGACAGCGCTCGCTCTGACAAAGCCCGGCGCTACGACCTCAATCCTGCCTGGGCGCGGCGGTTTCTTCGGTGGACTATCGGACGCGTTTTGGCGCCATCCGAAGCTACTGCTTTTGCTGATGCTGACGCCGCCACTGCTTTGGCTCGGCATCATCTATATCGGCTCGCTGTTCGCACTGCTGCTGCAGAGTTTCTTCTCGATCGACGATTTCTCCGGCTTGGTCAATTACGAGTTCACGCTCGCGACCTATGCTGAGCTTCTGAACCCCACCAATTTCGATATCATCGTCCGTACCGTCGTGATGGCGGCCATGGTGACGATCGCCTCTGCCGTCATCGCCTTCCCGATCGCCTACTACGCAGCGCGCTACGCACAGGGAAAATGGAAGGCCTTCTTCTATCTGGCCGTTATGCTGCCGCTCTGGTCGAGCTATCTCGTCAAGGTTTACGCCTGGAAGCTGATTCTCGCCAAGGAAGGGATCCTCACCTGGATTTTCGCCAAGCTGCACCTCTCCTGGCTGCTCGACAGCATTCTCACGCTGCCGGTCGTCGGCGGCAATTCGCTTTCGGTGAGCTATCTCGGCACCTTCGTCGTTTTCGTCTATATCTGGCTCCCCTACATGATCCTGCCGACGCAGGCCGCCCTCGAGCGCGTGCCTGCAAACCTGATCGAGGCCTCCGCCGATCTCGGCGCCACGCCGAGCCAGACCTTCCGCACGGTGTTGTTCCCGCTGGCGCTGCCCGGCATCGTCGCCGGCTCCATCTTTACCTTCTCGCTGACCCTCGGCGATTACATCATCCCGCAGATCATCGGTTCCTCGCGTCTCTTCATCGGCCAGGCGGTCTATGCGCAGCAGGGCACAGCCGGAAACGTGCCGCTTGCCGCCGCCTTCTCCGTCGTGCCGATCGTCATCATGGCCATCTATCTCTGGATGGCGAAGAAGCAGGGAGCTTTCGATGCGCTCTGATCGCGGACAACGCTCCCCTCTCCTCCTGAAGATCGCAGCTGCCGGCGGCCTGCTTTTCCTGCATCTGCCGATCCTGCTGATCTTCATCTATGCCTTCACCACCGAGGAAAAGAGCTACCAGTGGCCACCGCCCAGCCTGACGACGCAGTGGTTCGACGTGGCCTGGAACCGGCCTGATGTCTGGGCGGCCCTCGGCCTTTCTGTGCAAGTCGCCTGCATCGCCACAGCCATCGCGCTGGTGCTCGGCACGCTCTGCGCCGCTGCCGTCAGCCAGACGAAGTTCTTTGGCCGTGAGGCAATCTCCCTGCTCGTCATCCTGCCAATCGCGCTTCCCGGCATCATCACGGGCATTGCGCTGCGCTCGGCCTTCAGCCTGTTCGACATCCCGTTCTCGGTCTGGACAATCGTACTTGGTCACGCCACTTTCTGCGTTGTGGTCGTATATAACAATGCGGTCGCCCGCTTCCGCCGCACCTCCGGCTCGCTGATCGAGGCCTCGATGGATCTCGGCGCCGACAGCTTCCAGACTTTCCGGCACGTCATCCTGCCGAATATCGGCACGGCGCTGCTTGCTGGCGGCATGCTCGCCTTTGCGTTGTCCTTCGATGAAGTCATCGTCACCACCTTCACCGGCGGCCAGCAATCGACGCTGCCGATTTGGATGCTCGAAGAACTCATCCGACCCCGCCAACGCCCCGTTACCAACGTGGTCGCGATGGCCGTCGTGCTCGTCACTTTCCTGCCGATCCTGGCAGCCTACTACCTCACCCGCGACGGCGACCAGATCGCCGGCGCCGGCAAATGAAAAGGGAGAACATCATGGACACCCAGATGCTGATTGGATCCCGCTTCGAAGCGGGCACGGAAACGGAAGAGCACATCCTGAACCCGAAGACGGGCGAGACGGTGCTGAATCTGCCGGAAGCCTCGCTCGGCCAGATCGATGCCGCCGTGGACGCCGCCGGGAAGGCTTTCAAGAGCTGGTCGCAGACGACACCCGCCGAACGCTCCAGCTATCTGCTGAAGATCGCCGGTGCCATAGAGGAAGACGCACAAGGCTTTGCCACGCTTGAAGCACTGAACTGCGGCAAGCCGATCAACGCCGTGCTCAACGACGAAATCCCGGCAATCGTCGATTGCTACCGTTTCTTTGCCGGAGCTGTCCGCAACCTGCACGGCCCCGTCGCCGGCGCATATCTGCCCGGCCATACCTCGATGATCCGCCGCGACGCGATCGGCATCGTCGGCTCGATCGCCCCCTGGAATTATCCTCTGATGATGATGGCCTGGAAGCTGGCACCCGCGATCGCCGGCGGCAACACCGTCGTCTTCAAGCCTTCCGAACAAACGCCGCTGACGGCTCTGAAGATGGCGAAACTGCTCGCCGATATCCTGCCTGAGGGCGTCGTTAACGTCGTCCTCGGCCGCGGCGAAAGTGTTGGCAATGCGCTGATCAACCACCCAAAGATCGGCATGGTCTCGATCACCGGCGATGTCGCGACCGGCAAGAAGGTGCTGCAGGCCGCCGCAAAGACCGTCAAGCGCACGCATCTGGAACTCGGCGGCAAGGCCCCTGTCATCGTCTTCGACGACGCCGATATCGATGCGGTCGTTTCCGGCATCCGCACCTTCGGTTACTACAATGCCGGCCAGGACTGCACCGCCGCCTGCCGTATCTATGCCGATGCCAAGGTCTACGACAGGTTCGTCGCCGACCTCTCCTCGGCGGTTTCCTCGATTAAGTTCAACCAGGCTGAAGACACCGAAAACGAGATCGGCCCGCTGATCTCCAAGCGCCAGCGTGACCGCGTCGAAAGCTTCGTCACCCGCGCCGCCGAGCACAAGCACATGGAAATCACTGCTGGCGGTAAGACCTCAGGCGACAGGGGGTTCTTCTTCACGCCAACCGTCATTGCCGGCGCCACGCAGGAGGACGAGATCGTCCGTCGCGAAGTCTTCGGCCCTGTCGTCTCCGTGACGCGCTTCAGCGACATCGAGGATGCCGTTGCCTGGGCGAACGACAGCGACTATGGCCTCGCATCCTCCGTCTGGACCAATGATATCAGCCGCGGCATGAAGACGGCTGCGCGCCTGCAATATGGCTGCACCTGGATCAACACGCATTTCATGCTGGTCAACGAGATGCCGCATGGCGGTCTCAAGCAATCCGGCTACGGCAAGGATATGTCGGTCTATGCGCTCGAGGATTACACCGCCGTCCGGCACGTGATGATCAACCATGGTTAAGTAATTTTGACCCGTGTCAGTTGTGACCAAGACCGTCGCAGACAACTGCGGCGGAACAATTTGGTCTTTCCCGCGTCCTCTTCTGTATCCAACACAGAGGAAACCTCCATGCTCAAATGGGCTCTCATATTTCTCGTCATTTCGCTGGTTGCCGGGTTCTTCGGTTTTTCCGGCATCTCCGCCGCCACTGCAACGATCGCGCGTGTCCTTTTCGGCATCGCCCTCGTCATCTTCCTGATCTTCCTGATCCTGGCGCTAATGGCCGGCCAGGCGGTTCTCTAACGCTCATGGCCCTGCCTAGAGCAGGCTCGCTCCGACATTGATCGCGAGTGCCAGGATTGTCGTATTGAAGAGAAACGACAGCACCGCATGAAGCAGCGTGATCTTGCGCATTGTCATAGAGGAAACGGCAACATCCGCCGTCTGTGCCGCGACGCCGATCGTGAATGAGAAATAAAGGAAGTCCCAGTAAACAGGCTCTCCGATCCTGTCTGGGAAAATCAATCCTTCACCTTTGTCCAGTCCGCCGTAAAATCGATGGGCGTAATGGATGGTGAAGAGCGTATGGAGGAAAATCCACGAAACCAGGATCGTGACGACCGCCGCACAGGCCCTGGCCAAAGCCACATCAGGCGGCGCTTCTTTCACGGAATGCAGCTCGAGCCCGATGCCGGCAATGCTCGCGAGCGCCGCCGTGATCGACAGGAAAAGCACGAAGGTGTCGGAAAAATCCAGATCTTCTGCTCGCTTCCTGATATCCGCGACCGTCGCCCGCAACATCCTTCGCCAACTGATGCAGGTGAAGACGATGGCCGTAACGTTCCAGCCGATTAGCACATTCTTGGCGTTCACGTCCCGGGAAGTGAGAAGCAGGAAAACCGCCAAGCCTGCGATGAAAGCAATGATGATGGTCCGATGCCGGACCGCATAGATCATCATCGGGCTGCGCTGATCGTTGTCCGCCATGACTTTCCTCAGGCTCCATGCCCTTGATATCAGCACGAAAAAGGCGCGGCCGCCATTGGCAACCGCGCCTTCAGTTGCTTTCTATGAAGACGTTAGGCGGCAGCGAGCTGCAATTCCTTCTGGACCATCGTACGCAGCGCCGTCAGGTCCTTGGCGAAGGCGCGGATGCCTTCGGCGAGCTTTTCGGTTGCCATCGCATCTTCGTTCATCATCCAGCGGAAGGTCTTCTCGTCGATTTCGATCTTCGGCTCGGCCTCCTTGGCGTCGGGCGAGAGCTTGCGGACAAGCGTGCCCTGATCGCTGGCGAGTTCGTCGAGCAGCGCCGGGCTGATCGTCAGGCGATCGCAACCTGCCAGCGCTTCGATTTCGCCGGCATTGCGGAACGAGGCACCCATGACGATCGTCTTGATGTCATGCGCCTTGTAGTAGTTGTAGATGTCGCGGACGGACTGAACGCCCGGATCCTCTTCCGCAGTATAATCCTTCCCGGTCGACTTCTTGTACCAGTCGAGGATACGGCCGACGAAGGGCGAAATCAGGAAGGCTTTCGCATCGGCACAGGCAACGGCCTGGGCCTTGGAGAAGAGAAGCGTCAGGTTACAGTCGATTCCTTCCTTCTGCAGCACTTCCGCAGCGCGGATGCCTTCCCACGTGGAAGCAAGCTTGATGAGAATGCGGTCACGCTCAATGCCGCGCTCCTTGTAGGAGGCAATGATGCCGCGCGCCTTGGCGATCGATGCTTCCGTGTCGAAGGAAAGGTCGGCATCGACTTCCGTAGATACGCGGCCCGGCACGAGCTTCGACAAGGCGGCGCCGACTGAAATTGCAAGGCGGTCGGCAACGGCTGCGGCTACCGCATCGCTGTTTCCGCCCTGTTTCTTGCCCCAGGACACGGCTTCCTTGATGGTATCGGCAAACATCGGCGTCCCGAGCGCCTTCAAAACGATGGTTGGATTGGTCGTGCAATCCACCGGTTTCAGGCGGGCGACGGCCTCGATGTCGCCGGTATCGGCGACGACCGTGGTCATGTCTCGGAGTTGGTCAAGCTTGGATGTCATGGTCAAAAATCCCTTGTGAACTCGAACTGCTAACTTGAGCTGCGGCCGGCGCCGGTCCGGCCGAGACCTCCCCGTGCGTCCGCACATTTTGTCCCTCGGACAGACAAGTAACGGCTGTGTTGACGTGACTATCGCCGTTCCCTAAAGGGAAAGTCAAGGACATTTGTTCATTTCAATTGACATAAGTGTCACACGCGTCATTATCATCCTCAAGAAAAATGCCGGCGCTGTCGCCTCCGGGGTGCAAGTAGGGTGAAATTCACACAGGAGAAGATGTGGGTAAGCTGAAACGTGGCACGCACACCGCTTACTCAGAAGCCTCGTCGCTGAGGCTGCGCGCCGCGTGGCTCTATTACAATCAGGGCCTGACGCAAAAGGACGTCGCCGAGCAGCTCGGCATCAGCCGCACGACGGTCATCCGCCTGCTCGACGAAGCGATGAAGCGCAGCGAGGTGCAGATCTGGATCAACGATTCGATTGGCGACTGCGTCGAGCTCTCCGTGAAGCTGGAGCGCGCCTACGGGCTCGACGAGGCGATCGTTGTCCCCGCTCCCGTCAATTCCGACGTCGGTAGTCTGGCAAAGAGCGTCGGCCTCGCGCTCGGCCAGTTCCTGTCCGAGACGATTCCAGACGACTATACGATCGGAGTTGGCTGGGGGCGCACAATGACGGCGTCGCTTTCGAGTTTTCGTCCGCCCCGCCGCGCCAATTGCAAGGTCGTTTCGCTGCTTGGCGGCATCGTCGCCGTGCATCAAACAAACCCCATTGACTATACGTGGCGGCTGGCAAGCCAGCTCGGCGCCGAATGCTACATGTTCCTCTCGCCGCTGCTCGTCGATTCGGTCGAGACCAAGCGCAATCTGATCGAGAAATGCGGACTGGACACGATCTACCGGTTGGCGGAAGACCTCGATCTTGCGATCGTTAGCTGCGGTGACATCGGCCCGCATTCGACATCGCTGTCGGAGGGCTGGATTTCGAAGGCCGAACTGCAAGAGCTGATCGACGCCGGCTGCGTCTGCGACACGATGTTCAATTTTCTGGACAAGGACGGCAACACTGTCGATCACTCGATCAACAGCCGTGTGATGTCGGTCGATCTGGATACCCTGAAGAAGGCACGGCACATCGTGCTCTCCTCAGGTGGGGCGCACCGCGCGGTGGCGATCCGCGCCACCATCCGGCGCATCGGCTGCAATACGCTGATCACGGACGAGAGCGCCGCAAAGGCGCTCTTGGATTTGGCCGAGACGGTACCGCTTGTGTCTTCTCCCCAGCGGGGAGAAGTGTCGGATCGATAGCGCGGCGGTGAGGGGTGAGCGAGGTAGTCGCGAACGGCCGAGCGGCGCGAGGTCGAGTGTGTATCTCCCCGCTGGGAGAAGGGACCACGGCTGCCGGAATACTAAATCTTAAGCCTGACCGGCTTCCCAGCCGAGTATCGCCCGCTTGCGGGTGAGACCCCAATGATAGCCCGTCAAGTCGCCATTTTTCCCGAGCGCGCGATGGCACGGCACGACGAATGAGATTGGATTACGTCCTACCGCGGCGCCGACTGCACGCATCGCTGTCGGCTTGCCGATGTCGTTGGCGATATCGCTGTAGGTTACCGCCTTGCCGAATGGGATCTTGAGCAAGCTTTCCCAGACGCGGACCTGAAAATCCGTGCCGATGAGCACAACCCGCAACGGCTGGTCGGCAGACCACTTTCCGGGCTCGAAGATGCGCTCGGCATAAGGCGTGGTGGCCTGCCGATCTTCGACATATTGGGCATTCGGCCAGCGGCAAGTCATATCTTCCAAGCAGGCGGCCTCGTCGCCGAGATCGCTGAAGGCAAGGCCCGCAAGGCCGCGATCGGTGGCCATGACCAGCGCGACGCCGAAGGGAGACCGGTGGAAGCCGTAGCGGATCGTCAGGCCGCCGCCCTTTGCCTTCCATTCGCCAGGCGACATCGCTTCATGGGTGACGAAAAGATCGTGAAGACGGCTCGGACCCGAAAGACCCACCTCGATCGAAGTTTCGAGCAGCGGCATATCTTCCTTGCGCAGCAATCGCTTCGCATGATCGAGCGTAACCGCCTGCAGGAAGGCCTTGGGCGAAAGCCCGGCCCAGCGGGTAAACGTCTTCTGGAGCTGCGTCGGCGACTGGTTGAGCCGCGCGGCGATCGCCTCCAGCGACGGCTGGTCGCGATAATCCTCGGTGATGAGCTCGATGACCTGCCGGACGGTCTCGTAGTCCGGGCTCTCGGGCGTAATGTCTCTGTTCAGATTTGCGATCATATTCATCGTTCTTCTCCTTGTAACAAGGAGATAGTCAAGGGGAGGACCGCAAGCCACCCGTTTCTTGCGCAGCGTTCAAATACGCTGCTTGACCGCCGCAAGCGCGCCCTTGAAGGCGTTGGCGAAGCTTTCGCGATCATCTGGATTGAGGAAGGAGCCGATGTCCGTCCGCCGGCCCTCGCCGAAAATATGCATGGAGAGAATGCCGATTTCCTGGTGGCGGCGGACGAGGAAACGCGCCCAGAAGGGATTGAAGTGATGCTCCACCATGCGTCCGGAAGGCGCGAACTTGCGGATTGTGACATCAGTGCGCGAAACGGTCACTTCCTCACGCGCCTTGCCGGAGCGGTAGTTGAGCCAGAAGGCACCGTAGAGCAACGCGAAATCCAGCCCGAAGAAGAAGCCGATCGGCCAGGCACCGGTAGCGATAAAGAACATCCCATACATGAAACAGACGGCACCGGAAATCAGCAGCAGCACTCTGAAACCCTTGCGGCCGAGCGACCGGTAAGGAAAAAGTTCGGCTGCAAAAACAGGCTGTTCGTTCGCGCTGTCGGCGTTGCTTTCCGTCATGGCTGATGAGTATAGATTGTCTATGCCAGAACCGAAACTCAAATCCGCCCGCAAAGCCCCGCCAGGACCAGAAGTGATCAGCCGCCGCAAACCGGCGGCCGTACGCACCGCGTATTCGCAAGCCGAACGCGAAGAGATCTTCCGCCGCTTCTCGATCCAGCGACCGGAACCCAGAGGCGAGCTGGAACACACTAACCCGTTCACACTCGTCGTTGCCGTGGCGCTCTCCGCCCAAGCAACGGATGCCGGTGTCAACAAGGCGACGCGGCCGCTTTTCAAGGTAGCAGATACGCCGGAGAAGATGCTGGCGTTCGGCGAGGAACGCCTGCGCGACTACATCAAAACGATCGGCCTTTATCGCAACAAGGCGAAGAACGTCATGGCGCTCTCGCAGATGCTGGTCAACGAATTCAACGGCGAGGTTCCGCAGACACGGGAAGAACTCGTGCGCCTGCCGGGGGTCGGACGCAAGACGGCGAACGTAGTGCTCTCGATGGCTTTCGCTCAAGCGACCATGGCGGTTGACACGCACATCTTCCGCATCGCCAATCGCATCAAGCTGGCACCGGGAAAGACACCGGAAGAGGTGGAGGACCGCCTGATGAAGGTGATCCCCAGGCACTACCTCTATCACGCTCACCACTGGCTGATCCTGCACGGCCGCTACACATGCAAGGCACGCCGCCCGGAATGCGAACGCTGCGTGATCGCCGATCTGTGCAAATCACCGGAAAAGAGCTGCGAGATACCGGCGCCGCTGGTCGAATTACCGCCGCAGGTGATTGGCGAGGCCGTCGAGTAGCCGAACCATCGGCCTCCTCAAACTGCTCTGCGGTGAAAACCGAGGTCCCTTTGGGAAATCAGCTTGTAGAGATGAATCATCATGCCTGCAGCAAAGAGCGGCGTCAGCAGGTTGAGGAAGGGAACCGCCAGGAAAGCAGCGATGACCAGGCCGCCGAGGAAGACCGTGGAAGCGTGCTTCGCCCTGAAGAGCCGCGCCTCCTCCGGCGAACGGAAGCGCATCGCGGCAAACTCGAAGAACTCACGGCCGAGCAGATAACCGTTCACCAGGAAGAAGGCGATCAGGTTCACGCCCGGAATGAAAAGCAGGAAAAGGGCGACAATATTACCGACGATCACAACGCCTAAGAACTTGAGTGAACTCGCGATTGCCGGGCCGAGCGGCATGGCCGTTCCCGGGATATCCTCGGGATAATCCCGCTTCTCTACCACTTCCGCCACGTCATCGAGAAAAAGGCCGGCAATCAACGCCGTCACGGGCGACAGCAGCAGCGCCAGCCCCAAGGCAAGACCGATGCCTGCGAGAATGACAAAGACGAAGCTCAGCCAGCCAGCCCAATCGGGCACTTCCGGAAAGAAGCCCGCGATCCACGGAAACAGAAAAGTCATGAACAGGCTTCGCAGCATGAACCAGAGCCCAATGAGTGCCAGGAGCGTAAGCCCCAGCACCTTCCAGAAAACCGACCGGGTTTCCCGTGCAAAAAGGTTGACAAAGGCAAGGCGCGCGGCATCGAGGATCATTCTTCGCATCTCCGGTTTATGCCTGCGCATGTAGGAATCTCAACGCCCGACGGCAAGTCGAAATAAAATTACATGCAACAATGGAAAACTTGTCTAAAATAACACACTAATATATAGTCTATAGTATTCGATATAAACTTGAGCCTGGGACGCAGCTTCCGGAAATAGTTGCAACGGCAAGTCTCGCCAATAGCGCATCCGCGAAATGCCTCTGGGAAGTCAGGAGGCTGATGTGGAAGACTTTGTCCAGAAGCTCAGACACTATGTGAAGTCAGGCACTCCGGCCGAACGCAGGATCGCGAAATATTTTACCGAGCACCTGAACGACCTTCCTTTTGAGACCGCAGCTTCGGTGGCCGACCGCCTCGATCTAAGCCCGATGACGGTTGGCCGTTTTCTGCGCGCGCTCGGCTATCAAGGACTCGACAGCGTCAAAATTCATTTCCGCGAAACCGCCGTCACCTCTCCAGTCCAGCTTCAAAATTCGCTCAGCGAGTTGCAGACCGATGCCTCGGAAGGAAAGCCGCTTGCATTGCTCGTCACCGAGCAGATTCAGGCGCTGCACTACATCTATCATCTGACGGCACAGACGCACTGGGCCGAAGCCGTAGCGATGATCGGCACGGCGCGCGAAGTTTTCATTGCAACGCATGTACGGCTCGCGGGCTTCGCGACACATTTCGCCCACCGGCTGACACGGTCCCGCGATGGCGTCCACGCACTGGACGGTTCGACAAACCGCTTCGCCGAACTCTTCGCCCGCCCGAGCGGCGAGGGTGCCCTCCTGATCATCATCGATTGTCGACGCTTCGGCAAAGCGCGTCTGTTGGCGCGAACGGCGCGGCGTTATGGCTACAAGGTCGTGCTGATCACGACGGAAAACAGCGACTGGCTGCCCGATCAATCCAACATCATGCTGGCGCTTCCGCCTACCCGCTCGCCCGACGAGGACAATCTTCCCCCGCTGATCGCTCTTCTCGACTGTCTGTCGGAATCCGTCATTGCCGCCGCGGGCGAAGAGGCATTCGAACGTCGGCGGCGAATGTCGGAATTCGGCACCATTCTCGGAGAAAGCGGCAATCGCTAGCTTATCGCTTCCAGCTCGGCGCGATGGCGATACATCGCGAGAAACCGCCGGTATTCGCGATCATACAGAGCCCGCTTTGTCACGTCGGGCGCACGCTCGTCACCCCCGGGATACATTGCCGCCCCGGCCGCCATGAGATCCTTATGTAAGCCGCAGGCAACAGACGCCCCGATCGCAGTTCCCAGCAGCACAGCCTCATTCATCTTCGGCACGACGACCCTGCAGCCCGTAGCATCCGAATAAAGTTCCATCAGCACGGGGTTCTTCACATGCCCGCCAGCAACATGCAGCGTGTCCGGCGCGTAGCCATATTCCTTCATCTTTTCGAGAATATGCCGGATGCCGAGCGCAATGCCGACGGCCGTACGCCAGTAGAGTGCGCAAAGCCCGTCGAATGACGTATCGAGCGTCAACCCGCTGATGGTGCCGACCGCGTGCGGATCGGCAAGCGGCGACCGGTTGCCATGGAAATCCGGTAGCACGAAGATGCGCGAACCGAGTGTATCGCCTTCTTCGGAACGCAACTGCGCAATGCGGGACACAATCTTCTGATGCAATGCGGCGGTCGGCTCGCCGCCGGCGGCATGCATGCGCACAATATGATCGAGCAACGCGCCAGTCGCCGATTGGCCGGCTTCAACGAGCCACGAATCCTGAAAGACGACCTCATAGTAAGGTCCCCACATACCGTGACTTGGCTTGCGATCGCGGGAGAACGAAATGATGCAGCTCGAGGTTCCTGCGATAAGCGCCAGATGACGCTCAAGCTGCGCTGGGTCGGCCGCATAGCCGGCAAGCGCGCCAAGCGCGCCCGCATAGGCGTCGATCAGGCCCGCCGAAACATGGCAATCCGTCGTCAGCCCGAGAGCCGATGCAGCCTCCTGGGTCAAGGTGCCGACGCTCGCACCGACCGGCACTGTCTCATCGGGCAGACGGCCGCGTTCCTGCAGGTCTTCCAATCCGATCTGCGCCAGAAAATCTCTTTGCCAGCCCTTTTCCTTGTGCGCCAGATAGTTCCACTTCGCCGTCAGCGTGCTGCGCGAACGGGCAAATGAGCCCGTCGCTTTCCATGTCATGAAGTCGGCAAGGTCGAAGAAATAGCCGGCGTTCATCCATGTGCCGGGCAGTTTTTTCTTCAACCACATCAGCTTTGGCATCTCCATCTCTGGCGACATGAAATGCCCGGAATGATCGAGAACCGCATGTTCGGTGGCCGTGCAGAAATCCGCCTCGTTCAGCGCCCTGTGGTCGAGCCAGACCATGGTGTCGAAGCGTCTCTCGCCGCCCGTCGAGACGCTGATCTGCCCGCCATCGACATCGCGGACGACGAGCGAGCATGTGCCGTCGAAGCCGATCGCGCCGACGGACACGGGAGCTGCGCCCGATTGTCCCATCGCCTTGCGAACGGCGATGCAGACCGCGGACCAGATGTTTTCGGAATCATGTTCGGCATGGTTTTCACGTGGCCTGTTCATGATGATCGGATGTTCGCCTTTGCCGAGCAGGCGTCCGCAGGCGTCGAACACGCCAGCACGCGCGCTGCCGGTGCCGACATCCACCGCAACCACATGATCATGCATCAAGGGTGAGTCCCGTCCAGCTTTTGTTTCTGGATAAGGTGTATCAAATCCGGCATCGCGTCAAACACGAGTTCCGGCGTAAGTCGGTCGAGTTCGGCACGATAGCCCGCAAAATTGGCATGTGAGCCGCCGGTAAAGGCAAAGACTGTCATGCCTGCAGCCTTGGCCGCCTCGATGCCCGCAGGGCTGTCTTCGATTACGACGCAGTTCTTCGGATCGACACGCATTTCGCGCGCCGCATGCAGGAAGAGATCGGGCGCCGGCTTGCCATTCTTCACCATCGAGGCGCTGAAGATGTTCGGCAGCTTGTCGATAAGGCCGGTGACCGTGAGCGACAGCCTGATACGCTCGACTTGGCTCGACGAGGCGACGCAGCAGGGGATGGCGAGCGCGTCGATCGTCGCACCTATGCCTTCGATCGGCCTCAGTTCCTTCCTGAACCGCGCATAAAGATTGGTGCGGATGCGCTCGAGAAACTCCTCGCCGGCATGCACCTCGTATTCGCTCTTCATCGTTTCGATGACGGTAGCGAGGCTTTTGCCGAGGAATCGTCCATAGACCTCTTCCTCGGTGATGGGGATGCCGAGGTCGTTCATCGCCCCGACGAGCACGCTTACAGAAATCGGTTCGCTATCGACGAGAACTCCGTCGCAATCGAAAATCACCAGGCGTATTTCAGCATCAGTCATGAACGACCAACCAGAGTTCGGATCGGATGCATTGTCGTTGCGCCCCCCTATGCATAAGGCCGGATCGATGGCGGCAGGATTTGCCGCCATCCTGATTTCCTACACTGCAAGCTTGCCGTCGAGATAGAGCTGCAAGGTCGCGCGGGTGCCCTTTTCCCACAGGGTTTTCAAGGCATGCGCGAAACGCTTGCGGAATACCTCGGATTGCGACACTTCGCCGAAAATGTCTTCGAAGGCAAGGAATGCCATCGGATCGTCCTTTGCCTTCAGCGCGGCCGCATGGAGGCGGTCGGCACTGGCATCATTGAAGGCGATCTTTTTGCCGCTATCGGTCGTGCCCGCGAAATAGCGGCACCAGAGAGCCGAAACCAGCGAAAGGCCGACGACGTCTTTGCCCTGGCGCAGATTGTCGAGCGTCGAGGGCAGGATGAATTTCGGCTGACGGTTCGATCCGTCCTGCGCCAGACGCGGGACCGTGTCGGCGATCTTCGGGTTGAGAAGACGGCGCTCGATAAGCGCGAAATAATCCTTGAGCGAGGTGTTCGGCACGGGCGGCACGATCGGGATGATCTCGTCGTTTTCGAGCGTGGCGAGAAAGGCGCGGATCAGCGGCTCTTCCATCGCATCATGCACGAAATGAATGTCCATGAGCGCCGCCGGATAGGCGATCGCCGCATGGCCGCCGTTCAGGATGCGGATCTTCATATGCTCGTAAGGCGTGACATCTGGAACGAAGGTGACGCCGACCTTTTCAAGCGCCGGCCGTCCGGCGGTGAATTTGTCTTCCAGCACCCACTGCTTGAACTCTTCGCAATAGACCGGCCAGTTGTCCTCGATTCCGAACGTGTCCTTCAACAGATCAATCTCGCGCTGCCCGGTTGCCGGCGTAATGCGATCGACCATGGCATTCGGGAAGGCGACATTGGCCTTGATCCACACGGCAAACGCCGGATCGGAGAGCTCCGCCGTACCCAAGACGGCGTTTCTGGTGACGGCACCGTTATGCGGAATGTTGTCGCAGGACATAACGGTGAAGGGCACGATGCCCTTCTCCTCGCGCGCCTTGAGACCGGCAACGATCAGGCCGAAAACGGTTTTTGGCTCGGACGGGTTCTGTCCGTCCGCAGCAATCGCCGGATGCGCCGGATTGAACTTTCCCGCCGCGTCGATGAAATATCCGCCCTCGGTGATCGTCAGCGAGACGATGCGGATTGCAGGATCGGAGAGCTTGGCGATGATGGCTCCGGAATCGCCGACCGGCAGGATACCGACCATCGGACCGGTCACACGCGCCGCCGTCTTGTTGTTATCCTGCTCCACGACCGTTGTCAGAAAGTCCTGCGCAGCAAGCTTCTCGCGCATCGCGGCGTCGGAAGGGAGCACGCCTGCGCCGATGATGGCCCAGTCGTGATTCTGGCCCTCGTTGAAAAGGTCGTCGAGATAGATAGCCTGGTGCGCGCGGTGGAAATTGCCAACGCCGAAGTGCACGATGCCAGGCTTGAGCGACGCTCTGTCATAAGCCGGGATGGTGGCCGTTTTAGCCGCATCGGAAAGCGTTGCCAGCGATAGTTTGCACGTCATGTTTCAGTCCTCTTGAGGCCTTGCGGAGCGTATCCAGCCGCCCTGCTTTCGGCAAACCGGGCGCCTTGCCCGGTCTGCATTCCCACCCCACCCGGCCGTCGCCTCAGATGGCGAGGCCGCCCTCGTTGAATTTGTGGATGCGCGCCTTGTCCGGCGTCAGATGGACGATGTCCCCGGCCTTCGCCGCGAAATCGCCGCCACCGCGTGCAGTGACCGAGCCGATGCCTTCGACATCGATATGCAGGAACGTGTCGGAGCCGAGATGCTCGGCGACGATAACCCTGCCCTTCCAGTCACCGCTGTCCATCGAAAGCAGCACATGCTCAGGACGCAGGCCGATCGCGTGGGCATTCAGCGCCGCCGCATTCTGACCGGTGATGAAATTCATCTTCGGCGAGCCGATGAAGCCGGCAACGAAAAGATTGCGCGGGCTCTTGTAAAGCTCGAGCGGCGAGCCAACCTGCTCGATGTTGCCGCGGTTCAACACGACGATCTTGTCGGCCATGGTCATGGCTTCCACCTGGTCGTGGGTGACGTAGACCATCGTTGTCTTCAGTTGCTGGTGCAGTTCACTGATTTCCAGGCGCATGTTGACGCGAAGTGCGGCATCGAGGTTCGACAGCGGCTCGTCAAAGAGAAAGGCCGACGGCTGGCGCACGATGGCGCGGCCGATCGCAACGCGCTGCCGCTGGCCGCCGGAAAGCTGCCGTGGTCTCCGCTCCAGATAGTCAGTGAGGTTCAGAACGCGTGCGGCGTCGGTTACCTTCCTGTCGATCTCGGCCTTGTCCATGCCCGCCATCTTCAGCGGGAAGGCAATATTGTTGCGCACGCTCATATGCGGATAAAGCGCATAGGATTGGAACACCATCGCAAGTCCGCGCTCGGATGGCGCCTTTTCGGTCGCGTCCTTGCCGTCGATGACGATCTTGCCGCCGGAAACGTCCTCCAGCCCGGCGATCAGCCTGAGCAGCGTGGACTTGCCGCAACCCGAAGGGCCGACGAAGACGACGAATTCGCCGTCCTTGATTTCGAGATCGATCGAAGGGATGACCTTGGCTTCGCCGAAGACCTTCGAAACGCTCTGAAGGGTAATGCTGCCCATGTTTCTCTCCCTGATGTCTTATTTCACCGCGCCGAAGGTCAGCCCGCGGACGAGTTGCTTTTGTGAGAACCAGCCGAGGATCAGGATCGGCGCGATTGCCATCGTCGATGCTGCGGAAAGCTTGGCGTAGAACAGACCTTCGGGGCTGGAGTAGGAGGCGATGAATGCTGTCAGCGGCGCGGCTTTCGAGGCGCTGAGATTCAATGTCCAGAAGGCTTCGTTCCAGGCCAGGATGATGTTGAGGAGTAGCGTCGAGGCAATGCCCGGCACCGCCATCGGCGTCAGCACGTAGATGATTTCCTTGGCGAGCGACGCGCCGTCCATGCGCGCCGCCTCGAGGATCTCGCCGGGGATTTCCTTGAAGTAGGTGTAGAGCATCCAGACGATGATCGGCAGGTTGATCAGCATCAGCACGATCACCAGCCCCAACCGGCTGTCGAGCAGCCCGGAATTGCGGAACATCAGGTAGATCGGGATCAGCGCGCCGACCGGCGGCATCATCTTTGTCGACAGCATCCACATCAGCACGTCCTTGGTCCGCTTGGTCGGCGCAAACGCCATGGCCCAGGCGGCCGGGATCGCGATGATGAGACCGATCAGCGTCGAGCCGAAGGAGATGATCACCGAATTCATGAAGTGGCCGAGATAGTTCGACCGGCTCTGCACCTCTGCATAGCTTTCCGTCGTCCAGTGGAAGAACACGAACTGCGGCGGCGAAGCGATGGCGTCGGCTTCCGACTTGAAGCTCGTGAGAAACGTCCAAAGGATCGGGAAGAAAATCAGGATCGCGAGCGTCCAGGCGATGGCCGTCATGATGACCTTGCGTTGAGTGGTGACTTTTCTAGCCATCTCAAGCCTCCAGATTCTTGCCGACAAGGCGGACAAGGAAGATCGCGACGATGTTTGCGAGGATGACGGCAATGATACCGCCCGCCGAGGCACCGCCGATATCGAATTGCAGAAGCGCCTGCGCATAGACGAGGTAGGTCAGGTTCGTGCTTTGCGTACCCGGGCCGCCGTTAGTGGTGACCAGGATTTCGGCAAAAACCGAGAGCAGGAAGATCGTTTGGATCAGGATCACGACCGTGATGGCGCGCGCCATATGCGGCAGAATGATATAGATGAATCTGGATATCGCGCCAGCGCCGTCCATTTCCGCAGCCTCCTTCTGCTCCTCGTCCAGAGACTGCAGAGACGTGAGCAGGATCAGCGTCGCAAACGGCAGCCACTGCCAGGCAACGATCAGAATGATCGAGAAGAGCGGCGCGTTTGCCAGCCAGTCATAGGGCTGCAGGCCGAGCGCCTTCGCAAGATGCGCGAAGAGCCCGTTGACCGGGTTCATGAACATGTTCTTCCAGACGAGGGCTGCGACCGTCGGCATCACGAAGAAAGGCGCAATCACCAGGATGCGCACAATGCCCTGGCCATAAATGTCCTGGTCGAGCAGCAAGGCGAAGGCGATACCGCCGACCACCGTGATGATCAGCACGCCGAGCACCAGCAGCAGCGTATTGGTGAGCGCCGCGAAAAAGGCCGGATCGGACAGGAAGTAGCTGTAGTTCAGAAAGCCAACGAAGCTCTCCATTCCCGGGCTGAGAAGATTGTAGTTCAGCAGCGAGAAGTAGATCGTCATCACAAGCGGAACGATCATCCAAGCGAAGAGAAGCACGACGGACGGTGCGATCATCATTCGCGCTGCGGAGCGGGTGTGTAACGTTGCCATGGCGATGACCGATCCTGTTTCGAGGGGCACGCGGCTGCAGGGCAGCTAGGAAAAAAGGGGCCGCCGACGCAATTCGGGCATTCGGCGGCCCAGAGGGGCGGGAGGTCAACAATCCCACCGTCTCAGGAGGTTGTTATTTGATGTATCCAGCCTTGGTCATTTCGCGGGTCGTCAGTTGCTGCGCGCTCTGCAGGGCCTGTTCGACCGAGAGCTGGCCGGCGAGAGCGGCCGAGAACTGCTGGCCGACGGCCGTACCGATGCCCTGGAACTCCGGGATCGCCACAAACTGAACGCCGACATAGGGGACCGGCTTGACGGTCGGCTTGGTCGGGTCAGCGGCGTTGATCGAGTCCAGCGTCATCTTCGCAAAGGGTGCGGTCTTCTGGTATTCCGCGTTCTCATACAGAGAGGTACGCGTACCGGGAGGGGCGTTCAACCAGCCTTCCTTCTCGGCGACGAGCTTGGAGTAGTCCTTGCCCGTTGCCCAGGCGACGAACTTCTCGGCCGCTTCGACCTTCTGCGAACTCGCCGGGATAGCGAGGCTCCAGGCCCACAACCAGTTGCCGCGCTTGCCGAGCCCCTTGTCCGGGGCCAGTGCGAAGCCGACCTTGTCGGCGACCTTTGACTCCTTCGGGTTGCTGACGAAGGAAGCCGCGACGGTAGCGTCGATCCACATGCCGCACTTGCCGGTCTGGAAGAGCGCCAGGTTTTCGTTGAAGCCGTTCGACGAAGCGCCGGGAGGGCCGGCTTCCTTCATCAAGTCGACGTAGAAGCTCAGCGTGTCCTTCCACTCCGGCTGGTCGAACTGGGGTTTCCAGCTCTCATCAAACCAGCGGGCGCCGAACGAGTTCGACATCGCCGTCAGGAAGGCCATGTTTTCTCCCCAGCCGGCCTTGCCACGCAGGCAGATGCCGTAGATTCCCTTGTCCTTGTCGGTGATCTTCTTCGCAGCGTCAGCGATGAAATCCCAGGTCGGCGCGTCGGGCATCTTCAGGCCGGCGGTATCGAACAGATCCTTGCGGTACATGACCATCGAGCTTTCGCCGTAGAATGGCGCAGCATAGAGTTTCCCGTCTACGGTCAGGCCGCTGCGGATTGCCGGCAGCAGGTCGTCGGCGTCGTAGTCGGCGCCGAGGTTGTCGAGCGGCAAGAGCCAGTTCTGCTTTGCCCAGATCGGAACTTCATAAGTGCCGATCGTCAGAACGTCGTATTGGCCGCCCTTGGTCGCGATGTCGGTCGTGACCTTCTGGCGCAGAACGTTCTCTTCGAGGGTAACCCATTCAAGGTCGATGTCGGGATTCTTTGCCTTGAAGTCATCCGTCAGCTTCTGCATCCGGATCATGTCGCCGTTGTTCACGGTCGCGATCGTCAGCGTTTCGGCCGAAGCCATGCCGGCAAACGCCAATGCTGAGCAGGCGCCCAGCAGAATAGTTCTCAATGTCATATCTTCCTCCCAGAAGATGGGTATGAGCATTCGCTTTGCTCATGGGCAATTACTCACCACTGGGTACGGAATGTCAATTGAATTCGTTGCTGCGATAGCGAAATGACTGGCTATCCTGTTGATTCAAAACAGTATAATTTTTGCTCAAATACTGAGCAAAAACTCAGCCGTCTCTTCATCAGTGATCAGACTATTGATCTGACGGCCAACGATTGCGGCTCTTATCGCCTTAAATTTGCGCTTGCCCTTGGCGATTCCTATGACTGTCGAGGTTTCGCGTGAAGGAATCGAAGCCGACGCGACGCGTTCGTTGATCGGATTATCGAGAAGCCTGCCCTCCCCGTCGAAAATCCAGCCACAGATTTCGCCGATCGCGCCCTCGCGCATCAGCTCCATCATCTCGTCCTTCTCCAGGAAGCCGTCGACGCAAAGCGGGCCGTCGATGCCCAGTTCGCCGATACCCACGAAGGTCACATCGGCTTGGGCACTTATCGCAAGCGTGTAGCGCACGAGTTGCTGGCCATGGAGCAATTCGCGCTCCTCCGCCGAGGTGACGAGCACTGGCAGCGGCATCGGGAAGTGCCTCGCCTTCACCGCATCCGCCATGCTGAAGATGACATTGTAATAGGCGGCCGAACCGTCCGGGGTGATATTGCCCGTCAGCGAAACGATGCGATGGTTCGGACATTCAATCATCGGAAGCTGGTCGACAGCGGCTTTCAGCGTACGGCCGGTTCCAACGGCGAGCACGATCGGATCCGGCCGCTTGAGCCAGCGCTCAATCTCGGCTGACGCCGCTTCGGCGATGCCGACTGTCCTCGATGAAGACCCCGGATCGCTCGGCACGATCTCGACATGCTTGAGGTCGAATTTCTTCCGCAGCTGGTTGGCAAGCTCAAGGCAGGCAGCAATCGGATGATCGAGCCGCACTTTGATGAGTTTTTCGGCGACGGCCAGCGACACCAGCCGCTGCGCCGATTGCCGCGAGATACCCATCGCAGAGGCGATCTCGTCCTGCGTACGGCCAGCCACGTAATAGAGCCAACCTGCACGCGCTGCGTCGTCCAGCCGTCCCGATGTCTCGGTTCTTTTCGCCATTGAGGTCTACCGCGTGTATGAATGTTCTCTGAGTCTGCGCAGCGCCAGATCAGAACAAAATTGAGCAAAAGTCGAGTGCATTGAGAAAATGCAACGGTCGCGTGGGCGAAAATTCGCTCAGGCGAACCAATTTGTGACGAAGAAGATCGCAGCCTTGATAAGGCCGTAGCTCACGCCGCCGACTACTGTCAGCGAAATCCCGGCCATGATCATTCCGAACAGCGAAAAGAGACCGTCCCTGCCCAATATGCCGAAAGAAAACAGGCAGATGGCGAAGGCCGGTAGGATATTGCCGAGCGGGATGGGAAGCGTGAGGATGATCGCAAGCACCAGGCAGAGAAAGCCCGCAAGATATTCGGCAGGCGGCTCTACGAGGAAGGAAAGCCTCGGCTGCAGCATGCGTTCGGCAAAGGCGAGCCAACGGTGGATGCGCGAGACGACCACTTCGAAATCCTCGCGCCTCATCGAGCGGCCGGCGATTACCTTCGGCAACCATGGCTTCAGCCCGAATGTCAGCTGCGAGGCCAGAAAGAGCAGCGGCGCGCCGAGGATTGTGGAGGTTCCCGGCGGCGTCGGCACCAGATTGGGAATGGCAAAGACCAGCATCAGCGCGCCGGTCGCGCGGTCTCCCATCACCTCGAAAAGATCGCCGATTGAAATGCGCTCACGGCTTCTGTCACCCGCAAGCTGCCTCAGGATAGCAGAAAGCCGCCGCCCCTTTGGGCGTGGACCCCTGACAAAATGCCTGCGTGATCTCTCCATTCCCTCGATTGTCATTGCATCCCGGCTCGTCGGCTTGCGACTGATACCATCCCAGTGTGAATCTTCTCTGTCGAATGCGCCGCCATCATGGCCGTGCCAGTTCTGGATCACGGCCATTACATGACTATTTTTCGCCGACACCCTTCGCTTGACCCTCTGAAGCAGGGTGAACCTGCCGGCACAGGACTTGCAAATCCGCCCGAAGGGTGCGAGCAGACGCGGAAACTTTCGAGACGGCGGATAACATGATCATCTCATTCGATATCGGCGGTTCGGCAATCAAGGGCGGCATCGCGCATTCTGAAACGGACATCGTCCCGCTTGGCCGCCGCCCGACGCCGAAAGATGATTTCGCCGCTTTCGCCGAGACGATCCGCAGCATCATCGCCGAAACCGGTGAAACGCCCTCGCGCCTTTCCTTCTCGATTGCCGGTGTTGTCGATCCCGACACACAGCGGCTGACCTGCGCCAACATTCCCTGCATTCACAACCGCAGCCTTGCGGCTGATCTGGAGGCCGAACTTGGTCTTCCGGTGCTGATTGCCAACGACGCCGATTGCTTTGCCATGGCAGAAGCCGAGCTCGGCGCTGGACGAGGCCACCGCATTGTTTTCGGCGCGATCCTCGGCACCGGCGTCGGCGGCGGGCTTGTTTCCGATGGCCGGCTCGTCAATGCATCGGGCGGTTTTGCTGGCGAATGGGGTCATGGCCCGATCCTCGCCTCCGAAGCCGGTAATCCTCCTGTGAAAATCCCAGCCTTTCGGTGTGGCTGCGGCCAGAACGGCTGTGTCGATACCGTCGGCGGCGCCCGCGGCCTGGAGCGGCTTCACAAGACGTTGCACAACCTTGACTTCACGAGCGAGGAGATCATCGCGCAATGGCAACGGGGTGAGGAAAACGCAACGCGCACGATCGACGTCTATACCGATCTCGTCGCCTCACCCCTGGCGCTCACGATCAATATCACCGGCGCGACCATCGTGCCAGTTGGTGGCGGACTTTCCAATGTCGAGCCGCTGCTTGCCGAACTCGACAAGGCAGTGAGAAGCCGCACGCTACGCAAGTTCGACCGGCCGTTGATCGTGCGCAGCGAATGCCGTTTAGAGCCGGGCCTCATCGGCGCAGCTCTCCTGGGCTTGAAAGCGGAAGCGGCGTAAGAGCGTTTTTGGGGCTGATCAAAAAGATGAAAACGGCGCGGCTTTCACCGCGCCATTTTCACTCTGCCGCCAATGCCGGCGGACGATGGTCTTCCGCCTCTTCCTGGTTGGCATTGGCAAATTCGGCCTCGGCGTCCGTCGCCTTCGGCTCGCGGCCGAAGAAGAGGGCATAGCCGGCGGGCAGCACGAGAATGGTCAGCACGGTCGCGACCAGAATGCCGCCCATCATCGCGTAGGCGAGCGGACCCCAGAAGACGCCGCGGGAGATCGGGATGAGGGCCAGGACCGCCGTCAGCGCCGTCAGCATGATCGGCCGGAAACGGCGCACGGCCGCACCCACGATCGCCTCCTGCCGGTGCATGCCCGCCTTGATGTCCTGGTCGATCTGATCGACGAGGATGATCGAGTTGCGGATGATGATGCCGAGCAGCGCGATAACGCCTAGGATCGCGACGAAGCCGAAGGGTGCACCACTGATGAGGAGCGCCGCGGCAGCACCGATGATGCCGAGCGGGCCGGTGGCCAGCACCAGCATCGCCTTGCCGAAGTGCTGTAGCTGCGCCATCAAGAGCAGAACAATGACGACGAGCATGATCGGCGCCTTGGCTGCGATCGAGGCCTGGCTTTCGGCAGCATCTTCCGCACCGCCTTGGATTTCGATCTGGTAGCCGGCAGGCAGGCTGTCGCGCAGGCCCTGAATATCGGCATACATCTTCATCGCCACGTCGTTCGGCTGAATGCCGTCCGGCAGCGTTCCGCGAACCGTGATCGTCGGCAGACGGTCACGCCGCCATTCAACGCCTTGTTCCATCGCCGGGACGACCTTGGCGACCTGCGCGACCGGAACGGAGCCACCGAAGTCTGTCGGGACATAGACCGAATTGACAGCCGATAGCAGCGAACGGCTGGAATCCGGCTCGCGGGCGACGATCGAGACCGTCTCTTCGCCGTCGCGGAAGTCGTCAAGGGGCTGGCCGGACATCGCCGCCTCCAGCGTCTGACGGACACGCTGCGAGGTAACACCAAGAGCGCGGGCGCGATCCTGATCGATCACCAGCTTCATGGCCGGCACCGGCTCCAGCCAGTCGTCGTGGACGGCGCCGAGCTGCGGATTCTCTGCAAACTTCGCCTTCACCTGATCGGCGATATGGCGAACCTCCTGGCGATCCGGCCCCATGACGCGCATCTGCACGGGCCAGCCCGTCGGTGGACCAAGGAAGAGACGGTCGACCTTGCTGCGAATGGACGGAAAATCTTCCGCAAGGATGCCGCGCAGCTTGACGATCAGCCGCTCGCGGGCAGGCTCGTCATTGGCGATGATCAGGAGCTGCGCGAAGTTCGGATTGCGAAGCTGCTGGTCGAGCGGCAGGAAGAAGCGCGGCGCGCCTTCACCGATATAGGTGGCGACGAACTTCTTGTCCTTGTCATCCATCATCTTGGCTTCGAGCGCCTTTGCCTGCGTCTCGACTTCCTTGATGCTGGTGCCTTCCGGCAACCAGAGATCGACGAGGATCTCGGGGCGCGAGGACTGCGGGAAGAAGTTCTGCGGAATGAACTGGAAGGCCCAGAGGCTCGTGGCGAAGGTGAAGAGCGTGGCGGCCAGCACGATGATGCGATGGCGCACGGCCCAGGCGACGGTGGTCCGCAGGCGGCGATAAAAGCGCGTATCGAAGACATCATGATGCTCGCCAGCGTGCTTGCGTTGCTTGAGGATCATGTAACCGAGCCACGGCGTGAAATAGACCGCCACGAACCAAGAGACGACGAGCGCGATGCCGACCACGTAGAAGAGCGAGCGCACATATTCGCCGGCCGTCGACTCCGCAAAGCCGACGGGAATGAAGCCCGCCGTGGTGATCAGCGTGCCGGTCAGCATCGGGAAGGCGGTCGAGGAATAGGCGAAGCTCGCGGCTTCGATCTTCACCAGGCCCTCTTCCAGTTTTCGTTCCATCATCTCGACGACGATCATCGCATCGTCGACCAAGAGCCCAAGCGCAATGATGAGTGCGCCGAGCGAGATGCGCTGCAGGTCGATGCCTATTTCGTACATGATGGCGAAAGTAGCAGCCAGCACGAGCGGAATCGCGATCGCGATGACAAGGCCAGACCGCCAGCCGATCGACAGGAACGAGACAATCAGCACGATGATCAATGCTTCGCCAAGCGCATGCATGAATTCACTGATGGCGTCCGTCACCACATCCGGCTGGTTGGAAATCTGGTCGACGGAAACGCCATAGGGCAGAGATTCATCGAAGCGCTGGTAGGTCGCCTCGATGGCCTTGCCGACATCCGTGACCTTGAAGCCCTTGGCCATAACCACGCCAACCTGCACGCTTTCGTGCCCGTTGAAGCGGTACTTGCGCTGATAGGGGTCTTCGAGACCGGAGGTGACGGTGGCGATATCGCCGAGACGCGTCACCTGATTTCCGGAGCGCAGGCGCAGTTCGCGGATATCCTCGACCTTCTTTACATCGCCTTCGACGGAAATGCGCACCGAATGGAGGCCGGTATCGACGGATCCTGCGGGATCGACATTGTTCTGGCCCTTGATGGCATTCTGCAAGTCGAGGATTGTTAGCCCCCGTTCGGCAAGCGCCTTGGACGAAACGTCGATATAAATCTTTTCTGGCTGGTCGCCGATGATGACGGCCTTCTCGACGCCCGGCGTCGAAAGCAGCATGTCGCGCGCCTGAATCGCGAATTTCTTCAGTTCCGGATAGGAGTAGCCGTCGCCGCTGATTGAATGAAGCGTGATGAAGGTATCGCCGAATTCGTCATTGAAATAAGGCCCAAGCAGGCCTTCGGGCAGTTCGTTCGAAATATCGCCGACCTTCTTGCGCACCTGATAGAAGGCGTCCGCCACTTCCGCGGCGTTGGTATCACCCTTGACCTGCAGCGTGATGATCGCGCTGCCAGCACGGGTGTAGGAGCGAACGAAATCGAGATGTGGGGTTTCCTGCAGCTTGCGCTCGATCTTGTTGACGACCTGATCCTCCATTTCCTGGATGGATGCGCCCGGCCATAGGGCCTGCACAACCATGACACGGAAGGTGAAGTCCGGATCTTCCTTCTGGCCCATGCGCATCAGTCCGAGCGCACCAGTGACGATGATCAAGCCGAAGAGGAAGCGCGCGATACTCGGATGGCCGATAGCCCAACGCGACAGGTTGAAGGGGCGTTTTTCAGTGGTTGTGTTGTCCATGACAGTCTTCCCTCTCCTGGACAGCAATTACTGGACGGTGCCGGCAGGCTCGGCGGAAGCCGACTGCTGACCCGGAACCAAGACCTTCAGGTTCTCGGTCATGAACTGCGTACCGGCGGCAACGACGAGATCGCCGGCCTTGAGGCCGTCGGTGACGTTGACGCCGTCGCCGGTGAAACCGCCGACGTGAATTTGGCGGGCGTGCACGGTCGCCGCATCGCGGTCGACCACCCAGACGATCTTCGTCCCATCCTTCTCGGCAAGCGCGCTCAAGGGCACTGCAACGGAAGGATCGGAATTCGTGACATCCGCCTCGATCGTCGCCGTCATGCCGAGGAGAACACGCTGATCATTCGGCAGGCTGACGCGGACGGAAAAGGTCCGGGACTGCTGATCGGCGCTGCCCGAAACCTCACGAACCTTCCCGTCGAGCACCAGCTCGTCATCTGACCAGAAGGTTGCCTTCACCGTTTTGCCGGGCTTGAATTCGGCAATATCGTTTTCCGGCACCGCGATCTGGACTTCCTTCTCGCCGTCGACGGCAACGGTAACGACGGGCGTCCCGGAGGCGACGACCTGGCCCGTATCCGCACTGACTGCGGTCACGATGCCGTTCTGATCGGCCTTCAGGTCTGTGTAGCTTACCTGGTTCTTGGCCTGATCGAGCGAGGAGATCGCGGCATCGCGCGTCGACACGGCCTGGTCGTAGGAAAGCGAAGCCTGCTCCAGCTGCGATTTGGGTGTAACATTCTTGTCGAAGAGTTGCCCGGCACGCTTGTTGGCGAGATCTGCCGTCTGCACGCCCTTTTCGGCCGCAGCCAAGTTGGCTTCAGCCGTCTTCACAGCGAGCTGATAATCCGTGGAGTCGATGCGCGCGAGCACATCCCCTGGCTTCACCCGATCACCGATATTGACGAGCCGTTCCGTGATCTTGCCAGCGACACGGAAGCCGAGGTTCATCTCGGTACGTGCTTTTACGGCGCCGGAATAGTCGAGGGCGCGCGTTTCGCCGTCCTTCGCAATCTCCACGACCTTGACGGGCCGGACGATTTCCTTCGTCTCGGCCTTCTTCTCATCGCTGCAGCCCGAAACGGCGAATGCAACGGCGCCAAGGAGCGCGAAACTGGCGACTGACGGCAACTTGACGGTCTTCAGCGAAATCATCTTTCGCACTCCTGAAATCGTTTCTATGTTGGGAGGCGCGGCGGCTTTACCGTCGGGCTATTTCTTAAGCGCTCTGATCGAATACTCGATGAGTTCGTCAACCGTCGCGCGGTTGGTCTTGGCGAGACATTGCGCCACCATCTGCGGATGACAGAGCGTCACGGTGGCCGCACCGAAGCAGCGTGAAGCAACATCGGCATCCTGCTCGGCGAATTCACCGGCTGCGATCCCTTCGCGGATCACGCCGGCAATCAGTTCATGAATGCTGTCGACATGCCTTTCGATAACATGCCAGTCGCGTTCGATCGCGACGACAACCATCTCGTGCACCTTCTGCTCATCAAGCATGGTGTCGAGCGTCATCTGATACTGGCCATACACAAATCGTCGCAGGCGCTCCGATGCACTGATCGGCAAATGGCAGATGTCGTAAGCCTGCTTGTAGCTGGCAGCCAGCATGCGGCCGCAGATCGCCTGGTGGATTTCCACTTTCGAGGCGAAGAAGCGGTAGATATTGGCCGGCGACATGCCGAGGTCGCGTGCCACATCGGCAACCGTCGTCTTGCTGTAGCCATAGTGCCGGAACAGCCGCTCTGCCGCGTCGAGAATGCGCGTTACATTTTCCTGACGGGTGCTGTCCAGCATGTTTTCTGCGGTGTCATTCATGCGTTTCCAGAGCCTTATTTACGACTGACGATTTTCGTATTTCGTCAGTCGTAAAATATCAGGCGCCACTTGTCAATGTTCTGCCGCAAAAAATGCCGCGGCTTCGGCTCGCGGCATTCGAAATCAATACTTGCTGAAATCAGCCCAGCTTGACGTCGAGTGTGATCGGCACGGCGGAAAGCGCCTTGGAAACAGGGCACCCTGCCTTCGCCTTATTGGCGAGCTCAGTGAACGTCGCCTGGTCGGCGCCGGGAACCTTGCCGGTCAACGACAGATGGATTGCGGTGATCGCGAAGCCGCCTTCGACGCTCTCGAGCGTTACCTTTGCAGTTGTCTCCATATCTTCGGCCGTAAGCCCCGCATCGCCGAGGATCAAAGATAGCGCCATGGTGAAGCAGCCGGCATGGGCAGCGCCGATCAGTTCTTCCGGATTGGTGCCTGGAATACCTTCGAAGCGGCTTGCAAAACCATAGGGATATTCCTTCAACGCGCCGCTCTGCGTCGATATCCGTCCCTTGCCGTCTTTGAGACCGCCGGACCACTGGGCCGAACCTATGCGATTGATCTGCATGCCGTCCTCCTGTTTCGATTGAGCTCCTTCCGGAAAGGACTTGCGCCGCTTCCCGCCGCAGAGAGGCCAAAGCCTCTCGAACGGCAATATAATGCTCTATCCTCAGAAGGCGACGGCTGTAAGAAAATCGGTCCGAAAATGACCTCCGGTCGATAAACGATCATACCAAGACATTGCCTTCGTATGCACGATTGGAATATCCTCGACGCCGACGTGCTCGAATGGATGGGACCATATATCGAGGATTTCGACTTGCTCGGCTGCATCCTCGAAGCTCGGCGTACCATCGAGCCTGCGGCGGCCGAATATGCGGCCGCGCGCGCAACCGCACAGGAGATTGCCGATCTCGACAGCGCTTGGCGGCAGATGCGCGATTCCGCCAACGATCCGGAAAGCTTCACCGATCCCGACGTCATGTTCCATTCGGCGCTGCTCACCGCGAGCCACAACCAGGTGTTTCGGCGACTTTCGAGCGCCATTCACGCCGCGGTGAAATATGCCCTTCACGCCTCGAACGTCGCAGTCGAAAGCCGCGAGGACGCAGTAGCCGTTCACGGCGAACTGGTCGAGGCACTCAGAATGCGCGACCGCAAAAGGGCACGAGAGTGCGCCAACCGGATGCTGGATCTTGCGGTGCGCGATTTTGCCGCCATCGAAAAGACGATCGGCAGAACCCCAATCATAATTGGAAATGCCGGCCGAGCCGCTTAGAGCAACACGAGAAGAATGAGGCCTGGACCCATGAAGATCACGAAACTGACAACCTATATCGTTCCGCCGCGCTGGCTATTTTTGAAGGTCGAGACCGATGAGGGCGTGATCGGCTGGGGCGAGCCGGTCGTCGAGGGCCGGGCGCTAACCGTGGAGACCTGCGTGCACGAGCTTGCCGACTACCTGATCGGCAAGGATCCGTTCCTGATCGAGGACCACTGGAACGTCATGTATCGCGGCGGCTTCTATCGCGGTGGCGCCATCCACATGAGCGCGCTTTCCGGCATCGACCAGGCGCTCTGGGACATCAAGGGCAAGGCACTCGGCCAGCCGATCCATTCGCTGCTCGGCGGCCAGGTGCGCGACCGGATCAAGGTCTACAGCTGGATCGGCGGCGACCGCCCATCGGACGTTGCGCGCAACGCCAAGGAGGTCGTCGCGCGCGGCTTCAAGGCGATCAAGCTCAACGGCTGCGAAGAAATGCAGATCGTCGATACCAACGAGAAGGTTGAGAAGGCTGTCGAGACCATTGCTACTATCCGCGAGGCGATCGGTCCGCATATCGGCATCGGCGTCGATTTTCACGGCCGCGTGCACAAGCCGATGGCCAAGGTTCTTGCTAAGGAACTCGAGCCGTACAAGCTGATGTTCATCGAAGAGCCGGTGCTCTCCGAAAACCGGGAAGCATTGAAGGAAATCGCCAATCACTGCTCGACGCCGATCGCGCTTGGCGAGCGGCTCTATTCGCGCTGGGATTTCAAGTCGGTGCTCTCAGACGGCTACGTCGACATTCTCCAGCCCGACCTGTCGCATGCCGGCGGCATCACCGAATGCCGCAAGATCGCCACGATGGCGGAAGCCTATGACGTAGCGCTTGCCCCGCATTGCCCGCTCGGTCCGATCGCGCTTGCCGCCTGCCTGCAGGTCGATGCGGTCAGCTATAACGCCTTCATCCAGGAACAGAGCCTCGGCATCCACTACAACCAGGGCAACGATATCCTCGACTACATCTCCAATAAGGAAGTCTTCAAATACGCCGATGGTTTCGTCTCGATCCCGCAGGGACCGGGCCTCGGCGTCGAAGTCGACGAGGCCTATGTCGTCGAACGTGCCAAGCAGGGCCACCGCTGGCGCAACCCGATTTGGCGCCATGCCGACGGCAGTTTCGCCGAATGGTGAGAACCAACAGGGTCACATCGAGCGGCCCTTTTTGTTGCACCATGTAGGAAGCCATGCGCGCTAACCGTCATTGTGAAAGCTCACAGGAGGAAATTTCAAATGACACGAGCAATCGCNATGTAGGAAGCCATGCGCGCTAACCGTCATTGTGAAAGCTCACAGGAGGAAATTTCAAATGACACGAGCAATCGCAGTGATCGTCGCCCGCATCATCTTCAGCTTCGTCTTCTTCATGGCGGCCGGCTTCAAATTTGCCGACGTCGGCGCCACCGCAACCTATATCGCTTCCGCCGGTTTTCCGATGGCCGGCGCCCTGGCATGGGTAGCAGCTTTCTTCGAAATAGCTTTGGCGCTAGCCTTGATAACCGGCGCCTTCTTTACGGAAGCAAGCCTGCTTGCCGGCATTTATGTCATCTTCCTGGCATTCGCCTTTCATGGCCCGTCGCGCTGGGCGGGCAACCAGGCAGAATTTGGCTTCTTCATCGACCACTTCACGTTCCTGGCCGGACTGCTGTTTGCCGCCGCGCATGGACCGGAGAAGTGGGCGATCCGCCGCAGCCTGGTGAGACTGTAGGGGTTGCCAGCCCGAAAACTTCGCACTCGCACCGGAACCATGCCCCCACCCGAACATTGCCCTAACGCAAACCGAATGAGGGATTGGCTAAAATGGAACTTCAGGGAAGAACCGCATTGGTCACCGGCGCGGGTTCCGGCATCGGAAAGGCGACCGCGCTCAAGCTCGCCGCAGAAGGCGCCAAGGTTGCCGTTTTGAGCCGCACCAGCCACGAGGTGAACCAGACCCGCGACGAAATCCGTTCCGCAGGCGGGCAGTCGATCTCGCTGGCGGCCGACACCAGCGACGAAGACCAGATGCGCGGCGCAGTTGAAGCGCTTCTCGGTGAGTTCGGCGGCATCGACATCGTCGTTGCCAATGCCGGAATCAACGGCGTCTGGGCTCCTATCGACGACCTGAAGCCGGAGGAATGGGACAAGACCATGGCCGTCAACCTGCGCGGTACCTACCTCACTCTCCATCTCACCGTCCCGCATATGAAATCGAATGGCGGCGGTTCGATCATCGTCGTCTCCTCGATCAATGGGACGCGTACCTTCACGACGCCGGGCGCGACTGCCTATACCGTCACGAAGGCCGGCCAGGTGGCGATGGTGCAGCAGCTGGCACTGGAGCTCGGCAAGCATGGAATCCGCGTCAATGCCGTCTGCCCGGGCGCCATCGACACCAATATCAACGACAATACAAGCAGCCGTCACCGGGACGAGGCGGAAATCCCGGTTGTCTGGCCGGAAGGCGAAATTCCGATCACTGGAGGAGAGGCGGGCCATAGCGAAGACGTTGCCGAAACAATCCTCTTTCTTGCCGCTGATCGCTCGCATCACATCACCGGCACGCCAATCTGGATCGATGGTGGCCAAGGCCTGCTGCGCTAGGGTCAGCCGCCAAGGCGCCCAGTTTCCAGTGTGAAAAGCTCCTGCGCCCGCTTGACGCCACGAAGCGCATAGCGGCCGATGCAGGCGAGTCCGCTGCTCTGAGCTCCTGGAATCGCGGCGGCAAAATCCGATGACATCAGCACGTTGAGATCGACCGACCGGCAGATCGACGCGATGCGGCTAACCTCGTTGACTGCCGGACCGATGACTGTGAAGTCGAGCCGTTCCTGGCTGCCGATATTGCCGTAGAAGACATCACCGATATGCAGGCCAAGATAGACGTCGGTTGTTGGCCGGTTGTCGCGGGCGCGTTCGTCGTTCAGCGCCGCAAGCTTGCCGCGCAAGAGCTTCTCCGCCTTCAGCGCCGCACAGCAGGCATCCGACGGTGCATCTGCCTTGAAGATAGCCAGCACACCGTCGCCGATAAGTTTGAGGACGTCGCCGCCGGCCTCGTGAATGGCCGAAATCACCACGTCGCTATAAGCATTCAGCATCGGCAGGATTTCCTCCGGCGGCGCGCTATCGGATATCTTGGTGTAATTAAGAAGGTCCGAGAACCAGAGCACCGCGGAAATCCGCTCCGACTTGCCGCGCATGATCTTTCCCTCGAGCACCTGCCGGGCCGCATCCTCGCCGAGGTAAACCTCCGCAATCGTCCGTGCGATGCGGCCGAGCGCGATACACTTGATCGCCAGCGCCAGCACTGGCACTAGCTTTCGCAAGATGGCGAGATCGTGGTCGGAAAAGCCCTGCGGATGCCGGGTTGCGAAATGCGAGAAAAAGCAATCCATCTCGCCGATCGTACCGGCCTTGGCGAAGCGGTGTACCATGGCGACGAAATCGGTGTGGCCCTCTTCGAGCATCTTGTCGAGCATGACGAAATCCGCCGGGTCGCCGAAGCCGATACGGCGGCGGACCTCGTTCTCGTTGCCAGACCAGAGATAATAGAAAGCCGAACGCAGCCAAGTGTCCCGCGCACTACCCTCGCCGGTCGGGCCGTATTCGAATTCGGTCTCGATTTCCTCCTGGCTGTCCCATCGGAAGGCTCGGCCCTCATGTACCGGGTGCAGCGTATCCATGAGCGCCATGCCGCGATCGAGTGGCAGGCCGAATTCGCGGCAGGAATTGCAAAAGCCGGTCAGCAGTTCGGCTTCGGAGGCACCCTTCAGCCCCTGCTCCGTCAGCCATGCGGCGACCGTTCCGATATCGCTGTATTCCATGCTGCCGATCCTCACTCCTGAAAGCTGTACCTCCAATTCACCCATTAGGGAAAGACAAACCTCCGTTCAATGGTGAGACGCACATGACGGATCGCCGCATCCGCCGCAGCTTTGAAAAATGGCATGAGGCCGGCGCATTTGCCGCGCCTGGCTCTGGCACGCATCGCCGTTTATGTTTACGAAGAACGTTATATCGCTTTGGGGAGGAGCCAATCAGTGTCGCAAGATATCCTGTATGACATTCGTGACGACCGCTTCCGCAACCTGATTGCAGGAAGCGCTAAGCTGGAGGAACTTTATACCGGTTGCCGCTGGGCGGAAGGTCCCGTCTGGTTCTCCGATCTCAATTGCCTGATCTGGAGCGATATCCCGAACGAGCGCATGCTGCGCTGGGTACCGGATGGCGGCGTCTCGGTTTTCCGCTCGCCATCGAGCTACGTCAACGGCAACACCCGCGATCGTCAGGGCCGCCTGATCTCCTGCGAACACGGCGGCCGTCGCGTCACGCGTACGGAACCTGACGGCAAGATCACCGTGTTGGCCGACAGCTATCAGGGAAAGCGCCTCAACTCGCCGAACGACGTCGTCGTCGCGTCCGACGGCGCGATCTGGTTTACGGACCCCAGCTACGGCATCAAGTCCGATTACGAAGGCTACAAGTCGGAGCAGGAACAGGAGACGCGCAACGTCTACCGCATCGATCCGCAAAGCGGCAAAGTCGAAGCCGCCGCCACCGATTTTATCCAACCGAACGGCCTTGCTTTCTCTCCTGACGAAAAGCAGCTCTACATCGCCGACTCCGGCTCTACCGATCACGACGTGCCGCGCCATATCCGCGTCTTCGACGTTGTCGACGGCAAGAGGCTCGCCAACAGCCGCTATTTCTGCTCGATCGACAACGGCATACCGGACGGCTTCCGCTTCGACGTCAGCGGAAATCTCTGGAGCAGTGCCGCCGATGGCGTCCATTGCTTCGCGCCGGACGGTACCTTGCTCGGCAAGATCAAGGTGCCTCAGACCGTTTCCAATGTCACCTTCGGTGGCCAGAAGAAAAACCGCCTGTTCATCACCGCAACGCAATCGCTCTATTCGATCTACACGACGACGAATGGCGCACAATATCCGTAAGCGGCTTTGCTAGCCGCGCCAATCAGACATGCTTTAAAGAGGAGTCCGGGATGCGGTCTGTCGTCTCGTTCAATGAATCCTGGAGTTTCCACGAAGGCTTTGGCCAGCAGTTTCTCGATGCCTTCGATGGCACGGCAAGCACCAGCCTGCCGCACACTGCCGTCGAACTGCCCTTCAACTATTTTGACGAGAAGCTCTATCAGCGCGCCTTTACCTATCAGAAGATCTTGCGCTGGCTCCCGGAATTCGAAGGTCGCGAAGTGTCGATCGTCTTTGATGGCGCCATGGCCGATAGCGTCGTTTACCTGAACGGCGAAGAGATCATCGCCCACAAGGACGGCTACACGCCCTTCGAGGCCCGCCTCACAGGCAAGCTTGTCAAGGGCGACAACCTGATCACCGTAAAGGTCGACGGCAGCGAGAACCCCGCAATTCCACCCTTCGGCGGCCGTATTGATTATCTGACCTATGCCGGGATCTATCGCGACGCCTGGATTAAAGTCACCGGCGCCGTCTCGATCCGCAATCTCAAGATTGAAACGACAGATGTCCTCTCCGACGTCAAATCCGTTCGTGTCCGCTGCGATCTCGCCAACCCGCAAAATGTTGCCTTTCTCGGTACGGTTACTGCCTCACTGAAGGATACATCAGGCACCGTCATCGCAACCGCGAGCGGCGATACGACGGGCGAAGACGTGACGCTTTCCTTCGAAAACCTGACGGACATTTCGCTCTGGGACATTTCCAGCCCGACGCTCTATGAGATCGCCGTCGACCTGAAAACTAGCCACGGCTCCGACCGCCTGTCGTCGCATTTCGGTTTCCGCACCGCCGAGTTCACAGCGAGCGGCTTCCTGCTTAACGGCAAGCCGCTGAAGCTGCGTGGCCTGAACCGCCACCAGGCATTTCCTTATGTCGGCTACGCGGCCGGCCGCTCGGCGCAGGAGCGCGATGCCGATATCATGAAATCTGTGCTGAAGTGCAATATCGTCCGCACTTCGCACTATCCGCAGTCGAAATGGTTCCTGGACCAGTGTGACCGCATCGGCCTTTTGGTCTTCGAGGAAATTCCCGGCTGGCAGCATATCGGTGATGCGGAGTGGCAGCAGGAATCGATCCGCAACGTCCGCCGCATGATTGAGCGCGACTGGAACCACCCGTCGATCGTCATTTGGGGCGTGCGCATCAACGAATCGCAGGATAGTCACGACTTCTACGTCGAGACCAACCGGCTCGCCCGCGATCTCGACGCGACCCGCCAGACCGGCGGCGTGCGCTACATCACGGAAAGCGAACTGCTCGAAGACGTCTATACGATGAACGACTTCATCCTCGGCAATGAGGAACTGCCAGGCGCCAACCGCCCGCGCACGGCACTTCGCAGCCAGCAGGAGAACACCGGTCTCGGTCGCAAGGTGCCGTACCTCATCACCGAGTTCAACGGCCATATGTATCCAACCAAGATCTACGATCAGGAAGCGCGCCAGGCAGAGCATGTGCGCCGTCACCTTGAGGTGCTGAACGCCGCCTACGGCGATCCGGACATTTCAGGTGCGATCGGCTGGTGCATGTTCGACTACAACACCCACAAGGACTTCGGCTCGGGCGACCGCATCTGCTATCATGGCGTGCTCGACATGTTCCGCGAGCCGAAATTCGCCGCCTATGTGTATTCCAGCCAGTGCGATCCGTCCGACGAGATTATCATGAAGCCGGTGACCTTCTGGGCTCGCGGGGAACGCAATATTGGCGGCGTCCTGCCGCTGATCATTCTTACGAACTGCGATGAAGTCGAGCTGACGTACGGCTCGATCACCAAGCGCATCGGCCCCGATCGTGAAAACTACCCGCATCTGCCTCACCCGCCTGTCGTGCTCGATCATCGGCTTTTCACGGCGGATGAGCTTGGCACATGGGGGATTGAATGGCTCGACGGGGATTTTACGGGTTATATCAATGGCCAGCCCGTTGCCAGGTTACGGCTTGCTGCCGATCCGCTGCCGACGACGCTCGAAGTGGCAGCCGACAGCGGATCGCTGAAAGCCCGCGAGCGCGACACGACGCGCGTCATCATCCGCGCGCTGGACCAATATGGCCAGCGCCTTCCCTTCCTGCATGACAGCGTGACACTGCGCGTCGATGGTCCGGCCAAGATCATCGGCCCCTCCACTGTTCCGCTGCGCGGCGGCACGGCTGGTTGCTGGCTGGAAGCAACCGGACTCACCGGCAACATCACGGTCGAGGCAGCTTCGTCCCGCTTTGCATCCGTCACCGTACATATAACGGCCGTCTGACGGCGTCACGCGATCCGGAGTTGGCTCTCCGGATCGAAGAACACCGCCTTGTCGAGATTGAAGGCAAGGCGGGTGCTCTGGCCAGGCTGAATACCGGCATCGGCGCGCAGCCGCGCGATGACCGACTTGCCGCCAAGCTTGGTCACGGCGAAAGTGTCCGAACCGGCGGGCTCGACGACCTCGATCGCACAATCGCCTTCCGCCAGCGACTTTGCCTTGCGGTCGGCGCCGTCTGGATCGGTCAGCGCTTCCGGACGAATGCCGAAAATCACCTTCTTGCCGGCATAGGTGGCCAGACCGTTGTTGCCAGCCGGAACCGGCAGTTTCAGCGCCGCACCATTCGGCCGGTCGAGCGAGACCTGCAGGCCGCCAGCGCTGTTTTCCACTGTGGCGTTGAGAAGATTCATCGCCGGTGATCCCATGAAATCGGCAACGAAGATATTAGCCGGCCTGTTGTAGATCTCAGCGGGCGTGCCGAATTGCTGCAGCACTCCATCTTTCAGGACGGCGATTTTCGTTGCCAGCGTCATCGCCTCGATCTGGTCATGCGTGACATAGACGATCGTCGTCTTCATACGCTGATGCAGCCGCTTGATCTCTGTGCGCATATCGACCCGCAGCTTCGCATCGAGGTTTGATAGCGGCTCGTCGAAGAGGAAGACCTGCGGATTGCGCACCAGCGCGCGGCCCATGGCGACGCGCTGGCGCTGGCCGCCGGAAAGCTGGCTTGGCTTGCGGTCGAGCAAATGACCGATCTGCAGCATGTCGGACACTTCCTTGATCGCCTTTTCGCGCTCCTCTCTCGGCACCTTGCGGATTTCCATGCCGAAGGCGATGTTTCCCGCGACCGTCATATTCGGATAAAGAGCATAGGACTGGAACACCATGGCGATGTCGCGCTTAGAGGGATGAAGACCGTTAATGCTGCGGCCATCGATGCGAATATCGCCCGAGGTGATCGACTCCAGGCCGGCAATAGTGTTGAGCAAAGTGGACTTGCCGCAGCCGGATGGACCGACCAGCACGAGGAAGCCGCCTTTTTCAAGCTCCAGATCGATCCCCTTAAGGATGTCGACGGCGCCGAAGCGCTTTTTTAGGCCGGATATTTCAAGGAAAGCCATGGATTACCCTTTGACGGCGCCCGCCATCAGACCGCGCACAAAATAGCGGCCGGCGAGGACATAGACGATGAGCGTCGGCACGGCGGCGATCATCGCAGCGGCCATGTTGACATTATATTCGACCACACCGGTCGAGGTATTCACGACATTGTTGAGCGCCACCGTCATCGGCATGGATTCACCGGTGCCGGCATAGGCGGAAGCGAACAGGAAGTCGTTCCAGATATTGGTGAATTGGTAGATCACTGTGACGACGATGATCGGCAGCGAATTTGGCAGCATGATGTGACGGAAAATCTGGAAGAAGCTGGCGCCGTCAACCTGTGCGGCCCTGACCAGTTCAGTCGGAAAGGCCTCGTAGAAATTGCGGAAGAACAGCGTCGTGAAGCCCAAGCCGTAAACAACATGCACGAAGACCAGATTGACAGTCGGATTGCCGAAGCCGAAGCTCATGCCCGTGGCGTTCTGAAGCGTGGCACCGAAGCGGCCGAGTGCACCGAGGATCGTCGCCATCGGCAGCAGTACCGACTGGAACGGAATGAAGCAGGCAAAAAGCATCAGGCCGAACACCAGCTTGTCGCCGGGAAAGCGCCATTTGGTCAGCACATAGCCGTTGAGCGCGCCCATGATGGTGGAGATCGCCACGGCAGGAACGACCATCTTGATCGAGTTCCAGAAATAGCCCTTGATGCCGGCGCAGGTCAGGCCAACGCAGGTCTCGCCCCAGGCCTTCAACCAAGGATCGAAGGTCGGCGACTGAGGCAACGCCAGCATGTTGCCGTTCTGGATCTCGTCCATGGTCTTGAACGAGGTGACCAGCATCACGAAGAGGGGCATCAGATAAAGAATCGCGAAGATCAGCAGCAGGCCGTAGATGACGGTGCGAGTGACCCACCGGCGGCCATTGCCGCCTCGCGCTATGGCAGTTGCCGAAGAGGTAACGGTACTCATCGCGCCTTTTCCCTCAGTTCGGAATAGAGATAGGGCACGATGATCGCCGAGATCGTCATCAGCATGATGATTGCGCTTGCCGAGCCGACGGCCATTTCGTTTCGTTTGAACGTGTATTCATACATGAAATTGGAAGGCAGCCAGGCCGAGCCCCCGGGACCGCCGCTCGTCAGCGCGACGACCAGATCATAGGACTTGATCGCCATATGGGCGAGCACGATGAAGGCCGAAAGGAAGACCGGTCGCAGCATTGGGATAACGATGCGCCTGTAGAGTTGCCAGGTCGTTGCCCCGTCGATCTGGGCGGCTTTTATGATCTCACCGTCGATACCACGCAGACCCGCAAGAAACATCGCCATGACGAAACCGGAAGCCTGCCAGACGCCGGCGATCACCACGGTATATATGACGAAATCCTTGTTCTTGATCCAATCGAAATGGAAACTCGTCCAGCCCCATTGATGCAGTGTCTGCTCAAGGCCGAGTCCAGGATCAAGAAACCACTTCCAGGCAACGCCTGTGACAATGAAGGAAAGCGCCATCGGATAGAGGTAGATCGGCCGCAGCAATCCCTCGCCGCGGATCTTCTGGTCTAGCAGAATTGCCAGGAACAGGCCGAGCGCCAGACAGATTCCGACATAGAGAAGGCCGAAAATTCCCATATTGGTGATCGACGTATACCAGCTCGACGGCGGATCGGTCTCAAACGTCCAGCGCCATAGCCTTTGATAGGCGCGCGGTCCTGTCAGCACATAGGACGGGAATGTTTTGGAATTGGTGAAGGACAGATAGGCGGTCCAGACGATGAACCCATAAACAAAGATCACAGTGACGGCGAAACTCGGCGCCAGCACGATCTTCGGTAGGACATCCTGCATGCGGGAGCGAATGGAATTGCCTATTCTGCGCTCCGACTTCACGTTGATCTCGGGGGTCGCGACAGTGTTCATAAAATCCTCCCCTCCCAGGGGCCGTATCTGTGACAAAAACGCTTCCCCCGCATGCGCGGGGGAAGCATCCTTGACCGACAGCAGCTTACTTGGCGTCGTCGATTGCCTTGACCAACTCTTCCACGGCCTGATCAGACGTCTTGATCTGTCCATGAACGAATTTGGACACGACGTCCTTGTAAGCATTGGCAACCGCTGGAGGAGCGCCATAACCCTGGGCCAGCGAGCCGAACAGCGTGCCGCCTTCGTTCGCAGCCTTGAGGTCGGCAATGCCCTTCTTGCCGCAAGCATCAAAGTCGGTATCGGGAACGTCGGTGCGCGCAGGCACTGAGCCCTTGACGACGTTGAAGGCCGACTGGAAGCTCTTGGAGAGCGTGGCTGTGGCAAGCGCGACCTGCGCGGCCTTGCGGTCATCCGGCACATCGAACATGCCGAACATGTCGGAGTTGTAGATCACGCTGCCGTCCGTGCCCGGGAAGCGGTAGCAAAGGAAATCCGTATCCGGCGTCTTCTTCGCCGCCACGAATTCGCCCTTGGCCCAATCGCCCATGACCTGAACAAGTGCATCGCCCTTGATTACCATGGCAGTCGCCAGGTTCCAGTCACGGCCGGAGAAGTTCGGGTCGACATATTCCTTGATCTTGGCAAGGTTGTCGAAGGACTTCTTCATCGTGTCTGATTTCAGCGACTCCTCATCGAGGTCGTTGAAGGCCTTCTTGTAGAATTCCGGCCCTCCCGTGGAGAGCACGATCGAATCGAACATCGTCGCTTCCTGCCAGTTCTGGCCACCAAGCGCGAGCGGAATGACGCCAGCAGCCTTGGCCTTTTCGAGCAGCGCGAGCAGGTCGTCGAAGGTCTTCGGCTCAGTCCCACCGATCTTTTCCATGACGGCTTTGTTGATCCAAAGCCAGTTGACCGAGTGCACGTTGACCGGAGCAGCAACCCATTTACCGTCATAGACGGAGAACTTCTGAAGAGCCGCGGGAACGGACTTGTCCCACCCTTCCGCCTTCGCGGTCTCGGTTAGATCGCCCATGACACCTGCCTGCGCGTAGTCGAGCACTGTATAGCCGAGCATCTGCGAGGCGGTCGGATAGGTGCCCGCTGCAACCATGGCCTTGAGAGCAGTCATGGCAGCATCGCCGCCACCACCAGCCACCGGCACGTCCTTCCAGGCAAAACCTTCCTTGGAGAGGTCCTCCTTCAACACGTTGAGCGCCGCAGCCTCACCGCCGGACGTCCACCAGTGCAGCATCTGGACCTCCTTCACGTCGGCCGCGTAGGCTGCCGTGCCTGCCATCATCACGGCAGCAACGGCTGCCGTGCCCAAAAACTTGCGCATGATATTCCTCCCGTTCGCAAGTAAAGCGGCGAGACCCTCCTCGTCCGCCGATGTCTCCCGCAATCGAAGCGACAGACATGCCCCGCAACTCTCCCAGTCACGGTTGACAATTTAAAGCGTTATAAAGCGGACGGCGTCAAGTCTTTCTCGAGTCGTGAGAAAAATCGGGCTTTGTTGTATAAATTATTGAAAATAATTAACTTCAGCGGCCGCTTCCGGCCACTGCTTGAAACGACATTTCCCTTCGCTTGATGGCTGCACCCGGTAAGATGGTCGCCAGAAGCGGCAAGTGATCCGAGGCCCGGCGCACGAGCGGTGTCGCGGTAACTGTCGCAGATGTCACGCCAAGCCCGTCCGATACGAAAATATGGTCGATCCGCAGGATTGGTAGCCGGGAGGGATAGGTCGGGCGCGGACGCCGCGCAGCAAGCAGCTGCGTATCGCGGAAATGTCGAGCCAGCATTTTGTAGGCTGGTGATGACGGGACGGCATTGAGATCGCCGCAGATGATCGCAGGAGCCGCCTGGAATTTCTGACTTCCAATCCACTCCTTGCCGAGCAGCGTCGTCACTTGCCGCACCCGATCGATGCCACGGACGCCGAGATGCGTATTGAGCAGGTTCAGATGAATTCCGCCTATTTGGATCTGCACCCATATCGCCCCCCGCATCTCGCCTACCGAGGGCAGCGGCCCGGCTTTCATTAGCCGGGTCGGCATCGCAGTGAGAATGGCATCGCCATATTGCTCCTCCTCGACATGCAGCGCCGGATGGAAATGCGATTCCATCTTCAAAAGCGAGGCGATCATGTGAGCCTGGTCGATGCTGCCTGTGCGTTTGCGGCCGACATCCAGTTCCTGCAGCGCAATTATATCCGCGCCGGTTTCCGCGATCACATCGGCGATGCGCGCCGGCTCGATCCGCCGGTCGGTGCCGACGCAGCTATGCACGTTGTAGGTCAGGATTTTCAATTCCTTGCCAGTTGATCCCGGCAGAACAGAGGAGAATGTGCTCATCCCGGGGGAACTTGCTTTCAGCCTGTTTCGTTCCATCTCCGGAACTCCAACGAAACGGCGCATTCATGTCCATCAAGCGCGTGCTTATCAATGCAGCTCTCGTTCTCTGCCTGATGCTTGCGGCTTATCTTCTCTATAGGGTCTTCAGCCGTTACACGTTGAGCGATGTCATGGAATCGATCCGCGCAATACCGGGGACCCGTGTTCTCGGTAGCCTCGGCTTCGCGGCCGCTTCCTATCTCTGCCTTACCGGCTTCGACTGGATGGCGCTTCGCTATGCAGGCAAACCGCTGAGCTATCGAAAGGCTGCCCTTACCTCTTTCACAAGCCTCTCGATCGGCCATAATCTTGGCTTTGCGGCGCTGAGCAGCGGCGCTGTGCGCTACCGCTTCTATTCGCGCTGGGGCTTGAATGCCGAGGAGGTTGCGAAGGTCATCCTGTTTTGCGGCGCGACCGTCGGCATCGGTCTTTCAACCCTTGCGGGCATCGTCCTGCTCATCAATCCGGAGGATGCCGCAAATCTCCTGAAACTCAGCCCGGCCGGTCTGTTCGCCCTCGGCTGCGTCTGTCTCAGCCTCCCCGCGGTTTATATCGTTCTGTCCGTCGTCATCCGCACGCCGTTGCATCTCTGGAAATGGGCCTTCGAAATGCCGCGCCCGAAGCTCGCATTGGGCCAGGTCGTCATCGGCACACTGAACTTCATCTTCGTGGCAGCCTGCCTGCATCAGATGCTGGCCGCCCAAGGCGAGACGACCTACGTGCAGACGGCCACGGCGTACGTGCTTGCCAATATCGCGGTCCTCATCGCCCACGTGCCTGGCGGTTTGGGCGTCATTGAGGCGACAGTCAGCTATGTCCTGCCCGGAGCTGCTTCGATAGGCGCATTGGTGGCATTCAGGGCGATTTACTTTCTAATTCCGCTGCTGATCGGCCTGCCGGCCTTCGCAATCAGCGAGGCCGTCATCCCGAAACGAAAGCAGGTTTCGTCAGAAGATCGCTCTCAACAGTCGACTCATGCGCAGACGCAGCTTCTGTAGCGGCCGATAAGGCCGCCGCGGATCCACGAAAGCAGTTCCGATGACCGGCGACGTCTCGCCTCGCGCGATGTCGATCGCAAAGTGACGAAGGCCGCGCTCGCGAATATTCAGCGCCGCTATGGCATTGAGCAACGACCGCTTCGCCGCTTCCATGTCTCTTACGGCATCGGCCGTCGCGTCGAGATGCTCGGCAATCAGCCGGTGGCGAAGCGACGTTATCGCCTGCCGCTGAGGAGCGCTTTCCGCCTCGATCGCCAGGTCGCATTCGGTATCAAGCCCCTCCGACCGATTGTTGAGGTTCGATGAGCCGATGCGAATGAAACGGTCGTCGACGATGATAAGCTTCGAATGGATGACGATCTCCTGCTCGCCGCCCTTCCTGTCCGGCACTACCGCGTACATCACGTGGAGCCGGTCATAGCGGTCGAGGCGCTTCAGCCTGCGGATCAGCCGGTCGCGGTTATGGCCCATCATCAGTTTTTCGATCAGTCCGTGCGAACTCTTCGTGACCAGAACCGCAATCTCCGGGCCATCGGCCTCCTTGAGGCGTTTCGCGATCACCCTCGCCACGCCGAAGGAGGCAAGATACTGGGTCTCGATATAGACGTATTTCATTGCGCTGTTTATGGCATCACGCGTCAGCCGGAAGGCTTCGAAGCGCCCGCGTTTACCGATCAGTCCGGGCTCGGTGAGAGCAATCGCCGCCGTCACCTTCTCCATTTCCGGAGCGAATGTATGCGGCCATGGCACGCCGCTCTCCGGAGCGGGCTCGATTGGCGTGCCGGTCGCCTGCTTCCACCGCCGCCGGCACACGTCGCCGATCAGCCGGGCAACGCTGCCTGAGACCATCGATTGTATATCGTGAACAGGATCGTATGGCACGCCGTCGGGAGCTTTTCGAAGGGGGTTGTCGGCGCGATGGTCCGGCTCGTCCCAGCGCCGGGCGGTCAGGTCTACACCACCGAGGAAACCAATGCTGTCATCAACGGAAACGAGTTTCTGATGGTGGCAGCCACGCAAAGGATGGCTCAGATCGAAACGCAGGCTGATCCGCGGATGTGTAGAGAAGCCGCTTCCTTTAAAAAGCTTCAAGGATTTTCCGGAATAAACCGGTCCCATGCCCCAGATCAATATCCGGATCTGCAGCCCTGGATTGTCATCGGCAAGCGTCAGCAGAAGTTCGCCGAGCGTCTCCGGGTTTTGATCTGGCTTCAGCCGGATGTCGGGATCAAGATCCCAGCCGATGATCCAGATCGAATGCCTCGCCTGCCGCAGCACCTCATCGAGCGCCGCGAAATAGGCAGCGCCATCAATGAGAAAAGCCACCTTATCCGCTTTGCCAGTTCGCCAGACGTTCCGTCCCTTGCGGATAATGCCGCCCGGAATAGCCGGAAGAGCGGGCCGGCCCCGGCGCGCGACCGTCGTGATATAATCAATTGCTTTGGTTGTCTTATGGTTATCGGATGCGGCTCGAAAGTCGGTCATTCGCTGTCCAACGCCTTGAATTTATGCGCTGGAAACGCCCGAAACAGGTGGCTTGTTCCCGGATCGAGCAACGCACCGGTTGTTTATCCTGATGCCGCCGCAATCTGTTCGATGCGATGAACGTCGCTAAAATCCGCTTTGCCGCTACAAGGCATTTGACGCATTGCTAAGGCACCAGGGAGGGATTCATCATGCGCCAATACTCAGCCTGCATTGAATGGCTGTTCGTCGAACCCGGTGACCGTTTCGAAGACCGCATCTATCGCGCCAAGAGGGCCGGTTTGCCGGCAATCGAGTTCTGGCGTTGGACGAACAAGGATCTCGGCGCGATTTCCGCTACCCTCAAGCAAACCGGCCTCGCCGTATCCAGCATCGTAACAGAACCGATGATTCCGTTGACAGATTCCGCCAACAAGGAAAAGTGGCTGGAAGGACTGGCCGCTTCGGTCAAAGCCGCACAGCAGATCGGCGCTCCCATCCTCATTGCACAGGCAGGTGACAATCTCCCCGGCCGCTCGCGGCAGGAGCAGCGCCTTGCGCTGACGGACGCGCTGCGTGCCGGCGCCGATATTCTGAAGGGCACGGGCGTGCGCCTCGGCGTCGAGCCCCTGAATACCCGCATCGACCATATCGGCCATTTTCTGGAATCCACCCGAGAGGGCCTCGACATCGCCGAAGAGGTCGAGCGCCCCGAAATCGGGATCGTATACGATATCTACCATTCGGCCGTGATGGATGAGCGAACGGAGGATGTGATCGGCGACCGGATTTCGCGCGTGTTCCATGTCCACGTCGCGGATCACCCGGGCCGTAACGAACCGGGCTCCGGCCGCATCGATCTGCCGCATCGCCTCAACTGGCTATTTGCGGAAGGGTATGAAGGAAGCGTGGGGCTGGAGTACAAACCGCGGCTGTTGAGCGCTGCGGCCGTCAGGAATGCAATCGGCGCGCTTTCATAGAGACGCCATGCGCACGAATATGGCCACAATAGCACGTGCGGAGCGGGCCGGAAGCCTCGTTCTTCCGGCCCGCTCCCCGATGACGATCAGTTCGACTGCCAGCTCTTGACCAGTTCGTCGTAATTGACCGTTACCGGCTTCTCTTTCTCGTTCTCGACCTTCAATTGCGGAGCGAGGTTGCCCTTGGCGACGGCATCCTTGTTCCAGTATTCGAGATCCTGCTCTTCGGCGAGCTTCGGGCCGATATCGCCCTGGACGCCGGCGCGTTCCAGGCGCTGCAGTACCTTTTCCTGCTCGGCGCAAAGCGAGTCCATGGCTTCCTGCGCGGTCTTAGCGCCCGACGACGCATCGCCGATCGCCTGCCACCAAAGCTGTGCCAGCTTCGGATAGTCCGGTACGTTCGTACCGGTCGGCGACCACTGCACGCGGGCCGGCGAGCGATAGAACTCGATCAGACCGCCGAGCTCAGGCGCGCGCTTCGTGAAGCTGTCGTGCCGGATGGAGCTTTCGCGGATGAGCGTCAGACCCACATGGCTCTTCTTCACGTCGACGGTCTTCGACGTCACGAACTGCGCGTAAAGCCATGCTGCTTTCGCGCGGTCTTCCGGAGTCGACTTCATGAGCGTCCAGGAACCGACGTCCTGATAGCCGAGCTTCATGCCGTTCTTCCAGTAGACGCCGTGCGGCGACGGAGCCATACGCCACTTTGGCGTGCCGTCCTCGTTGACAACCGGCAGGCCTTTCTTGACGGCATCCGCCGTAAACGCCGTGTACCAGAAGATCTGCTGCGCGATATTGCCCTGGGCGGGAACCGGGCCGGACTCCGAGAAGGTCATCCCCTGTGCTTCCGGCGGCGCGTAGGCCTTCAGCCAATCGAGATACTTAGAAATCGAGTAGACCGCAGCCGGGCCGTTGGTGTCGCCGCCGCGGGCAACGCAGGAACCGACAGGACGCGAATTCTCGTCGACCTTGATGCCCCATTCGTCGACCGGCAAGCCGTTCGGAATGCCCTTGTCGCCATTGCCGGCCATGGAGAGCCATGCGTCCGTGAACCGCCATCCGAGCGACGGGTCCTTCTTGCCGTAGTCCATGTGGCCGAAGACCTTCTTGCCGTCGATTTCACGGCCGGTGAAGAATTCGGCGATGTCCTCGTAAGCCGACCAGTTGACGGGCACGCCGAGATCGTAGCCGTACTTCGCCTTGAAGTCGGCCTTGTTCTTCTCGTCGTTGAACCAGTCGTAGCGGAACCAGTAAAGGTTCGCGAACTGCTGGTCGGGAAGCTGGTAGAGCTTCTTGTCCGGCGCGGTCGTGAACGAGGTGCCGATGAAGTCGGCGATGTCGAGGCCAGGATTGGTAACGTCCTTGCCTTCGTTCGACATCCAGTCCGTCAGGTTACGCACCTGCTGATAGCGCCAATGGGTGCCGATCAGGTCGGAGTCGTTGACGTAGGCGTCATAGATGTTTTCCCCCGACTGCATCTGCGTCTGCAGTTTTTCAACGACGTCGCCTTCGCCGATGAGATCGTGGGCGATCTTGATGCCGGTGATAGCGGTAAAGGCCGGTGCCAGTACCTTCGATTCATATTCGTGCGTGGTGATCGTTTCGGAGACGACCTTGATGTCCATGCCGGCGAAAGGCTTTGCCGCATCAACGAACCACTGCATTTCCTTTTCCTGGTCCGCGCGGGGAAGCGTCGATAAATCGCCGACTTCCTTGTCCAGAAAGGCCTTTGCTTCATCCATGCCGGCATAGGCGGAGCCCGCCATGGCCAGCAAGATGCCTGCTGTTGTCGCTAGTAAATGCCGTCGCATAATATCCTCCCAGGGTTTGCGATTGCAGTCTTCACGTCTCAGGCGGCCAGAACCCCCAGCCATCTGTATTACCCTGCCGTCACACGTAGCGGAACACGCCGATGGCGTAGACTACGGCGAGGGCAAGAGCCCACCACAGGTTGGGCCCGACAAGGCCCAGCCATGCGAGATGAATGAATGCTGCACCGAGCAGCGAAATGAAGAGCCGGTCCCCGCGCGTCGTTTCGAAACGCAGCACGCCGACCCGCGGCGAGCCTCCCGGCGCAAAATACTCCCATACACTCATGCCAATCAGCAGCACGAGGATCGTCAGGAAGAATAGTGCCGTGGGTAGCGTCCACGCCATCCAGGAAAAATTCATGCCGATCTCCCCTCAAACGCGTCCAAGAGCAAAGCCCTTGGCGATGTAATTCCTGACAAAATAAATGACGAGCGCGCCCGGCACGATCGTCAGCACACCGGCAGCAGCCAGCACGCCCCAATCCATGCCGGCCGCTGAAACCGTACGCGTCATGATCGCCGAGATCGGCTTTGCGGCCGTAGTCGTCAGCGTGCGGGCAAGCAGCAATTCGACCCACGAAAACATGAAGCAGAAGAAGGCTGCGACGCCGATCCCGCTTGCGATCAGCGGCATGAAGATCTTCACGAAGAAGCGCGGGAACGAGTAGCCGTCGATATAGGCCGTCTCGTCGATTTCCTTTGGCACGCCCGACATGAAGCCTTCCAGGATCCAGACCGCCAGCGGCACGTTGAAGAGGCAATGCGCTAGAGCAACGGCGATATGCGTGTCGATAAGGCCGAACGCCGAATAGAGCTGGAAGAAAGGGAGCGCGAAGACGGCGGGTGGCGCCATCCTGTTCGTCAGCAGCCAGAAGAACAGATGCTTGTCGCCGAGAAAACGGTAGCGGGAGAAGGCGTAGGCCGCCGGCAGCGCCGCAAGCACCGAGATCACCGTGTTCATCGCGACGTAGATGATGGAATTGATATACCCATTATACCAGGAAGGATCGGTAAAGATCACCCGGTAGTTCCTGAGCGTCGGATTCTGCGGCCAGAGCGAGAAGACGCCGGTGATTTCGGCATTCTCCTTGAAGCTCATATTGATAAGCCAATAGATCGGCAGCAGCAGAAAGATGATGTAGATCGTCGAGACAACCCAGGAGAAGTTGCCGGCTGGCTTGTATTTCATCGTCGTTTCCATGGCCCTCCCCTTTCTCAAGAATTCGCGTCGCTGCTGGTCATGACCGTGTAGAAAATCCACGAGAGCAGCAGGATGATCAGGAAATAGACGATCGACATCGCGGCTGCGGGCCCGAGATCGAACTGGCCGACCGCCATCTTCACGAGATCGATGGAAAGGAATGTCGTGGAATTGCCCGGTCCGCCGCCGGTGACGACGAAGGGTTCGGTATAGATCATGAAGCTGTCCATGAAGCGCAGCAGCACCGCGATCAGCAGCACGCGCTTCATCTTCGGCAGCTGGATATAACGGAAGACGGACCAGCGCGACGCGCCGTCTATCTTCGCAGCCTGGTAATAGGCCTCCGGGATCGAAACGAGACCGGCATAGCAGAGCAGCACGACGAGGCTGGTCCAGTGCCAGACGTCCATAACGATGATCGTGATCCACGCATCGATAGGGTCGCGGACATAGTTGTAGTCGAGCCCCATCGCCTCCAGAGTGTGGCCGAGCAGCCCGATATCGACACGTCCAAAGACCTGCCAGATCGTGCCGACCACGTTCCATGGGATGAGGAGGGGAAGCGACATCAGCACCAGGCAGACTGGAACGCCGAGGCCCTTCTTGGGCATGTTGAGCGCGATGAAGATGCCGAGCGGAATTTCAAGCGCCAGGATGATGAAGGAGAACAGCAGGTTTCGCTGCAGAGCCTCCCAGAAGCGGTCGGAATGCAGGATGTCATCGAACCAGTCGGTGCCGGCCCAAAAGAACTCGTTGTTGCCGAACGTGTCTTGAACGGAATAGTTCACGACCGTCATCAGCGGAATGGCCGCCGAAAACGCAACGAGCAGCAATACCGGCAGGACGAGAAACCAAGCTTTGTTGTTCCAGGTCTTTTCCATGATCAGCCCTCCCTGCCGACACGCCACGAACCGGCGTAGATGCTGATCGCATCCGGATCGAAGCTGACGCGCGCATCCGCTGGAATTTCAACATCTTCCGGCACGACGATCGCAATCGGCTGATCTGCAAACCGCGCTCGAACGATCTTTTGCCTGCCGATATCCTCGACCTTCGAAATCGAAACGGGCATCCCCTCGCGGCCGAGACGGATGAATTCGGGGCGGATGCCAAGTTCGATCTTGACCGCACCATCCGTTTTCGGTGCATAGCCGAGATTGATCGTCTCGCTGCCGACTTTCACGAGATTGCCTGAAACCTCTGCCGGCATCACGTTCATGCCCGGCGAACCGATGAAATAGCCGACAAAGGTGTGGCTCGGGCGTTCGAAAAGTTCAGCCGGCGTGCCGATCTGCACGATTTCTCCCTCATACATGACGACAACCTTTTCGGCGAAGGTCAGCGCCTCCGTCTGGTCATGCGTCACATAGACCATCGTGAAACCGAACTGCTTGTGCAGCCGCTTCAATTGCGACCGCAGCATCCATTTCATGTGCGGATCGATGACGGTCAGTGGTTCGTCGAAGAGAATTGCATTGACGTCGTTTCGCACCAGACCGCGGCCAAGCGAAATTTTCTGTTTCTGATCGGCCGTAAGCCGCTGCGCCTTGCGTTTGGCCCAGTCCGCAAGATCGATCATGTCAAGAATTTCGCGAACGCGCCGATCGACTTCGGCCTCGGCAACGCCGCGGTTGCGGAGCGGAAAGGCGAGATTGTCGTAGACCGTCATGGTGTCGTAGATGACGGGGAACTGGAAGACCTGCGCGATGTTGCGGGCTTGCGTCGATAACGTCGTTACGTCCTGGCCGCCGAACAGGATGCGCCCGTGCGAAGGTTGAAGCAGGCCGGAGATGATGTTGAGAAGCGTCGTCTTTCCGCATCCTGATGGTCCAAGAAGCGCATAGGCGCCGCCGTCGGTCCACTCATGATCGACTTCCTTCAACGCATAGTCCTTGTCCGTCTTCGGATTGGGTCCGTAGGCGTGGCGGATATGGTCGAGCGTGATTCGTGCCATTCTATCCCCCTATGCCGCCAGCTGCGTGGCGGCGATGGCGCGGCCGTCCTCGCCGAACGCCATCAAATGACGCGTGTCCAGGAACACGTCGATCTCCGTGTCCGGCTCGATATCGTGAATGCCGTGCGCCAGCATGACCCAACGCACGCCGCTGTAATCCACATGGATAAAGCTCTCTGAACCGGTAATTTCGGAAATCTGCGTCCTGGCGCGAAGCTTAGGCGCATCCTTGGTCTGCGGCGTTAAGGCAAGATGGTGCGGATGAAACGCGATCGTGACCGGGCCGTCTGCAATCGCCGCAAGATGTGCCGGCACCGGAATGCCGATCTGGTCATCGTGTTGGAGGCTCGCGCCTGTTTTCGAAACCGTGATGAAATTCAGCGGCGGATCGGCAAAGATCTTGGCCGTCACCAGATCGGCGGGGCGTCGATAGATGGAAATCGTCGGACCGAATTGCGTCACGCGTCCCTGATTGAGAGTCGCGGTATTGCCGCCAAGCAGCAAGGCTTCCGAGGGTTCCGTCGTCGCATAGACGAAAATCGCACCCGATTCGGAAAATATCCTCGGCAGTTCCTGGCGCAGTTCTTCGCGCAGCTTGTAATCGAGATTGGCAAGCGGCTCATCGAGCAGCACCAGACCTGCATTCTTGACAAGGGCGCGCGCAAGCGCCGTTCGCTGCTGCTGCCCGCCCGACAGATTGAGCGGAGTGCGCTCGAGATAGGGTGTCAGTTTCAGGAGGTCGGCAGCCTTGCGTACTTCCGCGTCGATCGTTTTCGCGTCCCGGCCAGCGATCCTGAGCGGCGAGGCGATATTCTCATAGACCGTCAATGCGGGGTAATTGATGAATTGCTGGTAGACCATCGCGACTTTGCGCTTCTGCACCGGCACGCCGGTCACATCGGCACCGTCGAAATGGATGGAGCCGCTGGTTGGACGGTCAAGTCCAGCCATGAGACGCATCAGCGATGTCTTGCCGGAGAGCGTCGGTCCAAGCAGGACGTTCAGCGTACCCCGTTCAAGTGTCAGATCGGTCGGGTGAATATGGTATTCGCCACCCACCATCTTGGCGGCATTCCGCAGTTCAAGCATTCCGGTTCCCGTGCCTCCTCACGACGGGGACGACATGCCGCTTCATCCCGCAAGGTTCGCAGGGATCACGGCCATGTACTCCTCCAATTTCTGTACCTCATCCGCTGATAGATATAGCCCCTTCTTCGTCCTGCGCCACAGGATGTCTTGAGCCGTGACGGCCCATTCGGTACGGACGAGATAGCGGACCTCGGCCTCGTAGAGATCGGAACCGAAACAGCGGCCGAGATCAGCGATGGATTTCGCCTGGCCGAGCAGCTCGGTCCCCCGGGTGCCGTAGCGGCGGGTAAGCCGGCGGGCATGGTCCTCTGCCAGGAACGGATAGTTGGCCCGCAGCCTGTTCACCTCCGCCGCATAGCCTTCGACCGGAAAATCGCCGCCCGGCAGATGACTCTTTGCCGTCCAGGGGCGCCCCTTGGCGCCGATCGTCTCGCCGATCTTCTCCAGCGCGTGCTCCGACAGCCGCCGGTAAGTGGTCAGCTTGCCGCCGAAGACATTGAGCAGCGGTGCCTCGTCCGCTCCACCCTCGAGCTTCAGCACATAGTCGCGCGTAGCCTCCTGCGCCTTCGAGGCGCCGTCGTCATAGAGCGGACGAACTGCTGAATAGCTCCAGACGATGTCTTCCGGATGCACTGGCGCCTGGAAATACTCGCTGGCGGCGGCGCAGAGATAGCCGGTCTCCTCGTCAGAGATCCGCACATCCTGCGGATCGCCGGTGTAGTCGCGGTCGGTGGTGCCGATCAGCGTGAAGTCATCCTCATAGGGAATGGCGAAGATGATGCGGTTGTCGGGGTTCTGAAAGAAATAGGCGCGAGGGCCTTCGAACTTCTTCCTGACGACAATGTGGCTGCCCTGCACCAGTCGCACATGCCGGGCCTCGGTTTCGCCCAGGGCTGCACGCAGCACCTGATCGACCCAGGGACCGGCAGCATTGACCAGCATGCGGGCCTGATGCCGGCTGGTCTCGCCGGTCCGCATGTCGCAGGTGTCGATTTCCCATAGGCCGTTCTTACGGCGCGCCGCCTCCACCTTGGTGCGCGGCAAAATCAGCGCCCCACGGTCGGCCGCGTCGCGGGCGTTGAGCACCACCAGGCGGGCATCGTCGACCCAGCCATCGGAATATTCGAAGGCCTTGGCAAACACCGGCTTCAGCGGCCGGCCCGCTGGATCGCGGCGCAGGTTCAGCACGGCGGTCGGCGGCAAAAGCTTGCGGCCGCCGAGATGGTCATAGAAGAACAGCCCAAGCCGGATCAGCCAGGCCGGCCGGATACCGCCCTTGTGATAGGGCAGCACGAAGCGCAGCGGCCAGATGATGTGCGGCGCCATGGCCCACAAGATCTCGCGCTCCATCAGCGATTCGCGCACCAGCCGGAACTCGTAATGCTCGAGATAGCGTAGGCCCCCATGGATCAGCTTCGTCGCCCCGGACGACGTCCCGGAGGCAAAGTCGCCCATCTCCGCCAGCGCCACCGAATAGCCGCGCCCAACAGCATCCCGGCAAATGCCGCAGCCGTTGATCCCACCGCCTATCACGAAGAGGTCGTGATATGTTTGGCCCACTTTAACCCCTCCCCGTGTGCCGGATTCGATTTGCGTCGAGCGCGCAATTCGAAAGTGATTGAAGTTAAAACGAAAACTATTCGCGTGTCAAACGAATGCTTCTCATACTAATGGAGGGCAGCTCGGCGCACCTGAGCTCGGCGATCAATAGAGGCTATTGGACTGCCTGACGGTTGGCCTCAACCGCTCAATTGTGCCGTGAGAGGAAGCGGGATATCGTGGAAAGGCAAAGCTCTTTTTCCTCGACATGCGGCATATGGCTGGAATTTTCGAAGAGCACCCATTCGCAACCGCGAACGCGCTCCAAATACGGCCTGACCACCTCTGGCGTCGCTTCGTCGTATTTCCCGGAAATCACCAACGTGGGAGCGTGGATCTGATCGAGGCGATCTTCGATCGTCCAATCCTTCATCGTACCGATAACGTGAAACTCCGTCGGACCGTTCATGTTGCGATAGACCGTGCTATCCTCGTCCATGATTGCGAAAGTACGAGCCACTTCGGGTGGCCAGGGCACCACGCGGCAGACATGGCGGTCGTAGAAGACCCGCGAGGCGGCAATATAGTCCGGGTCGGTAAGTGTGCCGGCCAGCTCGTGTTGCAGCAGCGTATCCTGAACCTCCTTAGGCAGCTCTTTGCGCAGCCGATTGGCTTCCGCGACCCAGGTATGCATGTTGGCCGGCGAATTGGCGATGATGAGCGCCTTAAGACCCTTTGGCCGGCGCACGGCATGTTCGGCACCCAGCATGCCGCCCCAGGACTGGCCGAGAAAGGCATACCGCTCGTGAATGCCCAAGTGCCCCAGCAGCGCGTCGAGTTCCTCGAGGAAAAGAGCGACTGTCCAGAAATCCGGACCTTTCTCCGGCAGACGTGTCGAATTGCCGTTTCCAAGCTGGTCGTAATGGATGACCGGACGGCCGTCGAGCTCGGATATATCTTTGAAGGAATCGACGTAATCATGCGTGCATCCTGGTCCGCCATGGGCCACGATCAAAGGCAGCTTGCCACTATCGAGCGATCCTGTAACCCGAAACCAGGTGCTATACTCCCGAAAGGGCAAATAGGCTTCCTTCGACATCACAGCAGCCACGACATTCTCCATCTGTTGCTAGGGGCGATGGAAACATAACGTGGCGTTCGGGCCTGCGGCAGCTATCACAAGTTATAGGATGGCTGGTTTTTCAAGCATACGGTAATGCGTGGCACGCACCACCGCTTGGGTACGGTTTTTAGCACCAAGCTTCTTGGCGGCGGCATTGAGATGCATGACGACCGTCGGAACCGAACGCTCGATAATGCGGGAAATCTCCTTGGCCGAATAGCCTTCCGCGGAATAGCGCAGGCATTCGCGCTCGCGCTCGGTCAGCCGGATCTTGCCGACGCTGCGTGCCTCTGCATCGAAGAGCCCGTAAGCGGCTTCATGGAAAACGTGGGCGAGAAGATTGAAATCCGCGATATAGCGCAGAGCATCCATCTCGAAATCCCGTTTGGCCCCGAAACGTATGCCTGTCACTGTCGCGTAGTCGCCATGCGGCATATGAACGGGAACAGTGACGCCTGTCGACATGTCCCGCTCGCCGAGATAGCGCGCGACCGGTTCCGTATCCCTGCTCATGAAGCGTCTGATGAGCGTGTCGGCGTCCGCATCATAGTTCCAGAAGAAGGGAGCCGATGTGCGCAGCGCTACCTGCTGAACCGGATCGATGCGAAAGTAACCGCGATTGCACCAGTATTCGTGCATGTCCTCTGAAATATTGCGCAGTTTCAGAAGCGACGGAATCATGATCTCGCCGTCAAGATCGAAGGCGACCGGCGTATAGTCATAGATAAGCGCTTCGTAGCCCAGGTGTTTCATTGCTTCGAACACTTGATCGATCCGGCCATCCAAAGTCGAATGAGCGGTGAACTGCCGTCTGATCGTTCCAATTTCGTCGAGCATAACGAACCCCGCGGCGCAACGTTTGGGGCGACCTATCACTTCTTATAGCTAGCCTGGTTCGCCTCTTCTGGTAAAAATTTAGCCACGCCCAAATGTTGAGCAAGTAAAATCTTTGCTGGAGAGCCATAATGTGGCGAGAGATAGAGCCAGACGACCGCTTTGAAGTGGAAGTCGACGGCTATCGCGTGGTCGCCTATAGTCACGGCAACGGCAGTGAGACCGTCTTCTGCCTGAACGGCGGCCCCGGCCTTCCCTGTGACTATCTGCGTGAGGCGCATTCCTGCCTCATCGATCAAGGCTATCGCGTCGTCACGTTCGACCAGCTCGGCACCGGCTTCTCTGATCGGCCGGAGGATGCCTCGCTTTGGACGATCGGCCGATATGTCGAGGAAACCGAGACCGTGCGGAAAGCACTCGGCCTTGGCAAGGTCCACATGCTTGGTCATTCCTGGGGCGGCTGGCTGGCTATCGACTATGCCCTCACCTACCCTGAAAATCTTCGAACACTCATTCTCGAGGATACCGTTGCCGACATGCCGCACCTCGTCTCCGAGCTGGCGCGGCTGAGAGCCGCACTCGGTCCCGAAACCGTCGCGATGATGCAGAAGCATGAGGCGCAGGGAACCTACGATCATCCCGAATATCTGGCCGCTGTAACGATCCTGAACTATCGGCACGTCTGCCGCCTGCCGGAATGGCCGGTGCCGGTGCGCCGGTCGCTCGACGACTGGAATATGGGACCCTACACCACGATACAGGGACCGAATGAATTTCTCTATATCGGCAATCTGAAGGACTGGAACCGCATTCCCGACCTCCATCGCATTAAAGTCCCGGTGCTGATCACAACCGGCGAACATGACGAACTGACACCCGCGTGCGCGCTGCGTATGAAGCTTGCGCTGCCCGACGCCGAACTCAAGGTATTTGCCAACGCAAGCCATATGCCCTTCTATGAGAATCCCGGAGACTACTATCCCGCAATTCTCGGTTTCCTCTCGCGTCATAGGGCGGACTGATGCGGGAAGACGCGATCAAAACCGGACGAAGGCAGGAGGGCGATCGCTGCCATGCATCGCTATAAGTTCGTTCTGACAAGACCGCTGCAATTCCTGCCGGTCATTTTCGGCATCAGCGTCATCACCTTCACTCTGGTGCGACTTATTCCAGGAGATCCCGCGCGTGTCATCCTGGGCGCCCGCGCCACGCCCACGGCCCTCGCGAACGTCCGCACACAATACGGGCTGGATCAGCCTCTCTGGCTGCAATATTTCTATTTTCTCAAAAATCTCGCAAATGGTGAGATGGGCAGGTCCATCCTCTACAAGATAGACGTTCTCCAACTCATCCTAACGCGCATCGAACCAACGACGGCGCTCGTGATCTCCAGCGTGATTCTGTCGGTTGCAATCGCCATTCCCGTGGCCGCGATCGCCTCTCGCAACAGCGGCCGGGCGCCGGATCATGCCGTTCGCATTATCTCGACTTTCGGCATCGGCTTCCCCCCTTTCTGGCTGGGGCTAATGCTGATCATTCTTTTCAGCGTCCAACTTGGCGTTTTGCCAGTTTCAGGCTATGGCAGTAGCATCGGCGATAAACTGGCGCATCTCGTCCTGCCAAGCCTCACCATTGCGCTTTCCCTCTCCACAGTACTGACGCGTAGCCTGCGTGCTGCGATGGTCGAAGCCCTGAAGTCGGATGTCGCGACGGCGGCGCGGGCGCGCGGAATGCCGGAAAGCATCGTCTTTTGGCGCCACGTTGTGCCGAACTCCTTGGTTCCGACAATCAACCTGCTGGCGGTCAATGTCGGCTGGCTGATCGGTGGAACGGTCGTTTTGGAAAGCATCTTCGCACTGCCCGGCATGGGACAGTTGCTAGTGCGCGCCATCTTCTCCCGCGACTATATGGTCGTCCAGGGTGTCGCCATGGTTTTCGCGTGCGCCACCGTACTCGTCAACTTCATCGCCGACATCGTGACGGTTGCCGCTGATCCGAGGGTGAAGCTATGAGCGTCCAGGCGATCGAGCCCTCCCCCTTCAGCTGGCGCCGGTTTTTCGGCAAGCGGCTCGCGCTCGCGATCGGCGGCGGCATATTGCTGTTCTTCCTTCTGCTCGCGATCGGCGCGCCTCTCATTGCGCCCTATGATCCTATCCTCCAGAATGCCGATGTTCGTCTCCAATCACCTTCTCTTCTCCATCCGTTCGGCACGGACAATTTCGGTCGGGACATTCTTTCGCGCGTCATCTGGGGCACACGGATCGACCTGCAGATCGCGGTGATCGGCGTCCTCTTTCCGTTCCTGATCGGGACCGCCGTCGGCACGATCGCGGGCTTCTTCGGCGGGGCGGTCGATGCGCTGTTCATGCGGCTCGTTGACATCATCCTCGCATTTCCCTTCCTAGTGCTGATGCTCTCGATCATCGCCATTCTTGGGCCGGGCTTGGGGAGCTTTTACATCGCCATGGCCTTGGTCGGCTGGGTCTCCTATGCGCGGCTGATCAGGGCTCAAATGCTGACGCTTAAGAACGCCGACTACGCCATCGCTGCCGTCAGCCTCGGCTTCAGCCGCTTCCGCATCATGTTCCGCCATCTGCTGCCGAATGCGGTCGCCGGGTCGATTGTCTTTTCGATGTCGGATGCGACGCTTGTGCTCTTGAGCGGCGCGGCCGTCAGCTATCTCGGCCTTGGTGTACAGCCTCCGCTTGCCGAGTGGGGCGTCATGGTCGCGGAAGGCCAGAGCTTCATCACGACGGCCTGGTGGATCACGCTCTTCCCCGGCCTTTCCATCGTCTGCCTTGCTTTCGGTTTCAGCATGCTTGGCGACGGGCTCGCCGAATTGCTTGGGGTCCACGAATGAGCGCCCCCGTGCTTTCCGTCCGCGACCTGACCATCAGGGGCCATCTCGACACCGGTACACGCACCCTAATAGACGCCGTGTCGCTTGATCTCGGCAAGGACGAAATCCTCGGTCTCGTCGGCGAAAGCGGTTCGGGTAAAAGCCTTTTCTGCCGTTCGCTAGTGCGGCTGCTGCCGTCGTCGCTTCTCAGGATCGAAGGCGGGTCTGTTCTCCTCGAAGGCCGCGATCTGACGAAGGTCAGCGACGCCGAGATGCTGGCCGTTCGCGGCAGCGAAATTGGGATGATCTTTCAGAACCCGACAAGCCATCTCGATCCGGTCATGCGGATAGGCGACCAGATCGCTGAAGGCATCCGCTATCATCATGGATTGAATGCGCGAGGCGCGCGCGCTGCCGCGACGGAAATTCTGAGCCAAGTCGGCTTTCCTGACCCGGCTCGGCAATATGATAGCTATCCGCATGAATTTTCAGGCGGCATGCGCCAGCGTGCGATGATCGGTGTCGCGCTTTCATGTAATCCGAAAATCCTGATCGCCGACGAGCCGACTACGGCGCTGGATGTAACGATCCAGGCTCAAATCCTGAAACTGCTGATGGAAATACGCGACAAGCGTGGCCTCTCCATCATTCTCATTACCCACGATCTCGGCATCGTCGCCCAGACTTGTGACCGGATTGCCGTGCTTCGCGGCGGCAAGCTGCTCGAGGAGGGGCCGAAACGTGCGATCCTTTCCAAGCCTCAGCATCCCTACACGACCAATCTGATCAATAGCCACCCGTCCATGCCCGACTCCGCTCCTGCCGAGGTAATTAAGGCGAGCGGCGTCACCAAACCTCTTCTCGAAGTCGACGACCTGAATGTATGCTTCAAAGTCGGCGGTAGCCTTTTCAAGGGAGGCGGCAAGAGCGTGAGTGCCGTCTCCGGTGTCAGCCTGCGGGTGATGCCTGGCGAAACTGTCGGCATCGTCGGAGAGTCCGGCAGCGGCAAGAGTACGCTCGCACGGGCAGTTCTGGGACTCGCACCGATCTCCTCCGGACATGTGACGTTTGACGGCATCGACATCGCACAGCAGAAGGCCTCCGGCCTTGCCAAACTGCGCCACGAGACAGCGATGGTTTTCCAGGATCCCTATAACGCGCTCAATCCTCGACTGACGATTGGCAGCACGCTTGGCGAAGTGTTGAAGGTGCACGGCAAGATCGCGGCAGCGGACATTCCGGCACGGATCGGCGAATTGCTCGATCTCGTCGGACTGGAACGCGAATTCGCCAATCGCAAGCCGCGCAGCATGAGCGGCGGCCAGTGCCAGCGCGCGGGAATCGCGCGGGCGCTCGCAGTCGACCCGAAGCTCATCATCGCCGACGAGTGCGTGGCGGCTCTCGACGTCACCATCCAGGCACAGATCATCGATCTTTTCCGCGAACTCAAGGAAAAGATGAAGTTGACGCTGATCTTTATCGCTCACGACCTCGCCATCGTGCGCAATCTCTGCGAGCGCGTCGTCGTCATGTATCAGGGGGAGATCGTGGAGGAAGGATCCTCCGAGGAGGTCTTCGCGCGGCCGAAGCATGCCTATACCGCAGCCCTGATTGCCGCCATTCCCGATATCGATCCGGACAAGCCGTTGCTGCGGGCCGGGATGCGCCACGACGAGCCGCAGTCCACACCGCTTCAGCCAGCCAAATGCATGCCATAACAACGAAGGGAACAAACGCATGACAAACAAATGGAAGATAGTCGGGCTAGCAGCCATCGTGGCTGGCCTCACGCTAAGTGCAAGCTATGCCGACGCAGCCGGGGTTCTAACCATCGGGCGTCGCGAAGACTCGACGACTTTTGATCCGATCAAGACGGCCCAGAACATCGACAACTGGGTCTTCTCGAATGTCTATGACGTGCTGATACGTGTCGACAAGACGGGAACCAAGCTGGAGCCTGGCCTTGCCGAAAGCTGGACCGTTTCCGACGACGGCCTCACCTATACGTTTAAGATCCGCGATGCCAAATTCTCCGATGGTTCACCGCTGACGGCCGGGGATGCCGCCTATAGCCTGCTGCGCATTCGCGATGATGAGACATCGCTCTGGAGCGACTCCTACAAGGTCGTCGACACGGCTGTCGCAACCGACGACCGCACGCTGACCGTCAAGCTCAAGAACCTTTCCGTACCATTTCTTTCGACGTTGGCACTTCCGAACGCCTCGGTGATCTCGAAGAAAGGCATGGAAGAAATGGGCTCCGATGCTTACGGTGAAAAGCCAATCGCATCCGGTGCCTTCGTGGTTGACGAGTGGCGCCGCGGCGACCGTATCATCCTGAAGAAAAACCCCTATTTCTGGCAGGCGGATCGAGTGAAGCTCGATGGCGTCGAATGGATCTCCGTGCCGGACGACAACACGCGCATGCTGAATGTCCAGGCCGGCCAGCTCGACGCCGCGATCTTCGTGCCCTTCTCCCGTGTCGAAGAACTCAAGAAGGACCCGAACCTTACCGTCACTATCGATGCCTCGACCCGCGAGGACCATCTGCTGATCAATCATGCGCACGGCGCACTCGCCAAGAAGGAAGTCCGCCAGGCACTCGATATGGCGATCGACAAGAAGGCGATCGTCGACGCCGTGACCTTCGGCCAGGGAACCCTCGCCAATTCTTATGTCCCGAAGGGCGCCCTCTATTATTACGCAGACAACATGCAGCGCTCTTATGATCCGGAAAAGGCCAAGGAGATGCTGGCGGCAGCCGGCGCATCAGGCTTAACGCTGAACTATCTGATCCGCGCGGGCGACGAAGTTGACGAACAGACCGCCGTTCTGGTCCAGCAGCAGCTTCAGAAGGCCGGTATTATCGCCAACCTGCAGAAAGTCGATCCAAGCCAGGAATGGGATATGACGGTCGCCGGCGATTACGACATCTCGGTCAACTACTGGACGAACGACATTCTCGATCCGGACCAGAAGACGACCTTCGTGCTCGGGCACGACTCCAACAACAACTACTTGACCAACTACAAGAACGAAAAGGTGAAGGAACTGGTAGCCGCGGCCCGTCTGGAGATCGATCCAAAGAAGCGCGAGCAGATGTATGTCGATCTTCAAAAGATGGCGAAGGATGACGTCAACTGGATCGACCTTTACTACAGCCCGTACATCAACGTCTCCCGCAAGCACATTGAGAACTTCTACCAGAACCCGCTTGGCCGTTTCTTCCTGGAAGATACGGTTAAGAACTGATCGATTGCTGCAATTTAAAACGCCGCCACTCCACTGGATGGCGGCGCCCAATTCGTCGGGAAGTCGCGGCGCAGAGATTACCTCCCCGCGCTTTTCTCGTTCGTCAGCCCTCCAGCCACTTCACCTGCTCGGGCGTAAGCTTGATGTCGAGTGCTGAAAGGCTGTCTTCCAGCTCGGCGATTGTGCGCGGGCCGATCAGCGGAATGACAGGGAACGGCTGGGCGATGACATAGGCGAGAGCGATATGGATCGGGTTGCGCCCGAGCTCCTTCCCAAGTTCAATCGCGCGGTCACGGCGCCCGAAGTTGCGCTCGGAATACCAGCAGCGGACGATTTCCTCGTCGTCATGCTTGTCGCGTCCCGCCCGGTCGGTAAAGAAGCCGCGGCCCTGGCTCGACCATGCGAAGTTCGGAATCTGCTTGTCGTTCAGCCACTTCTTCCAATCATCGTCCGAAGCTGCGACGCATCCGGCCCAGATCGGATCGAGCATTTCAGCGAGCGAGAAGTTGTTGGAAAGAGCAGCAGGCGCTTTCTTGCCGTTCTTTGCCGCATAGGCCATCGCCTCGTCCATGCGCTCGCGCGTCCAGTTCGAGCCGCCGAAAATCCCGCGGATGCGGCCGCGGTTGACTTCCGCATCCATGGCATCGACGAACTCGCCAACCGGAACGCCGGTATTGTCGCGATGCATGAAGTAAATATCGACGTAGTCCGTCTTCAGCCTGTCGAGCGACTGATCGAGTTGCGTGGCGATCATGTCCGGATAGCAGAGCGGCGAATGCACACCCTTGCCGATCAGCACGATCTCCTCGCGCGGAATGTTGCGGCTCGTGTGCCAATCGCCGAAGATGCTCTCCGTCTTGCCGCCACCGTAGACATAAGCCGTGTCGAAGATGTTGCCGCCCGCCTCGTAGAAGCCATCGAGCGTCAGCGAGGCGGCTGCAAAACTCGGGAAGAACTCGAATCCGAGCGTCACGACGGAGGCGGGCTTGGAAATGCCTGGTATCTGACGCTGTGGAATGCTGTCGCCTCGCCGGACTGTCCCACCCGCAATATTCGCGGTGCGTTTTGATGCCTTTTCGACCCCATATTCAAGGCCGACCGAGGCACGCCATTGGTCGAGAACGCGGAGGTTGCCGACGGAATCGGTCCAACTCATGCCCGGCGAAGTGAATTCCTTCTCGCCGGCGCGGATTGCATCTCCAGCCGCGTCGACTTCAAAGGAATAGAGCCAGCGGTCTTCCTTCACCTCGACCGCTTGTTGTTCATTGCCCTTGAATATCTCGATCTTGCCGACGCCGCCCTTGTGACCTGAGGCAAACCAGAAATCCTTGACCTCGATACGGCCTTCGGAGCCGATGATACGCAGCGTATTGTCCTGCTGCGCCATGATCGAGCAGGAGACTTCGGCGATGATGCCGTTCGGAAATTTCAGAACGGCGGAGGCCCATTCGTCGATGCCCGACTGGCCGAGGTGCGCCACGCCGGAAACTTTCTGCGGCTCGAGGAAAGGCTTGTCTTCAACCGCTCCGGCGATCAGCCGCGCCATCGAAACCGGATAGCCGCCGACATCCAGAATGCCGCCGCCCGCCTTGTCATTGGCGAAGAGCCGATGCTCTGGCTTGAAGCTGCCCATGTTGAAGCCGAAACTTGAGCGGATGATCCGCACCGTGCCGATCACACCGCTTTTCACCAATTCGACGATCTTCGCCGTCTGGGGATGCACGCGGTACATGAAGCCCTCGCCGGCAAAGACGCCGGCCTTCTTCGCTTCATAGTAGATCGCATCCGCATCGAAGGCCGAAAGCGCGATCGGCTTTTCCACCAGCACGTGCTTGCCAGCGCGGATTGCCTTGATCGCCCATTCGGCATGGCCGGTGTGCGGCGTGGCGATATAGACGGCATCGATCTCCGGATCGGTCAGCAGCGCATCATAGCCTTTGACGATGCGGGCACCGGGAAAGCCGTCGCCGAGGCCCGGTTTTTCCGGATTGCGGCTCGCGATAGCCACCAATTTGCCGGTCCGCGAATGCGCGATGCCGTCTGCGAAGGTGCGGGCGATGGTGCCGGGACCGATGATGCCCCAGCGGATCGGTTGCTCTGAACTCATGGCTATTCCTCTTTCGTATCTTCGTCTTGGGAGCGGATTTCGTCAGCGCAAGCGATTGCCTGCGCTGTCGAACAGGAAGGTGCGCTTTGCGGAAACTGCGACGGTAAGCGTGTCGCGATCGGCGGCAGAGCGGGATTCCGGACGTTCGATGATGAGCGGCTGGCCGCCCGCAGCGGTCGCATAGACATAGCTGGTATTGCCCAGGTGCTCGGCAACGTCGACCGCGACGGTCAGGTCGGCATCGCCGCTGCCCTGGTCGGCAAAATGCTCGGGCCGCACGCCGAGGGTAACCTGCGCGCCCTTTTCGGCAACCGCCGAAACCGGCAGCGTCAGTCGGACATTCCTGTCCCCGGTCACGGCAACGGTTGCGTTCGAGGCGTCTCTTTCAACAACTTCCGCCGCCAGAAAATTCATCTTCGGCGAACCGACGAAACCGGCAACGAACTGGTTAGCAGGATCGTCGTAGAGGTCGAGCGGCGCACCGATCTGCTCGATCTTGCCGGCACGCAGCACGACGATCTTGTCAGCAAGCGTCATCGCCTCCGTCTGGTCGTGGGTCACATAGATCATCGTCGTGCCGAGCTGCTTGTGCAGCCGCGAGATTTCCACCCTCATCTGCACGCGCAGTTCTGCGTCAAGGTTCGACAGCGGTTCGTCGAAGAGGAAGACCTCCGGCTCGCGAACAATAGCGCGCCCGATCGCAACACGCTGGCGCTGGCCGCCGGAGAGTTGCTTCGGACGGCGTTCCATCAATTCCTTGATCTGCAGGATCTCGGCGGCGTGGCGCACCCGTTTCTCGGTATCCGCCTTCGGGTTGCCATTCATACGCAGGCCGAAAGAGAGGTTATCCGCGACCGTCATATGCGGGTAGAGCGCATAGGACTGGAAGACCATGGCAATGCCGCGATCGGCAGGTTCGACATTGTTGACGACCCTACCACCGATCGTGATCTCGCCAGCTGAGATATCTTCAAGACCGGCGATCATCCGCAGCAGCGTTGATTTCCCGCAGCCTGAAGGGCCGACGAAGACGACGAACTCGCCGTCCTTCACGTCGAGATTGGCGCCGTGGATCACGTCGAAGACACCAAAGCGTTTGACAACATTCCTGAGTGAAAGCTCTGCCATTCGGCCTCCCCTGTTATTTGATTGCGCCGGCCGCGATGCCGGCGATGAAATGACGCTGTAACAGCACGAAAACGACGAGGATCGGTGCGGTCAGCAGCATCGCGCCCGCCATGATGCCGCCCCAGGAAACCTTGGTGAGGCCGATCAGCGTTCCGAGCGCCACCGGCGCTGTCATCATGCCCGGCCGGGAGTTGATGAGCAGCGGCCAGAGATAATTGTTCCACGAGTGGAGGAAGAGAATGATCGACAGCGCCGCCATCGTCGGCCGGGCAAGCGGCAAGGCGATGCGCAGGAATATCTGCCATTCTTTGACGCCCTCGACGCGGGCGGCGTCGAAAAGCTCGTTCGGCATCATCGAGAAGGACTGGCGCATGAAGAGCACGCCCAGCGAATTGAAGAGAGGCGGGACGATGAGTGCCACCCAGGTGTTCGCCAGCTTGAATTCGCGCGCCACCATGATGAATTGCGGGATCACGACAACGGCGAAAGGCAAGGTGATCGTGCCAAGAATGATGGCTGTGACCACGGAGCGGCCGATGAACCTATAGCGCGCAAGCGCCCAGCCGGCCATCGATGTCAGCATCACCGACAGGATGGTATAGATGATCGCGACGGTGATCGAGATGAACATCGCCCTCAGAAAATTTGTATCGGCCTGCAGGTTCCTGAAATTCTCGACAAAGTTTGTTGACGGCCACAGCACGATGTCCGGGCTGAAGATGCCGTTGTCGGGCATGGTCGAGAAGACGAACATCATCCAGAGTGGAAAGAGCCAGATGACGGCAAGCGGCGTCAGAGCGGCATGCAGCGCGATCTTGCGTATCAAGAGAGATTGCGACTTGGACCTCGACCTCATTTTGGCTCCCTCCCGACCCACAGATTAAACAGCGAAATTGCAATCGCCAGCGCGGCTATCGTGTAGGCGATCGCCGATGCGTATCCGAAATTCAGTGATGTGAAGCCCTGCCGGTAAAGAAGCAGGCCGAGCGTTTCCGTGCCGCCGCCCGGGCCACCGCGATTCGTGATGAGGAACGGTTCGGTGAAAAGCTGCATCGTGCCGATCACCGACAGCACCACGCAAAAGAGGATGATCGGCTTCAGGAGCGGCAGGGTGATGTGGAAGAACTGCTGTACCTTGCTGACGCGATCGAGCGTCGCGGCCTCGTAGACATCGTCAGGGATCGACTGCAGGCCGGCCAAAATGATGATCGCGTTGTAGCCCGCCCAGCGCCAGGTGACAGCGATAATGACGAGGGCCATTGCCGCATTCGCATTGTCAAACCAGGAAACCGGAGCAATGCCGACCGAACCGATCAGCTTGTTGACGATACCGAAATCGATGCTGAACATCAGCCGGAAGACGGCGGCATAGGCGACCTCGCCGACGACGACGGGCGCAAAGAAGGCGAAGCGGAAAAGAGGCCGCGCTTTCAGCAGCGGCGAATTCAAAAGTACCGCCATGACGGTTGCAAGCGCAATCATCACCGGCACCTGGATGACCAGGATGATCAGCGTATTGTAGAGCGCATTATAGAAAGCCGGATCGCCGAAGAGGCGTCCCCAATTGGCCTGAAAGCTGTATTTCCAGGGATTGATGCGGGTGTTCTGGAACGAGATCAGGAACGAATTGATAATCGGCCAAAGCCAGAAGGTGGCGAAGACCAGAAGATAGGGCGCAAGGAACAGATAGGCGCTCCGGGTCCTGAATGGCATTTATATCCTCCTCACAAGCGAAACGAGCCACCTTGAAGGTGAACGCCGGGCGCGCATCAGGCGCCCGGCCGGTTGCTCATTCTGCGATCGGAAGGCCAGTCGCCGAGGCGATCTGGTTGGCCGCGTCGTCAAGGGCCGCTTTGGCGTCCGGATAGCCGCCGGCGAAATACTTCGTCTGCGCCGCCTTGTAGATCGCATCCGCATCGCTCTGGAACGCCGTCCCGCGGCTCGGTACGATCTTCGGCAGCGTCGAAAGGATGTCCGCCCAGACCTTCTGCCCGCCCCAGTAAGGCAGCGGCTCGTTGACAAAAGGATCCTGTACGGCTGACAACAGCGAAGGGACGAGGCCGAAGGACTTCAGCATCGTGACCTGGCCTTCATTGGTAGCCAGCGCATAGTTCAGATAGGCCCAGGCCGCTTCCTTGTTTTCGGAATTGGCGTTGATGGCCAGCGACGAACCGCCGAGATTGGCGGCATGCGGGCCGTCAGCCGTGAGGCTAGGCATCATGTAGATGCCCCATTTGCCGGAAAGATCCGGCGAGCCGGAGCGTATCGTGCCTTCGTACCAGCCGCCATACATCTGGCTTGCGACCTTGCCCGCGGTATTGGCCTGGATTTTCTGGTCCCAGATGGCGGCCGTCAGCGTTCCGGCGTCCTTCATCTGCTTGACCTTTTCGAGGCTCGCGACGCAGGCCGGCTTGTTGATGGTGATCGTTTGGCCGTCGGTAGCGAAATAGCCGCAGCCCTGCTCGTTGGCGATCATCCGGAACCATTCGCTGTCGCCGTTGAAATCGGCCTGCGCCATGACGACGCCGGGATTGGCTTCGGAAATCTTCTTGCCGGCAGCGATAAAATCGTCCCAGTTCTTGATCGTCGCCGGATCGACGCCGGCCTTTTCATAGAAGTCACGGCGGTAGAAGACGGCAACCGGACCGGAATCCCACGGCATCGCATAGGCGGCATCACCGACCTCTAGCTCGGTGCGCTTGAAGTCAGGAAATTTCGCTTGGATTTCCGCCGTATAACCGAGTTCGTTCAGATTGGCGAAGCAGTCCGGGAAGCGGTTCCAGAAGATTTCCGCCTCAAAATTCTCGATCGTCACGATGTCCGGCAGACCGTCGCCGCCGGCGGCGCAACCGGCAAGTGTCTTATCGAAGACTTGGCTGTTCCCGAGGTCTTCCACCGTGACCTTGATATCTGGATATTGCTTGTTGAAGCCTTCGAGCGTGGATTTCAGCGCCGATGCTGCGACGTTCCAGCTCCAGATGGTGAGATTGCCCGACTGCGCGAATGCGGAACCGGAAGCCAGCAGCGCGACCGCAGCGGTCGCACCGATAAGTTTGAAGCGCATTGAAAATCCTCCCTTTTCAATTGCCGTCCTTTAGCGAACGTGGCTAAGTTATATGCAAGGGAGCCCCTGTCTCCTAAAAAGGGAATATGAATTTGGCGGAAAGTAAGGTTGCCAGAAGAGCCATCTATCAACCGGGTGCGAGCAGTATCGAGGGCCTGCCGACAACGCTGCAGATGTTCCACGCCCATCCGCCGGTCATGGTCATGCCGCACTGGCACGCGCAGGTGGAAGTGAACTACATCATGCGCGGAATCGTGCATTACCGCATGAACGACCACGAAATGACGCTCAGGGCCGGCGACATGTGCCTCTTCTGGGGCGGCCAGCCGCATCAGATGGATGAATCCTCCGACGATTCGCTCTATGCGGGAGCCCATCTGCCGCTTGTCTATTTCTTCCGTCTTCGCCTGCCTGCCGAAATCTCCAGCAGGCTGATGAAGGGCTCGACGCTGCTGACGTCCGCCACCGACGCCGCAGACAAAGAGAACTTCTCCCGCTGGTCCCGCTACGCCAACTCTGGCAATCCAGCAAAAGCGCAACATGCTGTCGACGAGTTGCTGCTCCGCATCGAGCGCATCGCATTCGAACCCTATTCGATGACGGCTGTCGGCTACGGTGGAACGGAGGCCGAACAGCCCCATGCGCAATCATCGCGCAGCATAGTCAGGATGTGCGATTTCATCGCCGCCAATTTCATGGAGGACATCGACACCGTCGATATCGCCCGTGCTGCGGATCTGCATCCGAAATACGCAATGAACGTCTTCAAGAAATCGACCGGGATGACGCTCAGCAAATACCTCAATCTGCTGCGCCTTTCACGCGCCCAGGCGTTGCTGATGGCCGACGACGCGAATGTCCTTCAGGTGGCGATGGACAGCGGTTTCGGCTCCATCAGCGCCTTCAACAAATCCTTCCGCCACATCGCAGGCATGTCACCGTCTGACTTCCGAAGAGACATCCGCCTGGCAACGTGCGGCAACACAGTGGCAAACTAAGCGTCCGGTGTCGTCCACCACATTGCCATTTCCGGGATCGTATTCCCACTCAACAAAAGGCCCGCTGATTACCGAGCGTTGATGCCGTCCTGCGACGGATTCGCAGTTCTAACAACAGCAAGGTTATACCAACGCGCGCTAATCAAAACCGGTGCGCCCAATCCAGCAGTTGCGCCGGGCCGTTGCGGCTGACGCTGGGATGCCGACGCACGCCCCGCCTTTCCTGCTTCAGGGGCTTCGCCGGTACGAAACCGACCGGTCAAGGCTGGTGCGCAGCACCACCGCAAAACGGCGTGGTCTTGAGGGGGCGGATTCGTACCGGCCCAATCCAGCACTGTGCTCCGTCGGTTGATTCAACTGAGCTTGTTCCTGTGCGCCTCGACTGAAAGGCACAGAAGTTCGAACAGGACCTGCGCCGCAATCTGGGCCGTATTGGTTGTCGGATCGTATTGCGGAGCGACTTCAACAACGTCGCCACCGATAATATTCAATCCCGATAGACCGCGCAGGATCGCGAGCGCCTGTGCCGAGCTCAAACCACCCACTTCCGGCGTGCCAGTGCCCGGCGCAAATGCCGGATCGAGGGCATCGACGTCGAAGCTGACATAGGTGGGGCCTTCGCCGACAACCTCACGGATTTTTCTGGTAACACCGCGAATGCCGAGTGCTTCGACTTCCTCGGCATGAATGACGGTCATTCCGGCGGCGTAGGAGAATTCCCACAGATATTCCGAATTGCCTCGAATGCCGATCTGGATGCTTCGGCGGGGGTCGAGCACGCCATCAAGGACGGCCTGCCGAAAGGGTCCCCCATGATGAAATTTGCAGCCCTCAAAAGATCCGCTGGTATCGCAATGAGCATCGATATGGATCATTCCGACAGGCTGGTCTCGGCCAATGGCTCGAAGAAGCGGCAAGCCGATCGAATGATCACCGCCAACGGAAAGAGGGATGACACCGGCCGCGACGATGCCCCGGACGAAATTCTCGATATCCTCGTGCGACTGCGCAAGGTCGAACCGGCTGCGGAAGGGTACATCGCCCACATCCGCCACCCGGACATGAGCCGTCGGTACAGCTCGAAGGACATGCTCGTAAGGGCCGACACGATCGACATTGCGAACGGCGCGGGGACCAAAGCGCGCACCGGAGCGGTTTGTCACTCCGAGATCCATCGGTATCCCGAGGAGCGCTACGTCAACATCTCGGAAGTCGGGGGCAGCATTCGGATAGTAAGGCGCTTTCAGCAGGGTTGGAACGCCGCAATAAGGTGCTTGGCGATTATCCCCGTCACCAAATACAAGCTCACCGATTTTGCGGAACTCAGGATCGAAAATATCTCCGCCGGAGGCATTGCCATAGCGGGCCCGCAACTGGTCCAGACTCAAAATATCCGGCATTTTTATCGTCCTCTTCTGCCTTTAATCCTAAACACTGATCTGTGACCCGTGGTCAGCGGCTGCAGATCGCGATTGTCGGCCGTCGCCGCTTCATCTTCGGAGCATTCATGCCGCCTGTGTCACAAGCTTCGTGTTGAGATAGTTTTCCATCGCTTCGGTCCCGCCCTCGGAGCCATAGCCGGAATCCTTGACGCCTCCGAACGGCAACTCGGGAAGAGCAAGCCCATGATGGTTGATCGACAGCATTCCGCTCTCAACATCCTGCGAGAGCGCCAAACTCGTCTTTCCGGAGGTGGTATAGGCGTAGGCAGCCAGACCATAGGGCAGCCGGTTTGCCTCCCTGACCACCGCCTCGTAGCTGGAGAACGGACTGACGATCGCGATAGGACCAAAAGGCTCCTCGTTCTGCACCCGCGCATCGAGCGGCACGTCCGTAAGAACCGTAGGCTTGAAAAAGTTGCCACGATTGCCGATCCGTTCGCCGCCGGTCGCAATCCTGCCGCCTCGGGAGACGGCATCGCTCGTCAAATCGATCATTGCCTCGACGCGCCGCGCGTTCGCCAGCGGGCCCATTGTGACGCCGGCGTCCAATCCGTTCCCCACGTTGATCGCTTCCGCAGCTTTGACCAAACCGTCGACGAACCTGGAATAGATGCTCTCCTCGATCAGGAAGCGGGTCGGCGCCACACAGACCTGCCCGGCATTTCGGAACTTTGCGCCGGCCAATATCCTAACCGCCAGGTCGACATCGGCATCGTCGAATACGATGGCCGGCGCGTGCCCGCCAAGCTCCATCGTCACGCGTTTCATATGGGTTCCGGCAAGGCCAGCAAGCTGCTTGCCGACCGCTGTCGAACCCGTGAACGAAACCTTGCGGATAACCGGATGCGGGATGAGATGGCTGGAAACCTCGGCGGGGATGCCATAGACGAGATTGAGAGCGCCGGCCGGCAGACCTGCATCAGCGAAAGCGCGCACGAGTTCCGCGCAGCTCGCCGGCGTCTCCTCAGGACCTTTCAGGACAATCGAGCATCCTGCGGCGAGAGCGGCCGCCACCTTGCGGACGGCCTGATTCAGCGGAAAGTTCCAGGGACTGAAGGCAGCCACGGGCCCAACAGGCTCCTTGACGACGAGCTGGCGGACATTCAGGGACCTCGAAGGGATGAGACGACCGTAGGCGCGCCTTCCTTCTTCCGCGAACCAGTCGATGATGTCGGCCGCACCGGCCGTTTCCATGCGCGATTCCGCAAGCGGTTTGCCCTGCTCCATTGTCATGATCCTGGCAATCATGTCGGCGCGATCGCACAAGTTCTGTGCCGCCTGGTGAAGGATCTTTGCCCGGTCAAAGGCGCTGGTCCTGCGCCAGACGTCGAAGCCGGACGCAGCTGCCGACAAGGCATCGTCGAGATCCTCCGGGCCGGCATTGGCAACCAGGCCTATGACTTCCTCGGAAGCCGGATTAACCACCGGTAGCCCTTCTCTCGAGCCTTCGCGCCAGGTTCCGTTGATGTAGAGCCGGGTATTCGGGTACTCAGACATTCGCTTTCCCAATCATTGACATCAATAGCCGAGCGCGCAGCCGTCCTTGCGATGGTCGGAGGCACCAAGAAGCGTTCCATGCTCGGCGTCGATCCAGATCGCTTGGGCGCCGCCGATCGCCCAATTGGGTTGGACGACCTTGAACCCGCGAGCCTCAAGATCCGGCCCTATCGATGTGCGCAGAGCCTCCTCGGCCTCGACGGTTGCCGTCCCGGGAAGGGGAAAGAGACGCGGCAATTCGATCGCGGATTGCATGTCCATGCCGTAGTCGAACAGCTTGGACAGGAAATGGGCATGGCCCATCGCCTGGTAATGCCCGCCCATGACGCCGAACGACAGCACGGTTTTACCATCGCGCGTCACGAGACCCGGAATGATAGTATGCATTGGCCGCTTGCTTGGCCCGATCGCATTCGGGTGGCCCTGTTTAACCACAAAACTCTGGCCACGATTGTGGAACAACACGCCCGATTTGGGCGCCATCAGGCCACTTCCGTAAGAATGGAAGATCGAATTGATGAAACTGACCGCATTGCGGTCTTTGTCGACGACCGAAATATAGACTGTGTCGGAATGTTCTATTCCATCGACATACAATTGCGCGTCACTCGCTCTTTTAAGGTCGATCTGGGCGGCGAGAGAGTCGGCAAGCCCGTCCGATAACAGAAAATCCGCCGGAACGTCGGAGCTTGAGGGATCGGCGAGCCAGCGGTTGCGTGCGGCGTAGGCGAGCCGCGTTGCTTCGATCTCGATATGGAGGTTGTCTGCCCTCAACGGATCGCCCGCCCGCTTGAACCGCTCCAGGATCTTGAGGATCATAAGAGCAATGATGCCTTGCCCGTTCGGAGGGCACTCGTGAACCGTCCATCCGCGATACCTGGCGCTGATTGGCTTGACGTACTCACCAACCGCAGACGCGAAGTCTTCCAGCGTGTGGAGTCCTTCGAGGGACACCAGCCGGGCGACCATATCCTCTGCGACGACCCCACGATAAAAGGCGTCGCGGCCGTATTTGCCGATCGCTGCAAGCGTATCAGCAAGCTCCGGCTGTCTCTGAAGCGAACCGATCGCAGGCCGCTGATCACTGTCGAGGAAAATGCGGCGCGTCGACGGATCTCTCGTCAGCAGGTCGCGCTGCTGGGAAATGTCGGCCGCGACCCTTGGCGTGATCCCGTAGCCTTCGCGTGCAAGCGCGATCGCCGGAGCGAGAATATCGCTCATCGACATTCGGCCGTGATCGGCAACGAGCCGCGTCCAAGCATCAACGGCGCCGGGAATCGTCACCGCATGCGGCGACGAACGCTCGATCGCCGTAATTCCACGATCGAGAAACCACTGCAGTTCAGCGGCGGCCGGCGTGCGTCCTGAACCGTTGTAAGCGATGACGTCATTCCCTCCATTCGACGTCAGCAGGGCGAAGCAATCACCGCCGATGCCGGTCGATCCGGCCTCGACGACGCATTGGACGGCGCAAGCGGCGACAGCGGCATCTATGGCCCGCCCGCCGCTCTTAAGGATATCGATCGCGGTAAGGGTCGCCATCGGATGGGAGGTGGCCGCCATTCCGTTCTTCCCGACGGAGAGAGAACGTCCCGGACGTTCGAAATTACGCACGTTATTCAGCTGCATCTCGGTAAAGTCCATTTGTTGTGGCCCAGGCGAAGGTGTCGTCAAGCGCGCGCTTCGATCGGTCGAAAAGCTCGTTGATCTCTACCTCGGTGATGATCAGCGGCGGGCAGAGGGAATAGTTATCACCAAGCGCGCGTGTGATCACGCCATGGGCCTGCGCTCTTTTCCCCGCATGGATCGCGATACCGTCGGCAGGACTGAAGGGTTGCTTCGTCTCCTTGTTGCGAACCAATTCGAGCGTGCCGATGAGACCACGGCCCCGGACGTCGCCGACGAGCGGGTGATCTCTCAATTCCTCAAGCCGCTGCTGAAACAGCGGCGCCACCTTCCGGACATGTCCAAGGATATTGCGCTCTTCGTAGATCTTCAGCGTTTCGAGGGCGACGGCGGTTGCCACGGGATGCCCGCTATAGGTAAATCCATGTCCGAACGTACCGATCTTTTCGCTTTCGGCGACGACCGCATCATGGATTTTCCCATTGACCATGAGAGCCGAGATCGGCTGATAGGCGGCAGAAAGCTGCTTGGCCATGGCGATCATGTCGGGCTCCAGGCCGAAGCTTTCGGAGCCGAACATCGTGCCGAGCCGGCCGAAGCCGCAGATGACTTCATCGGCGATCAGCAGGATGTCGTAGCGTTTCAGGATCGCCTGGATCTTTTCGTAATAGGACGGCGGAGGCACGATGCATCCGCCGGACGCCATCAAAGGCTCGGCAAAAAAGGCGCCGATGGTGTCGGGTCCCTCGCTGAGGATCAGCCGTTCCAACGAATCCGCGCATCGCGTCGCAAACTCTTCTTCAGTCTCACCCGGCAGTCCGTAGCGGTAAAACTCCGGGCAATCGGTATGAAGAACGCGGGCAATCGGCAGATCGAAGTCGCGATGGTTGTTCGGCAAGCCCGTCAGACTGGCAGAGGCGATGGTAACCCCGTGATAGGCGCGCAGCCTGGAAATGATTTTCTTCTTATGTGGCTTGCCGATGGCGTTGTGATAGTACCAGACGAGCTTCATCGCGGTATCGTTGGCCTCCGACCCCGAATTGGCAAAGAACACCTTCGACATCGGGACCGGGGCGAGCCTGATCAAACGGTCAGCGAGTTCGATCGCGGTCTCATGGGATTTGCCCCCGAAGCTATGGTAGAACGGCAGTTCCTTCAGCTGCCGCATCGCAGCATCGACAAGCCGTTGTTCGCTGAATCCAAGGGAGGCGCAAAACAGCCCGCCGAGCCCCTCGATATATTTGTTGCCGTCCGTATCGATGATGTGAATCCCGTCACCCTTGGCAATGACCATCGGCCCTTCCTTCAGATGCTGGGATGCATTCGTGTAGGGATGGAGAACGCGGGCAATATCGCGCGCTTCCAGGGAATTGGGAAGAATGGTCACAAGGCTCTCCAATGAACATGAGGGATTGCAGATCGGCGGAGAGACCGCCGATCCTCGCAGACAAGCCTCGCCATCGAGGGACGCCTGTCGCTGTCGTGCAGGCGATCAATAAAGATCCGTCTTCATCCACTTTTTAGCGAGCTTGCCGATCGTACCGTCGGCCTTGGCGGCCGCGATTGCCGCGTCGAACATAGCTTTTAATTCAGTGTCGTCCTTGCGCAGGCCCACGGCAATGCCCTGACCGAAGACGCCTCCGGTGAATGTCGGGCCGGCGATAGCGTAGTCCTTGAAATCATCTTTCGCGAGGGTGGCGTTGAGGGAGGTTCTCTGCGCCACGACGGCATCGATCCGGCCGGCTTGCATGTCAAGGTCGTGCTGCTCGACCGTCTTGTATTCCCGGGTCTCGACGACGCCTTTGAAATAAGAGTCGAGGAAGGCGACGTTCGCTGTCGAAACCTGAGCGCCGACCGTCTTGCCGTCAAGCGCGTCGCGCAACGGCTTCAATTCCCCCTCCACCTTGGCCTTGTCGTCACCCAGATTCACGGTCGTTCCCGTCCCCGGAAGGTTTCCCAAAGGGCCGGCCTTCTCCACCAGGAAAGCCGCCGACGTCGGCGCGTAGGCCTCACTGAAGGAGATCACAGCCAGACGCTTTTCCGTTACGATCATAGAGGCCATGATCGCATCGAACTTCTTGGCATTCAGCGATGGAATGAGGCCATCCCAATCCTGCGCCACGATATTGCACTTGATCTTCATCCTCCCGCAGAGGTCATTGGCGAGATCGATTTCGAATCCATCCAGCTTTCCATCCGAGCGAGTAAAGTTCCACGGTTCATAGGCGCCTTCGGTGGCGATCGTGATCTCCGCCGGCTTGCCTTGCTGCGCGGCAGCGCTGCCGGCAAGGATCGTGCCGAGCGCGATGGCGCCGAGTGCCCAGTTCATTCTTGTCATTGAAATTCCCCTTGTTGTTGTGCCGTCCCGGCGACCAGAACGCTCAGTATCCGAAGACGTGCAAAAAGACATTGATTGCTGTGTGCAATATTGTATACGTAATCGCATTCGACTTGATCTCGCAAGTGAAAAAAAGCTACGGCTTTCCCAGCAAACGCGGATCTGTAGCAAACGGGGAAAGGGACTGACTTGGAGGCGGCCAAAAAGGAGCAGCGCGGCTCGCTGCGCGAAACCACTTATCTGCAGCTGAAGGAACTCATCCTGAACGGACAGCTACGTCCGTCCGAGCGGCTCTCGGAGAGCACCCTCGCCAAGCGTTTTGGAGTGAGCAGAACGCCGCTTCGCGAGGCGTTGATGAAGCTTGAGGAGGAAGGTCTCATCGTCGGTCAGCGCAATATTGGCTATACGGTGACCGATCTCGATATCACGAAATTCTGCGATCTCTTGGTCGTGCGGGAAGCCCTGGACGTCTGTGCTGCCCGACTTGCCTGCGCCACGGCGACGGACGGGGACCTTGACCGCATCCGCGGAGTGGTCCGCCAGATGGAAGAACTCAGGGAAAGCGGCGATGAGAAGCCTGCCGATGCCGCGCGCAATCTGGACCTCGGCCTCTATATTCACAGGGTAATCGCGGAATCCACTCGAAACGAAGCCCTGGTTCGGGTGACCGAGCAGGTCTACCAGCAACTGCGGCTGGCGCTTTGGCTCGAAGTTCTCTGGGTCGATCTGGAACATACCGATCTCGACGAACATCGCGCAATCGCAGACGCCATCTGCGCGCGTGATCCGGAGGCAGCGGATGCAGCAGCCCGTGCGCACGTTCAAAGCTCGTTGAAGAACATGTCGAAGCTCCAGCGCATCTGGGCTCATCGTCGCACAACCGGTTGAGTCCCGGAACAGATAGGGGTCCCGATGGACATCGTCGAGAACTACTGGCGTCTTGTTGGCCTGGGTGAAGGCGGCTGGGGCGCGCTGCTGCTTACCGCAACGGCAGTGACGGTAGGATTGTCGGTTTGCGGATTCGTCGTCGGAGGTATCATCGGTTCTCTCGTCGCGGCGATGCAGCTTTCCCGATCGCTCCTCATGCAATGGCTGGCCGACTGCTATACGACCATCCTTCGCGGCGTGCCGGACCTTCTGGTGGTCTATCTTTTCTATTTCGGCGGCAGCGCCTTCCTTGGATATGCCGGCGCCTTCTTCGGCTATCACGGGTTCATCGGAATGCCGGCCTTTCTCACCGGTACATTGGCTCTCGGCGTCGTCTCGGGGGCGTATCAAGCCGAGGTGCTTCGTGGCGCTTACAAATCGGTGGCGCTCGGCGAGCTCGAGGCAGCCAGCGCTGTCGGCATGCGCCCCTGGCCGAAGTTCAGGCGCATCGTCGCGCCGCTCGTTCTGCGGTACGCAATTCCCGGTTTGGGAAATACCTGGCAGCTTGTGCTGAAGGAATCCGCCTTGATCTCCATAACCGGCCTAGTCGAACTGCTGCGCCAATCCCAGATCGCCGCGGGCTCAACGCGACGGCCGTTCGACTTCTATTTAGCCGCGATCGTGCTCTATCTCGTCATCACATGGGTTTCGACGGCTCTGTTCAGGCACTTGGAGACGAGAACCAAGCGCGGCACCCGGAGGGCGTTCTGATGGACCTTGTCTTCATGTGGGAGGCATTCCAAACGCTCGTGGCTGGATTGCCTCTGACGTTGCAGCTCGCGGCAACGTCGGTTCTGGCGGGCAGCATTCTGGCTCTGGCGCTAGCCCTGCTCTCTGTCCTCGGCGGACCCGTCAGCCAGGCATTTGTCAAATCCTACGTCTTCATCTTTCGCGGCTCTCCGCTGCTCGTCCAGATGTTTCTGATCTATTACGGCCTCGGCCAGTTTCGCCCGGCACTGCAGGAGCTTGGTGTCTGGCCGTTTTTTCGCGATCCATATTGGTGCGCGGTCCTTGCATTGATGCTGAACACGGCCGCTTATTGCAGCGAGATCTTTCGCGGCGGGCTGGAGGCTGTTTCGAACCAGCAGATCGAGGCCGCCCGCGCCTGCGGCATGTCTGGAACGCTGCTCTTCAGACGCATTGTCCTTCCGATCGCCATCCGGCATGCTCTTCCTGCCTACGGCAATGAGATTATCCTGATGGTCAAGGCGACCGCGCTTGCTTCGGTCGTAACCCTCATGGAAGTTACGGGATTGGCGGGAAAGCTCATCGCCGACAGTTTCCGCGCGTTCGAGGTTTTTGTCGTCGCTGCGGCAATCTATCTCGCGATTAATTTCATTATTACCAGAGTGATCGTGGCGCTTGAGTATCGGCTTTCGCCGCATCTGCGCTTCCGGTCGCAGTCTCTTACATAGATGGGAACAGGAATGTCTGACGGGGGAACTGCCACGGCGAATGACAAGATCAAGCCCAACATCGCCGTTTTCGTCAAAAATCTTCGCAAGTGCTTTGGCCCGCTGGAAGTCCTAAAAGGCGTCTCGCTGAAGGCACATGAAGGCGATGTCATCTCGATCCTGGGCTCGTCAGGCTCTGGCAAATCGACCATGTTGAGGTGTCTCAACATGCTGGAAGTTCCCGACAGCGGCGAAATCACCATCGCCGGTGAGACATTTGGCCTAAAGAAACGTCAGCAACGCACAGAACCGGCGGACCGCCGGCAGGTGGACCGGCTTCGGCAGCATATCGGGATGGTGTTTCAGAGCTTCAACCTCTGGTCCCATCTGACCATTCTGGAAAACGTCATTGAAGCGCCGGTGCATGTTCAAAAGCGCAATCGCGCAGAATGTATCGCGGAGGCGGAAGCCCTTCTCGAAAAAGTGGGTATTGCCGATAAGCGTCATTTCTATCCCGCACACCTGTCGGGCGGCCAGCAGCAGCGAGCCGCAATTGCCCGGGCCCTGGCGCAGCGTCCGAAGGTCATGCTTTTCGACGAGCCCACCTCAGCGCTCGATCCGGAGCTTGTCGGCGAAGTTCTCAAGGTCATGCGGTCCCTGGCAGAGGAAGGGCGGACTATGCTCGTCGTAACCCACGAGATGGCATTCGCCCGCGATGTGTCCAGCAAGGTCATGTTTCTCCACAATGGACTCGTCGAGGAAGAGGGCCGCCCGGAGGATATGTTCAGGCAGCCCAACTCCGCGCGGTTCAAACAGTTTCTGTCGAATGTAAAGTGACGGCAACGGGCATCTGCATCTATCGCAAGAAGATCAACATCTCGACCGCGCTGGCCGGACAGAAACTGGGACTCAAAGACGTCGACGACGGCATTTGGCTCGTCAGCTTCATGCATCATGATCTGGGATATATCGACCTGGAGCAGAGAACGTTGCAAACCATCGACAACCGGTTCGGCAGGAGGTTGTCACCCATGTGTTAGGTGCGTTCTGTTGCCGATGTCTCTAGGTCGGACATTGCGTATCGGTTGCAGGGGCTTGAAACCACGGCGGCTTGCCAATATTCGCCGTCAGTGAGGAAAGCTCTCTCGATCCTGACTATCCATAGAAATCTGGTGAATTGAAACAGGCCGGCGCCGAGCGGTGGACGCGCGTTCAACGAGATGGCAGGCAAGTTCCACGCGACGCGGCGGCATGGGCAGGCTGGAGAGGTTGTCGCGTAGCAGATCGAGCGCCACCGAGCCGATCTCGCGCATTGGGATATGCATAGTCGTCAGCGGCGGATTGAGGAAGGCCGCCTGCGGAAGATCGTCCATACCCATCACTGAAACGTCGCCCGGCACAGTAAACCCGGACTGCTGGACACCCATCATCGCCCCGACGGCTAGGCTGTCGCCGGCGGCCAGTATGGCGGTGAAATCGAGCCCTCGGGCAGCGATGCGCGCCGCGACCGCTTGAGCTGCAAGCTCCGGAAGCCAGTCTTCGACAGGCACCATGAGACCCTCGTCGAAGGGTAGTCCGCGATGCAGCAGGGCGTCCTTCCAGCCTTCGTAGCGCCTTTCGATGGTGCGCCGGCCGGGCCGCATCAGGAACAGGATACGCTCGTGGCCGAGATCGATCAGGTGATCGGCGGCGAGCCGTGCGCTTGAGCGGTTGCAGGGCGTGACGCTGGAAAGCCGCATGAACGGATCGTCGCTATTGAGAAGGACCACAGGCTTGTGAAAGCCGCGCGTGGCGGCAAGCATGCCCTCGTCATCGACAGTGAGAAACAGCAGGCCGGCAACCTGCGGATCATCCAGCGCCTCCTTCAGAACGGCGAGTTCCTCGTGTCTGCCTGCGATTGGCCGCGTGATGATTTCGAGCCCGAGCGCCTGCGCCCGATCCTTCAAGCCTTCCAGGACATAGAGCGTGAACTGGTTGCGCACATAGTCGATCATGGCAGCGCTCGATGCGGCGAGAATGACTTTCTGCCCCGCAACCGCGGTTGGAATGACGTAATTGGCAATTTTTGCGACTTCGAGCACCTGCTGGCGGATTTCCGGCCGGACGCCTTTTTCGCCCGCAAGCGCACGCGAGGCGGTGCTCAGCGAAACACCGCAGGCTTCGGCAATGTCTTCCAGACGCACACGCTTGCTCTTCTTTCCGCGTTTGCCCGGCAATGGTTTGACAGTCATCCTCGTCTCCTTGCCGCAATCATGAGAAAAATTTTCAGGTTGCGCAAGAAAAAATCCCGTGGCTTTATTTTGGCAGCGAAACCGCCGAAGAGCGGACAGGTTGGGAGGATTACCATGGCCCCGAATGGCCGCGATATTCGCGGTGGTCTCGATCGCCTTGTTGCCGGAACGACCGGCCTGAAGCACGACGGTCGCTTCCATGAACCTAATCTCGACGGAACCGCCGGCGACTACATCAGTTTCGAAAGTTGGGAGTGGCCGCAGGGTGTCGGCCTCTATGGCCTGATCAAGCTCTGGCTTTTCACCGGCCGCCGCGATCTGCAGCAGCTCATCGAAGGCTGGTACCAGGCACGCATCGAGGCGGGCCTGCCGCAACTCAACGTCAATACCACCGCGCCGATGCTCGGCCTTTCAGTGCTCTGGGCCAAGACCCGCGACCCCCGCTGGCAGCAGGTCCTCGACGACTGGGCAAACCGCGTGATGTCGGACATGGGCCGCACGCCGGAAGGCGGTTTCGAGCATCACGTCTCCGATAAGGTGAACGACAACGAACTCTGGGACGACACCCTTTATATGGTCGCCCTGTTCCTGGCATCCTACGGTCAGGCAAGCAGTCGGCCCGAACTGGTCGATGAGGCATCGCGGCAATTCCTCGTCCACACGCGTTACCTCGCAGACACCAATACCGGCCTCTGGTTCCACGGCTGGACCTTTGACGGTCGGCACAATTTTGCCGAAGCGCGCTGGGCGCGCGGCAATGCCTGGATCACGGCGGGACTACTTGATTTCTTCGATCTCGCCGAGATCAGCAAGCCGGTGAAAGAATTTCTGCAGGGTGTTCTCGTGGCGCAGGTCGATGCGCTGCTCGCGCTTCAGGCTCCGTCCGGCGCCTGGCGCACCTTGCTCGACGATCCCACCTCCTACGAAGAGATTTCCGCTACGGCTGGCATCGGCTACGGCCTTCTGAAAGGTTATCGTCTCGGGCTCGGCACGCCGGCATGGCGTGAAGCCGGGCTGAAAGCCCTGCAGGTGGTGATGGACAATATCGACGAGACCGGCACCGTGCTCAACGTCTCCTACGGCACGCGCATGGGTCACGATCTCCAGTTCTACAAGGATATCCCCATTCAACCGACCGGCTACGGCCAGGCATTGGCAATCCTGTGCCTTTCCGAAGGCCTGCAGCATGTCGGCACCGAAGGACAAGCAGCGTGACGATGAAGATTCTGTATGGAGCGGCACCGGAAGACGTCAAAGCCTATGATACGGAACAGCTCCGCAGCGCCTTCCTGATGACGGACCTGTTCCTGCCGGACGCTGTCAATTTCACCTATACGCATGTCGATCGCCTGCTTCTCGGCGGCGCGATGCCGGTTTCCCAGAGCGTGACCTTCGGCTCCGGCGCCGAGATCGGCACGCCCTATCTCCTGTCTGCCCGCGAAATGGGCATTGCCAATCTCGGCGGCACGGGCACCGTGACCGTCGACGGGCGGTCCTTCACGCTGGAAAACCGCGACGTGCTCTATCTCGGCCGCGGTGCGCGCGAGATTGCCATGGCGAGCCTCTCGGGAAGGAACCCTGCCCGGTTCTACATGAACTCGGTGCCCGCCGGCGCCGACATCCCCCACCGACTGATCAAGAAGGCGGGATCGAAGGCTATCGATCTGGGAGACGGCCGCCGATCGAACAAGCGACGGCTCGCCATGTACATTCATCCAGAGGTGACACCGTCCTGCCTGCTATTGATGGGCATTACCGATCTTGCCGAGGGCAGCGTCTGGAACACCATGCCGCCGCATGTGCACGAGCGCCGGATGGAAGCCTATTGCTATTTCGATATGGCGGCGGAAGATCGCATCATCCACCTGATGGGCCGCCCGGAAGAAACCCGTCACCTCATCGTCGCCAATGGCGACGCCGTCTTGTCACCCGCTTGGTCTATCCATATGGGCGCCGGCACCGGCCCCTATGCCTTCGTCTGGGGCATGACCGGAGAAAACCAGGAATATAACGATGTGGCCCCGGTGGCCCTAGCGGAACTGAAATGAGCCCGATGAGATCACTTATGGACCGTGAGCTTAACCCCGGCGAAGCCATCCGCTACTGGCAGCTCGGCGCGATCGCCGAGGAGCGTTTCGACGTTCCCGACGCCCCGATGAAGGGTGAGATGGACCCGTTCTTCTTCTTGACGAAGCATAAGAACTTCATCCCGCACGAATATCCCTGCCGCTCGATCTTCGCCGAAACCTATCGCGGCAAGCGGCCGGACGTGCGCGGCGCGTTCGACGCGGCGCGCTGGTGGCTGCCTTTCGGCTCGCCGCGGCTCGATCTCTCCGGCTTCTGGTTCCGCCCGACGCGACTTGCCACCTTTGCCCGCACATTCATCGCTGCCGAGAAAGCCGGTAGGGCAAAGGTCCGCCTCGGTACCTGTGGCGGCGCGGTTCTCTGGCTGAATGGCAACGAGACCGGCTGGATGGCGCCCTATAGCCGCAACCTCGAGGCAAAGGCTGAATTCGACCTTCCGCTCAAAGAAGGACTGAACGAGGTCACCATCTTCTTCGACGATCTGGCCGAACGCGATGCGCGCTATTTCTTCCAGCTTGATTATCTCGACGGACCGCCGGCAAACGTCGCCGTGCCCGTGCCGATCGAAGGCAAGATCGCCGAGACGATCGAGGCCGCCCTCGAAAGCATGCATTTCGACAAGACGGCCTATTTCGAAGGCGACATCACACTGCTTCTCGCCGAGCCCTTACCGGTGGATGTCGATGTCAACGTGGCCGTCGAAGGCGACTTCATGTCGACCGAACGCTTCGACTACGACTTCGTGCTCATGGCCGGCGATGCGCATCTGGTCATCGGCCCCTCGGAAAACGCCCCCGCGGACTTCCGTCACTTCCGCATCACGCTGAAGGCCGGCGGCTTCGTCGCCTCGCGCTCGCTCGGCGTCGAGATCTGCCATGCCGGCCGTCAGGGCGAAGCACCGGCAGCGCTTGCCGAACGGATCACCGAAACGCTGGACGAAATCTCGGAATTCTCCGAGCGCGATACCGTCCGCGCCTTTGCGCGGCTGGCAAGCGGCCGCAGTGGCGCCGACACCGATGCTATGATCGAGGAGATCCTACCTTCGATCGAGGATTGCCACGACTGCGCGGATTTCTCGCTTGTTCCGCTGATCTGGTCGCGCACCGTCTGGGGCAAGGACATCGGCGAGGCGACGCGCGACCGCATCGACCAGGCTATCCTCGGTTTCCGCTACTGGATGGATGAGCCCGGCAACGATGTGCAATGGTATTTCTCGGAGAACCACGCACTGCTGTTCCACACCTCCGCCTATCTCGCCGGACATCTTCTGGCCGACAAGACCTTTGCCCGCTCCGGCCGCACAGGCGCCGAGCAGAGCGCCGTTGGCGCTGCCCGTGTTCGCGCCTGGCTCGACCATTTCGAAGCCTGGGAAATGGCGGAGTTCAACTCCGCCCCCTATTTCCCGATCGACCTCAAGGGGCTGACCGCGCTCGCCGCCCTGTCTCCCGATACCGACATCGCCGAGCGCGCGCGGAAGGGCATCGTTCGCCTATGCGAAGTGATCGGCCGCTCGGCGCATCACGGCATGGTGACGGCAGCGCAGGGGCGTTCCTACGAACACACGCTCTGCGCCGACCGTTCTCTGGAGCTTTCGGGTGTTGCCCGTCTACTCTGGGGCAAGGGCTGGTACGGCCGCCGCGTGCACGCGTTGCCGCAGCTCGCTGTATGTCTGCGCGACAATGGCCTGACCGTGCCGGAAAACCTTGGCATGGTCGCCTGCCATCAAGCCGACGAGCATCAGGAATGGCGGTTCGCGCAAGGTGAAAACAGGTTTGCAGCGCTCTATCACTATAAGAGCCGCGATTTCGCCATGGGGTCCGCTGCCCATTACCGCTGGAACGAATGGGGGTACCAGGAAACCGTGCTGCATCTGCGGCTCGGCAAGCGGCCAGAAGCGACCGTCTGGATCAACCATCCCGGTGAAACGATTCAGTTCGGGTACGGTCGGCCGTCCTTTTGGGGTGGTTGCGGCACCCTCCCTCGCGCCCACCAGTACCGAGCGCTAGCCGTACTCGACTTTTCCACCTTTGAAGAGCAGCCGGATTTCACCCATGCTTGGTTTCCGGTTGGCGAGTTTGACGAGAGCAGCGTCAATGGAACCCTTGCGCTGGCGCGCTGCGGGAACGGCGCGATGATGTTGCGCGGCAGCACCGATCTCGTTGCGATCAAGGATGGTCCATCCGCCAATGCGGAACTGCGCCAATACGGCAGAAAAACCCGCTGGATCGTTCGGGTCTGCGAGGCCTCCACCCTTGCCGCGGTGGAAGCCCGGTTCACGGCTCTTGCAGTCGAGGAGAAGGAAGACGGCTCGCTCGCTATCGAGGACCCGGAATACGGCACAGTAACATTTCGCGCCGACGGTTCGGTCGAGGCCGAGGGCCGCACCATTTCGCCCAAGGACTTCACGGTTGCCGGCGAGGTCGCCATGCTGGCTGCCAACTGATAGCAAAGCGCCTGGTAGGAGAAACCGGCGCGACGTTTACCTGCGAGCGGGAGAAGGGCTCGTGCACGGAAGAGGAGGAAGACAATGCGAAAGACCAGAACACTGCTGGCGGCGCTTGCCGTCGGGCTTTTGACGTCGACGGCGGCACTCGCCGGCGACGTCCGCATCATGTGGTATTCCGATGGCGTCGAGGGCGAGGTGCTGAAAGACCTGCTCGACCGCTTCATGAAGGAAAATCCCGGGATCAACGTCGTGCTCGACAACGTGTCGTACACGGTCGTGCGCGAACAGCTGCCAGTGCAGCTTGAAGCCGGCGACGGTCCGGATATCGCCCGCGTCACCAACCTGAAGGCAATGAGCCAGCATTGGCTCGATCTTCGCCCACTGGTCGCCGACGCCGCGTACTGGGACACGAATTTCGGCGCTCAGGCCGACTGGATGCGTCCGGATGGGTCCAACCAGATTTCCGGCTTCATGACGCAGATCACGCTTGCCGGCGGTTTTGCCAACAAGACGCTGTTCGACCAGGCGGGCATTGCCATGCCGGGCAAGGATGCGACCTGGGACGACTGGGCCCGGGCCTCCAAGCAGGTCGCCGAAAGCCAGCAGGTGCCTTTCGCCATGGCGCTTGACCGATCCGGTCACCGCTTGAGCGGGCCGATCCTAGCCTATGGCTCGAACTACATCGGTGCCGACGGAAAACCCGCTCCGCTGGATGACGGCGCCAAGGCGTTCATCGAAAAATTCGTCGGCTGGGTCGGCGACGGAACGATGAGCAAGGACGTCTGGGTGTCTGCAGCTGGCTCGACCTACCGCGCCGGAGCCGACGATTTCATCAACGGCCAGCTTGCCTACTACTATTCCGGCTCCTGGCAGGTCCCGAACTTCTCGACCAAGATCGGCTCGAACTTCGACTGGGTCGCAACCGGCAGCCCTTGCGGTCCGGCAAACTGCACCGGCATGACCGGCGGCGCTGGGCTGGTCGCGGTCAAATACACCAAGAATCCGACCGAAGTGGCCAAGGTCATGGATTATCTGGCACGCGAAGACATCGTGAAGGAATTTTCCGAACGCACGCTGTTCCTGCCTGCGCACAAAGGCGTGGTCGAAAAGGGTCTGGATTTCAAGACTGACGATGCACAGGCAAAGGCAGCCCTGAACATCTTCGTCGGGGCGACCGGCTCGCTTTCAGATATCGCCCGAAAGCTGCCCGGCTGGTTCTGGTCGGACACCTACTATGCGGCGCTGGTCACACGAGTGAGCCAGGCAGCGGCGGGCGAAATGCCGTTGGCCGAAGCCTACACCCGTATCGATGCGGACATTGCGGCCAAGGTCAAGGACTCGGGCCGCTAACAGTGAGGCGAGCGGCGGCAGCAAAACTGCGTCGCCGCTCGCCCCCGACTTGCACGTCTTGAGAAGCAATTTGCAAACTGCGACAGCAGCTGGAAACGAGTAAGTTTCCACCTGCCGCTGGGAGGTGGGCAATGAACGCAGATGTTCCCGGAAAAACCGGCTCCGGTATTGGCGAAGTCGTTCTCGCGCCGGTGCGCTTCACGATGGGGCTGATCGACGCGCCGCTGCGGTGGTTGCAAAGGGTCACCGGGATCAGCGGCATGGCGGCCTTTTTCCTGCTGCCAAACATGCTGATCTTCGGCATCTTCGTTCTTCTGCCCTTCTTCATCAACTTCGCCTATTCGATGACCGGTGGGACTGCCCTCTTCCTGCCGGATCGCAGCTTCGTCGGCGGCGATCAATATGCCCGGCTGTTCGACTGCACGAACTATCTCAATGCCAATAGCTGCGCCGAAGACACGTTCTGGACGGCGGTCGGCAATACCGGCTGGTTCGTCATCATCCAGGTTACCCTGATGATCGCCGTCTCGCTCGTGACCGCGCTGATCCTCAACCGTGAGCTGGCGGCGCGCAGCTTCTGGCGGGCGGTGTTCTTCTTTCCGGTGCTGTTGTCGCCTGTTGTTGTCGGCCTGATCTGGAAATGGATCCTGCAGCGCCAGGGCCTGATGAACTTCGGCCTCTACGGTTTCGGCTTTGATCCCTATGCCTGGCTGAACGATCGCAACTGGGCCTTTGCCGCCACGATCGGCGTGTCGATCTGGGCGCATATGGGCTTTTACACGCTGATCCTGCTCGCCGGCCTGCAGGCGATCCCGAAGGATCTTTACGAAGCCGCCGAAATGGATGGCACCCGGCCGACGCGGGCGTTCCTACGCATCACCATGCCGCTGCTTGCGCCCAACCTGCTCGTCGTGGTCGTCCTCGTCCTTATTAAGGCCGTGCAGATCTTCGACGAAGTCTACGTCTTGACAGGCGGCGGACCGGGCACCAGCACGCTCTACCTCACCCAATATATCTACGAGACCGGCTTTGCCACGCAGTTGCGCAATCCTGGGCTTGCCGCGGCGGCCTCGATCCTCATGGGTGTCGTCCTCGTCGTGCTGACGCTGATGCAGCTCGGCCTCAGCCGCTCCAGTGAAAAGAAAGGAGCCCGCAAATGAGCCGCGTTGCCGAATTCATCCTGCGCCGCAAGGGCGGCAAGCGCTGGCACTGGACGGACATCGTCACCTGGGTCTGGCTCGTCGGCGGCCTGTTCGTCATGTTCGGCCCGGCCGTCTGGCTCGTCGGCTCGTCATTCAAGTCGCCGGCAGCCCTTGCCGAATTCCCGCCGACTATCTTGCCCTACGTCACTCAGAAAGTGACGGTCGAAGGCTATGACAAGCCGCTCGATCTCTACAACGTCACGCTGCCGGATGGCAGCAAGGCGACACTCGCCGAAGTCCGGCGCATCGGCATCGTGAGCCAGATGATCGATCCGCAAAAACCGGGCGAGATCGTCAAGGTCAACATCTCGCAGCGCACCCCGGTCCGCGAAATGTCGTTCGCGTCGGAGAACTATACCGAACCCTTCACCCATTTCGATTTCGTCCGCTATCTGTGGAATTCCGTCTTCGTGACGGTAACGGCAACGCTGATTACGCTCGTGGTCAATTCAATGGCGGCCTTTGCGCTCAGCAAATACGAGTTTCGCGGCCGGACCTTTGCCATGCTGCTCATCCTTGCCACTCTGATGGTGCCGCTCTCGGTGATCATGGTACCGCTCTATTCGATCGTCTCGGCGCTTGGCCTCTTCAACAATCTCTGGGGCGTCATCCTGCCGACCGTGGCGACGCCGACCGGCGTGTTCATCCTGCGCCAGTACATGCTGACCATTCCCGACGAATTGATCGACGCGGCCCGCATGGACAAGGCGTCGGAATGGCAGATCTATTGGCGCATCATCCTGCCCTTGACCGCACCCGCGCTCGCCGTTCTTGCGATCTTCTCCGTGGTCTGGCGCTGGAACGACTTCCTCTGGCCGCTGATCGTGCTATCGCGCAAGGAACTCTATACTCTGCAGGTTGGCCTCAGCATCTATTCCGGCGAGCTCAATGTGCAGTGGCATTTCATCCTGGCGATGACGGTAGTGACGATGATCCCAGTCGTCCTCGTCTTCATCTTCCTGCAGCGCTTCATCACCACCGGCATTGCCGGAACCGGACTGAAATAGAGGAGGCCGTCATGGGTCATATCAAGCTCACCAATGTGACGAAATCCTTCGGGGCGGTGGACGTGCTCCATGGCATCAACCTGGAGATCAAGGACGGGGAACTGGTCGTCTTCGTCGGGCCCTCCGGTTGCGGCAAGTCGACACTGCTTCGCATGATTGCCGGGCTCGAAAAGCCGACAGGCGGCGAACTCGCCATCGACGGCAAGGTGGTCAACACTATCCCGGCCGCCGACCGCGGCCTTGCCATGGTGTTCCAGTCCTATGCGCTCTATCCGCATATGAGCGTGCGCCAGAACCTCGCCTTCGGCCTGGAAAACACCAAGATGCCTAAGGCGGAGATCGCCGAGCGTATCGGCGAAGCCGCGCGCATGCTGGAGATAGAGGCCTATCTCGACCGGCGACCGGGCCAGCTCTCTGGCGGCCAGCGCCAGCGTGTCGCCATCGGTCGCGCCATCGTGCGCAGGCCAGTCGCCTTCCTGCTCGACGAACCGCTGTCCAACCTCGACGCCGAGCTGCGCGGCTCAACGCGCGCTGAGCTTGCAGCACTCCATGCCCGGCTTGCGGCGACAATGATCTACGTTACCCACGACCAGGTCGAGGCGATGACACTGGCGGACCGGATCGTCGTGCTGCGCGCCGGCCGGATCGAGCAGGTCGGCACGCCGCTCGAACTCTACAATTCACCGGCCAACCGCTTCGTTGCGGGCTTCATCGGCTCGCCGCACATGAATTTCCTCGAAACAACGGTCGAATCCGTGCAGTCCGGCAGGGCAGTTGCCGCGTTGCCCGGCGGGCAACGGATCGAGCTTCCGGTCAACGGCACCAATCTCGGCCAAGGCGCGCGGGTCACGGTCGGCGTGCGCCCCCACCATATTGCGGTTGGCAGCGAGCCGACCGCCATTCCGGCCAAGATCAGGCTCGTGGAAGCGCTCGGTTCGGAAACCGTCATCCATGCTGATGTAGCCGGGCAGAAGGTTCTGGTGGTCGCACCTGGCCAGCACAACCTGACGATCGGGAGCGAGCTCCGCCTGTCGCTCTCGGCCGCACCGCTTCATCTGTTCAACGAGAAGGGCCTCCGCCTTGATAACGCTGTTTGATCGTTCCGGAAAAGTCGCTCTGTGTAATGGCCCCATAAATCTCCGGACGGGTACAACGGCGGCATATAGAACGGGTAAAACACTGACCATCCGTCGTCGCTCCGTAACGCCGCTCATGCAGCGCGCTTCAACGGGCGCGCTCGCTCGACTCGCTCGCGCTCCTTGGGCGTGTTCATCACCTCCCAAAGATCGTTGCGCCGGTGCACGTTGAGCCAGAAGTCCGGGCTGTTGCCGAAGACGCGGGCAAGGATGAGCGCCGTTGCGGCGGTCACGTTCCTGCGGTTCCCGCACAACTCGTTGACGTGCTTGCGCTGCACGCCCATAGCCTCGGCCGACATTCGCCGGCTTGCGCTTGGTGGTTAATTAGCTCGCTACGATGAGCGATTTATGTTGGAACCGGTTGGGGCCTGATGGCGCGGAGACTTGTAAATTTTCACCCTATGGCAATCGAGCCGCAGGCCTCCACGGTTTTTCTGTGATTGAAGCAAATACTCCCGGCGTTAACGCAGAAGGTGCGAATGTTTTTTAAATGAGCTCATTGGCCTGGGCCTCACAGGCGGTGATTTGGTTCACGTGACGATCAAATTCTTCGTGGCCCATTGCTAAAATGCCATCGGATTTATTCACCTGGTGTTTCACCGAAGCCCTTAAAGGTAGCGACCACTGCAAAAGCTCCGTTAACCGATGACTCTGCAATTTCGTTGTCGCCAGGCCGTAATCGCCCCGCATATCAAGATGTCAACGCTCCGCGCCCTTGCCTCTGCGACTGGAGCGACCGTGTTCGTTTGGGCACTGAGCCTGCTTGTTCCCGAACCTCCATTTTGGGTGGAATTGACCGCCGTGGCGTTAATATCGGCTGCCGTCACATTTCTGTTTCAATTGGCAATCTGTCTGCGCAACGAAGCGCTTCGTGATACCCAAAAAGAACTTCAGTACGCGCTCCGTCATGATCCCGTCACGGATACATTGCGCGCCAGCGAATTTGCGAACTCAGTCGAGCAAGCGATAGACCGCAGGCGCGTGAGCGGCGCGGAAAACCCGGATGGCGTCATGCTCGTTCTCAATGTCGGTAATTTCGATGAGATCAGTCGTCGCTATGGTCCGCAATGGGCCGATACGCTGCTTCAATCGATTGTTCGGATCGTACATTCTTCCCTGCGCTATGGTGATCTCGTCGCCCGCCTTGCCTCCGACGAACTCGGCATCTATTTGCCCGGCACAACAACGGAAAATGCCAGCAACATCTGCGAGCGCATCCGCGCGCGGGTGCAAGAAACCACGTTCACAGCCGGACAAGAGCGCCAGATATCGGTGACGGTGCGGCTTGGCGGTACAAGGCTCGAGGATCAGGCCGACTTTCAGGCACTCCGTGAGGCCGCTAACCGCGCCGCCCTCGCTGAGGAAGAAGCTGGCCCACCCCTATTCCGGGAGCTGTTCTCGTGAACGAGAGGCTTCAGCTAGGGTCTGCCGCGAATAAACGGGCTTTACGGTCTTTAGACCACAGCTGCCTCCGGCGGACGTCGTCTTATCCCTCACAGGGACGGGGATGCAACCAGTCGTGTATCTGCCGACCTTCCGTCACCGTTTCCATCGCGGCCGCGCGGACCTCGGCTAAGGGCGAACGGACAGACCCGTCATCTCGCTGCCCCGCCGCTATTTGCTTCGGTGGCCGCAACGCCGGCTGGGCTCAAGGCGCCGCAACGCCAGACGCTGTAGACCGGTTGGGTGTCCCAGTCATAGTAGAAGGCCGCTTTCAGCCTTCCCTTCTCCATCAGCTCCGCGAAGCTGCGACGCACCGCACGGACCGCCACTTCCCGCTCGCGATCATCGACCGGACAGGAAAGCGCGGTGTTGGCAATGCCCCATTCGCTCACCCAGCACGGCTTGCCTTCCCCTTCAGGCCGGCAAAAGTCGAGAAGCGTCGTCACATAGCGTGCAAGCGCCGCGTCATCTTTGCGTCCCGGGTAGACATGAATGCCGTAGCCATCGACCAGCGCATCGATACCCCGCTTCCGCAGGAGTGAAATGAACTCGCCGGGTTCGAGCCGTTCCATGCCGCGGCGGTCGGCCTCGCCAGTGCCGACGTCGGAAAGTCCGGCCGAAATCAGAAGCGCGTCGCGGCTATAGGCCGTCGCCCGCAATTCTTCCCGGGTGATGCGGAGGGCGCCGACATATGCGTCGAGCCCGCGTTCGAGGGCCGAGCGATTTGCAACTTCCGAAACGTTGCGCGGCGTCCGCCGCCCAGGTTTTTCATAGACGACGAGGTCGCCGTTGTAAGGGCTGTAGTTTATTTCATTTCCGGGCTCGACGGCGTCGATGCGGATACCCATTTCGTCAATGCGGCGAAGCGCCGAGCGCAAATGCGCTCGGTAGAGATCGAGATCGAGATCCGAAAGCCGCTGAACATCCCAGATGCGGCCGAAACCGGTGCGAGAACGCGCCTTCGCGGGATAATAGTCCTTGTTACCGAGTTGGATCTCGAGGAGGATTTTCAACCCCCGCCGGTCCGCCATTTCGAGCGCTTCGATGCTCTTGTCCACCGGTCTCGACAGCGAAAGCCGGACATGGGTGATACCGCTTGCCGCGATCTCATTCAGTACGCGCTCCTGATCGCCGCGGGAAAGCCAGGCTAGGTTTACGCGGTTGATTCCGATACGATCGGAGAGCACTTCGGCAGCGCCTGTCGGCAGCGCCGGGGCAAAGGCCCAGAGCACTGCCAGCGCGCAAGCAAGGCGCGCGCGCGTTTGCGCCACCGCCCTCATCCGCTCAAAGTCCGATCTGCCCCAGAGCATTGCGGAAATTCGCCTCGCAAGCGGAATAACGGTCGATCACGGCCTGCGTGTCGATCTTCCCGAGGAAGTTGGCGAGATAGGAACGCTTGTCCGCCTCCCTGTTCCAGGTGGCTGCCTCGATATAGGGGAAGCCGATGAATTCCAGCATCTCCCGCATGCGGTCATCGACCGCAATCATGAGGGCGGGCGTGCCGGCCTGCATGCCGATGATGCAGCCGTGGAAGCGGCGGCCGAAGCAGAGATCGCGCGCGGACATCGCTCCGCGCCACTGGTTCGTATCGAAATAGACCAGCAGCTCGTTTTTCCGCTGCCATTTCTCCGAATGCTTGTACTCCGTCCCTCCCGTAATGCGCCCGCTGGCGCGATCATAGACGATGTCATTATCGTCACCTGTCAGGGAGAGGCTGTAGGCAACCACTTCGTCCTGGACGACATAGCTTGCCACGCTGTCGGGCTTGAGCAGCGCATGAGCATCGACGATCGTATCGGCAACGCTACCGAGATAGCCGCCGAAGACGATCCTCTGGGCCTCCGCCAGTCCCGGATTGGCAAGTGCAGAAAGCGAACGCTTCATGTCGTTCGGCGAGAAGTAGAGCGACGGGCAACCCGTCGGCTTGACGAACTTCATCCCCTGCTCCCTGAGGAATTCGGCGGTGAAGTAGCCACGCGTGAGGAAGAAACTTTCCTTGTTCCTCAGCACCTCCAGGAACTTGATCGTGCCGGCCGGCAGCTGATCCTTGAGGCCTTCCTTGCGCTGGATGCCGATGCCCATCACCACAACCGGCATCTTCAGCTTCGCGAAGATTTCCGCTTCGAGATCGGCGGAATAGCCAGGACGCAGCAGATTAGCGGAGGCGAAGACGCACAAATCGAATTCGCAGTTCACGCGCTCGTAAAGCTCGTTTGAGTCCCGATTGTTGGCGAGATGCCAGAACGGCAGATAGGTGACGTCATGACCGCGTAGGCTCTCAGCCGCTCCTTCGCCGATCAGATAGTTGCCGGTGTTGGCGATCTTCCTGACCTGCGAGATCAGGTCCTTCCTGGTCCTGGTTTCGTCGAAATAGGGCCGATGGATCACGGTCGTGCCTGAGACGTCCGCAATCGTCCGCTGCAAGTAGGATGGAATGCCCGTAAGCAAAATACGCATAACTGTCCTCTGAACCGAAAAGTGATGGCCTTCAGGCCGCTATAGACCGATGCCGATTTCACGAAGCGTGGTGCGGAAGGCGCGCTCGCGGTCGGAATAGCGGTCGACAAGTTCATTCGTGTTGAGCTTTGCCAGATAATCGGCCACGAACTCGGCCCGGTTCTCTGCCTTGTCGACTTCGGTGATGTCGACGGCCGGTAGGCCGGTGAAGCCCAGCATCTCGCGCATGCGGTCGTCCACCGCCACCATCAGGCTCGGCACGGCCGCCTGCATGGCGATGATCGAGCCGTGGAAACGACGGCCAAAATTGAAGTCCATCAACGAAGCCCAGGCGCGCCACTGGTTGGTGTCGAAGAAGGTGCGAAACTCGAACCGCTGCTTCTCTCGCTCAGTGCCTGGATAGGCCAGATCGCCGATCATCAGGCCCGATGCGGAATCATAGACGCGTCCCTCGTCGTTAGGCTCCACCTTCATATCGAAGTGAAGGAACTCATCCTGCACGACATATTGCGGCACGGTGTCCGGCGGGGCCAGCGCATTCGCATCGAGGATCGCATCCTGATCGCCGCCGAGATAGCCTGAAAAGATTGTCCGCGCCTTGCCGATGTTTACACTCGGCAGCTTTCTCATGGACCGACGCATGTTGGCCGGCATGAAATAGACGGAAGGGCAACCGGTCGGGCGCACGAAGGAGAAGCCCTGGTCCTTCAAGAAGCCGGCGGACTCGTAGCCGCGTGTCAGGAAGTAGTGCTCACGCTCCTTCAGGACGGCCAGAAGCCGCTTCGTTCCCTCCGGAAGATTGTTCTCAAGGTCCTTGCGGTTCTGCAGGCCGATGCCCAGCATGACGATCGGCATGTTGAGTCGGCTTAGGACATCCGCCTCTGCGTCCGCGGAAAGTCCCTTGCGCAATAGGTTTGCGCAGGTGAAGACGCAGATGTCGAAGTTGGCGTTAAACTCGTCGAATCCATTGCCGTTCTTGCTCAAATTGTAGAGATGCCAGAAGGGAACTTGCTTCGCATGTGGCGCAAGCGCATGCAGGGCGCCCTCACCGATGAGGTAGTTCCCGGTATTGCTGATGTTGCGCAGCTCCTGCAGAAACTCCTCCTTCGTTTCCGGCTGCTTCTGCCGCTCCGCATAGGAGACGGACAGGCCGTGGGCGCCGTTGGCAAGGCGCGTGTAGTGACCGGGAATACCCGTCACGAGAATTCGCGGACGCATTCGACTAGACCTTTCTGTTTCAAAGAAGCGGCGCGGCAATCAGCCAATTGCCGCGACCACGGGATTTGGCGCCGCCTGCTCGCGAAAGACCGCAGCGCGGGACAGTGACGAATTCTTCACGGACCGATCGCTCCAAGAGATAAACTCCGAGAAAGAGGAGGCCCATGACCGGCGTGCGGCGGTCCTGATGCAGCCCTCCATGAGCGGAGCGAGCCTCTCGCGATTGCGCGCGACCTCTTCGATGATCCGCACCATCTCCCTCACCACCTGAGAATCGGAAGGCGCGTTGATGAGTATGCCGTCCTCGCCGTCGGAAATGAGCTCGTCCACCGCGCCGACCGCGGTCGCGATGGGCACGCAGCCGAGTTGCTGCGCCTCGGCGATCATCAGCGGCGCGCCCTCCCATCGTGAGGGCATGACGAGAACGTCGGCCCAGCCCAGTGCCTTGATCAGATCCTTGCTCGCAAAGACGGGCGAGCGCACGTCGACGCCCAGGTCCTTCAGCCGTTCGCTCCAGGAGACCCTGGAATCGGCGAGGATTTCCCCTCCGATGGCCCGGGCTTCGAAATTGACGTTGGAGACCCGCAGTTCCGCGAGCGCTGCCGCCAGCCGGTCAATGCCCTTCTGCTGATCGAACCGGCCCATGTAAAGAAGCCGCAATCGGTCATCCCTGCGCTCGATCCGCCTGACGGCCAGAACCTCCGCCAGGGCCTTGGGCGGTACCGAGAAGCTCGCTCCGTTCGCGACGGCGAAGACTTTCTCGTGGGGGACGCCGTAGCTGTGCAGATAGATCTTGAGCTGTTCGGAGCAGGTTAGGAAGGCGTCGTAGCAGTGCTCATGGGCAATCGCTGCGAAAGGCTGACCGGCAGGCCTCTTGAAGGCCGTGTTGTCCACGACGTGAAGATAGCAGGCCGTGCGCGTGCCTTCGGAGCGCAATCGCGCGATGAGGGGATGGACGGCCATCACGTGGTTGTTGATGACCAGGTCGAAGCCGGAAAGCTGTCCCTTCAGCGCCTCCCAGTCGACCGAATGCCCTTCGTCGATGAAATCCTGTCCCAGGAAGGAGCCCGACCCTCCCCAGGCCGGAATTCCCGCGTCCCAGAAGTGAATGTAGTCGAAGCTGGAATCGAATTCATCGATCACATCCATCCGGGACGTGCCGAGCACGAAGAGATGAGTTTCGTAACCCGCCGCCTTCAATTCCCGGGCGGCTGCATAGACGACCTTTTCGGCTCCGCCGAACGAGGCATTCGGCACGAGCAGCGCCACGGTCCGCTTGCCCTCGCTATGGCCGAGCGGCAGGACTGGTGATCCTCCGACTTCCTTGCGCAATGCCTTGTAGAGATCAGTGTAGGGCACGAGCCGCGCGGGACGCCACGTCCACCGCCTGCCCGCCGTCTCGCGCAGGGGGCTCATGGCAATTGCGTTGACGCAATTGATCATCACCTGCTGAGGCGTGATGAGAGAGCGGCGCGGGAGGCTTCTTGGAAAAGGGAAGTGCACTTTCAGAACGGTCGATGTCGGCCATACCTGCTGGCTCCCGATCGAGGCGAACCAGTCCACAGCATTGTTCTGGACCACCTCCTGGACGAGCCGGATCGAAAGGAAAACGAGATCGGCGGGGCCGATTTTTTGTCCGCCCGCCCCATGAACGATCGGCTCGATCTTGCGCTGGGCGGCATCGTTGGCGAGTTGGACGAAGACGACGTTGCTGTTCTCGCTCAAGCGCTCTAGATGGGCAAGCACGTTCGGCAGCATGCGCGAACGCCGCAGAAGGTCGAGCGCCGCGCCGCTTCCGGCGACCAGGAAAGGCGGGAAATGTTCATTGTCTGGCTCGCCGATATTGCCCCAGAACGCGGGGATGATGTCGTCGAGGCGAAGGATCGTCGGCGGCTTGGTAGGATCAGTGAAGAAAGAGATCGCCGTATCTTCCGTTCGCGCAAACAGGTAGCGCGGGCACTCCTCATGCTCGAAATCCACCAGCATCGGGCGCTGGAACAGCGGCCTGTGGCGCTTACGCAGGAAGCTTACCGACGTGGCGCGGTCTCGATTGGCCTCCTTGAAGCGGCTCTCCGCCCTCAGCCTGTATTCGAAGACCGTGTCATGGCAGGGCGTGCCGACGAAACCATGCTCGATGCAGGACAGCCAGAACTCCCAATCCTCGAAGCCGTTCTGCCTGTCGTCGTTGAAGCGGACGCCTTGCTGAAAAACATCGATCGAGATCATCGATCCTGTATCGCAAATGTTGTCGGTGATGCAGTGGACCAGTCGTGAATAGCGGTTGCCATAGTGGGCGCGCCAGCTTACCGAAAATGTGTCGATATTCGTGTAGACCCACCCGCAGCCACTGGAGAGGAGGTGCCGGTAAAGCGTCTCGATGGTGCCGGGAAGGACGCGATTGTCGGCGTCGAGGAAATAGACGGCCTTCGTCTCTGGAAAGCGCTCGAGAACGAAGTCGATGGCGCGATTGCGCGCGCCACCCGGACCGGCGTTCTGGCCGAACACGACATGGACGGAAGAATGGACCGCGGCGTAGAGCAACAGTTGATCGAACGTCTCGTGCCGTGGATCGCCGTCGACCGAGATGACAATGACGATCCGGCAACTGCTAACGTTCGAGGCAAATACCGACTCGATCGCCTCCAGGGCAAGTGCCGCGTGACCGTAAAGGGGCATGGCCACGGCGATCAGGTCCGTTGGCTCCCCGTTACTGGACATCGGCGGCCTCCGTAAACTGTTTGACCAGCCTGAAGCCAGACACCTTGAGCCAGGAGAAATCGACCGAATCCGTGACTGCGCGGCTGAGGATCATCAGGTCCATCGGGCCGCGTGCCGGCTCGTCCAGCTGGATGTTGATGTTGACGACCTCACTGGAGCTGACTTCACGCCATCCGCTGAAGAATGCCGACGGTTTGGCCGCGCCCTTTCGCGCAACCTCGGCCACTTCGGAACGCGCATTTGAATTCGTCGGTGCGAGCAGGAAGCTGACCGCCGCGGGCTGACCTTCCGGATGATCGATAAAGGCGCTCGCCGAAAAGGATATCGTTCCGGGCTCGACGGCGCGACTGACCGCGCCTGCCGATATGCCACTCGGCAACGGGTGGCAGACAACAGCATGCTCATGCTCGAGGAAGCGCACCGTCTGGAATTCCGGGACGATCGGCGTGACCGAAACGTCCGCGATCTGCCTCAACGTAGCGACCGCCAGGCGATAATCGACAGTATACTGGCCTTCGAGCAGGCTGCTGGGCGCAATCATGTTGGGTGTTCTGGCGGGCTTTACTCCCGGCAGTCCCGTAAACACTTTGAACGCCAGCGGGCGCAGGTCGAGATCCGGATGCGGGAGTTCCGACCGTGCCGAATAGCGCTCGCCGGCGATCGGATAGCCGAGCGAAAGGCCGACGGTCTCCGGTCCGGTCGCGGAGATCCGCAGCCGAAGCGTCCGCGCAGCCCCTCCGCAGGCCCGGGGCAGCGAGAAGAAATTCCAGTTCGGCACGAGTTGCGCATACGGTACGATCCACTCGGCGACTCCTTCGCCACTCTCGAGGTAGCTCAATGCGACGACAAGCTCTCCGGTGATCCTGGGCACCGAGTGCAGGTGAAGGGCGAACCCTGCCACGCCAAGGCTGGATATCGGCAGCAGTTGCTCGACAAAGGCGGCGGCAAGCAACGGCCCGATCCCCTCGTCCTTTGGATCGCCGTAGGGATCATGGGAAAAAATCTCAGAAACCGGCTCCCAGTTTCGCGCCTGGAACGCATCTTCGAGCGCCCGGTAGTTTTCCAGCAGCGTTTCGCGTTCCCGGCGCAGGATCGCAAGCTCCGAAGTGATTGAGGCGCTATACCGGGCAAGCCGGCCGACGCCGCCCTCAGTGAGCGCCCGCAGAAGCGGAAAACTGTCCAGCTTATTTGCGGGATCAAGCCGCTGTATGGGAACCGCGGGGACAGTTCCCAGTGGTCCAAGCAGCGCCAGACGCTCCCGCAAATCCGCCTCACCCTCTTCGGAAAAGGCGATGGCGATCAATGGAAAAGCATTCTGCAATGTCGCCGGAGGATGCCCATCAACATCGAGGTAAACAACCAGATGCTCGATATCGCTGCCTTCGAAGCATAATCGATCCCGGCCCGATGCCGCTATTAGCTTTCTCGTCACCAGTCGTTTCCCAATGCCGGAAGACGTCAATTCTTGCACGCGCGGCCTCTGAAGAATTATCTCGGAGAAAAAAGCAAAGACGCCGAATAATCAGATATTTATTCAAATCATTCCGCGCCATGTATAGGGAGCCTAACAACTAACGTTGCAGTGCACAATAATAAAATTTAGCCACCACAAAGAAAAACATTTCATATATACTTTAAAAATCAAAGTAATAATCATGCATTCATTTCTGCATTGCGGCGAAGTGATTTTCCGGTCAATTTCTCAAGAAGATTCTGTTGACGATCGAGGCAGTCCGTCAGTCGAAAACGCGTCTCGATCGTCCGGCGCGCCGCTGCACGCATCCCAAAATGGTGTTCGGGACTCTTCAGGGCGCCGAGAACGGCCTCAGCGAGTGCATCCGTATCGAAGAACGGCACCAAAAGGCCGTTCCGGCCGGAGTGTATAACCTCCTGGACGGGCGCGGTGTCCGATCCGATGACCAGGGCGCCGCACGCCATCGCCTCCAACATCGACCACGACAAAACGAATGGATAAGTCAGATAAAGGTGCGCTGCCGAGATCTGGAAAAGCTGCCGCAAAACCGAATGCGGCACCGCGCCGGGAAAGAGGATATTCTCCCGCGGTATATCCAGGGATTTGAGGAGGTGATCCTTCCACGCCCCGCCGCCGGGCGGCGGCACACCGTAGCTGATGCCATCTCCTCCGACGAAAACGAACAAGGCATCGGGGCGTTGGCGCACAACCTTGGCGGCAGCCTCCAAGACCTGTGGAAATCCACGATACGGCTCAAGGTCGCGCGCGACAAAGGTAACAATGGGAGAACCACCCGCGCTGAGCACACGCCCGTCCGAAAGCCTGACCGAAGTTGTTGGGTCCGGTCGAAACTGCGCCGTATCGATCCCCTCGTGACAGACCGAAATGCGCCCCCGGGCGTCGGCGGGGTACAGACTTCTCTGCCAATGGGTGGGGCTGATGCCGGCCTCGATGGCCTCAAGGGACAGGAGCTGCGCGATGTTGCGCAGCCGCAGCCTCTTGCGCGTCTCCAGATCGGGCTGATCGTCGGGGGAAAACCCGATGTCCGCCCCTTCCGATCGGTAAAAGAACTCGCAATACCCCAATGCAGGCACCCGCGGCAGCACGTCCTTCAAGAACATCATGCTTCCCCAACCGATATGGCCTACGACAACGTCGGGTACCAGCCCTTGCCGCGCCATGGCGTCGAGCGTTTCGGCGACGCGATGGCCGATTCGTGCATGGTGATCGGGAGTACCCATGTGTCGGGCCATATGCGGATCTGCGCGCGGGCCCGATTCCGCTCGATGTCGAACGACGCGAACGGATGGGATCTTCTGGTCTATGGTCTCAGTGATGAGGCTGACCTCATTGCCCGCCTGCGCGAGCTGAGCGGCCAAGGCAGCGAACTGACCGAAACCCCGTCGATGAACAAACGCCACGTGCATCGCGTTAGTCCGCCGTTGCCAGGTGCGCGGCATCGCTCACCGCTTAGACGCCGTACCGTGAAGCCCTGCCCCAGGCCAGTTCGAGCTGGTGCAGCGTCTGGAAAGCCGTCTCAAGCATCCGCTGTTCCAGGTCGCCACGATTCACCGCGCGCTCATAGGCCATCGCCGCGTCGCGGAGATTTGCCCTGAGCTGCCGCCCCTTCTCCGTCAATTTGATGCGGGCGGACCGCTTGTCGCGCTGGGAGGCAACGCGATCAATGTAGTCGCCATCGCCAAGCTGCTTCAGATAATAGGAAACGTTGGAGCCGACATAATGCCCACGATCCAGAAGCTCGGCGACCGACAGTTCCGAATCGCCGATTGCCAGCAGAATCATCGCCTGCGCCGGCCCGATATCGTCTACACGAAGCTTGGTCAGCTCCGCACGGATCAGGCCCGAAAAGCGCCGGCTTGCCCGCTCCATCAGGCGAGCGAGCTCGAAATACGTAACCTGTTGGAGGTCCCCAAGCTCGGTACCCTGAGGAAGCCGGGGGTCTGTTTGTGCTGTCTGGCTCAGACGAAGACTCAGATCGTCGTTCAGTTCTACCGGCAAACTGAACACATCGTTTTCTTTCATTCGACTCTCCGTTTCAAGGAAATACTTCAAAACTTGAAGTAATATTCAAATACGCTCACCACTGTCGATCACCATGAGCTTGCACAATCCCGTTGTTATGTGCCAGATTGGTCGAAGCAATACTATCCTTACGCTCAGTTACAACCAAATCTGTCCTACAACAGATGGTTCTAAAGTTAACTCGAGGCAAATCTTCATGCGTGATACGGTTCAAAATGAGACAAGAAGCAAGGGGCGAACCGAGGGAGGCCAAAAACAAGGCAGCCCAAGGTTGCTGATTCTGCAAGCAAAGCGTGTATTTTTGTCCGGGTTGCTTTATGCAACTGCACTAAGCGTGTGTATGAACATATTACAACTGACGATGCCCCTGTTCATGCTGCAAGTTCATGAAAGGGTACTCAACAGTCAGAGCATGGACACACTTGCAATGCTCACTATCTTGGCTGTCGGCGCCCTTGTGGTGCTCGGCGTCCTGGAATTCATCCGTGCCCTCTCCTTCCAAGCCATCGGAGGCGCGCTCGTGCGTGGGCTGAACATGCCTGTCCTGGCGGCCGCCGTTCAGGCTTCTGTCGATCAGGGCCTGTCGCGCGCGACCCAGTCGCTTCGGGACATCGCAGAATTGCGAAGCTTCCTGACCTCGTCAGCGGTCAGTGCGCCCCTAGACGCTGCCTGGTCACCGATTTTCCTCGGCGCCCTTTTCCTTTTGCATCCGCTTTTTGGTCTTATCGGAGCCGTCTCCGCCGCACTGCTCATTTGCGGCGGCCTGGTCACGGACATGTTGACGCATCAACTCACCAAGGAAGCGAACCAAACAAATATCGAGGCCGTGTCCAGGATCGGCGCTTCGCTGCGACATGCCGAGGCCATCGAGGCGATGGGCATGCTGCCAGCTCTGGCAAATCGTTGGCGCGCCCTTCAACTGCAGGCTCTCACCGCCTTTGAAACGAGTGGGTGCAGGAGCAAGGCGATGTCGTCCATCACCCGCAGCCTGCGCTATTCCATCCAGATCATGACCCTGGCAGCCGGCGCGTATCTGGTGCTGGAGCAGGAAGTCACGCCCGGCGCGATGATGGCATCGAGCATTCTTGTCGGACGCCTCCTGATCCCCTTCGATTCAATCATCGAGAATTGGCGCCAATGGGTGCTGGCGATCGCTGGCTGGCGTCGCCTCGAGGCCCTTCTCAAGGCGGACCTTGCAATCCGCCAGACGATGCCCACGCCGCATTCGTCGGGCGACATCGTGGTCGATAAGCTCGTCTACGCAGCTCCCGGGCTGGATGTGCCCATCATCAAGGGCATTTCTTTCTCCCTCTCTCCGGGCGAGGTTCTTGGCGTGATCGGTCCTTCCGCGGCCGGCAAGTCGACGCTCGCGCGGCTGCTGGTCGGCATCTTGCGCCCCACGTCCGGCGGTGTCTTCCTCGACGGCAACAATACCTATCTGTGGGAGCGTGGCTCGTTCGGTCAGGTGGTCGGATATCTGCCGCAATCCGTCTCGCTTTTGGAAGGCACCATTCGAGAAAACATTGGGCGAATGGCGGACAGCGATCCCTACAAGGTGCTGGAGGCGGCGCGATTGGCCGACATCCATGAGATGATCGGACGCCTGCCGCTCGGTTACGACACACCCGTCGGCGACGGACATCTGACCCTTTCCGGAGGGCAGCGGCAGCGCATAGCGTTGGCGCGCTGCCTCTACAACCAGCCTCGCCTCATCGTGCTCGACGAGCCGAACGCAAACCTGGACTCGATCGGCGAGCGTGCCCTTATCCGCGCGATCCAGTGTGCGCGCGACGACGGCGCCATCGTTATCTTAATCGCTCACAGGCCAGCCATCATGCAGGTCGCCGACAAGCTGCTCGTGCTCGAAAACGGCCGCGTCACACAGTTCGGACCGCGAACGGCCGTGGTTACAACCACGATGCCGGGCGAACCACACCGCGAGGTAGCCGCGATATGACTGAAAAGACCCCCCTAGCGGTCCGGCCCGATCTCGCCGAACGTCGCCTCCAGCAGCATCAGCCGGCTTCGCGGGATGTCGGCCCGTCGAACTTGGAATTCGACCGGTTTGATAACCGTTCACCGCTCCGTCGTCTTGTCGTTGCGGGGCTCGCCACGATCCTTGTGTCCTTCGGTGGATTTTTTGCCTGGGCCTTTTCGGTCGAGCTCAGCAGCGCGACGGTCGCCAACGGCACGGTCATCGTCGATTCGAAGCGAAAGTCTATCAGCCATTTCGAAGGCGGCGTGATGAGCCGACTGCTTGTTCAGGAGGGCGACAAGGTTTCCGCCGGGCAGCCCCTGATCGCGTTGGAGGATACGCGCGCCCGCTCCAGCCTGCAGTCGCTCCAAATCCGACGCATTGGCCTGATCGCGAAACTGGCGCGATTGAAAGCCGAGCAGACTGACATGCCGCAAATCAGCTTTCCGCGCGATTTGGGTGACACCCGTGACGCTACGGTCGATGACGCTGTCAAGGCGGAGACGATATTTTTCGAAAAGCGGCGCGAGACCAAGGTCGGACGCGTCGAGGTCCAGCAAAAGACCATCGAGGAGCACCTCGAACAAGCAACGTCGCTCGACATCCAGATCCAGGCGACCGACCAGCAAATCGATCTCTTCAAAGAGCACCGGACGGCGACGGAAACGTTGGTGAAAAAAGGCGCGGCACCGCGCACGCAACTCATCGAGATCGACTCCAAGCTAAGCGAGCTTGCCAGGGAACGGGGCGAACTCGTCGGCAACAAGGCCCAGGCAGAAAAAGCCGCAGCAGGAGCACAGCTTGCGCTGACCGGGATCGAAAGTGACTTTCAGTCGACGATTGCCGGCGAAATCACCACGGCACGCATCGATCTCGCGGACGTCGAAGAGCAGATCACCGCTTCGAAGGACGTACTGCGGCGCCTTGAGATTCGCTCTCCGCAGGATGGCATCATCAGCAACATCCTGCTGCGCACCCCTGGCAGCGCGGTCACGCCCGGCCAACCGTTGCTCGAGATCGTTCCGGAAAATGAGCCACTGCTGGTCGAAATGCGCGTCAATCCTCGCGACATCGACAGCATCGCCGTGGGCTCGCATTCGCAAGTCCGTTTGACAGCCTATAGTCAACGCTCCCGCCTGCCGATGGAAGGCACCATTACATATGTCGCCGCGGACCAGTCGGTAGATGAAAAGTCAAACAGTGCGTTTTTCGTCGCGCGCGCCAAACTCGATCCGGCATCGCTCAAGGCAAATCCGGATGTCCGGCTCTATCCCGGCATGCCCGCCGAGGTGCTGATCGTCCACGAGTCACGCCTTGCGATCGACTACCTCACCTCTCCCGTCCTCGAGAGCTTCAATCGCGCGTTCAGGGAAGACTAGAATCCCAGATGAAATGGAATGCTGCATCGCAGAAATTGTTTCAAATTTTGAAGTTATTACCAAGTAATATATGTGTATATTATTTTATAATTCAGGAAACTATTGAAATAATGTGCCATTAAGACTCAATTTGGGAAATATATTTCTCAAGAAATGACATTTTGGCTTCACGATATGCTTGCACTTCGTTTTTTTGCAGTGCACAGTTCAAGCGCGAAATCGTCGCACCCGGCGCCGAGACGCATCAATATCAATCCGAAGAGGAGAGGCAGATGGCCACATTGGAAGGCGGAGCATACGACGATGCACTGTTCGGCTCCCGCTTTAACGACTTCATTCGTGCCCATGGGGGCGATGATTTCGTGAGCGGCGGCAACGGGCACGACCTCGTGTTCGGTGGTGACGGAGACGACCTGCTGTTCGGCGAAAAGGGAAACGATTCCCTGTTCGGCGGAGAGGGCAATGACTTGCTGAACGGTGAAAACGGGAATGACAACCTCGTCGGAGGCTGGGGTGATGACCTTCTGTATGGCGACAAGGGAAACGACACCCTGCTCGGCGGAGAGGGAAGCGACCTCCTGTCCGGCGGCAAGGGCGCCGACATACTTTATGGCGGTAATGGTGCCGACATCATCGATGGCGGTGCTGGCAACGACGTCCTGGCAGGCGGTGCTGGCCATGACATCTTCGTCTTCGACGGCGGCGGCGGGAATGACGTCATCCTCGACTTTAACGCGGGCGAGGATCTGCTGCAGATCTCGAAGGGCATCAATGGCCTCGATGTGTCTTCGCCCGAAGACCTGGCCTCGCGTGTCACGCAGGTCGGCGGCAATGTCGTCGTGGATCTCGGCCATGGCGATACGCTCACATTGGTAAATGTCGATGCCGATGACATCCATGCCAATCCCGAGAACTACTTCACCGTTCACTGAATATGACTTCTGCGCGCCTTGCCTCCTCCCGTGGGGCGCGCAACTCCGATCCAAAGGGGTAGCGTGTGACGTTCCACGAATCGATAGACGCCACTGGCGTTTTCAGAAACGCAAAGATCTTTCGGCTCGGCGCGGACCTGGCCCTCCTTATCTGGGATCTTCCCCCGTCCCTGCCCGCCACCACAAAGTGCCTGTTGTCCATGGACCAGTCGCCAGTACCGCTCGTCAGCATGATGCTGCCGCTTGGCGACGGAAGACAACGAATGTTCTGGGCGATGAGACCGGAAAAGCAGCCGGTGAGTGTGGGCATTTGCACGGAACACGGCAGCACCGCCGAAACCATCGTGATGCAGCCGGCGCGCACGCTCGCGCCCCTCGATGTGGAGGCACTATTCGCGGATCTCGCGCCGGATGCCCGCATCAAGTTTGTCAACAACCTGCTGACCGTGTGGCGAAGCGCCTTCCGCATCGCCAGCGACCATCTTTTCACCATGGTGGTCGAAGACGCCCTTCACGCGCTCGTGCCCGAACCGCAGGCAGCCAGCATCGTCTGCCAGATTGCGCAAGGATGCCATCTGATTGAGACGGCCATCAATCCGGATCTGGGCGACATCACATCGGTCTATGCGATCGGTGCAGCTTCGATTACACGCATGGCCGTAAGGCTTGTCCTTGGACGCAACGCGAAAAACGCTCTGCAATCGTGCCATTTCATCGCAGAGGCACCTTCCCCTTCCCCTCCGTTTCTCATCGTGCTCCTGAGCAAGAATGGCATCGCCATTCGCCAGCTTGCTCACGGCAAGCCTCGCCATCCCAACCTTCAGAGTTGGTGGGGCAAAAACCCCGAGGCGGTGGAACTGCGCGAAATGATTGTCCGTCGACTCGCCACGTTGCCGGAAAGCGGCGCCGCCACGGCGATCGACCTTCAAGTTCGTGCACCACTGGCGACAAGTCGGATTGCCAAGTCATCGATGCATCCGTCCGGTGAGGTCGATCTCGCTCTGGCGCTCGACGACGGTCTGCTGGCCGGCGGCTGGTTCCACGCGCCGTCATCCGCGTTCGCCGGCATCGACTACGTCAAAGAGGACGGCACGGCCGTGCCGCTCGATGGCAATAGCTACGAATTTCCGGCATGGGCGCAAGGGAAGGATGAGAAGAGTAAGACCGATGTGACCGGTTTCGTTGCCTGGGTCCCGCTGTCGGAATCCCCTGGGCCGCTCCTGCAACCGCGATTTCAAATGCGCCTTGCTTCGGGAGCGGTCAGGCCGCTGATACCGACGCCGCAGCCTTTCGAGCCCGCGACACAACGAAACCATGTCCTGCGCGCCGTGCCGCCACAGCATGCGGTCGACAGTGCCTTCCGCACGATCCTCGCGCCCGCCCTGCAGGACATAGAACGGCGACTGGGCAAGACCATAGAGGTCGATTCCGCGAAGGACTACAGCCTGCCCGAAACCACACCCCTCGTTTCGATTGTCGTACCCCTCTACAAGGTTCTCGATTTCCTGCGCTTCCAACTGTCGGGAATGGCCACCGATCCGTGGCTCGTCGCCAATGCCGAGATCATCTTTGTCCTCGATTCACCGGAAATCCAGGATGAGACGGAGCACCTGCTGGGCGGCCTGCACCTCCTGCACGGGCTGCCGATGAAGCTGGTCGTCATGAACCGCAACAGCGGCTACGCGCGCGCCTGCAATGCCGGCGCACGTTTTGCCCGCGGCGCCATTCTGGTCATGCTCAATTCGGATGTCGTGCCAAAGGGACCAGGTTGGCTTCAGGTGCTGTCGCGGCCGCTGCTGGAAAACAGCAGGCTGGGCGCCATCGGCCCGAAACTGCTCTTCGAAGACGGATCGCTGCAGCATGCCGGCCTCTATTTTGGCCGCGACCAGCGCGGGATCTGGTTGAACCACCATTTCAACAAGGGCATGCCCGGCGACTATGCTCCCGCCCAACAAGCCCGCGAGGTTCCCGGCGTCACCGGCGCCTGCCTCGTGACCCGCAGGGCCATCTACGAGCGTGTCGGCGGCTTCACCGAGGACTACGTGATCGGAGACTACGAGGACAGTGACCTCTGCCTCAAGATCCGCCGTCTCGGGCTCCAGATCGCCTATGAGCCGGCCGCGTGCCTGTATCATTTCGAGCGGCGCTCGATTCGCCGTAGCCAGGACTATATGCGCGGCGTTGCCAGCCAATACAATTCATGGCTGCACACGCAACGCTGGGAAGACGACATCACCGACTTGATGGCGAACCAATTCGGCAGAGATCAAGATCGCCCCGCCGCCACAAATGCGAAAATCCGGGAAAGGAACGCAGCGTGACACAGGTAGCACTCGTGCACCCTCCCAAGCCGACTCGACTGGTCGATGAGGATCGTGTTCGCTGGCTGCTTGAAGCCGTTCGGGGCAACCGTTTTCTGCCGCGGCCGGAACCCACCAATGTCTTCGTGGGTGACGGTGATTTTCGTGCGATAGGCGCGGAATTCCTCGGGCACTTCATCCGTATCGGCGGCCTGCGCGAAGAGGCCCGCGTGCTCGATATCGGCTGCGGTATCGGCCGGATGGCCGTGCCGCTCACCCAGTATCTCGATCCGCAAACGAGCCGCTACGATGGCATCGATCCGGTCGAGGGCGGGATCGACTGGTGTCAGCGGACGATCACTCCCGCCTACTCCAATTTCGCCTTCCAGCGACTGGATATCGCGCACGAGCTCTACAATCCAAATGGCAAGGTCAGCGGCAAGGCCCTGAGGCTTCCCTTTCCGGATCACCATTTCGACTTCGTCATCATGACGTCCTTGGTCACTCATCTGCCGCCCGCGGAGGTCCTTGTCTACCTCGCTGAGGTCCGCAGAACCCTGTCACCCGGCGGGCGCCTGTTCATGACCGCCTTCGTGGTCGACCGGATCGCGGCGGCAAACGAACATGGGCGGCGCGATCCGCGTCTCGCCTTCCGCCGCTATGGCGAAAGCCCATGCTGGTTCGTACCCAACCAGCCACCGCTTGCCGCGGTCGGTTTCGAAGACGGCTTTCTGGACAAGGCGCTCGAACGGGCCGGCCTCTCCGTCGCTCTGAAATCGCTTGGCCATTGGCGCGGCACCAATGCGGGCCACCATCAGGACTTCATCGTGGCAAAGCGCCGGGTAAACGGTCGATGAGCAAGCGCATTCTGGTGGCAGCCCACAACCATCCGTCCCTTCACCCGGGTGGAACGGAGATATTTGCTCACGACTTGTTTCGTGCCTACCAGCGCGAGGGGCACGAAGCCCTGTTTCTCGGTGCCACGAACCAAATCCATCGCGAAGCCAGACCAGGCACGAGCTTCCAGAGCATCGGCTCGGCGGGTGACGAAATCCTGCTGTGGTCCGGACATTTCGACCGCTTCTTCATGAGCCAGATCGACCTCTATGGTGTTGTGCCGGACATAGCGGAGCTGCTGCGCGATTTCCGGCCGGATGTGGTTCATCTCCATCACATGCTGCTGCTTGGCGCCGAATTCCCCCACATCGTCCGCCGTACCCTGCCCGACTGCCAGATCGTCATGACACTCCACGACTACTACCCCATCTGCCACCATGACGGCCTGATGGTGCGCACTGGCAGCAAGGAGCTTTGCCACCAGGCCAGCCCGGACCGCTGCCATGGCTGCTTCAATAACATTCCGCTCGATCGCTTTGCCTTGCGCGAACGCCACCTGAAGGCCCTGTTGAGCACGGTTGACCACTTCGTCTCGCCAAGCGCCTTTTTGCGGGATCGCTTCGTGCAGTGGGGACTGGACGAAGATACGATCAGCGTCATTCCCAATGGCATCCCCGCCCGCAAAGCCAGCGTACGAAGAGATCTGCTCCAAGGCGGGAAGCCGGTCTTCGGATATTTCGGCAATCTCAACCCCTGGAAAGGGATAACGGTATTGCTCGAGGCGGCGCGTCAGCTTCTGGCCGATGGCCTTGATTTCGAACTCCGCGTCCATGGCGGAGCGCCCTTCCAGAGCGAGGCCTTCGTCGATGAGATCAATCGGCGCTTTACCGAAACGTCAGAATCCGTGCAGTCCCGAGGCCCCTATCGACGGGAAGATATCGGCGATCTCGTGGCCGCGGTCGATTGCACCATAGTTCCTTCCGTCTGGTGGGAGAACGCGCCGCTTGTCATTCAGGAAGCCCAGGCTCAAGGCCGCCCGGTCATCGCCAGCAACATCGGGGGAATGGCTGAAATGATCGAGCATGGCGTCAACGGCCTGACTGTTCCACCCAACGATCCCCGAGCGCTCGCCGCGGCGATGCGGAACATGGCGGAAGAGCCGAACCTGCTGCGCCAGCTCTCCGAAAACGCCCGCAAGCCCGACGACATCGACACGACCGCCCGCCGCTACCTCAAGCGGATGGAGACGGCACCGGTTCAGGCACAGGAGAGCTTATGATTAGTCCCGCTGAACGACCGGATGCCGCATCCGAACAGGACAACGCCAAGCCGATGAACGGCCGGGTGGATGCCGTTGACATGGGCAGGGTCTTCGGCTGGGCATTCGACCCGATGGCGCCGGATCAACGGCTGACCATTCGTGTCCTCCTCGATGGCAAGGTGATTGCCGAGACTGTTGCCGACCGCAATCGTCCCGACCTGCGGCGCAACGGTATCGGCGACGGCAAACACGCATTTGAAATCGCGCTGCCCGATCCCGTCCAGTCTCGGGCGAACGATATTGTCGTCATGGCGCGAAATGGAAGCGGTTCCGAGCATGCCCTGCGCGTTCCCCAGCCAAACGAGCAGGCGGCCGAGGCTCTCATCGCCGCACCGCTAGCGAAAGTGCTCGATAAGCTCGATTTGCTGATGGCGGCGCAGCGGCAGTTGCAGGTCTCACAGCGCTCGCTGCAGCGCACACCGGAAATCGATGCCGACAAGACCGAGACCGCCGGCCGCACCGATGTCAGCAACGCGGTCGAAAGCCTCAAGGTGGATATCAGCCAACGGCTGAATGATCTCGATGTCCACCTGATGCGGCTGGATGGGGTTGTGGCAGGAATGGAGAAGAATCTGAATACGGTGCGAAAGCGTGCGAACGGCGAAATAAAGCCCCTGCTGCTGCTGCTGTTCGTTCTCGTGGGATTTGCCGCGGGCGCCAGCCTTACGCTGGTTGCCAGAATCTGATCCAGGGAGGGTAAAGCGTGCTGGTTAGAGAACAATCCCCCGCTGTCATTGGCCCCTCGGCAGGCGGGCATGCCGCGAGCAGGGCAATACGCTCTGGAAGGGTTATCGGCTGCCGCGTCGATGAGACAACCTTGCTGATCATCGGCCTCGGCCGTGTCACGGCCGGCGACGTGGTCGTCGGCCTCGGAGAGGATCAAGCCGTCACGCCAAGCTTGTTTGTCTCGGAATGGCGATTGGCCGCATCCTCACCGCGGGCCAGGCACGGCTTCGCGGCGATCCTTCCGGCTGTGGGCACGGACCTGGCCATGAGCACGATCCGGTTCGGAGAGGAGGAGGCCGGCGCACGCTACATCTTTGCGCCCCGGCTTATCTCCGCGGAGGAAGCAGCCGCGCTTGTGGTCGAGTCTGCGGGATCTCAGTCAGCCGCAGTCCTCGACCGGCTCGTGGACGCTCTGATGGTCGGCAATGTCAGCCGCCGCAGACTTCTGACCATAACCGCGCTTTTGCAGTCAGCCCACGCCGGCGATGGGTTTATCGAGTTGATTGGTGAGAGCCATGATGGCGCGACGTTCCTGCAGGGCTGGAGCCGCGGCATGGCGCCGGGGCCTTGCCGGGTGTCCGTGGTCGGCAATGTGACGCCGGTGGTTGCGGAGTGCGGTATCGCCATCTTTCCTCGCCGGGACGCTCCCGATGGCGCCTCTGGTTTTGTCGGCCTTCTCGAGGCCAGCCAGGCTGCCCTCGCGCTCGACATCGAAGGTCTGGTTTTTCGGGGGCGCGCCGGTTGGAGGTATGTTGCGGTCCACCCCCGAAAGCGCATCGCCGGCCCGCTGGAAACGCCCGAACATATCCGGTCGATTCTACTGCGGACCCATGGTGCGCCGGACGTGCTCCTGTCCCTGCGAGCAGCCGCCAACAGCTTTGAGGGCAAGGAAACCGTCTCCAGCCTGCCTTATCCCGTCCGAATGGGAGTAGACAGCACATTTGAGGCCGATGGAGGAAACCTCCTCGTCTCCGGCTGGCTTTATGACCCCGACGGCCACGTCGCAACGGTAAGACTGCGTCGATGCGATGCCGCGGCTCGCCTCGACGAACGCTGGACGCGTTTTGATCGCCCCGATGTCACGGACAGTTTCGACGACCAGCAGCACTTCACACCGAGCCTTCGGAGCGAACAGCGCGCGCATGGCTTCATCGCCCACGCCCAATTGCCGAATGAAGATCCTGGTGCGCCCCTCTATTTCGAACTAACACTGCACGATTCGCGCCGTGCGTTTCTGCCAGTGAAACCAACGCGGGTTTCTGCGCGCTTGGCGGCATTGCGCCAGATCGGCTCCATCGATCCCGCAAACGGTGCGCTGCCGGCGATAGTCGATTCACAAATTGTCCCGTTCCTCGGACAATCTGGAAGGTTAACACCGGTTGTCGAGACAATCCTCGATGCCGGCTCCTTCGATGAGAAAAACGGCCCACCGATCGTCATCGGCGCCGGGGAGGGCGAGGAGGACATTTCCCCGCTGCTGGCCTTGCTTGCGCTCGATCCGGAGACTCGGCGCACGCCGATCGTGATCGCCATGCCCGCAGAGCGCTTCCGCAGGCAGGCTGCTCGCCTCAGGGAACTCGCGCGGTTCTATAGCCTTTCGGCCAGGCTGGTATCGGCGAAGGGAACAGGCGACGTCTACGACATGCTGGAAGCCGGCACGCAAGCACTCTCCTGTGAAACGGTCGTGTCGCTCTCCGCCTCACTGATCCCGTACGGTCCAGGCTGGTATGGAAAACTCTTGGCCAGGGCCGCGACGCTCAAAGGAAGCGTCGTCTCGCCGGTCCTGGTTTACGAGGACCATTCCATTCGCTGGGCGGGAAACTGGATCGATGACGGCAACGGCGACGAACCAGTCGTGGGCCGCTATACGGGATATCCTCTCAAAGCGGTTACCGACATGAAGCTGACCCGTATCGCGGCGGCCTCGCTCGAGTGCTGCGTCATGCCCCGCGATGCCCTGTTGCGCGCCGGCGGCTGTTCCGGCGGCTATCTGGGCGCGCAGGAAAAGGGTCTGGATCTCGGCCTCCGTCTCAGCCGCTCCGGGTTTGACTCCTATTTGCTGCCATCGGTGCAGATGTGGGGCTGCGACGACGCCCGCAACGGTGGCAGTCCAGCGATGGCGGCTCTGGTGGAAGAGATCGATCGAAAGATCTTCAAGAGCCAATGGTTGCCTATCCTCACCGTCGAAAAGCACTCGGAAAAGAGGCCCGCATGAACGAGCAGCTTCGCGTCCTTGTCGTCTCGCATGCGCACCCGAGCGTTTCGCTCGGCGGGGCGGAAATCGCCTCTCACAACCTACATCGCGGCCTGAACGCATTGCCGAACGTGCAATCGGTTTACCTGGCCCGGGTGGGCCATCCGGTCCCGCGGCATGCCTCGTCCGCGCTGATGAGCCTTCGCCTTGCCGAGGATGAGTTGCTGTTCCACGCGGACGACTACGACCATTTCTTTTTGTCGAACGGCGATACCCAGGCAATCACCCGCGACCTGTTGCGTTTCGCGCGCGATCTCAGGCCCCATGTCGTTCATTTCCATCATGTTCTAGGCATTGGCCTTGAAGCCCTCTACGCCCTTAGAGAAGCATTTCCGCACGCGGCCATACTCGTCACATTCCACGAGTATCTGTCGATCTGCCACAATCACGGGCAGATGGTGAAACGGCCTTCCGGTCAGCTCTGCGAAACAGCATCCCCCGTCGCTTGCCACGGCTGCTTTCCCGACATCCCCGTCTCACGCTTCCTGAAGCGGGAGTTGTTTGCGCGCGGGATGCTTGGCCTTGCCGACGCTTTCGTCTCCCCCAGCCGGTTTCTGGCGGAGCGCTACGTCGCATGGGGCATCGAAAAGGACAAGCTCAGTGTGATCGAGAATGGCATCGCCGTGGAAACAGCTGCGCCCGCGCGAGAAACGCAAGGTCCCAAACCGCGCCGCAACCGCTTTGCCTATTTCGGACAAATGACGCCGTTCAAGGGGGCCGACCTCCTGATCGACGCTGTTTCGCGCATCCCGAAGGAGATATGGGGCGAAGACTCCTGCCTGATGATCTTCGGCGGCAACCTCGAGCGACAGCCGATCGAATTCCAGGAGCGGATGAAGAAGCTCATCGCAGACGCCGGCCACCGCGTCCGTTTCTACGGCGCTTACCAGAACGCCGACGTGCCGCGTCTCATGCGTTCGGTCGACTGGGTGGTTCTGCCGTCTGTCTGGTGGGAAAACTCGCCCATCGTGATCCAGGAGGCCCTGCTCCATCGTAGGCCGATGATCTGCTCCGACATCGGCGGGATGGCCGAGAAGGTGCGTGAAGGAAAAGATGGCCTGCACTTTCGCGCAGGCAGCAGCCAGGATCTCGCGGACCGCATCGTCGAAGTCTTGGGTGATAGCCAAATCTGGGAGCGCCTCTGCGTTTCCATGCGACAGCCCGCCGACCGCCTCGCCTGCGCGCGAGAACACGTCAAACTCTATCGCGCGCTGCTGCGGCGGAAGCTAGATGCCGCGATGACCGAGAGCTCGGCGCTTCTCGCGCACTCGCGTTAACGACGCTCGCCTTGTGAAGCGCTGAAAGGGCTTCACAAGAGAGGATCGGTCAACCAAACCCTTGAGAAGCCGTTCGTAGGAACAAGGATGCTGCCGGCAACCAAGAGCGTTGGACCTGAGACAGGTTGTCACTCTTCAGCAAGGCCATCTTGTCGAGTAGGCTCGGCAACATTCGGATCACGAATGCGCGGCCTCATCGGCCCCGAGGCGGCGCGCGATACGGCCGTCCAGTTCCGCCATCCTGCGGGCGAAACTAGGATTTTCCGGCTGATATGTCATGGCGTCCACAAGCATGGTCCGCGCCGTCGCAAGCTCACCGTCGCGAATGTGGCGGTTGGCGCGATGATAGAGGAAGTTTGCTCGCTCAACCGGAGAGAAAGCCGAGCCGAAGCGTGCATGAAACTGGTCGGCCCAGGCTCGATGCCGGGCGATCGCCGTCACAGCGATCTGATAGGGTCGCATCGGCGCCATGACTCGGGCTGCGCGAGCCAGCGCGCGTAGACCCGGAAGATCGTCTTCGCGGCAGGCTTCGATCAGCGACAGGGCGCGTGCAGTTCCAGTGAACGCCCGAACGGTGCCATGGCCTGTCATGTGGACCGGTACGAGGTGCGTCCTCGCCTGCAGCGTCGCGATTCGAACCGCGTGCTGGTGATCGACGGCGTGGAACGGATCGAAGAAGAGATAGGCCCGGCCAGCTGCGTGATCAGGCGCGATCCCCATATTGGCGTGGAGGTCGGGCGAGAAATGGCGTGCAAACCGGCCGTCGAAAGGAACGGCCTTCGGATCGATCGAGATCTGAGGGCAAAAAGCGATGGCAACGGCAGCGTTGAAGCGCCTTCGGTACCGCAACGCCGCATAGCCGCCCTGCGAGTGCCCGTAAAGGATCCGCTCCGGTGCTGCTCGCAGGATGGGCGCGGCCGCCTCGACCGCCTTGACGACGCTCGCCGCCGGAAACCAGTTCGGCCGTCGACTGATGAAGCCAAGCGCCGAAATGTCAGCTTTCTCGCAGAACCGCTGCCCCCAGAAGCGGCTGCCGTTCGCCTTCATTTCCATCTCGTTAAAGGTGACGAGAAGATAGGGAGATGATCCTGAACGATGTATCACCTCCAAATTTTCATCTGAAAATACGAGCATACGGCGATCCCAAGCAATTACGGAACAAATATACTTCAATATTTGAAATATACTATCCATGATAGAAATATGCGTAAAAACATGCTGAAAATCAACTCCGAATTTATACTCACGCTTAGACGATATATTTGCTAATCGCTTACTCCGGGTTACAGAAGAGGCTTATCCAGTTCGCCGAGGAATTACTCACGTCCAGCGTTCAGGCATGATGTGTCGCTCCCGCACGCGGCTTTACTTGAGGAGAGGGAGACAGGCGTAGTTGCGACACGGATCGAATGGAAGCCTGCCAGATTGCCGTGTGCTGGGCCTTAAACGCAAGAAAGCCCTCTGAGAGGGCTTTCTCGTTGGTATAATGTGTAAATTTTGGTTGCGGGGGCCCTGATGGCACAGACGCTTGTAAAATTTGTCGTCTTCAAGGGATTTGAGGAGACGATGCCTAAATGGGTGAATTGATATCTTTAGTGACAGCGCGATCCTTGTGCTCCCATTAGCGAGGCCCGACCATTTTGCGATGAGGCCTCATGCGCGGGCTCAAGTCGTGACACATTCACCGAGCGATTTCGTCATCATAATTGGGTAGCGTCGCAAAGCCCGACGCGGACCGGAGCACCGATCCTCGTCGGTACTCGGCAGATGATTCTACAACTGTCAAAAAATTGACCATTTGGTCAGTTTTTGACCTTGACCGTTCCAAGGCTACCTTTCTCAAAAGAAGCACGACCCAATTAAATCAATCAGATAATCACATGGCATAGAACTTGCTGCTCTCTGATCGGTGCCAACCATCGCCATCAGGGGAACGACATGTCAAATAAGCCTCGCCTGCAAGACACCACGAATACGTCCAATCAAACAGAGATTTCGCGCCGCAAGCTTTTGGGGGCTACGGCCGCCGGTGCCGCGGCCGCCGCCTTCGGGAATTTCACCATATTCTCACGACAGGCACAGGCCGCCGAGCCATTGCGCGTTCTCTGCTGGCCGGGTTACGAAGAGAGGGATGTCATCGCCGAGTTCGAGGATCTCCATAAGACGAAGGTGGAGTTCAAGATCTACATCGGCGGCGAACAGATGCTGCAGTTCTTCGCCCAGACGCCGCCCGGCACATTCGACGCAATCATTTCGGACGCCGAGTATGTCCAGAAGCTGAAGGCGAACAAGGCGATCGAAGCCTACAAGACCGACGGCATTCCGGAGCTTGCCAACTACCATCCGAAGTTCCGCGATTTCGCACCCACCAAGGGCGAGACCGACGGCACCGTCTACGGGATCCCGACGCGCTTCTCCTTCTACGGCATCTCCTACAACACGGACGAAATGTCGGCGGAACAGGCGGCGGACTGGAATTCTCTGCTCGATCCGAAATATGCCGGCAAGATCGGCATGTTCGACTGGTACCTGCCGAACCTTGGCAATGCCAGCCTCGCCGTCAATCCCGGCAACCAGACACCTTACGCGATCACCGACGACCAGCTGGTCAAGGTCAAGGAATTCCTTACCAAGCTGCGGCCGCAGATCGGCATGTTCGGTTCTTCCAACCAGCCGATCGCGCAAGCGATGCTTGCCGGCGACATCGTCGCCTCGCCGACCGGCGACCTCGATATCGACCTGAAGCTGGCCGGTTACGACAACTTCTCTTCGACGATTCCCAAGCAGGGCGGCATTCGCTGGCAGGAAGTGGCCTGCGTTTGCTCGGCGTCGAAGAACAAGGATCTCGCCATGGAGTGGGTCAAGTACATGACCTCGCCCAAGGTGCAGTCGAAGCTCGTCTATACCAAGGCCTTCAAGGCGCGCGGCCCGAACATGAAGATCGTGGACTACTGGGACGACGACCAGAAGAAGCTGCTGTCCTACGTTCCGGACCCCGAAAACCCCGGCAAGATGCTTGTCGAGACGCTGATCGACCACTCGATGCCGCGCGGCCTGCCGGCCAACCAGCCGGAACAGGCGTGGATCGACATCTTCAACGAGTTCAAGACGGCCTGATCGCCTTCCGCCGTGCCCAGGCGCCCCGCGAGTGCGGGGCNGACATCTTCAACGAGTTCAAGACGGCCTGATCGCCTTCCGCCGTGCCCAGGCGCCCCGCGAGTGCGGGGCGCACCTTCCTCGTTTCCGGGATATTCCATGACCATCGCCTCGACCACGCCCCCAGATCTCGAACTCGTCGCGATTACGAGAAGTTTCAATGATTTCGTCGCGGTCGACGGCATCAATCTGACGGTCGGTCGCGGCGAGTTCGTGGCCATCATGGGTCCGTCCGGCTGTGGCAAGACTACGCTTCTGCGCATTCTCGCCGGATTGGAGACCGCCAGTTCCGGCCAGTTGCACATCCGCGGCAAGGACGTCTCCGACGTGCCCGTCAACCTGCGCTCGACGCGGCTTGTCTGGCAAAACTACGCGCTCTTCCCGCACCTTGACGTCGCCGGCAACATAGCCTTCGGCCTGACATTGAAGCCGCACGACAAAGCGGTCGTCGCCGGCAGGGTAAGGGCCATGGCCGAGCTGGTCGGCCTCACCGATCTCATGGGGCGCAAGATCAGCCAGCTCTCCGGCGGGCAGAAGCAACGCGTGGCACTTGCCCGCGCGCTCGTCACCGAGCCGGAAATCCTGCTCCTCGACGAGCCGCTCTCGGCACTCGACGCCCATCTGAGAATCCGCATGCAGGGAGAGCTCAGGCGCATCCAGCAGCAGCTCGGCATGGCCTTCATCTACGTCACCCACAACCAGGTCGAAGCCTTTTCGATGGCCGACCGGGTGGTTGTCATGAACAAGGGGAAAATCGAGCAGATCGACGCGCCCGAGGAGATGTATGCCCGGCCAAAGACGGAATTCGTCGCCCGCTTCGTCGGCACCAACAATCTCTTTGCCGGGCGCATCCAGGAAGTCGCGCATGATCGCGTCATCGTCCATTGCGGCCATGGCCAGGTCGAGGTCCGGACCCACGATTCGCCGCCAGTCGGCACCCCGGTCTTCGTGGTGGTGCAGGCCGACAAGCTGTCGCCGGCCCCCACCGGCGTTGCCGGCGAAAACCGCCTCGACGCCACCTTGCGAGGCCGTGAATACGCCGGCTCCCACAATGTATACCTGCTCGACCTGGTTGACGGCACCGAAGTGAAGATGACCGTGCCGCAGGTTCTCGCCGTCGAGATCAACCGCCCGGCTTCGGCCTGGTTCTCGCCTGAAAACGCCTCGCTGATCCGGGGAGCCGCATGACGAACACCGCCTCCCCCTCCAAGCGGCTGAAGACGCCGGACGACAGCCCGCTCAAGATCCTCTTTCTCGCGCCGCTCGGCCTGTGGCTGGCCGTTCTGTTCCTGTTGCCTCTCGCCTTTCTCTTGTGGATCGGCTTCTGGCGGGTCGAGAATTTCCAGGCCGTCCCTGCCTTCTCCTTCGGCAACTACGCAGAAATCTTCGCGAGCTTCTTTTCGAAATCGCGCTATGGCCTGGCGCTCGTCCAGTCCCTCTGGGTGGCGATCACCACGGCGGCGGTTGCGACCATCCTCTCCTACCTGGTGGCACTGTCGATCGCCTTCGCCGTGCCGGGCCGCTGGCAGCGGCTGGCGCTGCTGCTGGCCGTCGCACCGTTCTGGTCAAGCTACGTACTGCGCCTCTATTCTTGGCAGACCATCCTGTCACGCAACGGCGTGATCAATTCGGTGCTGAAACAGGTCGGGCTTTCCGACTACCGGATCGACATCATCTATACCCAGATCGCCACCCGCATCGGCCTCATTCATTATCTCGCGCCGATCCTGATCGTCATTCTCTATGTCAGCATCTTAGCCATCGACAAGGTGCTGATCGAGGCGGCGCGCGAATTGGGCTGCACGCGCTGGCAGGCCTTCACCCGCGTGATCCTGCCCTTGTCGCGTTTCGGGCTGATGACGGCGGCGAGCTTCGCCGTGATCGTCTCGCTCGGGGACGCGCTCTCCGGCAATCTGCTGGGCGGCGGCGCCGGTGCCTCGATCATCGGCAAGCTGCCCACCTATGCTTCGATGATCATGTCCGACTATTCGAGCTCCACCAACCTACCGCGGACGTCGGCGCTCGCGACGATCCTGATCGCCGTCATGGTTCTTGCTCTGGCGTTCGGCTTCGTCGCCGCCGACCGTGCACACAGGAGGACTTCGTGATCTCCGCTCCTTACCGCCGCAACCCGTGGACCCTTGCCGGCGGCCTCTGGCTCGGCCTCGCCTATGCCTTCATGTTTCTGCCGCTGGTCGTGCTGGTGCTGTTCTCCTTCCAGAAGAACCGTTTCCCCGGCTTTCCGCTGCAGGGCTTCACGCTGCAATGGTATGACAAGCTGTTTTCCGACGGCACGCTGCTGAAGGCGCTCGGCAACACGATGGTGGTTTCGCCGGCGGCCGCGACAGTCGCGACGGTCATCGCCTTTTTCGCAGCCTACGCTTTCAACCGCTTCACCTTCCGCGGCAAGACGACGTTCCTGGCGCTGGTGACCCTGCCGATCCTCATTCCGCCGCTGATCCTCGGTGTTGGTTTCCTCGGCCTGCTCGCCCGGCTGCATCTGTCGGGAACGCTGTTCGCGGTCTTCCTGACCCACGTCGTGCTGATCACCGCACCGGCGCTCGCCATCATCCAGCTTCGGCTCGCCCAGATGCCGGCGGCGCTGGAAGAGGCAGCATGGGATCTCGGCGCGACCGAATGGCAGGCGGTCACCAAGGTGGTGCTGCCGTTTGCCCTGCCCGGCATCTTCGGCGCCTGGCTGCTCGCCTTCACCTTCTCCTTCGACGAATTCATCATCGCCTGGTTCGTCTCCGGGTTCCAACCGACCCTGCCGGTCGCCATCTATTCCGTTCTCGTCGCCGCGATCGATCCGTCGCTGAACGCCATCGGCACGATCGTCTTCGGAATTTCCTGCCTCGTCCTCATCGGCCTCGAACTCGTGCTGCTGCCGCTTCTGGTCGGCAGGCCCGACAATCAAAGCTAGAGCATACGCATGACGCTTCTCTTCAAGAATGCCACCATTCTCGCCATGGACAAGACCCATGGTACGACGCCGTTCTCAGGCGATCTGCTCGTTGAAGGCGACAGCATCGCGGCGGTCGATCGGGATCTCGCGGCTCCCGCAGACGCCCGGGTGGTCGATGCGACCGGCGGGTTGATCATGCCCGGCCTCATCAACGCCCATTTGCATTCCTCGGAGACTTTCTTCAAGGGGCGCTACCAGGGCACGCCGCTCGAAGTCTGGATGCTCTATTCCTATCCGATCCTGATGAAAGGTCCGATCCCGAAACGGTTGCTCTATCTGCGCAGTCTGCTGACGGCGATGGAATCGCTGAAAGCCGGCGTCACGACCCTGGTCGACGACTTTTTCGATCCACCGGGCTTTGACATCGCTCGCCTCACCCGCGTCTTCGATGCATATGATGACGCCGGCATCCGGGCCAACATTTCCCACTGCGTCATCGACAGGCATGTCTTCGACACCATGCCCTATCTTCGGGAGATCATGCCCGCCGCGTTGCAGGATGAGGTCGATGGCCCCTCGATCACCGTGGCCGATTACATGGCCTATTGCGCCGACGTCTTCGGTTCGCAGCACGGCCGCGCCGACCGGCTCGGCTTCATGGTCTCGGCCTCGGCCCCGCAGCGCTGCTCGGTGGAGATGATGCAGGCCTGCGTAAACTTGGCCCGGGACAAGGGCGTGCCCTATCACACGCATGTGCTGGAAACGAAGACGCAAGCGGTCACCGGGCCGGAATTCTACGGCCGAAGCTTGATCCGCTACATGAAGGATATTGGCGTGCTGACGGCCAATACCACCATCGCCCATTCGATCTGGGTTAGCGACGCAGACATGGCCATGATGAGAGAGGCCGGGTGCTCGGTCGCGCACAACGCCGTTTCCAACCTGAAGCTCGGTTCCGGCATCGCGCCCGTCCGCCGGCTGCTCGATGCCGGCGTGCATGTCGGGCTTGGAACCGACGGGCTCTCCAGCAACGACACCGCCCGCATCTTCGACGTGATGCGGTTCGCGGCCCTGCTTCACGACATCGCCGCGCCCGATACCGAACGCTGGGTGACGGCGGCTGAGGTGCTCCGCTCCGCCACGATCGGCGGCGCTCGCACGGCGATGCTCGATGCCGTGACCGGCTCGCTGGAAGTCGGCAAGCGCGCCGACCTGATCATGCTCGATATCACAGGCTACGACTACATGCCGATGAACCGGCTCGACCACCATCTCGTTTATTGCGAGAACGGATCGAACATCCGTCTGGTGATGGTCAATGGTCAGGTCGTCGTCGAGGACAACAGGCTCACCACCATCGATGAGGCGGAGATTTTCGCGGAACTGCGCGAGCTTCTGCCGGCCTATCTGGCCGAGCATGAGGAACTTGAGCGGCTGAACGCCCGCTTCGAGCCCTACATGCGTGAAATGTATCGGCGCGCGACGATCCAGGACATCGGCATGAACCGCTACCAGGGCGATCTGCCGCTCTGGCCCGGCGTCAACCGCCGCGAAGGCTGAGCGATGTCGGTCTTTCTCCCCGCCCAGATCATCCGCGCCAAAAGGAACGGCAAGAGCCTTTCCGAAGCGGACATCCGCCGCTTCGTCGAGGGCATCGGCGCCGGCGAGGTCTCCGAGGCGCAGATCGCCGCTTTCACCATGGCCTGCTTCCTGAACGGCATGGCGCCGGAGGAGACTGCGGCGCTGACGCTGGCGATGCGCGATTCCGGAGAGGTGATCGACTGGACCGGTGCCGGCATCGATCCTCGCACGATCATCGACAAACATTCGAGCGGCGGCACAGGTGACGAGAAGGTGAGCCTGATCCTCGCGCCGCTGGTCGCCGCCTGCGGCATCCACATGCCGATGATCTCGGCTCGCGGTCTGGGCCACACCGGTGGCGAGGTCGATCTCATGGAGGCGATACCGGGCGCCTCAATTGCCCCCTCCACGCAAATGTTCCGCCAGGCGGTAATGGATGCCGGGGTCGCGATCATCGGCCCGACGACGAAGCTGGCCCCGGCCGATGCGGCGATCTATTACGTTCGCGATGTCACCGCGACGGTGGAATCGATCCCGCTGATCACCGCCTCGATCCTCTCGAAGAAGCTCGCTTCGGGTGTTTCCGGCCTCGTCATGAGCGTCAACTATGGCTCCGGTGCCTTCATGCCGACCTATGCGGATGCCGACGAACTGGCTGGAAGCCTGATTTCGGTCGCGCGCCTCGCCGGCCTGCCCATGGTGGCGCCGATCGTCGAGATGGACGAGGTGATGGGGGATGCGATCGGCAGCCGGTTGCAGCTGCGCGAGGCGATCGATTTTCTCGCCGGCCGCCGTCAGGAACCGCGTATGCGGGCGCTGGTGATGGATATTTCCGCCGAAATTCTCGTCATGGCCGGCCTTGCCGCTTCCACCGAAGAAGCGGCCGCCATGCTCGAGAAGCGGCTGGCACAGGGCTCTGCGCTCGAGCGTTTCAGCCGGATGGTGGCGGCGCTCGGCGGCCCGGCCGATCTCGTTGAGAACGCCGGCAGCTATTTTCCTCCGGCGCCGTTCGTGTCCCCTCTTCCCTCGCCCACTTCGGGTTTCGTCAGGAGGGTCGACGCCTATGCGGTCGGTCTTGCCATGGTCGGGCTCGGCGCCGGCCGGAAGATCGCCAGCGACGCGCTTGATCACGACGTCGGCCTGACCGGCATCGTGCACGTCGGCGACGTCGTTGAGAAAGGCGAGCCACTCTGCATCCTTCACTGCCGCTGCGAAGCCGCCTTCGCCACGGCGGCCGAGGCGATTTCCGCAGCCATCCTCATCGGCCGTCACCAGCCTGAACGCCGGCCGGTCGTTACCGGCCGCCTGTCAACATCCGACTGAAAGAATCGCCCCGCCATGCCCTTTGCTCAATCCCACGCGATCACCGACATCTGTATTCTCGTCAAGGACACCCAGCGCTCGATCGATTTCTACGTCGGCAAGCTCGGTTTCGAACTCAATCGCCGCGCCGAGGGTTTTGCCGAGTTCAACGGCGCCGGCCTGACGCTCGCCTGCTGGGAGATCGACCACTTGAGCGAAAATACCGGGGTGCCGAACGCCAAGGCGGAAGGACCGCACAAGGCCTGCATCGCCGTGCGGGTACCCTCGCCGCAGGTGGTGGACGAGGCCTATGCAGAGCTGAAGGAAAAGGGCGTGCCTTTCTACAGCGAACCCAACGATTATGTCTGGAACGCCCGCGGCGCTTATTTTGCCGGTCCAGATGATGAGCTTTGGGAGATCTACGCCTGGAACGACGGCGGCTCGATGGGCAATTTCTGAGCCGCCGCTGTTCTCATCCTTACGTCGCTGAAGCCTCCACCGGCGCGTAGCGCCAGGGCTCGACGGTCGCCGGCCGGCCTTCGATCGAAAGGCTAGCCGTGCGGGGAGCCGTCTCGGCGATCACCTTGCCGCGACGAACAACCGCAAGGCGGTTAGGCTTCATCCGCACAGCCTCGATCGCGTCGCGGGCTTCAAGCAGCACGAAATCGGCATTGCATCCGGGTTTGAGGCCGTAGCCTTCGAGGCCGAAGACCTTGGCGGGATTTTCGGTGATCGCCGCAAAGCAGACCTTCACCGCCTCACGGCCAGTCATATGACCGGTATGCACGGCCATGTGGGCAACTTCCAGCATATCGGCACTGCCGAACGAATACCAAGGATCCATGCAGCTATCCTGGCCGAAGGCGACATTGACGCCCAACGCCATCAGTTCTGGCACCCGCATCATGCCGCGCCGCTTCGGATAGGTGTCGTGGCGGCCTTGCAGTACGATGTTCGCAAGCGGGTTTGGCACGCAATGGATTTCCGCTTCGGCGATCAGCGGCAGAAGCTTCGAGGCGTAATAATTGTCCATGGAATGCATGGAGGTGAGGTGCGAGCCGGCAACGCGACCCTTGAGGCCCAGGCGCTGGGTCTCGTAAGCGAGACTTTCGATGTGCCGTGACATCGGGTCGTCGGTCTCGTCGCAATGCAAGTCGACCATCAGGCCGCGCTCGGCCGCGAGTTCGCACAGTGCCTTCACCGACAGCCGCCCATCTTCCATGGTCCGCTCGAAATGCGGGATCCCGCCGACCACCTCGACCCCCATGTCGAGCGCGCGAACGAGGTTCTTCGACGCGGTCGGCAAGCGGAAGAAGCCGTCCTGCGGAAAGGCGACGAGCTGCAGGTCGAGATAGTCTTTCACGAGGTCGCGCACTTCGAGCAGGGACTCGACGCCCACCAGTCGGTCGTCGCAGACATCCACGTGGCTGCGGACCGCGAGCAGCCCCTGTGAAACGGCGAGGTCGCAATAGCGCAGCGCACGCTCGATAACCGCCTCTTTGGTGAGCAGCGGCTTCAGCTCGCCCCAGAGCTGGATGCCTTCAAGAAGCGTCCCGGAGCGATTGAGTCGCGGCGTGCCGAGCGATAGCGTCGCGTCCATGTGGAAATGGATATCGATGAAAGGTGCGGTGATAAGCTTGCCGCCGGCATCGATGACGCGGCCGGCCTCGGCGGTAATGCCGCTTTCGACGGCGACGATCCTGCCGCCCGACACGGCGATATCGATGCCGGTCCGGTCATCGGGAAGGTTGGCGTTCTTGACGAGAAGGTCGAAGGTCATCATTCGGCTCCGGAGATTGAGTTGGCGTCGCTCCCTAGATCGAGCGGATAGCCGATTGCCTTGCGGGACCGGTCGTTGTTATCCGCGCAAGCTAGAGGTAACCTGACCAAGTCGTCAATTTTTTTAATTGCTGCGGTCGGTTGAAAATCACGTAAGCGGCAAGAAGGATGAGCCAGAGCATGCCCAAGAGCCGGACGGCTGACAAACTCGACGAGAAGATCCGCGCGCGCAACATGAGGATCATTCTCGACGTGGCGACCGACGTCTTCTCCCGTAAAGGTTTCGACGGTACCCGCATCGCCGAAATCGCGGAACTGGCCGGACTTCCGAAGGCCAACATCTATTACTATTTCGCCTCGAAGGAGGAGGTCTATTCCGCCATTATCGCGAACCTGATCGCAGGCTGGGACGACGCCCTGTCCAGCCTGCGTGCCGACCGGGAGCCCGCGGAAGCACTGCGCGACTACGTCAAGGTGAAGCTGGAATACACGCGGAACTATCCGCGCGAATCCCGGCTTTTTGCAAGTGAGATCATTCAGGGTGCTCGCTTTTTAAGCGAGAAGGATCGCGCTCATATGCGTCTGGCGACGGATAGGCACGCCGCGATTCTGGAGCAGTGGATGAGCGAGGGACGCATGGCAATCATCAACCCACGGCATTTCTTTATCATTCTGTGGGCTGCCACGCAGTTCTACAGCGATTTCGAGCCGCTCGCCTGCGACGCGTTGAACACCGGCAAACTTACACCCGCTGACTTCAACATCGCGGCCGACACAATTGTTCGCACCGTGCTAGCCGGAGTGATGCCGCCTAACCGACATACCGGGTAAGACCCACCCAGCTATCGCGATGGGCAGAAAGAGCATTCTCGGGAGCATTGGCTTTCTTTCTCCGTCGCCGCCTAGTCCCGCGGCGGTGAGAGGGAGATCTCGTCTTGTCTTCGTTCGCGCACAACCGCTTCCGCGGGAAAAGGGTGTGCCTTTCACGCAAAAAGGGCTCCGAGTTTCCTCGAAGCCCATTGAATTAGTCGTCAGCTTTTGGTTGCGGGGGCAGGAT